>NZ_OY781918.1:3602865-4803821 GCF_963677195.1 uncultured Marinifilum sp.
ATAAAGGAAACCGGGTTTTCTATTCCTTCTCTTATCATCTAAATTTATTGATATCCTAACATAAAGAGAAAAGATCAAGAGCAAAATTCTTTTAATATACGAACTGTCGAATCCCAATCGATACACTCATCGGTAAGCGAAACACCATATTTCAATTGAGATTTATCTTCAGGAATATCCTGCCGTCCAAATTCAAGGTTACTTTCTATCATAAATCCAAAAATAGATTCATTCCCATTAGCAATCTGATCGGCCAAATCTCTCATCACATTTTCTTGTAACTTCGCTTGCTTACAACTGTTGGCATGGCTGCAATCTACCATTATTCTTGGAATCATTCCAATATCAGTAAGCTTATTCTCTACCTCCTTAACAAATTTTGCTTCATAATTTGGTTCCTTTCCACCACGTAAAATTATATGCGAATGAGGATTTCCATTGGTTCGAACAACCGCCACATTTCCTTTAGGATTAATACTTACAAAATTCTGAGGAGCAGCAACTGCCTGCATGGCATTAATTGCAATATCGATATTCCCATCGGTACCATTTTTAAAACCAACTACCGACGATAAACCACTTGCCATATTTCTGTGGCTTTGCGATTCGCTTGTTCTTGCCCCAATAGCTGTCCAAGAAAATAAATCCTGAATGTACTGTGGAGTTACGATATCTAGTGCCTCGCCCGCAGCAGGCAAACCTAATTCTGCTATGTATATAAGCAATTCACGAGCCTGCTTTAAACCCTCCTCTATTTCGCAGGAATTATCTAAATACGGATCGTTAATTAGTCCTTTCCACCCTACTGTAGTTCTGGGTTTCTCAAAATATACACGCATAGCAATAAAAATATGTTCATCAAGCTCGTCGGCCAATTTCTTTAACTTATGCGCATATTCTTTTGCCGAATCAATATTATGAATAGAACAAGGCCCCACTATTGCCAGCAAACGTTTATCATTCCCACTTAAAATATTTTTTATAGTTGCCTGCCCATTATGAATTGTATCAACACATTTCTCGCTTAAGGGATATAATTCCTTTAAATCGGAAGGAGTTATAATCGATTGTTCTGTACTTATATTTAAATTTTCTATTCTTGCATTTACCATATTCTCTACTCTTTGATGATATAAACTTTAATCGAGAAAGTGAAAATAGTCTTTATTTTTAATTCATTAGATCATTCAAGTATTTTTTACTACTAAAAAACTGTTAAAACGTATATTGCTATTTATTTATATGTAAAAAAATCCTAAATTCAAGATAATTTTATGTATCCTAAATTTGATTTCACAACTATATATGAAAAAAAATATTTCTGGACTTATATTTATTCTGTTCCTATTTATATCCACAGCTTATTCGCAAGAAATCTATACTCTTAGTGGAACAATTATGGATTCCAAAAATGGAGAAACTCTGTTGGGAGCTTCGGTTTATTTTAAAAACACAAACATTGGTGTTATGAGTAATGAATACGGATTTTACTCACTTAGTATGCCAAAAGGAAAATATACAGTTTGCGTCTCCTACTTGGGGTATACAAAATCCGAAAAGGAAATCGAATTAACGAATAATCAAACATTCGATTTTGAAATTTCACCTATTACCACCGAGCTGATGGAAATTATAGTAAGTGGAGAAGAAAGCGAAAGAGCTAATATTAGTATTCCCCAAATGGGTGTGGCAAAACTAAAATCAGCAAGTATAAAGCAAATGCCTGTTGTTCTTGGTGAAACCGATGTTTTAAAATCGCTGCAAGTGCTTCCCGGAGTAACAAATAATGGAGAAGCATCGGGCGGATTTAATGTAAGAGGCGGAGCCACAGATCAAAATTTAGTTCTGCTTGACGAAGCAATTATTTACAACACTTCTCATTTATTGGGATTTTTCTCGGTTTTTAATGCCGATGCAATTAAGGATGTAAAATTGTACAAAGGTGATATTCCTGCAAAATTCGGAGGTAGAGTTTCATCGGTTTTAGATATCCGTCAAAAAGATGGAAATATTAAAAAGTTTAGTCTAAATGGAGGTATTGGTGCAATATCCAGCCGATTAACTCTGGAAGGACCGATGCTAAAAAAGAGAGCTTCATTTCTAGTTGCAGGAAGAAGCTCTTATGCTCATTTATTTTTAAAACTTACCGATAACAAGAATAGTGCTTCTTTTTACGATTTAAACCTAAAAACCCACTACGAAATCAATAAAAAAAACAAACTATTCCTTTCGGGATATTTTGGCCGTGATAACTTTAATATTTCCGATGCATTTGAAAACAGTTATGGTAATCTTTCCGGAAACCTTAGATGGAATCATATTTTTAACGATAAACTTTTCTCTAATTTATCTTTTATTTACAGTAAATACGATTATCAGCTATCCTTAAATTTCCTTGATTTTGATTGGGTTTCGGATATTAAAAATTACAACTTAAAATATGATTTAAAATACTATGCCAGCGATAAATTCAAACTAAACTTTGGAATTAGCGGAATTACCTACAAATTTAATCCGGGCGAAATTAAACCTACTTCGGAAACTTCGGCAATAAATTATGAGCTTTTAGAACAGAAAAAAGCTTTAGAAAGTGCTGTCTATATTAATGCCGAACATAAATTATCCAGTAAAATTAGTTTACAATATGGTATTAGATACAGTAATTTCATTCGTTTTGGCGGACAATATCTCGACAATTACGAAAATAATTTACCTGTATATTACAAGCAAACACTTGGAATTTACGAAAGAGGAAATACTATTGGAAAAACCTATTACCAGGGTAATGATAAAATTGCCGATTTTAATAACTGGGAACCTCGTCTGGCTCTTCTATATAAATTAAACAAATCTGCTTCTTTAAAAGCAGCCTATTCAAAAACATCACAATACATTCATTTGCTCTCAAATACCGCTACTGTTACACCTTTAGATGTTTGGACACCAAGTGGTAAATACATAAAACCCCAATTATCAGACCAATATTCCATAGGTTATTTTAAAGATTTTAAAAACAATATTTTTTCTCTCGAGATTGAAGCATATTACAAGACAGTTGATAACAGAATTGATTATATCGATGGATCTGATTTAATTGGAAACGACCATATAGAAACAGAAGTTTTAAACGGAGAATTAAAATCCTATGGACTGGAATTTTTACTTCGTAAAAATGAAGGTCGATTCACCGGTTGGCTTGCCTATACTTTATCGAAAGCAAAACAAAGAACTCCTGGAGGAAAATCAGGAGGACCTGGTATTAACGATGGGAAATGGTACAAATCGGCACACGACCGAACGCATGACATTTCCTTTACTGCATCTTATAAACTTAACAAAAAGCTAACTTTTAGCAGCAATCTTATTTTTCAAAGTGGCAGACCTGTAACCTATCCAAATGGGCAGTATCAGTACGAAGATTTGTCCATTGCAAGCTATGATAGCCGAAATGCCAATCGTCTGCCAGCTTACCATCGTGTTGATATTGCTTTAAGCTATAAGCCAAATCGTAAACCAAATAATAAAATAAAAGGAGAATGGGTATTCGGTATTTATAACCTATACAACAGACAAAATGCTGCTGCAATTTCATTCGGACAAAATATTGATACAGGAGTTAATGAAGCTACACGAACTGCAATATTCGGAATAGTTCCTTCTGTTACCTATAACTTTAAATTTTAATATTATGCTTAAATATATAATTTACATACTAACAACTACATTATTATTTTCGGCCTGCACAAAAGTTGTTAATGTTGATGTGCCTGAAGCTGATTCTAAATTAGTTATTGAAGCATCCATAGACTGGAAAAAAGGTACAAGTGGAAATATTCAAAGCATTAAGCTGAGTAAATCAACCCCTTATTTTTCCGATAACCAAAGCATTATTGCAACAGGTGCCGAGGTTAGTATAAGCGATGAAACCAGCAATCAGGAATTCATATTCGAGGATCAGAACAATGGGGAATATTTATGCACCAACTTTATTCCGGTAATTAACAGAACTTATAGCCTTAAAATTGTTTACGAAAAAGAAACCTACACTGCCGTGGAAACTTTGCAATCGCTTAGTGGAATTTCAAAAATAGATCAGTCGGTAGAAAATGGTTTCGACGATGAAGCTATCGAAATAAATATTTACATTCCCGACCCAGCCAATGAGCCAAATTATTACATGCTAAAATATTACGAGCGTGGCGATCTGCTGCCCGAAATATCCGATTTAAAAGATGAATTTATTGATGGTAATGAAATTAAACTATTCTGGGAAAAGCAAGACGATGATGATACAAATGAAGAAGAGTTTAAAGCCGGCGACATTGTAGATATTCATCTTTATGGTATTTCTGAATCTTATTACAATTATATCAGCATTTTAAGTGAACAATCAGAATCGGGAAATCCATTTAGCACCATTCCTGTTGCATTAAAAGGAAATTGCATTAACACAACTAATCCCGATAATACTCCTTACGGCTATTTTAGACTTAGCCAATATGTCAAAAAAACCTATACTGTTCAGTAGTTTTTTATTTTAATCAAGTGTTCATATTCCGGTCTCTGCCTTGTACAGACCGGATTTTTTATCCCCAACATTTGCAGCAAATAAATATTAACCGCCACAAAAAATAAGGTTAATAAAACTTCTCACAAATCCAGCACCACCCAATTGTTACCTAAAAAACAAATCCTTCCATTTTCTGTTTATAAGGAATTCAATTCTTAATTCGGAAAATAAAACATTTGACACAATGCGATAATTTTCTTAAATTAAGTGACTTAGTACTAATTAAACTAATTATAAAATGAAAAAAATCGGATTATTTCTTGGAGTATTATTTTTGTTACTTCAAGCTTGCGCAGATTCAAAGCCTAAGAAAAACGAAACGTCCCCTACTCCTCAGCAAGAAAATATAGAAGTTACCGATTCTATTAGCAACAAGCTGGAAAATACTAAGGAAGATCTTGAAAAAGCCGAAAAGGAAATTGATGAAATGCTAGAAGATTTATAAGCTTAAACCTGACAAGATGAAAAAAATTAAGATAAGTGTACTATGTTTGTGCATAATAATGTGCACCAGCCAATTATTGCTTGCCCAAAATGGATGGGAAAAGCAAGGCAAAGACAAAATGGAAAAAGTACAGCAAGAGAAAAAGGATTCCCTTAAAAAGATGATGAAAGACAAAAAATCGGAATTCAAAAAACGAAGCAAAACGCAAAAAGATAGTATGAAAATGCATCATCGAATGCATAAAAATAAAATGCAGGATGCAAAAGGTGATATGCAAACCCGAAAAAAAGAGATGATGGAAAAACGTGATTCTATGAAATCTGGAATGATGGAAAAACGCGATTCCATGAAGTTGAAAATGAAAGAAAAAGGCAAGGCTTATGGCGAAAACAAAAAACTAAAAGGAAAAGAATTTAGTGAGGAAAGAATTGAACATATTAAAATGATGCGCGAAAAACGCAAAAAAGAGCTAAATCTCACACTCGAAGAATCGGATAATAAAATTAAAGCGGCCAAAGAAAGAATTAAAAATGCCCGTGAAAAATTAGAACGTGAAAAAAGCGAAGGTAAAACGAACGAAGAAATGTATCAGTCTAAACTCGAAAAAATTAATAAAGTAGAAAATAGAGTTAAAGCTTTAGAAGAAAAAGTTCAAAAAATTAAAGCAGAAGAAAAATAAAACCAATTTTAATTAATAATAGCCTCTGTCTTGTTATAAATATACAAACGGCAGAGGTTTTTTTTGCCTACAAAAATCGGCGAATATCCACTTCTCTGTTTAAAGTATAGCCATTTACTGAGAGTACACGCAGCATTTCACGTGCAAAATATGGCGCCAACATAACTCCTTTGGTTCCCAATCCGTTTAAAATTGCAACATGCTTATGCAAAGGGTGTGTTCCCAATATAGGACGCCGATCGATTACCGTAGGACGAATACCTGCCCAATGTTTTAAAACCGTATATGGCAATTCTATTAAATCCTCTAAACGGGAAAGTAAATCCTTACGAGCATCTAAAGTCAACTCTTCATCCAGGTTTTTCCAATTGTAAGTAGCCCCCACTTTAAAGCGATGATTGCCCATAGGCAAGACAAATAAATTTTTATTTAAAATATAATCTTCCACTAATCCTTTACATTCAATCTCGAGTAACTCACCTTTGGTGGGATTAAATCCAATCCCTTTAAAATAAGGATTCTTAGAAGCATGATGCCCTTCACAAAACACAATTGTCTGCGCCGATATACCATGCCAGGTAATTGTACCATCAATAAATCCAAGATCTTTGTATTCAAAATCCGATTCAATCAAAAAACCTTTATCCAGAAAAAACTCTCGCAATTTCCTCAGTAATTGTTCCAAGTTAACATAGCCCGAATTGGTCACTCTTCCATACGAATCAAAATCTTTTATCCCCTTACACAAAGAATCTTTGCCAAGTCCAACAATATAATCCGAAAATTGTGCTTGCTCAATTCGTTCTTCCCACATTTTTTGTTCATGACCGGCTAAAGGCTTAATTATATCCATAGGATATAAAAATTTATGTCCCAGCTCACTTTCAATATCTTCATAAGTTTCAACCATTACAGGTAAAACTTCATCAACCATCCAACTCTTAGTTAGTCGTTTAAAAACCAAAGGATTAAACATACCTGCTGCAATATCAGAAGCTTTACTCTTGTGGAGACTCGAAATAATTGTAAAATTTAATCCGGCTTTATACATATTATATGCCAGTAAGGATCCTGCAATTCCCTGTCCAACAATTAAAAACTGTTTTTCCATAAACCGAAATTAAAAATGAGAATATAAAGTAAACTATTTCAGACTTAATTATCTTTAATTTATCCGAAAATATTGTTTGAATACAAAAAACCTATACTTTTGTTATCCTTATTAATTCTAAATTAAAACAATAAATGTTACTTCATAATAAACTTAGTAAAGAAGAACTCAAGAAACAACTTGAAGAAGAAAACTTTAGTAGAAAAACACTTTCTTTTTATAGATATGTAATTATAGAAGATCCACAAAAATTTCGCGATAGTTTATATTTAAAATGGTTTGAGTTGAATTGTAAAGGTCGAATTTACATTGCTCGCGAAGGAATAAATGCACAAATGAGCGTACCAGAGCATAATATTAAAGCTTTTTTTTCGCTAATGAATAGCCTAAAAGAACTGCAAGATATGCCTATAAAATGGGCCGTAGAGGATGATGGAAAATCGTTTTATAAACTCATTGTAAAACTGCGACCTAAAATTGTTGCCGATGGATTAAACGACAATGCATTTGATGTTACCGATGTAGGCAATCATCTCTCCCCTCTCGAATTTCACAATCAAATATCTTTACCTAACACAATTGTTGTAGATATGCGAAATCATTACGAAAGTGAAATTGGTCATTTCGAAAATGCTATTTGTCCCGACGCAGATACATTCCGCGAAGAAATTGATATTGTAGTTCACAATTTAAAAGACAAAAAAAAGGAAAAAGTCTTACTGTATTGCACAGGAGGAATTCGATGCGAAAAAGCCAGTGCATACCTTAAACATCATGGTTTTGAGGATGTAAATCAGTTACACGGAGGAATTATTGCTTATGCACAGGACATAAAACAACTCGGCTTAGATTCTAAATTCCGAGGAAAAAATTTCGTATTCGATGAACGACTGGGAGAAAGCATAAACAATGAGGTAATTGCAAAATGTCATCAGTGCGAAAAAGCTTGCGATACACATACCAACTGCGCCAACAACGACTGCCATCTCCTATTTATTCAATGCGAAGAGTGCCGCGAAAAATATCAGGGCTGCTGTACCGACGAATGTGCTCAAATTATTCAATTACCATTAGAAAAACGCACCAAACTACGATCTAAATTTCATGATAAATACAGCAAAAGTCAGATTTACAGACAGAGAATACGACCAAAATTAAAAGAGTTATAAATGAAAAAAACACAAGGCAAAGGCAATCTAAATTGGCAAAACAATAAAAATTCAAAAAATAAAATGAACAATTTCTGGCTCAATATACAAACAGCAAATTTCTCTCTGGCTCCAATGGAAGATGTGACGGACACAGTTTTTCGAGAGGTAGTATTAAAAAGCATGGAAAACGGAAAACTCCATCTTATGTTTTCCGAATTCACCTCGGTAGAAGGCTTTTGTCATCCTGTGGGAAACGCTAAAGTAAAACACCGCTTGCGAATAAACGAATCGGAAAAGAATCTGCTTAAACAAAAAAATGTAAAGTTAATTGCCCAAATCTGGGGAAAAGACCCTGATAAATATTATAAAACGGCCAAATATATTAGCAATGAAACCGATTTTGATGGCATTGATATTAATATGGGTTGTCCGGTAAAGAATGTTGTGAAAAATGGTTGCTGCTCTGCCCTAATTGAACAGCCCAATCTTGCCAAAGAAATAATACAGGCAACTCGCGAAGCTACCAATTTACCTTTAAGTGTAAAAACACGCATTGGTTTTAAGCAAGTGGTTACCGAATCGTGGATATCTCACCTTCTAAAAATGCCCATCGATGCCATAACTATTCATGGTAGAATACAAAAACAGATGTCGGATGGTGTAGCCGACTGGACCGAAATTGAGAAAGCAGTAAATTTACGAAATAAGTTAGCTCCTCATGTCAAAATTATTGGCAATGGCGATGTGGAAAGCTATAATGAAGGTTTACAAAAAGTTGCACAATTTGGCGTTGATGGCATAATGGTTGGTCGTGGTATTTTCAAAAATCCATGGTTTTTTCAGCCCAATAAGGTAGACATAAAAATGGAAGAAAAGCTGAATTTATTAAAAGAACATACCCAAATATTTGATTCAAGCTGGGGAAATGAAAAAAACTTTGCCATTCTACGACGATTTTTCAAAATTTACACCACCGAATTTAAAGGCGCCTCGGCTCTTCGTAATGAGCTAATGAATACTAATACTGCAAAAGAAGTTTATGATGCTATTAATCGGTTTACAAAAAACTCCATTACTTAACTAATTAACAAACACATAATTAAACTCACTATTTCGATAAACTATTAATTTAAAAACCTACGTATATCAACCTCTTTATCCAGAATATAACTTCTCTTTACTAAAGAATACATCATTTCACGAGCAAAATAAGGAGCAAGCATTACCCCTTTTGTACCCAAACCGTTAAAAATAGCAATTTGCTGATTATTGGGATGAACTCCTAAAACCGGTCTTCGATCACTCACTGCCGGACGTATACCTGCCCAATGACTTATTACTTTATATGGACAAGAAATTAATTTCTCTAAGCGAGTCAGTAAGTCGGCTTTAGTATTGAGAATGGCTTTAGAATTTTGTTTTGAATAGTCGTATGTGGCACCTACTTTAAAACGCGAATTACCCATTGGCATAATAAATAAATTCTCATCAATAATATACTTATCTGCTAAATTGGTGCACTCAATCTCAAAAAGTTCTCCTTTAGTAGGAACAAATGGAATACTTTTAAAATATGGATTTTTAGAAGCATGATGCCCTTCGCAAAATACAATGGTTTTTGCAGAAATTCCTCTCCATGTTATGTGTCCGTTTATGAAACCAATGTCTTGATATTTAAAATTTGCCTCAATTAATTTTCCCTTCGATTTAAAAAACTGCTTTAATTCATATAAAAGTTTTGATAAATCAACATATCCCGATTTCCCTACTCTATCAAATATATTTAAATTATTAATTCCCCGCTTAATCCAGTTTGTATCTGCATATTCCATATAATCAGAAAAATCGCCATCAAAAATTCTCTCATTCCACACTCTAAGCTCATTTTCGTTAAGAGGAACTGTAAAATCTACCGGATAAAGAAACTGCTTACCCAATTCTTTCTCCAGCTCTTTATATAAATTTGTCATAACGGGCAATACCTCATCAACCATCCAACTTTTAGCTAGTTTATCGTAAATTGTAGGATTATATCTTCGCGTAGCCACATCAGAAGCCATACTATTATCCGAACTTGATATAATTGTAAAATTTAAGCCAGATTTATACATATCATAAGCCAATAAAGATCCAGCTATACCCTGCCCAACAATTAGATATTGATTTTCCATAAGTAATAGTAGTATAAGTAGAATAAATTTTATGTACGACCAAATTCTTTTTATGTTACTGTTTTGTTTAAAGCCAAAACTTAAAACTTTCCTTTTTTAATGATTATTAGCTGTAAAAATGCAAACCTAATTAAATCTAGATTTTCTTATTTTTAATCTATTGTAATTTTTCTATTAATAATCATCATATTTTTTTCACATTTAATAAGCAAAAAAGCTCTTTATATAAATTATTATATCAATTTTCTATCAGAACAAAACACATTACTTTTAAGTTAAATAACACTGCCACAAAGCACTACTTTTACAGATATTATAAAAAATCAAATACAATTCTAAAAAACACATTTTAACTCACAAATCACTCAACATCTGACAATAAGATATTGGAAAAAGTATTTACATCAAACAAAACACATATTATACAGCTTAAAAACAATTAGAATAGCCTCATGAGAAATCAACAATATTGTAAAATAATATTGTGAACAATTAATTATTCTATTTAATATTTTGTAAATTGATCTGATAAATGCAATTTTAGAAATAGACATTAAAAACAGTTAAGTAATTTTTAAGGTGATTGTTGAGCAAATAGACTAATAAAAATTATCTCAGCTTTTAAATTCACAGAAATAAATCATAATAGAATTAAGGAAAATCTCAAACTAAAGACCTATGAATAAAATCATTTTATCTGCCCTTACAATTGCCCTACTATTGGGGGCATGTAAACAAAATAATCCAAAAAATTTGGCAATAATAAAAGGAAAAACTCATTCTGATGTTAAGGAAGTTAAATTTGAATGGTTTAAACAACACAGTGCAGATATGAAAAGCCCTCAGCATATTGCAAAAGTAGACAGCCTAGGAAATTTCGAGATATCTATTCCTGTTCAAAATATTAGCAAAGGTGAAATGCTTGTAAACAAGCGAAGCTATGATATGATTATACAAGCCAATGATCATTTAGAAATCAACATCACCGAAGATACGGTTACATTTAACGGAAAGGGAGCTGAAAAAAATAAGTTCCTTCAGATACTATCGCAAAATAAAAAATGTTCCAAAATGAATATCATGATATCATGGTATAGAGAACAACACGAATTCTCCGAATTCTTTAGTATGATTGAAGAATATGTAGATATAAGAAATGCTGAGTTCGAAAAGTACAATAACAGCCATTCGTTGAATCCTGAATTTATCAAGTATTTTAATATTCAAAATGAACTGGATCAAATTGACTTGTACCAACAGGCAAGTATTATTTATTCGCGTAAAAACCGAATACCAATTGATTCTGTACAAATACCTTCGAAATATAAAAAACAGTATACCCTTAAAGGATTTGCTAAAGACCAATATTTAATAGCTGACAACTATTTAGGTATATTATATCAATTCATTCGCAATGAGGTAGATAAACTACAATCTATCAACAGGAATTTAGAAACTGATTCTCTTAGATTAGCTATAATTATGGATTCCTTACCTGAAAAAACAAAAGAACATTGTCTTGTACAAGAATTATATTATGATTTTTCAATCTACGACAAGTACGACTCAACAATGATGGCATCTTTTAACAAAGTAAAATCGGATATCAACTGTATTAATTTTATTGATAATGAACTTAACAAATTCAATAAGAAAAATGCAATGATTGGAGCACCTTTACACAAGGATTTTCTACAAACAGTAGTTTATGATACTTCAAATACAAAAATGACTATCTCAGATATATTAGCAAAAAATAAAGAAAAAGTAATATATATGGATATTTGGAGTTTAGGTTGCGGTCCTTGCCGAATTGCCATGCCACATTCTAAAAAGCTACACGAAAAATTAAAAAAATATCCTATCGAATTTATTTACATGACTGTTGATTCTTATTCAGATAAATTATGGAATAAGGTTTATGAAGTTTCTCAAGAAAAAGAAAATCAATATCGCTTTGAGAAAGGTTTTAACTCAAAGTTGCATCAGCTATTTAATATTATTAGCATACCAACCTATATTTTAATCGATAAAGAAGGAAAATTAGTATCCTATAAAGCCGAAAGACCCAACAAAGGAAGACATGATAATCCTGATTTAGAGAAGATATTAATTAAACTGGCCTCTTAAATTTAATTAAACATATTTAAAACAAGCTGATATGAGAAAACTTATGCTTATATTTTTACTAATATTTAACGGAAATTTATTTTCTCAAAACAAATGCTTAAGTCCAAAAGTTGATGAACGAATTGAGTTGTTGAGTATCGTGTTTCGTTTAGCAGATTCACCAGAATATAAAAATAATACTATTAAACAATATACCGATTCAATTGATAATTACTTTAAAACATACAAAAACCACAAGGTAATAAAAATGGCATCGCAACTTCGAGATAAAAATGAGGTTTCATTCGATGCTGTGCCGTCTTTGGCTATTCATATTAAAATAGTAAACGACTCAATTAAATTTAATCCTAGACTTACAAAAAATAATTTAGACGATAGATGGACAAAAAAGGAAGAAGATTTTATTCTTCTTTTAGATGATTTTTATCGTAAAAGTAATTTTAAAAACTTCTTTAATCAGAATCAGGAATTTTACGAAATTGCCATTAATAGATTTAGTAAAATTTCCAACTCGATTAACTTGTTATGGTTCGAACGTTTTTTTGCTTGTGCTCCCAAAGGAAAATATAATGTGGTACTTAGTTTTACCAATTGGGGTAACTACGGACCTAAGATTACAAATAAATCAGGCATCGAAGATATTTATTCCATCTTATCAGCTAGTAGTGCGGATAGCTTAGGCTACCCGATCTATAAAACCAACAAAAAACAAACCTTAGTACATGAATTTTGCCATTCATTTTGCAATCAACTGGGAGAAAAATATTATCCTGAAATGGAAAGCAAAGCTCAGGAACTATATCTATCAGTATTAAAATTAATGAATAGTCAGGCTTATGGATCTGCACAAACTATGATTAATGAAATATTGGTAAGAGCATCGACAATAAAATATTTAGAAGATGAAGGAGCTAATTCACAACAAATAGATAAGCTATTAGATAACGAAGAAGCAAAAGGATTTTTATGGATAAGAAATCTTTACCAAAGCTTAAATGTGTATAGTAAAAATCGAAAAAAGTACCCTACGCTGGACAGTTACATGAACCAAATTATAAAAGTACAGGAAGAGTTTAGTATTGAAAACTAATATTAGAAACTAATAAACACCCTTATTGCATAAGTCAAACAAAAAATACACTAGCTGCAAAAAAAATGAATCCAATATCTTCAATAATCGATTTAGAATTATAATACTGCACAAAAATAATTCTATGTATAATATTGATATCCAATTTAATTTTACCATGCCTAAAATATTGTTAATAATTTAAAATTGTGAATTGCGGATACATTTTATATATTCACTACGAAGAATTAGAAATAACCTAAAATAATTAACCTGTGGAGTCCAGAGGTCACAATAAAAAACGGGGTGTAACCGAAAAACCTTAAGAGTAGGAAATTAAAAATTAACAATAAATGAATTGGTATTTAGAAGTTTTAAAAAAGTATGCAGTTTTTAATGGACGTGCTCGTCGTAAAGAGTATTGGATGTTTTTCTTATTCAATATAATTTTTGGAATTGCAGCTTCTCTTTTAGACACATTAATAGGCACAGCACCGGTTATTAACTCGATATATGGATTAGCCATATTAATTCCGGGTATAGCTGTAAGTGTAAGAAGATTACACGATACTGGTCGTAGTGGCTGGTTTTTACTTTTAGGATTAATACCTTTTGTTGGAGCTATTATTTTATTAGTTTTCTTTGCTACCGATGGTGATACTTCGGATAACGAATACGGAGCAAATCCAAAACTTGATAATTCAGCTGAATAATTCAGATATAAATTTTATTAAAAAAAGGAATCTTAAGATTCCTTTTTTTATATCTGCTCTCAAAAGCTTATACTCTAAATAAAAAAACTTCTAAAAACATAAAACGGTATCGATATCCTCTCCCCTCATTTCATCGAACAGTTTTGTTTCCTTCTTAAAATTTTTCCACTGCTTAACAAGATTATCACTTAACATATACTGTTCACATTCTTTAAATTGGCTGATTACCGACTGTGGAATATTCTTTTTTTCTGCCCAATCGTAAAATCTCTGATATTGAGCAACTACCTTCTGTTTATAGTTTTCAGGCAATGCCTTTGTATTATAATGCAAAGGCCTATCGAGCATATTAATGTATAATCCTTTGGCTTCTATTATCTGCTCGAGTAAACAAGTTTGATATAGCTGAGGTAAATTAAAAATCGAAAATACCGATATGGTTGGTGCGATTAAAAATCGAATGTGCTTATGCTCGCGAATTAACTCTCTGTTGGCCAAGAACTGCTCCCAACTAAAGCCTTTACGAATATACTCGCCCAATTTTCCATGTGCATCTATACTTGCCAAAATTTCTACTTCGGAAAAATGCTTCCAATATTCTACAACATCATAATCTCCCATTTTTAACTGTGAGAAATTAGTGTTGTACCTCAATCGCATATTAGTTGATCTGTTTTTCACCAGCCAATCGAGCAATAGATAATGTTCTTTAGTTACCAATGGTTCTCCACCTGCAAAGTAAATCTCTTTGGCTTGCAGCAATGCTTCACCCATTTGCTTAATAAATTGATCGAAATTAGTAATATTTTGCAGTAAAGCCTTTTCTCCTAAATTTCGATTCATCTGTTTAGCCTCGTTAAACCAGGCCGAGCTAGCACCATGCCAACAGGTTCGGCAAGTAAAATTACAAGCATTCGAAAAGCGTATATCAAAATAAACTGGTAAAGAATTCTCTATTTGAGCAAAATACGCTCCAAACTTCTCATGAGTTTCCTGTCGGATACTCTTCCCACCTGCTTTCTCAAGCCGCTGACAAACGCCACATCGTTTATCCGATTCCCCATTCATGAATTTCTCACGCAATTCGTTTATGGCTTTACCGTTCCAAATTTCTTCGAAAGATTGTGTGTTACAATCCCCATAAGGGATATTGGCAACACAGCAAGCCCTTACTTTTCCGGCATTTCCTACGTGGTAATGTATCCACGGCATTAGGCAATATGGTGTTTTTTTTGGCATGATGTAAAGATAAAAAAAGCATATTGCAGTTCGCTCTAACTACTAAAATAAATCTGCTTAGCATTATATCAAAAATGTATTTCACTTTAAAATAAAAAAAAGAGATACAACAAATTCGCATCTCTTTCATTATTCATTCTTAATTATCTTAATCTGCCATTAAAACAGATAAAGCAATACAGTAAAATTTCGATTTTTCACTTTCGCTTCTCGACATTACCACAACTGGTTTCGTGGTTCCCTGAATTAGTCCTCCAAGTTCGCCACCGGCAAATAACATTAATCCTTTATAAAAAGAATTACAAGCCTCCAGCGATGGAAAAATTAAACAATCTGCTTCACCATTAATTGGAGTAGAAATGCCTTTAATTTCAACCGAGGCAGGATCGCAGGCTAGAAATACATCCAATGGACCATCAACAATACAATTTTTAATCTGACCACGATCGGCCATTTTACAGATAATGGAATCATCAACCGATCCTTGAAACGCAGGATTTGGCTTTTCTGTTGCCGATATCAAGGCCACTTTAGGTTTATCGATACCAAATTTCTGAGCCATTTTTACCGAATAATTTAGCATGGCAATTTTTTGGTTCAAATCAGGATAAGGCAAAACTGCAGTATCTGAAACAAAAAGCAACTTATTATATTTTGGCAAATCCAATGCACAAACATAACTCATTACCGCCTTAGGAGGCAATAAACCTTTCTCTTTATTAAGAACTGCTTTTAGAAACTTATCGGTTCCAACCAGACCTTTCATTACCACATCGGCCTCATCAGTCCGAGCCATACGAACAGCTTCGGCAGTTGCCTGTACATCGTTGGGAATGTGCACTATGGTAAAAATATCGGGATTTATTCCTTCGGCCTCGGCTTTAGAGCGAATTTCCCGCTCATCGCCAATCATTACTGCCTTAACAAAACCTTCGTTAATAGCTCGAGCAATGGCACCAATAGTATTGGGATCCTGTGCATAAGCAACAGCAATTTTCTTTTTCTTTCCGCTTTGGCGAAGATGATCGACCATTTGATCGAGAGAACGAATTGGGGACATATTTTTGTAATTTGGTAATTGTGCAGAGACGCACTATTGTGCGTCTCTATCTGAAATAAATTATTTTGAAGCTACCAATGCAGCCAAAGCAATAGAATACAATTTGGTTTTTACGCTATCACCTCGCGATGAAAGAATTGCAGGGCACTTAGCTCCCACAACCATTGCTCCAAGCTCCGATTTTGCCAATTTAGTATTTGTTTTATAGAACACATTACCCGATTCGATATTCGGAAATACAAGACAATCGGCATCGCCTGCCACTTTAGAATCTAATTTTTTTATCTCGGCCGATTCTTTATCAATTGCTACATCAATTGCCAAAGGTCCATCAACATAAGCATTCTTAATTTGTCCTCGTTCGGCCATTTTTGAAATAATGGTAGCATCAATGCATGCTTGCATTTTTGGTAAAACTTGTTCCGATGCTGCTATAAGAGCAACTTTTGGAGTTTCAATTCCCAAGGCTTTGGCTACATTAATCACATAATTTGTTAAAGTAATTTTCTGATTTAGATCGGGTTGAGGAATCACTGCCACATCACTACAAACCATTAATTTATAATAATTAGGATTTTCCATTACCGTTACATGACTTAAAACCGCTTTCGGTGGCATTAATCCACTTTCTTTATTAAGAATAGCCTTCATGTACTTATCGGTACTTACCAAGCCTTTCATAATCATGTCGCCTTCACCATTGTTAATTAGCTCGACTGCCTTTTGTGCTGCTTTTAACTCATTTGGCTCATGAACAATTGTAAATTTATTCACATCGATATTATGATCGGCACAAGTTTTTCCTATGATATCCTTATCGCCAACTAATGTAGCTACAACAATGTTTTTTTCTACTGCATTGTTCACAGCCTCGATAGTATGAGCATCGTTAGCATAGGCAGCTACAAGACGTTTTTTCTCTTGACTTTTAAGAACCTCAATGATTTGCTCCAAACGTGTAATCATTACTTTTTTATGTTTTAGTGTTTGTTCAGGATAAAAATCCTATTTTAATTAGTTGTAAGGCAAAAATATGAAATAAATACGAATCACCTCTTAAACTAGAGGCAAAACTTTCAATCATTCACTAATTATGCAATAATAATAACAATATGGAATTTTACAGATTAGGCTTAGGACCTAAAATAAAATAGATTATTTACTGGAAATTTAGCCTTCTCTTAGAATATTTACTGCCCATAAATAATAGAAAGCATCTATTTTTTAGAAAGAGGAATACTAAAAAAGAAAGAAGTACCCTTATTTTTCTCACTCTTAACATAAATTTCTCCACCATTAAGCTCAACAAACTCTTTACTTAACATTAAACCAAAGCCTGTTCCTGTTTCGTTGGCTGTTCCCTCGCTGGTAAATACACTATCTATTTTAAATAATTTATCTACTTGTGCTTTTGTCATTCCCATACCAGTATCTTTCACTTCAATTCTTGCAAAATCATTATCTTTAACAACAATTAACTCAATCGTTTGTCCGTTAAAAGAATATTTAATTGCATTCGACAATAAGTTTCGAATTATAGTATCTACCATTGCCTTATCGGCATCAACCAAAACTTTTTCTACTTTACCAATAACTTTTATTTCTTTTAGCGAAGCAAGACTTTTGTGAAGATCTAAATTACTTTGAATTACAAGTGCCAAATCGAATTCTTCCTTATTTATCTTAAAATTACCTTTCTGCACATTAGCCCATTCCAGTAGACTTTCCAAAAGCTTAAAAGTATCATCGGAACTTTTATAAATTGTCTCGAGCAATTCTTTTTGCTCTTCTTCGCTAAGCATATCTGTATCGTGAATCAACATTTTAGAAAATCCTCTAATGGCGTTAAACGGATTTCTTAAATCGTGACCAATAATGGATAAAAATTTATCTTTAGCTTTATTGGCAGATAATAAATTTTCGTTGGCATTCTGTAACTGAACAGTACGCTGAGAAACTAACTTTTCTAACTTAAGCATTTGTTTTTTAGCTCTTTTCTTACTATAAATGTTAGTTAAAAATATTAGAAAAAGTATAATTATTGCTTCGCTTAACAAAGTATACCATCGCAGATACCAAACCTGATTTACTTTTAAAGGAATAACACTATGATCGCTCCACAAAAAATTTCCTTCGTGTTTACAACGAATGCAAATTTTGTAGTTACCAGGTTCAAGATCTGAAACAATTACCTGATTTTTACTGGATAAATTTTTCCAGTCTCTAATTTTTTGTATGCCTCGAATAATGCAATATTGAAATTCGTTTTGTTTTTGCGGATAAATAGTGGCTGTAACATCCATAAGTAACATCGAACCAGTAGTAACCTCTAATTGAGTATCTCGATAAATAAAATGACTCTCATCTTTTGCAACATGCACTAAAGGTTTTGGTGTAACCGGAATACTATCTTTAATTCTTGCAAAAGCAAGTCCGTTAGAAGTTCCAACCCATAAGTGTCCATTATTATCAACCAAAAGATTACCAACAGTAAATGTCTTTGATGGCAAGCCCTGATCGGGCGTAAACAAAGAAATATCCTTATTTCTTTTTCGAATAACACCTTTACTACTTGTTAACCAAAGGGTATTATACTGATCTACTGCAACAGCGCGAATTTCTCCATTACTTAAATCACCTAAATCAACTTTCTCGGCTACCGAATCGTGATATTTAAATAAACCTAAAGAACATCCTATAAATAAACTATCCCCAACAGGTTCTACATCTCTAACCCAGAAGTCCCCTTCATTTTCAAAAGGACTTTCATCGCTTATATTTTGAAATTTATCATTTTCTCTGCTGTATTTATATAAATATGAATGCTTATACTCACATCCTACAAACAAAGTATTATTTTTAGTTAAGCAAATATCCTGTACAATTCTTCTATTTTTAAACTGATTAAAATAGCTTTCCAACTTAACTTTATTTAAATCGAGCTTAAACAATTCCTTATCTGCAACAAGCCATATCTCCGTTAAGGATACCACTTCTATGTCGCTTATTGATTGCTGACTAAGGGGAATGGTTTTTATTAATTTATCAGCCCAGTAAACTAGTAAATTACCTTGCTCTGTTCCAATAAATGTATATTTTTTAAAAGTTTGAAATACATTTAAGCTTCCTTTAAAACTAATATTTTGTTCTGTTAAAGAATATTCATTTTCTGATTTGTACAAATGATTTCTACTGGCCGAAATAAGCTCTCCATTAATATTTTTTCGGATACAGGCTACATATTCGGAATTTGCTGTAAGAAACTGAGAGAAGAAAAATTTTTGCTCCATAACAATAGCTCCTGAGTTTGTAGAAACCCAAAACTTGCCAAAATTATCTTTAAAAATTTCATTAATTGTAAAATAGGGAAATCCTCCCACAGGATAAATTCTATTCTTATCGCCTAGTTCTATTTCTACAAGTCCCTGATACCATGTACCTGCTAAAATTCTGTTATCACTCAATCTTTCAAAACAAGATGCAATAACTCCTTCCGAAATCATTTCATTATGAACCACTCTTCCGTTAAAGTCGAAAATAATTTTTATGATACCAACTGATGTGCCCAGTAAAAATTCATTAGCTCCAATCTTAAAGGATGAATGAACCAAAAAATCTTGTTTAAAAGCACACTCTTCGAATGAGTTAGATTTGTTCTTAAATTTATAAAACCATCCTTTTTGCGAAACAACAATTAAATTTCCATTATCACATTCTAAAAATTGAAAAGATCGAGCATAAGAACTTGTCAGGTTTTTTTCATCCATAACATATTTTTCAAGCACTTTTCCATTCAATCGAAAAATATGATTGTAATCACTTATCCAAACTCTATTCTTACCGTCTTGATAAACATGCTTGGGATATTTTGGTGCGGCGGGATCTTTATTGCATTCTATCAATAATTCAATTTCATTTTTCTCAAATGATGGATTAATCTTGTAAATGGCATCATCGGAAACAGCTAAAAGACTGCCATTATGCATTCTAAACAACTCCTTAAAATATCTAGACTTACCCTCGGGTAATTTAAACAAATTAAATTCATCATTTATTAAGGAAAAAACACCACCATCGGTTGCAAGGTAATAAATACCATTTAAGTCTTGGCTTGCAGACTTTACCAGTTCTTCTCTTAATTTATTTTGTTTATTATACTCATGAATACGAAAATCGGTTCGCTGTGCATTAACGAAATATCCTAATATAGATAACAGTATAAATAATAGTATGTGCTTGTATAAAGAAAAAAGTTTAAGCATAATCAGGATTTTTCATGATTTCACCATGATATGATAAATCTTAGCAACTAAACGATAATAAAATACTTTTGTTACATTAAAATAATTAAAATACCTTATTATACAAATACAATTATCGCTTAATAAATACTTAAGACGCAATTACAATATTTATATGATTAAAAATTTAAAGTTAATTAATAAAAAAAGGTCTGGCTACAAATGAACCAAACCTTTTTAAAATATTTACTAAACCTTGGCACAAAGCCAAAAGATAATTTTATTTCATATCATTCAGAATTCTCTGAGTATCAGAAGCAATAACCAATTCTTCGTTTGTAGTAATTACCATTGCTTTAACTTTTGAGCCTTCTTTAGAAATAATTGCATCCTTTCCTCTTAAGCCATTATTCTTTTCAGCATCAAAATCTAATCCTAAGTATCCAAAGTCTTTAACGATTTTTTCACGAGAAACACAATCATTCTCACCAATACCTCCAGTGAAAAGAATCAAATCAACTCCTCCCATTGATGCAGAATAAGAACCTACAAATTTTTTCACTCTGTAAGCAAACATATCCAGAGCCAATTGAGCTCTTTTATCTCCTTTTTCTGCAGCATTTTCCAAATCTCTCATATCAGAAGAAATTCCAGAAATTCCAGCCAAACCACTTTCTTTATTGATTAATTTATTTGCTTCCTCGATAGAAAGATTTTTCTTTTCAGAAATATAAAGTAGTGCACCTAAATCGAGGTTACCAGTACGAGTTCCCATTAATAAACCTTCGTTTGGAGTAAAACCCATTGAAGTCTCAACAGACTTACCACCATTAATAGCACAAACCGAAGCTCCATTTCCTAAGTGACAGCTAATAATTTTTTTATCAGCAATATTCCAATTTAAGATTTCACATGCTCTGTTGGCAACAAATTTATGGCTGGTTCCGTGGAATCCATATTTACGTACACGAAGATCCTCATAACAATCGTAAGGTAATCCGTACATAAATGCCTCTGCAGGTAATGTTTGATGGAAAGAAGTATCGAAAACTGCTACTTGAGGAAGACCAGGAAGCAACTTCTCAATCGATAAAATTCCTTCTAAATTAGCTGGATTATGAAGAGGAGCTAACTCGCAGCATGCTGAAATATTTTCTTTTGCTTTTTCATCGATAAATGCAGAATCCTTGAAGAATTCACCTCCATGAGCCACACGATGACCTGCTGCGTTTATTTCTTTTAAGCTAGAAATCACACCATGATCAGCATCAACTAAAGCTTTTAGTACCAAATCGATACCTACACTATGGTTAGGAATATCCTGAGTAATTTCGTATTTATCTTTACCTTCTGGTTTGTGAGTTAAGATACCATCTTTTAAGCCAATTCTCTCAACAAGACCTTTGGCCAATAAAGTAGCTTCCTCACCCATATGTAATAACTGATATTTTAAAGAAGAGCTACCGCAATTAAAAACTAGAACGTTCATCTGAATTGTTTTATTTAGTTTGGATTATTTATTACATGCCTGCAGCTTGGTTTGCAGTAATTGCAACCAAGTTTACAATATCGCTAACAGAACAACCTCTCGACAGGTCGTTAATTGGAGCAGCCATACCTTGTAAAACCGGACCTACAGCCTCGGCTCCTGCTAAACGCTGTACCAATTTATAAGAAATGTTACCTACCTCTAAAGTTGGAAACACCAATACATTTGCTTTACCTGCTACTTCGCTACCTGGTGCTTTCTTAGAACCAATAGCCTCAACAATAGCAGCATCGGCTTGCATTTCACCATCAATTTGAAATTCTGGAGCCATTTCTTTTGCCAAACGAGTTGCTTCCACAACTTTATCAACCATTTCGTGCTTACCAGAACCCTTAGTTGAGAAGCTTAACATAGCAACTCTTGGTTCCATATTAGCAATTGCTTTAGTTGTTTTTGCAGTAGCTACAGCAATTTCGGCTAATTCACTTGCGGTTGGATTTGGATGAACAGCACAATCTGCAAATACCATCATTCCATTATCTCCATACGTTTTATCTTTCATTATCATGATAAAAGCACCAGAAACAACAGAAATACCTGGCATTGTTTTCACAATTTGGAAAGCAGGACGCAACACATCGCCAGTTGCATTTAAAGCTCCGGCAACTTCTCCATCGGCATCGCCTGCCTTAATCATTAAAGTAGCTAAATAAAGAGGATCCTGAACCAAACCCATTGCTTGTTCCATGGTCATTCCCTTCTTTTTTCTTAGCTCAACCAAAATTTCAGCATAAGCTTCCATTTTTTCATGATTTTTAGGATCGACAACAATTGCTTTGTCAATATTTTTTAATCCTAAACGGGTAGCTTCACTTTTAATTTCTTCAGGAGCACCAATTAAAATAATTTGAGCTATCCCTTCTTCTAAAAGAATATCAGCTGCTTGTAGAGTTCTTTCTTCTGTTCCTTCAGGAAGAACAATTTTTTTGTTGTGCAATTTGGCGTTTGCCTTAATTTTCTGCAATAAGTCCATTGTGAATCAATATATTAATCTGTTTTGTAATCTCGACATTGCAAATCTAGGAATAAATCGTAAACTTTAGATTCCTAAATTCATAATTTTTGTCAATTTTAGATGTAAACTTTTAATAAATATTCATTCTTGATAAGAATAAGTATAAAAATAAAAGTGTAATTTCATCTGTAGAGAATTATTATTGATGCATCACAGCTCAAACTTTTACTTATTCTATGAATTCAACACAACAAAACAATCGTTTCGCAGTACTACAGGAAAAATTTGCAGGAGAAATTCTTTGCGATTTAGCAAGCAAATTAATTTATGCAACCGATGCTTCTGCCTATAAGGTAATTCCCCTTGCCGTTGCATACCCTAAAAATGAAAACGATTTACAAGAATTAATACAATTTGCAAAAAAAGAAAGCTTATCGCTTATTCCCCGTGCGGCCGGAACTTCTTTAGCCGGACAGGTTGTAGGTAACGGAATTGTTGTTGATATATCTAAATATTTTACAAAAATTATAGAACTAAACACCGAGGAAAAATGGGTAAAAGTTCAACCAGGTGTTATTTTAGATGAGCTTAATCAATATTTAAAAGAATACAATTTATTTTTCGGACCCGAAACCTCAACTAGTAGCAGATGCATGCTAGGTGGTATGTTGGGCAATAATTCCTGCGGTTCGCACTCGCTAATATATGGAAGTACACGAGATCATACTTTAGAAGTAAGTACAATTTTAAGCGATGGTTCTAAAGTTGTATTTGCTGATTTAAATAAAGAAGAATTTTTAAAAAAATGTAATTCTAATCTGGGTTTAGAATCTAAAATATATAAAAACATTAGAGATATTCTTTCTTCAGAAGAAAATCAGAAATCCATAAGAAAAGAGTTTCCCGATGCAAAAAACAAACGTCGCAATACAGGATATGCAATTGATTTACTAATAGATTCGGCACCTTTTACCAATAGTAGTAATTGCTTTAACTTTAGTAAACTACTGGCAGGTTCGGAAGGAACATTAGCCTTTACCACAGAAATAAAATTAAACCTAGTTCCTGCTCCGCCTAAAGAGAAAGCCTTGGTTTGTGCACATTTCGATAGTTTAAAAGAAGCTATTAAAGGCAATTTAATTGCTTTAAAATATAAACCCGGCGCAGTTGAACTGATGGATGATCAAATCCTGAAACTAACAGAAGGTAATATTACACAAGCAAAAAATCGTTTCTTTTTAAAAGGAAATCCAGGCGCTCTTTTAATTATTGAATTTGCACGTGAAAGTATGCAGGAAATAGAATCTCTAAGTGCTAAAATGGAGGCTGAATTAAGAAGTAAATCGATAGGTTTTCATTTTCCTTTGGTTACAGGAGCCAATAAAATAGCTCAAGTTTGGGATTTACGAAAATCAGCCTTAGGCGTATTATCAAATATGCGAGGAGATTCTAAACCTGTTTCATTAATTGAAGATACATCGGTTTCTCCAGAAGTATTATACGATTATATTACTGAGTTTAAAGATTTAATGAAAAAACATGAAATCAATTGTATTTTTCATGCACACATTGGCAGTGGTGAGATCCACCTACGTCCTGTTTTAAATTTAAAAAATGAAGCCGATCGTGAAAAGTTTCATGCCATAGGTTTAGATTCTGCTAAACTGGTAAAAAAATATCGAGGTTCGCTAAGTGGCGAACATGGCGATGGCAGATTACGTGGCGAATTTATTCCAGTAATGATTGGAGAACAAAACTATCAGCTTTTGCGCGATATAAAATATGCTTGGGATCCTGATAACATTTTTAATCCCGGCAAAATTGTTGATACCCCTAAAATGAATACTCATTTGCGATACGAGGCCAATCAGCAAACCAGAGAAATAGAAACCTATTTCGATTTTTCTGCCGATATGGGAATTATTCGCGCCACCGAACGATGCAATGGTTCTGGCGATTGCAGAAATTCTCACTTAACTGGAAAAGGATTGTGTCCCAGCTATCAGGCAAGCTTAGATGAAAAATTAAGTACTCGTGCAAGAGCCAATTTATTTAGAGAATTCCTAAGCAATTCAGATAAGATTAATCCTTTCGATTACAAAGAATTATATGATATTTTAGATTTGTGCTTATCGTGCAAGGCTTGCAAGTCTGAATGTCCATCGAATGTAGATATGGCCAAACTTAAGGCTGAATTTCTTCAGCATTATTACGAGTCTAACCCAATACCTCTTCGCACTAAATTAATTGCGAATATCAGTAAAATTAACAAAGTGGGAAGCTATGCTCCTTCTCTTTTTAATTTTATAAATCAACATCCTACAATAGGAAAACTTGTAAAAAGCAATTTAGGTTTTGCGAAAGAAAGAAGCATTCCAGTACTTCAAAAAACAAACCTGAAAAAGTGGTTTGGGAAAAAACACAGTCAAAAACAGAAAAACACACCAAAATCTGCTAAGCTTGTATATCTTTTTGCCGATGAATTTACCAATTATAATGATACTCCTATTGGTATAAAAACGGTTCAACTTTTAGAAAAACTAGGATATGAGGTAATAATTCCCAAACATGCCGAAAGCGGAAGAGCTTATTTATCGAAAGGTTTTGTAAAAAAAGCAAAATATCTGGCTATTAAGAATGTAAATCTGCTAAAAAATTTAATATCAGAAGAAACTCCTTTAGTAGGAATAGAAGCTTCGGCAATACTAACTTTTCGGGATGAATACATTGATTTGGTTCCTGAAAACATGAGAAAAGATGCTAAAAAACTGGCTTCGAACACTCTTATGATTGAAGAATTTCTATATCAGGAAATGCAAAATGGAAACATTACCAGTAAACAATTTACAAAAGAAAAAAAGGAAATTAAATTTCACGCTCACTGCTACCAGAAAGCTTTAGCATCTTCAGCCCCCATACAGAAAATACTAAGTTTCCCTGAGAATTACTCAGCCATAGAAATAAAATCGGGCTGTTGTGGAATGGCTGGTTCGTTTGGTTATGAAAAAGAGCATTACGATTTAAGTAAAAAGGTTGGAGAGCTAATTCTCTTACCCGAAGTAAGAAAAACTCCACTATCTGTGCTAATTGCTGCCTCAGGAACATCCTGTCGCCATCAAATTAAAGATGAAACGAAGCGAGAAGCCTTGCACCCGGTTGAAATTTTGTGGGAAGCTTTGACTTGATTTGCACATAAAAAAACAGGATACTCACAAAGGAATATCCTGTTTAAACGTTAATATAGAATTATCTGCTAATAGCAGTAATTTTTATTTCTTAACATCGATTACAATTTTAGAAACGATACCAGGATTTTCGTCCCAGAATTTAAATGCTTCTGCAGTTTCGTCAAGAGGAAAAATCTTAGTAATTAATTCTTCGAACGGACCTGTTTTTTTCTCGAACATATTAATTACAGAAGGGAAAACACGAAGTGCGTTTCTCGATCCCATAACATCCAGTTCCTTGCGAACAATTAGGTTTGTATCAACTTCAACCTGGCTCTTAGCATATCCAATAAATGCCACTCTACCAGCAAAAGAAACCAAATCGATAGCCATTCCAATTGTTTGAGGCAATCCGATAGCTTCAATAACCGCATCAACACCTCGGTTATTTGTTAGTTTAGCAATTTCCTGTTTGATATCCTGAGTCATTGAGTTGATGGTATAATCGGCACCAAACTTTTTAGCACGTTCCAATTTTGAATCATCAATATCGGCAACAATAACAGTTGCACCTTTACGATGCGCAGCACATAAAGCTCCCATTCCAATAGTACCACATCCCAAAATTAGCACAGTATCAATTTCGGAAATTCTTGCACGATTTGCACTGTGATATCCCACACTTAGTGGCTCAACTAAAACCAACTCTTCTAATGATAAAATATCGCTAGCAAATACTTTCTCGTAAGGAACTGCTACTTTTTGGGTTAAAGCACCTTCGCGCTGAACACCTAATGTTTCGTTAAACTCACAAGTATTATCGCGACCTTGCATACAAGCAGGACACACACCACAATTGGTGTATGGAGATAGAGTTGCATTTGCACCAAGTTTAATACTATCTGGCACATCGGCACCTTTTGCAACTATTACTCCACTAATTTCGTGTCCTGGTATACGCGCTCCAACTACCAATGGCATTTTTCCACGGTAAGTACTTAAATCGCTACCACATAAACCAACATATTTAATATCTATTAATACATCTGTTGATTTTAGTTCTGGTTCCGATACTGTAACCGGACTCACAACTCCTTGTTTTTCTATTGTATATGCTTTCATTTTTATTGTATTTACATTTTTAAACCATAAACATTTATGGCATTTTCACCTAATACGGCTTCCTGCTCTTCTTTATTAAGATTTTCGATGTATTTAATTACGATATTCATAACCTTATGGTAATTACCTGCCAGTTTGCAAACCGGCCAATCGGAACCTATCATTAACCTTTCTGGTCCAAAAGCATCGAAAACCACATCTAAATAAGGTTTTAAATCTTCGGCAGTCCAATTTTTCCAGTCTGCTTCAGTCACCATACCCGAAAGTTTACAATGCACATTCGGAAACTTTGCCAAATCACGAATACCTTGCTCCCATAGAGTAATTTCACCCCCTTTAATATCAGGTTTGGCAATATGATTTAATACAAACACCTGATTGGGAAATTGTTTTACAAATTGCACTGTATTTGGCAAATGTTTAGCAAAAATCAGAATATCATACACCAAATTGTGTTTCTCTAAATAAGAAATACCCCGTTTAAAATCTTCACCCAAAATAAAAGCATCATCGGGTTCATCTTGTATTACATGACGTATCCCCACCAATTTTGGATGAGAAGCAAATTCCATTAATTGCTCTTCAATTTTCTCTGATCGCAAATCGAGCCAGCCAACAACTCCTTTTACTAGCTTGCTGTTATCGGCCAATTCCAATAACCATCGAGTTTCCTCAAGAGTTTGTCTGGCCTGAACAGCAACAGATCCGTTAAATTGAAGTGGCTCTTGCACTTTTTGCAAATCTTCCGGAAGATGATCACATTTAATTACTTTCATGCTCTCATCTATCCAGCCGTACTCTTCCTTGCTGTATTTCCAAAAATGCTGATGACAATCTATTTTAAAAGCCATAACTATTCTCCCATTTTATAGATTTTCTCCATTAACTGCCATTTTTCATCGGCACTAGCCGAACTAGAGCTATTCTGGAACTGTGAAACATATTCTTCCCACTCCGACTGTCTTGGCTTAGTGGCTAGTTCCTGCATGGCTTTGTCGTGATCAAAATCAGCAACAGTATCCATAATCATGAACAATTGGTTTTTAAGTAGATATATTTCCATATCCAAAATTCCAACATCTTTCATGCCTTGGGTAATCTCTGGCCACGCTGCACCTGGCGCGTGCACTTCTTTATATTTTTTTATCAGCTCTGCATCATTTTTTAATGTAAGAGCTTTACAAAATCTTTTAATCTCCATAATTTACAGATTAATTAGTATGATACTTTACAGTTCTAAAACCAAATATTGCAATTAAAACAAAACAGATTAAAGGCAATATGAATGATACATTTACTGCAGGCAATGAAAATACAGTATCCATATCGATAATTGCAGCCTGAATTTTAGGTAAAAATGTACCACCAACAATTGACATGATTAATCCGGCTGCACCGAATTTTGCATCATCGCCCATTCCTTCCAGTGCAATACCATAAATGGTTGGGAACATTAAAGACATACAAGCCGAAATTCCTATCAGACAATATAAACCTTCGATTCCTTGTAAGAAAATTGTTCCTGTAGCCAGGGTAATTCCTCCAATGGCTAGGTATTGCAATAATCTTCCTGAGTTGATATACTTTAACAGATAAGTACAAACAAAACGAGCTATTAAAAAGAATCCCATTGCTAAGATATTGTACAACTGAGCAACATGAGCAGCATAACCAGCAGCCAAACCATTTGTTGCTTCACCCGACATAATGCTATTGGCAGCATCCTGAGAAAGGAATCCCATACTGTTCATAATACTTAACCATCCACTTTGTAAATGATCTGGAGTTAATCCGTCGCGCATAAAAATTCTTTGACCATACTGAACAATAAATGTCCAACACATAATCTGAGCACCTACATAAAACAACTGTGCAATAACACCTTCTCTGTATTTAGGAATAGCAAATAACTTTTTAAGAGTCCCAAATAAGTTCATGCTGCGATCAGCATCTTCGCTTTTAGGCATTTTCATAAGAGCAATAATTACAAAAACTGCAATAATCACCAAACTAATATAAATATATGGTGTACTAAGAATTCCCAAATCGTGAGCTTTAACAGCTTCGAAATCGGCTGCAGAAAGCTGAGCACGTTGGGCCGCATCTCTAACGTCTAATTTTGCCTGAATAAGAGTAGTAGCCACAAACATACCTGTAAGCGAACCCATAGGATTAAAGGCCTGAGCAAAATTTAATCGTAGGGTTGCTGTTTCCGAATCGCCCATTGAAAGAATATACGGATTGGCACTTGTTTCTAGGAATGATAAACCGCATGTCATTACAAAATATGCAATTAAAAATGGATAATACATTCCAATTGCCGCGGCTGGCATGAATAATAATCCACCCGTTGCATACAATCCTAAACCCAAAAGAATACCAGATTTATAAGAATATTTGCGAATAAATAAAGCGGCGGGAAAAGCCATTGCACCATATCCACCATAAAAAACAACCTGTACCCAGGTTCCTCCACTTGCTCCCATATTAAAAATACGTGAGAATGCTTCTACCATTGGGTTTGTAATATCATTAGCAAATCCCCATAAAGCAAAACAACTGGTAATAAGAATAAATGGAATTAGATATTCTCTCGAAATTACTTTTTTCTTGGTTTCCATATTTAAGATTTATGAGTTCTCCCAGGTTAAACGGTGAACAGGTTTCAAGATTTCTTTAACTTCTTCTAAAAGTTCTAAATTGATTGGTTCGTTAGCCCATTTAATATTTTCCAGAATATTTTTTGGCTTAGCCGAACTTACAAGAGTAGTTGTAATATCTGGATGAGCAATAGAATATTGAATAGCCAATTTTTCAATTCTCTCTCCTTTACTTTCACAAAAGTCTGCAGCCTTTTTACAAGCATCTAATAATTCTTGTGGAGCAGGATGCCATGCTGGTGCACCTCGATGAGATAATAATCCCATACTTAATGGCGATGCATTAATTACTCCAACATTATTTTCTTTGAAAAAAGGCACATAATCTAATAATGCATCATCGTTAATAGAATAGTGACAAAAGGAAAGAATTGAATCGACAACTCCTGGTCCAACCTGCTTAATAACTTTTTGCAATAATTCTAAAGGAAGTCCGGTAATTCCAACATATCTAGCTTTTCCTTGCTCTACAATTTTCTGTAAAGTTGGAAGAGTTTCATTAATTACCTGATTAACATCACTAAACTCAACATCATGAACATTTAAAATATCAACATAATCAACATTCATTCTTGTTAAACTTTCGTCGATACTTTCCATTGTTCTTTTTGCAGAATAATCCCAATGGTTTTCGTTGTTAAGACCAAATCGTCCAACTTTAGTTGATAGGTAATAAGAAGAACGATCCATGGTTTTTAAAGCTTTTCCTAAAACCGTTTCCGCTTTTGTATATCCATAATATGGCGATACATCAATAAAATTCATTCCATTATCAACCGCCTCGTGTACAGTTCTTACTGCTTCGCTCTGATCAATATCGTGAAACACACCACCTAATGAAGAAGCTCCAAAACTTAAAGTGGACAATTCCATATCTGTTTTACCTAGTTTTCTTTTTTCCATTTTTAATAATTTGTAGTTGATTTATGCATACGTGTGCACTAATGTGCAAATTTTTTATTTATGATGAATCTCTTTCAATTAAAGAGAAATCAAATACTATCGAGTTTGCTTTATTTGTATTTTCTTCCGATTTTATTTTAGCCATAAGAATTTGAAATGATGTTTCGGCTAAATCTTTTATGGGTTGTACCAAAACCGATTGTGTTGGTTCTACCAAATCGCAAAATCGTTCGTTCGAAATGCTTAGTAATCCTAAATCCTGTGGAATCCTAATTCCTAAACGCTTACACTCCTTTAAGATTCCAGCTGTAATGATAAAGGAATCAATCAATAGTGCATCAGGCTTTTCATCCTCTTCCCAAAGTTGTTGCAAAAGAGAAACTCCATCTTTCTCTTCAAATTCTTTTTTTAGTTGTAAACTTCTGTGAAAAGAAAGATTTAAGGCTGATAATGTATCTTCATATCCTTTATTTCTTTCTCCAAACACATTTATATCTGGATTACCGGTAATATGGGCAATTTTAGAAAAACCTCTGTTTCTTAAATAATTTACTGCCCGAACAGCTCCTCCGTAATTATTTACTTCTACTTTAGGAGCATTAACATCTTTACAATAACGATCGAAAAACACCAAAGGAATTCCATAATCTATTAATCGATTAAAGTGAGTACCCTTTTTAGTATTTATTGATATTGATGCAATAACACCTCCTACTCTGTTGCGAATTAAAGTCTGTACAATTTCCTGCTCTAGTTCATAACTCTCTTTGGTTTGAAAAATAGAAACCGTAAAGCCTTCCTTACTTGCCAAATCGGTTATTAAGCTAACAAAGCGCGCAAAAATTTCATGACTAATATTAGGAATTATAATTGCAATGGTATTGATGGTACGATTACGCAGGTTTAAGGCATTTTGATTGGGTTCATAACCCATTTTTTGTGCACAATCCAAAACCTGTTGCTTGGTAGATTCACTAATTCTACTGTCGCCACGCAAAGCACGCGATACCGTAGTATGGTGAACCTGAATTTCCTTAGCAATGTCCTTTATGGTTACTTTTGTTTTCATGAATGATTCTTTATGCACACGTGAGCAAAAGTAAATCTTTTATTTGAAATATCAATAAATTTACAGAGAAAATGAAAAAACTATAAAAATTCTATTAAGTCATTTGTATTTACAACCCGAGCAAATTCATCGTGCAAACTGGCCAATGCTGTATCATGAATTAATTGAGCTGAAAATCTCTCACCTTTTATTCCAATTTTATCGAAAGTAGCTGTAGCATCCGCAATTAGATAAGTTTCGTATCCAAAATTCCCTGCCATTCTACAGGCGGTAGAAATACAATGATCGGTTGTTAATCCAACAATTACCAGGCTTTTAATACCTGCTTTATCAAGCCTTTCTTTTAAATCGGTTCCAATAAAAGCCGAATTCACATTTTTTTTAATGATTTGTTCTCCAACAACTGGACTAGTCAATTCCAGAAACTCATTACCTGGATGACTAGGTTCCAAAGGCGATCCTTTTGTTCTTGAGCAATGTTGAACATGAAACACCTGCATTTCTTTCTTTCTCCAAACATCCAGAATCTTTGCTGCATTCTCCTCTGCCTGTGGGTTATTTCTACCTCCACCCCAATATGCAATATCATTAAATCCTTTTTGAAGGTCGATTAAAAGTAAAGCTGTATTTTTCGATAATTTCATGATTCCTGATTTTTTAATAGCATTGATTCCTGAAACACATTCAATTCATGTTGTGTAGATAAAACAAATGCTTCGATCATTTTATTTTTATTGCCTGAAAATACAGAATTCTTCTCAACTATCTCAATAAATCTTCGGATGTAAAATTCGTAGACATCACTAGAATAGGTATCAATAAACTTTTGATACGGATTATTGGCTACATTTTTAGCAGAAATACTATTGCCAACTGCGCCATAAATCCAAAAACAAGGAAGTAAAGCTGCGCAGGCCACTTCGTAAGTAGATTCTCTGGAATGCAAGATCAAAAAATCAGAATAATCGGCGAAAGCTGGTGACTGATTAGTAGCTTCTTTCAATTTATAATAGGTAAGATACTCTTCTCTAACGATTTGCTCCACTTCCAAACCATCATTTTGCAACTTCTCAAAAAATAATCTATCCTCATTACAACTTGCCAGTTTACTCAAGTTTCCAAGAGCATCAGCATCTTTTTTCAGATACAGAACATCCTGAGTTAAATAATGAGCAAAACAATTTTTGGATAAAGTTCCTGCCGCCAATTCAGAAACAAATTGGCAAGATATTATTTGCTGATAAACAGGATTTGCTGTTTCCCAAAGTTTTTGAGTAAATGGTCCTACTGCTTTCATGCCTTCCAATATTCGTAAAAATGATTTACGGGTCCATGTCCTTTACCAATCTCATAATCTGCACCAGCACGAATGGCATCGCTGATATAATCTTTTGCCAATTTAGCTGCTTCTTGCAGCTCAAAACCACGAGCTAAAAATGCTGCAAATGCCGAAGATAAAGTACAACCCGTACCATGTGTATTAAGCGTTTGTAATCTATCCGATTTCATTTCTACAATTTCCTTGCTTTCAAAATCGTAAAAGATATCAGTTAACTGATTATCTCTCAAATGTCCTGCTTTTAATAAAACAGATACCTGAAATAGTTCGGCTAATTCTTTTGCCCTGGGAATTAAATCAGATTGAGATTCAATCTTTTTGTTCAATAAAATCTGAGCTTCAGGAATATTTGGAGTAATCACCCGAACTTTAGGTATCAAAACTTGCTTAAGCGTAACAATTGCTTCTTCCAACAATAAGGTATCGCCTGATGTGGCAACCATTACAGGGTCTAACACAATATTCTCTATTTTATATTGATCCAAAGCTCTGCAAACTGCATGAATGGTTTCCGAAGAATGCAACATTCCTATTTTAATGGCATCTGCTCCAATATCGGCAAGTACCGCTTCAATTTGTTCCTGTAAAATTTCATTGGGCACAGGATGCACATTAGTCACACCCAAAGTATTTTGAACTGTTATGGCTGTAATCGCTGTACTTGCATAACATTTACATGCCGAAATTGCTTTAATATCGGCCTGAATACCTGCTCCTCCACCAGAATCACTTCCGGCAATACTTAACACTCTATTGTATTTTTTCATTCTTTTTCTTATTCTATTGGCCACTTCTCTAACTGGTAAGCACTATTCCAAAACATCCACTCCATTTTAGTAGCCATTTCGCATGCTTCCAACATTTTTTCTTGTTTCTCTACAGTTGTATTCTTGGCCAAATTGTTACAAATAGCAATGGCTTTTTCCACAGCTTGAGCAAACTCTTCTCCTCCATAGGTATCAATCCAGTTCTGATACTGATTTTCTCCTTTCTTTTGATTGGCAAGAATAAAATCGCCAACTTTTTTATAAACCCAAAAACAGGGTAACACTGCAGCTGCTGTTTCCTCTACCGATGCAACAGCCAACTGTTTGTGAATATAAGAAGTATACAACAAACAGGAAGGAGAAATTTTGATATTAGGCTTACTTTCTTTTAAATAAATCTGATGCAATGCTTGTTCCACAGCCATTGTATCGCCAGCAAAAGAAAGGAATGCTTCTCTTTGCACTGCATTATCGAGTTTTAGAGCAATACCTGCTAGTACTTTACCAAACTCAGCCAAATACAAAGAATCTTGCTTTAAATAGAAAATAAATTTCTCTCGTTCCAAACTTCCCTCCATCAACTCTTTCAGAAAAGATAGCTCTACAATTTGTTCGTAAATACTTTCTATTCTGCACCAGGCTTTATCCGACCAATTCATAATTTAATTCGATTTAGTTTTTACTGCTTCATCAACAATTGTACGCAATTCTGAAGCCGATTTTTCGGGATTATCTCTACAAATTATGGCAGACACAACAGCAATTCCATTTGCTCCAGCCTTAATAATATCAGCTGTATTTTCGCTATTAATACCACCAATGGCAACTGTTGGATGCTTTGTAAACAATGCGATCTTATTCACACCTTCCAAATCTAATGGTTTGGCAATATCATTTTTTGTTTGCGTTGAAAATACAGGCGACAAACCAATGTAATCCACATCCAGCTTATTAGCCTCTACTGCCTGTTCAATATTTTCTACCGATAAACCTATAATTTTATCAGGACCAAATATCTCGCGCGCCTTTCGATAGGGCAAATCCCTTTGCCCAATATGCAAACCATCGGCATCAACCGCCAAAGCAATATCTAACCTATCGTTTATAATTAAAGGTACATTGTAAGCTTTCAAAATTTGCTTTACGGATAAAGCCAATTCATAAAAATCTTTGGTTGAAGAATCTTTTTCACGAATTTGAACCATACTAACACCGCCTTTCACTGCAGCCTCAACAATATCCTCAAGTGATCTGCCATTAGCAAACTCTCTGTCTGTTACCAGGTATAATTTTAGATCTTGTCTTATCATAATAATTTACAAATTGCATGCTCTACTTCCAGTTCTGATAAATTATAAAGACAATCCAAAAAGTGCATTTGCATACTCCCAGGACCTTCCGATTTAGCCGTTGCCAGTTCTCCGGCAATTCCCATAAGCAGCATAGCATTGGTGGCAGCTTGCAACAAATTTTTATTGCAAGTTGCAAATGCTCCAATAATAGCTGTGGCAGTACATCCCATGCCTGTAACTTTTTCCATCATAGATGTTCCAAACTTAACAGATTCAAGTTTGTCGCCATCGGTAATATAATCTACTTCGCCGCTAACAACAATCACACATTTAAGTTTCTTTGCTAAAAGCTTTGCCGAATCGATAGCAGAGCTTGCAGATACAGTACTATCGACTCCTTTTGTGCACATTTCCTGAGTTCCAAGAGCCATAATTTCCGAGGCATTTCCTCTTATGATATTTGGACTGCAGATTTTTATTAATTTATGTGCCGATTCGGTTCGATAAGGAGTTGCTCCTACTCCTACTGGATCAAAAACAATAGGAATTTTTCTTTCCTGAGCTTTTAAACCGGCTATAATCATTGCCTCAAGCCAATTTTCCGATAAAGTTCCCATGTTTAACACCAAAGAAGAAGCAATTGAAGCCATATCTTCTACTTCGTTTATAGCATGCGCCATTACAGGCGAAGCACCAATTGCCAATAATGCATTTGCTGTATTATTCATTACAACATAATTGGTAATATTATGAATCAAAGGAGATTTTTCTCTAATTTGATTCACATTCTCAATAATTTCTTTTGGGTTTATCATTTTGGTCTATTTTTTAATTGCACAAATTGCTACATAATCGCCACAGTCGTAACCTTCAACAGGTTCTTCGGCAAGCGAATTCGAATACAAAGGGTGTTTGGTTAAAGTCTGAGCAAACTGTAAATCACTAAACTTAGCATTTTCAATCATCTCAATTTTTTCGGCAGTAGTCCTCCATTTGGCTAACTTTACCAATTCTATCGGATACGGATTACGTGGCTGAACACCTCCAAGTAACTCATGATCCCATGTTCCTAAAGCTTTTGCCAAATTATAAAGTACTCCATACGAACTTTCTTTGGGCACATCTATTACAACAAGCTTTCCTCCTGTTCGCAGTGCTTCATAGGCTTTATTGAAAGCTTTCTGTAAATCGGTAATATAACTCGGTGTTCCATTAAAAAGAATGCTATCGTATTTCTCTTTACCCAGCTCCATTTCTTCGGCCGTAGTAATATTTACATTCAAACCTCTTTTGCGGGCAATGGCAGCCATACTTTCCGATGGTTCTATTCCATTTTTTATCGAAATATTAAATTCCTCATTCAAAATGGTCTCGAATAAGCCACTACCGCAACCTACCGAAAAAACCTCACCTGCATTTTCCAAAAAGTGTGCTACTAATTTTACCTCTGAGTAAAGAACATTTTCATTTTCAAGAAACCACGAATCATAATCCGAGGCATACTGATTAAATTTAGAACTCATTTGATCATTTTTTATACAATTAATTATTATCTAATTATCTGCACAACAAACGATTCTAAACAAAAAACCGCTTCGTGAGTAACGAAACGGTTCTATCTATATGAAACTAAAATTTATTTCAGATGAGTCGTTTCCCTACGCTGCTATTATGCAGATCAGGTTAAAGGGTAAAATCTCAGCCTGAATATAAGTTCAAGCACCCCTAACGGTAAAACAAAGGTAAAATTATTTTACAAATGCTATTCTATTTATGGTAATATCCGTGAAGAAAATACTTAGCCGGATCTTTCCAGATTTCATCTCGGTATCGAGAATTCTCGTAAATTGCTTCTGTAATATGTAATGCTATACCAATAATTTTCTGTCCGGCAGTATATGATTCTCTCTTATAACATAAATCACCTAGCTTGGGTTTGGTAATATTTATAGGGAAATCAAATTCTATATTTTTACTTTTTAACTGGCTAAAAGGAGCATTTTCTTTTTTAAATTCTTCCCACAATTTTAAATAATCATCATCCTTTATTTGTTGAGCAAATAAGGAAGAAGACATAATCAACAACAGTAAAACACTACACAACTGTCTCATAATAACAAAACTTTACCACCAAATTTAATAAACATATTCAAAAATTAAGCGAAATATATTTTTTTTATCAACAAAAATAAAAGAAAGCACATTTACTTTAACTTTGTGGGTTCACACATCAGATCATGCAAACAATATCAGAAATATTAGCGAACTATAACGGACAAATATTGTCCACTAAAAAATTACCTGCACGAAAAGCTTCTTATGCACCTATTCCGGAAGAAATGAATTCCGAATTGAAAGAATGCATTCAAAAAATGGGTTACATGAATTTGTACTCACACCAAGCTGAAATGTACAAACGAGCCATACAGGGTAAATCGGTTGTTATCACAACAGGAACAGCAAGTGGAAAATCACTCTCCTTTTATCTGCCGGTTATCCAGCGTATTCTTGAAAACCCGAGCAGAAGAGCACTTTTCATTTATCCAACCAAAGCACTAACCAAAGATCAGCTTCGTAATATTATTGATTTTGTAGAATACTTTGGCAAACATCGTATACAAGCAGGTATTTACGATGGAGATACACCAGCATCGGAAAGATCCAGAATTCGTGAGGAGGCCAACATTATCCTTACAAATCCTGATATGATTAATGCCACCTTTCTGCCTAATCACAACCGATATGGCTTTCCACATTTGTTTGCAAATCTTGATTTTCTGGTTATTGATGAATTACATGCCTATCGTGGTGCTTTTGGCTCACATGTATCTAATGTAATGCGAAGACTTTTAAGAATTTGCAATTATCATGGTAACAAACCTCGTTTTTTATGCAGCTCGGCTACCATCGCCAATCCTGCCGAATTAGCAGAAAATATTTGCCATCAAACATTTGAACTAATTACAGAAGATGGTTCACCTGCTCCCGAAAAGGAGATCCATTTCTGGCAACCCGAATACATAAAGGAGGCTCAGAGAAAAAGATCGGTAAGCGAAGAACTAAAAGGCCTTCTTCCCGACTTAATTGAAAATTGCACCCGAGTTATTACTTTTTGCATGTCACGACGCGAAACTGAAGTAGTAACCAAAGAGTGCAGAGATATTCTGGCTCAGGATCCTTTAAAATTAGGACCCGATTTCTCGGATAAAATATCGGCTTACCGAGGTGGATATACACCCTTGGAGAGAGCAAAAATTGAAAAAGACCTTGTTGACGGCAACATATATGGGGTTGTTTCAACCTCGGCACTGGAATTAGGTATTGATATTGGAGCTTTAGATATGGTTGTAATGGGCGGATTTCCTGGAACTCGCGCCAGTTTTTGGCAACAACTGGGTCGTGCAGGTAGAAATGGTAATAAAGCTCACGCAGTATTAATGCTAAAAGAGAAGCCTATGGATCAGTATGTAGGTATGAATCCAAATTGGCTGTTACAATCGGAGTCGGAAAATGCGGTTATTGATAAAAACAACCTATACATACAACTGGCACACATAAGAGCAGCTTCGGCCGAACTACCTCTAAGTATTGATGATATTGCTAGCTTTCCAGATTTGGGCGAAATAATTCCGCTTCTGCAAAAAGAAGGTGAAATAAGCGAACACAACGCCCAATACCAATGGAGTGGACAAGTATCGCCTGCTCATGAAATCAGCTTAAGAAACATAACCAGCGATACCATTAAAGTTGTAGAACGGGAAAAAGAACAAACCATTACTACAGTAGATTTGGTTCAAGCGAAAAAGGAATTTTATCCAGGAGCCATTTATCTGCACGACAGTGTACAATATAAAAGTATAGATCTCGATTTAGAAGCAAAAACTGCCTGGGTAAAAGAAGTAGATTCCAACTATTACACGGAACCTCACAAACCAGGCACCATAGATATTCTAATGGAACACGAACAAAACGAGAAACATCGTATTTATTCATGCTTTGGCGATGTTAGAGTTAGCGTATTGGTTTCGGGATACAAAATGGTTCAGTTTAACAGTCATCAGAATTTAGGTTACGAAGGTTTAAACCAAATTTTACAAACCCAAATGGAAACAGAAGCCTGCTGGATTCAAATTCCGGATAATGTGGTTCGTGTGTTTGTAGCTACTGGCAAAGCACCAAGTCTGGAAGCTCAAAAACCTATGGGAGAAGACAAAAGCATTCCTCGTTTCGATTACACAGAAGGCTTGGTACATTGCTTAAAAGCAGCAGCCTCAATGCGCGTAATGGCTACTCATTCCGATTTAGGAGGAGATGTATTTGGCTTTGCACATCCGAAATCGCATCAGCACAAACATGCGGTTATTTTGTTCGATGAATATCCTGGAGGATTGGGCTTCTCGGAAAAAGCATTCGAATTTATCGATGAAATTATTCAAAATGCAGGTAAGCTGGTTAAAAATTGTGCCTGCAAAAACGGATGTCCTGCCTGCGTTGGCGACCATCGAATTAACAAACATCTTATATTATGGGCCCTTCGCTCCTTCTACAAGGAAATGGAATTACCTAAAAATATCCACATCGATGGCTTAGAAAAATTTCAAAAAAACGATAAGTTAAAATTAGAATGGAATCAAATTAAAGACAATTGGCAAAAAATATTAGACAGATTTGATAAGGAAAACTTATTTGGTGCCAGATTTCTAAAACAAAGCACTTCTCTTGAGCTTAAATCCTCAAAATTAATACTTTACTATTCCGACAGCAGTTTAAAGCTGGCACAAAAAAACGATGTAATTGAAGGATTAAAATCGGAACTAGCTAAAGTTATTGAGCTTCCAGATCATTTTGAACTTTTGCTACGCCCCGATAATGGCGAATCTAATCTGAAAAATCAATTGAAATTACAAAGAATGATGAATAATGGGAAAGGATACCTAAATAATTAGCAATTTCGTACAAAATTTAGTCATAAGGAATTATCGCAATCAGGTTTCTTATTATTGCAAAAAAAGTAATTCGCATGAATAAGTATCTCAGTAATTTAAATAACATTTATAAAGCTTGAGTTTTAAAAATCTACATAGAAAATTTAAAAATACAGAATTCACAGATAAGGAATTCGATCCTATAAGTGCTTTCGAAAACGATGCGATAATTGAAAATTCTCATCTAATTCCTGAAGAACGCTTTAGCGAACCTGCTGCTGATTATTCTGAACTTTTGTTAGAGGTAAACTCTGTAAATTCTGCACTTGCAAAAGCCATAAAAAATTTAAATCTATATCAGCAACAAGCCGTATTTTCGAAAGATAAAAAACTGCTTTTAAGCGCTATGGTAGGAAGTGGCAAAACCACTGTATTAACTTACAAAATACTATATCTACATTTTGTAAAAAACATTGCTTTATCGGATATGGCTGTGCTTACATTTACCAATAAAGCTGCCCGTGAAATAAAAGAAAGAATTCTGTCTTTTTATACTGATAATACTATTCCAAGTAGTAATGAATTAAGATATTTTGGGACTTTTCATTCCATAGCACGTCAATTAATAAAAGAGCATCCTGATTTAGAAAAACTTGGTTTTACCAATTCGTTTTCCATTATGGATCAGGAAGCAAAAAATGAGTTTTTACAAAGACTAATTCTTAGCAACGAATTAGACATAAAATATCGAAACAAACTTGATAAAAGGCTCAAACTATACAAAAACGAGAAACAGATTTTATATGGAAATATGAAAACTGAAGATGACTTGCCTGAACTTTTAAAACTATCGCAAAAAGAAAAGCAAGCCAATAATTTAATGGATTTTGATGATTTAATATCCGTAGCCAATTGGTTATTAAAAAAACAACAACTTTTTTTACCAAATTGGATTATTATTGATGAGTTTCAAGATTGTAATACAAATCAGCTAAAGCTTATTAATTATTTAAGCAGTAAGAATACTCATTTCTTTGCCGTTGGAGATCCTAATCAGAGTATTTATGCATGGAGAGGAAGTAACAATAAAATTTTTCAGCAATTTGTAGAAGACTCCTCCTGCAAAATTATGCGTTTGCCACTTAATTACAGAACTTCGGGCAAGTTACTCGAAGCTGCAGCAAGTTTATTACAGGAAGAAGGAAGTAACTTGCATGCGACCCGCGCAGAAGGAAAAAAGCTAATTATTCGAAATCATTTCGACGACAATCAGGAGGCCTACTATTACGTTCAAAAATTTAAGGAATTACACAAACAGGGAGTTCCCTTCGAGGAGATTGCTGTACTTTTTCGCACACGACAGCAAATTGCAATTTTCGAATCTATTTTCGAAATGGAACACATTCCTTATCAAATAGTTCGTAAAATTTCGTTACGAGAGCAAACAGCTTTATTTTGGTTACAAAAATTATTATTAGCGGCACTCCATCCTAACGATATTGATAGTATTTTTCAGGTTTTTACATCAACAGATTTTGGATGCCTAAAATCAGGAAAAAGATTACTAACTAATTTTAATAAATTTAGTGAAAAAGAAGAATTTAAAACAAAATTAGAAGTATTTGCCAATTTTCTTAAAACAAAATACCCTAAACATAAGTCACACATTAAGCTATCAAATGCATTAGTTCAAGTTCCAAACTACTTGTCAGATAAAAAGGACAAGCACGATCTGTACAAATTTCTATTGCTTGATCTGTTTTTAAAACCTACCTCGGTTCACTATAAAGAATACAGTTCTGAAATTAAAAATGCTTTAGATGAACTTTACCAGTACACAAAAAAAAATTATTTTGGGAATTGGCTTGATATTTATAGAGCTGCCATGAGTCAGGTTAATTTGGAAGGACATTTTCAGATTAACAAGGGCCAAAATAAAATAACAAAAGGAGTTCATTTACTAAGCATACACACTGCAAAAGGGCTCGAATTTGATTATGTATTTTTAAGTGGTGCAAACACAGGCATTATTCCTTTGGAACGCAAAAAGGCAGCTTACGATCATTTAAAAGAGGAAAAACGATTGCTTTTTGTTGCTTTAACCCGTGCACGAAACCATATTGAAATTTCGTGGCATACAAAAAGTAATGCTTGGAATGCGCAGGAAGGTCCATCATATTTTCTTAATTCGATACCAAGCTCTTTAGTTGAACGAATTGACAATAAAATTGAAAATGAGGAAGCAAACATTATCGAAGAAGAAACACAAAATAATTCAGAAGGGAAATGGCCTAAAGGAATTGAGGTTAAACATCCAAAATATGGTAAAGGAATAATTGTTTCATGTAATAATCAGGATGTAGTTTGCGATTTTGGAAAGTTTGGCGAAAAAAGCTTTGCCTCGGCCTGGGCTCCATTAGTTAAAATATAATTTACAGTTGTCTAAAATTAATAAATAACAATAATATGTATCAAAAAGATTTTATTTTAAGAATGATTGAAATGATAGCCGAAGTAATTGCCCGAATTATTGGTTTAATAAAAAAGGGAGATTCCGAAAAAGCCTCTCAATTATTGGAAAATGCATATCGTGACTTTTTAAAGGAAGATGCTTCTTTTTTTAGAAGTATTCCCAAAGAAAAACTTAAGGAAAATCTTCTCTCGAAACATAATTATACCAATGGCCATTTACAGATATTGGCAGACTTATTTCTTGCAGAGGCTGAGTTACAAATATCAAGAAACCAAAACCAATCAGGCTTAGAGTATTTCGAAAAATCGTTAATTTTGTTACGCTTTATTGAGCATGAATCTAGTGATTTTTCGTTGAGTTTGATTCAGAAAATCAGCAATCTGGAAAATAAGATAAAAAAAATAGAGTAACGACTTTCTTCTACAAAATTTCCTCCTTATATCTTTTAAATAGATTATGTGCCGAAGGATAAATAGAGTTTGGACTCATAAAATGAGAAAATTCAAATGTAATTAATTTGCTAACACCAACTTTTTGGGCAACATCCATTTTCATTTTCAAGTTGCGCCAATCTATGGGCAAAAAATTAATGGGCATACCTCTCTCAAAAGTTTCGATATTTGCCCATGATTCTATTCCATACTTATCGGCCAATTTTTTATTAATTCGAGAAAATTCTTCTAGCTCCGAAAAATCAACCTGCCCATCCTGAAAAGCCACACAATCAACCTTTCCTGCAAGCTCCGAAAATATCCTATCCCATTGCTGCTTGTGCTCTTCTGGAGTAATCGGATCTTCAAACTGCATGCGTCCTTTCACATAAGGAGACATTAAAACAGGCAAGTTTTTTATCTGTTTTAACTTAAGGCACAAATCGGATGTTAGTTTTAACTGAACTTCATCATGCACACTTAACTCGTGGCTGGCATACCAACCTTTAAAAGCTTTTCTATGGCCATATTTCGATACAACTTCTTCAGCCAAATCAATATTAATATCCAACTCCTTTTTATAATCTCCCATGTGCCAGTACTTACCTGAATCGTACAATCCAAAGTAAAAATCCATTCCACAACGCTCTGCTTGCTCTAAAAACAAGTCTACCAAATCGATATAAACAGGATAAGGTTTAATGTATTTCTTAAGACTTTCGGAATTAAACGTGATTTTATTTTTATAACCGGCACGAATCAAAATAACAGTATCGATTCCTACCGATTTCATGGCGTCAAAATCTTTAATCCACTCTTCTCTACCCCAATTCGCAGAAGGAATATCGTGAGAAATTTCATCTAAAAAGCTACCTGAAATCTTCATTCTATTTATTGTCAATTTTATTTAGTAGTTGCACACACAAATATAAGGCTCTTGGCACATGAAAACAGCCTTTGTAAGGGCCTCCTTTAAAACGCTGCGAGACTCTTCCCTCCCGATCTAAATAGCCAAACCATTCTCCATTCTGTTCATCGGGAAAATGAGAAAAAGTATAGTCTTTTACCATTTTAAATAAAGCTAAATCCTCATGAGTTTTTGTTTCTGTATAGTTTAACAAGCATGCATACAAAGCTTCACAGTGTGGCCACCACAGTTTTCTATCCCATTCTAATTGAGTTGGAGAATACCCCTTTGAATCGAGAAAATAATAAATTCCTCCATGCTCTTTATCCCAACCTAAATTTAAGGACCAGCGAATAATATTCGAAGCCAAATTACTTAAGTTTTTATTATCTAACTTCCTAGCCCAATGCTTTAAAAACCATCCAGCTTCAATCGCATGTCCCGGGTTTAATAATCGTCCGTTAAAAGAATCGTGTATACTTCCATCAATTAACACATTTTCATAAACCTTTTGATCAATAAGGTGCATTTTTATTTTAGAAATACAAAAATCAATTTTATCCTGCACCAAATTGTAATCCTCACGATAAACTTCTTCAATTAAATTTAACATGATCATGGGAACTGCAAGAATTTGAAAATTTGCTTCTCCTTTGAAAGAAGGTCCGCCCACAAGTTCAGAATTTTTGGATAAATGCCATACAAATTGAAATACCTCTTTGGCTTGTTCCAATTTTTCTTTAGAATTTACCGCATACGCATACTCGGCAAGAGCCATAGCATAAAAACATTCTGTGAAAATTTTTCGCTGTAAATAAACAGGATCTCCTTCCTGATTTAAAGAGAAATACACCCGTCCATTTTCAGTTATGGCATTCTTCTCCATAAAATCCAAACCATATTTGGCAATATCTAACCAAGACTTTTGGGGATTAACAGTATTATACAATTTAGAAAACATCCATACCTGTCTGCCGTGCAACCACATGTACTTATTGGTATCATATATACCACCATCCTTATCAATGCAATTAAAATAACCTCCATATTTCTTATCCACAGAGTATTTTTCCCAAAATGGAATAACAGAATTAAATAGTTCGTTTTCTAATTCTGTTTTTAATAAACTAAAGTCAATCGTGCTTTTTGCAACCATATAAAATTCTGAATAATGCGAATCCAGAGTTAAAAAACAATAAAAAAAGTTTGTTAAATCCTTGATTATCAGTGGTGTATATTTGTTTAAATCCTTGAAAATCAGTATCTTGAGGTCAGTTTCGAAGTGACAATTAGATATGATTTCCAAGGATAAAGACGACAAGTTAATAAGAATTTACTTTTTGGTTTGCGAAAAGTTTGAAGAACTTCAATTTTATTGTGAAAGATTCAGTAATAACAGTAAACCTGAATTTACCGATCAAGAAATTATGACCATTTATTTATACTGTATGCACTATGAAGAGCATATAAAAGTAAAACAAATTCACCGTTTTGCTTCTGACTGGTTGAGATCATGGTTTCCAAAGTTAGTAGGCTATAAAGCCTTTAATAACAGACTTAATAAACTAAGTGGAGCTTTTGCCCGGTTAGTTGAAATACTTTTGTCAGACTATCAGCCGGAAGATTGTTGTCTGGATCAAAGTTTATTGGACTCAATGCCAATTATTACCTGTTCAGGCAAACGTTCTGGAAAAGTTGCAACAGAAATAACAGATAAAGGATTCTGCTCGACAAAAGGTATTTATTATTATGGTATGAAACTGCATTTATTGGGTTTCAGACGTATTGGTAAATTGCCACATCCTGAGCAAATACTATTTACTCCTGCTTCTGTTAATGATGTTAATGTTTTTAAAGAAGCATGGTCAGGTATTGAGAACAGAACATTTTTTGGCGATAAAATATACTTTATTAATGAGCTTAACCAGAATATGTTGAAACATCAAAACTCTCAGACTCTTGCTCCAATCAAAGGGGTAAAAGGAATGCCAGATGTAATAAAACAGAGAATTAAAGCTGCCGATGATTTATTCTCAACGGCAGTATCTAGAATTAGGCAACCTGTTGAGGCAATATTCAATTGGTTAATTGAAAAAACAGATATTCAAAAAGCTAGTAAAGTCAGATCTACAAAAGGATTAATGATACATACTTTTGGCAGGTTAGCTGCTGCTTTCATTGCATTAGCACTTTAGATCAACTCTGGATTCGCATGAATAGTTTAAAAGTATTGTAAAACCTAAAAATACCATTATAACCAACAAAAAAAACATTATTGATTTTAACTTTTACAAATAGGTTGAAAAAAAGAACACTTATAGGCATCCTTTATAATTTTTCATTTAAGATTAAAATTTATGTGCACTAATTAAATGATTTTTTCCATTTAATAAAACTACATAATCAATTTCATTGATAAGGTAGTTTGGCTTTTTTCCATCGTTTAAATTTTATTTAGAAAAAACATAAATACTTATTTTTTTAACAGGAAAATCATACATTTGTCTGAAACCAAGCCACACAACTTCATGAGTTTTTTCAATAAAAAATCCAAAGCCGATAAAGCCTTAAAATATTTTCGTCAAGCTCCTGCTTACCACAACTGTGCACAAACTATTTACAAAATTTTTCAGGATGAATATGGAATTACCAACGATCAAATTTCTGAACTTTCGAAACATGGAAATGGAAAAGCTCCCGATGGTTTATGCGGTGCCTATTTTGCTGGCTTGGAATTACTAAAAAATAATCCTGAACTAAGAGAAGAATTTAGTAAACGCTTTAAGGAAAGATCTCAATACTTAACCTGTTTCGATATTCGTTTAAATTATAGCATGTCGTGTAAAAATCTGGTATTTTTAACTGCCAATTTATTGGAAGAGCTTACAAATGAGCAGAAGAAAAAAAATGAATAAAATTGAGCTTACTGCTGCAATAATGCCCTAATTATGAATTTTAGAACAATTAGAAAATAAATAGCATAAAGAATGCATGCTTTATTAATTGAGCGAGAAATTGGAAGTAACAGCAATGCTGGCTATTTTATGTTTAAACTTTAGAAAATCAGTCTATTAACTTATTTTTTGAAGTTTTTTGTGTAGAATAAATGTATGGATAATTCGTATTCATCAAAATATTCTCTGATAACAATTTTAGAACTAAAAATATCAATTGAACTTCATTTTATAATTATAATAACTGATCTACCGATTCGCGAATAAAATCTCTCGTGTAATAATCATCATCTTTTATTTCGCCATTCCACACCACAATATCTAAATCGATAACCCGCGGACCAAATTTTGGTAAACTTCTGTCTCTACCCATTTTATCCTCTAATAGTTTTAGATACCTGGTAAACTCCTCAATCCCATGATGTGTTTTTACATGAACGGCTCCATTAATAAAATCATCCTGATCTTTTATACCAATGGGAGCTGTTTTAAGCCAGGATGAATGTCGCCCGACCCAATGGTCTTTATTTAGCAAGCATAACATTTTACGGATATTCTCTTCCGGATTAATATTAGAACCTATGCCTAGAATACATTCATTCATCACTCTTATTTATTAATTTCTATTTGCTTCCAATTCAACAGAAACCGACTCTGCAAAGCGCAATGCATGGGGCTTATCAACCTCTACTCTAGCCCACTCAACCTGAGGGTTTAAAAGAATCAAATTTAAAATTTGCTGGGTTAAATTTTCCAACATTTTAAACTTTCCTTCCTGAACAAGTGTTATCACTTTTTTGGTTATCGTTTTATAATTATACGAATTATTAACATCATCGTTTCTAATTGCTTCATCAACATTCGCTTTAATTGTCATGTTGATAATAACATCTTGTTTGTTACGTATCTCATCGGGATTAAACCCAATATAAGTTCTTATTAAAAGATTTTTTACACGAATAATCGCCATAAGCAATAATTTATAAAAGCTGTTCTCCCCCGTCGCAATATAAAATTTGACCGGTAAGATTCTTATTGTTCAAAATATAATCTACTGACTGCAAAATAGGTACTATTCCACCAGGTACTTTCATTGGAGTATTTTGGGCAATTTTATTTAAATACTCATTTCCTTTACCCTCGGGCGATAATGTTGCTCCAGGTGCAATTCCATTTACACGAATATCCGGGCCAAATTCTATGGCAGCCATTTTTGTTAAATGAGCCAAAGCAACTTTCGATAAATTGTAAGCAGCATGAGAGTTTCCATTTCCCGAAATTCGAGTATCCAAAAAATTAATAATATTTCCTTTGTTATTATTCAACACAAAATCTCTACTTAAAACAAAAGGAGCTTTTAAGTTTATATCAAGCTGTTTATTATATAGTTCAATATTAGTTTCTCTAATTATTCCTCTATCAAAAACCGAAGCATTATTAACTAAAACATCAATTTTATCGAAATGCAACATTACCTTATCCATTAAATTTTCAAGCTGCAGTTCATCATTTAAATCACATCTAAATATTTTAAATTTTCTTTCCGGATATTTTTCCTGAAGCTCTGATTGTAATGTTAAGGCTGGTATTTTTGAAATATTATAATGAATTGCAATATTAAATCCCTTTGCAGCCAAATGATTAGCTACATGCTTACCAATCCTTTTTGCAGCACCAGTTATTAAAGCTGTTTTGTTTTGCATTAAAAAAAGTTTAAGGGTTTCATATAAAGTTATGCAATATCTTTCTGTTTTAAAACTTATGATAAAACTATTTTCAAGCTAAAGGTTTCTCTTCATTATTATTTTTATTTTTGTAAGTAATAATTACCCAGAACAACACTATTACCAATATGATAAAGATTGAAATTGAAGATAAATTAAAATCAGCCTGTCCTAACTTACAATTAGGCTTTATTCAATGTGAAGTAAATACCCACGAAAATTGCCCTGAATTATGGCAAGAAATTGAGAAAAACATTCTAATAAAAGAAAAAGAATTAAATGTCGAAAAAATATGGGCTATGCCTACAATCGAAAGTTCAAAAAAAGGCTATCGTTCGGTTGGTAAAGATCCTAGCAGGTATCGCTTATCGGCAGAAGCACTTTTGAGAAGAGTGGTTAAAGGTAAAGGCTTGTATAAAATTAACAATGTGGTTGATTTATTAAATTTAGTTTCCATAGAAAGTGGTTTTTCCATTGGAGGTTACAATGCCGATAAGATTGATGGAAACATAAACTTTGGAATTGGGAAAGCAGATGAAGATTATTATGGAATTGGACGAGGCAAATTAAATATCGAATATTTACCAGTATTCCGCGATTCCAAGGGGGCTTTTGGAAGTCCTACCAGCGATTCTATGCGCACATCAATAAATAGCGAATGCACAAATTTCCTGATGCTTATTATTAGTTTTCAGAACGATAACGACAATAAACTTAGCAAAGCCATGCATTATGCACAAAAATTATTACTGCAGTATGCAAATGCCTCAAATATTGAAACTCAAATTGTACAATAATATTTTGTACAAGTTAAATAATACAAAAAAGTCCGCACTATTTATGCGGACTTTATACTTTTAGGGTAAAACGCTTACTTATTGCAATACAAAATTAATCATCGAGGTATAAGAAACTTTAACTGGCTTTCCTCTCTGCATTCCGGGTTGAAATTTAGGAAGATTAGAAATTACCCGAATAGCTTCCTTGTCTAAAGAAGGATCGGTACCTCGAATCACTTCCACATTGTAAACACCTCCATCTTTACCAACCACAAATTTCACAAAAACTCTACCTGTTATACCATTTTCCTGCGCAATAACAGGATACTTAATACTCTTATTAATATAACGGTAAAGCTCTTGATCTCCTTCCTGTCTTGTTTTACAAATATCAGGTCGGAAAATTGGCATTTCTTCAACAATTACAAATATTTGAGCTTCATCTTCCTCCTCTTCATCAACAAAAACTTCGCGAGGAGCTTGAATCTCAACTTCGGTTTCCTGATCGATATCGTCTTCAACAATTTCTAATTCTTCGTCAATATCAGCATCGTCATCAACAATAGTAATTACATCGGTTACCCTGATTTTGGGAGGTAGTTTTTGTGGAGCTTTTATTTCTTCCTGTCGGGTAATAGGAACCATTTCCTCATCAATAGTAAAATCCGAAGTAGGAGTAAAATCATTTACTTCTTTAACATTCGATTTCCATTCGAAAGAAACAAAAGTTATCGCCAGAGCCACGACCATCCCAATTTCAAAGAATAACGATTTACGCTTTTCCAAATCGGCATTTGGACTCTTCTTGGGAATCATAGCTTAAATTTTTTTAATGGTAACATGATGTTAATAGTAGTGACCATTAATCGAACACCATATTCCTTGCAATAATGCTCGATTACAGTCCTCGTGAGAGGATGAGTTCAATGAACATTTTTCTTATTGATAATACGAATATTCTATCTTATTGTTTCGCTAACTTGTTTAATAATTACACTTTAAATTATAAATATTCATTTAAAAAGTGTTGATAAAACATACCTTAGCAATTCTGTATACACTAATAATTTACAATTTTTTTTTGAATTTAACCTGATAATAATCAAGTAAGAATTTAAAAATTATGAAACAAAAACTTAATTGAATGATATTTTTACAAACTTTTTATAATTCTAAGACAGAATGAGCTAGTATCCACAACAACTAAAAAATTAGTTGTTGTGGGTAAAAAAAATATTATTGCAACACAAAAGAAATGTAACCGCTAAACCAAACACTTACAGGTTTATTTCTTTGCATACCTGGTTTAAATTTAGGCAAATTGCTAACAACTCTAACAGCCTCTTTGTCAAGATATGGATCAACCGATCGTACAACCTGAATATTTGAAACTTCGCCAGTTTTACCAACAACAAATTTCACAAATACTTTTCCCTGAATTCCATTTTCCTGTGCAACAACAGGATACTTTGTCATTTTTTGCATGGTAATAAACAAATCTCTTTGTCCTTCCTTGTAAGTTTTATTCTTACGAGGATTAAAAATTGGCATATTTTCAACTCTTACAAAAGGTATATCTTCCTCCAATTCTACCTCTTCATCAATTTCTCTAAGGGCGATAGATTCATCTTCAGATACATGAGAATCTATAATTTCCAGGTCAATATCCTCTTCGTCGTTTTCGGCAATAATAATTTCAAGCAAGTCGATCTGTTTAACTTTTACTGGCTCTTTGGGTTTTTCTTGCTTCTGAACAGTAACAGGAATTAGTTCATCCAACTCCTCTAAAGGATCATAGCTTAAGTCACTAACTTCCTCAACAGGAGTTTTATATTCAAATGCCACTAATACAATCATAAAACTCAAAAGAAAGCCAATTTGTAAAAACATTCCTCTTTTTTTCTCTAGGTCCTGACGTGGATTTTTCTTTACTTCCATAACGTTCGTTTTTTGGTTAGACAATAAATTGGTTTTATACTATGACTAAATAATTAGTTATATAACTAATTATTTAGTTAATGTGCGTAAAAAAATTTATTAATTCAAAGAAAATCGAATAGGAATTGTATAACTAACATTAACTTTAGTACCATGTTGCTCTCCAGGAATCCAATTTGGCATTGAGTTTATTACTCTTAACGCTTCATTATTTAACTCAACATTAGCACCTTTAATAATATGAGCATCGCTAACACTACCATCTTTATTCACCATAAATCTAACATACACTCTGCCTTCATATCCCTGTTCAACAGCAAGTATCGGATATTTAACGCTTCGTGCAATAAATTTTCTTAGCCCTACTCTTCCTCCTGCAAATTGAGGCATCTTCTCAACCACAATATATTCATTATGCTCAGGTCTTAAATCTCTCATTTTCAAAATATTTTCGAGGTGATAATCCGATGCATTTTTAATTTCGGAATAGACAGGATCTGGCACATTTAAAGGTTCTACAATTAAATTAGCAAGTTCAAAATTAATTGGTATAGTATAAGCTACATTAACTAAATTATTCTTGTTTTCACCGGGCTTCCATTTACCTAAACCCGATATTAGTCTTTTCGCTTCTTTATCTAAACTTGGATATACACCACGAACAACATTCACATTTTTAACCTCACCTTGTTTACCAACAACAAAAGAAACAAATACTCTTCCTTCTATTCTATTTTGTTCGGCATCCTTAGGATATTTTGTATGGGAACTAATATATTTTCTTAATGCACGCACTCCGCCTGGATATTCTGGCATAATATCGGCAATTTGATATACCTGATTTGGGTTTATACTTTTTTTATGTTCCAAATTCTTAATCCCCTCACCAATCTGATCTGTGGTAAACTTAAATTCATCCTGATCTCCCAATAAATTTACTTCACTGGAAAAGGGATATAAGTATTTTAACTCACTGGGAATAAATTCGTCGAGTGAAAAATCGGATGATAATCTTTCTTCCTCTTCAATGGTAAATGCAAAAGCTGAAAACAGCAAGATAAAAATTGGGAATAATAAGAGAAGTTTAATCAATGCAATTTTTGGAGTCTTTATTTTCCCAAGCATAAAAATTCTCTTCTTAAGAGTTGATTGCCCGAAGTTATTAGCCAAACGAAACAGTTCTCCACCAGCAAATTGATTTACAATATGCATTTTATACTCATTCGCATTTATCGAACTATTAACAACTTTATCGTCTGCCAAATACTCATGAACTTCCTGTAATGATACTTTATACATCCAAACAAATGGATTAAGCCAAAACAATACACTTAGTACCTCTAAAACTATTAAGTCGAAGGTGTGCATTTGATCAACATGTACCCTTTCGTGAGCTAGAATAGAGGTAAACTCGGGCTTTTCAAAATCCTTATTGCTAATATATACTGCATTTAAGAACGAAAATGGAGGATAATTGTCATTCATTACCACCAGTTTTACACCATCTTTTACAATTCTTTTATTAGTACGACTCCAATTTAATAATTGCAATAAGTTTTTTAAGAATCGAAGCGATAATATAAAAGCTCCAAAAATATAAATGATACCAATATAATGATACCATGAATATGATTTTTTATCGGTAGCTGTAACAACAACTTCTTCTAGCATGTTTCCATTAAGATATTGTTGAGAAGTTAATACCAAGGCATCAAGCATTGCAATATCCGATGAAACGAAATTTGTTTCGGGCTGAAAAGGAATTTTTAAGGAAGGAATAAATAAAGAGGCAGCTAAAGTTAGTAACAAAAACACACGATTAACCCTAAAGAAAGTATCTCTCTTTAAAAACAACCAATACAAAGCATAGAAAAATGCCATGCATATTGCCGATTGAAAAAAATATAGGATTAAGCCTGTTAACATTCGTTTTACTAATTATTCACTCTGTTTTTTAATTTGCTCTTCCACCATGCGTTTCACCTCTTCTAATTCCGATAAGCTTACTTTTTCTTCTTTTGCGAAAAATGATACCATATCACGATACGAATCTGAAAAATAATTACGTACAAATCCTTTCATAAATTTGCGTGTATATTCTTTCTTTGTAATTAATGGATGATAACGATGGCTCTTACCATAAGCAACATGTCCAACAAAACCCTTCTTCTCCAAAATTCTTACTATTGTTGATACTGTATTATAGGCAGGCTTTGGTTCGGAAATACGCTCGATAAGCTCTTTTACAAATGCACTTTCCAGCTCCCATAAAATTTGCATTACCTGTTCTTCTGCTCTGGTTAACTCTTTCATGTTTAGTTTTGTATATAAGTGGGACATCGATCTTTAAATAAGTTAAATTTAGTATATCAAAATCATTGACATAAATATAAAACTATCTTTTTAGTTTTACAAGTTGAAAATATAAATCTCATACAACACCAAAATAATAGTCTACTAATCAGTAAAATACAAAACACCTATTCCTTTATTTGAAATGAATCTGCATCAAATAATACTGGAAATTTAACTCTAAAATCATTAAGTTGCTTACGGTCAATTACACAAGAGATAATTTCAGATTCATTTTCTTTACATTTATGCAAAACTTTACCTTTTGCATCTATCAGGCAAGAGTCGCCTGTATAAGTAAGATTCTGTGCATCTGAACCAACTCTGTTTACTCCAGCTACAAAAGATTGATTTTCCATCGCCCTTGCTTGTAAAAGGGTATTCCATACCGCTCTGCGTGCCGAAGGCCAGTTGGCAACATATATTAAAAGATCATACTCATTCCTATTGCGACTCCATACCGGAAAACGCAAATCATAACAAATTAAAGGGCAAATTCGCCAGTTTCCTATTGTAAAAATGTTTCTTTGATTTCCAGCTTTAAAGTGCTGGTCTTCCTCTCCCATCCTAAACAAATGCCTTTTATCGTAAGAACAAATTACACCAGAATTATCGATCACATATAATCGGTTAAAATAATTATCATCTTCTTTAACAATAATACTTCCCAGTACAACAGCTTCTAATTTAGTTGCCTGATCTTTCATCCAGGCTAAAGTATAATTCTCTTTTTGCGCAATGGTATCTTTATTTTCCATTAAAAACCCAGATGTAAACATTTCTGGAAGAATAAGTAAATCGGTACTTTCCTTTAGCTTATGAAACAAATCGGAGAAATGCTTTAAATTTGCATCAACATCTCCCCAAATTAATTTTGTTTGAACCAGACTAATTTTTAATGAATCGGACATTTTTATAGAATTATAATCCTGTAGAGAATTTCTCGGGATACTTAGGTTTACTATTAAGATAATGGCTTTTTATGTAATGAATATCCTTATCAACATCGCCTGTTGGATAAAAAGCTTCGCAACAAGTTAATGTTTTTTCTTCGTAATTTATCTCTGCCAAATAAATAGGAACTTCAGCCTTTAAAGCAATATAATAAAAGCCTCTTTTCCATTCGGTTCTTAAACTACGGCTACCCTCTGGTGCCAAAGAAAGATAAAGAGAATCTCTTTTTGCAAACTCTTCAGCCAACTGATCGGTCATATTCCCCTTTTTAGACCTATTTACAGGAATTACACCCCACGATTTTAATAGATAATTAAAAGGAAAAACAAACATTTCCTTTTTCATTAATACGGTTGTTTTAATTCCATAAGATAAAAATGAGAGTTTTCCCCATACAAAATCCCAGTTCGAAGTATGTGGCACAGCAATAACTACTGCTTTCTTAACTTTCGGAATGCCTCCAATATATTTCCAACCAAACATTTTCATGATTAGCCTGCTAATTCCTGCTCTCATATTAAAATAGTATAAATGTGTTGCAAAAAAATCAATTCTTTATCTGTAAAACAAACTATAAGTTGGCTTTTTCTTAAAAATATCATAAATAGATAAAACTAATCCAAGGAAAATTATTATTTTATATTAAATCTTATTATTCTTACAAATTATTAGCAACCACAAAACTTACACACTTTGGCATTTATACAAAAAGACACACTTTTTTCGGGAAAATGGTTTTATAATTACTCTCTTGTTGTTGCAGGTACATTTATTATGGCCGCCGGATTTGTATTTTTTATTATACCTCACAGTCTGGTTCCAGGTAGTATTTATGGTATCGGAATTGTAATTAACAAATTAACTTTAGGTTTATTTCCACATGGAATTTTTGGAATACTAAATCCTGATGATTACACGGGTTTTTTCTCTGGATTACTTTATCATTTTATGGAATACTCCAACGATTTGTTCAGAAAATATGGAGGCGGAATTCCAGTTGGCATTGCTAGTTTATCAATAAATATACCGCTTAGTTTTATTGGTGTAAAAATTTTAGGTCCTCGCTTTGGAATTAAAACAGTAATCTCGTTTATATTATGTGCTCTTTTTATTGATACTCTTACTGCTTGGTGGGGAGTTATACCTTTGGTTGATGATGTATTACTAGCCTGTATTTTTGGAGGTATTTTAATCGGATTTGGCTTAGGCTTAATCTTAAAAGCCAGAGCTACTTCTGCCGGATCGGATATATTAGCCATGATTACAGCTAAATATGCGAAAGTTCCCTTAGGCCAAATGGTAATTTATATCGATTCTCTTATTGTATTAAGTAGTTTGTATATTAAGCCCGATTGGCAAATTCCATTGTATTCCTGGATTGTTATTTTTGTAATTGGAAAAGTTACAGACATTACTTTACAAGGGTCGTCTTCCGAAAAGGCTCTGTTTATAGTATCGGATAAACATGAAGAGATAAAAAATAAAGTAATTGGAGACATGAACAGAGGCGGAACTTTTATAAAAGGAAGCGGAATGTATGATGGAAGCGAAAAAAATATGATTTTTATGGTTGTAAATCGAAGAGAACTTTCCATGCTTCAAGATTATATTCACTCTATCGATCCTGAAGCTTTTGTAACTGTAATGGAAACTAACGAAATTTTAGGAAAAGGCTTTAAATCACTCAAAGACAACAAGTTTACCTCTTAATAGCAAATAATAAATAACATATTATAAATCGCAAGAAATAATTTTCTTGCGATTTTATTTTTTCTTGAAGAATCGATTCAAAATACTCGATTTTTGTATATTTTTAAGCTCCTCTCTTAAAATTTTAAAGTATCCAGAAGGCATTTCGGTTTGACTTATTTCAACAATTAGCCTCATTAACTCACAATCTGGATTATGACAATCTTCCATTTCCTTACGCAAAAAATAAAGTCTTAGCTGATCTTCATCTTCAACACTACTTACTCCATTATAATATTTTAGCATGCGGGAATCATCAGTAAACTGATTTTCCACAACACCAATTCTATCTCGAATTAATCTTCTAACATTACCTAAAATAGATTGTATACTATTAATTCCCAATCCTACAATTACAGATATATCTTCCACATTTAACCTAGAAAAAATACGCAATGATATTACCTCCATTTGTACTGAAGATAAACCATTAGTTAAGCTAAAAAATGTTTTTAAATTATTATCAGGAGTATCAAAATTCTTCTCTTTTGCACCTTGCTGAACAATTTTGCTATTTGAAAAATCACGAACCTTTTTAAATACCGAATTTAAATTAGAGGGTGACATTTTTTTATGATCCTTATACGATAAGTGAATTGCATCAGATACCACCTCAAACGCACTATCGGCATTTTTAACAATACAATAAGCATACAAATAAAATTTATCTGCTGACGATAATATAAAAGTATTAAAGTGAGATTTATCCATTATTTTAATGGCGAATTAGGCTCTTTGGCCATGTGATTATAAGCTAGTTTATCTAACAAAGAAGGAAACCATTTTTTTAACCATACCGTAAATTTTCCTTCTACAAAAGTCATAATTAATTCGCGCTTACGTTTAACAACAGCATTTGTAATTAATCTTGCACATTCTTCTGCACTCATCATTTTATCTTCTTCACGAGGCGTTTCTCCTTGCGACGACCCATCGGCTGTTAGTGCTACATTTCTTACATTAGAAGAGGTAAAACCAGGTGCTGCAACCAAAACATGAACGCCAGTTTTTAAATTTTCCACTCTAAGAGTGTCTAAAAATCCACGTATTGCATATTTCGATGCCGAATATCCTGTGCGCGCAGGTAAACCAATATATCCGGCAATTGAAATTACTCCCACAACCGAACCTTTAGATTTTGTAATAAACGGCATTGCATATTTGGTACAATAAACCGTTCCCCAAAAATTAACATCCATTAATTTCTTTAATACCGACAATTCTAGATCAGCAAAAAGCGCCCTCATCGAAATTCCAGCATTATTTATTAAAATATCTATGCCCCCAAATTTTTCAATCGATTTTTCCATCAGAGTTTTACAATCTTCTTCAATACTAACATCTGTTGTAACCGATAAAACCTCTGTCCCTTTGGCTCGTAATTCATTTTCTACCTCATTTAACTTTTCGGTATTGCGAGCTGCTAATACTATTTTCGATCCGCGAGATGCAAATTCAAATGCCAATGCCTTACCAATTCCGGAAGATGCTCCGGTTATAATTACAACTTTATTATCCATAAAGAAAAGAGTTAACAGTTTAGTCTATTTTTAATCGAATTTTATCTGGATAATAAAATATTTTATTTGTCCAATTGAAAAACCCAAACACAAAATTAGAATTATTTTCCTTAATATCTGATTTTTCTAATTCCAGATACATTTCTCCAATAAATCATATCAACCAATAAATTCTATAACTGATGTTTTTTTTTAATAAAAAATCAACGTTATCATAAGCAAAACAATCGCTTTTCAAGGATTAATATTTTTTTTTACTTTTTTTTCATTTTTATATCAAATTGCCCGCCAACACAATAAAGTAAATCCACCTTGTTCGTTCACAAAAAAACATGTATTTCTACAAATTTGCGTTTGCGATTTAAATTTAATCGCTCTATATTTGCATCGCTTTTAAAAACAAAGCATACACAATGATTCCTTAGCTCAGCTGGTAGAGCACAACACTTTTAATGTTGGGGTCCTGGGTTCGAACCCCAGAGGGATCACATTTTAAGACAAGCTTAAGTCTTTCATAAAAAATTAGGATGATTCCTTAGCTCAGCTGGTAGAGCACAACACTTTTAATGTTGGGGTCCTGGGTTCGAACCCCAGAGGGATCACATTTTAAGACAGCCTTAAGTCTTTCATAAAAAAATTAGGATGATTCCTTAGCTCAGCTGGTAGAGCACAACACTTTTAATGTTGGGGTCCTGGGTTCGAACCCCAGAGGGATCACGTTTTAAAGACAGCCTTAAGTCTTTCATAAAAAAATTAGGATGATTCCTTAGCTCAGCTGGTAGAGCACAACACTTTTAATGTTGGGGTCCTGGGTTCGAACCCCAGAGGGATCACATTTTAAGACAGCCTTAAGTCTTTCATAAAAAATTAGGATGATTCCTTAGCTCAGCTGGTAGAGCACAACACTTTTAATGTTGGGGTCCTGGGTTCGAACCCCAGAGGGATCACGCTTTAAGACAGCCTTAAGTCTTTCATAAAAAAATTAGGATGATTCCTTAGCTCAGCTGGTAGAGCACAACACTTTTAATGTTGGGGTCCTGGGTTCGAACCCCAGAGGGATCACGCTTTAAGACAGCCTTAAGTCTTTCATAAAAAAATTAGGATGATTCCTTAGCTCAGCTGGTAGAGCACAACACTTTTAATGTTGGGGTCCTGGGTTCGAACCCCAGAGGGATCACGTTTTAAGACAAGCTTAAGTCTTTTATAAAAAATTAGGATGATTCCTTAGCTCAGCTGGTAGAGCACAACACTTTTAATGTTGGGGTCCTGGGTTCGAACCCCAGAGGGATCACACAAAAAAGCCACCAAAATATTTTGGTGGCTTTTTTGTGATCCAATATTTCGCCTACTGAAATACTTCATTCAGAACTTTTTCTAATTGGAAAAATGTTTGCGGAACAGCAACTACTTTTAAAGAAGAATCCAATATAAACATACTTGGAGTAAGATGAATACTAAATTGATTAGCTACACTTCCATTCAAACCATCAGTATCACAAGCATTTATCCACGAAAAATCCTTATAAGATATTGTTTCTCTCCAAAAATCTAAATTATTATCAAGAGATACTGCAACAATTTCCAAACCTAATTCTTTATATAAATAATACAATTCAGATATCTTAGTTAATAATTCTACACTATGCTTGCAAGATCCCGACCACACAATAAATAAAGTTAATTCACTATTAACCTCGCTTAAAGATTGAACTCTACCATCTAAAGAGTGATACAAAGCAACATCTGGAGCCTGCCAACCTTTTTTTATGTTTTTAGCATTGGCAATTCTATTTCTAATAATTTTACTATTCAAAACATATTCGCAGGTATTTAAAACCCTATAAGCTTCGGCAACTATATTATATACTTGAGAATAATTTTCTTGAGGATATCTGTTAAATAAATAATTTGCCAGATATTTTTGTGATCCCGGATCCAACTCTGTTAGCCAAAATAAATTACCAAGCAGTTCCTTTATCTTCTGATAATTTCCACTTTTAATAAGCTCATCCAGTTTAATTACTTTTAAATATTTGCCTATTTTTTCATAATATATAGGTGTTCCTGCCAATAAAGTATCACTAAAAGCAAAATAATCGAAAAAATGTTTTAAATAATATTCATCTGCCTTATGAGCTTTCAATTTTAAATCGGGAATTAACTCTTGCTGAGCTAAAGCAAAGCGAGCAGACCACGAATCTATCTTACTCCCCCATAAATCTTTTAAAAAACTTCTTTTTTCTTTCTTAAGCCTTTTAAACTCGGCATACCTATCTTTGTATAAAGTATCATTACTACTTCGTTCCTTTAAATCTGCACGAAGTTTATATATCGATTCGTTTAACAAGTTTAATTCCGATAAATAGTACTGATATTGATTGTTTTCATCATTTTTGGCAAAGCTTAACTCACCTGTTTCAATGCTTCCATTTAAAGTAAAATCAAAATTACTAGCCGTAATTCTAATATCGATACTACCCATTTCTCCAGCAATTCGATAAAAACCGAACTTACCATTCCATGAAAAATGTAACTCCCCTTCCACATTAACGGTAGCACTATCGACAACAAACACGCCACCTTCATCTCCACATAAAAGCATAAAGCTATCATTAATATAATCATACATTTTAGCTTTTAAATTTATTTGTGTCTGTGCAAATGTAAACTGTGCAAATAATAAAAATACAAGAACCAGTAATCTTCTGTACATATCAATAATACAATTAAATAATTATTCCTTTAAAGATACATAAAAGTACTGATTCTAATTTTGCAAGACAATCAATAAGCTAGACAATCCTTCTTAAAAAAAATAATTCTAAAATTGGTAATCACTTTTAAAGGTTTAAAATTTTCTGTATTTTAGTAGTCTTGATTCCTTAGCTCAGCTGGTAGAGCACAACACTTTTAATGTTGGGGTCCTGGGTTCGAACCCCAGAGGGATCACAATAACAAAAAGAGCTACTCAAAAAAATGAGAACTCTTTTTTTTTGCAATAAATTTTACTGATAAAAATTTATTCCGACATAATAATAACAAATATCCATAGAAATTAAGATAGCATCTATTTTTATTATTTTTTTTTAATATTTCTATCGATTTCATTATCAACATTCTCCAATCTAATTGTAAACATCTTACTACTTTTTGATTATATTTATTGTGATAAATAACACAAACAGATGCAACGTATGATTTCTACAATCGTCATTAGAATAGAAATTGATTAATGAGCTCACTGTACCGAAACATTCACCACAATTTAATTGAGCTTTGCGGAAAAAACGACCCCAAAGCACAATTTGAAATTTACAAGCTTTATTATAAAGCAATGTATAACTCATCTTTAAGAATTGTAAAAGATGAGTGCGAAGCCGAAGATATTATGCAAGAAGCATTTTTGTCGGCCTTTAAAAACATTGCGAAATATAAAGGAGAAGTTAGTTTTGGTGCTTGGTTAAAAAAAATTGTTATTAATCGTTCATTGGATAGTTTAAAAAAAAGAAAGCTAGAGTTATTTCCATTAGAAAATGAACTGTATAAACTTAAAAACACCGAAACAGAAGATAAACTAGAAGATAATTCGCAACAAATTGAAGAAATAAAAAATGCTATAAACCTGCTACCAACAGGTTACCGAATAATACTAAGTCTGTATTTACTTGAAGGCTACGATCATGAAGAAATTGCTTCCGTTTTAGATATTAATGCATCTACATCGAGATCGCAATTTTTAAGAGCCAAGAAAAAATTAATTCAGATTTTAGAAGATATGAAAACCAAGAAATTGCTGTAAACCAAACTCTCACTATTATTGATTTTTAAATTAATAATTGCGAATAAAAGTTTACATACAACTGTACATTTAAAATTTGTATGTATGAAAAATTTAGAACAAATTTTTAAAGATCATAAGGAAGAATTTAACGATTATGAGCCCAGCAAAGCCCATTTCGAAAATTTTCTTTCAAAAATTAATCAGAACAAAAAAAAGAAAACGGCCTTTATGGCTACAAACTTTTTTAAAGTGGCAGTAATCCTTAGTTTTGTGATCCTTTCGGGAGTTACGGGCTATCATATTAGTAATATTCAAAACAATCAGATTAGCTTAGGTACAATATCTCCCGAATATCAGGAAGTTGAATTATTTTATACTTCTAATATCGATAGTCAGTTAAAAATGATTGATAGAATGGGAACTTTCGATAATTCCATACATCAAAATATTTTAGCCGAAGAGTTAAAAGATATGGACGAGAAATACAATCAACTAAAAACAGAATTAAAATTGCATCCCGATGATGATAGAATAATAGAAGCTATGATTGAATATTATCAGGTAAAAACTAATATTTTAAATCGAATTATCGAGCAATTATATCAGGTAAGAAAACAAACAAAAACAAACTTAAACGTTTCTGCCTAAAATCAAATAAGAATATTACAATAAAAAAATAAACTATAAACAGATGAAGACATTAAAATTCAAACTCTCGGCTCTTTTACTTGTTTTGTTCGTTGCTTTGGGTAGCAATGTATATGCAGTTGACGAATACGAAAAAGAAATAAAAGAAGTTTTCGCTAGTAAGCTGGGAACAAGCTTAAACATACATAGCAAATACGGCGATATTGATATTAAAAACTGGGAAAAAGACTCTATTTCGATAAAAGTAATTATCACCATTGAAACTACCAGCGAAGAAAAAGCCAAATCTTTATTTAATAATATTGATGTTAAAATGAATAAATCGGGCAATTCGATTTCTGCAGTAACCGAAATGTCGCACAAATTTAAAACAGGAAAAAAATTCAAAATCGATTATGAAGTTTTTATGCCTGCATATATTCAACTTGATATTTCAAACAAGTTTGGAGATATATTTATTAGTAAGCTGCGGGCAAAAGCAAACATAAATCTAAGCTATGGAAATCTTCGTGGAGAAAGTTTCTTTTACCCTGAAGAGAAACCAGTTAGCACCATTAACTTATCTTATGCTAAAGCATCCATTGATGAATGTAACAGAACAAAACTAAGCCTAAAATATTCGAAAATGAATATTGGCACAAGTAAAGCACTAATTGTTGTTAGCCGTTACTCAAAATTACATTTAGATAATAATGAAACTGTTATCGCCGATTCGAAATACGACGCTTTTAATGTTGTTAACACAAATACATTTATTGTAAACATGGGACAATATTCTGATTTTAGAATTGAAAATGTTAATAGCAGTTTAGAATTGAACCTCCGTTACGGAAATTGTAAAATTGATAATGTATCTAAAGATTTTAAATCTATTACGGTTGATAATCAGTATGTAGCCAGTAAAATTGCAATTGAGGAAGGAGCCTCATACTCGCTCGAGGCTGAAACAAAATATTGCGGTATTAACTACCCCGATAATGCTCAGGTAATTCAGAAAATTGTTGATAATTCTGAAACTTCGCTAAAAGTTATAGTAGGTAATTCTAACGAAGCCAAAGGAAAAGTTAAAATTAGCAGCCAATACGGAAACGTAAGTTTACGATAATAAAATTTCACAAACAGAAACCTCTCTCATGATATGAAAGAGGTTTTTTTATGCTTTTTCCCTACTATTACTAAAAAAATGGTAATTAAATCGATACAGATAATTCATATTATTGTAATTTTAACCCTTAAACAATAACAAAACTGAAAATGACTGTTGCTGAAAAAATAAACGCCCTGCGTTTTTTAATGAATGAAAAAAACATTCATGCCTATATTATAACCAGTTCGGACCCGCACATGAGCGAGTATGTTCCATACAGATGGACAAGCCGAAAATGGATTTCTGGCTTTACTGGATCAGCAGGAACGGTTATAGTTACTGAAAACAAAGCCGGATTGTGGACCGATTCAAGATATTTTTTACAAGCTGAAAAGCAGTTAAAAGATAGTAATATAAGCCTTTTTAAGATGGGTACTGCAAACACTCCATCGCCTTTCGAATGGCTAGCTCAAGAACTACCTGTTGATGCAAATGTTGGTTTTGATGGTACATGTTTCTCGGTTACACAAACCAGAGATTTAAAACATAAACTTGGCAATCTCGATATTCACATAATAGAAGAATACGATTTGGTTGGAGAAATTTGGAAAGACAGACCTGCTCTTCCTAATGGAGTTATTTTCGATCATGAATTAAAATATTCGGGTAATACCCGATATTCGAAGCTTACAAAAATCCGTAAAGAGATGCTTGCTTCGGATTGCAATTACCATTTTGTTGGTAGCATGGACGATGTAGCCTGGATTTTTAACTTAAGAGGAAGCGATGTAGACTACAATCCACTTGCTTTAGCTTATGGGGTAATTGGTAAGGAATCGGCAACGGTTTACCTTAACGCAGAAACCATTTCACATTCTGTTGCTCAAAGTTTAAAAGAAGATGGAATATCCATAGCCAATTACGATCAAATATTTAAGGATTTGGAAGAAATTCCAGGGTCGGCAAATGTAATGCTCGATTCGAACAGGACAAATTTACGAGCTTTTAATTCTATTTCGGCTAATATTATTGAGAAAGAAAATCCATCGCAGCTATTAAAAAGCTTAAAAAACGAAGTAGAAATAAAAGGAATGAAAAATGCCATGAAAAAAGATGGTGTTGCCCTAACTCATTTCTATTATTGGCTGGAAGAAAATCTTGGAAAATTAAAAATTACCGAATTTACGGTAATGGAAAAACTAATTGAATTCAGATCTCAGCAAGAAGATTTTAAAGGAGAAAGCTTCGGAACAATTTGCGGATACAAAGATCATGGAGCGCATCCGCACTATTCTACATCCAAAGAAAGCGATGTTGAAATTAAACCAGAGGGAATGCTTTTAATTGACTCGGGAGCTCAATATTTAGATGGAACAACCGATATTACAAGAACAATTCCTTTAGGAAATTTAAACGAAGAAGAAAAATTAGATTTTACACTTGTATTAAAAGGAATGATACAATTGGCTATGGCAGTTTTTCCTGTTGGTACACGCGGTTGTAATCTAGACATTCTGGCACGTATGGATTTGTGGAAAAACTTTAGAAACTTTGGGCATGGAACTGGCCATGGAGTTGGCTGTTTTTTAAATGTACACGAAGGACCACAAAGCATTCGTCAGGAGCTAAAAGATCAGGCAATAATACCTGGAATGATTACATCTAATGAACCTGGCTTATATCGAGTTGGAAAGTATGGAATACGTCATGAAAATCTGATTCTTTGTAGAGAAGCAGAATCTTCGGAATTTGGTGATTTTCTTGATTTCGAAACAATTACTCTCTGTCATTTCGAAACAAAAGGCATTAAAACCGATATTTTAAGCCACAGCGAAAAAAACTGGCTAAACAATTATCATCAAAAAGTTTACGATATTCTTTCTCCCGAATTGGATGAGAAACACAAAGCATGGTTAAAAGATAAAACCAAAGCAATATAAAATTAGAAACGCCTCGAAATTCGAGGCGTTTTTCTTATGAATAAATTGTAGCTACAATTCTTCTTTTACCTCCTCTGTTTCGGAATTCACACAGATAAATTCCCTGCCATGTACCCAAATTTAATCGACCATTACTAATTGGAATTGATAAATCGGGTCCAATTAAGGAAGCTTTTATATGAGCTGGCATATCATCAGAACCTTCAAAAATATGAGTGTAATACTCTTCATTTTCGGGCACCAGCTTATTCATAATTGCCTCAAAATCGATACGTACAGAAGGGTCGGCATTCTCATTAATACTAAGAGCTGCCGATGTATGTTTTATAAATAAATTTACGATTCCTATTTTCGGTAAATCAGGCAATTGACTTTCAATTATTGAATCGATTAAATGATAACCTCTCGAATGAGCTGGTAGTATTATTTCTATTTGCTGTATCATTTATTAGTGCTAAGGTTTCTGCTAAAATTAATGCAAAGCTAAATTAGAGAATAGTATAAATAATAACAAACAATAATCATTAGCTTTAAAAATTAAAACTATTGCTTGGTAATAATATACTTATGCACAAAAATTCCCGCTTTTGAATTCTGTTTCGATGGCAATCTTATACAAAATACAAAAGCGGGAACCGCCTTATGATCTTCTAATATTTATTAATGTCTTATTCTTACTTTTAAATTCACAGCCTCTTTTTCAAACACTTGTTTTACATGTGCAATCATCTGGTTTTCTGTTAAATGATCTTCCGATTCGGTTTTACGAATTCGTTCATTTAAATTTGGATATTTATTCAAATATTTTGCCAAATGCACTTTTGTTTCTGCAGGTCCAAAAAGATAAATTTCATCGGCTTCTTTTAAACAGTTTGTTATGTTCTCAAAGTAATGTTTAAATTGATGTCTTCGCCTATGAGTCATTCTTTTAGCAGGATTTATAAACTGATTTCCCATTTTTGAATATGCTTTTGTTTCTCCTTTAAAGCGTACTCTGGTTTCAACTTCCGACTCAATTACTTCAACGGTGCTTTCTCCATTTTTAAGGGTAATAATGTAGGCTTTTTCGGTGTCCAACCAAACTCCAATGTTTTTTTTCATCTTCGTCTCTTTTAAATAAATAGATACTAAAAAATTAAAACGAAAGGTTTAATTTCGATAAGATAATGAGAGAAATATATCCAACTTCACCATGAAGATCATTAAAACTTATATCTCGTAAACACGAATCATTAAATCGTAAATATATAATGTCTTCTACTAGTTGGAGCTAAATTAAAATTACGAATTATTCCATCCGTTGTCAAGCACAAACTAAGAAATAAGTGTTTATTAATACCAAAATAAATCAATGGTTTATGAATAAAAATCACTAATTATTACTTTCATAATATATAGTAACAACACAATCTGCCTTCCTAAAAATATACATGTAAAACCTCATAATATTAAGATAAACAAATAAAAAAATGGAATTCAAAAACTGAATTCCATAGAACATATTCTCATTTAATATTTTTTAGCTAATTGTAAAGTATCACGATGTATTTTAATTATCAATATATTTATCAATATTACTATACAATTTTAAATCGTTCCTGCACAAAAACAAAACAAGCATCATCAATGGCATTACAAACCGCAGCATAAGCTTGTAATTTCACATTCTCCTCTCCTTCTACTTTAGCAGGATTTGGCACATCGAACACTTTTACTTCCGGATTACCTTTAATTTCGGGCAATTTTTCAGAAAATTCCTTATCGAAACATAAAACAAAATCGAATGTATTCTCATTCAAATCTGATAATAATTTTGATTTATATTCAGGAATGTCCATTACTGCTTCGGCCATAGCCTTTTGAGCTAAAATGCTAATATTTCCTTTGTTTACACCTGCACTAAACACTTTTAAATGCTTTTTACCATAGTAGTTTAGCCATTTCTCTGCCATCTGAGAACGTGCTTCGTTTTTATCACTTATTATCAATAATTTTTTCACTATAGCTTATCTTTTTATTTAATCAGACAAATGTATAAAATAGCCTTTTACCATACATGTTTGTATATAGCTAAGTTTCCTATTTTTTAGCATACTTTTCAACCTCGCTAAAAACACGCATAAAATTACCTCCCCAAATTTTATGGATATCCTCTGTAGAGTAATTTCTTTTTAATAATTCTTTTGTGATATTCATCATTTCACTTGCATCGGTACAATCTTTAAGACCTCCGCCACCATCAAAATCGGTTCCTATCCCAACATAATCTATTCCAATTAAATTTACAATATGATCGATATGATCGACCGCATCGGCAACAGTTGGTTTTTCTTTAGGATAATCGGCCTGCATCTGTCTCCATTCTGCCCAAATTTCAGTTTCTTGTTCTTTGGTCATTTTTCCTGCATTTCTATAGCGTTCTCTTAGTGCTAATTCTTTTTTGTAGCGTTCCGAGTTTTTATCAGGAGCTTTCACATAATCGTCGAGAATACACATTTGAATTACCCCACCATTTTTGGCAAGAGCTATTAACATATCGTCGCTTAAATTTCTAGGATTATTACATATTGCACGGGCACAGGAATGAGAAGCTATAACAGGTGTTTTACTTAATTTTAGAACATCATAAAAAGAACTATCCGAAACATGAGAAACATCAACCATAATCCCCAAACGGTTCATTTCTCTAAGCACTTGAGTTCCAAAATTGCTTAAACCGTTAAACTCTGGCCCTAAACGGTCGGTTGAAGAATCACAAATATCATTGTTAGAAGTATGACATAAGGTAATATACCGCACTCCTCTTTTGTAGTATCTCTCAATTTCCGATAAATTAGTACCAATGGGAAAACCATTTTCCATACCAATATAAATAGCTCGTTTTCCCTGTTTTTCAATTTCATATCCATTGGAAACACTGGTTGCTACTTTGGCCAATTCTGGATATTTCTTACAAGCAGCATAAATCGAATCAATTAATTCATCGGCTTTATTTCTGGCTGCCAAAACATTCTCTTCGGTTCTTTCTCGCTGCGAAGTAAAAGCGGCAAAGAAAATTCCATCCAAACCTCCAGCTTTCATTCTTGGAAAATCAACGCAAGTTCCTCCTGGTTTATAATCATGATAAGCCCCAATATCAAAAGTAGAATCTAACAAATGATAAGGAGTATCGACATGAGTATCGATGGTAAATGCATGATTATGAATTTTGGCTACTTTTTGATCCATACTCTGGCATGATAAAAAAGCCAGAAAAGTTAGAATTACTAAATAAGTTTTTAAGTCAAATAATTTCATAAAAAACAGTTTTACAGGATTAGAATGGTAAAGATAATTCTCTTATTTAAATAATTGATTGAATGTAGATCTTTTAAATTTTATGCAAACTATTCTTTATTTTTCAAATTGCTTTGTATATTGTTGTTTCCTATAATTCCGGATATAAAAACAATGCTAACATCCAAACTGCACCTAAAAATTATGGTTCAATCAATTTCGCGATTCATTTTAATATTATTACTATTATTTCCTCTTACATTAAAAGCTCAAAATAACAGTATTATTAAAGGCCAAATTGTCGACTCCAAAAATAATCCTATTAGTGGAGCTTATATTAAAGTTGAAAATACTTCTTTAATTACCAGTAGCGATAGTCTGGGGCAATTCTCTATTAATCTGACAAATAAAAATCAAATTGAAATTCATGTTTCTCATGTTAGTTATCTTAATTATGCAAAAAACATTACTATTAAAAGTGGTGAAATAAAAAGCATAATTATAAAATTAGATCAAAAGAAAGAACAAATTGGAGAAGTCAAAATCGAAGCTGCTCAAAATATCCGAAACAAAACTACAAGAATAAGTACTAAACATCTACAGCAAATTCCTGTGAGCAGCAGTGGTGCTGTTGAGCAATTAATTAAAAGTTTGCCTGGTGTTAATTCAAACAACGAATTAAGTTCTCAATATTCGGTAAGAGGAGGTAATTTCGATGAAAATTTAGTATACATAAACGAAATAGAAATTTACCGCCCTAATTTAATAAGATCTGGTCAGCAAGAAGGTTTAAGCATTATTAATCCCGATTTGGTTTCCTCTATTCAATTTTCGTCTGGCGGATTTGATGCAAAATATGGCGACAAACTATCTTCTGTTTTAGATGTTAAATACAAAACACCTAATAAATTCGAAGCTTCAACAGAGGTAAGTATGCTTGGTGTATCGGCTCATTTGGGCAATAAAAGTAAAAATAGTAAGCTCTCTTATATTGCAGGAATGCGCTACAAAACTAATCGATACTTACTACAATCGCTCGATACTAAGGGTGAATATGAACCTAATTTCACCGATTTTCAAGCCTTACTAAACTATCGGTTTAACTCATCGCTTAGCTTACATTTATGGGCAAGTTTTAGTGAGAATAAATATCAATTCAGACCCGAAAATAGAAGTACATCTTTTGGAACAATTAGCAATGCTCTCCAATTGGATATTTATTTCGACGGACAGGAAAAAGATGAATTTAAAACAAACACACAGGCTTTTACTTTAAAGTACCATCCCAACTCAAACTCTTTAATTCGCTTAATAGGAAGCAGATATGAAACAAGCGAAGAAGAGAATTTTGATATTATGGGCCAGTATTACTTGAGCGATTTATTTGTATCACAAGGAGGAAAACAAGAAGAAAGCATAGAAAATTTAGGGATTGGTACGTTTATCGATCATGCAAGAAACAAACTCGAAAAGGATGTTTATACTTTGGATATAAAAGGAGACCACTGCATAGATAATTTATTTATTCAGTGGGGAATAGGTGCTAAATCTGAAAAAATTGATGATAAAATTAACGAGTGGCAATATCAGGATTCGGCAGGTTATTCGCTGCCAGTTTCGCATTCGAATGTGTTTCTTGCCTACTCGAGAAATTCAAACAATAAAATTGATAACAAACACATAAAATCGTTTGTACAAGCCACACAGATTTTTAATACCAACAAAGGAGAATTACAAATTACCGGCGGACTTAGATATCATTACTGGGATTATAACGAAAAAGCAATTTTCTCTCCCCGCGCTTCGATAAATTACATTCCCAATTGGAAAAACAAAGTTAAATTTCGTTTAGCTGCCGGATATTACCAACAAATTCCTTCCTACCGCGAAATGCTAATGATAGATGGAAATATTGCCACAAAATTAAACATGCAAAAATCGATACATTATGTTCTAGGCCAAGAATATTACTTTAAAGCATGGAACAGAGCATTTAAATTCTCAAGTGAACTTTACTATAAAGACCTAGCTTCGGTAACACCTTACGATATTGAAAATGTAAGAATTCGCTACTATGGAGATAAAAAAGCCAAAGGATATGCAACAGGATTAGACCTTAGAATTAACGGTGAATTTGTTCCTGGAACAGAATCTTGGGCAAGTTTATCTGTAATGAAAACCGAAGAGAATATTTATGGCGATAATTTATCCTATATTCCTCGTCCGAGTGATCAAAGTTTTAACTTTTCAATGTTTTTTCAGGATTATCTACCAAACAATCCATCTTACAAAATGCATTTAAGTCTTTTTTACGGAGGCAGACTTCCGGTTTGGAGTCCTAAAAAAGGGAAAAATGGAGGATCGTTCAGAATGCCAAACTACCGACGAATAGACTTAGGTTTTTCGAAAGTTCTTGTTGATGAAAACATACAAAAACAAGGTTTATTAAAACATTTTAAATCGATGTGGATTGGTCTTGAATTATTTAATGTATTAGACATTAACAATACCGTTTCCTATTTATGGATAAAAGATATTTCTAATAATCAGTATGCAATTCCAAATTATTTAACTGGTCGAAAAATAAACTTAAAATTAAGTGCTAAATTTTAAAAGAAAGACTTTATTTCAATTCACTTTTTAGCTATTTTGCCAATCTTTATAAGCAGCTTACTATGTCATTTCAATTTATACATCCTCAATATCTTTGGTTTTTATTATTGCTTCTTATTCCAATAATTATTCATCTTTTTAATTTTAAAAGATTCACAAAGGTATATTTTAGTAACCTGCGTTTTCTTAAAACACTTAATACGGAGCATAAAAAAAAATCGAAGCTTAAAAAACTACTTGTTTTATTATTAAGATTACTTGCATTAAGTTGTATAATAATAGCATTTGCACAACCTTTTATTGCAAATAATTCAAAACAAAATAACAATAATAAGAAAAACGAAAGTGTAATTATTTACATCGATAATTCGTTTAGCATGAATGCAAATACCAAGCAGGGAAAAGCTTTAGAAATTGCAAAAAACAAAGCCTTTGAATTAATTAAATCTGTAGCTAATTATACAAAAATACGAATATACACGAACGACATCACCCATTTTACCAGTAGTTTAACTAAAAATCAGGCAATTGCCAGAGTACAAGAAATACAAGCCTCTCCTACTAGTATAAACTTATCGGAACAATTAAAAAATATAGAAATAGATAAAAAAGAAGAATCTATTGATGTATTTATTCTATCTGATTTTCAGAAGTACCAAAGCGATTTTGAAAATTTAAAAACAGATAGCTTAACAAAGCTGTTCTTAATTCCATTAAAAATACAAACAGTTAACAATTTACTTCTTGATACTTGTTGGTTCGAAAAACCTTGCACACAAACTAAAGCTGCTCAGGAATTATTCGTTAACATCAAAAATAATTCGGAACAAAATTTTCAGAAAATTCCGGTTCAACTAAGTATTAACGATAGCATAAAAGCAATAGCTTCTGTTAATATTAAAGCTAAATCAAAAGAAATAGTCAAATTAAAATATACAAATCCTGTAAAAGGAATTTGTAAAGCAAAAGTTGAAATAAGTGATTATCCAATTACTTACGATAATAACTTATACTTTTCTTATAAGATTGATAAAAAACCCAGTGTTTTGGTTATAAATCAGTATTCCGAAAATCAATACATTAACAATTTATTTAATATTGAGGACGAATTTGTACTAACTAATATATCAAAATCTAAACTGTTTAAGGAAAACATAAACAAACATAAGCTGCTAATTTTAAATGAAATAATTGAGATAGAGAGTGGTTTAAGTCAAAATTTAAAAGAATATTTAAACAAAGGAGGTAATATTCTTTTTGTTCCGGGTGAAAAGATTAATAAATCGCTAAACTCATTTCTAAGTGATATTTCTGCCTTAGAATACATGCAAATCGATTCGAGCAAACAAAGATTATCTAACATAGAACAAAACACAGAAATTTATAAAGATGTTTTCAAAAAAATGGATAAGAATGCTCGCTTACCAGATATTTTTAAACACTATAAATTATCATCTGCTAAAAATAAACTAGCCGAAACAATTTGGACTTCGGCTGGTAATGATGTTCTTTTTTCAAAACAGTCTTACGGGACAGGAAATTTTTATCAATTAAGCATAAATCTAAATTCAAAATGGACTAATCTTATTACACATCCAATTTTTATTCCCAGCATTATCAACCTCACAAAAAACGGCAACAGTTCTGATAACTTATATTTTCAAACAGGGAAAAATAATACTATTGAGATTCAGCAAAATACAATTCACGCAAATGATGAAGCCTATCATATCATAAACTCAAACTTAAAAACAGATATTATTCCCCAACAATTTACTAAATCGGATCGAAATAGTATTCTTCACACAAAAGCTCAAATAAAACACTCTGGTAACTATAATATTACCAAAAAAGATTCTATCATTCAAATTTGCTCTTTCAACCATTCCAGAAAAGAATCGAATACTGAATATTATTCGTTTGCAGAAGTTGAGAATAAAACAAAGCATACCAAAGGCAATGTGAGTGTAGTTTCACCTTCAGAAATTAAACTTTCAACAATTTATCATGAACAAAGAAACACCAGCCAAATATGGAGAATATTTGTTCTCTTATGCATTGCGTTTTTTGTAACAGAAGGAATTATCCAAAGAAAAAGAACATAACAATTAAATAAATACAATTGCACACCTCACTAAAACAATAACTTAAATACAAATAACAAACATAAGTCAATTTATAAAACATATCCTTTTATTAATTACTATATATGTATAGTTAAAATTTAGCACCTAAGCAATTGTAAAAATAAAGTAATAAACATTCTTCTTTAAATCAGCTTAAATTACTAATTTAAAGAAACATACTTCATCCTCATAGCTTATTTCCCTTTTATTTATATTAAAAAAAATCAATTATGAGCTCTAAAATTCTAGGCAATAATTTTTATTTACCAAGTACTGTAAAAAAATATTATTTCAACATCTGAATTCTTTCAAAATACAAAACCACAATACAAATACTTTTTTTACGAACAATTTGCTAATAATCTCCATTTTACAAGGATTTATACTTATTATAAACATTCCGTCTTAATCATAAGCATAACAAGAGATAACTATTGTATTTATGATAAAAGTCAGGATTTAATTTTTTTTGTTATTTCGTATGAATTTTTCTTTAAAACGTATGGAAAATCGAAAAATAATTACAAAATTGGCGTATCAAATTTCAAATATTTAATCCTAATAGATAAACCTTATAAATATTGTAATTATGACTAACACTTTAACAATGACAGCGAAAGACTACATGGATAAAGAGTCTAAATTTGGAGCTCACAACTATCATCCACTTCCTGTTGTTTTAGAACGCGGAGAAGGCGTTTATGTTTGGGATACCGATGGAAAGCAATATTTCGACTTTCTTTCAGCTTATTCTGCTGTTAACCAAGGACATTGTCATCCAAAAATCATTAAGGCCTTAACTGATCAAGCACAAAAACTAACCCTAACCTCTCGTGCTTTCTACAGTAACAATCTTGGTAAATACGAAGAATTTGTCACTAATTATTTTGGATACGATAAGGTACTACCAATGAATACAGGTGCCGAAGCCGACGAAACGGCTCTTAAGCTTGTTCGTCGCTGGGGATACGATGTTAAAGGAATTCCTGATAATGAAGCTAAAATTATTGTTTGCGATGGTAATTTCCATGGTCGTACTATTACCATTATCTCAATGTCTACCGATCCTGATTCGTATAAAGGTTTTGGCCCTTACACTCCTGGTTTTGTAGTAATTCCTTATAACGATGTAGACGCTCTTGAAAAAGAATTAAAAGATCCGAATGTATGTGCATTTCTTGTGGAACCAATACAAGGAGAAGCTGGTGTATACGTTCCTGGCGATGGATTCCTGAAAAAAGCTTACGATCTTTGTAAAGCTAATAATGTATTATTTGTAGCCGACGAAGTTCAAACTGGTATTGCAAGAACTGGTAAGTTACTAGCAGTTGATCATGAAGGTGTTCGTCCAGATGTATTAATTTTAGGAAAAGCAATTTCGGGTGGTGTTGTTCCTGTATCGGCAGTTTTAGCCGACGATGATATTATGCTTTGCATAAAACCAGGCGAACACGGCTCTACTTTTGGTGGTAATCCTATTGCATGTGAAGTTGCCATGGCTGCTTTAAATGTTATTAAAGATGAAAAATTAGCCGAAAATGCCGAGGCAATGGGTAAAATTTTCCGTGAAGAATTAGCTTCCGTTAAATCGGATATGATTGAACTTGTTCGTGGTAAAGGACTATTAAATGCAATTGTAATTAAACCCAAAGGTGGCAAAACTGCATGGGATGTTTGTATGCGTTTACGCGATAATGGTCTTTTGGCTAAACCTACTCATGGTCATATTATTCGATTTGCACCTCCTTTGGTAATTAACGAGGAGCAATTACGTAAAGCAATTGATATTATTAAGAAAACAATGGCTGAATTCGAATAGCATAAATTCATAATAACTTAAAGGGGGTAATTTCAATTTGAAATTACCCCCTTTTTTTTCTAATCAATTACTATTTATTTTGTTATCATCACTTTTGCTTTAATTACCTTATCGGGATATTGAATTGTTAAGAGATAAAATCCACCCGACAAAGCTTTTAAGTCGAATTCCAATCGCTCCGAAGCAAAGTGTTTTTTAATTTCCTTAAGCATCACAATTTTTCCTGCCGAATTAAATATCCTTAAAATTCCATCCTTATCTGTTTCGGAAACCTCTACAAAAAAATCTCCTCTGTTAGGATTTGGATATACCACAATCTCGCTTTTAGCCATCAAATCGTCAATTCCTGTGGTAATGAAAATTTGTTGTGATTTTTCACTATCAGGGCAAGCATCGTTCGAAGCGGTTAAAGTTACTACATAACCACTACCTTCGGCACTTTCTAGCACATAAGAATGCGAAACCTCAAATTCACTACTAAGTATGCCATCTCCAAAATCCCAAAGAATTGAGCTTGCATTTGTACTTAAATTTGTAAAGTGTACCTGATTATAATCTATCTCGAAACTAAAATCGGCTATTGGAGGATCTATTGGACTAACGCTTACAGAATTGGAATACTGGGTTGAAAAACCTTCTTTACTAACCATTGCCCGATAAATTTCATTTTCAACAATCTCTTTTGTCACCAGTAATTCGGAATTTTCACCATCAAGATCCTCATATTTATCATCAAGCTCGTTATAAATTTGCCATTGAATATCCCCATCAAAATCAACAAGAGTTATATTCGATTTTGCACCATAACATACCAGTTCGGGATTAGCATTTGCTTCACCTGCCCTATTGGTTTTGGGCTCGGGAATTGTAAATGTTTGCGACATTTTTGAAATCAAGCCAGTTCCTTCAAATTCCATTTTAGCATCCTGAACTTCCATTTCACTTGTGGCTGCCAAATCTACAAATATAATCTCGCCATTTACTGCAATTTGTGTTAGTGTTCCAGATAAAGTCCACTCTCCCAAATCAGCCTTGCGAACTGTTACAGGAGATTCATTATCGGTATCGCAAATATTTCGATACTGATCCTGAATTATCAACTGAGGTTGTCTTATGAATTCTCCTCCATTTATGGTTGGTGGCGATGGTTCTTTTTTAATTATCAGATATTTAGATTTTCCATGATGGATTGGCTGTTCAAAGCTTGTGGTATCATAATTTCCAGAATAAACATACATAGAATCTACACCATAAGTCTGTAAAATAGAACTTACTGAAGGATCGAAAGTTATTTGTCCTGGTACAGAAATATCATAATTACCTTCCAGACTTCTTATTCCATATTTGATATCGAATATTTGTTCTCTCCACGATATATTATCTGTAAAAGTAACCACAAATTGTTCATCTACATTGGCATTTGCTGCAGGCGTAATAATTGGTGCTGGCGGCCTTACAATATCAAAACTATCCGAAACTACATTTGGTAAATTATCGGATGTAAATAACAAGCGTGCGCCAATTACAACATCCTCGCTCGATGCTGTTAAATTAGTAAACTGTACTACTCCATTAGCTGAGGTAATTGTTTTTTCTCCACCTAAATCCCACAAATCCGAATTATCATTATCCGATTCATCGGAATATTTTTCTACCAACACCTGAGTTGCATTATCTGTTTCACAATTATTTTTGTACTGATCCTGCAATTGAATTTTAGGCTGCAGAGCCAAAGTATCACCATTATTTTCTGGGCCTACTGGTTGATCTGCAATTATCATGTCGGTGGTAACACCATGACCAATAAACTGTTCGAGCTTAGCATCGGCATAAGCATTAGCCACCACTACAATAGTATCGGTTCTTGCTATTTGAAGAACAGAATCTTTTTCTGGATAAAAAGTTATTTTTCCTGCCTCTATTAAATAAGAAGTGTCAGCCAATGTTTCTCCTGCAAAACTTATGGTAGAAATTGAATCTCTCCAACTTGCATTATCAGTCGTTTGAATTACGAATTCATTATCGACAGTAACATTCTCTGCTGCTATAAGATCTATTACAGGAACGGGAATGGTAAACAAATCAGAAATTACAGTATCGGCAGTAAAATAAAATTGTAAATAAGCCGAATCGATAGCAATTTCGCTGGTAGCTATAAGATCGGTAAAATTAACTTCACCACTAACAGATTGAACTTCTAATGTTCCGCTCAAATCCCAGACTTTGGTATCATATTTTTTAACATTCACCACAGTTGAATTATCAGCAATACAATCATTAAAATACTGATCTATTAACTTCAATTCTGGCTGCTGGGCCAAAGAATCTCCATTATATTCGGGAGCTGCAGGCTGAACCAATATTAACAAACTATCTGCTACACCATGTTGAATATCCTGCTGAACAGTATCATGAGAAAATCCTCTTGATTGCACAATAATCTCGAAACTACCACTCTTTTGTAAAAATTTTGAGGCGGACGGAATTAATTCCAACTCACCAACCTGTGAAAAATTATAACTTTCAGCAGGTAAAATACTATCGCTAAGTGTAACTATATCAATACGATTTCTCCAAACCGAATCTTCTGTAAATGTAATTTTAAATGGATTATCAACTGTTGCATCAGCAGCAGCAACTAAAACCGGAGGAAGAGCAACATCAGGAATATCAAAAACATCGGAAACAACTTCGTCTATATCTGCAGAACTAAACAAAAGTTGAGCACCTGTTACCATAGCTGTTGAATAAGCCGATAAATCGTCGAAAGAAACAAGACCATTCTCAGCAGTTCTTTCAAGAGTTCCTGCTAAATTCCATTCTCCATCATCATTTTTAGATACAGTAATGGTTTTCTCACTCTCTGTATCGCATAAATTTGAATACTGATCGTAAAATTCTAATTCTGGCTGCTGCTCTAACAAATCACCATTTGCAATGGGAGCTAAAGCTTGCTGCGTAATTAACATACTGGCAGCAATTCCATGACCTACTGTTTGCTCAAGACTGGTATCGCTATATCCCAAAGCTTTAACTACAATATTAAATACACCAGCTTTTTGAAGTAAAACCTCTTCCGATACATGAAATATAATTTTCTCCGATTCTATATCGTAAGCCGTTTCGGGCAAAGTATCTCCCTGATAAGTAATCAATTGTATTTCGGATGCCCACGAATCGTCTCCCCCTCTAAAGTCCAGCTCAAAATCATTATCAACAGTAGCATCTATTTGAGCTGTTAAATTAGGAGGATTCTGTAAATTCGGAATATCAAACGGATCAGAATCGACTGAAGTAATTCCTTCTCCTGTAAAAGTTAAATAAGCACCTGTAACAGCATTTTCGCTTAAAGCTGATAAACTTCGATAATTAATTACACCATTACTTACAGCTTGCAGGGTATCTCCTCCTAAAATCCAGTCAGACTCATCTCCTTTAATTACCAATACTTCGTAGGTGCTTTCAGTATCACAATTATTATTGTATTGATCTTTGAGGGAAATTTTAGGTTGTAAATCTAATTCGCCACCGTTTACCAAAGGAGCTGTAGGTTGAGTTTCAATTATTAATGTATCAGGCTTACCATGTTTAATTTCCTGATTAAGAGTAGCATTTTCGTAGCCGCGAGAGAACACAATCAATTCTTTTGTATCGGCAATTTGCAATACCTCATCCTTAGCAGGATCGAATTGAATTTTTCCTGCCTGACTTTTATCGAAAACAATATCTGGTAAAGTAGTTCCGCCGTAAGAAATAGAATCGATGTTTCCCTGCCATTGGGAATTTTCAGCAAAAGTAACATCGAATGGAGAATCGACAGTAGCATTTGCCGATGCAATTAAAGAGGGTGCAACCAGAGGTGCCGGAATTATGAACGAATTAGATTCTTGGTTTGTTAGTCCTGTACCGGAAAATGTAATTGTTGCATCATTTAGCATAAGCGTACTTCCGGCAGTAAGATCGGCATAAGATGCAACGCCATTTGTTACCTTTAAAGAATCTGTACCTTCAAGATCCCAACTTCCTCCACTTGCATTTGCATTTATAATAGTTAGGTTATCAGTAGTACAATCATTATTGTACTGATCCTGTAATTTCACTTCTGGTTGTGTTTTCAGTATATCGCCATTGGTATCTGGCCCTTCTGGCTGTGTTATTATCTCTATATTAGTAGCCAATCCGTGGGTTATTTCCTGCTGTATCGAATCTAATAAAAAAGATGTTGATGTGATAAAAATAAAACTGTTAGCCGAGGTTTGCAGAGCAACATCTTCGGCAGGTTTAAATGTAATTTTTCCCACCTCGCTTGTATCATAAGCTGATGATGATAAAACTGCATCACCATATTTTATTTCGGTAATTTGAGTTCGCCAATCTACATTATCGGTAAATGTAATCTCAAAATTATTATCCACAGTAACACCGGAAGCAGCAGTAAGAACAGGAGCTGCATTTAATTCTGGAATATCGAAAGTATTCGAATTAACAGTAGTTAAATCTGTTGCCGAAAAACTTATAAAAGCTCCGGTCACTGGGCCATCGCTACCTGCTGTTAAATCAGTATAACTTACCGATCCACTTGCTGCAGTTTTAGTTGCTGTTCCTTCAAGACTCCATTCATTTGTATCTCCCTTAGCTGCAGTAATTTCAATTGAATTCTCATCAGTACAATCATTTCCATACTGGTCTCGCAATGTAAGACCTGGCTGAGTTGCCAACACTCCTCCATTTTCTGCAGGTGCTGCGGGCTGCAAAACAATTACCATTTCGCTTGCTGCACCATGCTTTATTTCCTGAGGCACACTTGCTGTTTCATAAGTGCTGGCATAAACTCTTATAGTATCTAATCCTGCTATCTGTAAATCTGCATCTTTTGATGGGTCGAAAATAATTTTCTCCTGCTGCGCATTATTATAGGCATCCTCAGAAATTAAACTTCCTCGGTAAGTAATGGAATCAATAGCCGACTGCCATGAAGTATTATTTGCAAAAGCTACCTCAAAGGTATTGTCAACCGTAGCGTCTGATGCTGCAAACAATGTTGGTGCTGTTTCTAAAGCTGGTATAGTAAATACATTAGTTACCACATCGCTAAGAGATGAAGATGAAAATGTTATGCTAGCATCTGTAATTTCACTATCGCTACTAGCCATTATATCGGTAAAGTTAAATTCTCCATCTGTTGCTGTTAAGTTAACGGTTCCAGAAATATTCCAATCTCCTCCGGAAGCTTCTGCAGAAATAGTTGCACTTGTATTTGAAGTACATACATTCGTATATTGATCATGCAACTGAACAACAGGCTGTGTTTCCAATACATTTCCATTTGCTGTTGGCCCCACTGGCTGTGTTTTTATAAATAAACTTGAAACCAAACCGTGTCCGATATTCTGAAAAATCTTAGCATCAGAATATCCACTGGCGATAAAAGTTAAAGTATCGGATCCGGCAAGCTGTAAAGTAGAAGATTCAGTGGGTTTTAATGTAATTTTTCCTGCCTCACCTGTATCGTAAGCTAATGCAGGTAAAGAAATTCCACCATACTTAACATCGGTAATCTTATCACGCCAAGTAGCATCATCAGTAAACTCAATAAAGAAATCATTATCAACCGTTGCATCTGAAGCTGCCGATAAAACAGGAAAATCATTTACCGGAATGTCAAAAGTTTCAGAACTAACATTTTCGAAACCATCTGATGATATTGTAAGATAAGCTCCTGTTACGGCTTTTGCACTTGTAGCAGTTAAATCAGTATATTTAATTTCCCCGCCTACCAAAGTCATATTTGGAGAACCTCCCAATGTCCAATCTCCGGAATCACCCTTAACTACTGATATTGTAGTTGCATTATCACCTGTACAATTATTTCCATACTGATCGCGACTTCCCACCTCTGGTTGAATTGCCAACAATCCACCATTTTGACTTGGCGAAGTTGGTTGTTTAGAAATATATATAGAAACAGGAGCTCCATGGCCAATTGTTTGAGATATTGCCACAGTAGGAGTAAATCCATCAGCTGAAATAATAATATCTCCACTTCCAGCAACCTGAAGAACAGCAGATTTAGATGGATCAAAAATTATCTGATTAACGACTGTTGTATCATAGGCAGTAGCCTCTACTGTATTTCCATCATAAGTAATACTTGAAATTTTACTATGCCACGACAGTGTATCTGTAAATGTAATTATAAATTTTCCATCAACAGTTGCATCTGCATCAGCCGTTAAATCAGGTGGTGAATTCAAAGCTAAATTGAATGTTGCTGAACTAACACCAGTGAGGCCGGATGCTGTAAAAGAAATATAAGCATTTTCAACTGCCTGTGTACTTGAGGCTGCTAAATCTGAATAAGATAAAACACCCGAAATAACGGTTCCAGTTAAGCCTCCCAATAATTTCCACGTTGCAGTATTATTTTCTTCTGCTGTTATTGATATCGAATTATTGTTACTACAAATATTATCATATTGATCTCTAACACTTACAACAGGCTGAGTCTGAAAAAGATCTCCATTATTTTGAGGAGCTACTGGCTCTAAGTCCATAACCAAGTGGGTAGCTACTCCATGACCTAATATCTGAGAAACGCTTGCATCACTATATCCATCTACTGAAATAATGATGTTAGCAGTTTGTGCTTTTTGTAAGGAAGAATGTTCTGAAGGTTTAAAAAGTATTTTATTGCTTGTTGAATTAATAGTATACGCAATTGCAGGCACCTCAATCCCATCAAAGGTAATACTCAACGATTCTGAAGACTCCCAATCTACCATTTCACTATAAGATATTTCAAAATCATTATCAACAGTAGCCCCCGATGCTGCTGTTAGATCGGGAGGAGTATTTAATTCTAAATTAAAATTAGAAGATGTGACAGCTGTGAGATCTGTTGCGGAAAAACTAATGTTTCCACCCGTAATTTCCACGTTACTACTAGCTGTAAGACCATTAAAACTTAAGGTTCCAAAATTGGCATCCTGAGCTAATGTACCACCAAGAATCCAGCTTCCAGCATCTGCTTTAGCAGCTGTAATTGTTCTAACTCCGTCTGTTGTACATAAATTACCATACTGATCCAAAATATCAATCTCTGGCTGTGGATCAAACTCCTCGCCATTAATAGAAGGTGCAATTGCTTGTGTCTTCATTGCCAACTGACTTGCAACTCCATGTGCAATAGTCTGGGTAACGGATGCATTATCATAACCATCAACCTCAATAATTAAGGTTTTTTCACCTACTTTTTGTAAGACCGATTTACCTCCACCTGGTTTAAGTGTAAGCGTATTGTTCTCATAATCGAAATCATAATCATCACCTACAGTTAAAGTAGTATCAGAAATAGTTACAATTTTAGGTGGGGAAACAACATTCTCCCATTCTACAATGTCTGTGAATAATATTACAATATCAGAATCAACTGTGGCATCATCATCTGCCGTTAAATCGGGAGGTGTTGTTTGAGCAAATAAAATAAGCGTGGAAAATACCCATAGGTATACCAAGAGTAAAATTTTTTTCATAACATAGGACTTTAGGTAACTAACAACTTTGAAATTCCAAAGCACATACCAAACTACCTATATTACTGGCCTAATGAATGTTAATAAAAAATAAGAACAGAACTCACCTCTACGAAATTGGATAATTAAAATTTATTGTATTTAAAATCAGGCTATAAGCTAATGTTTATAATACTTAAACAAAATACCTACTATTATGGATGATATATCCGATAATGGACAAAAAAACCGACTAAAAAGTCGGTTAAAATATTTAATATTCAAATGATTTGTGCAACAGATCAATTTCTTCAGGTACATCTTCTATATTTCTGTTATGAACAGCCTGATGTCTAATTTTAAAATCTCGGGAATAATTAATTAAATGAACACCTCTATTTTCGAAACCTCCAAAAGCGGTTATTCTTTTAAAGTGATAGGCAGACTGTAATAAATCTATTTCAAGATTATTCATTTTATGAGGAAATTCCTTTCCATATTTACTTGTTGCCAAAGCAAAGTATCTGCACATATCATAAGCTCTAAAACTAAAATCGCTAGGTTCGCAACAGAAACGCTCTCTAAAATCAGCAACAAAATTTAAAGATTTTTCCTCTTTATAATCGATATAGTAAGGACTAAAAAGTGAAAAGTTTAAATTATAAAACAACTCCGACTCTAAGCTATTATAACGTTGCCATTTCGAAAATCCTATTAGGCGGATGGCAAAACGCTGGCTTAATACATTTAAATTTGTAATTATATTTTCGACTAAAGGCTGATCGTTAGAAGGTAAAACCACTATATTTTCGCATGTATCGCACATTAGCGCTTCTATCCCAAACAAACCATATTCATCGAAACTAATCTTTTTATAATTTACCTGATCATTATTCCAATACAATCCTTTTTCGAACAAGTTATGTTCTATATCTTTTATCAGCTTGTACTCATTTAGGTGTTTATACCTTTCGGGGTGCACTACAATTACATTTTTCAGATCAAAATCCTCGCATACATATTCCGAAATTTGTCTGCACACCGATGCTAAAGAGGTATTTAGCTGAATAACATAAGGATTGCTATTAATTTCAGGATTTTTCCCTGATAATGGAGAAATAATAGGAATTCCTTTTTGTTTGGCAAATTTAGCAACAACAGCAAAAGTATTTTGGTAAACTGGCCCAATTAAAAAATCAAATTCAACAAATTGATTTCTAGCAATAAGCCTTTTCACTTTTGCAGGATTTTTCTCCGTATCAAACAGATGCAAATCGACCGATAATCCCTCTTTTCTTAAAGAATCGACAGCCAATAAAACCCCCTGATAAAAACGAATAAACTCTTTTGATTTTCTATAAACAACTCTTGGGTTACGTTCTGTTATTATTTTTAATGTATCTCTATAACTAACTGTTTGATTAATTGTATCGTTAGTTTCCAGATAAAGAGGCAAAAACAAACCTATTGTAATTTTCTTTTGTATTAGCTGAATATCCTCAACTGTATCAACAATTGAATCGAGCGTTTGTATCTCTTCTGCTATAGTATCTTTTGGAGTTTCCTTTACCACGAAATATTCTGGAGGCACTAAATATCGTGGAATTCTTACCCAATCGCCAATTTTTAGAAGCTTGCCTTTTATCTTAGGATTAAGTTTTCGAAGCTTTTTCTGTTTCATTAAAAACTCCTTAGCAATTGAATATTGTGTATCTCCAGGCTTTATTACATAGTAATAATATTTTTTATCGTGTTTTGGAACATTTTGCACCTCTACTGTTTGTACCTTTTTATTTTTGGGGATTTTAAGCACACTATTAAGCGGTAAGCTTTGTTCTACTCCTTTATTTTCTGCTTTTAAATCGTCAATTGTAAGATTATATTTTTTAGACAAAGAAAACAATGTTTCCCCTTCTTTCACAATATGATATATATACTTAGCATCTTCTTTTTTAACCAAAAGAGGTGCACTTACTGATCTACCTTCGAAAGGTATTCTAAGAACTTCGTTAAAATTTACAGTGGCCTGAGTTTTTCGGTTTTCTTTCATTAAAACAGAAAGATTTACACCATAAGCTTTAGAAATTGAAAATAGGGTTTGTTTTTCTTTTACAATATGCAAAAGATAAGTTTTACCACCAACAACTACCTTATTTTTAGATATTTCTACAGCAGAACTCTGCGTAAAAGCAATATTTATAGTCCCAAACAAAAGACTAACTAAGAGGATACTTCGAAAAAAACAATTCATTAAATATTTGTTTTTCAATCGTTTATATATAATTTAAATCGACAACAAAAATACTAAAGTAAGCTTGGAAAACAAAATATGAACAAGAATTGAACCATTTATTATTATATAAACGACAAAATCGAAGTTGATAAAATTCTTCTTCGATTTTGCTTATACTTTTTTTATAAAAAATTCGATTAGTTCTCTACTAATACGAATTCATCATATTCAATTTCAAATTTTAGTTTCTGTCTTGCTTCTTCATTTGCTAAAGATAAAAAAGTTTGTTTACATTCTTCGTTTATAGCGCATTCAGACATATCTATATAAAACTTAAATTTCATTTTCTCCTTTTTCATTGCCAGAATAAGAGCTTGCTGATAAGACAGATCAGAATTTCTATGATCAACATTTTCGAGCGATCCTGCAATTTTCATATCTTGAATATCCTCTGGATTAAATTCCACTTTTAGATCTTTCATTTTTTCTAAACGCAACATTCTTGCCGTTTTTTCAAGCGCAATATTATGAAAAAGTCTTCTCACATTTTTTCTGTCCATTTTTTCCGAAAGATCAGAATAAAACTCAATCTCTGTCATTTCCTTATCAATAGCATAATCGATAATTTCTTCAAAAGTTCTAAAAATTTTCATTTTTTGTTTTTTTGTTTCGGTTTACAATTATTTTATTCCAATTCTTTATTTAGTTAATTAATATCGAATCAATAAGTTACAAAATTAGAACGGATAAGACAAAGAAAATATATGTGATAAAAAAAGCCGCAGCAAATGCTACGGCTTTTCATTGTATTATTAAATTTTAATTTTCGGTTAGAATATTACTATCGTACTCAACTTCGAATCTCAATTTATGTTTTGCTTCCTCCTGAGCCAACATCAAGAATAAATCTTTTGATGCGGTATCGTTTGATGCTTCAGCCAAATCCATATACAATTTAAAAGCTGCTTTTTCTTTTTTCATTGCAATAGTAAGAGCTTCCTGATAGGTAATTTTTGATTTTTCCGTATCAACATCCACTAGATAATCACCAATTTTTAGATCGGCAATTTTTTTCTCAGAAAGCTGATATTGTTTTCCATTTTTAATAGCTTCCAACTTAGCACGATGACCAAGTTCTTCTATTGCATATTGCTCAAAAGTATCTTTCATCTCCTGATGCTTCATTTTTGATGCTAATGCGGTATAAAAATCGGCTGCAATTTGCTCTTCATTAATCGCAAAATCTAAAATATCGTCTATTGAATTAAATTCTTTACTCATAGCTTATCAATTTTATTGTTCTACTTTTTGAGACAAATACTTCTCTTTCAAATAAATATTCATGTTAGCCGCAGCTTTACGACCATCACCCATGGCTAGAATTACAGTTGCACCACCACGCACAATATCTCCACCAGCAAACAGTTCTGGAATTGAAGATTGCATTTTATCTTTTACAACCTCAATAGTTCCCCATTTAGAAACATCTAAACCTTCAACCGAATTTGGAATTAATGGATTTGGCGATACTCCAACTGCTACTACAACAACTGTAGCATCAATAACATATTCCGATCCTTCCATTGGAATTGGTCTTCTTCTGCCTGAAGCATCAGGTTCACCTAATTCCATTTTTTGAACTTTAACTTGCTTTACACGACCATTTTCGTCGGCAATATATTCAATAGGATTTGTTAAAGTAAGAAACTCTATTCCTTCTTGTTTTGCATGATGAACTTCCTCTAAACGAGCAGGCATTTCTTCTTCGGAACGACGATATACAATCATTGCCTTTTCGGCCCCCAAACGTTTTGCTGTACGAACCGAATCCATAGCAGTATTTCCACCACCTACAACAACAACATTTTTACCTCTAAGAACAGGAGTATCTGAATCTTCAGCATCTGCACCCATTAAATTTACACGAGTTAAGTATTCATTCGATGATAAAATACCATTGGCATTTTCACCTGGAATATTCATAAAACGTGGCAATCCGGCACCAGAGCCTACATAAAACGCTTTGTATCCTTCTTCTTTCAAATCATCTAATGATGCTGTTTGCCCAACAATAAAATTGGTAACAAACTTCACTCCCATTTTGCGAAGATTATTTATTTCGACATCTACAACAGCATTTGGCAAACGAAATTCAGGAATACCATATTTTAAAACGCCACCAATTTCGTGAAGAGCTTCGAATACAGTAACATCATATCCCGATTTTGCCATATCGCCAGCAAAAGATAAACCCGAAGGACCCGAACCAATGACTGCAACTTTTACACCATTAGGTTCTGCACATTCTGGCACAGCAATAGTTCCTGATTCTCTTTCATAATCGGCAGCAAATCGTTCCAGATGACCAATAGCCACAGCTGGTTGATTCAATTTTTCGACATAGAAACATCTTTTCTCACACTGTAGTTCCTGAGGGCAAACACGTCCGCATACAGCTGGTAAAGCACTTGTTTCTTTCAAAACCGAGGCTGCTTCCAGAATATGACCACGTTCAATATTCTTAATAAATTTAGGAATATTGATACTAACCGGGCATCCTTCCATGCAAGTAGGATTCACACAATCCATACAACGAGTAGCTTCGAGAATAGCCTGCTCTTTTGTTAATCCAGAATTTACCTCAATTCGTTGCGATTTAATTCTTTTCTCGGGAGCTGTTTCTGTCATCTCAACTCTTTCGATCGCCATGCGATCTTTCGCTTTTGTCTTTTTTTGGAGTTCGACTCTCCACTCTTTTTTACGCTCGTTTTTTATATATTCTTCAGACCTTTCCATTGTCTTTTTATTAGATATTTAAATGTGAGATATTAGAATTTAAAATTAGAAACACATAGCTTTTTTGTTCAAATCTCAATTATCTCTCACAAATTTATTCGTGAAAATGATCCATTTTATCCTTTTCTTCTGATTTGTATCCTCCTAATCTCGACATCATCTCATCAAAATCGATTTTATGAGCATCAAATTCAGGACCATCAACACAAGTAAATTTAGTTTTACCATCAACAGTAACACGACATGCGCCACACATACCAGTACCATCAACCATAATACTATTTAAACTTGCCATGGTTGGAATCTCGTACTTTTTAGTGAGTATAGAGCAAAATTTCATCATAATGGCAGGACCAATTGTGATACATTCGTCAATTTTTTCATGCTTAATTACTTCTTCCATACCTTCGGTTACCAAACCTTTTTTTCCGTACGATCCGTCATCAGTCATGATAATTAATTCATCAGAATGTTTACGCATTTCGTCTTCTAAAATGAGCAAATCTTTGTTACGAGCAGCCAAAACCGTAATTACACGATTTCCTGCTTTTTTATAACCTTCGACAATAGGAAGTAAAGGTGCAACACCAACACCACCACCACAACATAAAACAGTACCTACTTTATGAATATCGGTTGGTTTTCCTAAAGGTCCAACCAAATCGGTAATGTAATCGCCAACTTCGAGCTTGCAAAGCTTAGTAGATGATACTCCCATTTTTTGAACGATTATGGTAATAGTGCCTTTTTCGATATCAGCACCAGCAATAGTTAAAGGAATACGTTCTCCTTTTTCACCAACTCGCAGAATTATGAAATTTCCAGGCTTGCGGGATTTTGCAATTAAAGGAGCTTCAACTACAATTTTTACTACTTTTTCTGAAAAATTCTCTTTTTCAACTATCCTGTTCATTACTCTTTTTAAATAAATGAATGAAAAAAATGCTAAATAACCGTATGTTTTAGTTGTAAACAATTGTTTTAACACCAGATATACAGCAATTAATTATTACTCAAAAGTATAAAGAAGTGTGTTATCAGCCTAGCAGTTTACCTATAAATTAAGGGGATAAATTACTTTAGGATGAATCTAAATAAACAATCTCTTATCCCGAAAAATACATACTATAATAGCAATATATACGTTTTGAAAATAATTCTAAAAACAAAAAAGAAACTGTATCAGTCCCTCTTTCCTATTTTATTTTGAAATGCTGATACTTTTTCCTTCGTAGCATGCTTGATAAATCGCTTTTATCTCTTCAAATTCAGGCTTTCTAGGATTGAAAAGTGTACAAGTATTATATAAAATCCTATTCCAGCAAATACAGCAGGAATACTATTCAGTTTTTTTCCATCATTCTCTAACCTTTAGGCAAACTGTAAATCTCAGGGTAAGACTAGTATTTATCCAAAAAACCCCTCAGCGTTGAAGAACTATTGTCGTTTCCCCCTTGTCGAGGCGGAAATAAGTAAACGTAAGATTTTCTGTTATCTTTGGTAATCCCAATTCAATAAAAGCAATATGATACAAGACGAAAAATTAAATATTAAAAATCAGATAAAAGAAAAAATTGATAAACTGCAGACTGAAATTATCACCTTAAAAGATTTAACTCAACCCATTTCGCCCGATTGTGCCATTGGTAGAGTTAGCCGAATGGATGCCATCAATAACAAAAGTGTGAACGAAGCTGCTTTGCGAAAAAAGAAAATTCAATTATCAGCATTAAAAGAAACACTAAAGAATATTGATAATCCTGATTTTGGTAAATGCATTAAATGTGGAGCCCAAATACCTATTGGCAGAATAATGATAATGCCCGAAAGCAAGAAATGTGTGCGATGCGCCAGCAAATAAAGATTTCTTTTAATTTTGCAAATTAGTAAGCACAAAAACAATTTACATGATACTCACAATAATATTTGATATTTGGCTGCTAACAAAAATAATAGCAATTATACTTCCTGTAATTGCAATTGTAGATATACTAAAAAGAAAATTACTATGGATCGATAAACTTATTTGGATACTACTGGTAGCCTTTATTCCTTTTATAGGTTCCATTATCTATTTTTACGATCGCATTAAATACAGAAGAATATAGGTATATTTGCAGTTAGCAGTTACAAACTGCTTGAAAGTTCATTAGCTTATTGCAAGCATTTTCATTTCGATTTTAGGATTCGGAGTTTTTACTTAGAACTTGGAGCTTGAAACTTTCACACATTAAACTTATTACTTTAAACTTTATCCTTCAGTCATGGCTAAAAAGAAAAAAAATATCGTTTACTCAACGAATCCCGATTACAATTACGAATACGACGAAGAGCAGGAACAAGAATCTATTCCTAACAATCAGCAAACTTTAAGAGTTCTTTTAGATAAAAAGCAGAGAAAAGGAAAAGTTGTTACTTTAATTGAAGGATTTAGAGGCAGTTCGGACGATTTAAAAGAATTGGGCAAAAAACTAAAAACCAAATGCGGTGGCGGTGGATCTGCTAAAGATGGAGAAATTTTGATTCAGGGCGATCATCGTGATAAAATTATGGACATGCTAAAAGCAGATGGCTATAAAGTTAAGCGTGTAGGTGGATAATGAAAAAATAAAGAGACGCTAAACAGTAGTTACTCTCTGATAATATAGCTTATAAAAAAACCGAAACCCATTACGGATTTCGGTTTTATTTTTTCCTTTTTATCCCTTTTTAGGGATTTAATAGTCGTTATCTTATAATGTATCTAAGCAAGATGCAATATTTTTCTCGATTCTTTCCTTTACACTTGTAGCCTCGGCTCTAACAAATTTCTCTCCAATAATTTGCTCGTACAATTCAATGTAACGCTCCGAAATTTGGTTAACTCTAGCCTCATCCATTTCCGGAATTGCCTGACCTTCTTTTCCCTGAAAACCATTTTCCATTAACCACTCGCGAACAAATTCTTTCGACAATTGTTTTTGTTGCTCGTTGTTTGCTAAACGCTCTTCATATCCTTTCGAATAAAAATAACGCGATGAATCGGGAGTATGAATTTCATCTATTAAATAGATTTTTCCATCTTTTTTACCGAATTCGTATTTTGTATCAACCAAAATTAAATCTTTTTCGGCAGCAATTTCGGTTCCTCTGGCAAATAAGGCCAAAGTATATTTTTCAAGAGCTTCGTAATCTTCCTTGCTTACAATTCCTTGTTTTAAAATTTCTTCTTTCGAGATATCCTCATCATGGCCTTCCATTGCTTTGGTGGTTGGGGTAATAATAGGCTGCTCGAATTTCTGATTTTCTTTCATGCCTTCTGGTAGAGGAACTCCACAAAGTGTTCTTTTTCCAGCTTTATACTCTCTCCAAGCATGACCTGTAAGATATCCGCGAATTACCATCTCAACCATAAAAGGCTCGGCAAGATGACCTACTGTTACCATTGGATCGGGAGTAGCAATTTTCCAATTAGGAACAATATCGGCGGTAGCATCTAAAAAACGAGTTGCAATTTGATTCAACACCTGACCTTTAAATGGAATTCCCTCAGGCAAAACAACATCGAATGCCGAAATACGATCCGAAACGACCATTGCAAGATACTCATCGTTAATATTATAAACGTCTCTTACCTTACCCTTGTAAACATTCTTTTGATTCGAAAAATTAAAATCTGTTTTAACAATTGCTTCTTTCATTGTTCCAAAAATTCTATTATTTATAAAATGGTTTATTCAATAAGCCATTAGTTATTAGCCAATAGCCATAAGCCGATTTTCCATATCTTCCATTATGCAAATATAGGTTTAGAAAACCGAGACTTAATTTTAATGCGAAGATATATAAAAGTAAAAAAGTAGAAAAACAGTATCTACTATTTATAACAAGCTTTTTACTGATAATATTTTTTTAGCAAGTATTTACTCTTTTTTCTTAGCTTCTTCTCTCTTTTTAATATGTCTTTCTTCTTCTAATTTATCTTCAATTTCATAAGCAGCAACAATCTCTTTTACCAATCGGTGACGAATAATATCCGAACTATCGAATTCTACCATAGCAATACCTTTTATTTTTCTTAGTATTCGAAAAGCCTGCACCAAACCAGAGTGTTGTTTTCTAGGTAAATCAATTTGAGTAATATCACCCGTAATCATAAACTTTCCACTGGTACCCATTCTTGTTAAAAACATTTTTAACTGTTTGGTTGTAGTATTCTGAGCTTCATCTAAAATTACAAAAGCATCGTTTAAAGTTCTACCACGCATATATGCCAAAGGTGCAATTTGAATCACTTCAGCTTCTAAATAATCGGCTAACTTTCGCGGAGGAATCATATCCAGAAGTGCATCGTACAGAGGTTGTAAATACGGATCAATTTTCTCCTTTAAATCACCAGGAAGAAAACCCAGATTTTCTCCGGCCTCGACAGCCGGACGACTCAAAATAATTTTCTTTACCTCCTGATTTCGCAAGGCTTTTACTGCAAGAGCTATTGCTGTGTATGTTTTTCCCGAACCGGCCGGACCAACTGCAAAAACCATATCATTTTTAGCAGATTTTTCAACTAGCTTTCGCTGATTAGCAGTTCTAGAACGAATTATTTTTCCATTATTTCCAAAAATAATAACACTTTCCGGATCATCGGGGTTTTGTATGCCGCTTGCATTTTCGAGAAAAATTCGTTTTATATTGGCAATTGTTAAAACATTGTACTGATTATAATGTTGAATCAACAAATTTATTTTCTGTTCAAATAAATCCAATGTATTCTTCTCTCCGTTAGCAATTATTTCACTGCCACGTCCTACAATATTTAATTTTGGAAACATTTCTTTTATTGCTTCCAATTTTGCATTATTAATTCCATAAAATTCAAGAGGATCAATCACCCCTAAAGATATGCTCTTTTCTATCATATAATTAAATCTGTATTTATTATATTTTAGCCTCCAAATTACTTATTAATTCTGATTTGGCACTTACTCAAAAAAGGAAAATTTATTTTTTTACCCTAAACATATCATTATACAAAACAATTTACTATTCTTTACTGTATAAGCGCAGATGTTCATAAATGCAATTATTAGAGGTATGAACAATTACAGTCGACTTTGTAATAATATAAACCAATTTATTAAAGACAAATGATTATAAGATTCGTAAAACTTGAAATTCTCCCAGAACATATTAAGGATTTTAAAAATCTTACAAAAAACGAGAAAAATGATATTTTAGCATTTAAAGGTTGTTCCCATCTTGAAATTTTTCAAGATACGGCCAAACCTTCCATTTTCTTTACTGTAAGTCATTGGGAATCGGAATATATGCTTAACGCTTATCGCGAATCGATTTTTTTTCGTGAAAATTGGAATCAGGTAAAAAAATGGTTTGCAAATAAACCTGAAGCTTGGAGTTTAATACAAACTATAGAATGAACATTTATACCTGTCAATATTTATATATATAAGCTTATTTAAACGTACAAACACTACACTCTCCATTCATAAACATTTGACTTTTAACACCAATCCTAACAATAACTATAAGTTAATTTAATAATAAAATATATAAATTAAATCATAACATTTAATTATATTATTCGTAAATTCATGTTCATTAAATTATTTTGTTAATAAATAATGGATCTGTTTAAACAGATCCATTAATTAAAGAAATCTGCCATCCATGAATAGAGAAGTAAGTTATTTTAAGCAATTTTTTATATCGGTTGTTATAGGGTTTACAATATTATTTATTGCTTCTTTAATTTGGAATATACGCAGCGAAAGACAAACGACTTACGAATTAGCAAAAGTAGAAGCTGAAGGAAATTTTAACAAAGACCTTACATTTAGAAAATGGACTGCCGCCCATGGCGGTGTTTATGTAACAATGACTGATTCTACAATTGCTAATCCATATCTAAATTTTCTTCCTAACAGAGATATTACCACCACCAATGGAACAAAGCTCACCTTAATTAACCCTGCTTATATGAATAGGTTAGTTTTTCAAATGAGCAATAAAAAAGATGGTGAGTTTGGACATATTTGCAGCATTACACCTTTACATCCAAACAATAAAGCTGACAAATGGGAGGAAAAAGCTCTTAATCTATTTGCAAAGGGAACAGAAGAATACTACTCTCCGGAACAAATAGATGGTAAGGAATATCTTCGTTATATAAAACCAATAAGAGTTGAAAATGGGTGCTTAAAATGTCATGCTCAACAAGGCTACAATTTAAACGATATTAAGGGAGGTGTTAGTATATCAATTCCGATGGATAAATACAAAGTAGTTTTAAAAACTAAAATTAATAGTATCATTTTTAACCATGCAATAATCTTCTTTTTAACTTTTATAATTGGGGCATTATCGTACCGACGCATAATAAAAGTTGTAAAACAAAGAGATGCCTCAAGAATGAAAGCCAAAGAAAATGAAGCAAAATTAAAGGAGCAAAATAATAAACTAGTATGGGCAAATGAGAAAGCCATCGAAAGCGACCGATTAAAAACAATATTTATTCAAAATATGAGTCATGAAATACGAACTCCTATGAATGCAATTCTTGGTTTTTCTTCTCTTCTTCCTGATGAATTCGATAATAAATCAAAATTAACAGAATATACAAAAATAATTACTCAGCGCGGAAACGATCTTATGTTTATTATCAACGATTTATTGGATATCTCAAAAATTGAATCGAAAAATATGAATGTAAACATAGAGCCAATCAATCTAAAAGATTTATTTTCGGAACTATTGCCCCTATTCCATGAAATTCAAAAAAGAAATTTAAAATCGCATGTAAAATTAATACTTCCAACAATTACCGAGGATATTATTTTATACACCGATAAAGGAAAGCTAAAACAAATTTTAACAAATTTAGTGGGTAATGCATTTAAATTTACACACGAAGGAGAAATTGAAATCGACTTATTAATTAACAGTTCCAAGCTAATTACTTTTTCGGTTAAAGATACGGGTATTGGAATTCCTACTGAAAAATTAAATTCAATATTCGACAGATTTTCTCAGGTTGAACAATCGAGTTCGCGTATATATGGAGGAACTGGACTTGGCTTATCTATTGTAAAAGGATTAATTAGTAAACTTAACGGCGAAATATATGTGATATCTGAAATTAATAAAGGCAGTAAATTCTATTTTACACTTCCTTATTCAAAACAAAATTTAATTGAGACACAAAACAACTCTACTAACAACATATATAGTAACACCTTATAAAAAACAAGCTGCTATTTTTTTATAAATAAAATTGTAAGTTAAGTTCGTAATTTAAGATAATAGTATTTACTAAACTAAATCTATCTACTTAATTATTGTAAAATAATACAAACTATCCAAAGAAAATTATTTTATAATTTTAATATTGCAAAGTAAAATATATTGAAACAAATTAAAGCCATCAATACAGATGTATTAACTATCTTAGCAAATTAGTATAAGGATATTGCTTAAACATACCATTTAAAGTAATAATCACAATTAATTTACAACTTACATTAGTCTGCTTTCTTATAATGAATACAAACTCAACACAAAACAATAATCCTTTACATGGCATTAAATTAGCAGAAATCGTTGAATTTCTGGAAGGATATTACGGTTGGGAAGAGCTAGGGAAAATTATTAGAATTAATTGTTTCATAAAAGATCCATCGATTAAATCGAGCCTTAAATTTTTAAGACGAACTCCCTGGGCCAGAGAACAAGTTGAAAATTTGTACCTTAAAATTATTAGTAGACACTAAAAATTAACATAAAACCAGCTACATGTCTGTACTTTGCCCCCTTTGTTCGGGATTAGGAAAATTATTTCATCAAAATCCACGACAACTTTTTTATCAATGCAAAAACTGTTCGTCCATATTTGCAGATAAAAATTTACACCCCGATGCAAAAAAAGAATATGCACACTATGCCAAACACGAAAATAATGTTGAAGACAAAGGCTATCAGCAATTTGTCTCTCCCATTACGCAAGCAATTATAAAAGAGTTTACACCAGAACATAAAGGACTCGATTTTGGGGCTGGACCTGGTCCTGTAATATCGAAAATATTAAACGACAACAAATTTAGTATAATACAGTACGATCCATATTTTCACAATTATCCTGAATTGCTAAATGAAACCTACGATTATATTGCTTGTTGCGAGGTAATGGAACATTTTTACCATCCTAAAAAAGAATTTGTATTACTTAAAAAGCTACTAAAACCAGAGGGTAAACTCTATTGCATGACTCATATTTATGATGAAAACATTGATTTTGAAAAATGGTATTATAAAAATGATCCTACTCATGTATTCATCTATCAAAAAAACACTCTTAATTGGATTAAAGAAAATTTTGGCTTTTCAAATCTGGAAATTCACAACAGATTAATTATTTTTTCCAATTAACAATCTTTACAATGCTTTTAAAATACACAACAGGAAAACTGCCTCCCAATTTTTATATGTTGGGTTTTACTCTTATTACTATAGGAATAGTAGGCATTTATAATTCTGATTATTTTGGTTTTATATTTTTATTATTAGCCCTTCCTTTTCTTTTTATTAGATTGGGAGTGATAATAGATAGCCAGCAAAAACAAATAAAAAAATACACCGGTTTTTTTGGCCTTAAAATAGGAAAGTGGGAAAGTATTGCTCAAATTAAAAACATACAAATTATAAGAGTTCAGGAAAGTGCAAGTATGGCTGTTCTTTCAATAAATAGAAGTGAAACCAACATAAGCTTTAAAATTATTCTCTTAATGCCTAACAAAAAAATAGAATTAATGAGTGGTAGTGAAAAATTTATTAGTGCTAGCGCAAAAGAAATTGCTTCGAAACTTAACATTCCCCTAAAATTTCCAAATCGTAATTAAGCAAACATTCTCTGTTTTTTGTAACAAACTATTATTAATCTTACCAACAAATTTCTTCTTTTATCTTAAGCTGAATAAATATTAAAACTCTCGAATTGTTTTGTAAATTTGACTTTGAATTCTATCAAAAGCATAATACCGATTAATATTTATAATGATTAAAAAAAACTGAATAAACACAGGACTAATATTAATCTTTAAATATCTATCAGCATTATACCTTACTTACTTTAAAATGGTATAAAAATGGACAGAAAACTAAAAGCCTTTGAGCGCTTACTGGATATAATGGATCAACTTCGCGAGGGCTGTCCTTGGGATAAAAAACAGACTTTCGAAAGTTTAAGAACTTTAACCATAGAAGAAACCTACGAGTTGGCCGATTCTATTTTAAAAGGAGAAAAAGAAGAAATTAAGAAAGAGCTGGGCGATATTTTACTACATATTGTTTTTTATGCGAAAATTGGCTCCGAAACTAATGATTTTGATATAGCCGATGTTTGCGACAGTATCAGCGAAAAGCTAATTTACCGACACCCACATATTTTTAGCGATACAAAAGTTGCCAATGCCAAAGAGGTAGAAGAAAATTGGGAACAGCTAAAACTGAAAGAAAAAAACGGTAACAAAACTGTTTTGCAAGGTGTTCCAACTTCTTTGCCAGCAATGGTAAAAGCAAACCGAATTCAGGATAAAGTTCGTGGTGTAGGTTTCGATTGGGACGAAAAAGAACAGGTTTGGGATAAGGTGAAAGAAGAAATGCTCGAACTGGAAACAGAAATTAAGAAAGGCAATAAGGCAAAAATGGAAGAGGAATTTGGCGATATGTTTTTCTCTTTAATAAATGCTGCTCGTTTATATGGTGTAAACCCTGAAAATGCACTGGAACGCACCAATCAGAAATTCACGAAACGCTTTAATTATCTGGAAAATAAAACCCTAAAACAGGGACTTAGTTTGAAAGATATGAATCTGCAAGAAATGGATGAAATTTGGGAAGAAGCCAAACTGTTTGACAAATAACTTATAAACAATAAAAGTGCCTTAAATTATAATTTAAGGCACTTTTTATCTTTAATAATTATCAAAATATTTAAATTAACAGCTTATAAATTAATTTACAATTAAATAACTTCTCCCTTATTGCTAATTAATAAAAGCTCAAACTCATAATCATCAACAAGCTGTTTGCAAACCGATATACACTTCTCTATTAGCATTTTAAAAAACAGTTCATTTTTCGAGAAAGAGAATATATCCTCCAATTCTCGTCCCATTTTAATTTTGCCAACAGCTGTTACAATCTCCTTAGAATAATTACAATCTTTTGCTAAATTCATAAGAAAATCATGATCGAGAACCACTTTCTTGCTATGCGTATCGAGATTTCCTGCAGCCAGTTTAACCGCTTTTCCCGTCATAATTCCCATTGTTGTTTTCTGTACACCCGAACCGTTAATAATTTTAAGCATTTCGCCAATAAAATTTCCATACTGCAAAAATGCCAAATCATCTAATTCAGGAAAAGTACTTTTAAGATATCGTTCGCTTCTCCCTCCCGAATTAACAACAATATGTTTGTGCTTATTTTCAACAGCCAAATCTACCTGCTTGCGAATACTTTGCATGTATGCATCTAAAGAATAAGGCTTTATTCGTCCTGTGGTTCCAATAATTGAAATACCTCCAATAATACCAAGTTTAGGATTAAAAGTTTTGGCACCTAATTTTTTACCCAAAGGCACAAAAACAGCAACATCTACACCTTTATCAATCTCATAATCTTTTAAAATTTGCTCCAATTCGAAGATTATCATTTTTCGGGGAATCGGATTAACAGCAGGTTCTCCCAATGGAATTCCCAAACCTTTTAAAGTAACCGTTCCAACCCCTTCGCCTTTTACAAAACGAATACAATTCTCAGTATTCCATTTTAAACTGGCACCAATCTCCATTCCATCGGTAACATCCGGATCGTCGCCCGAATTTTTTACGACAGAACACACAGCAAAATCATCTGCTTTTCTATTTTGATGTAAAACCTTTTTACAAACCCCACCATCGGCTAAGGTAATTTGCTCGGTATTCTGTTTTTCTTCGCCCAACAAAAGCTTTATTGCTGCTTTCGCCGATATGGTAGCACAAGTTCCGGTAGTAAATCCTGATGCCAATTCTGCTCGTTCGAAAGCAAATTGAGATTTTAAAAATTTCTGCAAGCCTTCTCTATTGGTTACTGTTGCCGTATAATTGGGCAAGTTTGGTCGTGCAATTACAAACAATGGAATTTTATACTTAATTGCCATTTCCATCTTCTGATCCAACAATCCGGAATAGCCACTTTCTTTGCTTATCATAGCCTGAATTCCTTCAGATATAAGTAAAGGCTCTTGCGATTCCATTCCTTCAAACGCAGGTGCAATAATCAATTTTGTTTTTTCAACTCCTGCCTCTTCTGCTATTTTTATTGATGATAAAAAATCCAGAATTCTGTACCAAATATCAACACCTTTCATATTGGAATGAATATATGGTAAAGCTTTCACACCCATTAAAGACAATACTTTCTGAGTTTTCAGATTCTTTAAGCGATTCAAAACCTCATCTAAATCGTAGCAATAATGAATAAACTTACTTTCTACTCTTGGTACAATATCTCTCTCTATTCTAATAACTGGTAAATTTACTTGCTTTGCTGCCGCAACAATGTTAGCATGCAAAACATCTGCAAATGGATGAGCAGCATCAATAAGCAAATCGATCTTATTATTTTTACAGAAAGAACCTATCTCATCTATATCCATAACACCACAAATACGAATACCAAATTCGCTCTCGTAACTGCCCGAATTTGTTTTGGTAGAATAAAAATGTTGTATTTTTAAATCACCCAACCAATTCGATGTAGCTTTTCCCTCAGTAGTACCTCCAAATAATAAAACCTTCATTATCAAACTTGCCCTTCTTTGTTTATCTCAAACAGCGAACATTGCACCATATTTGTGATATTGCAACTGTAAAACTAATTTCTTCTGTTTTTATGAATTGTCGCTTGCTTTACGGCAGCCATGTGTAAATTTAGGATGATAAAGTAAAGATCTGTTTTTACGATTTCCAATGGCTTCTCCAACCACAATCATTACAGTTAAGGATAATTTATTTTCCTTTACTATTGTAACCAAGTCTTTCAGCTTTCCACGCCATATTTTTTCCTCTTTCCAGGTAAGTTTATGACAAACTGCAACGGGAGTATCTTCGGGATAACCTTCCAATAAATCTTTCTGTAACTTTTCAACCAAAGTAACACTCAAAAATAAACAGATGGTAGATTGAAACTTCGCAAACTCCGACAACTGTTCGCGAGGAGGCATTGGCGTTCTTCCCTCTCCCCGAGTTAAAATAATAGACTGCACTTTTTCTGGAATGGTAAATTGTGATTTTAAGCGAGCTGCTGCAGCCTGAAACGAAGAAATGCCCGGAACAATTTCATACTGCATATTGTACTTATCGAAGAAATTCATTTGTTCCTGAATTGCACCATAAATACAAGGATCTCCGGTATGTAAACGAACAACAACACCACCTTTATCGTAGTGCTCTTTCATTACATCAAACTGCTCTTCCAAGGTAAGATCGGCCGAATTTCTAATTACACATGATGCTTTTCCGTAGTCGGTTAACTCACGTGGCACAAGACTTCCTGCATACAAAATTAAGTCTGCTTTTTTCAATAATTTCATTCCACGAACAGAAACCAAATCGGGAGCACCCGGCCCGGCACCAACAATAAATATCTTACCTTTTCTTTCCTGCACAGCATCCATTGCCAAGGCCAAAGTAAAATGCTTGCCATTATTATCAACATGTTTGCTTTTGGTTTGCAATAAAGAATTTGCTCCACTTGCCAGTAAAGCCGATGCTTCGGATACATTTACAGCTCCAACCTTTTTGTGTGCCGCTGCCGAATAAGTCACTTCATCTTTTTTCTCGTTTAATTGCTCGGCTGTATAAGTAATAAAGTTTAGGTTTGTGGTTTCACTAAACTTTTTATAAGCTTCCTCTTCGGCTTTTACGGTAATACTATGAATACTTTTTAAAGATGAAAAAGCAAGATGATTAGCAGCAAAACAAGCTTTCAATTCTTTTTCGAACGCCTCAACATGAATTCCTTTTTGTGCTCCTGTTCCTACAACAATGCACTTAGGTCGATAAAATAAGCTAGGAATATTACTTTTATAAACTCCAGGACTTACAGCTATCAGCAAATCAAAATCCTCTTGTTTGATATCATCAAAATTATAAAACACCTCTACAAAATCGGGACAAGAAGCTAGTAGTTCATCTGTTCCTTCATTTTTAACATCTAGCAAAAGCGCTGTTTTATGTTTATTTACAAAAGCTGCAATAAAATCATTCTCGGTAGAATTCTGATACTCATTTGTCCAATTATATTCTCTTCCGAAAATATCCAAAGGCCATAAATTTAAAGTATCACTTGCTGTGGTAATAATTGCAGTTCCGTTTACAATTTCAGCAATTTGCTTTGTATATTCATTGGCTCCTCCTTTGTGACCAGATAATACCGATTGCACAAAGCTTCCATTAACATCTAAATTAACAACTGCAGGATCTGTTGCTTTATCTCTAATAAAAGGACTTATACTTCTAACACAAATGCCCATAGCTCCAATAAAAATCAACAAATCAATTTCCTGAAACTTCTCGGTTAGATAATTATGAATAGAATCAATTTTTTCACTTCCGGCATATCCGGCAACCGAAATAATTGAAGCATTTTCCATTTTACCAGCAATTCTTTCTGCTGTTGCCATTGCAAAACGGTTATTTATAATAATTGCTGTATTACTCATATATTTTTGATTTTACCATTAGCCAAAAGCTAACAATTTTATAAATTCTTATGCCTTTTAATATTTTTTGTTTCTTATTTTAGCGCTACTTTTTTAGCCTGAAAAATCACAATTGGGTTATGATTATCCTGCTGAATACACATTTGATCGCTTATTTCCATTTCTAAATCTTTAGCAGCATTCAAAAAATCTTGCTTTGTTGATTCGCTTACCGTATTAAAAACTATAATTCCATTATCTTCTAAAACTGCGTGTAGTTTTCGCATCATTTCTGCTAATCTACCACCATGTCCGCCAATAAAAATACGATCAGGTCTATCAATTTCCGCTAAATCTATATTAAAAAAGTCATTGTGAATACCTTCAATTCCAGGCACACAAAACTTTCGTTGATTTAATTTCAAAAGCTCTTTCGACTCTTCTCTTCGCTCAAAAGCTGTTACCTGCAAATGAGGAGCATACTGTTTGGCTTCAATAGAAATAGAGCCTGTACAATAACCAACATCCCACAAATGTTTCGCCTTATCTAAATCTAAAAAAGAAATAGAATTCAAACGAATACTACGTTTAGTAATCATTTTAGGGCGTCCGTTTAATATGTGAAAATCTTTTTCGTGAATACCCAATGTTCTTTTAATACTTCGTTGCTGTATAAGAATTAAACAATTGGGATGAGAAAAATCGCTAACAAGTGCCTCGTTTAGTGATATTTCAGCACAATACTGATCTTCGCCTCCTAATTTGGCTCCAACTATCATTTTATAGTTGTCGAATCCGGCCTCGAGCATTCTTTTTGCTATGGTCGATGGCGTTTTTTTCTTATCGGTTAAAACACCGATTGTATTTTTTCCACGAATTAATTCCTGATCTAGATTTACCCAATCTCTTCCGGTAAGCGTGCAAATACTCATTTCGCCGTAAGCCAATTGAAATTCTTGAGCCAATAATTGCAAACTATTAAAGTAAGAGTAAACTTTCATTTTAGCTTCTGGAAATCTGCGCTTAATCGTATTTCCAATTCCAAAAAAAAGCGGATCGCCCGAAGCAATTACAACAATGGGCTCATCAATTTTCTCATAAGCCTTAAAGGTACCTTCCAAAGGAACAACAATATCAATCCATTGGGCATTTTCAGGTAAATATTTATCTACCAAATGGCGATGACGCTTTCCTCCTGAGAAATAATGCTGATTTTTCAGCACCTTTTTCACATCTTCAGAAAGACTAACTTCCATTCTATCGGGTATGCCAATGATGTAGAAATTATACATCTCTTCCAGGTTTTAAATCATAAGCATCTTCTATACTTAAAATAGCATTTACAATGGTCGCTGCCAGAGTAGAACCACCTTTACGGCCATCAATAATTACCGCAGGAAGCTCTTTAAAACTTTTTACTCTGTGTTTCGATTCTTTCACATTAACAAATCCAACTGGAGCTGCAATAACTCCTGCAGGCAGAAAATTTTTGCTACGCATTAAATCTGTTAGCTCGATTAAAGCTGTTGGTGCGTTTCCAAATACATATAGCGCATCGGGATGTTCTTCTACAGCCAATCGAATTCCTGCCTGTGTGCGAGTAATTCCATTTTTTTCGGCCAAATCCATTGTTCGAGGATCGTGCAAATAACATTTTACCTGAATACCCAAACGCTCGCAGGTTTTCTTACGAATACCCGATTTTGCCATGGTTACATCGGTAATAATAACTCCTCCTTTTTGAAGATATTCGTTTAATTTAGGAGCTGCATTATTTTGTACTTTAAGAATTTTAGCCAGCTCAAAATCTGCCGATGTGTGAATGCAATGCAAAAGAATCCATTTTGTTTCTAAAGGCAAATCCATTCCTTTTAATTCTGCCGCAATTGTTCTAAAACTTTCCTGCATAATTAAGGGTCCTGGTCTGCCATTTTGCTTCTCTTTACTGTAGTATCCTCTAGGAGTAATAAATCGATCTCCCGCAATATAACTCTGCGAATTTCCAATGATAACAACAGAAAACATATCAACAATTTCAGGATCGAAATCTTGTAGGTTAGTTAAGGTAATTTCTTCCTCCTCGCGAGCTGCTTGTCGAACAATTGCAACTGGAGTTGTTCCTGCTCTTTCTTCTAAAAATAACTCTTGCAAACGGTACAATTGCCAATATCTCTTTTTACTTTTAGGATTGTAGATAGCAGTTACAAAATCGCCCATTGCTGCAGCTTTCATGCGCTTTTCTATAAGCGTAAAATCGGTAAGTAAATCGGATAGAGAAAGCAAAACCAAATCGTGACTTAAAGGTGCGCCAAGCTTTGCAGCTGCTGCTTGAAAAGCTGAAATCCCGGGAATAACATTCAATTCTACTTTCGATTCGGTTTTCTCGGCCATTTCGAATACCAAAGATGCCATTCCATAAATTCCAGCATCGCCAGAACTAATTACCACCACATCTTTTCCTTGCTCTGCCAATTCGAAAGCTTTTTCGGCACGTTGCACTTCCTGTCTCATTCCAGTATCCATGCACTCTGTACCTTCTTTCAAAAAACTTTCTATAAACCGAAAATAATATTTATAACCGATTACAACATCGGCATCTCGTATGGCATCAATGGCCGGATTTAAAAACATTTCAGGACTTCCTGGTCCTAATCCTGCAACAGTAATTTTTCCTAATGTATTTGGCATGATATTTTATTTATTTCCGTAAAAAATTAAAATGGCGAAATATGGAATTTTTCTATTTTTCAAACTATCCATATCCTTACAAGTAAACTGTTTTTCAGTTCCCAAATATTCACCATAAAAAAACTGAAATTTATTTTGTTCTATAAATTCTTTAATCCAATGACGAATTTTCGACATTTTCATTAAAACAAGAGTCTCATTTTGTTCTAATAAAAATTTTAACTCTTCTTCATTTTTAACATCAGGAGCTACTGTTAGCTTATCCTGCAAAGTAACAAGAGGTAATTTCCCTATGGAACCACCTAAAATAAAGGCAGGTACTCCCGGAATCATTTCAAAATTAATTTGATTCTTATTTAAATCATTTAACAAATAGGAAAATGTACTAAAAAATGAAATGTCTCCTTCGCTAACAACAGCTACCTGCTTGCCTTCTGCTATATCCTTTTCAATTTGCAGATACAAACTAGAATAAGCTTTCTCGGCATAAGATCGATCTTTGCTCATTGGAACATTTACAGGTACAAATCTGGATTCATCCAAATTCAGTTGTTCTAAAATGAGTAAAGAAAAACTACTAAGATCTCCTTTGGGGCCTTTGGTAGCTGGGAAATATATTTTTTCTGCAATCTGCAAGTATTTTAATGCTTTTAATGTAATTAACTCCGGATCTCCTGGCCCAAGAGCAACTCCAACTACCTTCCCTTTTCGTTCTGTCATATCTCCTATTTATTCAGCTTTACCATGCACTTCTACTTAACAATATTTTATGCACAAGAAAGCAAACAAAATTTGTCTTTATTTTTTAATTAAGTTGTATTGAAATTTAAGCGAAACCTAGAACTTTGGCAGATAAAAAAGAAATTCAGCTGTTGTTTTAGCAGTTTAAACAAAATAAGACTTTGTTTTGCCAAAACCAGCATGTTCCACAAGCATGGACACATTTATTTTTCTTATAATCCAACTTTTATTCCCGAAAGCATCGATTAAACAACAATTTGTAAGGCAGGTTTTCTGACTCTCTCCCCCTAAGTGCGCCTTCCCATAACTCCTGTGAGATACAGTGACATAATGCAGTAGAGTTTATTATAGAGATTACAGCTGCGGGCACAGTTCCGGACTTTAACCGGATTCCCTCTTTAATAACAGATCTTACGATCTGATATTGCCAAATCACTCAACAAATGTATAATTTTTAATTTGAGAATTATTAACGAGATTACAAACAAAGTACTTACAATATTTGCCTCAAAACCTATTTAACTGAATATCTTAAACTTATAAAAATTAAAACTGATAATATCTGTCCGAGAACATATTAATTTACTTAATAGGTCTTATCAATAAACAAATGGAAAACATTTTATATATTTATAATACGTTAAATACTAATACTATGAGTAGAATAAGACTTGAAATTGACGGCATAAGGATTTACCGCCCTAAAAAAAACTGGAAATTATATTTTATTATTGTTGCTGATCATCCTACAGAACAAGATAAAATGATTGTAAGTACAATTCCACAAGAACCATTTAAACTAAGTAAAAGACACGAAAATGAATATTTCTTTGACACTCAGGATTTGGGATCAGAAGGATTATTTATTTTAAGTAGAGAAATGCCTGTCGATAGAGAATTGAATGTTCACATCTATCTTCGACACACCCGAAAATCACAAAGGGATTTGGGAGCTATTTTAAAAGAAATTGAAAGTGGTATTGGGGGCGATGCTTTTGGAATTGTGACAGATATTGTTGGTGCTGCAACAATTCCATGGTTAATAATATCGAAAAAAGCCGTTTCTATGATTGGGAAAATATTAAATGATATACCTGATAGGGATTTTGGTTTTGTGAGTGCTTTTGAACGTTTTGGAAGTGAGTTTGAAAGTCAAACAGAAATCGACCGGGAAAAAGATTTTACAGGAGATGCATCTTTAATTTACAGCTGGTCTCTTGATGAATAAAAAAAATATCTGTAAAAATTTAACTTATCAGGGATAATTTGATTTAAAAATGGTGTCCTGTATAAACAAAAGAGGTTGATAAATTATCAACCTCTTTTGTTTGTATTTTAAAGATATAAAAATCGTTTTATTTTATGAGTTGCAGTTTTTTGAAATGGGTCAACCTGAGCAACAACCATTTGCACCTGCGAAAATTTATTAACACGGGAATTCACATAAACCTGTAATTCCTGAATTAAATCATCAACAGTTTTATCGACATAGTTCTCTACCTCTTTTTTCATATACTTATATTGCTGCTCTAGTTCTTCGTAATTAAAGTGAACCATGGCAACTAATTTTCCTTTTTTCTCGACAACAACAGATTCTAGTACATGTTTAAAATTATTGATTACTGATTCTATCTCTTCCGGATAAATATTCTCACCACTGGCACCAACAATCATATTTTTTAATCGGCCTTCGATATATAAGTAATTATCCTTATCCAATCTTGCTAAATCGCCAGTTTTGAACCATCCATCATCGGTTAAAACCTCTTTGGTTTTTTTAGGCTCCTTATAATATCCCATCATAACATTATCACCTTTAGCCCAAATTTCGCCAATTTTAGTTTGAGGATCAGGATTATGAATTTTCAGTTCAACACCCATTAGTGCTGGTCCTGTAGATTGGTATTTTGTAATTGCTGGACCTATACCTGCTAATAATGGAGCTGTTTCGGTTAAACCATAACCAATTGCATAAGGAAACTTAGCTTCGCGTAAAAACAACTCAACTGCAGAGCTTAATTTTGCACCACCAATTCCGAAAAAAGTTAATTCACCACCAAATGTCTCCATTAATTTTTTTCCTGCAATACGATTCAATTTCTTACGGAAAAATGGAATTTTATATAAATATTTAGTTATGGCCTTTGAATTAATGCCTGGCAATACTTTTCCCTGATATATTTTTTCGATAATTAAAGGTACCGAGAACATAACTGTGGGTCTCACTTGCTTAAATGCAGCTATTAATAAAGAAGGAACAGGTGCTTTACCCAGATAGTAAATACAAGATCCAGCGATCATAGGAATTACAAATCCCAATGTATTTTCGTAGGTGTGAGATAAAGGCAGAATGGATAAAAAACGATCTGTTTCGTTTATTGGATGTATCGTTTTTGAACGAATAGCATTTGAACAAATATTTTTATGTGATAACATTACACCTTTAGAACTTCCTGTAGTTCCTGAGGTATAAATTATTGCTGCCATATCGTCTTCATTCACATGATAAGTATGTTGCGAGCGTTCTCCTATATTAAACTGTAAATTTTCATTAGGATAATCAATTAAGGTAAAATCTTCTATTGCAACTTTATACTTTAAATTATCAGACTTTAAATTTTTGAGTTTAGGCAACAAACCTTTAGAAACAAAAACTGCTTTTGCCTCTGAGTGTTCAAGAATATTCTCTATTTCATTTAGGCTAAATTCTGGTAACATTGGCACCACAACAGCTCCCATAAAAGTAGTTGCATAGTAAACAATACCCCAATTCGGCATATTTGTACTTAATATTGCCACTTTATCGCCAGGTTTAACACCTAATTTTTCGTAGAATGAATGAAGTGCTTGAATATTTGCATATACTTCATTATACGATAGAGGCTTTTGCCCCACAAGTGCCATTGCTTTACAATTACCATATTTTTTTACCGTTTGGGCAAAAAGAGCAGGAAATGTAAGAATTGTATTATTTTTCATCACGAAATATCTTTGTAAAAAAGTACAATGCTTCTCATAAAATATCAATAAAACCAATCATTGTACATCTGCAAGTTAAAAAAAATATAATACCGGCGTTCTTTTTTGTCTATTTTACTCATTACCATATCAAAACAATTTACCATTTCAAAAGCCATACACAACACATAAGAAACTATTGATCTGAGTGTTACAGTAACAGTCAATTTAGTACAGGCAGTTTTTAAACCACAATAAGTTAATCATGAAATAATTCTTTTTTTAGATTATAAACTCAGTATTCTCCCGATTAAATGGGCTAATATTGTTGAATTACACACCTTATATTTTTGGCACTTATTTCAATATTTTGCCCTTTAAGTAGAAAACTGGCTAACTATAGTATATAAAAAACACTCCACTATTCCGTAACATCAATATGGTGTATATCTACATCAAAAATCGCTTAAGAATAAAATTTTACTTGTTATTCTGGCAAACTTAAATTCATTACTTTTGCCATTCCTTAAATACGAATTATGGACAACTCAAAAAATACAAGTCTTGGATACATATATGCTATGCAAGCATTCTTTGCATGGGGAATACTTCCTGTTTTTTGGAAACAAGTAAAACATGTTTCAGCGCTGGAGGTGCTATCTCATCGTATTTTTTGGTCCTTTATATTTTTATTAGTCTTATTATTTTGGACAAAACAAAAAAACATAAGTCAACTATTAAAACAAAAAAAAACAAGAAATAATTTAATCTGCTCCTCCATTTTAATTGGAATAAACTGGGGATTATTTATTTACGCTGTAAATATCAATCAAATTGTTGAAGCAAGTTTAGGATATTATATTAACCCGATTGTGAATGTTTTATTGGGAATAATTGTTTTAAACGAAAAATTGGATAAACTAAAAATAACAGCCCTCATACTCGCCTCTGTTGCAGTAATCTATCTAACTATTGATTATGGTAAATTTCCATGGATAGCCATTATGTTGGCTCTATCATTTGGATTATACGGATTGGTAAAAAAGACAGCAGGAATTGAAGCTATACCAGCCTTAAGTATAGAAACACTGCTTCTAACACCATTGGCAGCGGCTTTTATTATTTACAAATTAGTAGCTGGCAATGGTGGCTTTTTAGTTGGCTCTTATTCTACCAATACGTATCTAATGCTAACAGGAATTGTAACAAGTTTACCTTTGTATTGGTTTGCGAAAGGGGCTCAAAGAATTCCTCTTTCGGCCATAGGTTTTATGCAATATATCGGACCAACTTTAATGCTACTTATAGGTGTTGTTATTTATAAAGAAGAATTTAAAAAAGAACAAGCTATTGCCTTTAGTTTAATTTGGTTTGCTCTTGTATTATATACAATTTCGATGATTAGAAACACAAAGAAACTAACAAATAATTAGCTATTTAGAATAAAATTTAATTCTTACAAGTAAAGACAATAGGAAACTCCAATTCAAATTTACTGCCCACTCCCTCTTCGCTACTTACTCTAATTTCGCCCTTATGAATATGGACTAACTCTCTAACAATACTAAGACCGAGACCTGTTCCTCGCTCCTCTCTTAAACCTTTTTTACTATTCACAAAGCTCGTTTTAGCAAACAATAAGTTTTGTATCTCCTCCGACATTCCAATTCCTGTGTCTTCAACTTGTATTTTAACCGTAGAATTATTTTGCGATGCCGATACACAAATCATCCCCTCTTCCTTTGTATATTTAAGTGAATTTGTAATTAAATTCGTTAATATTATTTTAATGATATCCTGATCTGCCAAAAATTTATTGTGAATCGAATTTTCAAACTTCAAGTTAAGCTTTCGTTTCTCAAGTTCCATATCAAAAAATTCTTTTAATTCGGCAAACACCTCATTAATATCCAATAATTCTGGCTTAAATTCTATTCTACCTGCTTGCGATAACGACCAATGTAAAAGATTGGTTAGCAACTTCAATCCCTCTTCCGAGGCATGATTTAAATAAATAGCGTATTCTTTTACTTTAGAATAATTACAATTGTCTATTTCCGATAATAATAACTCACTAAAACCAATAAGAGAGTTAAACGGATTTTTTAAATCATGTGAAATTACCGAGAACAACTTGTCTTTGGCATTGTTCATCTCTTCGAGTTTTTTATTCATTTTACGATTAGTCAAGTATCGCCAAATCAATATAAACATAATGGAAATTAGTAAAATAATAATTACCCATAAACTTATATATTTTACTTTTTGAGATTTAAGTTCTTGATTAGTATTATTGAGAGTTTGTTCGATTCTAAAGCGATTGCGCATTTCATTTACAATTTCTAAATGCTGAACCGTAAGAATAGAATCGAATGGAGCAGAAAAATTATTATACCATTCTATAGCTTTTGGGTAATCATTTAAAATTTTATAAAACTCGGCAAACGACTCATAAGTTTTTAAAATCTTAACATTTAAGTTTAAGGATTTTGAAAATTTTAAAGCTTTATTAAGTAATTCTTCACCTAATTTTCGTTCACCCTTATGAGCATATACCATTGCAATGCCAATATAATTATCTATAATACCATAGTAATATTCTCTTTCTATATTTAGATCCAAAGCTTTTTTATAAAAATCGAAAGCTTTATCATACTGTTCTCTCAAGTAATAAATATTTGCCATACCCTGCAAACAAAAAGATGCATATCTTACTGTCTCAGATCCAACACTCTCCTTATAGGCCTTATCATAATACAACATAGCAGTATCATAATCTTTTTGGGCTTCATAAGTATTTGCAATTTCAAGCAAAACCAATCCTGCTCCCGTATTATTCCCTAATTCTTCCCATAACACTTTGGCTTTGTTTAAATATATCATTGCCGAATCGAAATCGTTCTGAGTACGACAAAGCAAACCCATATTTACATAAGCATAAGACATACCTCTTTTATTCTTTAACTTTCTAAATAAGTGTACCGATTTCTCAGAAAATTCTCTAGACAAAGGAACATTTCCGGTTAACAAATACAAGTCGCCCAAATTATTGTAGGAGTAAGCCAGCTGAATTGAATCACTTTGAAGTAAACTAGTTTCTAAAGAACGCTGAAAGTAATGAGTAGCTTCCTTGATATTATACAAATAATGAAGATTTACGACTCCTATATATCCGTACAGAATAGGTAATTCTTTTTTAAACTCATACTGCAGAGCCAACTCTAGTCCTTTTTTTCCAAGCATAATTGCTGAGTCAGACTCAATCTCTCTCATTTCCCAACACTTTTCCTGTAATTGCTTTACCTTTTTTAATGCCTCCTCTTCGGATAAATACGTAGGCACCGAAACTTGAGACATCGCATTAGAAACAAATAAATTACACAGCAACAGAATAAAAATAAAACGCATAAATACAAGAGGCATATAATATACAAATATGATTTTTAAGAGTAATATTTCACAAATATTACTCTTAAATAAAGCGAATACAAGTTATTTAAATAAAAAATTTAAAATCTAATTTTCTAATAAAACATATAAAATAACCTGATTTGTATAAATACTAATCAGGTTATTTTTTAATGATGCAATTAAGCAAAAATTAAGGCATTCTTATTGATAAACCTAAACTGATAAAGAAATCTGGCGATACTTTACTTAATCCAACACCTGTTGAAAAATCGAGTTGTAAATCTTCATTAACTGCATAAGTTAAACCTCCATCCCAACGATGATCATTCTTACCTTCGCCAGGTAAAAAACCATACAACTCGGCAAAAGCACCTAATTTTTCTGATAAACTCATTCCAATAACTGCAGTATAAATTCCTACAGCATAATCTTCACCTTCAACACCACTCCAAGCAATACCAACATTGGCACCAAAAGACAAAGCATCGTTTAATGAATACTCGCCATTTAATCGAAAATCGGCTCCTAAATTATTGTTTTCGAAAGCTGAAGAACCTGTATTTGGTATCGATAAGGTAGACAAAAATGCCAATTTAGGTAAACCATCACCTTCTTCTCTCAAAAACACTTTCGCACCAAGAGTAAGTGGTCCAAAACCGCTCTTATCAAAATCTCCTCCATCTAATGATATATTAGTACCAACATATTCAAAACCTAAACGGACCTCTATATTTTCTAATAATCCATATCTTAATAATGATGAATTATAAGTTGTATTGTTAATGTTTTTATCGTATCGTTCAAAAGAGAATCCTGTTTCCAACTGAAAACTTTTAACAGGCATAACATTAGCCGATTCTGTTTGATCTGGCCGATCGGTTACCATTTCGCTTTTATCCTGTGCCGACAAAGTGAATACACTTAACGACAACAATATTATTGTAAATAATTTTTTCATAAATTTCAAATTAAGATTATTCTTCTTTTTTTTGTAAGTTTTCTATACACTCTATAGCCCTATTTGCATTATCACTATCTACAAGTAAGTCTACCGAATCGGGAACTCCTCCCATACCCACAATCAGTCCAGAACTAAATTCATCTCTCCAAATCGATGAAATTCCAATTTCCTCTAATCGCTCTTTGTAGTATTTTACATCAATAATTGATCCTGTAAAAACGCAGGTTATATCTTTTCCTTCAGTCATTTTTTATATTTTTGTTTATGTTTTATATTTCTAAGATATAAAAACTAGCTCACATAATCAGCTTTTACAATAAAAAAGTCAACTAATATTAATGCATATTACAATTGATAATTCATTATCAGTTAATCACAAATGAACCTATCAATAAAATTAATTATTAATAAATACCTGAGCTTATCCTAAGAAAACATATAATTCTAAAATATAAAACAACTAAATGATCTGTTTTTTTAATATAATTGCATTTTTAATTCAGTAATCAAAGAATAATTAAGCTTCAAGACATAAAATCAAATATTGTTCAAATAAATTTGCAAAAAAAGAAATAATATTTTATTTCATGGCCTAGAAATATTACATTTGAAATCATAAAAGAAATTCATTATGAGCAGACCTAAGCCAAAAACAATTCTAGTAGTTGAAGATGAAGAATTCAATCGTATTTATTTTGAAGAACTTCTTAACCAAATACACTGTAAAGTTGTAATTGCGAAAAATGGAATTGAAGCAGTAGAATTATGTAAGAATAATTCTGATATTGATTTGGTTTTGATGGATATAAAAATGCCTCTTATGAATGGTTATGAAGCAACTCAGGAAATCAAAAAGATCAGACCAAACCTTCCTGTTATAGCTCAAACAGCTTTTGCTCTTTTAGGCGACAAGAAAAAATCTTTAGAAAATGGTTGCGACGATTACGTTTCTAAACCTGTAAAAAAAGATACTCTAATTAAAATAATCCAAAAACATTTAGCCCTATAAATAAAGAATATTAGCTCATTACTAAATCATATTAACAATTTGATTTACATAGACTTATATTATTACACATAAGCTTTAATTAATATTTTTTTTTGAATACACATCACTTTTAACCCCAATAATTTAAGCTTTAATAACATTTCTACTCTTGTATTTAAGACAAAAAAGTATTTTATTACTTTAAATTAATTCAATACATTTAATTAGAGAAATGAAAAATACAATAAGTCAAATACTCCTTAACTTTAACTTATCAATATTCCTACTTAAACCCTTAAGTAGTACTCTACATATAAAATTGATAAAACCCCTTAATTCCCAAATAGCATACTCTCAAAATTATTTATTTTCGATGGTAAATTATTGATTTACAATAATTAAAAAATAGAATTATGAGAAAAGCATTAATTTTAACAGGCATACTATTCTTTATAAGTACTAACCTAATAGCACAAAAAATAATGAATAAGGAAAAATACAATACATTAAGCGAAGCCGAAAAAAGAGTAATAATTAATAAGGGAACAGAATATCCTGGTACCGGAAAATATTTAAACAATAAACAAGCTGGCGTTTATACATGCAAACAATGTAATGCAAAGCTTTATAATTCGGAGGATAAATTCGATTCTAATTGTGGATGGCCAAGTTTCGACGATGAAATTAAAGGTGCGGTTACTCATATTCCCGATGCCGATGGAAGAAGAACCGAAATTGTATGCTCTAATTGCAAAGGGCATCTTGGACATGTTTTTACCGGCGAAAGATTTACCGATAAAAATACACGACACTGCGTTAACAGTATTTCCCTAAACTTTATACCAAAAACAGAAATGGAAGAAAAATAATTATATATTTAGCATACAAAAAAGAGTTTCGCTAGCGTGAAACTCTTTTTTTATTCTATAATTTCTTACGTTTTATTTTTGAGATCTAAAGAAAAAATATATCTTCGCGCAGATTTTAAAAATTAAACACAAATAGAAGTTATTAGTTAAAATTTAAACATTAAGCTTTGTTTTGTGAAATAATTTAATAATTTTCAGTATTGTACTTACTTTTACTTTAATTCTCTTATTTAAAATTAAATTGTAAGTTTAGTAAATAATAAACTATTAAGCTCTTAAAAACTACCACTATGAATCTAAATTTTCTCGAGATTATTTCCGCCTCTATTGTACTTTTTGCTGTAATCGATATTATCGGATCTATCCCAATAATTTTAGATTTAAAGAAAAAAGGAGGACATATAGAAGCTCTAAAAGCAAGTTTAGTTGCATTAATTGTTTTAATAATATTCACTTTTTTAGGTGAAAGATTATTGAATTTATTTGGCGTTGATATTTCAAGCTTTGCTATTGCTGGTTCTTTTATTCTATTTATTATGGGAGTAGAAATGGCTTTGGGAATTGAAATTATTAAATATGACGGACCCAGTGGAGTTTCAATAGTACCAATCGCATTTCCATTGGTTGCAGGTGCTGGATCTTTTACAACAGTTTTATCACTTCGTGCCGAATATGCGGTTGAAAATATTATTGTAGCCATAATTCTAAACCTTTTATTTGTGTACACAGTACTTCGCTCTACCAATTTTGTTGAAAAAATACTTGGCGAAGGAGGAATTCATATTCTAAGAAAGGTATTTGGCATTATTTTATTAGCCATATCTATTAAACTTTTTATGAGTAATGTAGCAATACAAATTCACTCTTTATTTCCGTTTTTAAAAGAAGCTCTATAACATCTTTAACATTTATTTTTTAAGCTTATTTAACATGGATATTTTCCGTGTTTGAAATAACTTTGTTTTGTAATAAACTCAAAACAAAAGTAAGCAATGCATGATATTACACTCATACAAATTTTACTGTGCAGCATTGTAATTCTATCGGCAGCTTTTATTAAAGGAATGACTGGATTTGGATTTGCTTTGCTTGCAGTTCCATTTTTATCATTAATATTTCCCATGCAGGTTCTGGTTCCTGCAATGAGTTTGTTTAATCTAATAACAAGCCTGGTAATTCTTATTAAGCTTCAGGAAAAAATTAAAGCCAAGTTGTTTATTCCAATGTTTATTGCCAGTTTAGGAGGAATACCTTTAGGTGTTTATGCATTGGAATATATGAGCAGCGAAAACCTGCGTTTAATAACCGGCATTTTGGTTATACTATTCTCTGTTAGAATGTTAGGAAGAGAAAAATTAGCCAAACGCTTTCTTAATTTTCCTATAGTTTTTGCAGGTTTTATTAGCGGATTACTTAACAGTTGTATTTCGGTAGGAGGACCTCCTTTGGTTATAGCTATGAATCGAAAAGGTTACTCTAAAGATCGTTTTCGTGGTATTTTTGCATGGTTTAGTACCTTTTCTTCTTTTTTTACAACAGCAGCTTTTGTTATGAACGGAATGATAGAAAAAGAATCAATAAACCTTGCTTTATTTTGCTTACCAATTCTATTTTTTGGTTCTCATTTTGGATCTAAATTCTCAGGAAAAATAGAACCTGAAAAATTTCGTAAAATGGTAATTGGAATTAATATTGTAACAGGTGCTTTTATTGTAATTTCATCTCTAATCCACTAATTATTTCTGTAGACTATATAATAATTTAATTTCCTCGGCCCAATTCTCTGAATTCGGTGTTTCCAGAACCATTGGAATATTATCGAAACGTTTATCGTTTACAATACACCTAAAAGCTTCTAATCCTATAAATCCCCCGCCAATAAATTCGTGACGATCTATCCTGCTGGCTAATTCCTTTTTAGAATCGTTTAAATGCATTCCTTTTAAGTATTCGAAGCCAACTATGTGTTCAAAATCGGCAAACACTTTCGTAAAGTTTTCTTTTGTTGATATATCATATCCAGCCGTAAAGGCATGGCAAGTATCAATACAAACACCTATTCTGCTTTTATCTTCCACCTGATGAATAATAGTGGCAATTTGCTCAAAATTAAACCCAAGATTAGTCCCTTGTCCGGCAGTGTTTTCAATTACAGCAGATACTCCAGCAGTTCTATCTAAAGTAAGATTTATAGATTCGGCAATAGTTTGCAAACATTTTGCCTCCGACACTTTTTTTAGATGACTTCCCGGATGAAAATTTAAACGATCCAAGCCTAACAACTGACACCTTTGCATTTCATCTAAAAAGGCAGCTCTTGATTTCTCGAGAGCCGTACTTTCGGGATGCCCAAGATTTATAAGATAACTATCGTGCGGTAAAATATGTTCTGCTTTGTAAGCATACTTTTCGCAATTGCTTTTAAATTTTTCAATATTATCATTACTTAAAGGCTTAGCTGCCCATTGACGTTGATTTTTTGTGAACAAAGCAAATGCTTTAGCTCCAATTTTATGTGCATTTTCAGGCGCATTCTCAAGCCCTCCTACTATACTTACATGTGCTCCTATGTACTTCATTTTATATTTCGATGATTATCGCTCTTAACAAGTATAATAAAAAGCTCACGAAATTAATTCCATGAGCTTTCTTATATCAATATTTAATCAGTTTTAACTGATATATTTTTTCAAATTCTATTATGAATTGATATTACATTTCAAATTCTTCAACATCAACACCATTTCCTGATTTATTACCACGTTTTTGCTTGTAGTTATTAATTTTAAAACTCAAATTTAAGCGAAAAGTTGGCGATTTCATTTCAAACTGACTGCGATTATAAAAATCGATTCCACTGTATTCCATATCGTGTTTAAATGTTCCTAAAATATCTCTCACCTGGAAAGTAGCAGATAATTTTCTATTGAAAAAATCTTTCTTAATTGCTGCAGATGTTGTTAAAAAACCTTCTCTTTTCCCCTGTGCCCAATCGGTTGGAGAACGATAATTCGCACTCAACTGAAGCCTTGTACTTTTATCGAAAATTATGCTTGTACTATTTCTTAAACTCCAGTTAAAACTTTCTGTTGAAAAATCCTGAACAAGCGATTCTCCTGCAAAATTAGTTGTTGTAAAATCACCTTCCTCTTTGTAATGATAAATATTACCAATTAAATCGTTTTTAAACCATTTTGCAAATGATAGATTTAAAGTGGCCTCGATACCTAAAGAGTAATCGGTACCCACATTTGCTGTAGAACTTAACATTACATTCTCATCGTAAACAGTTCTAACCCGTTCTATTTTATTGTGGGTAACTTTATAGTACGACTCTATTGAAACAGACTGATCTCCAAATCTTTTCATATAACCAATTTCGTAAGAATCGATATATTCTGGGTCCAAATCAGGATTTCCCTGACGAACATTATAAGCATCGGTCCAAGTTACAAATGGCTCTAAATAATATCCGCGAGGACGATCAATTCTACGTGAATAACTAGCCATTAGCTGATTGTTGGTGCCTAAATCGATTTGAGCATGAAGTGTTGGAAAGAAATCCCATCGGTTAATTGTAAATTTATCTGGCTCGCCGCTGTATTCAATTTCTCGATTTGTATGTTCGGTTCTAAAACCTAACTGATAGCCTAACTTTCCAAGTTTATCGGCAAAAGTGGCATAAACACCATGTACATTTCTCTTGTACTCAACATCGTGGCTATAGCTTGGCTGAAATTCATATTCATTATTTGTTGTATTGTATTCGAACTGCTCGGTATCGGCTTCGCTTGCACGAATTTGTCCCTGATAACCCATTTCCAATTTTTTATTATCGCCTAAAGGCAGGCTGTAATCCGATCGAATTTCTATTCTTTGTCCTGGGCCTTCTTCCGTTGAAATTTGTCCACTTTGTATTTCATTACCAATAAATAACTCATTAGTAGATTTTTCATCGCTATTAAATCGTCTCGACAAGCTTACTTGAGTAGACCATTCGTGACCTTTCTTTTCAAACTTTTTGGTATACGACAAGTTTGAATTTACAAAATGCATGTCACGATTCCAGGAATCTTTACTATCGTAAAAACTGTGCTCTTCTCCTTCTTTATACTCCTCATAATCCAAAGTTGAACTTCGTTCCATATCTCTTAAACCATATCTAAAACCCAAAGAGATCATATTCTTATCATCGATATCGTAATCGAAACCTGTTCTAAAACCATATCCTGTTCTGTGTCTTTCTGTATCTCCATCAGATAAAACATAGTTAGTTATTCCTTCAGAAACTGTTCTGTTCTCCGACTCCGAACTTCCCTCGAATCCCCTTTTACTATAATCTAACCCAAAATTCCAATTCCACTTTTTTGTTCTGTAATTCATAAGAAAATCGGCACCATTATTTTCCTGTGTTCCAATGTTTAGGTTTACAACACCATTCAAACCCGATTCCTTATTCTTTTTAGTAATAACATTAATTATACCCGCAGTACCTTCAGGATCGTATTTTGCCGAAGGATTAGTGATAATCTCGATATTATCGATAACACTTGCTGGCATTTGTTCTAGAATATCTGCTGCATCTAAAATAGAAGGTTTACCATCAACCAACACGGTAAAGTTAGAGCTTCCACGCAAGCTAATATTTCCCTCTATGTCTACACTTACCGATGGTACATTTTCTAATACATCAACAGCATTTCCACTGGCAGCAGTAATTTGTCTACTTACGGGTATTACCTTCTTATCAATATGATACTTAACAGGTAAACGTTCTGTTGTTACAGTTACTTCGTTAAGAGACTCGGTTGAGGATCGTAAGTTTACAATCTTAAGATCAACCACTTTATGTTTTTTATTAATTGGTATGTTTCGAACAATTGCTTTGTTGTATCCTATGAACGATACTTCGACATAATAATTACCTGCTTTTAGTTTTTTCAAGATAAAACTACCTTTAGCATCGGTAATGGTTCCATCAATTAAAGTAGAATCGGACATTCGATAGATAGAAACCGTTGCATATTCTACAGGAGCATCTATTTGCTTATCTTTAACAATACCCTTAATTACTCCCCCTTGTAATTCAGGTTTAACAACTGGTTCGACCGCTTTAACAAATATTGCTGCAAAAATAAAGCATAACAATAATATAATTTTATTCATTCTAGTAGGTTAAAAGATTATTTTTTGATAAAAACAAACTTACAATTCCTAAGGCAATTGTTACATATCAATCTGGCATTTTAGATATTTATTAACATTTTGCCGATAAGAACAAAAAATAAGCTGTTCTATCTACATTGTAGACTCAAAAAAGAAGAAAAGGTTTAAATCTAGAAACTAAATAATTACTCTTTTTAGCCTTATAGCTCATAGGATGCAGACAGAAGTTTCCAATTTTTAATAGCTTCTTCTCCGGCTTTTTTTCCCAATTCATAATCTTTCATTAACACATTATAATCGGTAGTAAAACGTTTAGTTTCAAAATTATCAGGAGGATAAACATCTATAAAACTAACACCTTTAGGAGGATTTTCTATTAAATTAATAGCTTGATTATAAACAACAGGTCGATTTTGAATTGCCTTTGACAACCCAGGATACTTAGAAAACAGAAACTTAGACAGTTTGTTTTCCAATCCATTTTTCATTCTATAATTTTTTTTCCGCGAACGAATTACCATTATTTTATTGGCTCCTTTTTCTAAAGCTCTATTTACAGGTATTGGTGCAGAAACACCACCATCGGAAACTATTTGATTATTAATACTAAGAAACTTACGATAAAAAAGAGGTACCGTACAGCTTGCTTTCATTATATGACTAAGAGTATTAGCATCGGGTTTAAAAAAAACCGAACGCCCATCGGAATTCATTGTAACACCAATTTCAAATTCTAAATTGTTTTCGAATAAAGTATCGGTAAAAATTGGCAATTCACGTGAAGTTATCTCCCATGACCAATCGAGATCCATTAAATGCCCACCTTTAAGGAATTTTTTCCAGCTTATGTATTCGGGTCTTAAAGAATAATCGGTAAATACTTTAAGGTTTCTTTCCTTTTGTTTTGAAAGATAGGCAGCAGCATTTATCGATCCTGCCGAAACGCCCACAACATATTGAAACGGATTGAATTTTTCCTGAATAAAAGTATCTAAAACACCTGCTGCAAAAATTCCACGCATGGCACCTCCTTCTATAACCAATGCTGTTTTCATAGGGCTTTTCGTTTAGTTATTTAATTTCTCCCGAATTACATTTTCAGCTTCCTGAGTAATTTCATTTGCTGTTTTATCTTTGGTTACTATGGGATCCAAAATTGTATACTTAACGCGCTGACCAATACACAATGGAAACATGCCTCTTTTTTCAATTTTATAATTTCCATCAACAACAAAAGGAACAATTAAAGCATTTGGAGCAGCTTTTAGCAAAGCTTCAATACCACCAGATTTAAATTTCTTCATTTTTCCTGTTCTGCTTCTTGTTCCTTCAGGAAAAATACAAGCGGCATAATTATTTTTAGCAATTAATTGTCCCAGTTTATAAATTTCAGGAATAGCCTGCGACCTATTTTTTCTATCGATTAAAGCAGCTCCACTATTTCTTAGATTATAGGAAACGCTGGGAATATTTTTTGCCAATTCTATTTTAGAAATAAATTTAATATGATATTTTCTAAAAAGCCAGGCAATAGGCGGTATATCATAAGTTCCCTGATGATTTGACACTACAATAACAGGTCTGTTTTGTGGCAAATTGAAACTTCCTTCATAAGTAATTCTAACACCCAAAATACCAACTAAACGCATCAGAAAAAAGTTTAAAATATCAACTGAGTTTTTGTGTGCCTGATAGCCAAAAACTTTTAGACAAAGCACTTGTATTGGGTGAAAAATAACCAACAATAAAAAAAATAAAAGATAAAAAACTGTGGTTAAAAAGTATGATAAAATATTCAACATTGAGTAATCGCTATTAATATTAAACACAAAAGAACAAAAAATAAGTTTACATGTAAAATTGACACAAAAAAAAATGCAGTCTTTATGACTGCAAAACATCTAAAATTACAAGAAATAAAAGAAAACACAGAGCCCTCCAACTTTATGAATTCTAATATTCCCTGTAAAAATAGCTTACATATTTACTGAAGTGCAAAACGCATTAAAACAGAATATTCCAATTCTATTTTTTGAAACTCAAGATTTGGAGTTTTCGTTTTAGCTAAACTCGATACACCTCTAATTCTTATTGTTTCGTTAGCATAATCGTTTCTATATCGCGAGGAAGTTTCGTTAATGTAAATGGCCCGTCCTATTTTTTGTTCCAAAGCTTCTGTTAAATCTTCGGCCTTTTCTTTACCAGCCTTTACTGCATTAATCTTAACCTGTCGGCGAAATTTTTCTATCTGAGAATGATCTACTCTTATTATATTAATATTAGAGATTTTAATTTTCTCTAACTCTATAAATACTTTTGCCAAAACATTGGAATCGTGTACGAGTAACTCAAAAATTTTCGTTTTCCGAACATTAGATCTTTTTATGAAGTGCAATTTTAGATTACTTGCAAAATCGGAAACCGATAATTGTTCTTCCAAATTAATTCCTGCCTTTTCGAGGGCAACATACATTTTTTGCTCTAACTGCTCAACGCTCTCTTTATTTCTTGTATCCTTCTCGTCTAAAACAATATTTAGATAAATTTCGTCGGGAACAATTTCCATTTTCGAAACTCCCTTAACTTCAATATAATTCTGATCGATAAAATTCTTTTGTACTTGAGCATTTAGGTTTAATCCGCAAAACAATACTAATAAAATAACAATACTTTTTTTCATCTCTATTTGTTTAATATTTATATTTTTTATCCTAAAAACAATACATAAGCAAATACCGTGCTAAATATATTTTTTAAAAGTTTAATTTAAATTTAATTCACTGCAAACACTAAAAACATATTCCACTTAAGCTATAATTTCACATCTTAAAATCTAATTATAAGATTTTTAACTTTCATTATATTTTTAATATGATTAATTTAGATAATCGAAAACATAAGAGAACCATGTTTTACAGAATATATTATTTAATTAATATATTAGCATTTAATAAATTAGTAAACCTAAATCTCCCAAAACAATGCACTTAAAGAAACTACTATTAATTTTAATTTATTTTTTACCCTCCTCTCTGCTTTTCTCGCAAGAATATAATTTCCAGGAAAAAGATGGCGTAAAAACATTTCATGAGGGCAGTATGTTTGTAAAAGAAGGTGTTCCTTTTTTAACAGTAAAAGGCGATTCCTACGAAATGGGTTTGCAATATGGCGTGCTAATGAATAACATCTTAAACGAAATGGATGTTAAAATAGATAGTATTATTGATTCCTATATTGGAACATTTTTCATTAAAAGAATGGTAGCCAATAAGGTTTTAAAATCAAAAATCAGGAAAATAGAAAAAAATATGCCTCCAGAATATATAAGGGAATTAGAAGGAATGGCCGATGGATCTGATTTAAAACTAAAAGAGCTAAAGCTAATTGCTTATTTCCCCCAGTTATTCTATAAAATTAGCTGCACTGCATTTGTATTGCGAAACGAAACATCGTTGGTACATGGCCGAAATTTAGATTGGCCAGGTATGGATGTTTTTGTTAAATATCCATTAATTGTAAACTATTACAAGAAGAATAAAATTCCCATTACCCTGCTCACCTTTACTTCATATCCGGGTGCATACACGGGTATAAACCATAAAGGATTAAGCATGTCGATAAATATGAATGCTTGCCCTGCTGCCAAAGGTAAAAAATCAAGCGATTACAATACAGGAATGCCATTGGCATATAAAGTTCGAAACATTCTGGAAAATGCTGATAATTTGAATAAAGTAGATCAGGAATTTAAAAATTACAGCTCTCATGCCTGGTTTATTATGGCTGGAAGTAAAAAAGATCATTCGGCAGCAATGTATGAATTAACTCGTGGCGAAATCATTAAAAATAAAATGAAGGATAATATGCTGGCAATTACTAATCTCTCCTTATCGCATAAAGGCAGATTCGATTACAGCTCGATAAACATGCACAACGATTCTAATATTACCCGAGAAGATAAGCTGGCTGAACTAAATCAGAAAATTGAGAATGGAAATTTAGTAGAGAAAGCTTACAAAATGGTTTCCTGCCCCGAATATTATCATTTAAAATATGACCCATATTATGGTTCAATAAACAACGACATTACTGTTAAAAGCTGCATTCTCGATAATAGCAAAAATAAAATATATTTCTCTTACGATAATATGTTTGCAGGTTTAGGCCAGTTTTTAGAATACGATATTTCGAGTAATAAAGCTTCTGTTTATAAAGAAAAACAAGAAATTCCAGGCATTAAATTTATAAATAATAAGCTCACTTTTGTTAAATGGTATCGAAAAAACTATGGCAAAAAAAAGAAACTCGATACCCAAGATTATAAAGCATTAATAGATTATTTAGAACATACAGATCTTGAACCTGCCTATAAATTAAACCTACTGGCCCGATACTATGCTAATTTAGAAAACAAAGATAAAGCAATGGAATATGCTAATAAATACGTAGAACATTTGCCAAAATACAGTTCGGCATACTACACTAAGTTTATTATTTTAAACCATTTTAAAGATTATAAAACTGCCATAAGCACCATAAATACAATGCTCGAAAAATCGATTGTAATGCCAGCCGATATCTTTTGGGCAAAACGAAATCAATTAAAAGCTTACGACAAATTGCAGGCAAAATCTCCAAACACGGAAAATATTGATGCAATTAAACAATTAGCCCAGGAAATTTTCGAAGAATCGGATAAATATTTTAAGCCAAACTGGATTGAAGAATATTTAGATGAGATAAAAAAAGTAGTGGAAAAATATTAGTGAGCATTCTAATTTATGGCAATAAAAATCCCGCTTAATTAAATTTAAACGGGATTTTTAAAATAACTTTGATAATACTTATTTTTTATCTCCAAAGATATCACTTGGCATTGCTTCCAGCTCAATTTTAAAACATGGAGGATTCTTCGATTCAAAATTTTCAGGTAGCTGAATTACCAACTCATTGTTTTGCTGAATCCATCTTATATCCTTTTTGCATCCCAACAAACTTACCCTTTTAATTTCATCGTTAGTTATTCTATCCTCAGATCCCAATGCATCTAAAGAAATCACTTTTCTATTATCTGCTTCCATCCAGAAAGCATAAATATTCTGTCCGTTTTTAGTATAACGGAAATCATCTGAATTAAATCCTTTTTCGTGCAGATTTGCATGAATACGCATTTCGGCATTACTTGGCCCCTGTCCAAAAACAGTAAATGGAACACTTTCGTAAATTCCTTCACCATTTACTTTTAACCAGGCACCAATCTCTCTTAAAATAGCTTTCTGGTCATCGGGAATAACTCCATGTTTGTTAGGAGCAACATTTAATAAAAGCACCCCATTTTTACTTACTATATCAATTAAATCCTGCAGATAATTACTTGCCTTACGCATTTCATAAGGCTCGCAATATCCCCATCGCCAGCCACCTAAGCTCATGTCGGTTTGCCAAACATCTTGGCGAATTCTATCAAGTTTACCACTTTCCAAATCTAAAACAGCAGCACCATCGGGTACCGGTTTCCATTTTATGTTCTTATAGTTCAAAACAACTTCCTGCTTGTTCTTTAATCCCTGATTGTAATAATTAGCAAGGACTTTTTTTCGTGCTTCCTCATAAGCTGGTTCACTAAATCCAAGATCGAACCACAACAGGTCGGGTTGATATTGAGTCATCAAATCCATGGTACGATTGTACCAGTTTTTTACCCATTCTTTTGAGGCAGGTTCCCAACGTTCATGAGCATCCCAATAAAAATCCCTTAATTCCGGATTTGTGGTTTCATATTTGTCTTTATAGGTCCACCAATGCCATCCATAAGCATAATGCGACGAAGTACCTACTTTTAAACCTTGCTTTTTGGCTTCCGAAAACAATTCACCAACAATATCTTTCTTGGGGCCCATATTTACAGAATTCCATCGTGTTATTTTAGAATTGTACATCGCAAATCCATCACAATGCTCTCCTACAGGAACCACATATTTAGCTCCAGCTTCAACAAACAAGTCAATCCATTCTTTCGCATCGAATTTTTCAGCCTTAAATTCAGGAATAAACTTAGTATATCCATATTCGGCAGGATCGCCAAAATTTTCTTTGTGAAATTTATAGGCACTCGAAGGCTCTTTACTAGGATTTCCCAAGGCATCTACTTCACCTTCGTTCCACATGTGAAACCCATACCATTCGGCGTTGTTTGCCGGTACTGTTGTTGGTCCCCAATGAATAAAAATACCAAATTTGGCGTCTTTATACCATTGCGGTATCTCGTATGTTTTTAGAGATTCCCAATTGGCTTTGTATTTTTTCTGCCCTCGAGATTGACAAATCATTCCCATCAGTATCACTGAAATAATAAATAACTTTTTAGTCATGATATCTTTTTATATTATTTGTACGCTTTTTACAGTATAAAATTAGAAATGCTTTATGCAGATTAATAAATAAATCGGGTAAAATAGAGGGGAGTAATTCCCCTTAATGTAGGTTTTTTTGCAATTTTTCACCTTTGTAAATGCAATAAAGCTTAAAGCCTCCATTAAGTGAAAGTTTTAAGCAGACACACTTAATTTTTTACTTATTTTTACGCTCCGTATATAAAACTTAACAAAACAATTCTATTACCCCTGTTTTTTAACAACAAATACTAAAATGAAAAAAAATTTAATTTTCTTATTCGCTGTTCTTTTAAGTGGATTTGTATCGGCAAAAGGTAATGCCGAATGGATTCGATACGCCGCGATTTCTCCAAATGGAGAACAAATTGTTTTTGCCAATAGAGGAGATCTTTATTTGGTATCGACAAAAGGTGGCGAAGCCCGCCCACTTACCTTTCATAAAGCTCACGATTTTATGCCTGTTTGGAGTAATGATGGAAATAAAATTGCATTTGCTTCGGAGCGATATGGTAATTTCGATATTTTCCTTATCAATGCAAAAGGAGGAACAGCTAAACGCTTAACTTACCACTCAACAGACGAGTATCCGTATACTTTTAGCCAAGACGATAAGAATGTAATATTTGGAGCTCAACGATTAGATGCAGTAAATCACCGTCAGTATCCAACAAAATCGCAACCTGAATTGTATCAGGTTCCTGCGAATGGTGGTCGTGTAGATCAGGTTTGGACCATTCCTGCCGAAGATGTAAAGGTAAGCAAAGACGGACAGCAGATAATCTATCATGACAAAAAAGGTGGTGAAGACGAATTCCGTAAACACCATACTTCTGCCATTACCCGTGATATATGGGTTTACGACAAAAAGAGCAATACCCATAAAATGATTACCAGTTTTAAGGGCGAAGACCGAAATCCTGTTTACAGTACCGATGAAAAAAGCATTTACTACCTAAGCGAAGAAAGCGGTTGTTTTAATGTTCACAAATTGGAACTAGCAAATCCTACCAAGAAAGAACAAATTACCAAATTCGAAATGCACCCGGTTCGCTATTTAAGCATGGCAAACAATGGTACTTTGTGCTACACTCACAATGGTGAGCTATTTATCATGAACAATGGAAATCAGCAAAAAGTAAAGGTAAATATCAATACCGAAAATAAGAATAACAACGAACGCATTATCTCGGTAAGAGGAAATGTGAAAGAAATGGCTGTTTCTCCCGACGGAAAAGAAGTTGCTTACATTGTTCGTGGCGAAGTATTCGTTTCGTCGGTTGAAGGTAAAATGACAAAGAGAATTACAACAACTCCTGCACAAGAGCGCTTTGTTAGCTTCTCGCCCGACGGGAAAAGCATTATCTACGCAAGTGAAAGAAATGCAAAATGGGGAATTTATGAGACCAAAAAAGTAAGCGAAACAGAACCTTATTTCTATGCCTCTACCCTTTTAAAAGAAGAACCGGTAATTGTAAACGAGAATGGTAATTATGAACCAAAATACTCGCCTAATGGTAAAGAAATTGCTTTTATTGAAAACAAACGTTCTTTGAAAATTTACAATATAGAGAGCAAAAACATTCGTACGGTAATGAATGGCGATCAGCTATTTTACATGAGCGATGGCGATCAGTATTTCTCGTGGAGTCCTGATAGCAAATGGTTATTAGTAGAATATTCGCCTGTTTTAGCCAACAGCGAAGCAGTACTTATCGCTGCCAATGGCAAACAGGAAATGATTAACCTTACCGAAAGTGGTTATGGCGATGCAGCTCCTATTTGGGTGAACGGTGGAAAACAAATGCTTTGGTTTAGCGATCGTCATGGATTACGTTCGTATGCCAACAGTGGTTCGCGCCAAATGGATGTTTATACCCTATTTTTTACCAAAGATGGATGGGATCGTTTCAACATGAGTAAAGATGAATATGCTTTACTGAAAGAGATTGAGAAGAAAGAGAAAGAGGCGAAAGAAAAGGCTAAAAAAGAAGCCGATAAGGACAAGAAAAAATCGAAAAAGAAAGATAAAAAAGAGGAAGTAAAAAAGGATAGCAGCTTAACTTTCGATTGGGATGGTATGAAAGATCGTAAAAAACGATTGACTCTTCACTCATCGCAATTAAGCGATGCGGTTCTTTCAAAAGATGGCGAAACACTTTACTATCTGGCTAAGTTCGACAAAGGATATAATCTTTGGAGTACAAAGTTACGCACCAAGGAAACTAAAATGTTGATCAAATTAGGATCTGACGGCGGTAGCTTAATGTGGGACAAAAAGATGAAGAAATTATTCCTTTTATCGGATGGCACAATGTCTACCGTTGATTTAGAAGGAAAATCGACCAAAGCAATTTCTGTGAACAGCGAAATGACTTTAGATGTTGCTGCTGAGCGTCAGCAAATGTTCGATCATGTTTGGAGACGTAACAAGAGCATGTTCTACATATCGAATTATCATGGAGCAAATTGGGACGCATTAAGAGAAAACTATGAGCCTAAATTACAATCAATCAGTAACGATTTTGAGTTCGCTCAACTCTTATCAGAAATGTTAGGTGAGCTAAATGTTTCGCACTGTGGTGCTCGCTACTACGGCGGAATGGCCAATGGCGACAAAACTGCATCTCTGGGTATTTTCATCGATTACGATTACAAAGGAGAAGGAATTAAGATAGCCGAAATTATGAGCAATGGTCCTCTTGATAAGAAGAGCCTGAAAGTTTCGAAGGGAATGATTATTGAGCAAATTGATGGAATAAAAATTGGCAAAGATGCTGATTACGCTAAATTCCTGAATCGCAAAGCTGGTAAATTTACCGCACTTCATATTTTCGATCCTGCTACAAAGAAATATCAGGATATTACCATTAAGCCTATTTCTACAAGTGCTTCGAGCAATTTGCAATACAACAGATGGGTAAAAATGAACGAGAAAGAAGTTGAGCAATTAAGCAATGGTAAACTAGCTTACGTTCACATACCGGGAATGAACGATGGCGCTTACCGTAACACCTACGAAAAAGTAATGGGTAAATACTACGATCGCGATGGTATTATTATAGATACCCGTTTTAATGGCGGTGGCGATTTGGTTGGCGACATTACCATGTTCTTAACTGGCGAAACTTTTATGACTTACGCAATTGAAGACAGAACAATTGGCTACGAGCCGGGTTATCGCTGGACAAAACCTTCGGTTGCCATGGTTAACGAAGCCAATTACAGCGATGGTCATTGTTTCTCATGCGCTTATCAGGATTTGGGAATTGGTAAAATGATTGGTATGCCTGTTCCGGGAACTTGCAGTTTTGCCGGATGGGAAATGCTACAAAACGGGAGAGTTCTTTGGGGATCGATTCCGGTAAGTGCCAAAAACAAAGCTGGCGAATGGTTGGAAAACAACGAAACCATTCCTGAGGTAATGGTGAAAAATATGCCTGGAAAAATCGACAATGGTATAGATCAGCAATTGGAAGCTGCAGTTAAGGCTTTACAGGAAGAATGTAAATAGAAAAACTCAATTAAGAAAAACAAAACCGCTAAGAAACACTTAGCGGTTTTTGTTATTATTATTTTGAATGCTAAGCAGGCATTAAAAAAACTACCTACTCATTTCTAATATTGTTTTTACCTGCCCCGAAATACCTGTTTTCTTTGAAGGAAAATCCATTGCGAATGCCGCAGTTCCAACTGTAAAACCAGCAGCTCCAGTAGTTTTTGCAACCTCTATTCTTTCTTCTCTATCGATACTTCCAGCTACAATAACAGGTTTATTTGAGGATTTGCAAACTTCCTGTATTAACAAAGGAACATTATCACCGGCAAAACGATAGGCTAGCAAATCCAATCCGTCTACTCCATCAATAGCAGCAATATGTCTGGCATTAGCAGCAATTTCCTGAATGGTTCCCTTTAAAATACTTGGGTGATCGACAATTTCTCCCACAAAAGGATAATAATTTAAGGAATGATCTTTTACCAAAGGTGCAATAATTTCGGGTCTTGTTCCACCTAGTAAATAGTCTACATTTAAATCCATGGCCGTTTGTGCCGATTTTTTCTCACTTTCGGCATCCAGACTCACCACCTCTAAATAAATCTTTACATTTTCCTTTCTTAATTCCTCGGTCAAGCTTTTTAATTCATCAACAGGCAATCCAATATCCTTAAAGCCAATATGTTTTACTCCTTCTCGAGCAATCTCCTTAACATATTTTCTCGCATCGATCACCGTCTGATCATTGCTTGTCAACATAAATATAAAATCTATACTCATCTTAATTATTAAATGTTTGTGTGTTTGTATTTGTACAACAAAAGTAACATTTTATTAGATGTTGTTTAATTAATTTTCAGGAGAATAGAATTTATAAGTCGGAATATTTTAATACGCTTAATGAGCTTAGTGTTTTGCACTTACTAGTTTGTATTCTTCTTACCTTGGATATTCTTCGTTCAGTAAATTCTAAACTATCAAGATTTATATTAATGTCAAAACCATTTGGCGGAAGTTTATATCTTCTTTCAAGGTCATATAATGTATCCGATTGGATATTTATGGATTTAATGTTATTTGAATTTTGAGAATAAACATTTCTTTGAATGCCAATTAGGACTATTGAGATTATAATTAAAATCTGTTTGTATTTCATAATTTGCAATTTCTGTGTCTGTTTTTGAATGACCTACAACGGTCTTGCTAAGTTGCGTGGGCGATTTAAAAGAAATAACCTTTCAAACCGCGCGGAAGCAAGCCGCATAAATTTGTTTATATTTTTAAGCAAACCAATCTTTGTGGCTTGCTGGTGTTTATTAATTGAACTAAGCTTTCAAGTCGCACAGCCGCGCCCATGAAATTTAGCTTTTGTTAGCAACTTTGTATTTCTTTAGATTTAAAGAAACATTGTCTCACTAAAATTTATATTACCTGAATCAATATCGATTCGTTGTTCTTGAATATTTGGTACCGCCTCCCAGTACTGTACATTTTTATATTTTGGAAGTTGTTTTACTAAATTCTGTATCGTAAGTTTCTCCGAATCATTGCAATTGTGACCAAAGATGATACCAATAAGAGTCTCTGGATCAAATTCTACAGATCTATCTGAACTTAAATCTTCTAAGAGATATACTTTACGAAGTTCTTTTTCATATTTCCAGTTTTCAAGCTTCGTGTGGAAAACATTACCAATAACTTTGTTGCATGAATCCCAAAATATTGTTGGTAGATTCTTTCTGTATCGAATTTTATTTAATCTAAAATTAAATTTTGATACATCTTTAGTCGCTTTGCTTCTGTCAAAAACTAAACATACTCCTTTGCAACTATCTGCATAGTGACTCCACATTAACTGTTCGTTACAGTTCTCAGTAAAACAACAAACACCAAATCTGGGCGAAATAACTTTACTAAAATGATACTTTTCTAAATCTGAAATAAAATCCTTATTTGATGGAGGCTTAAAAGACGCTTTAAAATCGCTAAAATTAGGGTTGTCTCCATTAGGTATGTAAGGTCGATTATATTTTATACTCCAATAAAATTTCATCATATCATCATTTGTCGGATCAGCTTGAATTAAATATCTGGAATCAAATGAGTCATTGAAGTATTTTGCTTGTCCAAACCATAAGGTGCTATTAATTAAGAGCTTGTTTAGATTATCATTTATTGCACTGTATTTAAAAATATATTTTTGATTGGTTAATTCAGGTTTGAAATAATATAAATCTAGATTTTCAATAAAGTCATCTACATTATTAATTATGGTTTTATTGAAAGATTGTTCCAAAAAACATAATTTAACTGATAATGGATTGTTTATTAATTTTTTTAATGATTCCAGGACGACGAATTCAATTTGAGATTCTACATATGAAGTAGCACTTCTATCTAAATAAAATGACAAGTAAACATTATTGTTTTTAATATTTAAACCTATTTCAAGAATGTGCTTTTCAATTTTAGGAATTTGCAACAAGCAATTTCTAACTACATTCCAATATGTTTTAATCTCTGAGTTTATTTGTTTTATCATTTGATAGATAATTAAGCCTATGAACATTCATTATTAGATTGCCCATACATTGTTGCTAACTCCTCAGTAATCCCACCTATAGTAAGGATACATTTCCTTTAGGAAGAGTTGCTGTTTGTTTTTGTTTTAAATATAATAAATATTTTGCGAGGTATAAATGTAGCGAAACTATTGTTTTTATGAAAACTATAATGTATTAATTTAAAGTATTCTTCTACTATTATTTTTAATAAAAAACCAGATAAGCTGTGCTATTTTAGTATAGATCTTATTGTTGTGAGATAACTCGGAGCCTAAGCTAAAATGAGAAGATAAAATAGGATTAGTGGACAAATTTTAATTGCGGATTAGAAATTCCGAATTCGTTGGCAGTAGATTACAAACCTTCGGGAGCTGCTATATTCTAGTTACATGCCAAGTATGCATACCTACAAAAAAATGATTCCTATTTTTTTGAAACGAGATAGAATCGTAAACTAGCAGGGGCTACCTTTTACTCATGAAGTAAAAACAAATGGTGTTCGTGATTGCTTCGTAATTCCTAAACGCTAAGTACCATAGTTTACCCCGATTATTTCGGGGCCTCTTAAACACAGCACCTTTAGGTAGTTTAAAACCCTTGCCTGTACAGCGGTCTTGGTGGGTCGGTTCCACCATCTTAATTACAGCATAGTTTATCCCGATTAATCGGGGCAATGAACTTTATTTGCCGAATCATTGCTTCTCGGCACACTATGCGTAGTGGCAGATTGCGTAGCACTTACCTGTCAAACCACTACTTTGTTTATTTAATGTTCAAATTTACCAAACCGCCCCGCATTACGTATATTTATTGTTGGCTTTTCGTTGTTTATTCTTCTAACTCTTTATCCTCGTTCTTTTGTTCAATCTCTTTAACATTCAATGGAGAAACAACATTTTTACCCGTCTTTTCTTCAATTTCTTTCCTTGTATTTCCTGCAATTGTACCTCCTTGTTTTGCTATTTTCTTACTTTCTGAGAATGTTTTGGGATTTTTTTCTTTTGATATTTCAGTAGTAGTTGCTTCAGCTAACATATTCAAAACCAATTCAAGATTTGTCATATTATCTCTCAAATTCTCTTTTTTCAAATCTTTAAGGTCTTTGTATTCTCTCGTTGTTAACCCTGCCCAAGCTTTTGTAATTTCATCTGTTAGTATTGCATACTCCAGTCCTTTTTTTACTCCTCTCGCTTCCCATTCGTCTGTTAATTCTTTACGAACTTCAATGCTCTTCAATCTTTGATTAATCCAATTTGTAGAATATCCTTTCTTCAAATAGGTTTCCATTGCACGCTCAAAAGCTTTTTCGGGGTCTTCGGTTTCTTCTATTCTTTCATAGCCAACTTTTGCTAACCATACTTTAAACGGTTCTGCATTAGGCGATGGAATGGATTGAATTAATCGCAATAATTGTTCTGTATCAGCAACATCTGTCATCCTCATCTTTCCATCTGCTGCTTTCATTTTCAAACCGTGACAATTCGTCACGGTTTCATTTCCTTCTTTTTTAAGCCGTTCTTTTAATTTTCTCCAATATGCTTGTGGATTAACACTTTTCGTTAAAACAGCAATTACATCAACAATAGAAAAGTACCATTTTTCTTGGTCGCTATTCCATTCTACACGAACTCTTTGGTCTTGAAATAACTTTATTGCAGATTCTTTTGTCATATTTTTAATTTTCTACTCCAAAGATAAACAATCATTTCATGTTTCGACAATGTATTAAATTACAGTATCGCCTCCATCAATGAAAGCCAACTATTCAGCACCCCCACCAATAGTAAGAATATATTTCCTTTAGGTAAACTTGCTATTTGTATTTATTTTAAACATAATAAATGTTTTGCGAGGTATAAATATAGCGAAACTATTGTTTAAATGTGCGAACGTATTTCCAAAACTTCATTTTTTAAGGTACAAAGTCCTATTTATTATCATTTTTTCTTTTTTTTAGAATCTTAACAATTCTATTATTTATAATTTCAGACAAATTCCAATTGTAGAGTTTAGGGTCGGTTGTACTGTAAAACACGATAACAACAGTATCAATATCTTTATAATATTTCGCAAAACTTTGATATCCAGGAACCCAACCCGAATGTTCATACTTATAAACAGAAGAATAGATCTCCTGTTCTCCAGGTTTAAATAATGATCCATCGTTTAATGCTCTAATAAAAATACCTACATCTTGGGCTGTGGCTAACATGCCATGTTCGTCTGCCTTTAAATCGTAGGGATATCCTACATGATAGCCACTCATTACATCATCCATATTTACTTCATTTAGCGAAGCAAAAGTATTGTTAAGCTTTAATGGACTTAGAATTTCTTCCTTTATAAATTGAAAATTATTGTAAGCTAATGTATTATCCATAATTTTATTGAGCAACAAATAATTTGTGTTGCAATATTCATAATCCTGATTGGGCTCAAAATTAGCCGGTTTATCAAGAATTAAAGCCAGACTTTCTTCATACGACTTTGTTGGAGCTGCCCAAAAATTTGGTGCATCGGTAAAATTAGGAATGCCACTTCTATGTTGTATCATCATTCGCAGACTAATTTTATCGGCATTTTCTATTCTACCTGCAAGCTCGGGCAAATAATCAACAATGGTTTTATCTAAAGAAAGGCGACCATTGCCTACTAATTTGGTAAGAGCAACAACATCGTATAATTTGCTAATACTTGCAATTTTAAACAAAGCATTAGGTTTGGCAGGTATTTTTAATTCTCGATTGTGCCAGCCTGCAGAATAATACTGCGGTGCTTTCCCTCCTTGATCTATATAAACCAGCACTCCATCGAAGCCATGATCAATGGCCTCATTTAACTGTTCCTGAACCGTATTGGGTAGTGGTAATATCCAGGCTTTTAATAAAAGCCATGGTACAAAAAACATCGAAATTATAGTTCCAACTAATAATAATATTCTTATTACTCGTTTTGTTTGTTTATTTTTCATATTATATCGCAAATTAAAGCCTACTAGGCTAACATTAAGATTATTACAAGTGTCATTCAATAAAAAGCTTGTCTAATATTTATAAAAAAAACACAGACAATACTTTACAATTCTTATTATTCGACTCTTAGCTTATGTAATTTTTGGTACTAAAAAATAGAAAAATTCAGTTTATAATAAATATCATTTTCTATCCATTAAGTATCTATTTTTTCAAAAATGAAATGCATTCCTGCTGATAGATTCAAAATATCGGCAAAAGCTAAGAACACAAAATGCAAGTAATTCTTACTTATCTGAAAAATAAGCAAAATTGATATTATAAAATTGTATTTATCTTTCTTAAATGTCACAAATATTTAATACAATAAGAACTTCCTCTCTGCTATTTAAAATAAAGTTAGAAATAAAATACCTATAAAAGAGTTATAAGTCTTTTATTTTATTTTTTGTATCTTTTATAGAAAAGTAAAGCTAATACTAACATTGCAAAATACCGATCTATGAAACGTACAAGTATATTCACAGCTTTATTGTTGTCCTTTACTTTTATTTACGGACAAAACAATAAAAACCTATCAATAGAAATTATAAATGGCATAAGTTTGCCAAATAGCGATTTTAGCAATTTAGTTCAAAATGGCTTTAATAATGAAATCTCAATTAATAAAAGCTTTTGCGATAAATTATCGCTTGGAATGGGTGTAAAACACTCCTCTTTTAATGTAAAGCAGGAATTTGGCCCTACTCAAGGTACACGAAACCAAATAAGAAGCATTGGTTTCGATATAGGTCCGCAAGCTAGTTTTAATATGGGAAAATTTTCGATAAAGTTATATGGCAGAAGTGGAATTTCGGTAAACAGTACGCCAGAAGTGTATCAGTATTATGCTAATAGCGATATAATTACCTACAAATTAAAACAACAAAGCCTAAATGCATTAATGGCACGTGTTGGTGCAAAAATAAATACCGAACTTTGTAGGGGAATACAGCTATTTGTAAGCAGCGAATATCAAAGTAGTTTAAATGGCAATTTAAATTTCTACACCAAAGATATTTCGAAAGCCATAAATGCCGAAGGAAGTATAGATCCTGATTTAGCAAACGAAATTCCAAACAGAGCAAACAGCTTGAAATTTTCCAGTATTAATGTAAATTTTGGTGTAAGTTTCGTAATCGGTAAAATGGGAAATCACCCCAATAGAAAAAGTTCAAATCCCTTGCATCAGGAAAATACAAATAATGGATCGAATGTGTTATACGAAGGAGTAAATATATCAAACGACAATTGGAACGGATCATCGGATAATAAAGCTTATCAGGCTACCGATTATAATTCGAGCAGAAGTAATAAGCAAGGAATTATTGCCAATGAAGATATCAACATGCAAAACAATGGCAGCAGAGCTTCTCAGGCTACCGACTATAATTCGAGCCGAAGTAATAAACAGGGAATTATTGCCAATGAAGATATCAACATGCAAAACAATGGCAGCAGAGCTTCTCAGGCTACCGATTATAATTCGAGCAGAAGTAATAAGCAGGGAATTATTGCCAATGAAGATATCAACATGCAAAACAATGGCAGCAGAGCTTCTCAGGCTACCGATTATAATTCGAGCCGAAGCAACAAACAAGGAATTATTGCAATTGAAGATAACAACATGCAAAACAATGGCAGCAGAGCTTCTCAGGCTACCGATTATAATTCGAGCAGAAGTAATAAGCAAGGAATTATTGCCAATGAAGATATCAGTAATCAAAACAATGGCAGCAGAGCTTCTCAGGCTACCGATTATAATTCGAGCCGAAGTAATAAAGCCGATACAGCCAAAGATACTTCGGGCGAAGAAATTGGTAATGAAAAAATTCGCACTCAGGATAACAAAACCAGAAAAAGCAATATTACACCTGCTGTTGGTACTACCAATGATATACGAGAATCGATGCAGGCAGCAGATAAAAGAAAAATAAAGCGTAAACTAAAACGAGAAGAACGAAAAAGAAAAAAAAAGGAAAACAAAAAGCGAAAAGTGCAAGCTAAATCTGTTTATTAGTAATCAGCAAACATAGATTTATGCCTGAAACTTGGAACTTGAAGCTTGAAGCTTGAAGCTTGAAGCTTGGAGCTTGGAGCTTTAGCACCTACCTCTCTCTCCTGCCATTCCAATATTCTATGTAGTGATCCTGAGAGATTAGCCCCACCGATCCAGTGTAAATTCCACCACCTTCCATCATATCGAATACACGAACAATAATTCTGTTTTTTCCGTTGCTACGAAGTAAGTTTACCGGCAAATAATAACCACGCATTTGTTTGTAACTTTCCGATCTTTCGCGAACGGTTTGCTCTTTAAATTCGCCCGACTGTCCTACCAATACTCCATTAACATAAACCTGATCGATATCGTCTATTTTTCCAAGTATCAGAACCATTCTATCTTTTAAGAATTCATGCTCCAGGTCAAATTCAAGAGCATAACATGCGTAGCCATTGTAATTTTTATATCCCTGATTTTCCCAAAATCCAGGTACAATAATATCATCCCAATTTTCCATTTGGTCTGCATTTTTGTGTGCATATTTCCCAGTTTTAAACTTCCAGCTTCCCTGTAAATCAACATCTACAGGAATAGCATCACGATCGACCAATAAGGCAATATCACCATGAATAATACCACCTTCGCCCACATCGTCGTACACACGAACTGCAATTGTATTTCTGCTTTTCAGGAGTTTTGCAGGTAAATGATACATTCTTTTCGAAGTGTAGGCAGTACTATATTTGGGAGGAAAACTTCCCGTTTGCCCTATTCGCTGTCCGTTCACAAAAACCTCATCAACATCATCAATATTTCCTAAATTAAGATACAATGAGTGATTATCGGGAATATCGGCACTAAAAAATTCGGTTCGATACCAGGCATAACCATCATATCCATGAAATCCCTGATTTTCCCAAGATGAAGGAACATTTACTCGTTCCCAGTTCGAATCATCGAAGTTTGGTGAAGCCCATTCATCTCTATCACCTACCGAAAACTTCCATCGCTGGTTCAAATCTACAACTTTCTTAAAATTCTGCGCACTGGCATTTATTTGCGTTCCTGCAAAAGCAAGCAGCAAGAGAATAATACTCTTTACAGATATCTTTATATAATAATTTCTCCTCATAATTTAATCGAACCAATAATCAATCAATTTCTGAAACGGACTTCTGGTATCCTTTATTCCTTTTTTAATAATAGGACTTGCCTCACTTTGGTCAATAATTCCTATTGGACCTTTGTAAATTCCTCCGGGACCAGAAAAATCATCAACAATAACCTCTATTCGGTTTATTTCGTTTCGTTTTATTAGTTTATCAGGAATTTCGTAGGCCCGAAGTGTTACATGATCACCTGCATAGCTAAATCTTTTTCTTCTCATATCGCGAACAGTTCCAATTTTTCTGCCGTTTAAATAAACCTCATCCACATCATCAATCACTCCCATAAATAACACCTGATTGCTTGTACTTACATCCGACGGATACCTAAATTCTTTCGAGTAAACTGCTTTGCCATCGTAATTATTATAACCACGAGCTTCCCAAAATCCGGGAACAAATATTTTTCCCTGCCTGTGAGTAATTACCCTCTGATTGATTTTATCGGGCTCGCGTGCAATTTCAAAATCCCAATATCCACTTAAATCCACATTCATTTTTGTCTGATCCAAATCAAACACAATTTCAACATTACCACGAACAATTCCTCCTTCATGAAAATCGTCGAAAACACGAACAGCAATTACATTATCGCCATTTTTTTTCAAGATATTAACAGGAATAGGATACATTCTGGGAATGCTAAATGCTGTTTCGGCCTTGGGAGCAGATTGTCCCGAGGCTCCAACTAACTTTCCATTCACATACACTTTGTCGGCATCGTCGATATATCCCAAATATACATACACAAAATCCAATTGGTTTGGCACCGATATGCTAAAGTGCTTCCTATACCAGGCATAACCGTTGTAGCCTTCGAATCCGCCTCTTTCCCAGGTTTGTGGCACAAATATTTTTTCCCATTTGTTATCGTTAAAATCGGGATTTGCCCAAGCCGGATCGTCTCCTATGGAAAATTTCCAGTATCCTTTTAGGTTGGCTAGGCTTCTTAAATTCTCAGCCGATGTCCAGCCAACCTGTAATCCCAATACTAACAAAAGTATTACAATTCTTAAACCTGATAATATATTGCTATTTACGCTCATTTATTTCTCAATCTGTTACTATTACTTTTCGTATTTTGCAAAATTTAATCGCAAAGCCAATTCTTGTCCGCTTAATGCTGCATTCACTTTAATTTTCTTCTTGTTCATATTATTTCGAACTGCCTGCATTAATTCCTCATTAAAACCGATAACTTTACTCACCTTAACTTCGTTATTTTCGTTAATGGTACATCTTAATACGATTAACTCCGACTCTCCATCGCGAACAAAATCAACAAAGCTGGTTGTGCTGGCAGCTCTTTTAATTTTTTTAAAAGCAATATTTTTTTCCTTCTCTATTTTTAATGTATCTGGCGTAATTGCCATTCCAACATTAACAGTTAACAAACATGCTAAAACAATAACTGCAATTCTTATACTTTTCATGACCCTAATTTTTATAGTTTATAACTCAGTTAAAAATTTAAAGAAATCGGAATCGCGCGCCTTCCGTTTTTCTAATCTTAAATTTCTAATGTAAAATTAGGGCGACTAAACATCATTTGTGTCACAGCAAAATCAGCAGTTGTCATCAATTGTCATAAAAACAAGTTTAAAGTAAAAAAGGTTAAAGGAAAAAGTAAAAAAGAATCAAGTTTAAAGTGAAAAGAATAAAGTCATAACATTTAATTATCAATTACTTACAAGCCTATATCCTACGCCATGCACCGTCAATATAATTTTAGCATGATTTGGATCATCTTCAATTTTTTGTCTTAGTTTTAATATAAAATTATCAATGGTTCGCGAAGTAGGCTGATATTCTGTTCCCCAAACCTCGTCGAGCAAATCGTCGCGACTTACAGTTTTGTTATTGTTGTCCCACAAATAATGCAGAATTTCCACCTCTTTGCTCGACATTTTCACCTCTGCTCCATCTACAACTCCTTCGAAAGATTTAAAATCGATCTGCAAACGACCTATCTTTAGTTTATCCTGATTAACAGGTACTGTTTGTGTTCTGCGCAAAACAGCACGAATTCTTGCCAGCAGTTCTCTTAAGCTAAATGGTTTTGTAATGTAATCATCGGCTCCCAATTCTAAGCCTAAAACCTTATCTATCTCCTCTCCTTTTGCTGTTAGCAAAATAATTGGGGTTTGAATTCCCTTGGCTCTTGCCTTTTTACAGATATCGAAACCCGATATTTTAGGTAACATTACATCCAATAACACCAAATTGTAAGTGTTATTCATAATTTTCTGAAGACCTACTTCTCCATCTTCGGCCGTATCAACCTGATAGGATTCAAATTCTAGATTATCTTTTAAACCCATTAACATTCCGGGTTCATCTTCTACAACTAATATCGAATACATATTTAATCTGTTTAGCTTCTGTTAATTGGAAAATACAGGGTAAAACAAGAACCTTTCCCTATTGTACTTTCTAGCTTAATTTTTCCCTGATGGGCTTCCATAATGTGTTTCACAATGCTTAATCCAATACCAGAACCTTTGGCTTTGTGTGCCAAATCGCCACTTGTTACTCTAAAAAATTTATCGAAAACCAATTTCTGATCTTTCTTTTCAATTCCCAAACCATAATCTATTACATCAATTCCTGCAAAGTTAGCATCGCTAAAAGTTTTTATTTCTATTTTTTTCACATGGCCACTATATTTAATGGCATTGTCAATTAAGTTTATTAATGCTTCGGATACTGCTTCCCAATCTACTATTATTGCAGGTAAATCCTCATTTTTAATCAAGTTAATTTCAAAACCATTTTTATCGAGATGCTGCTTATAATTAAAAATCAGATTTTCAATTTCCTCATTTAAATTACAAGGGGCAAAATGATATTCTCTTCTACCACTTTCAATTTTATTAAAATTCAGAATATTATTCACCATTCTCGACAATCGATTCGCCTCTGTATTAATTACCTTATAGTATTCCTTTTTCTTCTCTTCGGTCGGAATTCTATCCATTTCCAAAGTTTCGGAATACATATTAATTAATGCCAGAGGTGTTCTAATTTCGTGCGAAACATTAGAAATAAAATCTGTTTTTAACTGGTTTAAGCGAATTTGTTTTCTGATATTTTTAAATACGAACCAAGCTGCTAAAAGCAAAATTGCATCCATAACAATTAAAAGAATAATGTTGGTTCTGCTTCTGTCGCGAACCAAATTTTCAATGGTATTTCCTTTCATCTGTATACCCAAATCGTATTCGGGTAAGAGCCAAATTTCTTTTTTTTGTTTTATATTTTTATCCTCGGCATTCTGGAAAGTATTGAAATAAACTTCCTCGGAACTATTTTCTCTAAACACCGAAATATAGAATCGATCCTGAGCTACCGATTGAATTTTTGGTCCCAGATTCTCTTTTATAAATCGCTCTGTATCTATTAAGAAAAGAACTGTTTTTACCTTAGCCGAATCGCTTGAATGAGCAAAAGCAAAAAGACTTTTACGATTAAATGTAGTTGGTAAATTTTCTATTTTACGATATCCACTTTTTATGTATCGTCGTAAAAGTTCTACTTTCTTTAAATTACTGGTAAAATCGTACTCTAATTTTGTTCTGATTTTGGCAAGGCTATCTTCAGGAATTTTTTCTTTGGTCTGCAATAAAAAACCCGAAGAATCGGCAATGGAAATGGCATCAATCGAATAATTTTTTATTAGAATATTCTCAATATTGTTATTCTCACGTTCTACCTGATTGGCCCAACCACTCAGCACATCGTCGGAATATTGATTTATGGAAAACAGAATAGACTCTAACTGACCAGAATAAATGGAATCGATAACAGCCTCGTTTTTATTCAGGTTACTAATTTCGTAAGCAGAAAAAAACAGCGATGGAAGCACTAGTATTAGAGTTAATACGAAACCAATTTTTAATCCGGATTTTATCATTAGGTATACTTTTGTTTACCCAAATATAAAGAATAATGATGATGTTGAATTCAATTTATCTGAGGCTTTCTTATTAAATACCTGAATAAATGCGTTTAACCTTTTGCGTAATTCTACGTAGACAAATAGTATTCCTTTTTATATAACAAATATACGGTATTGATATTGATCTGAAAGAAAACTTAATAGCTAGCTGTAATATGACTATAAAAACAAATAATTTAACTTCTATTATTTTATACATATTTCTTACTGCTTTTTTATTTGCTTCAACTAATACTTATTCTACCAATTTTTCGAATAGCACTTCAAATAATAACACAAGCACATCCATATTAAACAATCAGAGAAGAAACAATAAAAATGTTCTGATTCTACATTCCTATCATAAAGGATTTAGCTGGACCGATCGAATAATGAAAGGTATTAGTTCTGTTTTAGAAGATAAAAATATCGAACTATTTGTGAATTACATGGATACTAAGCATTGTTCTAATGATGACTATTTTGAACTTTTGTATCAGATTTATAAGGAGAAATATTCTAACGTCAGGTTTGATGCTATTTTATCTTCCGATGATCATGCTTTAAATTTCCTTTTACAATACAAAGAAGAGCTCTTTCCCGGAGTACCTGTAGTGTTTTGTGGAATTAACGACTTTCATCCTGAAAGAATTAAAAATTATACGAATGTAACCGGAACTTACGAAACTTACGACATATTGAGCACACTTAAATTAATTCATAAACTTCACCCAAATGTTTCTTCCGTTGCTGTTATAAATGATGGCACAGTTTCTGGCCAAGCCTTTATCAATAGAGTAAAACGCGTTGAGAAAAACTTACAAAATACTTTTAAAATTGATTACATATCAGATCTTCCCTTGCAGGAAATGCAAACAAGACTATCTAATTTATCAAGTAAGTCGGTAGTAATTTGGGGAATTTACGTACGAACACCAGATGGAAAAACACTTACATATCAGGAAAGTGTAGAATTTACCAGATCTTCAACCCAACTTCCAATTTATTGCATTTGGGATGTTGTAGGATCAGGAGTGATAGGGGGAAAAATAACAAATCCGGTTTATCAGGGAGAAAAGGCTTCCGAATTGGTTTTGCAAATTCTCAAAGGAAAAAAAGCTGAAAATTTGGCTGTATCGGGCAGTCCTATGGTGTATAAATTTGATAATAACATCCTTCAGGAGCATCATATTTCAGAATCTGAACTCCCGGCTGAAAGTATCATAATCAATAAGAACCATTCTATTTACGAACAATACAAAAATATTATCTGGATTGTCATTATCATCATCACCATTTTGGTTTTAATTATTATTACTCTTTCTCATTTGCTAAAGAAAATTAACAGCACAAGTAAGGTACTACAGCTTACCAATAAAGAGCTTGCTTTAGCTAAAGATAAAGCAGAAGAAAGCGACAGATTAAAAACATGTTTTCTCGCTAATTTAAGTCACGAGATTAGAACTCCTATGAATGGAATTATTGGATTTTCGGAACTTCTTGCCTATAAAAATATTACACCCGAAAAACACCACAAATACCTTAAGCTTATTAAAAGTAGCAGTCAAAGAATGCTAAATCTTATTAATAACCTTATTGATATTTCTATAATTGAAACAAAACAAATGAACTGCAACATTGATCTTATTAATTTACAGGATGTAATGACGAATATGTATCAGTTCTTTTTACCAAGCGCGAATAAAAAAGGATTACTTCTAACTTATGAAAATAAGTTGCAGGATGATTCTTTCCAATTTAACAGCGATCAGCAAAAATTAGAACAAATAATTACCAACCTGGTAATGAATGCAATTAAATTTACTAAGAGTGGTAAAATTACATTAAGTTGCGAAAAGCAAAATGGAAAGCTCTATTTTCTGGTTGAAGATACCGGAATTGGCATAGACAAAAACTTACAAGATGCTATTTTTGATCGTTTTAGACGCAACGAATCTACAACTACTAGAACTGAAGAAGGCAGTGGACTGGGTTTGGCAATTTCCAAATCGCTTGTTGAAATGATGGATGGAGAAATTGGTGTGCAATCTGAAATAAACAAAGGCTCAAAATTTTATTTTACTCTTCCCATTCGATAGTACTAAAAAATATAAAGCCATGACTCAAATTGAATCATGGCTTTTGAATTTATAAACTACAATAACCCAATGTAATATTAAAAACACACTTAATCTTCACTATCGATAGCACATTTTACTGCTTCCACTTTACCACCGAAGTATTTATTTTTTAGCTTTAAGGATACATTGACCAATGCAATTAAAACTGGTACCTCAACCAATGGACCAATAACGGCAGCAAACGCTACTCCCGAATTAATACCAAACACTGCAATGGCTACCGCAATAGCCAATTCGAAATTATTACTTGCTGCGGTAAACGATAAGCTGGCAGTTTTCGAATATCCTGCCTTGAACTTATGCCCCATAAAAAATGAAATCAGGAACATAATTACAAAGTAAATTACCAGAGGAATTGCAATTCGAACCACATCGAATGGTAACTGCACAATGTACTCTCCTTTAAGCGAGAACATCACAAAAATGGTAAATAACAATGCGATCAGCGTAAGCGGGCTAATTTTAGGTATGAATTTTTTCTGATACCAATCTTTTCCTTTGGCTTTAATCCCAAAATAACGGGTAATCATTCCAGCAAAAAATGGTATTCCAAGATAGATTAACACACTTTCGGCAATATCACCCATTGTTACATCCACAACCGATCCTTGCAATCCGAAATATCCCGGTAACACGGTAATAAAAACGTAGGCATAAACCGAGAAAAACAAAACCTGAAAAATGCTATTAAAAGCTACCAAGCCAGCTGCATACTCAGGATCTCCCTTTGCCAAATCGTTCCACACAATTACCATGGCAATACAACGAGCCAATCCAATCAGAATCAATCCAGTCATGTACTCAGGATAATCCTGCAGAAAAATAATTGCCAGTGCAAACATTAAAGTCGGGCCAAGCAACCAATTCTGTACCAAAGAAAGAATCAGAATCTTACGATTTTTAAATACATCTTTTAATTCTTCATATTTAACTTTTGCCAAAGGTGGATACATCATAATTACCAAACCTATAGCAATTGGCACATTGGTAGTTCCTACCGACAATTTATTCCAAAAACCTGCCATTGCCGGAGAAAAATAACCGGCTCCAACTCCTATGGCCATTGCAGCAAATATCCATAAAGTAAGATATCTGTCCAAAAATGATAATTTCTTATTTAAAGCACCCATTTTCTTATTTATTTAAGATATACTCTTCATTAAATTTTGAGAAATCTCTACGAATCTCTTCTCTAACTCTTCTGAACACTTCAAATACTTCCTCTTCAGTTCCTTCGGCGTAAGCAGGATCGTCGAAACCTATGTGAAGACGAGTGCCTACAGGTCCTACAAAAGCAGGACAAGCCTCTTTGGCTCCACCACATACAGAGATTAGGAAATCTACTCCATCTTCTAAAAATTCGTCTACCATTTTCGGACGCTGAGAACTAATATCTACACCTATTTCGGCCATGGCCTTAACTGCTAAAGGATGAACCTGATCAGCAATTTTTGTTCCTGCAGAAACAACTTCCAATTCTGGATTAATCTCTCTTAAAATTGCTTCACCCATCTGACTTCTACAGGAATTTCCTGTACACAATACTAATACTTTCATTCTTCGGTTTTTATTTAACAATTATTACTATCACAAGGAATTAATTCTTCGAATAAAGCACCAAACACTTTTTTTAATTTGTCTATTCCTTCGGTACTTAAACAGTATTTTATTTTTAAACCTTCCACATCACCTTTAATCAAACCAATTGTTTTTAATTCCTTTAAATGCTGCGAAACTGTTGTCCTGCTTAAGGGAAGGTAATCGGAAATATCACCCGAAATACAAGTTGGAGTTGATGATAAAAACTGTAAAATAGCAATTCGGGCCGGATGCGATAAGGCTTTCGCCAAAGAGGCAATTTCCTGCTGTTTATCTTCAAACAATTCCAATTTTTTCATGATGATTTGATTTTAATTTCTAATGACGCAAACATACGACATTAGTTTTAGATTGCAAACAAAATTGAAAAATTTTACAATTTATTAACACAAAAAAAGTCCCTCTCAAACGAAAGGGACTTCACAACATTTTAAATATCAACTACAAACGAGCTTCTAAAATTCCAGCAACATCTGTTACTGCAACATCGGGTAACATTCCAACATATCCACGCTTCAAAAATCTTTTTGAAATCGTTTCAATAGAATCCATACCAACATTGTGATCGCCTAAACGAGTTGCAATTCCCACTGACTGGAAAAATTCTTCTGTTTTTTGAATCGCCAAAGTTTTTTTCTCATCATCAGATCCTTCGGTGATGTTCCAAACTCTCTCGGCATATTGTAAAAGCTTCTCTCCTCTATGTTCTTTCAAATGATTTAACAAACCAGGCAATACTATGGCTAAAGTAACCGCATGGTCGATTCCATGGAAAGCTGTTAGCTCATGACCAATCATGTGAGTAGCCCAGTCGCTTTTTACTCCCATACTAATTAATCCGTTTAATGCCATAGTAGCTGCCCACATTAAATTGGCTCTGTTTTCGTAATCAGGAGTTTCCGAATTAATTGCTTTTGGTCCTTCTTCAATTAAAGTCAACAACAAACCTTCAGCAAAACGATCCTGAACAGGAGAATTTACCGGATAAGTTAAATACTGCTCAATTACATGAACATAAGCATCAACAATACCATTGGTAATTTGTCGCATTGGCAATGAGTAAGTTGTTTCGGGATCTAAAACAGAGAATTTAGGATACAACAATGGATTATTGAAAGCTCTCTTTTCTTTAGTTGCTGCTTTAGTAACAACACCACCACTGTTCATCTCAGATCCTGTTGCTGCCAAGGTCAACACAGCACCTAAATCTACTGCATCGGTAACAGGAGCTTGTTTTACCAAAATATCCCAAGGATCTTCGCCAGTAAACTTAGCTGCAGCAGCAATAAATTTGGTTCCATCAACTACTGATCCACCACCTACTGCCAACAAAAAATCAATTTTCTCTGATTTTACAATTTCTACTGCTTTCATTAAGGTTTCGAAATGCGGATTAGCTTCAATGCCCGAAAACTCGGTCACATCATAACCTTTCAATGCACTTACAACCTGATCGTACACACCATTTTTCTTGATGCTACCACCACCGTAAGTCATTAATATTTTAGCATCTTTAGAAATGTGTTTTCCTAATTCAGCAATTTTTCCTTTCCCGAATATTACTTTTACAGGATTATAAAAATCAAAATTTTCCATCTTATATTTTATTTATTTTAATTATAATTTATTTAAAGCCTTTACAAGTTCTTTGGCCATTAAAAGATCCGATGCCGGATTTTGCCCTGTTATTAATCTACCATCAACAACAACATACTCCTGCCAATTTGCTGCAGATGAATAATTTGCACCTTTCTCTTTTAAGCTTGTTTCTAAAAGAAAAGGCAATTTAGAATCTGTGCCCAATGCTTCTTCTTCATTATTACTAAAAGCTGTTACATTTTTACCTTCAACTAAAAAAGATCCATTAGAAAGTTTCACATTTAGTAATCCTCCACCACCATGACACACCGAGCACACAACACCTCCTTTTTCGTATATTTTTCTTGTTAGTTCAGCTATTTCTTTATTATCAGGTAAATCGAACATTACACCAAAACCGCCAGGAAAATAAATTGCATCGTAATCATCTGCATTAATTTCTTTTGGAGAATAGCTATTTCTAAATTTTTCGCCTCCTTTTTTATCTGCAAGAAAACACTTTACTTTTGCATCATCTAAATCTAATTTTTTAACAGGAACTGCTCCTCCTTTCGGTGATACAAAGTCCATTTCGATTCCATTTTTAAGCAAATAGAAATAAGGAACAGCTACTTCTAATACATAGCAACCAGATTCCCATCCATTTTTATCCTTAAAGTGACTCGTTACGGCAAATAAAACTTTACTCATGCTTCTGAATTATTATTTGTGACAAAGTTAAATCGACTTTTTCTATAAGAAAAATTATTCTTTTTATACCTTTATATAAATTTATTTATACAATATGGTAAATCTTGAGTGGTACAGAACTTTTAAGGCGATTTACGAACGTGGAACTTTAACCGGAGCAGCAGAAACCTTACTATTAACACAACCTGGTGTAAGTCAACAACTAACAGCCTTAGAAACTTATATGGGTGTTAAACTATTTGACCGAAAACCTCGCAAAATGCTGGCTACACCAAACGGCATACAGCTTTACAATCAAATTGAGGAAGCTATTCTTCAACTCGAAAAAACTGAAGAAAGTTTTAAGCGAAGAAGCCTTAAGGACCGACCTTCGGCAAAAGTTGGCATGTCCATAGAAATGTTCAACCATGCTTTCGCCAATATTCTCGATAAACTGGAAATGAATGTTGAATTTACCTTTGGCGAAAATGAAGAACTGCAATCAAAATTATTTGCTAAAGAACTGGATTTAACCATTACCACTCTGCAACACAATTATCAGAATATAGAATACAAACATCTTTGTAAAGAAGCCGTTTTATTGGTTTGCAGTAAAAATTTAGATACCATTCCGTTCAATCAATTTGTGTATGAAAAAAAAATGAATAAAGCAGAAAAATGGTTGAGTCAACAAAATTGGTATTCCTACACTTATAAAATGGAAACCATAAAATCGTTTTGGTCTCAAAATTTTAAAAAGAAACCATATTTTAAACCTCGATATGTTATACCCAATTTAAGTTGTATGCTAGAGGCAATTCAACGAAACAAAGGAGTTTGTATTTTACCTTCAAGTTTGTGTAGTGATTTATTGGAGAAAAAAGAAATTAGAGAATTGTGGCAAGGAATAAAAACCACCTATTACAACAAGTATTTTGCCATACAAACTCAAAGTAAAAATTTAAAACAAACAGAAGAAATAATAAAAATACTTTTAGAAAAGGAAAATCAATAATTAAAAAATATAACTAGATGAAAAAAATATACTATTTATCGACTTGCTCGACCTGTACAAGAATTATTAAAGAATTGAATTTAAATTCTGATTTTATATATCAAGACATTAAAACTGAAAAAATAAGTGAAAAACAACTGGAAGAAATGGCGGAAATGGCTGGGAGTTACCAAAACTTATTTAGCCGACGTGCAATGAAATATAAAGAATTAGGCTTAAAAGATAAGAAACTAAACGAAGAAGAGTTTAAAAATTATATTCTATCGGAATATACTTTTTTAAAGCGACCTGTATTAATAATTGATAATAATATTTTTATAGGCAACTCGAAAAAAAATGTAGAAAAAGCAAAATCGATACTCGAAACAATTAAGAAGTAGAGCTGTAATTTTGTAAATAGCGTATTAAATAATAACTTATGCACTGTTTTTAAGCTACCACACCAAAATTTTATCGTTTTTTTTTATTTGTTACTAAACTTAAAACTTTTACTTATGCCTTATTTAAAAGTTCAAACTAACAAAAGCTTTTCAAGCAGAAAGCAGCAAAATTTTTTAAAAGAATGTTCTGCTCTTATTTCATTCGAACTGGGAAAGCCTGAAAAATACGTAATGACAGTTTTTGAACCAAAAATTGAAATGACATTGGGAGGAAACAACGATTCTGCCATTTTTCTTCAGTTAAAAAGTATTGGTTTACCCGATACAAAAACCAAAGACTTATCAAAAAAGTTTGCCAATTTAGTTGAAGAAAAACTAAAGATTCCTAAAGACAGAGTACAAATTGAATTTATGGATGTGCCAAGAGGTTTTTGGGGTTGGAATGGTATTCTTTTTTGAATTAGCATTAAAGCAAACGTTTGAAAATAAATAATCAGTTAATTTTTTAACAATTTATATAATTTTTATTGCTTTTATGAAAATTTTACACACCTTTACATCGAAAAATTGAGATACACAGAGATGATAACATTAATTTACAAATATAAAAAGCTATATAAACGCAATAAACAGATGACGTTTTTATAAATTTGTAGAATAATGTAATGCTCTCTTAAAATATAGAAGCCTGCAGAATTCTGCAGGCTTTTTTTGAACGCTTAATTTATACTAAACAACACTCCAGGTAAACTGGAAAACTGAAAAACTAAAAAACTATTAACCAATGAGAGTTTTAAAATTTGGTGGTACTTCGGTTGGATCACCTGAAAGAATTAAAAATCTGGCAGAACTAGTACAAGCAGACGAATCAAGAATTATTGTTTTATCGGCAATGGCAGGCACAACCAATGCTTTGGTTGAAATTACTGACTTATTGTACAAAGAAAAAAATGATAAGGCTAATGAAAAAATTTCCGAACTAGAAACTCAGTACAGAAAACGTATTGATGAACTATATACTACCGAAGAATATAAATCGAAAGGTAATGAACTAATAAGTTCTCATTTTAATTACATCAGAAATTTTGTTTACAGAAGCTTTACCACACTTCAGGAAAAGGCAATTTTAGCACAAGGAGAGTTGATATCGACAGCTATGTTTCACTACTATTTATCTGAGGTTGGTGTTAACTCAGTATTTTTGCCTGCCTTAAATTTCATGAGAATTGACAAAGATGGAGAACCAGATTATTTCTATATAAAAGAGAATTTAGAGCGAATTTTATCTGAAGAATCGGAACATAAATTATTTATTACTCAAGGTTTTATTTGCCGTAATGTTTACGGAGAAGTAGATAACCTAAAAAGAGGTGGTAGTGATTATACTGCATCTTTAATTGGTTCGGTACTGCAATCGGAAGAAGTTCAGATATGGACTGATATTGATGGTTTCCACAATAACGATCCGAGATATGTTGAAAATACAAGTGCATTAAAGCAATTATCATTCGACGAAGCTGCTGAGCTAGCCTACTTTGGTGCTAAAATTATGCACCCATCGAGTATTGTTCCCTGCAAATTAAATCACGTTCCGGTACGTTTAAAAAATACATTAAGTCCTTTAGACGAAGGAACTTTAATATCCGATAACTCGGTAGGAAAAGGCATAAAAGCCATAGCTGCCAAAGATGGAATTACTGCGCTTAAAATTAAATCGGGACGTATGTTACTGGCTTATGGTTTCTTGCGTAAAGTATTCGAGGTTTTCGAAATTTACAAGACACCTATCGATATGATTACAACATCAGAAGTTGCTGTATCGCTTACCATTGACGACGATTCAAACCTAAAAGAAATCGAATCGGAATTGATAAAGTATGGTAATGTTGAAATTGATGAAGATCAATCGATCATTTGTATTGTAGGCGATTTTATTTCTGAGTCGGCCGGAAGTGCAAAATTGGTATTAGAAGCTCTTGAGCACATTCCATTACGTATGATTTCCTACGGAGGAAGTTTACACAACATTTCTGTTTTAGTAAGCAAAGAAGATAAAGTAGCTGCACTTCGGGCATTAAGTAATCATTTGTTTTAGAGTATCACTTACAATCAATTTTTATCATGTTTAATAGTACGCGAATAGATAAATTCAACAAATTAGAAACTCCATTCTATTTCTACGATATGAATATATTGGAGCAAACTCTTAATAAAATTCAATCCGAATCTTCAAAATACGGATATCATATTCATTATGCTGTAAAGGCAAATGCAAATCCGAAAATCATGCAAAAAATACAATCGTATGGTTTTGGAGCCGATTGTGTAAGTGGCAATGAAATTTCCAGATCGATTGAGTGCGGATTTCCTGCAAATAAAATTGTATATGCCGGAGTAGGTAAATCGGATAAGGAAATAAAAACCGCTTTGGCAACAGATATTTTTTGTTTTAACTGCGAATCGATTCCTGAAATGGAATTAATTAACGAACTGGCCGAACAGGAAGGTAAAATTGCAAAAATTGCAATACGCATTAACCCAAACGTAAATGCCAACACCCACCATTATATTACAACGGGTATTGAGGAAAATAAGTTTGGTATAAACCGCTGGGAATTCGATAGTGTAATTGAAAATCTAAAATCTTTTAAGAACATTAAATTAATTGGTCTGCATTTTCATATTGGTTCTCAGATTACCGATTTAAGTGTTTTTAAAGGTCTTTGCCTAAGAATAAACGAAATTCAGGAATGGTTTAACGAAAGACAAATTTTTGTTGATCTTATTAATGTTGGTGGCGGTTTTGGTGTCGATTACGAAAATCCGGATGAAAATCCTATTCCCGATTTTGTTACTTTCTTTTCAATATTTGATGAATTTTTAAATCTAAAAGCAAATCAGGAACTACATTTTGAACTTGGACGTTCAGTTGTTGCTCAATGCGGAAGCGTAATTTCCAGAGTTTTGTATGTTAAGAATGGAATAAACACAAAGTTCGCCATTTTAGATGCGGGTATGACTGAGTTATTGCGTCCGGCATTATATCAGGCTTATCACAAAATAGAAAATATTAGCGCCAAGGGCGAAACAGATAAATACGATGTTGTTGGCCCTATTTGTGAATCGTCGGATTGTTTTGGCAAATCGGTAAAATTACCAAAAACTAAAAGAAACGATTTAATTGCTTTAAGAACAAGCGGTGCATACGGAGAAGCAATGGCTTCGAAATACAACTTAAGGAATATTGCCAATGCAGTATTCTCTAACGAATTAGATCAAGCGTAACCTAATTCGCATTTCGCGAATAAAACAGGGCAATAATCTTAAAAGAATATTGCCTTGTTTATTTTAAGCCTATTTTATTTAGTAATGATTTAGAGGGAGTTATAAACAAAGTGATATTGGAAAACACTCCTCCTTTGGCATAGGAATCGATAATATTATTTTCGTGAGTTATTTTACTACCCGATAAACTCAATGTATGATTTTCGTTGGTAACATCGAAATTAATATTTGCACGATAACCAAATTCAAACGAAAGCCACAACCAATCTGTTATTCCTTTTTCTGCTTCGAAAGAAAAGTTAACATCTGATCTTCTAAATTCAAGTGTTTTAAAATCACTTAATTCAGAATCGGCGAAATGTATACTATAGCTACCACCTTTTAAACCTGCTTTTGCATATAAAAAGCACAGTTTAGATGGCTGATAGCGCAGCTTTATTTTTGCAGGTAAAAAGGCTTCAACACCCCATTTATCGGAGAAAGTATGGTTGTAAGCAAATGTTGGAAATATTAATGGATCTCCGAAGGTATAAGAAAAAGCAAGCCCCACACCCCAGGATTTATATTTGTTCACTTTCCAGCCAATTACAGGAGAAAGTTCCATTTTTAAAAAAGTATATTTACTTACATTACCTATATGTTCTTTCCAATAATCGCCCTTTAATTTTGCATTAAAGCGAAATAAAAAGTACATATTTCTCTTTAGCTGAGTCATTAAATACAAGCTACCGCCAATACTTTTCATATTTTTATCATCCAAACTTTTATAAAGAGGATAATCGTTTTGCTCAATATTCTTAAAATGAATCTCCTCATCGCTGTATTCAAAACTACCTGCTAATTTTAGTTTATCGTTTAAGAATAATGGAAAACGAATTTTAGTTTTAAAAATACGGTTGTATTCTATTTTACCCTCTCCATTGCCATAAATATCCGAAGTTGATTTTACATCGAATGCCGAATTTAAATGGATAGATGAAGATAATCCACGAACAGGTCCTACTCCTTTTACTCCAGGATTCCAATCGTAACGAGTTGTATCGCTTACAGATTGAGGTAAAACATTAGGAATATTAAAAAATAATATAATAGAGAAGAAACAATATTTTAGCATATACTATTTTACATGTATTTTGTCAGCTCAAATTATTGAGAAAACATATTGTTATAAACGTTTTAAATAAATTTTTATTGCAAAGATTTTTTTCTCTTAGAACCAGTAACCTAGACTTACATAATTTAAAATTTTTTCTTTTTTATTGGAATACATTAAAGAAAATTCCATTGGCCCTATTAAACTATTGTAAGAGTATGTTAAAGCAATTCCCCTAACCCATTCACCACTCTCGAACGATCTATTAATATCTTCGCTTAACCTTCCAATATTCGCTTTAAAAATCAAATAATTATTTCGGAACAACTCATATTGAAAATCGGTTCTAAAAACAAATGAATTAGTCGAGCTCATCTCCATTCTGTCCAGTCCAACAAATGGAATTTGAATATCGAAATAATCGGTCTGATCTATTCCTCCGGTATAGGTATTAAAAAAATCGGGAATATTTTTACCCCAAACTACTCTACCGTATAATTTTGGATAAATTGTAAAATTTGAACTTACACTTATGGCTTTCTGAAACTTTAAATAAGCTATAGAAGCTGGTCGTTCCATTCCTTCGAGACTTGCACCATTATTAGTTACCAATTTATATTCTCCATATAAACTTATGCCTTCCTTAGGATAGTATGCTTTCTCATGAGAATCGAGTCTTAAAAATGCATAATATGAGAAAAAATAATCATCCTTATTGGTGATATCCAGATCTGGTAAGCTAAAATTCGATTCTAATTTGTAATATTCTGCTTTTGCACCAAAACCTATGGAATAAGATTCTCTGAAAATCGAATGAAAATTCATATCTAATTTAAAATAATCGAGATCGTAACTCCCAATTTTTTTGCCACTCTCAAAAGCGTTAACTTCCCAGTCGTTATACTCTGCCTGTAAAGTAAGGCCTGGTTTTAGTCCATTATCTATTGCATAGGTTGTTACAAATCTCGGATTTTCGGCCAATTTTAAATCAAAAGATAAATGCGATCCGCTTTTTAATTTATTACGAAAAGTTGTGTTTAAAAGTACACCTGCTTTATTATCTGAATCGTATCGTAAACCTACATTAAATCTTTTGGTAGTTCTTTCTTTTACTCTTACCTGAAGTGATTTGGCCTTATTTCCAAGCAACTTAAAATCAACATTATCGAAATATCTACTCCCAAAGCTACGGTTAATACCTTTTTGCAAATCATGTAAAGAAACAACACCTGGAGTATCAATATTTAATTTACCTGCGAGTAATGAATTACTTACCTGATTTAATCCTTCGAACTCGATATTCTTAATGAAATATGTTGTTGAGTCGACAGGTGGTTCATATTTCTTTATTATATTTTTTTCGAGTTTAAACTTATTTTTTAGCCTTTTTAATTGAGGAATAAATTCTCTACCAATTTGTTCTCCTTTGCGAATTAAAGAATCTGCTTCTTCAAAACTTCCTACCGAGTAATCTGAAATATCGGGTCTAATATAAACATCAACATAATCAACATTTTTTTTAAATTCTTTAAGTGCCATTAAAGAAACAGTCTGGTTAATTATATCTAGAAACGAATGTAATTCTTCTTTTGGTTTAGGTCCCGATTGCACATCTACCCCAATTACAATATCGGCTCCCATATCAATAACTTCCTTTACCGGGAAATTATTTACCATTCCTCCATCAACCAATAGTTTGCCATCAATTTCGATAGGTGAAAATACTGTAGGAATAGCCATACTTGCCCTCATGGCTTCGGGCAAATATCCCTTATCTAATACAATTGCATCTCCTGTTTCTATATCTGTGGCAACACAAACAAAAGGTATTGGTAATTTTTTAAAGTTGCTTACATCGTGATAATCTATTGATAATCTCTCGAATAGATTTATAATATTTTGTCCGTTTACAATACCACTTGGCAGTTGAATTCCTTTGGGTTTTATTGGAAAAGACAGTACACTTCTTTCATAATTAACTTTCTCATGAAAAGGAACATACTTTCGAGAAATTTCGTCGGCTAATAATTTATCCCACTCCTGACTGAGAATCATATTTTCAATATCAACTGCCGAATATCCAATTGCATAAAATCCACCAATTATACTTCCCATACTTGTTCCGGAAATATAATCAATAGGAATTCCCAACTCATCAATAACCTTAAGAACACCAACGTGTGCAAATCCTTTTGCGCCACCACCACTCAATACCAAACCAATTTTTGGCCTTTTGTTATTTACCGTAGAATCCTGAATATTATGAGCTAAAGTTGTAAAAGCATAAAAAACAATAAGAGCAAGTAGAAAGGTGTATTTCATTGTGTATATTTTCTTTCAATTGGGATATAAGATATTATGCTAAAGCTATTAAATAAAGCGAGTTATTTAAGATTATTAAACCCTAATTTACAAAACACACTAATTTAACTATCTTTTTTATATCATTAGAATATTATATTGTAAAATTAATTATTCAATTTTAAATTCTCTACCATTTTTAGTACATCTTTCTCCTCTTTTCCTTTCTTTACTTTTACTCTTATGGCCCTTAAACCATATACTCCCTGTAAATCTTCGAGTACCAAAGATTCAATATTATCTTCAAAATATCCATAAGCTATTAAATATTCCAAATAGCGCTTATATTCTTCTATTTCTTTTTCCTCGCTAAAAATAATTGCCAGCATTCCCGGCTGTGTTAATCTCTCGTTTGTACCTTTAATCAAGGCTTTATCTATTCTTTTTTTAACAATTTCGTACCGAATATTATAGGCTCCATCTACATCAAATTTCTTTTCATCCTGACGGAAACGAATTGCTAAAGCTTGCGAGTGCACTAATATTAGACCTGTTGTTTCGAGTGGTATTGGTAAAGTTTCTTTTAGATCTTCGGTTTTTCTTGCTAATTCGGCGGATACAATTAATTGCCACAATCTTAAATTTTTAAGATATATACGGTCAAAACTTTTTCCATTGGCTATGCTATCTCCAATGTAAATATTATGCTCAACTCCATCGGTACGGTATTTTTCAAAATAATGCGGAAACATAGCCTGAGCATTATCTTCCTCTTTTTCTAGATAAGAAGTTACACATTCGTTTATAAAGCCTAAACTATCTTCGAAATCTTTTCGGCGCTTGTAAACAATATTAAGATCGGGATCTATGTTATTTCGGTAATTTTCAATTGCCAGTTGTACTTCTTCTCCATTTTCGTTAAAATGATCGAATAAAGGTTCAATATCGCTTCTTAAAAATCCCAAAACATTCATTTCATCACCCGAAGATAAACCTTCCTTTATTCCATTTATAAAATAATCGACCTTATAAATTAACTGGTCGTAAATAGGCATATTTATATTATTGTACACCCCGAGCAATACCTTTTTTGCCAAATTTAATTGTTCGACTAAGTCATCCTGAATAGTCTGATTTCTAATATCGGAAGAGTGACGAACATCAATGGCACCATACAATGGATAAACATTCGAAAAAACAATTTCTTCCATTTTTGAAGATACATTTGTTTCTTTTGCCATTAATAAATTCGATGCTGCATTTAAAAATTTCCACTCAACACTAGGGTGAATGGCTGTACATTCTTCTTTTATTATGGCCTGAATTTTATTTTGTAACTCCTCACTTGTTCGTTGAATTGCAATTGAGAATATAGGAATAATGTCTTTAATAACCCGTAATTTAGAGAATGTAATATCATGAGCTTTGGTTGATCCTATTTCCATTATACCAACCAATTCTTTATCGTTATAAAGAGGAATAGTACTAATATTATTTATTCCCTGATCTAAAAGAGCTTGTTCCAAGGGCTTTAAATTTTCTCTTTTAGAAAGATCGTTTACCAAAACAACCGACTCTATATGAGCAGCTTCTTCATAAATCGTTCCTTTATAGTCTTCACATTTAAACTTTTCAGGATTTAAGAATCCGTGCCAGTAATTTACTCGATTTTCCACATTTCCTTGATTCATGCTAAAAGAAACGATTCCTAAATTTAAATTAGGTAATTGTAATAAAGATCGAATATTTTGTTCTAATTGTTCAAAATTTTCGTTTTTTATGATTGATGCTTTCTCGAGCAATTGTGATTTTAAAGAGGATATTATTTCAATTTGACTAACATCGACATACTGAAAAGGTAAAAATCCACAAAATTTAAATTTATTTAGTGGAAGTACTTCTAGCCAAAAATCCATATCCAGTGGATTGTTGAGCATGGTATAAAATTGCTCTTCACTTATTTCGGGTAATTTACCATCATGTGTAATATCTATGCAAGATCTGTCAAATTCGAGTTTATAATATTTAACAAGATCATTTAACTTATCAGTAATTTTGTACAAGAAAAAATATTCATCTCCAAGCTCTCTATTGTAAAATTTCGACAAAATCATCGAATATGCATAAAACAATAAAGTGAAAGTTTTGTAACATCTATCCTGATCATCTTGTCCAACAAGCTCAATCTTTAGATTTTCGTTGCCATATAATTCCTCATGTTTTGGCGTAAAATAGAAATTTTCATCATCGAAAGGAGTAGCAACCACACCAATTGAATTTCTATATTGAGTTGGTGTATAAAAATAACTCATCAGGATATGAATTTCTTCTTTATAATTAGAAACGTCTTTTATATCAAAGTCGGATTTTTCTAATTCAGGCTTATCCTTCAGCATTTTAAGTATTGCATCTGCCTGTATATTAGAATAATTATCAAACTTTTGCTCTTCTTTAATTTTATTTATTAATGGAAGAAAACTAAGTGACTTTTTAAATGGTATTTCCTCTATATTAAGCTTAATTCTATCGAGTTTCATAATTATTTTAAATTGGCCTGAAAACAAAGCACTAAAATAGTTGTTTTTTATCTATCCTAAGCAAAACTTAAATTATTAAAGCCATTTTAATAATTTACAATTGTCCTGCAACAAGTCAAATACGTTTCATAATTAACTTCTTTTATTAAGAAACATATACAACAAAGCTCGCAATAAGTAATGCTGCGAGCTTTATATTTATAATTTGATTTACTTTAAATAAGATTTTAAATCTTCAATCAATTTATCATATCCATTCAATTGCTTTTCTATTAATTCAATATCGAAAGATTGAATTGCCATATCCAACTCTTTGCAATAAACATCTAAAAGTCCACAAGACTTTTTAAAAGCATATTCCGACAGATTTTCACTAAACTGTTCTATTTCATAAATTATTAAGTCGTCTTTAATTTTATTCCATTCGCTTAAAAATTCATTTTCCAGCTTAGCAATAAGCTCTGGTAATAATTTAATGCAATCTTCCGAAAGCTTTATCTCTTCTACCTCAACTTCGTTTTCTTCTTCATCTAGATATCGGTATGGAAGAAATCGTTTAAGTACAGCAAATACATCTTTTCTAAAAACTGGTTTTTGCAGATATTCATCAAATAATTCATGAATTCTATCCAACTCGTCATTCATTATCGAAGCTGTAAACGCAACCACCGGAATATCTTTCCATTCTTCGTTATTTTTAATTACTTCTGCCGCATCATATCCATTCATTCCAGGCATTCGAATGTCCATAAACACAATATCTGGTGTTTCAGTTTCCATTAATTCGATGGCTTGTTCTCCACTTTCTGCTTCTAAAAAAGTAACATTTTCGAACTCTACAATTCGTTTTAATACCAATATGTTAAATTTTAAATCATCAACAATTAGTATTTTACATGGTTCTAAAGTAAAATTATTTAATTCTTGTGCTTTTAAATCCTCATCGGCCGATACTTCTGCTATTTTTACATTTTTAAATTTTATAGTAAACTTCGATCCTCTTCCAACTTTGCTTTGCAAACTTATTTCACCATTTAATTTCTTAAGCAAACCTCCTACAATTGTTAAACCCAAGCCTGTTCCTTCGTAATACCTATTACTTTGTCCGCTCTGCTGAGTAAATGCCTTAAAAACATTTTCCTGCTGATCTTTTTTAATTCCAATTCCAGTATCTTCTACATTTAAAAATAGATTTATCGCATTTGGATCACTTGTTTTTGCCGCCGAAACCGATACATGAATATATCCCTTAGAAGTAAACTTAATTGAGTTTCCAACCAAATTAAATAAAATTTGATAGAATCGAACCTCATCCATGTAAATATACTGTGGTACCGAATTATCAACAGTAATATTAAATGCTAAGTTGTTAAGCTCAAGTTTCTGCTTAAACACCTGCTTAATTTGGTTAATTACAATTTTACATTGCATGGGCTCCAACTCAATATTCATCTTACCCGACTCTATTTTTGAAAGGTCTAGAATATCATTAATCAGAGCTAGAAGATTTCGACCGCTAGTTAAGATTGTATGCAAATAATTTCTGTGCTGAGGATTCTCTACATTAGAATGAAGCCACTCACTAAAGCCAAGAATAGCATTCATTGGAGTACGAATTTCGTGAGATACATTGGCAAGAAATTCCGATTTTGCTTTAGAGGCTTGTTCTGCCTTATTTTTTTCTATTTGAAGTTGCTGCTCTTTCTCTTTAAGATCGGTAACATCTCTAATAATTACAAGAACTTCTTCTGTATTTAACTTAACAAAACGTGCTTCGGAATATAGCATCTTATCACGATTAAAACTGCTATAATTAAACTCGAAATTTCCTTTTACCAAACATTCTTCAATTGCCGATATAAAAGAATTACACAATTCGTCGTTTAAAACATCGCAAATAGAGTTAACATCCTTATTTTTTAATTTATCAAATAAGCTATATTCAAATTTTGTCTGAAAAGAAATTACATTTCCATCTCTTTTTAATTTTAAAATTTCATCAGGAATTGAATTTATAATTCCACGATTTTCTCTCTCGCTTAAAACAAGATTGGATTGAATTTGATTTCTTAAAAATGCAGTCGAAATAATACTACTAATAGTTCGTAACAATTCTATCTCTGACTTTCTCCATAAATGATTTATATCGCACTCATCGAAACCAATAAAACCAAACATTTTGCCCGAAATTACCAGCGGTAAAACAATAATCGACTTTACGCCTTGCGACTCTAAAATTTCCCATAAGTCATCAGGTAAATCGACAATGCTATCGGAATATACAATCCCCTCCTCTTTTAGTAATTTTTGCCATGATGGAATTGTGCTATAAGCAACATTCTGGAGTTCATTTTTTTTAGATTCAATACCTTTATTGCACCATTCATAGGTATTACTGGTTGTTTTTCTATCGGCACTATCTTCAAAAATATATACTCGACTTACCCCAGTATGCTCACCAACAATTCTTACTGCTTCACGAGTACTACTTTCAAAATCGTCGAGCGAATTATAATTTACCGATATTTCGGTTAAAATTTGCTGTTGTTTTAGATTGCGGGCAATTTCAAATTCGTTTTTCTTTCGTTCGGTAATATTATGAGCTACAATTATAATTTCTTTAAAATTACAGTTATTCTGTGAAGTTACCTCCTCAAGAGTACCCGCTAAAAAGCACCTTTTTAGTTCACAATTTTTACATTTATCTTCGGTAAATTGCACGTTTACTCTAACCCATAAAACATTATCATCTCGGGTAAGAATTGGCAATTCGAAATAACTAATACATTTATTTGTGATGAACTGTCGGGCAAAATATTGAAAAATTTTTCTTCGATATTCATCCGATACAAAGCTTAATACATTTTGCCCAAGCAAAGATTCCTTTGATCGCCCCATTATTTCGCTAGCAATCTGGTTAACAAATATAATTTCACCCTTAAGGTTTACTTTACAAATTATATCGGTAATACTTTCTACTAAAGTAAAATACTCCTGCTCTGTTTCCAGCAAGCGCTGAGTTCTTTCTTGTACAAGCTGTTCTAAATTATTATTTAAACTTTTAAGTTGTAAATTCGATTCATAAAGTTCAAGAGATTTTTCTTCCAGAAGTTTTTCGGCCTGAAAACGAGCAGCTTTCTCTCTCTCAAGCTTGCGCTGCATTAATTCATTTTCTTTACTCATACATTTTTCTGAATAATAAATAATACTTCGGATTGATCTTGATTTAAATACTCTTTACTTATTGTTGCTTTCTCGTTAAAATGATTTAGACAACCCTGAATTAATCCTTCAGCAAAATCGGACATTTTACGCTGAGAGGTATATATCAGCTCCATAAAAGTCGAAGTTCGTTTTTGTACCTCTATTGTTGGCAATTCGGCTTCGGGATATAATTTCAACACCTGCACATGAATGGTATCTTCAACACTACCTAAAAAATCAAAAGCATTTGTATGTCCTTTTACTAGATTTTTATATGCATTTGCAAATACACCAAAAACATACTTACCGTATGAATAAAATAATTTATCAACCGAAATTCCTGTTTTTACACTTAATTTGTTAACCAGTGTAAACATTTCTTCGTGCGAATAGGTTCCCACCGATGTATAAACACCTTTACTGGGTAAATTAGATTTTTCAATAATGTGATCGACAGTTTCGTACCCAAATTCCTTTTCAATCATATTCAGAAATTCACAAAAAACTAATCCTTTCATAAGCGACAGTAAATATATAAGTAGTTAAAATTTATTGTGTAATAGTTAATGTTAAAAAGCTAAGACTTGTAACATTAAATTTTATTACGAAAAAAAACAAACATAGTTCGATATCTTAGTAATTTTATTCAGAAATAAAATCAATATTTTTCTAAACCTAGGTAGAATTTTTCCGTAAAAAATTTGAAGATCATAACAAAACAAGCAAAAATACTACTCAATATTTATTTACTATAATATGAAAATAGACCTAGCAGGACAAACACCAACAGTTTTAGTCGTTGATGACAATCCAAACAACCTTAAAATTGTTGCATTAACCCTTCGAGAACTAAACTTTAAAATAGTTATTGCAACTAACGGAAAAGATGCATTAAATCTGGTCGAAAGAACTAATCCTGATTTAATTCTTTTGGATATTATGATGCCAGAAATGGATGGTTTTGAAGTTTGTAAAATATTAAAATCAAAAAAAGAAAATGAAAATCTGCCTATTATATTTTTAACAGCTGTGGGCGAAAAATCAAAAATTGTAAAAGGTTTTGAACTGGGTGGAGTAGATTATATAACCAAACCATTTAATAAAGAAGAGCTAATTATTAGAATAAAAACTCATCTGGAATTAAAATTTACCAGAGATGAATTGCAGGAAACAAGCGATCATTTAAGCGAACTAAATAAGTTAAAGGATAAAATGTTTTCGGTAATAGGTCATGATTTACGCGGACCTTTGGGTAATATAAAAATGACTTTAGATTTTTTGGCTAAAGATTTCTTTGAATATGGCAGCGATGATTATAAAGAAACAATGAAAACTCTGGTTCAATCGAGCGAAGATGTTTCGGAATTATTAGAAAATTTGCTTGGTTGGGCTAAATCACAAAGTGGAATTCTAAAGTTTCATCCCGAAGATATTGTTTTAGAAGAATTAGTGGAAAGCACCTATTTTATGTTCAAAAACAACTTGAACATGAAAAAAATTAGTTTCTCTCCTAAAATTAAAGAAAAACTAAAAGTCCACACCGATACTTACATGTTAAAAATGGTACTTAAAAACATCGTATCCAATGCCATAAAATTTACGCCTGAAGGAGGCGATATCAGTATCTCAACCGAAAACATTAATGGCGATTTTAGAATTGTAATATCAGATACTGGTGTTGGAATTCCTGCAGAAGATCTTCCTAAATTATTTAACGAAAACGAGCACCTTTCTACCTATGGAACAAATGGAGAATCGGGAAGTGGCTTAGGATTAAAAGTAGCTAATAATTTTGCAGGTAAAATGAATGGTCAGATTCTGGTGGAAAGCGAAGCTGGGAAAGGCAGTAAATTTATTTTGGAATTGCCATTTAGCGAAAATTAAATTATAAACCCCATTAATATTATCATAAAAAAACAGGGCAATATTGTATTGCCCTGTTTTTTTATGATAATTTACAGTATGCGAACTATCCTCGTTTAGCTCTTTCCCACTTTACCGATTGATTTCCTTTTATATATCGGCGAAAGCCAAGGTACACCGAAAGATTCATGATAAAGAAATAATAAGGTACAAACAAGGCTTTTATTTTTATTTCTCTATATTCTAAAAACCAACCAATTAATGCAGCCACATAAAAAGCGATTTGCCCATAAAATAAAATTGTATAAATATTAGCTAGATTCATACCGGAATTATAAGCCAAAGCAAAATTTAGCGGAATAATTATAAGCAATAGCAATGGTGTTAATGTCCAGCGCAATACCCTGTGCGAAATGTATTGAAATGATAAAGTTCCATACTTAAATATGTTTAAAAGAGGATTTAATCGAACCACCGATTGAATACCTCCTGCCGAAATACGTACTTTACGTTTCAATTCTTCTTTTACATTAGCTGAAGCTGTTTCGATTGCATAAGCATTAGGATTGTATCCTATAGTATATCCAGACATGGCTACTCTTAAAGAGATAATAAAATCGTCGAGCAGAGTATCTTTTTCCACTTCTTGCCAAAGGTCTGTTCTAATAGCAAACAACTCTCCTGCCGCACCAACTACCGAGTACAATTCTGCATCCCATTTCTTTAGAGTTGATTCGTATTTCCAATACAAACCTTCTCCGGCACCAGCAGCTGCATCAGCTTCTTTTTGGTAAATTCGTTTCTCTCCCGAAACACAACCAACTTTAGGATCTTTAAATAAATTCACTATTTCCTGAATAGAATCCTCGCCAAGATTCGTATTACCATCAGAGAAAATTACAATTGGCGACTTAACAAATTTCATTCCGCGGTTCATAGCACCAATTTTACCACCTCGTGCATCTTCATGATATACCTCTACTCCATCATATTTACGCAGCAAATCAGGAGTTCCATCATCCGAACCATCGGTTACCCATACTTGACGAACTTTTTCTTGCGGGTAATTTAAACTCTTCGAGTTTTTCACTTTTTCGTCTACGTAATCTTTTTCGTTATATGCGGCAACAAATAAGGTTACTTCTGGCTCATAATCATCATTACCCTCATAAGGTTTTGATAATCCAAACAGTCTACGTAATTTAATAATTAAATAAAGTAAAATCCCATAACCTAAATAGGAGTAGAATATTATAAAAAGAGCAATCCAAAATGTTATTTCTATATATTTCATAAGTCGAGTAGTTTTTGTTTTTAGCTAATTAATTTCTATTTCCTATTTATTAAAGCTTTTCCCATTTATTTGTTTCCTGATTAAATTGCTTAATTACTCTTGCAGGATTACCTACAGCTACCGAAAAATCGGGAATATCTTTTGTGACTACACTTCCTGCACCAATTTGGCAACGTTTACCAATTTTTACACCAGCCAAAATTACCGAGTTAGCACCAATATGTGAATCTTCACCAATTTTTGTTGGTCGAATATCCAAAGCTTGCACACTAGAATTTTTACTACCGTCTTTATATCCATGATTAAATCCTGACACAAAAACATGTTGTCCTAAACCAGAACCACTCCCCATTTCTACTGGGCCAATAACAACGCTTCCAATTCCAATTCTTACTCTGCTACCCAACAATACATGTCCCGAACCGTTATTAACGGTACAAAAGTCTTCAATGGTAGTTAAATCACCAATTTCAAAACGATTCCATGGAAACACATCAATACGGTTTCTTCTTCGAATAGTGGCACCTTTTCCTTTTTTATGGATAAATGGATTTACAAACCAGCGAACCCATAAACGAGGCTTAGGATTTCGCTTTGGGGCAATACTCCAAAGCACAAAGGCTTTTAGTTTAGGATTACTTTTTATTTTGCTGAGTACACTCATAATTTCAACAGTTTTTCTTCGGCTACTACTTCGAGATACTTATAGATCTCTTTTACATTATTTTCCCAGGAATGCCCTGTGCCATATTCTCGTCGTGCTTTTTCGAGCTCTTTACTATTTTCTGATAAAGATTTTTCTGCAAGTTTCACATAGTCTTCAGGTGTTTTTCCCAAATAAGTGTAATCTTTAAAATATTCCATTGCTTTGGTTGCAGAAGCAAGTACTGGTTTACCCATAGCCAAATATTCATCTATTTTTCTTGGGTAGTTTCCAATGGTCGCATCATTAATCAGCTGTGGGTTCATAGTTACATCGAATCCTTTAATGTAGTTTGGTAATTCCGATGAATCTCTACTTCCTAAAAAGTGAACATTAGTTAAGTGATGTAATTCCGACTCTGCAAATTTCTCGTCTTCGGGTCCTACTAAAACAATGCTCCAGTTAGGACGAGCTTTTGCCAAATGCGAAATAATTTCAATATCCAAACGACGAGAGCTTAAAAAACCTACATATCCTATAATTGGTTTTGGAATTTCTTTTATGTCATCTGCAATTGAAATATCTCGTTCCAAATCATTAAAAAGTGATGTATCGCACCCCTGACCGACCATATAGGAATGCTTATTATAATTGGCTCCATATTCGGCATACAAAGTAGAATTACAAACTACAACATCTGCTTTAGCAATTAACTTTGGCTCTAATCTTACCCCATGTTTTTTCCAATATGGATTTTTAATAAGATAATCGCGCATGTAATAGATATAAGCCGAAGGTTGTAGATATTCTTTTAAATGCTGACCTAAAAACATAGAGCTATCATTAAATAGAATGAAATTATCGAATCCTAATTCTTTGCAAGCATCCTTAATATCGCTGGCAAATCTTTTCGCATTTCGTTTATTTAGGTAATCAAAAAGGGTAACAGATCGAATTGAGTTTATAGATTCAACCATAGATTTTGGATATAGATTCCAAAGATTTTCACCAATTTCAATTAAACTAGGATCTAGCCCTTTTTTTACTCGAATTCGCTTCCTAATCTTATCGGTATTTCTTTCTCTAAATCGGGATATTCTATCCAATGGAGAATTCACATATAATACACGGTTTGTTTTTGCAAATTCGGTGGCTATATTTTTACAATTACTCCCAATTTCGATGTCCCAAGGCTGAATTCCAACCACTACTATATTTTTACCTTCTATCATGATTGTGAATTTTTAGTTTAGAGTTCTTTATATAATTTCAAATTTTCTTCCGCCATGCGTTTCCATGAAAAGAATTTAGATCTTTCCAATCCTTTTTTTATTAGCATGTCTTTGTAATCATTATCGGCAAGAATTTTAATAATTCCCTCTGTAATTTGTTTTGGCTTACGCGGATCAACAATATGAGCTGCATCCTCGGCAATTTCGGGCATTGATGAGGTGTTTGATGTAATTACTGGAACACCACAAGCCATTCCCTCTAATATTGGGATTCCAAAACTTTCCCGCATTGATGGGTAGAGAAAGACATCACATTGATTTATTATTGCAGGCATTTCGATATTTGGAACATATCCTGTTAATTGAATGTGCTCTCGAATTTCGGGATGACCAATTTCGCTAAGTAAACTTTGCAGAGCACTTTCATTGTAATCCAACATCACCAGCTTATATTGTTTTTCAGACTGTGAATTAAAATCGGCGAAAGCCTTAAGTACTCCCTTTGTATTTTTTTTGGGATCGGTATTACCCAAAAAAAACAAAAAATGATCTGGTAAATTATATTTGTTTTTTATTTCACTTAAATAATTCTGATCGGATATTTTTTGGAAATGAGGCCCAACACCATTGTAAATTGCAGATAAACGATTGCTATCCATATTAAAAAACTTAGCAATTCTTTCCTTTTCATAATTCGAAACCGTCACTACTTTTTTACTTCGTTTTACAACCGAAGGCACTACCCACCGACGATACATATTGCCTAATTTCTGATACCAGGTACCTGCTTTTTTAAAAATGCTAATGCTTTCTAAATAAATAATATCATGTACAATAACAACCAATGGAATTCTCGAAAAAACAGGAGCTGTATTACTAGTACAATGTAAAATATCACATCCATATTTTTTTGCTGCTCGTGGTAATGCCCATTGTTCCCATAAAGGATATGGACCTCCAGATAATTCAACAATTTTAAAATTATCTGTATTGTGTAAGCATTTATCTTCGTCGGGTTTAACAAAAATTACATATTCGTTTTCTTTATCAATTTCCTGAAGGTTTTTAATCAACTCCAAAGCAACCATGTCCATTCCATGCTTTTTGGTTCTAAAAAGTCTCTGTCCTTCTATTCCGATTTTCATAGGTAGTATAAGTTAGTAGTTGGTTATAATTGTTTAGGTTTATTGCCCATGTTGGGTATGGATAAATTTTTTGTTTGCTCCCTTAAGTTTAAAAAGAGAAATAAACATAATGAAAAAAGCTTTTGGCAATGAAAAAATTGCTTTTAAGGTTTCTTTATTATAAAATTTTCGGGGAATACCCAATGTGAATGCCAGTATAACAACACCTAAAACAATACTCCAATCATACTGATTAAGTGCCAATTGCAATGTATCGGGAATTAGTAAAAAAATCATCCAATACACTAAAGAAATTAAGCCAACTAGTCCCAATAAAAGTATTCTGGGTGGTGAAATCATTTGATAAACCTTATCGAAAAAATCTATATTTCCTTTAAATAAAAGATGAAACAATCCTGGTAATGCATAACGTCTAAAATAAACAAATTGTGCAGACAACCATCTTTTTCGTTGATTCGCAAATGCATCGGATTTCTGAATTTTTTCGTCGTAAATTATAGCATCTGGTAAGTATTCAATTTTTTGCTTGTCTTTAAGCAAACGAAGCTCCAATTCTTTATCGAATCCTCCAACAGCATTTACCTGTTTCATAATATTTTTAAAGAAAGCATAATCGAAAGCCATTCCCGAGCCAATTAAAGCTGAAGAAAGACCAAGTACTCTGTGTCCTTTACGAAAAATATTATTATTTAATTCTTCACTTACAGCATCTAAAATAGCGAAAGAGGAATTCACATTTTTGGCAGCTCTATGCCCTTGTACTACTTTATAACCATTCTCGAAAGCTTCGTTAATTCTCTCGAGTACATCGTGTTCCATAATGTTATCCGCATCTAGAATACAAGCAATTTCATAATCATCACCCAAAATATCCATTGCTTTATTTAAAGCTTTTGACTTTGTACTTTTATTGAAACTTACTTCGATGAGTTTAATGGGAAGTGCTTTAAGCTGTTTTATCGTTTCAGCTTTAAAAGTATCAGCAATAACAACTACGTCATAATTTTCCTGCTCATAAGTCTGTAACAAAGCTTGCTTTGCAACCTCTACAATCACAGCATCTTCTTTATAACCAGGAATTAAAACAGCTGTCTTTCTTTGCTTACTATTTGTTGCTCTTTTAGGTTTATACTTAAATACTGATGCTAGAGCAAAAATTAAGATATAAACAGCCGCTACACCCAAGTAAATGTATAGTATATATTCCAATACATGAAAAATAGTCAAGAATGATTCCATAAGTAATAATAATTAAATTAAGTCTTCCAAAGTATTGATTTCCTTTCCGTTTATCATCATTTCCCACCATACGGTTAGCATAAGAAGATTAAAGTACTGAAAGGCCTTTACTTGAGTAAACCAAAACCAATAAGCTGGTTTTTCAAGATGCGAATCATATTCTTTCAAGAAAATCTCTATTTCTGTTCTATCGAAGAATTCGCCGGTGATTTCTGATTTACGTATAATTTTGGCAAACAGTTTCCTATTTTTAGCACTTTTAAAAAATATAGGTAAAGGAGCAAAACCTCCTTGTTTCTTCCTATTGGTAATTTCTTCGGGAAGTTTAGGCTTTAAATATGTCTTATGCAGATATTTAGACACACCTTTTCCTTTTGCCAAATCGTCTAGAGTACCATTAAATTTCATATCACGCGGAAGTGTTTCCAGAAATTGATACATTTTGGTACTCATATACGGAAACGTAAGCTTGTTTTCATATAAATCGGCCATTCTAGAAGCCTTAAATAGAATAACTTCATTAATTACCTGTTTGATATCACAAAAATAATTATGAGCCTTATAAAAATCATCGAATCCGGAGAACTTAGCTGGTACGGAACTTAAATACTCATGCTTTCCAATATAATTTTGAGAAGTTAACAAGCTTTTCAATTCATTATTCGAAAAACCAAAATTATCACTCTTCATGATATTTAGAATTTTCTCGTTATGAAATCCTGCTCTAAAAAATTTACCATCTTTTTGAAACGATTTACCTGCCAAAACTTTAGCTGCAAATTTCTGAACGGGTTGTAATCCTAATTTCTTAAACTTATGGTGAAGCGCTAATTCTTTTCCTGCAGTTCCATGATGCTGATCATTCCCATCTCCACCTAAAATAATATCCGGCTTATCATCGCCAATTAATTGCATTACCATAAAATTGACCATTAAACCTCCTTCCTGGAAAGGATCGCCAATACATTTCAATATCTGCGGAAGCAAATTAATTTCCGAGCCATCTATTTCATATTCTTTGTGCTCAGCATCGAATTTTTTAGCAAGAATTTTTGCCAAAGGAAGTTCTGTCCATGGATTATCTTTAAATCCGATAGAAAAAGTTTTAACCTTAGCCTGATGAAATTCTCTTAGTGCACCAATATTTCCGGCCGAATCGTAGCCACCACTCATTAATAGTCCTACAGTATCCTGCCCTTTTATTCTTGTTTGAATCGCTTCCTTATGCAAACGCTCGTACTCTTCTACAGCTTCGTTTACCGATAATTTTGTACTCCCATAAGCTGTCGAATAAGATTCGTAGCAATACAAATCACCCTCTTTTACTTTTCCATTCACAATTTCGATATAACAACCTGCACTTAACTTTTTAACTCCTTTTACCGATGTATTTGGAGAAGGAATATAGCCAATTGATAAGAACTGAGATAGAGATTTTAAATCTGGTTTTTTACCTACTTCTTTTATTTTAACCAAATCGAATAAGTGACTGGAAAAATATTCGCGACTGTAAAAAAATTGTGGACCTGTTCCGTGCCTATCTCTGCAAGCAAAGAATCGTTCGTTCGATTGAATAAAAAAAGAAAACTCTCCATCGAGACGCTTTATTGCATTTTTCCCCTCCTTTAAAAATAAATTTAAAACAGTTTCCGATTCCGAATTAAATCCAAATTGTTGCCAATCGTATAATCGCCCATGAAAACAAATTTCATTCGCACCTAATTTATAATTTTGAGCATCTTTTCCTGCAGAATAATTCTTTTTTTGATCTTCCTTATCGGATATATTGTAAAATTTGGATACAGTATTTGTTAAGGTAAATGAACCTATATAATCGAATGTTTTTTTCATAAGGTAAAATTTTAAAGACTAGGATTTTCGTAAATTTCTTTTCTAGTGGTAAAATTCCAAACAATTGCTCTGGCTGATGATTTCATTAAATCAAACCTTCCTTTTAATAAATATTTTATTACTGATTTTGGAAAACTTATTAAATTGAAATACACAAAATTGATAAGGAGAGTCAGTCCCGATGAATTTCTTTTGGCATAAACAATTCTATTTCTGGATATGTAATATATTTTAAGAGGACTTTCTTTTCCCGTAGAAATAGATTCTTTGTGAAAAACCAAAGATTTAGGTTGATAAAAAACCTTATAACCGGCTTTTTTTATTCTTGCACACCAATCGTGCTCTTCATAGTAAAGAAAATAGACTTCGGTCATCATTCCAACCTCTTCAATAACTTTACGGGGAACCAGCATTGCAGCTCCATGAATGCTATAGGTAAAGCCAGGTTTATCGAATTGTCCTTTATCGAATTGCCTGTAACCAATTATATGCTGACGCATTGTGTACGGACTCATTGGTGTATATCCGGCATATTGAATAATATCGGGAGAATGGTGAAATCTAATTTTTGGACTCATCATTCCAATGCTATCATCCTCCAGAAACTTATCAATCATTGGCTCCAAAAAATCTGGCTCCACTTCGGTATCATTATTAATAAAAAGCAGATAATCTCCTTTCGATTGTCGTACAGCTAAATTATTTCCACCGGCAAAACCCAAATTAACATCCGATTTAATAAATTTTACAAACGAATAATTCTCTTTAATTGGAGATGGATCTTCGGTTGGTGATGCATTATCAACAACAATTACTTCGTAGTTCGGATAGGTAATTTTCTTTATGCTTTCCAAAAACTCACAAGTAACAGCAGCTTGATTATAATTCACCGTAATAATGGAAACCATTGGGAGTTTTCTATTATTATCTTGCATAGTAGTTTATTTTAAGTCAGTTTTATTTTTTTCTCTTAAGGCTTTTTCATCAGCAATATCCTGATCTAATTTAGGAGCCATAAACAAAAAGGCCATAGAAGAATACATTAACAAACCAGTAGGCATTTGTCCTAAAACACCGTTACCATAGGAAGCAACCATAATTCCAAACATTCCACCGGCCAAAGCCATCATTTGTGCTTTCAGCCAATCGTCTCTTAACTTAAACATGATTAAGTAACTTCCTTTCCCTAGAACGTAAAAAAGAATAAAAAGATGCAATAAAAGACCAATAACTCCTTGCTCTGCCCAAATCATAACATACCAACTATCGGTTGGGGTATTTGCTAGGAAAGTATTTGGTGTAAATCGTTGTCCCCAATTACCTGCCGATCCTATACCTCCACCAAATGGCCGGCTAGCCATATATGTTTTTAACTTACGTTGATTTTCTAATCGTACTTGTAGGGAGGCATCATTAGGATCGAAAGCTGTACGCATTCTGTTTATTGTATAATTACTGCTTCCTATTGTTGTATATTTAAAAAATACCAATACAGCAATTCCCATTAAAGCTCCCAATATCATTACCCGAATATTTTTCCTAAGAAAAGTATATAAGGCGAACCCCATAATGGGCACTGCAATTGCTCCTCGAGTTCCAGAAATCATCATTCCATATAAGCCTAAGAAAGCCACTATGGCATATATAATTCGAAGTTTATCCCACTTTTCTCTGTTTAGAGCTAAAATTCCGAAAACAACACCTGCCTGTCCTTGCGAGGCTCCAAACTGACCAGCATCAGAAAAAAATGAAAACACTCTTAGTTTACCAAACAATATATGAGTAAGGTCTCCACCTCCATCGAGCCAGGCTTGTTCCCAAGGATCAACACCAATGTGCTTTTGCATCATCCCCTTTAAGGTTCCCAAAACCGCTAAAGCCGCCCACATTTTTAAAAACAGATCTAAATCTTTTTGTTTATTAAAAACAACAAATAAAATGGGAATAATAAGTAACATATAAAATGCAACACCACGCATAGCATAAAACCATGCTACCCGGCTTACCGCCTCTGGATTTACTAACTGAAACATTGCATAACCAAACCAAATAGCAGCTAACAATACCAAATCATTCTTAGCATTTCCCCATGGAATTTTCTCGAAAAAAGATTTAAAAAACAAGGCGAGATAAATCATTATTAAAATTCCATCGATACTTAAACCCAATGGTACTCCTTTAATATATCTTACCATTCCTAATATTACATAATTAAGTAGATATATTATAATAAGTCCAATTCTAGGAATTTTAAAAATAAAAGACACCACGGTTACCATTCCAGGTACCAAAATAATACCAATTCCAGCTACCAATCCCCCTTTAGCAATCATTAAAGCCAAAACAGACATCATAAGGAGTAAACCAATAAACCAGATGGGTTTTCTTAATATATCGCTACCTCGTACTATGGTAAAATCGTTACTCATTTGTACTGATTTAAATATTTTGTCTCAAATTCTTAAAAAAACTCAGACCTCCATTTGCAACTTGTAAAATATTTATCTTGATTTCACGATTAAGGTATGTATAGCCCATTACAATTCCGATTAAGGTAAATACAACAGTAACCAAAGCAACAGCTTGTAATGATTGAAATACGAAAACAGCAACAAGGTCACCAATTACATTTGCCGAAGTCATTACAATAACTTTATAAAAATTCATTTTAGGCCTATTAATACTATCTAAAGCAACCCCTGTAAATCGATCGATAGGTAATAATATTGAGTAGACTGAAAATATTCTGAAAATATTTGCAAGTAATGGAAGAGAATCTTTGTACTGATCTCCACCTAGTAACCAAACTAATTGCTCTGCAAAAATGAAACCTCCTATGGCTACAGGAATAAACATAAATGTTACTGCTCCACTATAGGAGTAAAACACATCTTTTAACTCGTCTATTTTTCCGCTTAAACTTAATTTAGACATTTTAGGAAATGCAGTAACAGTAAAACTACGAAGTGGAATTCCTAATAAATCGGTCAGTTTTAAAGGAATGGCATATTGTGCTATACCTACCGATCCCAACACCGGACTTAAACCAATAATAAAAGTATCAGCACTTCTTAATAAGCTTGAACCTACTAGTGTTCCCATGGAAAACTTCCCAAAGTTTAACATTTCCCAAACAATCTCTTTACTAGCTTTTCTGATATAAAGAAATCCGTCCCATCGTTTTACAAACACCAAAATACTTGGCAATAAATTACAAATCAAATGAGCATATAATATTTCAATTATACCAAAGCGAAAGAATAAGTTGTTAACAATTAAAAAAAGAACAAAACTACCCACATTTACTATTCGAATAAAAAGTATGGATTTAAAATTTTGTCCCGCCTGAAAATAGGAAACAGAGTTATTCCAAGATAAATTTAAAATTGCTAAAACAGGATACCATTTTAGGAATAAATAATATCCATTATTCAGTTTAATATTCAGGTTTCCAAATACAAATAAAAGAGTCCACAATAAAATGGCTATTCCAATTACAACAAAAAGTCCTATTTTAAAACTAGCTCCCAAATAAGCTTTCTTTTGCTCTTTATTTCCACCAGATGCAAAACGAACCAAAGCGGTACTGGTTAATCCAAAACGCAAAAGATCAATAAATGTTGCCAATGATGTATAAAGCACCCAGTCACCAAATAAGCTTTTTTCTAATCCTCGCGTAAGCAGTAAAAAACCTAATAAGCCCAAACCAGCAGTTAAAACACTTGTTGATAAGGATAGAATATTTTTCTCCCTAATTATTTTTCGAATGGTATTTAGCATCTAAAGGATATTTGAATTGGTAAAAAAACGTAATCTCAAAATATTTTTAATTCCTCTTCGAAACCAAGAACGTTTTTTAGGAAGATCACCCAAAACACTTTCCATTTCATTTAACTCTACTCCATTTAATATTATTTGGGATTGTTTTCCTTCGCTTACCATTTCAATATCTTTTAATGCATTATTATCAGCTTCGGACCATGCTCTATTTGCACGAAGAACTAATAAGGAATTGTCGGCCTCTTTAAACCAATGTAACGGATATGCATTATCGATTATAGGAGGTAGTTCGACAAAAACATAATCAAAATCATCCATATTTACCGATTCGCCCAAAATATCCTGAATAGAAGCCAATCGATTAAAGTTTGCTTTTACCTGATAGGTAATACATTTACATCCAGAAATTGGATCTATATTATGAGGTACTGCAAATAATGTTTTTAAGCCAAACTGCTCAAATTTTTCGAAAAGTAAAGTTGACAGATAAGTTTTCCCTTCCCCTTTTAGTGTGCTATAAAGTAAAATTTTATGTGGACCTTCGGTTTTTTCGATATGATTCAGCAAACTTAATTTTCTTGCAATTACATCGAGGCTCCGACCATTAATAAATTCATGATCTAATTTATCCTTTTTATCAAGATTTTTAGGGAACATAGCGGCAACCTTTAGGCCTGTTTTATCTTCTGCCCTTAAAACAGTTTTAATACTACTATCTAAAAATTCTAATGCCAGAATAATACAAGTAGGAATAATTCCTCCAATCATAAAGGCAATTACAATCAAAAATTTTCTTTTACTAGGCTCTGCTTCTATTGGGAAAAAAGGCTGTGTAACAATCTTCAAGTTTGAATTCAACTCAATATTTTGCTGTTTTAATTTCGCTGTATTCAAACTATTAAGCATAGAAAGGTATTTACGTTCGGCAACATCGATTTTTCGTTCCAAACGTTTCATTGTTGCACCAAGAGGTGCATATTTTTCAAATAAATCTTCAAATTCCTGATTTATTTGCTTTCCAACTTCCAACTGAGCATGAGAAGATTCAAACTCAATCATTTTTTGCAACCACTGCTCCAAAATAGAACTCCCCGTAAACCCCTCAATACTATTATCTAAGTTAAATTGCTTATCAACATTTTTACGCAGTTTTTCTGTTAATTTTGCAGCTTTAGTTTTTAATTTGTTCAGTTTTTCTGTTTCATCGTCATTTAATTCCCCAAAAATTTCTGAACGACTAATCTTCATAGATATTTGATAATTCACATCAGACAAACTATCTCTAAGAACTAGCATTTCATCGCTATTAATTCTTCTTTTTTCACTTTCGGACATTTTACTTTCAAGAACCTTAAGCACCGATTCTGATGCTACATGATCCAGTAAAATTTGAGTGTACATTAAATCAAAATGTTCTTTTTCTGATGCAATATGCTTGGTTTGTTCATAATAGTTAATAATATTATGGTTGCGATTAAACTCAACAAGTTCTTCTTCGGCCATATTTAGAGAAGCTCTTGCACCATCAATTTCCTTTTGAAAATAACGAACCACAGCATCTGATTGGTTTACTTTTATTTGAGAATATACTTTCACAAAAACCTCGTTCAATAACTTCAAGGTCTCTGAACAAATTCCCGGATCATCAGATTCATATTTTATTTGAACCATATCGCTCGATTGTACACGACTAACTTTAACCTTCGACAATATTTTTTTAGCACTATAATGTCGGTGATTAAGGTGTATTAATTCATAAACAAAATTGCTGTGATCTTTTTCTTTATATTTTACAAAATTCTGGTAAGTTTTTTCAAAATTGTCTTTTACAACTAAAGCTTTTACCTCATCGGGTACAATCAATAACAATTCATTATAATGATTTCGTAAAATAATATCTTGTCTGGCTTCGTTAAGCATCATGTGCTGAGTAAACAATCTTAATCCAACCTCTTCAATCGTTGCTTTAGATTTTATAAGGTTAATCAGATTATCAAAGGCAGTTCTGGTTCCAAACAAATCGAATTTTGATTCTTCTAAAGATACAATAGATGAACCTGTAGCTATACCAGTATAAACTTTAGTCTGAGAAACAAAATTACTAGGCTGATTTCTGGTAAGATAAAATACCAAACTTGCCATAATTATTGGAGTAATTACCAATATTAAAATGTGTTTCTGAAGTAGTCGTATAAAAAATATAATATTCAAAATAAATTTTATTTAGAGTGTAACCTGAGCTCCTACAATTTCATTTAATATTTGAATGGCAGTACGTAATTCAATTTTTACATTTTCAAATTCTAATTCTGCCCTCACAGCCATATCACGTACTCTCGAGTAATCTGATATATTAATCTTTCCATTCACAAAATCTTTCTCTGTTCTAATTAACTGTAATTTGAACATCTCATAAGATTTATTTCTTATTTCGAGATTCATATTTGATTTAAGCACATTGTTATATTGCACAATTACTAATTTACGAAGTTCCTGTACACTACTTTCTTTTTGGTGGCGAATTTTTTCAAGTTCGGCTTTTGCCTGTTTCACATTCGATTTGTCGACAATACTGTTTAAAGGAATTTTTAAAAATACACCTACATTATATCTTGTTTGGGTATTACTAGTTGTATTCGACAAACTTGTTTCCGACCCTTCTGTAATTACCAAATTATCATAAATTCCATATTTTGCTCCTGCCTCGAAACCTAATTTTGTCATCCATTCGCGCTTTTCTGCTTTTATTTGTAATTGCCCAATAATAATTTCTGAATCGTACAATTTTAACAAGGGAGAGTTAATGCGTGCCAATTCTTGAATTTTATTTAAAGGCAAAATCAAATCGGATACAGAATTCCCCTGAACAGCTTTGTCTACAACCCGTTCAATATTTTGAGCTACAGATAATTCTATTCCAATCGACACCAAAAACAAAGACAATAATATGCCTAACTTCATATAATAATTTTTAAACATTTTCTTTTTGAAAAACTGCAGGAATTGTCCTTAGTATAATCCATATATCCTTCCAAAATGAATATTTACTATTGGCAATTTCCACATACGTATTATCTAAACCTTTTCTTTCCTCGGGAGACATTTTAGAAGACTTACCTCTGGCTTCAACCTGCCATAATCCTGTAATTCCTGCCGGACCATTAAAACGATCAGTCCACTCATCGGTTGTTAACATCTCGGCCTCGTAAAGTGGTAACGGACGATTTCCTACAATCGACATATCACCCTTAATCACATTTATTAGCTGAGGCAATTCATCAATACTTAATTTTCGAATAATATGCCCTACTTTAGTAATTCGCGGATCGTTCTCGAACTTCACAAAAGCTTTATCTTGTTTCTGTTTCCGTTTTTGAATATGAGTAGTTTCCTCTACCTGTTCCTCATCACCAAAAAGTATAGTTGCTTCTTTATCTACATTATTATCTATTTGAACAACATCATCAGAAATTTTTTCGTCTTCTTGTTCTTCGTTTTGATATTGATTCAAATGCTCAAGTTCTTTTAAACGCTTGTCGGCATCTGGATACATCGATCTTAATTTAAGAAAATTAAATATTCTATAGCCAGTACCCACTCTTTTCGAAATGTAATATACTTTTCCTTTTGATTCCAATCGTATTGCAATCAAAAACACTATTAACAATGGAGAAAGACATAATAAAGCCAAACTAGCAAATACAATATCAAAAGACCTCTTAAAAAAAGGAGTCGTATAAATTTTAATATTTTTGCTTTTCTCGGGCTTGTTAAACTTCATGTGCACCTGAAGTACTTTCAAAAAATTAATACGATTTACCAGCGTTTCAGCATTTGCTGGCTTAGCATAAACATCGCTTACACCTTGCTTAATGGCTCGTTTAATAATTTCAGGTTTTTTTTCACTTACCAATAAGATATATGGAACCGCTTTCTCTTTATCAAACTTTTCTACAAATACATCGTGAAAATCCAAACCATTTCGTCCTGGTAATTCAAGCTCACTAACAATTCCATCTACCATAATGTTTTCCTCCAAATATTCAGAGGCTTGCAATGGATTGCTAAGATGAACCAAATTAACTCTTACGTTCTGTCCCCGAAAACTTTCAAGAACAGCATCGTCAGACCCAATGTACATAATTTTCATTTGTCTGCTAACTGTCTCCATGGTGTATCTTATTTAATCAAACGCTCAATTCTTATCATTAACTCTTCAGGATTAAAAGGCTTCATAATATAATCCTCAGCTCCCAGCTTCAGACATTGTACACGCACATTACTACTTTCCTGACTGCTTAAAACAATAATTGGAATATCATTAAAATATCCACTTTCTTTTATTCGTTTGATTAATTCAATACCATCCATATTTGGCATTTCTAAATCGGTAAGGATAATATCCGGGATATTACCATCTTGTAACCATGATATGGCCTTAAGACCATCTTCCATTGTTGTTACATCGAATGTATTTTGTAAAAAACGGACCATTAACTGGCTCATAGATGGTTTATCGTCAACAACTAGTATTTTCTTCATAAGTAATTTAATTGGCTTTAAAAAAAAGCATTAGTCAATCTTAAATAGTATCGCTTTTGGGCATTTACATATCAAAGTGTAAATCTAAAATTCAATTTACGTCGATATCTTAATTTTGTTTCCTTTTTTATGCTCTAGAGCACTTATAAGTTATAAAACAATACAAAATTTAAAATGAATAGAAAATAGATCAGTTTAACAATCCTCTCATATCTAAGACTATGGCAATAATAAATCATAACAGAATTTTATAGTAATCTTTTTAAATTTTTGCTTTATTATTATAATTAAAGAGAATTAACAATCCTTTAAGACTTAACAAACTTGTATAAACTTCGCAATTTATTTATCAAAATAAATCTAAAAACATTTTTCATTAATCAATACTTATAAATATATTGCACTTAGGTAGATATTTTTATAACTTGAAATCAAATTACTGATTTACTTCATCTGAATATTGAGGAGAGAGATTTGAGCTGTTGGATAATATTCTAACATTTACCAGTATTTACTTAGAGCTGGTTTTTAAAATAAATAACTTCAATCCTCCATTATGCTAGAAAAAATAATTTCATTTAGTATAAGAAACAAGTTTATGGTAATCTTGTTTACCTTATCAATTGTTTTATTTGGATTTTATTCCATTAACAAAATTTCCATTGGTGCGGTTCCCGATATTACAAATAACCAGGTTCAGGTTATTACAACATCTGGAAATCTATCTACTCAGGAAATTGAGCAATTTATTACAGCTCCGGTTGAATTAGAAATGGCAAACTTACCCGATGTTTCCGAAATCAGATCCATCTCAAAATTTGGATTATCGGTTGTAACCGTTGTTTTTAATGATGAAATTGGAACTTACCTGCCCCGACAGTTAATAGCTGAAAAAATTAAATCGGCATCAGCCAATATTCCAGATGGATTTGGAACACCAGAAATGGGACCTATTACCACAGGATTGGGTGAAATTTACCAATACATTTTAGATGTAAAACCAGGCTTTGAAGGTCGATATTCGGCAATGGATTTACGAAGCGTACAAGATTGGATTGTAAAAAGACAATTATCAGGAATACCCGGTGTGGTAGAAGTAAACAGCTGGGGCGGATTTCTAAAACAATACGAAGTAGCCATAAATCCAAATCAATTACAATATCTGAATTTAAACCTGATAGAAGTTTTTAAAGCTTTACAAGCTAACAATAACATTTCGGGTGGTGCCTATATCGAAAAAACCAATCAATCTTATTTTATTCGTGGCGATGGACAAGTAAAATCGATTAAAGATATTGAGAATATTGTTGTTAAAAACAACAATGGAATTCCTATTCTAATAAAAGATATTGCCACTGTACATTTGGGGTATGCCAATAGGTATGGGGCAATTACCGCCAATGGACAAGGCGAAAAAGTATTGGGACAAATAATGATGCTAAAAGGAGCCAACTCGAAACTGGTTATTAACGAAGTAAAAAACAGAGTAGCCCAAATACAGAAAAATCTGCCCGAAGGAGTTTTTATAAATCCGATTTTAGAACGAAGCGAGTTAATTGGAAAAACCACCACTACAGTAATTGAAAATTTATTATTGGGATGTATCATTGTAATGTTTATTGTAATTCTTCTTTTGGGAAATATTCGTTCAGCACTAGTTATTGCCTCTATGATTCCTTTGGCTTTACTTTTTACTCTATCGATGATGTATGTTTTTGGAATCGATGCCAATTTAATGAGCTTGGGAGCACTCGATTTTGGAATAATTATAGACGGAGCTGTTATAATTGTTGAATACATAGCCATACGAATAAATGCCAACTCCGATGAATACCAGAAATCTAAGCCTGAAGAACAAAAAACACTTTTAGATAAAATTACTTTTTCAGGAGCATCAAAAATGATGAATTCTGCCATTTTTGGACAAATTATAATTCTTATTGTATTTATCCCAATTTTATCACTAGAAGGTGTTGAAGGTAAAATGTTTAAACCAATGGCTCTATCCTTTAGTTTTGCCATTATTGGCGCTATGGTATTAGGATTTACCTGGCTACCGGTCGCATCGGCACTATTTTTAAAGCCCGAAAAAAAAGGAAGCAGAAATATTTCCAATAAAATTATGAACTTCTGTTACCATTCTTATATCCCTGTTATGAAATGGTCTTGTTCTCACAAAAAAATAGTCTTAGGATCATCCCTTATTGTTCTAATTTTTACAGGCATTCTGTTCTCTAAAATGGGTGGCGAATTCGTGCCAACTTTAGATGAAGGTGATTTTGTTATTCAACCCGTACTAAAAACAGGAACATCTTTATCTAAAACAGTTGAGATCTGTACAAAAATGGAGAATATTTTAATCGATCGTTTTTCTGAAGTAGATCAAATTGTTTGTCGTATTGGAGCTGCAGAAGTTCCAACAGATCCAATGTCGATGGAGGAGATTGATATGATAATAAAACTAAATCCGCGTAAGGAATGGACTAGTGCAAGTAATAAAGAAGAATTAGCACAACAATTTAAAGAAGCCCTTTCGATAATTCCTGGCATTGAGTATGAATTTACACAACCGATAGAAATGCGTTTTAACGAACTAATTACTGGAGTTAGAGCCGATATTGCCATTAAAATTTTTGGCGAAAATTTAACTTACTTAAATGAAAAAGCCACAGAAATTAAAAAGCTTATTGAAAACATTCCAGGAGCCGCTGATATTATTATAGAAAAAACTGAAGGCCTACCGCAAATGAATGTGATTTACAAGCGTAATAAAATAGCTCATTATGGTTTAGATATCCAAACACTAAACTCTTATTTAGCAATGGCTTTTGGAGGAAAATCGAGCGGAAGTGTGTTTGAGGGAGAAAAACGTTTCGATTTGGTAGTTCGCTTGCAAAAACAAAACAGAGTAGACATCGACAATATTCGGCAACTAATAGTTCCTCTTGCCAATGGAAATCAAATTCCGTTTCACGAACTGGCAGATATTTCTTATGCCGAAGGACCTGCTAAAATTTCGAGAGAAAATACTCATAGAATGATGGCTGTAAGCATAAATGTACGAAATCGAGATCTACAATCGGTAGTAAAAGATATTCAGGCAAAAATTGACAATGAAGTATCATTAAACCCAGGTAATTATATTGTTTATGGCGGACAATTCGAAAATTTGCAAAATGCAACACAACGTTTATTATATGCGGTTCCTCTAGCCTTACTTTTAATTTTCGTTTTTCTACATTTTGCCTTTAAATCTTTTAAAGATGCTCTCCTTATTTTTACAGCTGTACCTCTTTCTACTGTTGGTGGTGTACTGTTTTTGTGGATAAGAGGAATGCCTTTTAGTGTATCGGCAGGAATCGGTTTTATCGCTTTATTTGGAATTTCAGTACTTAATGGAATTGTTTTAATTGAGCATCTAAAAAATCTTCAGAAAAAAGGAATGAACAACATGCGTGAATTAATTCTTACTGGCACAAAAGATCGCCTTCGCCCTGTAATGCTAACTGCTGCTGCTGCTGCAATGGGTTTTCTTCCTATGGCTATTTCTACTGGCGCTGGTGCCGAAGTACAGCGTCCATTAGCCACAGTAGTAATTGGCGGACTTATTACCTCTACTATGCTTACCATGATCGCCTTACCTCTACTTTTCGAAATTTTCTATAATGTAACAGGAATTGGCTTTAAACCCTTACGTTTTCTGCGATCAAAACCATCTATGATTATGCTAATTATTTTGGGCTTTTCGTTTACCAGCAAGGGCCAAACAAAAACTATAAAACTGGACCAAGCCATACAAATTGCCATTGATAACAATAAAGAACTTCATGCATCTACTCTTGAAATAGATCAGTTTAAAGCTTTAAAAGGAAGTGCCTTTTCGCCGGAAAAAACGCTATTTTATTATGCATACGATCAAAATAACATCGCCGAAAATGGTCATCCTTTGCGTATTTACGGACTGGAACAAAATTTCAAATTTCCCAGTGTTTACACTTCTAAATCGAGAATATTAAAAAAAGATGTGTCCATTTCTCAAATCAGATATATCCGGAACAAACAATTAATTAGTAAAAATGTTTCTCAAGCATACTACCAAATTATCTACCTAAAAAACAAACTGCACATTCTTAAATCTTTAGATTCCCTGTACCTAAGCTTCACAAAAAAAGCCGAACTTAGTTTTAAGCAAGGTGAGACAAGCCCAATTGACTTACTTACAGCAAAATCGAAACACGAACAAGCTAAAATAAGACTACAGGAAGTAAACTATAATTTAAAAATTTGCGAATCGAGATTACATGCCATTCTACAATCCGATAGCACATATTCCATTGCAAAACAAAAACTTACAAAAATTCCGATTATCATTAACAATATAGAAACTTGCACCGATTTAGAAATTCTAAAACTAAAAAACGAGCAACAACATGCACAGTTTCAGTTGGAAAAAAACAAATTGCTTCCCGATATATCTTTGGCTTATTTTAGAGGGAGTAATTCCTATTCGAATGCTCAAACTTACGAAGGATTCCAAATTGGCTTGTCTTTGCCATTGTTTTTTGGGGAACAAAAAGCGCGAATTAAAGCCAATAAAATTGCCATAGATATCAATCAAAATAAAAGGACTAATTTTTTAATTGGTAGAACTGCACAACAAAATGAGCTACTTCTGGAATTGAAAAAATACGATGAGTCCATTCAAAACTATGAAGAAACGGGTCGAAAATTAAGTGAACAACTCTTAAACACAGCTCAAAAATCATATCAATTAGGCGAAATTGATTTTTTCAAATTTGTTTTCAGCGTAGAAAACTCAGTAAATCTAAACCTTATAAATCTCGATCAGCTGGCTAAGTACAATCAGCTGGCTATCGAGGTAAACTACTTAAGCAAGTAAAAAAAGACCATTATGAAAAATATAAATATTCTTATCGCAATATTTTTTGCAAGTTTTCTAATCGCTTGCCAACAAAAAGAAATTAAAAACGAAATAAATGCTAACACCTCAGAGAGCTTGAGTATTATTAGTCAGGAGCAATTTGCATTCAACGAAATGAAAATTGGTAGCTTAAAAAAACAGCTATTCGAAACAAGTTTAGCTTGCAACGGATCCCTTAGCGCTCCCACCAATGGTATTGCAAAAATAAGTACACCAATACCGGGAATAGTTAAAAATATTCATTTTACTATTGGCGATTACCTAAAAAAAGATGAGTTAATCTGTGAAATTGAATCGCAAGAATTAATTAATTTACAACAAAATTATGCCGAAAGTTCTGTAGAATTAATGAAAGCAAAAGCTGATTATGAAAGATGTAAAACACTTTCGAAAGAAAATATAGGCGCAAATAAAGATTTAATTGCTGCAAAAAGTAAATACCGTGCAAGTAATGCAATATACGAAGGCTTTAAATTAAAATTAGAACTATTAAATCTTAATAAAACTCAAATTGAAAATGGCAAGTTTATTTCTGCGCTAAACATAACAGCTCCAATTAGTGGCTATATTACACATCACAATTTGGTATTAGGAAAATATGTCGAACCACAACAATCATTAGTCGAAATTATTGATACAGAACAAATTCAAGTTCAAATTTCCTTATTCGAAAAAGACATTCACAAGATAAAAGTTGGTCAACTGTTGCATTTTAACGCTCAAAACAATCCTAGCCAATTGTATACGGCACATATAAGCAGTATTGGTAAATCTATTGATCCTAAAACCAAAACAATAACTTGCTTTGCCAAATTGGAAAAAAAAGCCAAAAATAAACTATTCAATGGCGCTTCCATTAATGCAGATATAATTATAAATAGCAAAGAAGCTAATGCATTACCAAGTCAGGCAATAATAAAATCAGGATTAAACCGATATATTTTTATTGTAGAAAAACACGAAAATAATAAATACTATCTACGCAAAGAAAAAATAGAAACAGGTAATGAGTCTGGTGGCTACACCGAAATTTTAAATTCAAAAACAATGAACAATATTTTAGTAAAAGGAGTTTACAACATCTCCACCGAATAAAATTTACATAATTTTTTCAGTAAATCTATTTAGTCCATAAATTCTTATAAAATAACACCCATTAATTTATTTTGTTTTATATCGGAAAAACATTTAACTTGTTTTATGTTTTACTAAAAACTAATGCAATTAAGTAGATATAATGACAGATATTACACATACAAATGAAAGATTTAGAATTCTGAGCAAAAGTAGCGACTTCTTAAATATTATTCTGGATAATATTAATAGTTGTGTAATGTTACTAGATAACGAACTAAAAATTAGAGCTTTTAACAACCCATTAACCACAATTTTTTCGAACAAACGTGGAAAAGATATTTTATATCGCAGATGTGGTGAAGCCATAGGATGTGCTCACCAAATTGAAGAAAATAAAGCCTGCGGTTCAACTTCATATTGCAGCCAATGCGAACTAAGAATGGCATCACTTTATTCATACATTGAAAATAAGCCTGTTGAAAACAAACATCTCATTAAATCTTTTATAGATCATAATGGTATTAAATCAGACAAACATTTACAGTTCTCGACACGCTTATTTATCTATAATAAAGAAAAATACATTGTTGTTATTATCGATGATATTACAGAGCTAAAAGTGTTAGAAATGGAAAAATTACACTAAAATATTTTTAAAACATAAAAAAGGAGATTATCAATAAATGAAAATCTCCTTTTACTATTTTATACCAATTCTATCCCAATTAAAGCACAAGCAAGCTTTAATTTCTCAGTTTGATTTCCCTGTAAAATAAGATGATGATTTCCCAATGGATTTTCTTTTAAAGTATCCACAGCAGTATCGGGTAATTTCACCTCAATTTGAGTACGACATGCAGTTGCATATTGTGGACGATCCAAAACCTGTCCGGTTGTAATAAATGCTTTTGTGAGACTACTATTCATTCTAAATACTGTAATATCATTGTATCGGTACATTCCCTGAATAGCGGTTCCTAAACCAGTTTCGAAATGAGTAGTAACTTTACAGTCGGATAATAAATTCTTACCTATGGTACAATGCGCAAACAAAGTAGATTCTTTTGATATTCGAGCGACATTTGCCATCCAGGGAATTGATCCACTTACCGCTTTAGCAAACATCATACCTACAATACTAGCTAAATCGCCCTCGCAACCGGCTGGTATTTGCTGATCGTTAAAAAGCGACAATGCCAAACATGCTGTAACCGCTTTTTGGCGTACCAAAGGAAAACACTCAACTGTAATGGCATCTAATTTCTCTTCTAAAACACAATCGTTAAGTATATTATAAATCTTAGAAGCATTTTCTTTCTCTACTTCATTTTTGTACTCAAACTTTGTCAGGAACTCTTTATTTACTTGAGCATCCTCAAAAGAACACAGGTTTTTCCAGTCAATCTGCTTTAGCTTTATACCTAATTTACTTGCCAGAATATTTTTTTCAACCTTAGAAGCAATTAACCAATCAGATACATTTCCTATTAAACCTAACTGTTTGCCTTTTAAAGATTCAATTGCTGTTGCAACCTCAAAATAAGAAGTCAAATAAGACTTCATTTCCTCCGGATTGGTAAGCAATTTAGAGGAAATCCCCTCTCTATTCATCCATGCTTTTATTTCAAATGCAGCTGCATTTGAGTTATCCAGTTCGTTAGACAAAATGATATAGAATTTTCCTTCTTCGGCAATTTGTTTAGCCGCTTGCTCGCTTCCTCCACTTAAAACAAATAAAATATCAGCATTATCGTCAACAAATTGAAACTGATTTGCAAATTCGGGAAGCATCGTACACAATCTCTCTTTTCCCAATTCAATATAGTCCTGTTTAGCTTCGGCAAAAGCCAAAACTTTAACTTTTAATTTAAACATCCGATTAAATTATTATGTGTTAGTAATGTAAATTTGGGATTTATAATGGTTGTGCTCAAAGATACATTTCTCCATTTTAATTAAGTATTAAAATTAAGTTTCAAACTTTATTTAGATTAAAACTATTTAATTAAACTATAAGTAAAAAGAATCCTTAATTATTTTCCTAATATTTAATTGTTCATTTAGATTTGCAAAACAACTTACACTAAACAAACTTTAACCCAAAAATCAGAAAAAATAAAATCATGTCGAAAAATTATAAATTTTTCCAAAACCGGGAGTGTGAATATTTCCCTTGTCATAAAGGAATAAAAGAGGAAGATTTTAATTGTTTATTTTGCTTTTGCCCTTTATATATGCTAAAAGATAAATGCGGAGGTAATTTTAAATATACTAATGGAATTAAAAATTGCTCTGACTGCACCATTCCTCACAAAAGAAACTCGCATGACTATATGATGAGTAAAATGAGCATTGTTACTAAAATAGGAAGCGAAAAAGAATAAGAGCTTTATTTTATAAACGCCTGTAAATAGAAATTTAAAAAGATTCTAATTTAATTTATCATACAAATGGTAATATTTTTTTACAACTTTATACATAAGTAGAAAATTTAAGTCCATTTTGATATGAAAAAAGAAAGCCAAGAAGAAAAACTTTACATCTGCAAACCATGCGGATATGTAATGAAAGAAAGTGAACTAGGAGAAGTATGTCCTGCATGCGGCTTACCTAAAAAAGTTTTTGAACAGTACAAAGAAAGAATGTCGCCTGGTAGAAGTAAAATTTTACATTTAGACATGCATCCAATTGCGGTTCATTTTCCTCAAACCTTATTGGTTTTTATATTACAAGCATTAATTATTAATCTGATATTTCCGAATTTTTTCCCTGAAGTATTGTTAGGTGCAGCACGTTTTGCTGGGGCAATTTTCCCTTTTACAGTAATTGCAGCCTTTATAAGTGGACTTATTGATGGCAAATTAAGATTTAAATCGGTAACAACACCGATCCTAAAAAAGAAAATTATTTACAGCGTAATTATGACCATTGCTGCTTTATTCACACCATTTTTAATTTGGAATGATCTCGATAATTTAACATCTAAAATATTGCTATTGATATGTGGTTCCATTGCTTTATTTTGCGGCATTGTATTAGGGCACGCTGGTAAACGATTAATGAATATTGGAATGGGTGGAGCTGTTAAAATTTGGGGACGAAAATTTTAAACTACTCATCACATAAAAAGTAAACAAAACAGGACTTTTCTATAATTGAAAAGTCCTGTTTTTGTTTTAACCTACTCGCAATTAAAATGTTCCTAAACAATATCGTCCTAAATAATTTTACAATAAGTCATCTATACCAATTAGATATCCATATTTACCACAGATAAAGTAAGCTTATTTTTAAGCGCCTCGTGGAATGGCATCTTTTTTAAATTTCTTTTGTTCTACGAAAGCTTTAGAAAGATCGGGAAGTTGAGAACTTGTTCGAAAATCACCCGATCGCACTTAAGCTTGAGGCAGATAAAAAAGAGATTTAAAAAGCCGCCTTGATCTTTTTTGCTTCGTTTTTTTGGATCAAGCCAAAAAATGAAGTCGGGTTTGGGCGAAGCGCCAAGTAATCAGAACAATACTACTACTGATAAAGCTGATGAAACAATTATTGCCGGAAAGAAATTGTTAAAGCAAAATTACGAGTAGATGATAGGTTTAGAATTGCATAGCAAGTTCTCATTTGTTAGCTTTACAAAACAATGACTCCATCGTCTTTCGCGGCATGTGTAAAATAGTTTACAGACATTTAACACACATGCAACAAATGATCAACAGAGCACATTGTTACTTCATGATAGTGAATCTTTGGGATAACATGCCCATGGGTTCACTATTCATTTTCGAAAGTTTCACTTTCTACCCCCTCTTCAATCGGCTCGCCCTTTAGGTATTGGTATTCGAAACCATAGGTGCGCATGGTTCTGCGAACATTCGAACTACTATCCTTTCGTCCGGCAAACTGAATGTAATCTGCAATTTCACGAATTAAAGCATCAACAGGCTCACGTTTTGCATATAAGTCTTTCTGAACTTGCTCGTAAGCCCGATCGGCAGGAACCACTTCTTGCATTTCCTTTCTTGCCAAATTTAGTTCGGTACTGATCTCTTCAACTGAAGGATTAACCATTACCGGATAACCAGCATTTACCGCATTTGCATCGTAACCATCCGACCAAGCCCATCTTTTCTTTCATTTTTCGATAATTTAATTTTGGAGCATGACAAAAGAAGAAATCATGTTTAAGGAGGTTGAGTTGTATTTGGAGAGCGATTTAAATCAGTATGAATTTTCGAAGGGAAAAGATTATACCCGACACGGATTACAGTATTGGCTGAAAAAATACCGTTTGCAAAATCCAAGTGAGGGATCCTGTCAATCTGAAGGGCATTTTCAAGAGATCAATTTATCGGATGGCAAAAAACAGGCTGAAAAAGTTATGGAAATCACGACAAAATCGGGAACTCAAATTATAATTTACGAGTAGATGATTGCAATTTCAACCAACACAAAAATATTTGTCTACAGTCAGCCTTGTGATATGCGCAAGGGCTTCGATGGCTTATCGGGTCTGGTACAAAACAGGATGCAATTGGATCCTATGAATGGATACCTTTTTGTGTTTTTCAATAAAAACAGGACTCATGTAAAGATATTATTCTGGGATAAAGATGGATTTTGTATTTATTACAAGCGTTTGGAAAAAGGCACTTTTAAGCGACCAACAACACGAATTGATACTCCTAATTTTGAGTTAACTAATGAAGAATTATTCATGATTTTACGAGGAATTGATTTTGAAAAATGCAAGAAGCGTAGAAGATATTTATCTACAAATTTTGTTGATTAAAATTCTATGGATAATCAGGTTTTTAGAAGGCTTTGATGTATTTTAACATCATGAGTTTAAAGCTGGAAAATAAGAGCAAAGATGAACTTTTGGAGTTAATTCAAAAGCAAAATTTGTTGATTCAGGAAAATGAACAGACCATTACCAGCCAACAAAACTATATCAAACAATTACAGCGCATTGCATTTGGTAGTAAAAGTGAACGTTTTGCAAAAGGTTCTGTTGACGAAAATCAATTAAGCCTATCTTTCGAAGAACTTGCCCAAAAAGATAAGGATATAAAGGATGAAACCGTAAAGGAAAAGATCAGTTATACCCGTAAAAAAGCCAGCAATCATAAAGGAAGAAACAAACTGCCGGAACATTTGCCTGTGCGTGAAATCATCATTAATCCGGAAGAAAATATAAATGGCTTAAAGAAAATTGGCGAGGAAAGAACCGAGATTTTAGAATATACACCAGGTAAATTTTTCAAGTTGGTTTTAATTCGTCCAAAATACGAAAAAGAAAATCAGGAAGGTGTCTTAATTGCTGATATGCCCTCACGTCCCATTGAAAAATGTTTGGCCGGAAATGCCCTTTTATCTTCTATTTTGATTAATAAATATGTGGATCATTTGCCATTGTATCGTCAACGCCAGATTTTCAAACGAGCCGATATCGATATTGCTCCATCGACCATCGATTCATGGGTACAGCAGTTGGGTGATCTGTTAAATCCGCTGTATGAAGCCATGGTGAATACTGTTAAAAATGATGGCTACCTGCAGGCTGATGAAACGCCAACCCGGGTTTTAGATAAGCAGAAAAAAGGCAAAACCCATCGTGGATTTTATTGGGTTTATCATTCGCCGCTAAAACGGATGGTTGTTTTCGATTATCAAAAGAGGCGAAATAAGGATGCTCCCCGAAAAATATTGAATGAATTTGCCGGATATTTGCAAACCGACGGATATAAAGTTTACGATCAGTATAAAAATAAAAAAGAAGTTACCCATTTGGCCTGTTGGGCTCATGCCCGCCGATATTTTGAAAAAGCACTGGATCAAGATCAAACCAGAGCTGAATTTGCAATGCTCCAAATTCAAAAGATATATGCCATCGAAAGAGAAATATCAGATTTATCTGCTGATCAGAAAAAGCTGTTCGCTTGGAAAAATTACTTCCGGTTTTGAATAATTTTGGAAAATGGATTTGTAATGAAAGCAAGTTGGTACTTCCCAAAAGTTCCATTGGAAAGGCATTTTTATATGCCATTAATTTATGGGATAGTCTGCTGGCATATCTATATAACGGAGAATTATTGATTGATAACAATCCCATTGAAAACAGTATTCGTCCCAATGCACTTGGTCGCAAAAATTACCTGTTTGCAGGATCGCATGAAGGTGCAAAAAGAACAGCTATGTTCTATACATTTTTTGGAACCTGTAAAATGCACAATGTAGATCCTCAAAAATGGCTCAATTCAGTACTTGAACAAATTGCAGATCATAAAGTGAATAAATTGTATGAGCTATTTCCTCAGAATTTAATGTAGTTGGTCGGATGGGTACGATGGGGAAATCAAAGTTGACAACTTATTTCAATGAGGAATATGGTTTTGTTAAAATGCAATATCCGAACTATAAAAATGAGAAATTGGTTTTTGAATTAATAAAAATGGAAGAAAAATAAAGAACGAACCTATAATCGAGTAGACAGGTGACGGTCAATTGACCGCCACTGTGCCCCTCTCACCCAATACTTCGGTAAGCTCAGCATAAACCAAGCGGGTCTTCCCGATAAAATCGGGACAGGATATAGCCTGTCCCAACAATCAAAATTAAATTATGGGGAATAAAGAACCTCGTCTAAGCTATCGCTGTCCTATAACCTCTATAAATCGAGATTCAGCTTTACTCCTACTCGTATCCATCTGCCTGGCTGAGTTATGTTTCCTCTATCGTAATACTCCTTGTCCAGAATATTCGAAGCCTCTGCATATACTGTATACTTAGGTTTTTGATAGTAAATACGAGCATCCATTAGCCAAAAAGGAGAATAACTGCGTTCCTCGCCGTAAGTGCTGTTGGTCTTATCGTAATAAACATATCCACCTTCGCGATTCTGATAAGAGACACTCATTGAGCTTCCCAAATTACCCCAAATTCTATAGTCGGAAGTAAGACTCAATTTGTGTTTCAGATTATCCAATACATACAAAGAGATAAATTCATCGGAAGATTTATCCATATTCAGGTAAGCATAAGTCATTTTCAGACTTTTTAAAGGAAAATTCTTACCCCAAATTGCTTTCGGATACAATTGAGCAGAAAATTCCAGTCCTAAAGTATTTATATCTGTTAAATTCTGACTTTGCCACTTATCTTCTGCATTCATCTTCACCCAATCAATCATATTGGTTCCCTTTCGATAAAAGATGGAAGCATGTGCTCTGAATAAGCGATTATTATATTTAAACCCACTCTCCCAAGTGGTTGCTTCTTCGGGTTCAAGATCAGCATTTCCAATATTTGTAGGACCTGCATAGTAAAGATCTGTAAAAGTAGGCATCCGCAACGAGTGATTAAGCGATGCATACCATTTTAATTTTTCTTTTAGTTGATAACTCACATCAACACCTGGATAAAAGTTAAAGCCACGGCCCAAATCGGAATTCCAATTTGCCATAATTCCTGCAGAAATAGTCAATCGGTCGAGATAAACATTGTGCTCCAAAAAATAACTCATGTTTGTACAAGTATGTTGCTTGGTAAAAAACGCTCCGCTCTCTCCTGGCACTTTCATAGGTTCATCCATCTCCTCGCCTAATACATTACTCCAGATATTCTCCGATCTGAATTCCACACCTGTGGCACTCTTTCCCAGTGCCCAGTTAAAGCTGGTATTCAGGTTTGTACCATAAACATCGGTTAGATGGTAATTATGCGAGCTATACCATGAGGCAGGATTGTCACGAAACAATTCAAAACGATCCTGATGACGTCGCCAATAAACAACGGGAGTAAACTTCACCTTCCCTTTGGTTGAAAATCGCAAGCTGGCGAATGTAGTTTTATTTTCCTCGTACTGATTTGGATAGGCTGGCGTATAAAAACTATTGGCCCCAAATCCCTTGGTATTATATCCCACCTGAAGATCAAGATCTCCCTGCGAAGTAGCTAATTGTCCCTGATAAAAAAGATTTGTAGATGTAAAGTCAGTATTTTCGATATATCCATCGCTGGCTTTACGGCTTAGGGCAACATAAGATTTTAAAGGCCCTGTAAGGTAAGTTGCTGCTGCAGATAAGGAATAAAACCCATCTTCGCCAGTACTGGCAGCAAGTTTAATGTTATTTTTACTTTTGGTGCCAGTAATAAAATTAATGGCTCCACTAAACGCATTGGGACCAAAAACTCTGGCGCCAGGTCCGTGAAGAATTTCAACACGTTCAATACTTTCCAGATCTACCGGTAAATTCATACTCAAGTGACCTGTCTGCGGATCGGTAATATTTACACCATTTAGCAAAATCATGGTTTGATCGAAGCTTCCTCCGCGAATACTCACATCGGCCTGCACTCCATGATTTCCTCTTTGTCGCACATCCACATTCAGCAAATGTTCTAAAAGATCCTGTACACTTTGTACTGGTGTAGCACTAATTTCCTCTCTCTCCATTACGGTTACCACTCTGGCAACCTGAGAGTACGTTACGGGTGTTCTCTGCGCACTCACAACCACCTCATCCAGTTTCTGATCCTGGTTTACATAGATAGTTTCGGTTTGTGCACTTGCATTTTCAATGGTGGCAGTACTTAAATAAGTTGCAACAAGACAACCTATAGTAACCTCATGTTTCAGACTTTGAAACACGCCAAAGCCTTTACGACTCCACCTTTTGAAACGAGACACCTGAGAACGTCTCTCCGACACAATTCTCAATTGTTCCATTGTTTAAAAAAATATTAATAATGATTAAATACTATTTATTCTTCCTATTAGTTCAGACAGAAAGAATAAAAGGCAAAGATATCTTAATTTAAATTTCAGACAATACGTTTAAACTATTCTATAGCATAAAAAAGCAGGTTATAGAACCATTTTTCGACACATTACTTTTACTGCCATTCTATTTTAGCACTTATTTATTTTAGAAAAAAATCACCAAGCCTACAATTAATTCTCTTTGCCACCACATAAATAGAAACTTTGTTCTCACGGAATTTATCAAGCAATTACAATCCGTTTTTATAAAAACCTCTTAAATTATATATCTTGCAGTATTCTTAAAACTAAAAAAATATAGAAAACATGAATTTCTATCAAAGCATATCTACTTATTACGAATACATCTTTCCTCTGAATAAAATTCAATTGGAATTCATACAAAAATCACATTCTAAATCAGCATCAGAACTATCTGTTTTAGATATTGGCTGTGCAACTGGCAATTTATCTGTGGAATTAGCAAAAAACTACAAAAAAGTAGTTGGAATAGATTTAGATAAAGCAATGGTAAAAAGAGCAATGGCGAAAGCAAATGCAAAAAATAATTTAGAGTATAAATTTGAAAATATGCTTAATATAGATTCCTCTTTTGGCAAATCACATTTCGATATTATTGCCTGTTTTGGGAATACTTTAGTTCATTTAGAATCTGAAGAAATGGTAGCCGATTTTTTTAAAAAAGCACAAATGGTTCTTAAATCTTCAGGCAAGCTACTATTTCAAATTATTAATTACGATAGAATCATCGATCAGAATATTACTTCTCTGCCAAGCATTGAAAATAAGACTATTAAATTCGAGAGAAACTACAATTACTTGCAAGAAGAAAACAAAGTAGAATTTGAAACAATCCTAACAATTAAAGAATCACAAAATAAAATTAGTAACTGTATTCCTCTGCTGGCTCTAAGAAAACAGACAATTGAAAAATTACTTCTCGAAAGCGGATTTTCGAACGTTAAATTCTATGGAAATTTTAAAAGAGACAAACTAACAGAAAATAGCGTACCACTAATAGTAGAAGCAGGTTTCTGAATAATTTAGATTTTTTGTATCTTACTTAGCAACAGTACATTTCTATAATTAAAATTCAAAAGATCTTTATGAAATACTCCGTTGAAGTTGAAATCAATAAACCCATTGATGAAGTTGTAGCACTTTTTAAAGATGAAGATAAGCTGTTTAAATGGATGAACGGCTTGCAGTCTCTTGAACATTTAGAAGGTAAACCTGGAGAAAAAGGCTCAACAACAAAAATGCTTTTTAAAAATGGCAAAAGAGAAATTGAAATGATAGAAACCATTTTAAGTAACAATCTGCCCGAAGAATTTATTGCAAGCTACAAAGCAAAAGGAGTTTATAATTTGGCAAAAATAAGTTTTATTTCAATTTCTGATAACAAAACAAAATACCATAGCGAACAGGAATTTCAATTGAAAGGATTCATGAAAATATTTGCATGGATAATGCCAGTAGCATTTAAAAAACAGACCTTAAAATACCTGAATATGTTTAAAGAATTTGCCGAAGATAATTAAATAAAGAAACCGGCTTTAGCATCTGCTTAACCGGTTTCTATATTCTATTTTAATGGCTTACAATTTAAAATCCCAAGCCAAATTTCCCCCAATACTTATTTTCCAGTTCTTTCCATCGAAGCATGCTAGCTCCGGTAAAATCGCGGGTAAACTTGTTTAACAATACTTTTGCTTCCTTTTTTTTACCATCTTTTAATAATGCTTGAACTTTAGCCTCTACAAACTCAGCATCCGAAAACCCCTTATTTTCAAAATAGGTCACTTCTTCCATCATCCCTTTACGAGTAGTTTGCCATTGCAAAGTAGCTAACTTATTAGCTTTACGATATTGCCAAATAGCAGCATCTTCTCGGTAACGTTTCTGACCACAAAACTGGAAACTCTCCGGCAATTCTGTAGTTCCCGAATAAATAGGAATACGGGGACTCTGTGCTGGATTATCGAAAGAAAACCAGGCTCTACCACCAATCTCATCGGGTAACCAGTCTCTTAACTGAATAATATGAGAATATGAACACCACGAAACAGCAACAGTTCTTTGATACTCAACACTGCCCTCTTTCAGATAATTTCGCAGATTACGATGATCTCTCGTTGGCCATGGATGAGCATTTGGCGCAATTAAAGTATCAACACCTATTTCCTCTTTTTTATCATTGTATTTTTTCTTCAAAATCTTTAAATCCTGAGTCATATCATATTTGGTTCCCTCATAAGTTTCACGATAAAGAGCAATTACTTCGCGAACCGACACCTTATGATCTGGCTTAACCGAAAAAGGCAATTCATCAGCTTCAAAATCTAATTGTAATGATGGAGCCAAAGCATTTAAAATAAAAAATTCCCGAATTTTAAATGGTTTTTCCACTTTTCCATAAGCCTTCCAGAATTTAAACTCCTCTTTTCCATCCCAACGCTTTAACTCTTTTGCAACAGAGAAAACATTGTCCGAATACATAAAATAATCTTTGTTCTTTTTATCGATTACCCCAATTCTAGAAATATTTGCCGACACACCTACATGATTGTCAGGAATACGCTGAGCAGCCCATACACCGCCAATTTTATCTGGCCCTTGGCCAAAAATTTCGAGCTGCCAAACTTCTTTTTTATCTGCAATAGTAATACATTCTCCCCAATCGCCATAGCCGTAATTTTTAATTACCTTGCCAATTAATTTAATTGCACCACGGGCTGTAGAACAACGTTGCAAAGCAATACGCTCCAACTCTTCAATCAGAAACATTCCTTTTTCGTTTACCAGTTCCTTTGGTCCAACAATGGTAGTTTCGCCCATAGCCAACTGTTTTTCATTTAAACATGGATAGGCTGTATTTAAAAACGAATACGTTTCTTTTGCCTGAGGAATTTCTCCTGCAACAATCATTTTTCGTCTGTCCCAGGCAGTTTCTGTCTTTAATGTGCCTTTATAAATCTTAGTAGTCGTATCTTTTGCAAATTTCTCTGCTTTTTCAACTTGCAGCCATGTTCTGTATCGACCGTCGCAAGTGTGGCTGGTAATTACAGAACCATCGACCGATGCTTTTTTCCCAACCATAATACTTGTACAACTCTCTCCAAAAAAAGGATCATTAACTTGCTCTAAAACCCCTTGAGCAAAAGAACTTTGACAAAAAAATGCCGCCGTTGCAAACATTGCAATTATTAATTTCTTCATTCGTTTGTTGATTAAGGTAATTGTCTATCTTAAAATTGAGCCCTAATATAGTTTATTCCAAATGATTTATAAATGGACCTGCTCTATTTATAAACAGTACACAAAACGCTTAAAATTCAACACAAATTAAATTTTATAAAAATTGATTATTTACCTTTACACTTTCAATAAAACACTCATCATAAAATTATATTGTGAGATATTTCTTCCACATAGGCTATAAAGGCAGTTCGTACCGGGGTTGGCAAAAACAAGTAAATGCAAAAAGTGTTCAGGAAAGCATCGAAGATGTACTAAGTAAATTCCTTAAGCAAAAAATACATTGCATAGGTTGTGGCAGAACGGATGCCGGTGTTCATTCTTCGCAATATTATTTTCATATTGATATAGAAGAGAAGATTGAAGATCATCTTTTTTTTCCATTAAACCGAATGCTTCCGCCTGATATTGCAATTTATCATATCACTAAAGTAGATCATAAAAATCATGCGCAGCACAGTGCAACTGAACGCACTTATAATTATTTTATTCACACCCATAAAAACCCATTCTTAAGCAAGATTAGTGCCCTTTATAATGTTACTGATTTGGATGTTATAAAAATGCAGGAAGCTGCTAATTATTTGCTTGGCAAAAAAGATTTTCGAGCACTCTGCAAAACTCCAGACAGACACAATCATACCGAATGCGACATCAGAAAAGCTCAATTCTACACGAATGAATCGGGTAAATTTATTCGCTTCGAAATACGTGGAAACCGCTTTTTAAAAGGTATGATTCGCATTCTGATGCATGAACTCATTGAAGTGGGAAAAAATAAAATATCCCCTCAGCAATTTCAAAACTGCTTACTCAGCAAAACACCACCAAACCCACTAAACATGGCATATCCCCAGGGATTATATTTATCTGAAATAAGCTATCCCTTTTTAAAGCAGCAGGTATCCGAAGAATTTTGTCCCATGCTAAAAATGCACCAATGGCGGGCAATTAAAATAAATTAATTTTTATAGTAAAATTTAAGCTATTCGTCATCAATATATTGCAGATAATACAATAAAGACGACTCGTTTTTTACTTACAATTATGATATTTATTAACTATTTTTACCATATACCTGCAATAAGGATATAATCTTTAAGCATATTCTTCGTTATTTAGATAACAAATTCAGCAATAATTAGAATGACCAAAACAAAAAAAACAGCAACTAAAAAAACTCGTGCACGAAAAAAAAGTACAAGTAAAAAGAAATCAAAAAACAACTCATTCAAACGAATTGCAATTAAATTCACCTTACTGGGTATATTTTTGCTAGCTCTGGCTATTGGTGTTCTTTTCTCTAGTGTTTATATTGGCCTTTGGGGAAAACTTCCTGATTATTATACCTTAAAGAATATTAAAAATGCCGATGCCTCTGAAATTTACTCGGAAGACGGAGTTTTATTGGGTAGAGTTTATGCCGAAAATCGTACCAATGTAAATTTTAAAGATATCTCTCCTAATGTTATCAACTCTTTAATTGCTACCGAAGATGCAAGATTCTATGAACATCAGGGAGTTGACCAGCGAAGCCTTTTGCGTGTGCTGGTAAAATCGCTAATCATGCGCGATCGAAGTTCTGGAGGAGGAAGTACTTTAAGTCAGCAATTGGCAAAAAACTTATATCCACGAAGAAATTTTGGCGCTTTTAGCATGCCTGTTAATAAAATAAAAGAGGCAATAACAGCATCGAGACTGGAAAAAATATACTCCAAAAAAGAAATTCTACAATTATATTTAAATACCGTTTCTTTTGGCGAAAATGTTTTTGGAATAGAAAGCGCATCCCGACAATTTTTCAGCAAACCTGCATCAGCATTAAAAACTCACGAATGTGCTGTTCTTATTGGAATGCTTAAGGCGCCTACTTACTATAATCCCCGTCTGCACCCCGAAAGATCGAAACAAAGAAGAAATACGGTTTTGGGACAAATGGCTAAGTATGATTTTATTTCAGATAACAAAGCTGATCAACTTAAGAAATTGCCTCTTGAGCTAAGGTATCAGAAACAATCATCGAGAAGTGGTATTGCAGCTTACCTAAGAGAAAAAATAAGGATTCAAGCCAATAATATCTTAAAAGATTATCCCAAAGAAGACGGAAGCTTTTACGATATCTACCGCGATGGTTTACGAATAAAAACAACTCTTGATTATAAGTTGCAGAACTATGCCGAACAATCGGTATCGGAACATCTTAAAAGGCTACAGGGATTATTTAAAAAACACTGGGGAAATACAGCTCCCTGGTCTGGACATAAAAATCTTATTGAGGAAGCTAAAGAAAAATCTCCACGCTATAAAAAGCTAAAGAAAGAGGGAAAATCGGAGAAAGAAATCACCAAAATATTTAATACCAAAGTGGAAATGAAAATTTTCACCTGGAATGGAGAAAAATCTGTTAAATTAAGTCCTCTCGATTCAATTAAACACTATGTACAACTTTTAAATACTGGCTTTTTAGCAATGGAGCCTAAAACTGGTAAAATTAAAGCTTGGGTTGGAGGTATTGACTTTTCACATTTTAAATACGACCATGTAACTGCCAAACGACAAGTTGGTTCAATTTTTAAGCCAATTATATACGCAGCAGCTTTACAGGAAGGTATTTCACCTTTCGAATACTACCCTAACGAACGTAAGGTGTATGAAGAGTACGATAACTGGTCTCCAAGAAATGCCGATAATTTATACGAGGGAAGCTATAGTATGGAAGGTGCTCTTGCCGAGTCGGTAAACACTATTGCAGTTGATATTTTACTCGAAACAGGAATTAGAGATGCCATAGTATTAGCCGAAGAAATGGGGATCAACAGTAATTTACCTAAGGTTCCATCTCTGGCTTTGGGCACAGCAAATATTTCACTACTGGAAATGATTCAGGTTTATGCTACCCTAGCCAATAGAGGTGTGCATGTTGAACCCTACTATTTAAGTAGAATTGAAGATAAAAAAGGGAATCTTATTGTTGATCTTTCTGAAACACGGAAAGAAAAACGCTATGTACTTTCTCCACAAAATGCCGATATTATTAATCAAATGCTGCAAGCGGTTGTAAACGAAGGAACGGGAAAATCGCTACGCAATACTTATCGCTTAGAAGGTGATTTAGCTGGAAAAACTGGAACCACAAACTCTCAGGCTGATGGCTGGTATATTGGATACAACTCAAATTTAGTGGCCGGAGCATGGGTTGGTGCCGATGATATGCGTATTCATTTCAGATCATTAAGCTTAGGTCAAGGTGCAAGTATGGCTTTGCCAATATATGGTAGATTTATGAAAAAACTAAGCTCTAATGCTAAGTTTAATAATTACTCTTTCTCTTCAATTGCAAAACCCGAACCCGAGGTGCTTGCAAAATTAAATATTCCTCATTACCGATCGAAAGATACCAGTTTTTTCGAGAATATTTTTGGCGTAAAAAACAAAAATCACGACAAGTTAATGAAGAGAAAAGCGCGTAGAGAAAAACGTAAGACTGAGAAAAAATCAATCTATCAAAAAATTAAAAACATTTTTAAGCGAAAAAATAAAAACTAATATTTTAAAAAATGAGTAAGCATTTGTTGTTTAAATTTCTTACTTAAGATATTTTTTTCGCTTCTATTTTTATTCTTTATTTCGCGAACTAAGGATTTAAATTCGGAATTTGGTGCCATTGCCTGTATTGTTCCCAGCTTTTGCTCTAAAACGTCTCTATCGTGCCAATTTCCAAGAATTGATTCTGTTTCATTAACAATAGAAAACTCATTTGCTAATTTAGCATCAGAATTTAAGCTAAGCAACAAGTTAAGAATCGATTTAATAATTTTAAAGAATTTTCTTATTTCATGATAATTTTCCTCACCTCTGGACGATGCCCAAAGTTTATAAATTAAATCCAACTCATCGTGAATAATTTTATCAGCTGCCTCTCTAATCTCGCTCTTATTTATTTTACTAAGAGCAACACCTAAATTCTCTACTCTTTTTTGAAATTTATCAATCTTAAATTTTCCAACAAGCCCATTTAGATCTTTACCAACTTGCAGTTTATTTTCTTCAAGGCTTTCAATAATCTTTTTGTGACCAGTAATATTATCTTGCTCCACAATGGTCTTGCAAACCTGAATTAATCGCAGTCTGCCCGAGTATTTAAATACGGGACGCACTTGTTTTAAAATCTTAGCTATCAGTTTTTCTTCAACCCCTAAATCATTGGCCAACAGAAGTAAACTTCTTATATTTTTAATATCCACACGTAATTTGTGAATATCTTCTACATTCATTTCTTTTGCTTTTGATAAGTAAAACAAAAAAGAATCAAATTTTTCCTTATAAAACGAGCTTAAATTATTCATATCTTTTTGTACCTCCCCTTTATTTAATAACAAGATACACAAAATCAGGATATTAGCGAAATAAAGATTCACAAATCCTATTTAAATTTCAGTAAACATCTCTTTTGCTTATAGTTACAATTTTAAAACATAGATTCTTAATTTATTTTTCTATTGATAAACAAGAAATTACGATCATAAAAAAGGCACCTCGCTGAGGTGCCTGAAAATTATTTTCTTAAAATTACTTAGAATTTATAAGCTACTTTGGCCATAATTGCACGACCAGGCATATTATATCCGTCTTTTTCTGAGTAGTTTTCATCGAACAAATTAGATACTGTAAGCCCAACACTATAATTATCATTTATATTATAGTTTGCACTATAATCAAAAATATAATAAACCGGGTGGCGTAATACATCTTCGTTAATTAAACTAGCTCTAACCTCTTCACCTTTATAATTTATAGGAGCTCTAGTAATATTTGGCCAATTCGAATAATCAGCTGCATACATGTAATTATCTTCATAACGATGACCAACATATCTGCCGTTTAATCGAGTCGAGAAACCTTTTAAATTATCAAATTCGATTCCAAAAGATGCATTATTATCTCTAACATAGAACATTTGATCTTTCAAATAAGATCCATCAAATTGCTTACTTTCGACAGTTGCATCTATAATATGAGTGTAATTTAAATAGATACGAAGAGAATAATCGTAATCAGATAAAGCTCCAAAATCATAAGAAGCAAGAACTTCAAATCCATTCATATCTGCTTTATCAGCATTTGCGAATGTTTTATCTCCATTATCTAAATAATCATTTACAATTTTATCAGTATGATGAGTATCAAAATAAGTAAAATCGAAATTGATTCCTTTTTTGAAGTTTTTAAATGCAAAACCTAAATCCCAGGTATTAGATTTTTCTGGATCTAAATCAGAATTACCAACCGTTTTTCCAAATGCTGTTTGATACTCTCCAGCCACCTGAAATGCACTTGGCGCAAGAAAAGCATCACCCCAACTGGAATGAACTGATAATCCTCCAACAACATTATACTTTAGCCCAATATTTTTTGTAAATACCCAATAATCTTCAGAACTGGAATTGTTGCCCAAAAACTCATTTGCTTCGGTTTTAAACTTAACATTATCGCCACGCATACCAATTGAAGCATTCAATTTTCCCTCTAAAAATTTCATCTGAAACTGAGAATACAATCCGGTTGCCACATTTTTATAATCTGGCTGAAATGGAGATTCTAAACTTCCTTCGGTAGTATAATTTAAGCTCTCATATTTTTGTACATTATTATCAATTCCAATTGCTAAAATATGATCATCTATCTGAATAGCATCATTTAACTGAAATCCATAATTCTTGTAAGTATATTTTGTATCACCATAAGCATCATTATCCAAATCTTTATTTGTTTCATCCTGATTTGAAAAATATGGAGAAAAGGTAAGATTATGAATTCCAGCCTTTCCTTTCAAATCAAAACCTAAGGTATATCTTTCCAAATCTTTAGAATCCATTCCATAAACATGCCAAAAAGAACCTGGTGTTTCGATATCATTTCCATTATAATAAGATCCATTAAGATTCAGTTTCCAATCCTCAGCAAGATCAATTCCTAGTCTGGCATTTAAACTATGCTTCTGAAATTTGGTATTTTCCATTCTCTCACCATAAGTTGTTGCATCTAATATCGTTTTTGCATAATCCTCATCGTAGAAATTGTTATCACCTACTTTATAGTCTTTTCCCTGATTATGGAAAGCATAAGACAAATCAAAATCTACACCCTCAGAAATAGATCCTCCTAGGCTTACATTTGCCTTTGAGGTTTGAAAACTTCCGTATTCAAGACCAACAGATCCTCCTATTTCTCCATTACTTTCTTTAGTAACAATATTCACAACACCTCCCATGGCATCAGAACCATATTGCGATGAGAAAGGCCCTTTTAAAATCTCTACTTTCTCTACATTATTTAAATCAATACTTGCAATATTTTCGGTTCCAGCTGGCTTACCATTAATTAAAATAATTGCATATTTACTTGATGTTGATGCCGCAAAACCACGAATACCAATACCTGCATTAATTCCCGAATATTGCTGAATATCAACCGATGAATTTCCTTTTAACAAATCAGCAATATTAGCTGCTGGCGATGATTCAATTATCCTCTTTGTGATTACATCAACTTTTTGTGGCAAATCCTTCATTTTCGCATTTACACGCGAAGCATTTACCTTAACCTCTGATAAATTCAGGTGTTTTACTGCTGTTGTATCGTTTACATTTTCTGGATTTTCATCAGCTTTAGCTGTAAAACTGAAAATCGAAAGCAATGCAAAAGCTGTTACAATTGTTTTTTTCATAATAGAAAATAAATTAAAATTGATAAAACTTATGCAAAACGATCAGGGAGTACTAAAAGAAAGAAATATAGACATCTTTGTCTTTAAAACAAATCCTTTAACCTTTTACTCTTATCCCGAAAGTAATGACTTATAGTTTGCATTGGCAGGTCTTCTGACTTACTCAGCTTTTTCGGCCTTCCCATCCCAATTTATTAGGAACAGTGGCATTGTGGTAAAAAAGCATTTTAATGAGCTTACAGCTACGGGAACAGCTCCGGACTCTCACCGGATTCCCTTTTCATCTCTATCTGAAAAACAGATTACTGAGAACCAATTGCGAGGCAAATGTATAAAAAAAACAAAAGCAAGTTTAGAAATCTTGTAATTTAGAATCTATTATATAACATCTAGAATAAAACACTCACAAACAAGAACTAAGGAAAGTCTATTTTACATTCTAAATCTAAATTATTTTTATTTGATATTGGCAAACAAATTTACTTTACTCGTAGTTTTTACGAAGAAGCGATAATAATGCTTTAATACTGTTACATGTACTCGTATGTCCGTTAATTACAAGCTCCCAGTTCATTTTTTCTTCTTTCAATATTACCTTACAAGTCTTAACCTCTTCGCAAGTAACAGAATATCCTTCGCGTGATAAAGCTCTTTGTGTCCAAAATCCCATTACATCGTTACCCAAAAGCTGAATAGTTTGCTTTTTCTGATAATTCATGATAAAGTTCCCGGTTTTTCTATCAAAGTTGAAGGATTTGTTGTGGAAAGTTTCCTCAATACTACCATTCAAAACCAAATCTTCGGGAGCTCCTACCTTAACTGGTTGATTTCTAGACATCAACCAGATTAAATCGGCAGCTTGCAATGCCAAATCCAGTTCATGGGTTGATAAAAGAATGGCCTTGTTTGTTTCACGAGCCAGACGATGCAGCAAGCGCATAATCTCCACACGATTTGGTAAATCGAGATGAGCTGTGGGTTCATCAAGCATGATTAAAGGCGTGTCTTGAGCCAGAGCTTTCGCAATCATTACTCTTTGCTTTTCACCATCGCTTAACTGATTGACAAAATGATTGGCATAATGCAAAACACCAACCTGCTCCATTGCCCATTTTATTTTCTCATTATCCCCTTTCGATAATTTTCCCATCCACGAAGTATACGGATGACGCCCCAAAGAAACGATATGGTACACCGTAAGGTTTCCAACATTAATTCTCTCGGTTAACACAATACTTAACAGCTGGGCTATTTCTTTAAAGTTTCGATCTCGAATGGGAGTTCCTTCCACCATAGTATAACCTGCCAGTGGAACCTGAATACCAGCAATGGTTCTCATTAAGGTTGATTTACCAGCTCCATTTGGTCCCAGCAAACAAACCATTTCACCACGACGAATCGTTAAATTTATATCGGAAAGTAAACACAAGGCATCTTTTTTACTTTGCTTGTATCCAATAGAAAGATTCTTGGTTGTTAGGATATTTTCTTTGTTCTCTTTCATATTTTGAATTATCCGCCAAAAGACGCTTTTACATTTCTACTTCTCATGATTACCCAAATTACTACAGGACCACCAAACAAAGCTGTTACTGAATTAATGGGGAGTGTATTTTGATTTCCAGGCAATTGGGAGAAAATATCGCAAATTAACATGATAGCCGACCCAATTAAAACAACTGCAGGCATTAGTATTTTGTGGCTTGCGGTTCTGAATATGGCACGGGCAATATGAGGAACTGCAACACCTATAAAAGCAATAGGTCCTGTAAAAGCTGTTAAGGTACCAGCTATTAATGCGGTGCTTATAATCACAACAATTCGGGTTCTGTTAACCGATATTCCTACTCCTCTTGCATAATTTTCTCCAAGAAGCAAGGCATCCATTGGTTTAATAAGAAAAAATGCCAAAACTAATCCTGTAAAAACAATTGGTCCCATCACCTGCATTTCGTTCCAGGTTACTCCTGCTAACGAACCAAATGTCCAAACTATAAAACTCTGTATTTGTTCTGGATCGCTAAAATATTGCAAAATGTTTACAACAGCACCTGTAATACTTCCAAACATGATTCCAATAATTAACAAAGAAACACTATCGGATATTCGAATGGAAGCTAGTGCAACCAACAGAAATACCAAAGAAGCTCCTGCAACAGCAGCAACAACGAAAGCCCAACTCCCTAAAAATGCTGAAATCGCACCAAAAAATGTTGGTACAATGGCCGACGCCATGACCATTAATGCCACTCCCAGACTTGCACCCGAGCTAATTCCCAATACATACGGACCAGCCAAAGGGTTTCGAAACAGAGTTTGCATCATCAATCCTGTTACCGACAATCCTGCCCCCACAAAAATGGCCGTTAAGGCTTTGGGCAATCTAAAATTTAATACAATATAATTCCATGAACTTTTCACATCACCACCTGAAAGGATGGCAAATACTTTTTCAAACGGAATATCTACCGATCCAAAAATCAAATCCATTAAAAATACTCCTAAAATAGTTAGAACGAGTACTCCAAATAAAATGGAAACAAGCTTTCCGCTTTTTTTTATCACCATAGCTCTTCTATTTCAGTTTTTGATAAAAATACAAATCATAATCAGGTAAAATTTCGGGATGTAGAATTTTTATTACGTCTTTAAAAACAACATCCGGCTGCATAACACCAGATTCGTACCAATCATTAGCTCCACTTCCTTTCATGCGTTTGGTATAACAATACACCTCTTTATTTTTAAAGGATTCAAACAATGAATATCTGTCATCCAAGCCTTTCAAATCTTCCATTGTGCTACATTGTCCGGGTCCAAACCAAATATCTGCATCTTGTTGTTTGTCAAATACAACTTCAAAGCTTAATGGAATACTTCCACTTGAAGCGTCAGAAAACCAGCAGTAATCCGCTTTAGCATCACGTAAAAACTGGGCCAAATAGGATTGACCTCCCGGCATATACCAAGTTCCTTTAAAATTGTATCCCGATAAAATACTTGGCTTAGACTCCACTTTTTTCACTAAAGATTTCAACTCATTATATCTTGCTTCAATCTGATTAAAGTGTATTTCTGCTTCGGCTTCCTTATTAAAAAAAGCGGCAATAAACTTAGCCCATTCGGCACGTGCCAAAGGAGAGGATTCCATCCATTCGATATTATATGCTACTGGCAAACCTGCTTGCATCAACTTGGTTTCCCGCTCTGTAATTTTCATGAAACCAGCTACCATCACCAAATCAGGATCCAGCTCAACAATTTTCTCAAAATTTAAACTTTCGGCATGCCCCACAGCCTGAATTGTTCCATTTTTTGCCTTTTTATCTAACTCTTCATCGTAAATCCTATCTCTTAACGATACTGCAACAATCTTATCTTCTACACCTAAAAATTTTAAAATCCCTATTTGTGTACTCGACAAGGCAGCAATACTTTTCACAGGAACTTCAACCAGCAATCCATCAGTAGGCAGGTTCTCTATTACAGCTTCACCCCTATTTTTCAGATAGTATTTTTGAAACACTTTGCCTGGGTTCCATGGATCCCAAACGATCAACTCTTTCAAACCACTCTGAGCCAGTTTAATTTGAAAACCTTGGGCATACTTTAAATTTGATTGATAATAAAAAGAAGAATCAACAGAAGATTCTTGCAAATTACCTTCCCTTTTTTTGGGAGAATGATTTGATTGACAAGCCGAAACACCTACAAAAACGAGGATAACGACTCCTACACAAAATGACCTTACTAAATTCATTTTCTTCCACAATAATTGTGGGGAAAGTTGACCGGAAAATACAATTCACAAAATTATACCTTCGTTACTCAGTTCCCCGAAGTTACGAAACAGTTTATTTATCAGGCAGGTATTCCGACTCAGCTTACATATTCATGAAAGCATTACGGCTGCGGGGACAGTTCCGGATTCTCACCAGATTCCCTTTCATTCCCTATGGGAAACCCAATTGCTGCAAAGCTATGTAATATTTTGGAAATATCAGATATATTAAAATACGCAATAATAAAGAACAAGTAAGTTTTAGCTGTTTTCTACAAAAATTTAAAAATGATATCTATAATAAATTATCCATTTGCACTTTTAATTTCTCAGAAAACTCATCCATATTTTTTGTGATAAATTCATGAATTACAATATTTGGCTGAATTTGAGATACAATTTCCTTTACTCTGGAAGTTTGAAATGGCAAATGCTGATCGATTTTTAAAACATGGTTTCGAGCACTTGAATATTTATCGGAAAAATTAAGATTTGACCAATTTTCAGGCAAACCTTTTTGTACTTGCTTAATCTGATAATCGCCCGATAAGCTACAATTCAAATGTAAGCTCTTAATTCTGTCTTGTACTTCTTTAGACAAACGAGATATTCTATCTAATACAAAATCAATAGCTTCATCTTCACAACGCAAAGCAATATTTGTATTCATTAAATGGCCGGTATCGAGTAAAAAATTCCAATTCGAAAAATTTAACCTGCCAGCAAAATCGTCCACTTCGGCCGGGAATAAGAAATCTAAACCTGGCCACCACAAATTCTCTATAGCTAGAGTAACTGGTGGTTCACCATTAGAAAACTCATGTGCAGTCATGTTTAGCATATCGGCAAAGCTAGTCAACACCTCTACATTTTTATAAGTAAAATCGCGAGTAAATGAATGTTCTAATTCCACATGAGCAGCATGTAAAACCGCATGTGCAGGATTAAATATACTGGCATATTCCCAAATTTGTTTTTGGGTAGCAATCATATCTTTTTTATTACTTCCTCCACAGCAAAATTTTAAATTCTCAGAGCTTATTTCCGGAAAATATGATTTAGCAGCTCCATCTCCTTTTCTCCAAACATCTAACCAGCTTACCCAAAACGGTAAATGCACACTTTTTACAATCTCTTTTGGAATCTCTTTATCTGGAAAATCATAACCAATTAGAAGCTCAACACCATCCAACTCTTTCGATTCTATATATTCCCCTAATCCTTTCCATCCATTTTCAAATCGATTTAAATCTGATGGATAAACAGAAAAGTCAATCAAGTTTTGATAATTCATATACAATAATGCTTTTTTTTCTCTATTACTAATTAAAAATAGGGTATAATTAAAAATTCAGTCAAAAATAGTTTTAATCGAGCACATTTACACCCACCCTACTTCAAAAATCTGATCACTTTTTTTATGCCATGAAGAAAAAAATGACGTTTTGGGCATTTTTGAGAAAATTCGAAAACGTTATCATAAAATATAAAATGCCATTTTCATGTTAATAATGATAAAATTCTTTATTAAATGTTCGTAATGCAAACAATTTCGGGACATAGCGCAACCGTTATAAGTTAATTTTTGTGTTAAAAAATGGATTTTCGAGCATTTTATTTAGATCATTTCTACGAAAATTACATAGATTTACAATATCAGTTTACAACAAAACAAACAACTGATTTTATTAACATTAAAATTTTATAACATGAAAACAAAAAATTTAAAAGGAATCGTATTGGGAGTAATACTATTCTTAGGAACAAGTTCGGTATTTGCAACAGGTAATATCCGTATTAACCCTTATTTGAATACAGAATTTTCAATTGTATCAATTATTAATCCAACAGAGTCTGCACTAAAAATGAAGATTTATGATAATGATGGAAATCTTTACTATTCTAGAAAAGTAAGTAGTGCGACTACCGATCAAAAATTATTCGACTTTTCTTATTTAGATAATGGAACTTACAAAATTGTTTTGTCTGGTGAAAACGAAACCATTGAAAAAGAATTTAAAGTTGAGGATAACAAATTGATTACAGAAAACACTAAAGAAGTTGCTGAAAAGACACTATTTAGAACAGAAGAAAACAGTTTATTTGTAACCTATTTATCGTTTGATAATAACAATTTTAACCTTTCTATTCTTGACTCTTTTGGAAACGAAGTATTTGAAGAATCATACGATTCAGAGCCTACGTTTTCTAAGAAATTTAATGTAGAAGCATTACCAAAAGGAGAATATAAAGTACGCCTAATTTCGAACGCAAAAGAGTACAATTATGCTTTCAGAAAATAGTGACCAAAGTGAGTCTTGCGACCAGATGATTCAAAAGAATCATTCATATTTAATAAGTGTATCCCATGAGAAATCAGAGATGCACTTATTTTTTTGACATTATACAAAAATTATTTATTTCAATTCTGTTCTTTCCCTACTCAAAAAATCATAATAAGGTAAATTATAATCTTGTACTTTAGCAAATAATTCCTGAGCTTTTTCTTTATCGCCCATCTCTACATAAGTTTTTACAAGAATTGCATTTCTTAACAATTCTATATTTTCATCTACAGCATCTACAGAATTAATATCCTTTAATCTTTTTTTTGGGCTCTTATTCAAACATGATAACAATTCAACTTTTTGAGACAGCTCTTTATTTTTATTTTTTTTCAACTTCTTAAGTCCTAACTTAAAATAATGGTTACTTTGAGTTCTCATTAAAAACCTAGTTTTATACTCCGTTTTCTCATAAATTTCCTGATAACACATTGCCAATTTTAGAATTTCGTTGATATCACTATCATCCTCACGAACATTTTTTTCAAGTTTGTAAATATCTTTACAATCAAACATAAATTCATCCAAAACTGTTTTCATAGTATTTAAACCTTTGTAGCCAGTATAATTCTGATATTGATGATTCCATGCATCCACAACAAAAACTTTTGGAATAGCATTTATGGTAAAATCAGGATTTGCGAAATCGCTACTAACATCTATCTTAACAAAAACATATTTATCGGCATAAACATTTATATCCTCATTTTCCCAAACATCATTATTCATTTTTTCACACGGACCACACCATGTAGCCCAACAATCAACTATAATTAATTTATTTTGGGCTTTAGCTATTTCTTTAGCTAAACTAAACGAATCCAGCCAGTTTATTTGTGCATGACTATACGCACCAGTAAATAAAATTAAGATTAGCAATAAAGTTCCTTTTGATACTTTCATAGTTTTTATTATAAATTTTACAATCTAACAATACATTACAGCAAGAATGCAAACTAAATACGACACTCTTACAATGCAATAATTAATATAATAACAATTCATTTTTACGAATTCCATCTTACAATAAAGTTATTCAATAAACAACTCCACACATTAAACTTAATAATTTATTTTTAAACATTAAGCTTAATTTATAAAATTATGCTAAACTTTTACTTTACATTATAAGAATATTCTCGATTCATTAATTTATAAAAGAAATTCAAAGAATAGTACATTATAATATTACTTGTATTTGTGTAGAGGAAAAGATATATTCACACCAAATTAAACAGATTATTCAACCTTTTTAAGGATATTAAAAAAGACACTATGAAAAAATTATTGTTTGCAATTGCAATCTGCGGATTCGTTTTAACCTCATGTGGAAACAAAACAAAAAAAGCTTGTTCTGAAGATAAAGACTGTTGTTCTAAAGAAAAAACAGAAACCAGTATCAATCTTGAAAAAAAATCTGAAGAAGCTTGTAGTCATGATTGCTCGAACTGTTCTCATACAGCAAAAACAGAAGAAACAAAAAAAGAAGAATGTTGCTCCAAAAAGGAAGAGACAAAATCAGAATGTAAAGATGATTGCTCTAATGAATGCAACAAAAAATCTTAATTTAAGATACTTTCTACAATAAGCCATGAGGAATATCTTCATGGCTTTTTTTACCATTAGATGTTATAAATGAAGAAAATCTAATATCCCAACATTAAAAAAATTACTACAAATAGTTTAATACTTCTAGTTTTAATTTACCTTCTCAGAAAAAGTATAACTTTATATTTAAAATTCGAATGTATTTATTTTGATATAAATGTAAAATAATATTTCACTTATTAATAAAAGTAGCTCCAATTCTAAAATAAAGTACAAAGTATTTTAGATCAATCACTTAACTGACACTTTGCCAACTAATATCTTTAGTATAGATTTTAAAATTGAACATATTTAGCTCAAAATTATTGCAGAAATTTTAAAAATTAAAATATAATTTTATTTGGATTAACTTAAAATACCATTTTTTATAAAACCTTTTTGAAACAATGGGCGTACAACATGCAAAACGATTTCCGTTTTTAAGGTTTAAAGTGAATAGATAGAAGAGGATGGAGTGGTTACCATCCTCTTTTGTATTTTATTAGCCTACAATTCTTCACGATTATATATAGACTTAATAGTCTTAAACTTCTATTCTTAAACAAGTAATAACTTTCACAATTAAAAAATATTAAACTTTTATTGAATATAAAATCTTATTTCATATATTGCAAGTGAATTTTTTTCGGAAAATTCAGGTTTTAAAGTGAATATGAAAAGGACGGAGTGGTTGCCGTCCTTTTTCGCAACTCCCCCTTTATTATAAATTCCTGTATCTGGAATAATACTAACAGAAAGTTTATAATCATTAAATTGACTAAAAATAATAGCAAAAAAAAGCGGAAAATCAATCTGACTCTCCGCTTTCTAACTTATTTTATTTATTCTATTTAAATAGCTTATTTAAAAAATCTTTCCCTTTTTTCTCCAATTCTTTTTTTGCCTTACGTTCTAATTCCTTGGCTACTGCTTTCTGTGCCTGTTTAATGGCCTTACTTAAATCGGGTTTAACAACTGGATTATCGACTGTTCCGGTAATTTTAACAGCAACATCAAAAGCAGGAACATTCTTTAATCCTGGTAAAACTTCAAAATATTGATTAATTTCCTTACCCAATTGCTCCTTAGGCAGTTTCATATCCATCGTAAAGTTTAACTTGCCATCTACCGATTGAGTTCCGTAAATAGTAGCAGAATTTCCTGCCACTTTAGTTTTAAAAGGTTTTACTTCCACATTTCCATTTGTAATTACAAAATTCATATCGAATTGAGTAACAGAAATACGTTTGTATTCATCGTTCTTTAAAGCAGCTGCCAATGCATCAAAAGCTTTATTCTCATTAATTATAATTTCGCGCGAACTTAGCGTACCTTCTCCATTAATACTAGCCGGAATTGGATTCATTTCTTCATCTAATGAAGATGAAACTGTAAGCTTAGAAGATATTTTTCCTGCACAATTCATTGCAATAGGCATCATTTTCTTAATCATGCTTAAGGAGTGATAAGCCGAATTGATATCAAAATTATTAATATCCATTGCAAAATTAGTTGTTGGCTTTTTAATATTTTTAGTGCTATAAGCTCCATTCATTGTCAATTCACCTTTCAACATATCCATAGACAAATTGGTAAGTTTTGCTGCAGAATTACGCACTTCAATTAATCCTTTTACATTTTTAATATCCATTTGATCGAAACGAATATTTTTAAACACGGAACTTAATCGCAAATCTAAATTTGCAGGAATTTCGATAATAGAAAGTGGAATTGTATCTTCAACATTATCTTCTAATTTATCATCTTCGGTCATAAATTCGTTCAAATTCATCGAATTTGAACTTAAATTAAAGGTTCCCTTTAGCGTTTCATTCTTCATTGCATAAGGAATAAAATTTTCAATTTTACCCTTTAATTGAATATCCGATTCGCCAATTCTGGAATCGAATGAGTTTAAACTAATGTAAGCAGGGGTAAATTTCATTACCGATTTAATAATTTTTATTCCCTGAGGAAAATCTGGTGTTGTGAACACAAAATTATTTAGGCTAACATCTCCTTTCGCTGTAAATTTTTCATATTCTTCTTTCTCGATTGATGAATATCTTCCATTAAAAGAAATATCTGATGTAACCAAACCTGCAATATTTACGCTATCCATAGGAATAGCATGCTTAATTTTCTCAAAATCTACAACTCCTTTAAATAAACCACTTAACAAAGGATCGCTAATTGGATTTTTAACATGAAGCTCTGCATCGAAAGGGTTATTAGCCACCTCAAAATGAAATCTATTTACATCGGCACTTAATAAATCCAAATCACCACCGGGGTGATTAATCTGAGCATCAATATTTATTGATTCTACTGATTCTGGCAGATCGGCATATTTTATATTTGCATCGTTTACTTTTAAATTGGCCCCAAATGATGGATAAAAATTCTCGCGGTACTCTCCTTTAACAAAAGCATTTAAATCTAGACTACCAGAAGTTTCTAATCCTTCCATTTCCGATTTAAAAACATCTGGCACCAATTCCAATAATGATTTAAAATCAGTTTTATTCGCTTTTAATTTTAAATCTAAATCGTAGGCATCCTGAATAATTCCCAATTTACCATCAATGGTGAAAGCCAAATTATTTATACCCAGTTTATTTTCTTGGAAGGTAAAAATCATATCTTCAAGATTAGCAGCAACAATTGCCTCTAAACTCAAATCACCCTTATTAACATATCTAACATCCTCAAAATCAAAATCAATTCCTTTAACTGTACTTAAAATATTTAAATTAGTTGATTTTGCAGAAAAATCGCCACTTAAAGTTAAATCCAAGTCGGCAAGAGAAAACACTGTTTTTAAACTTGCATCCTTATATTGTAAGGCAAAATTTTCAACTTTCACCTCTTCAAAAATCACTTTAAAATCGGAAGCTTCGCTTGTTTCCTCTTCTACAAGCTCATCTTCTCCGGTTAATTTTATAATATCCCAATTGGCTTTACCCGATTCCAATACTTTTGCATTTACCTTCGAGTTTGCAAGCACAATAGTACCAACTTTTACTTTACTACCCGACAAGGCCGATGATAAATCGACGGCAGTGTAAAGACTACCAACAAATGCTAAAGTATCATTCTGAAATTCACCTTTACCGGTAAGTCGCAAATTTTCGAGTTCAACATATAAGTTTGGAAAATTTTTAATCATCGATAAAGATAAGTCTCCAATTTCAACATTAGCATCCAAAGCATTATCCATTTCGGATTGAACACGTTCAAATATCTGATCCTTAAAAAAATAAGGCAATACTAACAAGAGCGCTAAGAGGACAAGAATAAATCCTCCAAATATTTTAAGAAATTTCTTCATATAATATACTTTAATGATTTTACATAACAAAAATAGAAAATGGTAAAGATATTTACCTTTTCACTGATAAAAAATATGCTTACAAGTAAAATTAGTTTTTTTTTGTTGTGCCTCCGCACCTATCGCTAAGATTTATAGTTTTTTAATATTAAAAAAAATTGATTACGAAATTTAAATACCAAAAAAAACAGAAAACACTTGTATTACTAATCAATTTTTATCTATATTTGCACCGCCTTAACAGGAAAAAAGGACGCGTAGCATAACTGGATAGTGCACCACGTTACGGCCGTGGAGGTTGGGGGTTCGACTCCCTCCGTGTTCACAAAAAAACTCATCAAATTACTGATGAGTTTTTTTTTGCAATAAATTTAACTTAGAATTTTCCGGTAAAAATCACATAAGCCTCATTCCTATTATAATTCCAGCAACACATAAACTTTTCAACTCCCACTACAAACACTATAAATAAAAGTATGAAATATTTATAGTGTAACTCAGGCATATTGGTAAAATTCATTCTGCATGCTCGAGCCAAAAAGTAAACGGCATAAGTTTCAATAATCAAGAGCTTTTTAAATCGAATTCTTATCTGTAAGAAATTTTTCTGCCAATAATTCTTTATAACTTTTTCGGTAAGTTCACTTTTAAAAACAAATTCGTATCTAATATCCATAACATAAGCTTTTAATCGCATTTTATAACAAAGCTTATCGTACTTCATATCACTTACAAATATTATTGTTATTGGTTTTGCCAGATAAATAAACTGTGAAAGCTTAGCAACTTCAGTAGCAATATTTCTTACCTTTTTTGTGTTAATTGTTATTGGTAAATATATTTCGGCTACCACCTGGCAATTTGTTTCACCAATATTTGAGTTTGATATTGATTGATTCATCAATTCTCCATTTGGAAAACTTACTACCGAATCGTCGGCAGTATGAATTCTAGTAGATCTTAAAGACATATCGAGTACCTCGCCATAAGTACTCCCAACCTCTATTTTATCTCCAACTTTAAAGGATCTGTCGATTAAAATAACAAAGCCACCAAATATGTTTTTCAAAATATCCTAAGCAGCAAAACCAACAGCTACACCAACAGAAGCACCCAATGCAATTAAAGATTCTAAAGGTGGACGGAATATTCCACGAATTAATAAAAACTTTAATAATTTAGGATATTGTTGCCCCTTTAATTACCCAATAATTATTATCAACTGCAATGCAGATAAATTCTACAATATTTTTTTCAATTTTAAATGTCTGATAATAATAACAAAAGGTTTTTTTTGTGATTTTTTTTCGAAAACACTTGTATACAACAAGCAAAATTCCCTATATTTGCACCGCCTTAACAGGAAAAAAGGACGCGTAGCATAACTGGATAGTGCACCACGTTACGGCCGTGGAGGTTGGGGGTTCGAATCCCTCCGTGTTCACAACTTAGGATTCATTTAGAATCAAACACCTGTAAATCCATTGATTTACAGGTGTTTTTATTTTCTACATATTCATTCTATTACAAATAAAACCATTAGGAAAGGGAACTCACAGGTGAACAAATACCCACTCATAAACTGTTCACCGAAATCCATATAACAATCTGTATTAAAAGGCATTAAATGACACCAACTTTAATTTTTTATTTTTATAAGTGCTTGTTTTTTCGTAAATTGTACTAAACATCATTCATCAATTTACGCAACTTTTGGTAAAAACCGATATCAATTGTAGTAAAATCAACAGAGCATGAGCAATTTTTCCACCTTAAATATCAGCTTTTTAATACGAAAAAACCGTAGTAATAAGCATGGAGAAGCTCCTATCTACATACGCATATCGGTTGAACAAGAACGTGTTGAAATAGCTACAGGAAGATATATTCATCCTTTAAAATGGAACAGCAAACTGAGTAAAGCCTTTCCTAAAAAGAAAGGTGGAGTACAAATAAATCAATTTCTGGACGCTATTAAAAACCGAATTTACGATCATCATACCGAAATGGTAAAGAATGATGAAGAGATCAATGCAAAAAAGCTTAAATCTCGTTTTCTTGGCACTAATAAAGATAGAAAAATGCTTCTGGAAGTATTTGAATATCACAACAAACAGATTTCAGACTTGGTTGGAGTTTCTTACGCTCCTGGCACCTTAGGGAGGTATAATACAGCTTTAGGTCACATTAAGAATTTTCTAAAACACCAATATAATCTTAAAGACATCCCTCTAAACCGAATTAAGTATTCTTTTATTGTAGATTTTGAACACTATTTGAAAACGGTTGGTAAATGCAATAACAATACAACGAATAGATACATTAAAAACTTTAAAAAGATAATTATTCTCGCTATTAAAAATGAATGGATAAACAAAGATCCTTTTACAAAATACAAATCTACTTTGGTAGAAGTTAAAAGAGAGTGCCTTAATAAAGAAGAACTTAAAAAACTTGAAAACCTAAAACTATCAATCCCACGCTTAGATTTTGTAAGAGACATCTTTTTATTCTCTTGTTATTCTGGCTTGGCATATATTGATGTTACCAACCTTACTACAGAAAACATCAGAAAAGGAATCGATGGTAATAATTGGATTATTTCACAACGACAGAAAACAAAAGTTCCTTCAAATATTCCATTACTTCCTATTCCCGAACAATTAATAAAAAAATATAAATCATCCCCAGGCAAAAAATCTGAGAACCATATACTTCCTCACCTTAGCAATCAAAAACTAAATGCTTACTTGAAAGAATTGGCTGATCTAACTGGAATTACTAAAAACTTAACTTTTCATATTGCCAGACATACATTCGCAACAACAGTGACTTTAGCCAATGGAGTTCCAATCGAATCCATAAGTTCAATGCTTGGTGAAAATAGCAAATTTAAAACCAACAATTTTTCGTAAAAGTAAACCATCATTTTTCGATAAAAAATATATTAATCAACGCTCTGATTGTTGAGGGAGCGTAGCGGACGATGCAATCAGAGCGTTGATTGCTGCTCAAAGATTGTTTTCCTGTTCTCCATTCTGTAACTTTTACCTTCTAGTTTTACCACCTCACATTTAAACAATAATCTATCCAATAATGCTGTAGCCAATACTTCATCATCGAGCATTTCTGCCCATTGCTGAGGTGATTTATTTGTTGTGATTATTACAGATGTTTGTTCGTGCAGGTGATTTATAAGATTAAAAAAGGCTATAGCTTCATGTTTCTTGATAGGGAACAACATTATATCGTCTATGGCCACTAAATGGGACTTTAAAAGGCGGTTATAGGTATTGAGAGCACTGGATGTCATTTCTTTCAATTTTAGCACCGTTATTAGCTCCTCCATTGTAATGAAGTAAGCTTTATGACCAGATTTTACGGCATCGCTAACCAAGCCGCCGGCAACATACGTTTTTCCTGTTCCTGAGGGCCCCATTAGTATCAGGTTATAATTTTGTTCCATCCATAATAATTCCCGTAATTGTTTCAATTGAGGCACAGTCATACCATTTGCCGTGTTAAAGTCATACTTGTCCAGGTTGTGATCTTTAGGCAGGCGGGCTAATTTCATTCTCCTGTCAAGATCTGTTTTCTTTCTGTGCTGAACCTCTCTTTGCAAGAGCTGTAATGTAAATTCCTGATAAGATGGTTTGTCTATCTGTGCCTGATGAAGCAATACTTCTGGTTCGTTCTTCATCTTTGTCAGCCGTAAAATATCGGCATAGTTTTTAATTTGATCTAATAGCTTCATTTTTTAATTCATTATTGATTCATATTCATTGATATCACTTTTCTGAGGTTGCATATCATCATTTTGCTGCTTATTCAAATTGCCGGTTTCTATACAAACATTGTGTTTTACATTCTTTAGAGCTTGCTCATTTTCAAAGTAATTCAGTACTTCGGCGAAACGATTGGCATTTAGTATCTGATTTTCATAACAGTAAACAAGGGCTAATTTGGTTATTTCCTGAGATGAACTTTCAATGTTCTTTTGTATAACTCGGAGATTATCATGGAAATACCGGGGTTTATTTTTCTCTATTGCTGCCAAATATTGTTCGGTTTGAGGAATATATCTTAAGCTTTCAAAAACCAGCTCATAGGTTTTTTGCAGAGTCTTTGACTTTTCCCTTGCATGGTCATTGTTTTTAATAATCCGACCTGTATCTAAAGACAGCTCATGTGTGGCCAGCAACAGGTTATCATTCGTATAAAAGAAAAGCTTCATTTCTTTTTCTTCCAGTAAAACATTGGTACCCCTGTCTTGATATGTACCCAAAGGCAAGCTGTAGTAATTACTTCGATAAAGCACCGTGTTATCTTTTCTTACAGGATATGTCGGCAAGTTTAAAAATGGTTTTTCCGGTTTTCCGCTATAGGTCAGCAGGTATTGCTTTTCTTTTTCCCACTCTTGTTTTGGGATACGCCTGGTTGTTCCATGTATCTTCGCATTTCCAGTACGATCAAGCCATTGTAAAACTTCTTTTTGCAATCTGTCAATATCCTGGAATACTCTTCCTTTCAGATAATTGTGTTTTACGTATTTTACTACATTTTCAACTTTCCCTTTGCTTTCAGGGTCTGCTTTTCTGCAAAATATCACCTCAAAGGGATGTGCATTTGTAAACTGCATAAATCCATCAGTAAGAAGAACATCTCCAAGATTTTCATCTTTTATAAAAACACGATCCTGATCATAGATTATTCGACGGGGGATTCCCTGAAAATATTCGAATGCCAGTTCATGTGCATAATTTGCTGTCTCTGTAGTAAATGGCATTCGTTGACAGTAAACAAACTTTTGTCGGGAACGGGAAAGTACCATTGTAAAAAAGTAAATTTTAACCCTGCCACTTCCACTGCTAAGCATGCGGTATGATCCAAAATCTACCTGTGCCTCTTCTCCGTATTCTGTTTCAGGAAGCTTCTCGTACTGCCGTGGAAGTTTTTCTTTATACTTGGGTATATTTTGCTCCTTTCTTACGGTTTGAACAAAATTATAGACTGTTTTGCTGCTTACATCCGGCAGATCGGAATAATGTTCTTTTAATCTATCTTCAACCTGGGCTGCTGATAAATAGGGTGCACCTTCCAATAATTCTTTCACAAAATTATAATACCCATTTAGCTTTTTGGGCATTCTGCGAGGTGTACTGATCCATGATAAAAACTGAGCTTCACTCATTAAAAGATATTTGCGTACAGTTCCTCTGTCGATACCTAACTCTAATTTGATTTGACTTTGATTTAGTCCTTCTGCTGATAATTCTTTAACTTTGTACCACATAAAAACTTTTTTGTTTTTATTCATAGTCTTCATTTTTTTTTGGTTCGCAACCTAAAGATGAAGGCTATTTTTGTTTTTGCAAGTGATGATTTTCAATTGCGAAAAATTGATGGTACAAATTTTCTATTTACAGGTATAAATCAGAAATACCAATCCACCCAGAAATAAAGCTCCCAACCAAAAATTTTCTTTAAACGATTCTGATGCACTCATAACCCAACGAGTTAACAAAGGCAATTCGCCATTAAAACGACTAAAAATGTCAACAAACATGGGAACAATAAAATTCATCATGAAAATAACAACCAGAAATGCGGTGGCAATTACAATTGCAGGATAGGTAAAAGTATTCACCAATTGCCTTCTTTGTTTTATTTTATTGGTAAAAAAAGCAGTTAAATCTAACAGCACTTCCTTTAATCGTCCGGTTTCTTCACCAATACCAACACTATAACATTCGTGAGCTGAAAATTTATCTGAACTTCTCATTGCTTCAGAAAGATTCTGTCCCCCAATCAAAGCATCGTACAAATTTGTGAACAACTCTTTTTCTTTTGTTTTTTTCTGCTCGTCGCAAATTATTTTTAATGCCGTTCGCATATCAATTCCCGAAGAAATTAACATGCCTAGTCCGGAATAGAAATCCTCTTTTTGCTTATCTTTTATCTTGTTCCCCGATAAGGATATCTCCTTATTTAAGAAGTCGAAAGAACCTGTTTGACTCTTGTTCTTCTTTTGTTCTTTCTTCTCTTTGGGTACAGATATTTCCTTTAAGTTAATGCTCATGATTTTTCTCTTTCCAATTAAAAAGCAATGCTTTTCCATATTCTTTTCTAAATCGAAAAGAATGATTCATGCCTGTATCTGCCACCTCAAACATTAGTGATTTCACATAAGGAGAACCTCCTTCTTTTTCTATCAAAAAATTCCTGGTCTTCAATCCAAATGTATCTTTTTGATTTCCCCTACGCAGAATTAAAAAATCCTTTGCAAAAACACAATCAGCAAATTGCACACTATCTGTGAACAGAAGAATTTCATCCTCCATTCGAATACTTTTTGCTGTATGAAACCAATTGTTTAGTGCATTTTGAACCATTAAAACTTCTGATAAACTGTTTGCACTCTTCTCTTGCATGGCCCGGTATTGCTGAAAATGTCGATATCCCAATGTAATAATCCCAAGCACTAAAAGGCTTAAAATCATCACCATGATAATTTCCACTAAAGTAAAAGCCTTTATTTTATTTGGTTTCTTCATCAGTATCAGGTTTAAAATTGATTAACCTTCTTTTTTCAGCTAAGAACCTGTTCTCCCCTGTCATGGCCTTCATATATAATAACAACACGTCTTTCTTTCCTTCCAGCTCAACAACACTCTCAAAAATAATCATTCCATTTACCCGAATCGTATCTTCATGTACAACAGGCTTTAGTTCCAGCTGATAAGTTCTGTTCTTCATCCATAACAATGCCTTTGCTTTTCGGTTTGCATTGTAATTTTTACCTGTTTTCACTACAATTGTCATTGCCATGGCTAACACCAACATGCCAATTAACAAAGCAATAATCACCTCAATAATGCTACTCCCTTTTATGCGCTTCAATACAAACATTCTATTAATTGCCTTTTATCTGCTTGTCCAAACCAGGATACCCCAACAAAGGATTTCTTTAAATCAGAAAAATCTATGCGATTGTTCAACAAATGGTTTTCATATAATGCCGATGGTGTTTTTAGTATAAACCTGTTGGTATACAAGCTCCCTGCAACATCTCCTTCTAACTCAACAGTTCCATCGCAATAAGCAAAGCCTTCTATTTCCGATTCTTTTCCTATTTTCAAAACCGGTTCTTTGTCTCCCATTTTACCAGTAATAACAATATCTCCTGTAAAACGTACCGAATTTAAAATATTCAGCTCTTTATTTCCATTCCCTCCATCCATATAAATGACTGATGGGAACAAAAAATGACTGTCACTTCCTATTAAAACAGAATCTTTAGCAAACAGTTGTGCTCTTCCCTTAAACCCTTCTGCAAATTGAATTTTTGGGGCTACCAATAAACACTGATCTAATTTCACATTATTCCCAACCCGTATTTCTTTTTGCGAAACAACTTTCACTTTACCCTTAATCTTTATGTTTTCAATAGAAAGAACTTCCGGTGACCACAAACACAGTGTTTTTTTCTTAAATGATTGGGAAATGCTATCACGAAAAACTTCATCCCAAGACACCACACTATCTCTCTGATAATTTACCGCAAAAAGGGATTCGAAAATTCCTTTAAACTTTGAATCCAAACCAGGTACGTTCGATTCTGATCTTCTGATATCTCCCTGAACAGCTTGGGCTCTGTAGTAACCAACACCATCCACATACGATTTGCGAACTCCCAAAGCTGGTAAATCAACCGGACCACCAAGCCACGTTTCTCCGCAAACAGACAAATACCTGTTTTTGTCAGCCAGAAATAAAGATGGCCTGTTTTTTTCCCATATATTATCTCCCAACAGCAAATATTGCTCTCTCATTAAATGGCGCCAGGAAGTTTTTATCCCAACAATTGCAAACACTCCCCAATTAACAGCTTCCAGATGGACAGTTGAGAGAGCTGACTCAAACAATTCAATACTTTGATATCCTTCCTTCTGACTTATTAGCGGATCGTTCTTTAAAAGCACCTTTATCGATTCCAGATTATCATACAAAGTTTGCAATTGAATTGAATCGTTAACCTGTAGGTTAGAATATTGCGCACGAAGCATGAACATGCCAATCAGAAAAAAGATCAACAGGGAAAGCAGAACTACATACTGAAGTGCTCCGGCCTTACATTTCTTTATTAATACTTTCTTTTTCAGTCTTCTTCTCTTTTTTTAGTTTTTTGCGTTTGTTTTGCTTTTTCTCTTTCAAATTATCCTTTTTGTTCTTTTCCTTCTTCTTTTTTTCAACTTTTATTTTTGGTGCTTTCACCAATGGTTTAGCCGATTTACGTACCAACTTCCCATATTTATAAATCTCAATAAACAAAGAATCTTGGTTTTGAATTAACTTCTTTCCATGCAATTGATTGGATTTATAGGTAGATTTTTCCCAGATTTTTGCAGATTGATAGATGCAATCTAATCCGTTCCGTTTCCCGGATTTGTATTCTATGGTTTGTACTATCTCTCCTTGTTTATTCCAGAATTTCCAAAGTCCAACTTTGGTACCATAAACGTACTGTCCTTCTTCAATCAGATTTTTCTGTTTATCGTATTTCTGATACAAGCCGTGAAGCAGAAGTCCTGAATAACCTCCACCGTTGGACTTTATTTGATCGTTTTGATACCAAAAGTAAAGGGTATTCAACTCTGTTTTAATCTTAATTTTCTCGACCAAAACACTGCAGTGTATTTTATACCCGTTTTCATGAATTATTGCTATTCGTGTTAATGGTTCATGACTTGTTTTTTCTGCGTAAACAAACGAAAAAATATGAATTAAAAAGAGTAGTATTAATGTTCGCATCGGAATTGTTTTTTTTTAGTTTTTGAGTGTTATTTCCTGAAATTTTTATTGTGCAGAACGGAGTTGCTTCACTTCTTCCTTTAGTGCAGAAATCTCTTGGGTTTGAGATTTTAATTCTTTGTTTTGTTGGATCAGGTATAATGTCAATTCTTCAATTTTTTGCAATAGTTTCTGATTCATTTCACTCTGATTCACTCCATTCTCCTGCATTTCTTTTGCTGGTGAAATTTCAGGCAAGTGCTTGTTTGCTTTTACAAATGTTTCTACTTCCTCTATCGATCGAAGCAAATAATCTTCTTCAAACACAAAATCCGCTCCTTCCATATCCACTTTTAGATCTTGGGCACGAATTGTACCTAATACATCTAGCTTAAAGTTTGGATTATTTGTTCCAATTCCAACATTACCAAAACTATTTATTGAGAATAGATCACGAACTCCCTTTCCACTTGGTTTAATAAAAGTAAATTGTAAATTTGGTGTTCCAAAATATGAATTTGGAGATTTTGCAACTATTTTAAAGCAATTTCCAAAATCACTAGCATTAGTACCCAGAATAAGGCCTGCTTCTCTATTAGCAGGTGTTGCATTTATTCCTTTCTTCACCCAAATATAAGACTCTCCACTGCTATAATTAGAATCCTGTACTTCTAACAGTTTAGAAGGACTTGATGTCCCGACTCCAACTCTTCCATTCTTGTAGTAAAGATTATCAGCTGTCCCAGTGGTTGTTTTAACTTGTCCATTTTGAGAGAAAGCATTTGAACAAAGTAATATTAAGATTATAGCAATTATTTCTTTCATTATTTTTTATTCCTTATTAATTGTTCTATCAGCTTCTTTTGATTGTCCAATTGTTTTTGCTGCTCTATAGTATAAAGCGTTAATTCCTCAATCTTCTGCAATAATTTCTTGTTCATTTCACCCTGATTCACACCATTCTCCTGCATTTCTTTTGCTGGTGAAATTTCAGGCAAGTGCTTGTTTGTACTTACAAACTCTTCAACTTCTTCCAGTGAACGAAGTTGATAATCTTCTTCAAAAACAAAATCGGCTCCTTGCATATTTACTTTAAGTTCTTGGGCTCTAATAGTACCTAGAACATCTAACTTATAATTCGACGAGGTGGTACCAATTCCAATATTTCCACCTCTAGAAACGGTAAAGTGATTTTTATTACTTCCAATAGCAAACAAATAATTCACATCATATTCAAAAGAACTATATCCAGTCGGGACAATACCTTCGGTCCAATCCACTGCTTCCCAACCCGTAGATTGCACATTATTTTCAATAGAATAATTAACACTCCCAGATCGTCTAACATATACTTCCAAGTATTGGGGATCATACGTATTTCTAGTTAGAACCCTTACCTTTGTAAAAGTGAGCTGATGATAATAATTGTGATTAATCATCGAAAAACTTATACCATTCCTATAATTAAAGGATGTGCCTAACTTAAATTCTAGAGTAGAATGACCTCCACTTGATATATAATCCCACAAAATAAAACTTGCGTTTGCTCTAGTTCCTGAATTTTGAGCAATACGATACCACCTTCCTGCAGTACTATAAGTTCCATTTGTCTGACCAAAACCGACCTGTGCTATAAATAGGGCTATCAATACAACTAAATATCTTTTCATTATTTCTTACTTATTTTTCCAAACTGTTCGTTTCATTTCATCCCGTTTCATCACGATAGAATCGGCATACATTTTAGATACCATAAAATCATCGTACGATTTACCTTCCTGCACCAACAAATTTTTAGAGTTTATTTGTAGAATACCTACCATTCTATTCTTATTCTTTATGCAACCTCCATAACTCATGTTTGGCCAATTCCAAGCAGGTATTCTGTTATTGTTAAGATTTTGGTTTGCATTTTGTTTTTCCTCTTCATTAAACTCATTATACTGCTCTAAATGTTTTAAGAAAGGATCTGAATAATTGGCAATTAACTTAAATGCTTCAGATTTTATTTCCTTCTCATTATTTTGAATTGGAGGAAGTACCGAATTTGAAATTTCAACTTCAGGATTTACCTGCTCGAATATTCGATAGGTAATATAGCCCCACAATGCCAAAACTAGTGGCAACAAAATATATATGGTCTTCTTGTTATTCATTGGCTATGGTAAAACTATATGCTGTAGTATAATCACTTTCATTTCCCGCTTCATCTAGAGCTTTCACTCTCCAGTAATAAGTACCAGTGGATGAAAATGAATACTCATTTTGTTTCGATTTCAATTCTTCTTCATCCAACAAGGTTGTTAAATTTTGATCTGAAAAAATTTGAATAAAGAAAACAATGTCGGTTAATTCATTATCCTCTTGATGAGTCCAAGACATGCTTTGTTTTAAACCAGTAACACTTGCATTATCAGCAGGTGCAGAAAGAGTTGGTTGGTTAGGGGCTGTTAAATCTACAACCAGATTTCGATAGGTGAACGGTGTTTCTTCATTATTTACAGTATCACGGGCCAAAACTCCCCAAGCATAAGTTCCTTCTTCCAACTCCAAAGTAAGCTTTGTATCACTCAATAATTTTGCATCAATTACATCTTCTCCAGACCAATCACTTTGGTGCAATTCAAATTGATATTCATGAGCTATACTCATTTCGTTCCAATCAAACTCAACCTGTTTGGCATTTAGATTTGACTCTTTTCCTGGAGAAACCAATACTACTTTCTGTTTGGTAATATCAATAGGCTCCAAGATATTTAACAATCTTGAAAAATAATCTGTAGTATATGCAGAATTCTCAGCTCTCACTCTCCATTCAAAATCGCCCGGAAAAAGAGTATGCTCAAACTGTTTGGTACTAATTAAAGTATCCAGTTCTAAACGAACAATTTCATCAAAATTTGGTTCTGCAATCTGTAAGCGATATTTATCTGCTCCTTTTACTGCATCCCACCAAAAAGTAAGTGTTTGTATTTCTGTTGAAGTTCCGTCAGCCGGCCCCAATAAATCAAGTGTGTCATTTTCCAAATCTTCTTCTGTAAAATCGCTACATGCGAATAATACAAGACATAAAAGACTTAGTGATAATAAATATTGTTTTGACATGTGTATGTATTTTCTATTATCTATTTGTAAACTTTAATTAACCGTTTGTAAAAATATTTTAAGACTTAAATATTCTTCACGCGATCGTTTATCCTTTTTTAAAAGAAAGTGTAAACCTGCAAGTTTTCCTAAATAGGTTTCCTTTTCTAAATAATACACCATCCTTAAAAGATTGGCGTATTTTCCTTCCACTTCTATTTGATAAGTGTTAACCTGATAATCTTCAGTCGACAAATTGTGAGGCACAGGAAATTCTCTAACAATTAATCCATTCTGCTTGCTGTATCCAGACAATTTTCTAAAAATCTCTTCTTGTGAAATCTCACCAGAATGATTACCGATTCGCACTTCTATTTCCTTCAATCTTTTCCTGAGCATTTGAATTTGCAAAGGAGCATCTCCCAGCCGTTCCACCTGATTTTCCAATTGCCCAACCTGCTTCGACAATCTCACTGTTTTTGATATGACCAATGAATACACCAAAGCAAACCCCACCACAATTAAGAGAGGTAACAATTTTAATTTGCTTCGATATGATAATTTATTTAGATCCATATATTTTAAATTCCTGTATGGTATTATTTTACACTAATTTCCATTACAAATACTGCAGGGGCTCCTTTTTGTTTTAGCAGATACTCCTGCTTCGTCACCTTATCAACCCACTCTTCTTTATTCAGGTTTTGTATCCACAAATTCAACTCCAGAGGATAATTAGTTTCTCCCTGTACATTGATGTAGCCAATTCGGTAAATAACCTCCTTGTCCTTTTTCACTTTTTTGAGAATTGGGTTTAATTCCATAGAATTTAACCTTACTCCTTCAGGTAGATCAACAGCAATTCTATCGGCATAAAAACTCAATTTACTTTGCGTATTTAAACCACTTTTCAGCAAAAAATCATTCTTTTGCTTTAAGTCCTCTTTTAACAGGTCTAATTTGGTTAATAAATTTCTTCCGGTTTCAACCTGGGCGGACAATTGCGATTGCTTTTGCCTTAAAGAATCAAATACAAAAAAATTAACAAGTACAGACAGAAAAATAATTAACAAAGCTGCAATACCTGCTTTTATTAAAAAGTTTCTGGCAAAATACTCTCCTGATGATACTTCTATTTCGGATGGCAGCTGATTGTGATTCCCAACAGCCATACTCGACAATGCCGAAGCATAAGGTAACAAATGGTTTCCCCACAAATCTTCTCCACCCCAGCGATAATAACGATCAGGATTTACACTTGATTTTTGAAATTTCTGCAGCTTACCATTTAACAGTTGAATTTGCATTCCCGGCAATAGGATATCCTGACTGTTTTTTTCGAATAATGAGCTTAATGAATGAAAACAAATAGGCCCTAACCATAAATCAACAACCCATAAGTTGTGCTCCGAAAACTGATCCAGAATAGATGAGAGCATATCACGTCGCATTAAAGCAATTAAAATACGGCCATCAGCCATATCCATTCTCTGAATAACAAAATCTTCCGTTTTAACATTGGGTAAAACCGAATCAATTCCATTGTCCCATTGCTCTTTTGTTATGGTCTTTAATAAAACACCATTACCACTAATACATAAGCTAAGGCAAGAGTGTGGAGGTATATGCACCCAAATATCTTCTGTGCTCCTTATTCCTTCGCATTTATTCAACAATTTTACCTGATTGTTTTTTCGCCGCAACTCCAAGGCATCAACCTGCCAATCTTCACTCCCTTTTAGCAGTAGCGAGATGCCATACATTTGCTTGCCTTTTATCCAATCAGAGAATTGCTTTTTCATCATCTCTTTCCATTCAGTTTTTGCCTTTCAAATATTTAACCAATAATGGTAGGCTTAATTAGAATATTTAGTTTACTTTTTCGATTCTCTTCTGTTCTACTGGAGAAAAACCATTTGATAATTGGGATTCTCGCCAAGAATGGTACTCCACTAGCTGTTTTGCTCTTACGTTTTTCTTCCAGTCCACCAAGCAATACCGTTTCCTGATTTCCTACACGTATCATCGACTTGAACTGACGGGTTACTTTGCCAGGAGGAGCAAACTCCGATATTCTGGTTGTCAAATCAGACTGGTTCACATCAATATCCAGTGTAATATTGCCATCACCCGCAACAAAAGGTTTGATTACAATTTTTAATTCAGCTTCAACGGGTTTATAAGTAGTTTGACTAGACAATTGAGGATTTTGCGTACCGTAATAATCGTTACGTTCCTCTTTATAATATTCCGTTTCTCCTATTATTAAAGTAGCCTCATGGCCATTCAATGTGGATAGTCGCGGTGTTGAACGTAAATCTAACTTGCCTTCAGTTTCTAATGCTTTTAATTTTAGATAAAAATTTGGGGTTACTTTGCCCAGACTTGTTAAACCTAAATCATCTAAAAGATTGTTAACGGAACCTGAGCTTAAAGTCATATCTATGCCTGGCAATACTGAGCCTGAAGTTTCAACGGGTTCTTCACCTAAACCAGCTTCAATACCTGTTTCTACACCTCTGGTATCGGTCACTTCCATAATAATTACATCAATTAATACCACAGGAACCAATCGATCTATTTTCTTTAAAAACAGGTCAAATTCATAAATTCGATCTGCATCACCTAACAGCACAAAGCTATTTAGTTCAGCAAATTCTTTTACATCTATCCCCCTCATTAATTCTGCTGGAAATTGTTCTTTTAATTTGTCTACCGAGCGAAATTGCAGAGGAACCACCTTTATGGTTTTCAATTCAGGATTACTTCTGTCTCCAACAAAGCAAACCTCATTCTGAAATTTGTATGTACTCTCTCCTCCTTTAAATAAATGATATAAGAAATCGTCCCAGTTTACATTTTTTAAATGCAGACTCACATTACCTTTTAAAGGATTAAGCGTTGCATATTTTTTATTCAATTGTTGGGCTACATAAGAAAACAATTGGGCAACCGGATAATTATCAATATCAATGGAAATACTATCGTTTGATTGCACTTGAACTCCAGCAGCAGAACGCAAGCCCAAATTGACATTTGAGCGAACAGAATTACTTGCAGTATTTGACTTTGAACGATTGTTTTTTGACAATTGGCTTTCAATAACGTACAGCAGTTCATCTTCCTTTTTCACTTTTAAGTTATTGGAAAAAGCTAATTGCTCAAGAGCCTTATGAACAGGTAAATCTGCAACAAATCCATTTACTATTTGCCCATCTAAGCCTGGTGCTAAAATTAAATTCTTCCCACTTTTTTGTGTGATTACCTTTGCTACTTCTCCTAATCGAGCACCTTTCAAATCATAAGACAAGCTACTCTTTTCCTTAGCATAGCTGATATCTAAAGGTGGTGGTAGCATGGGGGTTTGTTTTGGTGCATACAATTTAATAATACTACCCATTACCTCTATTCGCAAATTGTATTCGCTGCATAGAAACAAAAGAACATCTTTCGCTTTAACTTTTGAGAAATTATTACTTACATAAATTTCCTGTGCATTTGGGATGCTCAAATTTAAGTCTACATCGTTTGCCAATGCACGTAAAAATTCATCAACTCGAACCCGATTAACACTTATATTGACTTCTGTATTTAAGGCTGGAATTTGCTCAATTGCTAATTGTTCCAGTTTTTTTTGAAGACTATCTAGTTTAGCTTGAGCATTAGCACCTGGTAGTAAGCACAATACAAACAACAATACTAAAAGATGGGCGTATATTTTTTTCAAGAATTCAGATTTTATAGAGTTTGATATTGGCATTTTTACAAAAAAGGGACTACAACAATAAATTTGTAAAAACATCTAATGATAACATTTCCAATTTATGTTTGTTAACTCCTTTTAACAATTGCACTAAAGTAGTATTATTTATGTTCTACCACAACACAAATAAACTATCTATATCAATTTTAATTAACCCCTCCCAACTATCTATTCGTACCAAAAACACATTCATTCCTCAATACTACTGCTGTACTGTTATCAGAAGCTGACTTCACTTTTAGAACCAGAACAATATCAATTATGCAAATTGAATATTAATTCACTTTAATATTTTTGATAAGCAAAATTCACCGAATAAAAAATGATAAAGACAAATGCTCACCAAAATGAAACTTTTTAGCAGTATCACCTGCAATATCAAATTTGATACAGGTAATTGTACTTCTAAAAACACTTAAACAAACTTCCAAACCTATTCCGAATTATAAATTATAAATCTCCATAATTCCTGATTAAAAATCAAGGATAGTGACTGCATATTTTTAGCAGCTTGCCCCTCATAAAAATATAAAGAAAATATCCCTTATTGTTATTGCAAATAATTAAGCACAATCTGTATTTTCTAATAGAAAAACCCACTCACATTTTAAACGCAAGTGGGGTGTATTTAAATTATTTTCTTCAAAAACAGATACAAGTAGTACACTTACACCATCAATTATTCGTAGCCCCAACTCGTTAGAGATAAATTCACATTAAATTCCGAATCTTAAACTAATAAGGCATATATTTTACCGTATCAACCTTTGGTAATGTATCATGCAAAAGTAAAATCGGAACATAATAACTTCTTCTTCGAACATCTATTCTTGCAGGAGCATTTAGTTCTTCATTTGTAAACCTAAATAACACCTTAGCAATTCCTAAATCTGGATAATATCGAAGTATCTCTCCTTTTTTTTTAGCCTTCAAAAAACTAATACCTTCTCTTACACAAGCATTCTTAAATTCATAAACACTATCATCTTCTAATTCTAGATACTTCTCTTTAGCTTTAATTGCCAATTTCTTTTTACTCGAAAGGAAAAATTGCTTATGAACATATGATCTATAATCCTTATAATAACAATACTTTTCTTCCCTATCTTTGCATGAATTCAATACAACAACACATACAAACATAATTATCATCACACCAATATAATTTTCATTCCTCATTTTCGCTCTTTTTTTTATAAAGTAATGTCTCCCAATATAGTTGAATTTCATCCCTATCTGATGTTGTCCAAACCCGTATACCTGTTCTATTTATACTACCATTACTTCCATTGTGAATTATTTCTCCACATTCCGCAAGTCTGCGACTTGTGGTTTTATACTAAAACGACATCAATTAAGCCTTTACCATCAGCATAATCAATGGCACTGCTATATTTGTATTCGTGTGCTTCTACAACAAAACCCTCTTCAACTGGATTGTTGTGTAAATAATTCAATTTTTGATCCAGCATTTTACTGTCCGACAATTCAATTGGCTTATTATTTTGTTGCCAAAATTGAAAATTTGTATTGTTCCCATTTCTTTTGCCAGCTCGCTCAAACATCCATAGCATCCATTCCCTTCTACTTTCTTGCGGGTTATCTTTTATTGCTTGCACTATTGTTTTTGACGTATATTTTTTAAAGTCACGAACAATATCCTGCATTTTTTCACCTTCAGTGCCAATTATCATATGCACATGACTTGTCATTATTACCCACCCATACACAACCAAGCCTTTTTCTTGTATGCAGTAATTTATACTATCTACAAGAATATCTTTGTATTGTGGACGAACAAATACATCAATCCAATATACTGTACTAAAACTGATAAAATATAAACTTTCTTGATCTCGAAATTTATAATTGCGACTCATAATTGTTTTATAAATTGTAGTATATGAATGTAACAATAATTAACTAAATCACTACATGTTAAATCTATTATACTTCGCACATTCAATTTTATTCAAATTCTTTGCTATCGCAAGTCTGTAACTTGTGATTCTAAAAACTGAATAAGCGTAAAAAAACCAGTACATTTTAATTTTGTACTGGCTTTTATGTTTTAACTATAACCACAAGTCACAGACTTGCGGCAGATGGGGATATTGATTTGACTTTTCCTCTTAATTAGCAAAAACGATAACTAAAACTTACCTTTACCTAGTATTATTAACTATTCAAGCACTTTATAACAGCATTTAAGATATGGAAGATTTTGGAGCCAACTTAAAGAAGTTTCGAACTGAAAAAGGATTTTCACAGGAAGCATTTGCTGCCAAAATTGGCGTACATGTTACCAACCTCTCCAAGTATGAACGAAACAAGTCTGTACCTTCGTTGGAAATTGCCGAGAAAATGGCCACTGCTCTGGATATGTCTTTGGATGAGATGGTATATGGCCAACAAAACGAAAAAGCCCGCATCCGCATTGCTGATAACGAGCTTCTTAATCTTTTTAATAAAACACAACAACTACCCGACGACCAAAAGAAAACAGTTGTAGATTTATTATCTGCTTTTCTTCTTAAAGCCAGCCTTAAACAGCAACTTCGATAGAATAATTCTAAATTAAAGAAAAACCTCACATCTTATATTTGTACCTTATAGGTCATATTTGAGCACTATAAGTCTCAAAAAAAACAAAGCCTACTCACATTGCTGTAAGTAGGCTTATATTTTCTTATCATTTTTTAGCTAGTGTAAACACATGCAAACATTAGTGAGATGTGACTAACTTTTCTTCAAGAAATACAATCCGTCCGTCATTTTTTAAAAGTTTATACCTCTTTTCTTTTATTTGTTCATTATATTCTTCAAGATTATTATTCCAAACCATCTCATAACGAGAAATGGTAATAATATAATCTTCAGAAATAACCCCATTTAGATAATATAAATCTCCATGATAACCATCAATTACCAACGAATTTACTTTTTTCCCATTACTCTGATAAGTACTTAAAACAACTTCTTTTTTTTCCAGTCCTATATCTTCTGGATAATAACAAAGATTGCAAATAGTAGCGACGACACCATTATCTAATGAAAAAGTAAAAGCTGTACTGTAGTGATATTTTTCTCCATAAGTCCAATCACCTTCATCTTTTACAAAATTGATAAAGTCTTGCTCTGAAATTTCAGAAACACTCGGAATTTCATCTCCATTTATGGGTAATTTACATTGCTTAAAATTTTTAATAAATGAAGAAAACGATTTATTATCCTGAGAATAACATGATGTTGAAATAATGGATATTAGGAATAGTAGATATAACTTTGACTTTATCATACTTATTGAGTTTTACGAATTGAAGTTACTGTGTAATTTTTATTCCCTTTTAAATAGCTACCTTTTAATAAATTGTTGTTGACTTTTAAAACATTATCTGTTGAGGTACCATACTTTTTATGCTGAGTTCTAGGATCAAAAAACTGATAAGTAGTACTAGTTACTTTTCCTTTATTCAGCTTTACTTCCATGCCTCCAATTACAATAAAATGATCAGTCATTCCATCTCCACTAGGCTTTAAGTTATTGACCTGCTCTAATTTATAATCCACTCCAACTAAAACAGGTTTTCCTCCTACTAATGTTTCGTTTAAATAATTAATACCTTTAGTTGAATTTCCACTTGATGAAGTAACAACGCCATTGTCATTTGCATCTGCAACCAAAAACTCTCCACTTCTAGTAGAAGTTGTTCCTGCTTTACCCATCATTTTATCACAAGCAGTTTTACAATTGCCAAACTTAGTTTTTCCATTCTTATCTGTATAGGCTTGTGTTACCCAATCATTATTGGACAGATTTGAGAACTTCATAGAAGTAACTTCATTCTGTGTATATGTCATCGAAGCTCCATCTCCCAAATCTTGAGTATATGTTGCACCTTGATTTGCATACATTTTATCACCAACCATCACAACACTAGCACTTCCTTTTTGCCAATGAGTATAAGTAACCCCATCTTGGGTATACGAATACCAATCCATTCCATCAGGATCAAGATATAAAATAGGGTTATTAACACAGTAGTTATAAGGACTCATTGAAAGATTATGAGGTTCATCCGCCATAGGATCGACAGTGGTAAATCGAGCCAAACTAGCATCATACATTCTCGCGCCATAATCCAACAAGCCTACTTTTTCAGAAGTAGTTTTTGGATTCTTCCAGACTTTCAAAAAAGTTGGTTTTTCTTCGTGGCGATATGTTAGTTTTGGGCAGCCCATTTGTTTTGTAATGCTCACCAAATTTAATCCTTTTTTCTTTTAATTGAAGTATTTAAATGAGATTCCTTTTTTCAGTTAAAAGAAAAAGCATTTCAAACACATGGATTCATTTTAACCGCTTAGGCAACCTTTAAAGCCAGGGTTGGAAGGCAAGGTTTTTGGGATATTTTTTTAGTCCATTAAAATTAAACCATAACAACTAAAAAAATATTCCAAAATTCATCTTGACCTTGCGTGCGTTGGCTGGTGGGCTTTATCTTTGCTTAAGCGGTTTAAAATGATTACCCCCAAAGCCCGATTACCGCCACCACTTTGGGGTGGTGGTCGGGGTTTTGGTGGATAGACACTACAGCAAGTGCCCCGTTTTTCTCGGGGCTTTTGCTACCGATTTCGGGGCGGCAAACAGCTTTTTGATTTTAGCTTTTACCTTTAAAAATCATCATTTCAAAAGTTAAAAGCAATATGCTGTTTGTCTGGGTTGGCGTGGGTCGGGGTGTGATGGAGTGCGGCTATTTTGCATAATACTTGTTATAGCGACACTTTTTACCTTAATCAAATTAATCAACTCAAAAAGTGTGCGAAGCGAACCTATAACTCGTATTATGTAACTTAGCTTTGGGTAATTTTTTCTGGCGTGTCTTTTTGTTGGTGGGTCGGTACGGCTCTTTGATTTTTTGTTTTTACCGCTTAAAAATCCATTCAATTAAAAATAAAAAAGCAATGTGCCGTTTGTGGGTCGGACAAAAAGCATGACGGAAAAAATTACAGAAGGGCTGGAGAGCGGAAGGGCAAAAAAGACCGTGCAAGCTTAGAGGTACGAGAAGCGGGGATTTTTTGCCCTGGGGGGTGTGTTGGCTTGTGGGTTATTTCTTCCTGGCTTTATTTTCTTTAATCAGCTTTTGCAGTCGTTTGATTTGTTCTGCTCGTTCTCGACTAATCATTATTTCATGGGCTTTCCCATCATGTGTAATCGTGGCTTTTACTTCTTTTTTTTCCATATCTGTTTATTTTAAAGGATGGTGCTGGTTTAAAGCTTCCTGTAAATCTTCAAGGTTATTGGTTTGGTATCGTTCGGTTGTGCTTACATGCTTGTGACCTGCTTTGTATTGTACTTTTCGTACATCTTCGGTTTTTAACCATTCTGTAATTACACTTTGCCTAAGCTGTCGTAAATCCCTGATTTTAGGATTAATTTTCTTTAAGTTGGCAGTTAAATGTAAAAGGCTGTTCTTAATGGAGATTGAGCCGTTTAAACTGATAAAGACTTGCTTTTCAAGTTCTGTAAAGTTTGGTTTCTTTACTTTTCTTCCTGACCAGTTCGGGGATTTTTTTAATGCCTTCAGTATTTCCTGCCTGGTTTCATTTAAGTATTCGTGTAATTCGATTATTTGGCTTGCTTCCAGTTTTAAGGTTCTGCCGTTACTGCTTTTCGTTCCAGCGATTTCTATTTTACCGCTTTTTAGTTTTATATCTGATGGCTCTATTCTTTGTATTTCTCCGGAACTTAATGCCTGATGGATTATTAAGCTGATGATTGTTTTATTCCTGGCAGTTCGTAAATCATATACCTGGTAGTTTTCATAAACTTGTTGCAGCTCTTCTTTGTCCAGTAGGTTATTGGGGACACTTGATTTTGCACCTTTCAGATATAATCCTGATGCCGGGTTCTTTGTTGCCTTTTCGTCCAGTTCTAAGTATTCATAGTATTTTCTAATGGATGCCAGTTTTCGGTTTATGAGCCTTGTACTATTATTTTTGGTCTTGCAATGATTGATGTATTGTAATAATTCGGAGTAGTCTATTTGGCTTGCAGTCTGGCTATTTTCTTTCATCCACTCTAAAAAATAAGCGGTATAATTCAGGTATTGACGTTCTGTGTTTTTGTTATAATCTTGTTTGCCCAAGAACTTTTCAAAGCTCTTTAATTCTGCCTTGTATTTCTCTTTTAATCGGTGGTATTCGCTTTTAGGTTTCATAAGCAACATGGGTATAAATTTGTGTACTTTCTAAACTACTGTGCCCTAAAAACCGCTTTATCTTTTCAAGTTCCATTCCTGATTGTAGTAAATGCGTGGCGATGGAGTGCCGCAAGGCATGCAAGCCGGCTTCTTTGTCTATCTCTGCTTTCTCTTTCAGGTTCTGTAACCTGTCAGCCATACTGTTACTGCCTAATCGGTTTCCGTATTGAGTTAAGAACAAAGCTTTTGTATTGTCTTTAATTAAAACTGGTCGCACAAAGTCAATGTAATTTTTCAAGTCTTCTTTTACTCCTGCAGACATGGGAACATAGCGTTCTTTATAGTTTTTCCCTTTTCTAATGTAAAGTAAATTCCTGTCAAAAAGCACATCATTGATATCAAGGTTTACACCTTCGTTTCTTCTTAAGCCACAACCATAATAAACAGCTAAAATGGCTTTGTCTCTCATTCCTAAAATATCGGTATCACAAGCGGAGTAAAGGTCTTTGATTTCATCTTTGGTAAATATGATTACTTTGTTTTGTGCTGCTCCTGTGAGTTTTATATCTACTTCAAAACTCCTTTCCTGGTTTTCTCTCAAGTATCTTGCAAGCTTTCTGAGTGCGGTTAAATGTGTCCTTAAATAATTCTTGCTTAGTTTGCCGCCTTTCTTCTTGTTCTGGCGTGTTTTCAGGTATTCAAAGTAGTTCGATATAATGGGTTTGTTTACGTTCTCTATTCCTTTTATTTGCTGCTGTTCCAACCAATGGAAGAACTCATGTATTTTCTTTGGTGCATATTTTACTGTACTTGGCTCGAAGTTCAACAAGCATAACCACTCTTTGAACCTGGTTTCGATGTTTTTATATTCCGGTATTTTAAGTTGAAGCTCTTGCATTTTTTATAGGGGTCTTGCTCCCCGGCTGTTATACTTGTTACACTGTTATACTTCGTTCTAATTCGTTGATTTTATTAGTGTTGCTCACTTGGTTGCTGCCTGTTATACTTATGTTACACTTGTGTTATACTTGGGCTTTGGGTTTGTTTTGGCTGTTATACTTCATTTTCACCTTCTCCAAAATCTCGTCCAGTATGTCGATTCCTGATTTTAACTTTTCGTATTCGTCCCAGGCTTTTATCTCATATTCAAAACCCGTTTTTCTATTGCCCCCGTTTCGTTGGATATAGCCACGGCTTTCAAGTTCCCTGAGGTATCGGTTTATGGTCATTGGGTTCATTCTAAAGGCTTCGCGTACTTCTTTGGCATAAATGGTTTTGGGTTCTTCTTTCTTGTCTGCAAAGCTTTTTAAGGATTCGAAGAAGTGGCGGACTTGCCCGCCCAGCTCGTCCGATTTTCTTAGTAAACTATCTTTGATTAAATAGTTTGCCCATGCGATATCTTCCGGTGTTGTGGTGATAAATGCTTTTCCGCTTTTGTCGGTTTTAACTTCTCTCTGGTGTTGGTGGTAAAAAGTAATAATTTCAATTAAGCGTAAATAGTGCATATTGGTACGGAGCTTCTTAAATACGCATTCCGGTATATCAAGCATTGGAGCATAAGGATTGATTACCCGGACTTGCTTTAAAAGTCGTTGTGTATTTTGTAGAAGCTGTTTGTATTTATTTTGCTGAGATTCATTTACTAAACCTGCTTGCAATTGGCGTTGGTAGTCCATTACCTGTTTTGCATGATTAGGTGTTTCATCCACATGAAGCAGGAAGCTTCTGTTTGCATTATCTTCATAAATGTTTGCTTTAGTGGTTGCCCCGCTTACACATATTGGTCCTTCTACCATTAATACTTTCTGTACGTTGTTTCCTTTAGCATCTTTATCGGTTGTGAGCTTTGATATACTTTGCTTTGACATAAATTCCCGGAGTGGCAAAAAGGCATTGTAAACACCTTCTAAATCTTCGATTAACAAAAGCTTGTGTTTCCAAAAGTTTTTGGCTGAGTAGTACAATGTATTTTCTGTCAGGCTTGTAATGGTGCGTACTGATTCTTCGGGAAGGCATTCGCTGATTTTGGTTTGTAGGTAAGTTTTTCCGCTTCCTGATTTTCCAAAGATGATGGCATGCAATGGGTCTTCAAATAAACGGCTCAGATAAAGGAAAAAAAGTAATAAGCCGTTTTGCTGTTCCCCGATTAATCCGCTTTTACTGATGGCTGACATGGTGTTTTTTACCAGGTTCTTTGCTTTTAAAAAGCGTAATGCTTCTTTCTGTTCGGCTGTGTTCATTTGGTAAGGCTTTGGGGCTAATGCTTTCCGCTGTTCTTCAATGAGTGTTAATCGGTAGCTTTCTATTTGGTTTTTTAGTTTCCTAATGGTGTTCTTTAAAAGTGTTCCGCTGGTTTCCAGTTCTTCAGCTGCTCCTTTGATGTAGCGTTGTAATTGTCCGTTGCTGTATAAATTCACATCATCCTGGTAGTACCTGTAATCCTTGCTTTTGACTTGTACCAGTAAGTTGATTTTTAATCGATGGATATTCTCTTTTTCTATGCCGCCCCAGATGATAAAATGGAGTTGGTTTTCTTGGTAGGTTATTTTGTCGGGGTTTTCTGTATTTAGTTGGCTTGGTTCTGGTGCTGCTTGGGTATCGGTGCGCTGCTCTTTTGTTTTATTTGATATTGGTTTTCTTTCATTGATTAAGTGGTTTAGTATTTCTGGTTCGTGTCCTTGCAATAAACTATTAATGTCTTCTTCTTCGGGTGTTTCTACTTTACTAAGGGTAAGTTTCGGATTGATGGTTTTTAGTTTTCCTGCTGTTTTTATGGCTGCTTCATTTCCTGCCTTGTCGCCATCAAAGAAGATGATTACTTCTTCAAGCTCTTTGAGTTCTTTAATCGCCGTTTCTATTTCCAAAGTAAAACCATTTGTGCCGAACAATGAGAGAATAGTGTAATTTTCGTCTATCTCTGTTTGTTGTTTCAATGTGGCTGCATCAATAAGACTTTCAACCAGGATTATCTTTGTTGCTTTGGTTTCGGGATAGTTTGGATAAATGCCTTGGTGCTTACCATTTAAGTAAAAATGCTTTCCTGCTCCGTTTGGATTGATGGAACGTCCATATAAATCTATGATTTGCCCTTTCTCATTTTTAGTAAAAAACAGCACACAGTTTTTAAATTTTGGTACTATATTTTGTTTGTACTCTTTGAAGATTCCCAGACTTAAAGCACTTTGTTTTAGTTGTTCATTCCATTTCTTACCGAACTCTGAACCGATATAACCAACTTCTAAAACATCGGGATTCAGCTTTCTTGTTCTGATATAGTCTTTTGCTTTTACTGTTCTTTTAAAGCTTGCTTTGCTGTCCTGAGCAACTTTACCTAACACGGCTATTCTTGGAAGTAGGTTTTTATCCTGGCTCTTCTTTTTTATTGGTTCTACTGGTTCATTAGGATTTACAAGGGTTTTGGCTTTCATAATTGCATCTCGTTTACAGCAGTTTTCTTTTAACTGGATAAATTCTATTTGGTCTCCGGCTTTGCCACAGCCAAAGCAATTGAAAGTATTTGTATCGGTGTAAACCTTTAAACTCGGGTCTTTATCTTCATGGAATGGGCATTTTAACATGCCGTTTTTATTGGCACTTAAATTATAATGTTGTAGCACTGTTAAAATATTCAGGCTCGATTTTATTTCCCGGATTTCCATTTTGTAAAAAAATTAAATACACATTATCAGGTGCAAAGAAACACAATCCTATTCACATAGGCAACATTTTTATATTTTCATAGACACTTTTATATTCATATCTTTGCCAAAAACCCATTAATATGGGTGTATTGATACATTAAAAGGTGCATTTATGGATACTTTCGGAAAAAGACTTACTGAGTGCAGGAAAGCAAAAAACCTTTCCCAGAAAGAACTGGCGAAGATTTTTAATACTTCTCATACCACCATTGGCAAGTACGAGCGTGATGAGATGATACCCTCTATTGAGGCTGCTAAAAAACTGGCTCAGATTTTAGATACTACGGTGGGTTACTTGCTTGGGGAAAATGAACAATCCGATTTGTTCAAAGACAAAAAGATGCTCCAACGCCTGCAGGATATCGCAGGGCTACCGGAAAGAGAACGCAGTTCCATTCTCCTTACTATCGACAACTTTATTAAAGCTGCTAAAATCAATTTGATATAAAAAAGCCCCGGAGATCTTCCGAGGCTTTGTTCTATAATATTAACTTTTAAATTTGAGTAGAACCTAATCCTAACTGTTCCAATATAGGCTTAATAGATGTTTCGTCGAGTTCTACTTTTTGAAGTATCTCTCTAATTTTATCAACATTCTTTTCTTCTACAGCTTTGTCATATTCATCCATAAGTCCACTAATGTAAAGCCGCTCATTGACTGTCATTCCTTTATATTTCATATCATTAAAATTCTGGATTTACAACAACATTAAACAAGGTTTGAAATAAAGTCTCCTAAGCTTTCAGCTATTAAATAAAGGTTCGCATGGTCACTGTCATTGTTCAAACTATAATCAACCTCTTTTTCATGATTCCAAAAATATATTTTACCATCTTCACTATCCATGCAGATGTAATTTCCTCCTGGGTCATGAGCTATTGGGAAGAATGAAGTGGGCATTCGTTTTTCTTCTAATTTGAGGGCATTAAACTCTGTTTCAAGATTGTCATATTCCCCTTCATAGATAGCCAAAAACCAATCAACACAAGACTCTGTTTTTTTTCCTTCTTCATTAAAGCTAAAAATATTGGGTTCGCAACGACCACCGTTATTTTTAAGTATATGTTCTACGTATTCAATAGGGAAGCTAAAATTTAATCTTTCTTCTAACCTTTTAACCTGAGATTCTGTTATTTTTATTTCTGTTTCAAAAAAAGTTGCCATTTTTTTTACTTTAAATTATTGCCACAAAGAAAAACCACCTGTATGTCCAGTTTGTCTATGGATATTACTTTCAACTAATTGCATCCTACCTCTTGTCTGGTGATGATGCCATGTATATCCTTTGGGCGTAGATTTATATCCAGCTGCTTTATTAGCCGCTGAAAAATCATGAAGCCTATTTCCCGTTGGACTAATCCGAACATCATTTGCCCCTCTTTTATATAAATGATTTTTAAAATTTGGAAATCCTTTTCTTGTAAATGGAACTCCCGTTTTTGGATGTACTTTACCTGCTAAATGCCCGTTCCTTAAAGAGGCTGAGCTTGGCGTACTTCTCAATGTTGCACTATACCCTGCAACACCTGCACTAAGTCCTGCTACAACCAATTCGGGATTAGTCCATTGACTTAAAGCTTCACTAAATGCAAAGGCTGCTGAATTCCCTGCCGTTGGATTTTGCCAGTAACTTATAGCATTCCTTTTCGACCAATTAGAATTCATCATGCTTAACAAGCTTTCTTGCGCCCCTGAGAGTTCAAAACCTAAAGCATACTTTTTCATGGTATTGTTCCAGGCAACATCATCGGTATTTTTCGTTCCCTTAACTGCTGCATCAAAACCAGCACGTTTATCATCGGTTACAGTTACAACTGCATCGCTGCCATCATTGGTTTCCAGTAAAAGGTTTTTGTTTTCATCTTCATACCTGGTATAAAACATCCCTGTCGGGTCAGTATTTAAGATTGGGTTATTTCCCATAAAGCTGTAAGGAGATTCGCCATAAAAGCTTTCTGCCATCGGGTCTTGCGTTGTGGTTCTTACGATTGCCGCATCGTAGAAGCGAGCATGAAAATCTAACCAATCCAAATTGTCACCATTTATCACATCATCCTGCAACTCTTTTCCATTGTACAGGTATTTGTTGTCGTTATTCAGACTACCCGAAAAAGCCATGCCAAAAGGATAATAGTCTTTGTATTGCAAAGCAACAGCAGTTGATCCATTTCCTTTAAAACTTACACGAGTATTACCTAGGTGATCTTTTAGGTTGTACTCATACTCGTAAGTACTACCTGGTTTCACAATTCTCCCTTCTGATGTTATAATGTACGATAACGAACCATCTTTGTATACAAAATTACCAATGTAATTGGTATTTACTACGTTTGAGCCATTGGTGTATACTTTTCCATACTTTTCACCACTTGCATTATAATGAAATGCTAAAGTTGTGTTATTAATTCGGTTTGGTAAATTTAGCAAATTATACTCAATATCATGTCCTCTGTTATCGTCATGAATTAAGTTTCCGTTGGCATCAAAAATATACTCCTGTCCACTTCCTGTAGCCAACTGTTTAAATCCATTATCTTTAAAAAGGTTGGTGTTCGATTCATGAACGTTATACAACTGATTTCCCTGGTACTTATAAGTAAGTCGATCGATAAACTCATCCATATCGTTTTTTTTACGATTTAAGGATGTGATATTTCCGTTTAAATCATACGAATAGTTAACAAAACCATATAACGGAGTATTTTCATTTATATTAGAATTAGGATTGTTTTTTAGCAAATCAGTTTTTGTTAATCTACTTAAAGCATCGTAAGTAAACGCATAGGCTTTTCTTGTACCACTATCTGCCTTTTTCCACGACATCCAGGAAATATTACCATTATATTGCTCCTGCGAACTTCCTCCTGAGAAACCACTTACACTACTATTATAACCAATTTCCATTCCGAACAAGTCATTGCTATCATTGTTCAATGTGCCATCATTACTTAGATTGGAATTATTTATACTTGTTAGCCATCCACGAATGTTGTATCTGTAATCAACCGACTGTACTCCATTGTGCAAGTTTTTTTCCTCCAACTGTCCCAATTCATTATACTTGTTTTCAACCAACAATACCGGTGTTTGATTTCCAATAGAATGGTACACCTTTGTTAATCTGTTTTGATGGTCGTGAACAAATTCTTTCTCTATTACTACAGTTGCTAAATTGTTCAATTTCTTATGAGATTGTTGGGTCAGCTTAACATTGCCTGCAAAGTCATACTTGTTAGTAATTTTATCATATCCTCCCAGGTGGTTTTGCTTATAAGTTTGTAAGAGTTTACCAAATTTGTCGTAGTAAAACACTTCTTTTATCCAGACATCATTTTCCAAACTTTTGGTTTCTCTTGCAGTCATTAATCCATTTGAGCATTCAGCCTGATAGTTTGCCGAAAAGCCACTGGGCTTGCTAAAATTAAATCCCCAAGATGAACTTGCATCGTAATTATCGTAATGCATACGTGTGAGCGCAATACCTCCTGTTATATTATAATTTTTACTTACTCCAACTATATTTTGCAGATCACTATGCGTCTTCTGAGTTTCGATATAGTAACCTGTTTCAATGGAACGATTAAATGCATCATACAAAGTATACATCCATTGATTTTTATCTCTTTGGTTTCCATCTTGCGTTAATACCAATCGATCACGACTATCATACACCATATAAACAGGAGCAACACCAGGTAGTTTTTTTTCTACCATACGTTTATTATTATCGTAACAATAGGCATAATAACAATCTTTAAATTCGCTCGGACCAGATTCCGAAGCGGTAACCACCAGACTTGTACCAGTTGTAGCGGTAAAAGAAAAACCATCTTTTAAACTCACACTACCACCATCAACTACAATAAATTTATCAACATCGGGATCATATTCATTCATCGATAAATCCCTGTCATCAATAACTACTACCGAAGAATTGTAGGTTAATCCGCTATCACCCTCATTAAATTTTTCAACTGCAAGTGGGGGCAGTACAAAACGCAATAAACCAAAGTAATCGTAAACGTAATAAGTATCCACTTTCTCTATTGCACCATCTTTTTTTACATAGCTTCTTTTTAATACAACCTGATCCTGTTTATTTTTAAACTCTTCACTTGTGTGCAAATTACCCGAAGTCCAATTTTCATCCCGGCTTATCACTTTATAGAGTTCACCAGAGGAATAATCTCCATCAAAATCCAACTTATCGTTTCTTACAACAAATCGTCTTACCTCTCCTGCAAGATTAGAAGTATACTCTACTCTTACAGTATGATTACTTCCAGGCTGCCACACAGAACCTGGCGCACCCTGTTTCATTACCCGGTTTAACGGAGAATTATCAAACACTGATTTAGAATATGCATATGCACTTTCAATTAAATTGTAATGATTTGTCCATTTAGAGGCATCCAATTCGTTTGTAATGTATTCGCCATTATTACTTGTTGTTAATGCATAGGGTAAATATTTATTAACTTCTCTTCCAAAAGAATCATAAGCTATTGGTTGAATCATATCGTATCCATTTGGACTGGCTTCTACCTGTATTACTTGATCCGGGAGCCCCAAACCATCGAAATATTCAATTGTTTTTTGACAATTTTCCTTACTGCTGGCAGGCAAACTTGCTTCATTCGATATTTTAATATTTGGTTTGTAAACCTTTATGTAGTTCTTATCGGTATCCTGAGCTTGAGTATTAAGACATACCCAATTTATTACTATGTATATGAGAATATATTTCTTCATTTTATTTTTTTTCATGTGAAACTTTAGCTTAATACTGTGGTTGTAAATCTTCTTTTATTGGTTCTAATCCACCTCCACCAAAATCCTTACCAAGTTGCGTTACATATATCTTAACACTTTTACCAGGAATTGAAAATACAATTTCGCCAAGTCTAGTCGCAGTTCCCCTATTGGGAAGAGCTGTTATTTCAACTGTTGCATTACCATCTCCGCTTGGAACATCCATAATAATCCAACTTGGTTTGGTAACTGTCCATGGGCCATTACTTGTTATATTTACAAACTTTGCTAAGCCTATACTGGGAAAAGTGATACTGGATTTAGAAACACCAATACTAGTTGCCTCTGTTGAAACTGCTCCGACATAATTGTATTCAAAGTGTTGAAGAATATTTTTATCGTGATCTTTTATCGTTTTTAATCGCCAAAAATCATCGTACTTATAATATGTGGTAAGCTCATTTTCATTCGTTTCTGAAGTTACTCCTACAAGTGGAATATGAGTCCTTGTCAACATTTTGCCATCAACAGGGTAAATTTTAATTTCATCAATTAAACCTTGCATATCAGCAATTATTTCCAGTTGGCTTTCACCTGTAAAGGTTTTTGTATAGTATTTCCAATCAGATCCACTAATGTTGACATAGTTGCTATTGTGAATGTTGATAACTCCATTGCCTTTTGCCCAAAAGCTTATACGATATGTTTTTGATGGGTCGAATGACTTCTTTATTAGCCAATTGCTCCCATCGCTGTACGGATCTAGACAATAATCTCCTACAACTCCACCGGTTGTCATACCCCGAAACTGACTTTGAGGATAAGAGCCCTCAAGTTCAAATGATTCATAAATAACATCAGTGTCTGTTGCATTGTAAGCAACAATTAAAGGCTGACTTGTATCATCATCATCCCAATTCATAAAAGAGTATACTCCTGATTTATGGTCATAAATAAGCGATGGTTTATTGTTGGAATATTCAATAATTTCATTTTGCACTTCAAAATAATTTGAGGATAAAGCATTTAGTTCTCCTAAAGAATTAAATTGAAGATCGTATGAATTACTCAACTTTGGAATTTTGGAAATTAATGATTTATAAGGATAAATATGAGTTCCAAAACTTTTGTAAAGATTTAAAACGAATTCTTTTACATATCTTGATTCACTTGTCCCTTGTTTAACAAAAACTTCAGAATATACGGGAATATTTACATTTTTCTCTACCAATGATTTATAGCCCAAATAATCAGGATTGTTTGTATTTAAAGGATTTCTTAAATCAATTAGATCAAAAGGATAAGTAAATATTGTGGTTTCATAACCTCCATCGTCAATTTCTTTACTAATACTACGCAAAAGGTCTGTATTTTCCTGATATTCCACTATCTCATTATCATAGGTGAAATTTATTGTCTGACTAACTCCATCAATTGTTTCTGTTTTTGATAACAACAGGGCTTTTCTATACTTATAATCAACATCCTGAAAATAGTAAGATTGATCAAAATAACCGATTTTGGTTTGAATATCCTCACTCAATAAATCAGATATTGAATTAATATAATTATAATTAATCTCTTTCAAAGCATTAACATCTCCTTCTCTATAATAAAGAGTAGAATATGGTTTTCCCGATAAAGATGTACGTGGTGGCAATGTAAAATGCTTACTGCTATATACTTTTAACATATATGAACATCCATCATCCCCTGCATTACCTAATCTCCAGTCAACAAAAGAATAATCATTTGCCAAAGGATTAAAATTATACACCACTGATCCATTACCTTCTTGTTTTTCGGTTACTTTTCTATACAATACCTCATACGGATTTAAATCGAAAGAATTTACAAAAGAATATGCATTAACTTTTAAATTATCATTAATTAAAGCCAAGCGACCAGAAGAAGAACTTGTCGCTGCAAACGTATTAGGATCGCACATATGTGCCATTTGAGGTATTGCTAAAACCTCGCCAGATTCATATTCATAAGTTTTTAAATAAGAATCTGAAGTGTCATTCAAACGTTCAAAAGCAAGCCTCAAGCCTCCTCCTTTAATAGTTGAATTGCCAATACTTATTTCATTTGACTCATACCCAAACTCTTTGTACCCACCTGTTGGTAAGTTAATTCTTTTCAACATTCCAACTTTAATGGCGTCTTCATTCACACTTCTATCTGCACCATTGATAATATATGCTGTATATGTAGTATTTGTAAGAGCTTCTGGAAAAAAACATTTAGAAACAACACTCGAACTTAAACTTGGAGCATAATCGGGGTAAAAATAAAGTTTAGGCAATAAACTGTAAGCATTGTTGTCATTGTAATATCCCCATAAATCCTGTTCTTTCGATCTTTTGTGTGGTAAATTACCCGAATAATAATCGAATTGATATTCGTTAAAGTCCGATCTATCATTAGAATATTCAACAACTTTATTTAGTTTTAATCTATAATAAGAAGCTGAACTTCCACCAACACTTGTAAAGTAAGAATGTTCAAGATCATAGTCCTTTATTACAAAACCTGAATTATTATATACATTTATGGAAGATAATGCTTTATCATTGGAAGCATCACTATCAGTTCTTGATGTATTGTATGCAAATTCAACTACTCCTTCATCCCAAACAATCCTACTCAATCGCTGAACATGATAATTGAATGAAGTATTATTGGATACATATCCAGCATTACACCCACAACCTGTAATGTTTTCATTCTGTTCTCCCACTATCTGTTCACGAGAAACAGTCCCAATATCATCATATTCAAAAGTTACTTTCTCTCCTGTAAGCGGATCGTGTATTTCAGTTAAATACCAAGTAGATACATTGTGAATTATATTCCAATTTGAACTAGTTGTCCCTCCTATTTCATATTCATCAAAAACATACTCTAAGCCCTGATCGTTGGTAATCGTAAACTTTACATAGTCATCATGATAATAATTTAATGATCCACTATTGTAACTCATGAAATACAAATCTTCGACAATATCTTTTTCTACCAAGATATTTTTATCATTCAAACAATTCAATCCACCATTTTTGGAAAAGAAAAAATTTGCTGATAATCCAGGAGCTGAACTGTAAAAAAGATCCGGAGCCTGATCTATGAAATAAGATACGTTATAATCATAATTTCCTTTTTTTTGATATCCAAGCTTCTTAGTATCTGTTTGACCGACCTTATACTCATACAAATCCATTAAACCTCCCATAATTCTTCGGGTAATTCTACCATTTGCAACCAGATCCCATCCGGTACCAACATAACTGGAAGGTTGCTCCACTTTTATACCAGTTGTATTGTATGCTAATTTAATGGGAACCGAAATCCTCCCAATATTAATTTCATAAATTGGAATCTCAACATTAGCTTTACCATTATTGTGATTTAATGCCGAATAAGAATACTGGTGAAAACACCACGCTTCCGGATTAACCTGTTTGTAGTATTCATTGTCAATAGCCTGTACAGTATTGTTTTCTTGAGAGAATGCCTCAACAAGACAACAGTTCAGAAACAGGATCAGTAAAAAACATTTACAAATCGATATTTTATTTTTTATCATCATTATTTATAGGGTTAGAATTATTAAAATCAGTAATTTGTTTTTTCATTTCCGCATTCTCCTTCTTCAACTCAATCATATACGGGGTCAACTCCTCAATTTTCCTTAAAAGCAATTGATTCATTTCACTTTGATTGATACCATTTTTCTGCATTTCTTTTGCGGGTACTACATCAGGCAAGTGTTTATTATTAGTTATGAATTTTTCAACTTCAATTAAAGAACGAAGCTTGTAGTCATCCTCAAAAACAAAATCAGCACCTTCCATGTCTACTTTTAGTTCACGAGTACGAATTACACCCTTCACATCTAGAGTATAATCAGGACTAGTAGTACCAATACCAACTTTGGATTGTAATATGGCATCACTACTCACATTTAACTGACTCATATTTTTTCTAGAATCACTAAAAGGTGGAAGTGTGCTACAAACAATCCACCACTACGTTCCCTTGTCTTTGTATTTGTCAAACTCTTCTTGGCTTAATACAACTGAACTATAATGATTAAAGTCAGTTCCATCAAAACCTTGATAGAAATAATTTCCTTTTACTGCTGCTTGCGCATGCCATCCTGCATTAATTTGATTATTTGCATTATACTCCATTGTATTTTTTCCATCCCAAGGAATCATGTAAATGGAGAATTTAATTCCTGGATTTCGTGCTGCTACAACAGCGAATCCAGTTGCTCTTGCATTTTGCATTTGCTTTTCAGACAAAGTTTGTCCTGAAGCAAAGACTGAAATAAAGAGTAAAAAAACTAGTAAATAATTTCTCATTAGTTATTGATTTGATTTTTCTAATTCTTGAATTCTTTGATCTTGTTTTATGATGTAGAGAGTCAACTCCTCCACCTTTTGCAGTAACAGCTTATTCATCTCAGCCAATCCTATTCCTTCTTCCTCCATTTGCTTAGCTGATGGAATATCCGGCAAGTGTTTGTTTTGCTTAATAAATTGCCCTACTTCTTCCAATGATTTTAAGTCATAGTCTTCTTCGAATACAAAATCTGCGGTTTGGGCTTGAACTTTAATTTCGGTGGCGCGAACAATTCCATTTACATCTAAAGGGTACATGGGTGATGATGTTCTAACTCCTACATTATTGTTTTCATCAACCATTAATAATTGCTTCCAATTCTCCCAAGATGAACTTTCCGGATATCCACTTCTATAAAACAGCCCCCCATTATTAAAATTTAATTGATGATGCTTACCACCCGAATTATCTGACCAAGGAGCAATTGTAAACAAGCCTGAATAATAGCCTGATCCTGGAACACTAACTGCACTCCTCATTTTAAATTCAAAGCGAACTTCTTTGTTATAATCGATGGGTAGCGGTACTATAGCTCTTGTATCTTGAACCTTTACCTTGCTAGCCTCTTGTGCACTTATCCTTAATCCAATAATTAACAAACCGATTGTTATTAAAATCCTCATAATTGATTAGTTTATTTTGTGTTCTCTAGGTTTAGTATGCGTTGTTCAAACTGTTGTAAAAGGTTTTTTTGTTTTTTTATCGTTTTTTGTTGCGTAATAGTATACAACGTTAACTCCTCTACCTTCTGCAATAACAACTTATTCATTTCTGACAATCCTATACCTTCTTCCTCCATTTTCTTAGCCGATGGAATATCCGGCAAGTGCTTGTTCTCTTGAACAAACTGTTCTACTTCCTCTAATGATTTTAATTTGTAATCTTCTTCGAACACAAAATCAGCTCCACCTGTAGATTCCACTTTTATTTCCTCTGCTCTAATAATACCTTCCACATCCAATAAATAATTAGGATCGATTGTTTTTGATCCAATTGCAACTTGTCCATTGAATTTTACCATATCATTAAAATTTTGAATCGGTTTTTCATATTGCGTATTGTCAGTTGTATAAATTTCAGAACAAGTCATATTCAACACGTTTTCCGCGTGCGAGGATCCATTTGTTAAACCTTTTACATGTATTGTTATTTGGTTTTTCTTTCCAGATATGCATACAATGGTTACTTTGTAAGATGCTTTTTCTGCATCCCATCGAAAATCAGAAATAGCAAAGCCGTTTTTTGTATTTCCCATCACTTCCGAATAACGAGATGAATTATCGTAAACTTTATTTTCCGGATTTAATCCCAATGAAAATTTCTTAGTAACCACACCTACAACATTTTGAAACCAATATGATCCAGTGACAGATATTTCTAATGTTCCCCAATATTTTGGAATAAATAAATCCACCTTCTGATTGCTGACATTATCAAATAAAACTTGAAAGCTTTTGCTAACACTATAGTTACCAATTATGACACTTTCTGCTTTTAAAGTTCCGTTTACATCCAAATCTTTTTCCGGAGAAAGTGTATTTATACCTACATTGCCACTTTCTCCAATTTTATTTTGTGCTATCACAAAATGAAAATTGAATAACACTATTACGATTAGTAAAACTCTACTCATTTTAATTTCTCTTTAATTTCCTTTATTTCGTTTTCCAGTTCATTTACTTTTTTATCTTTTTCAATCAAATACAAAGTCAGCTCCTCCACCTTCTGCAACAACAGCTTATTCATTTCAGCCAAACCAACTCCGTCCTTTTCCATTTGTTTGGCCGATGGGATATCTGGCAAATGCTTGTTCTCCTGAACAAATTGTTCTACTTCCTCTAAACTTTTTAACTGATAATCTTCTTCGAATACAAAATCGGCTCCTCCCTTAGATTCCACCTTAATTTCACTAGCGGTAATTGTTCCTGCAACATCCAGTTTGCTTGCAGGTGTTGTTGTACCAATACCTACATGTCCAGAGTAACTTAAAACAAAGTTATTTTCACCAAAATTGACCCGATGCATTTTTGCTTCGCTAACCACTGCATCTCCACCTTCGGGTAAGGTTCCATCAAATACTCCAGAACCTTCCCAAACTTCCTGATCCAACATAACACTCAACACTGGAATAGCTCTGGTGAAAAATACTTCCAAGTATGATTTTACTCCATCAAAAGTTATTCTACAGTCGGTCCAATACCCTCCATTTGTTGTTGAAATAACATTTAGGCCACCATAATTAGACCATCCTTTAAACCAAGTTATTTCACTTGTGTATGGTGTTGTTGCTCCCCCTTTCGTAAGCAGACTTAACTTCCCAAAACCTCTTCCTGAGGCACTATTACAAAACATTACTCTACTCCATCCTGCTTTTTCAACTACAACAGTCTTTTTAATTACTGACTGAGCTGATAGTTGAAAAACAGTAAACGACTGAACTATGAATATGATTGTTACAATTTTATTTCTCATTTTTATCTGACTCTAATTCCTGAACTCTTTTATTTAACTCTATAACATGCAAAGTCAACTCTTCAACTTTCTGCAGTAACAACTTGTTCATCTCAGCTAATCCAACACCATCTTCCTCCATTTGTCTGGCTGATGGGATATCCGGCAAGTGCTTGTTCTCTTGAACAAACTGCTCTACTTCCTCTAAGCTTTTTAACTGATAATCTTCTTCGAAAACGAAATCGGCGGTTTGGGCTTCTACTTTTATTTCGGTGGCTTTAATGGTTCCAGTCACCTCTAACTTCGCAGAAGGAGCAGATATACCAATACCAACATTACCTGATCTTCTGAAAGCATTGTCACCACTTGATTCCCATCCATTTTTTAAACCGTAGTATGGTGTTGTAGCTTCGGGATGCAAATAAAAAAGTTCTGAAACACCTAATCTTCCGTTATTACCAGTAGCCGATAAAAAAGTAAATCTCAATTTAGAATAAGTTCCCGAAGGCATTTGAATTTTATAATCATTTCCTGAAAATATCGTATGAGAGAAATCTGCTACTGTCACCCAAGTATTTGCTCCGCTATGGACATTGTATGCCTCAATCTTAAATTTATTAGCAGGCCAATATCTAGTAGACCACCCCACCCATGCACCTGCCTGGGTATGGCAAGCAGGTATACCTTCAATTAAAATTACCGTTGGATTCTGCTCCGTTGGTGCAGTGCCTGAATAAGATGGGCCAAACGCACCATTAAATAAAGCTGGAAGAGAAACTGTTGCACTACCAGTTTGTGTAACCTGATAACGTTCAGTCGCATTAAATAATAGATTGTGTTCCAAACCAACAGGGTTTCGATTGGTCGTAATTGTTTGTGATCGAGTTGTGAGTACGCTCAGCAAAATCAAACAAAGGAGAATTCCCTTTGTCCATTTAAATGGGTTTTTCATAGATATTAGGGTTTAGATTTTATTTTTGAATTATTTTTTCCTCTATGGCTTGAAGACGTTGTTCCAAACCTTCCAGATTTTTCAGTTTATTTTTCTGATCGTTTATTTCTTCCTTCTGAGAAATTAAAAGATGTTCTTATAATTTCTGATTTTTGAGCGAACGCAGATTATCTTTCTGTAATTGTATCGTGTATAAAGTTAGTTCCTCAATCTTCTGAAGAAGCTTAGAATTCATCTCTCCTAAGGAGATGCCTTCCGAATCAACTTCCTTTTCGCTTGGCATATCAGGCAAGTGTCCATTTTGTTTAATGAAAACTTCCAATTCTGACAAGTCTCTAAGTTGGTAATCGTCTTCGAATACAAAGTCGGCCCAATTGGCTTCTACCTTAATTTCTTTGGCTCGAATTGTACCATTTACGGAGAGCTTAAAACTACCAGGAGCCTGAGTTCCAATACCAACATTACCATTCGATCTTATAATAGAAATCGCATTATTATCAGTAGCAATATCATCTCCCGTACTAGCATTATGAACTCCAATGTTAAATATATTAGCAGATGCATCATAATGAATATATGCTCCCAAATCACTGGTGTTCGAATATTCACCAAAACGAATTCTACCTCCTTCAAACTGATTCGTAGCTGTTCCACGGAGACTTATCTCGGGAATTGAAGAAACTATCGTAAATCTATCAACAGGTGTTTTCGTACCCAATCCTAATTTCCCATCAGAGGTCAGACGCATTCTTTCCAATGCATTTGTCCCAAAACGAATAAAATTATTTTCTCTATTCCAAACTACTCCATTTCCTGCAGTTTCTAAACCAACCACAAAACCATTAGAATTCCCTAAACCTGTATTTTTATTAGCATAGAGTGTTGCAACCTGACTTGTACCATCAGTATACATCGTTAGTTTTTCAGATATACTAGTTGTGCCAACACCTACCCATCCATTATTTTCAACTGAAAACTTTACTTGTTGATTAGCAGTTGCAATACCACTTGACAGTCTTAAAATCGGTTGACTGGTTGACACTTGATTAATATAAACTGCAGATCCTCCACCATTTCTTATAAAATGATGATAACCTGTATTACTATCATTAGATTTAAACAATCCGGTGTATGTTGTTTGAGCTTTAGTAATATTCAACAATAAAAGAAATGAAAAGAGTAATGTTAGTTTTTTCATAGCTATTTGTTCTTTATTTTTTGAATTTGTCATTTATCATTTTTGCTTTTCTATCACTATTTCAAGGTGTTGCAAACGTTGCTTCAAATTATATATCTCCTTATCTTTTTGAATCATGTGTATGGTTAATTCCTCAATCTTCTGTAGTAATTTGGAGTTCATTTCACCCAACGACACGCCATTTTCTTCTACCTCTTTTTCTGTTGGAATTTCTGGCAGGTGTCCATTTTCATTGATATAATTTTCCAAATCAGATAGCTTCATCAGTTGATAATTGTCTTCAAAGACAAAGTCAGCCCAATCGGCTTCAACCTTAATTTCTTTGGCACGAATGGTGCCGTTCACTTCAAATTTGTGTGTTGGATTTTTTATTCCTACTCCCATATTCCCTTCTACATAGGGGCTTTTAATTGGAACATTAAAAGACTGCCTATCTCCGGTAATACTTTCCCATATTAACTGATAGTTAGAAGGAGGATTTTCATAAACCCAAAACTCTTCTGATCCAGTCGCTTGATAATCAAAAACAGCATAACGACAATAATTACTTTGCCACATCCACAAATAATGATAACCTTCAGGAGATTTATAAATTCTCCATTCTACTCTACTTGGATCATTAACATCTCTTCGAGATGCGTCTCCAATTTCAAACAACATTGGCTTTATTCCCCCACGACTTCCAAATGAGAAAATTGCATAATATTGTGCAGATCCAGTTGTACCATAATCAACCTGAATATTTAAACTACCTGAAAATTGAGAAAATTCGGCTCCATCAATAGGGTAACGATTTTGAATCTTTGCAATCTTAACCCATTTTCCTTCATAACTAGTTGTTCCCAATTTTTTTTCAAGTGCAAATCCAACTAGTGTGAATTTTATTAAAACATATAATAACAATACCTTTTTCATGATTTTCTATTGTTTAGTATTCTATTTTTCCTCTAGTGCTTCTAATCTATTTGTAAGGTTCTCATTAATCTCTGATTGCTCTTGATTCTCTTTCTTCAATTGGATTACATAAAGCGTTAACTCCTCAATCTTTTGTAGTAATTTTGTATTCATCTCACCTACAGAAATACCTTTTTCTTTTACTTCTTTTTCCGTAGGAATTTCAGGAAGGTGTCCATTTTGTTCTATGAATTCTTCCAATTCTGATAATGGCATTAACTGGTAATCTTCTTCAAAGACAAAATCAGCCCAATCGGCTTCTACCTTAATTTCTTTGGCTCGTATGGTGCCATTCACATCAAGTGGATAATCTGAAGCAGGTGTTAAAATTCCCAAGTGACCTTTTTGGTCGAATGGCTTTCCTTTGATATAATCCCAATGCTCATTTTTGTGAGCGTTAATCAACGACTCATCAGGTTGATTTTTAGAATTTGGAGCATACACATCATAATAAGCCAATTCATGATCGAATATTAATTCATCTGTAGAATAACATACTTGCAAGTGCGATGCCTTATCGGACTCGTAATGATATGCAAAACCACCTCCTCTCAACCATACAACAAACCCCTTTCTATGCATAGCAATTGATGCTCCGCCAAAGGTGGTGTGATACGTTTGCCTTAAATCCATTATACGCCAATCGTAAGTAGAGCCCCCCCAACCTCCATAGTTTACATCAATTTCAAGCGTTAATCCACCACAATGAGTTGGACTTAAAGCTTCAGGACCTGCTTCATTATAGGAACGATATATTTTTAGTCGATTAATTTTATTCTGACCTCCATACTTAAATACAACCGGATAGTAAGTATTCATATCTCCATTTACCACAAATGATCCTCTGTACCTCTGAATTGCAATAAGTTCTTCACCTCCTGTCATTTGTCCATAAAGCTTCACTGATTGTAGAAGTACAATTAGATAAAGTAATCCTAAAAAAGTAACTCTTAAAATCATATTCTTGCGTTTTTAGTTTGATCGTTCAATTTTATCCAGACGTTTATTTACATCCTCTAATTGCTTTTGTAATTGCAAAATGTAAAGTGTTTGTTCCTCGACTTTCTGCAACAATTTAGAATTCATTTCGCCTAATGAAATTCCATTTTCTTCTACCTCTTTTTCTGTAGGAATCTCAGGAAGGTGTCTATTTTCATTGATGAATTCTTCCAATTCGGATAGTTTCATGAGTTTGTAATTATCTTCGAAGACAAAGTCGGCCCAGTCAGCCTCTACTTTGATTTCTTTGGCACGAATAATGCCATTTGCGGCAAGCGCATATTCATCTTTTACACTTGTACCTATTGCAACATTACCTACAAATTGTCCTTTAGTATATAGATGTGTGTGTTCTGGTGTTGGCGTATATATTTCACCAGAAGTTGAACCATTAACAGGGGATTCCAAATAAGTTATTGGGCTATCAAAACCACCAGTTTGTCTAATTGTCACTTCCATTTCTCTCCAATGCTGCTTCTGTCTTACCTGCAATTCATATTCTCCAGTTCCTATCTTAACCAAACGAACAAAGTCAGAGACAGGACCACTAATCAGTCCATCATCATTGTCATTTGCAACAGAACTACTTCTTCGGGCTGAAACAAAGAAGAGCATCTTTTGCCCCAATACTGAACTACCATAATTTGAACCTACATTAAATATTTCTACTTCAAAACTTGCACATCTCCATGGAGCATTTGCTAATTGAATATCTGCAACTTTCTTCCATTCCAAATCGGTTCCTCCTCCCCATCTCCAACGGTATATGGCATGTTGATTCGAGAATTTAACCGTCCGTTTGTTAACTTCTATTCCATGAGCCGGAGTTGCTGTACCAATCCCTAAATTGCCATTGATTGTGTAATCGCCTTCTACCTGGTATTGTGCATGAGAGATACCTACCAATAGGAGAAAGTAAAATGTAATAAATAGAATTTTTCTTAACATTACTTATTGGTTTAATTGTTTTTTAAGCTGTTCTATTTCCTTGTTTTGGGATTTCAGAACTTGTAAAATTTGATCTTGTGTTTCTTGTAATTGATTGTTTCTTTTTTTCTCAAAATCCAGACTTTGGTTCTGATCAATAATGTACAAGGTCAACTCCTCAACTTTTTGGAGCAATTTGGAATTCATCTCACCTAAGGATATCCCATTCTCTTCCACTTCCTCTTCTGTAGGAATTTCTGGCAGGTGACCATTTTCATTGATAAAATTTTCCAGTTCGGATAGCTTCATCAACTGGTAACCTTCTTCGAAGACGAAGTCTGCCCAATTGGTTTCTACCTTGATTTCTTTGGCTCGGATGGTGCCATTAACAGCCAATTTTGAATTTTCAAAATCACTAGTTCCTATGCCTAACTGACCACTTCGGCTCAACTCCATTAATGTTGATTCTTCATGACTAGCAGGTTCTCTACATTTCCATTGAAAAATTGAGTAATGATCCCTTGAATCAATTCGAAAAGCTGCTCCTACATATTGATTATTTCGGTTAGCTTCACGAAAATTCAAACTCATATTAAACAATGGAGTCTGTCCACCCACTTCTGTTATAAGTCCCATCGGAAGTTCTGCACTAGATATTTGAATATTTCCAGACACATCTAACTTCGACAATGGATTATCCGTTCCTATACCAACATTCCCCAAAAAGTTTAAATCTCCATTTTAATTTGCCAGTAATTACTAAGGTCAAGGTCAGCTACTTGTAGTTCATCCATATTACCCGAATGCCAAAGTCGGTTCCAATTTCCCCATTGATTGCTGAACTCACCTCGTATAAATAATTCCGATTCCATTCCTGCACATGGCATAAATATTTGCCCTGAATATCTGGAATCGAAAAATTTAAATGTAAATCCAGAACCATAGTTATAACCAGGTCTATTCGCTGGTTGCCACCCAGATTTAAAAATTTGAGTTTCATTAAAATTAAGATTCAACACATTAGTCTGTGTATACTGTGCTCGGAGTGACAGAAAGAAAAAGGAGCATAGAATTAGTAACAGTATTTTTTTCATTTTATGGTATTATTTATTTTGAAGCTGATTAATTTGTTGTGTGAGTTCTTTAATCTTCGATTCCTGAGCATCCAATCGTTGATTTTGTTCTAAAAGGTAAAGGGTCAACTCTTCGATTTTTTGTAGCAATTTTGCGTTCATCTCTCCAACAGAGATTCCTTCTTCTTTAACTTGTTTTTCAGATGGGATATCGGGAAGGTGTTTGTTTTCATCGATAAATTCTTTCACTTCAGAAAGACTGCGAAGTTGATAATCATCTTCGAAGACAAAATCAGGCCAAGTGGTAGATTGTTTGATTTGAAGCTCTTCTGCAATTATTTTTCCATCAACAGATAGACGATAGCCAAAAGGAAGATTGCCTGATCCAACACTGACACCTCCTCCTAATCCATTTCCATGAAGAATCATTACTTCATTTCGATTGGCATTTACTCCACCACCAGTTTCAGTATCCGTATTCACCAACCTGAATACCATCCGATTTGAAGCCTCATCATTTCTATATTCATAAATTGCTTCAGTATCTTGAATGAAAGTATATACAGCCTCTCCATTATTAACATTTCTTTTAATTGCAAATGGTCTATTATCTTCAACTTCCCGGCTATAATTGGCAAATGTATTACCAAATGATGCAACTGGTATACCTGCGGATTCATTTGTTCTTACATCTAATGGAGTAAATGGTGAAGTTGTACCAATTCCTGTTCTCCCACTAGCGGGAAAAAGGTTAGACTGTGCATGAGTAATTTCAGAATAAATTATTGCACATACAAAAAGTGCGATACTTGTCAGTTTTGATACCATTTTTTATCTAATGTTTTAAATTTTCTAATTGAGAAACTTTAGTTTGAAGTGTATTTATTTGTTCTTGCTGTTGGATGATGTAAAGGGTCAGCTCTTCTATTTTTTGAAGTAATTTTGCATTCATCTCACCAACAGAGATGCCTTCTTCTTTCACTTGCTTTTCTGAAGGAATATCAGGAAGATGTCTGTTCTCTTTTATAAAATTGTTCACTTCTGAAAGAGTGCGGAGTTGGTAATCATCTTCGAAGACAAAGTCTGCCCAATCAGATTCAACCTTTACTTCTTTGGCTCGTATTTTTCCATTTACTGCCAAAGGAAATTCTGATGAACTTGCTGTTTTAATTCCCAGATTTCCATCTACACTTAAATCACCTGCCAGTTGCGTTTCATTATGGATACCCAACAAGGCTGCAATGGATGGTTCATTGCCATTTACTTCATCTACACGTGGTGCATAAAAATATTGACGATCGTTCGTATTGGTATCGTAGTAGAGATATGTTCTGTGTTTTGCGGAAGTGGCTGAAGACGGAAACTTAAAATCTGTAAAACCAATTACTTTTTCACCAGTTTCTCCATCATAAAGACCTCCATAATTACTTGTAGATGGATCATTACTGGCATGGATGTAGCCTACCAAAAGATACCATTTACCTAACACAGGAGGGTCACCATGCCAAAAATATGGGTTACTGGTTGATATTCCATTTAACCTCAAAACATAATCTGGATAACAATAGCATCCTAAATATGTGTGCCCACTATAAGAGTTAGTTTTCTTAATCCATACTGAAAAACGATACATTTTAGTATGATTAATAGAAAATGAAGCTGTATTCCATCCTCCATCGCCATTGCTTCCAGAATCTGGTATTGCTTTCCAAAGAAGCGATCTGGTTCCAAAAGGATCTTCTCCCCATTCTCTCACATTTTCAGCATTACTACCATTCTGAGAAAAACTTCCAATGCTTCCATTTCCAACAGTCCACTGGCCTGGATCAATTAAATTTTGTGCGTTGGCTGAAATAAGAACAAACAGGGATATAAATGTTGTAATAAGAAATTTCATAGATTATTATATTTTTAAATTAAGGTTTAGAGGATTTTAACAGTAAAACTTCCTTCTGTAAGTCTTCTATTTTTTTGTTTTGATCTATAAGATATAAAGTGAGCTCCTCAATTTTTTGTAACAGTTTTGCATTCATCTCTCCAACAGAGATTCCTTCTTCTTGTACTTGTTTTTCAGATGGGATATCGGGAAGGTGTTTATTCTCTTCGATAAATTCTTTCACTTCAGAAAGGCTGCGAAGTTGATAATTATCTTCGAAGACAAAATCGGTCCAAGAGCTAACATCCAATACTTTAATTTCTGAAGCTGCCATTGATCCTTTAACTGCTAATTTGTATCCATAGGTATTTTTTGTTCCTATACCTACATTACCATTCACGTTAAGTCGCATAACGTGATTAAAGTTTGACAACCCGTATGCCAGATCACTGGTTCCCCATGTTCTTCCATAAAAATCGAGATTACTAACTCCTCCTGATTCCATTGTAAGAATCATTCCTGAGGCTGAACTTGAAGCTGACCAAACAGGTTTAAACTTGCTTACATCTGATTCATCTATAATGGCATTAAATCCAATTATAGCAGAATTGTTAATGGTTTCTCTTTCATTTATTTCAATGTAATCCCCAATCCTTAATCCATTGTTAGCACCAAGAGATTTACCAATATCAAGTCTTGATCTGGGAGTAGAGTATTTAACTCCAACATTTCCATTTGCCAAAAAATAAAGAGATGCATTATTGTATTTTTTCCCAATCCAACCATAATTATAGGTTGAAACACCATTGGCGGCATCTCCCTGTGCACCCAATCCAAAAAAGTATTTAGAACCGTCTTCATTTGCTATTCTGAAACCTCTAGACCAACCACCATTATAGCTTGTAAAATTAGCCTTGAGCATTATGCCATAAGATGGAGATCCCATGTTAGAAATAATATCTTGTGCATTTGCAGTACTTTGAAATACTACACTTAGAATTACTGAAAAAAAGAATTTAACTTTCATTTAAATATAGCAGGCTTAATTTGATGAGTTTTTTAATTGTAGAATTTCCTCTTGCATCTCTTCCATTTTTTTATTCTGCTCAAGTATGTACAAAGTGAGCTCCTCAATTTTTCTAAGCAATTTAGCATCCATGTCCGCCAGAGATATCCCTTTTTCCTCCACTTCTTGTTCCGAGGGGATATTTGGCAAATGACCATTCTGATTGATATAGGTTTCCAGATCTTTCAGGCTCATTAATGAATAGTTGGGCTTGAATACATAATCAGGCCAGCCAGTAGCTATAACTTGAACTTCCTTTGCATTTATTTTTCCATTTACGGATAGTTTTGCAGTAGGAGAATTGGTTCCAATTCCAATATTTCCTGTTCCCTTCACAATCATTAAGTGCTTAAAAATGTCATTCTTCCCTGTTGCACCAAATATTATTGAACCATCCGTTGTGTTATCATTAGAGTCTGTCATTTCAAAAACATAAGCATCACTCCAATTTGTACCTCCTCCTAAAGAGGAACTTTGTCCTGGATCCTGTTTATAAATCTTCAGTCCATTTTCAGCACCTATTCCACCAATAGATAGTACATTTGAGTAATTTGAATTATCGGTAGGATAATCTCCACCATATTGTGCTCTGGTATTCAGGTTGATACTTGTAGCTTCGATGTGTTGTGCTTTTATTGAAGCAGTTGCTACTAAGAGAAATAATGCAATTGTAATCTTTTTCATGTTCACTTTATTGTTTTTCACTTTTAAATGTATTTCAATCTATCTTTTTATAGTTTTCAGTTTTCCTAACTAAAGAGTACTTTCTTTTTAATTCAATTACAGACAAAGCGAATCCTCTTCTTCATCTCCCTCATCTTCCTACAATAAGTCTAAAATTATGATATCACTAATGCTTTCAAATCTTCTTTAATTTATAATGATTTTCGAGATTACACATTTCATAACATCAGAATAATTTCAATATTTATTTTACTTGATACTTTTTATTAAATAATATTTTTTTTACATACATTCATATATATTACTTTATTCTTATAATTTCTAAAAGGTAACCCAGCATATTATTATTTTTATCAACAAATCAACTATTTAGATTAATTATATTTAAAGAAATACTTATTACATCTTAATTATAAGATACATATAGAATAAGTCTTCAATAAATAATTTTACATGATTTCCTTATTATAATATCACATAAAACATACATTTCAACAATAATAATAGATTAACATTTGAATAGTTTTACTAATTAACAAGATTAAATTAATCAATAGATAAACTTTACCTAACTATATTCCATCATAAATAAAATTGACATGATTTTTAAAATCACTATTATCATCAATCAAGTCAAACTATTATTTTATGTTATTATTACTTATTCATCAAGTCTTAAAATTGACAATTACTGGAGAAACGATTGAAGAGGAGTTGATTCAAAAATGACATTACATCCAAATGACACTTTATTAAAGGAAGGAGGAATATGAAGTACTATTTTTATTAAAGAATATACATCAATCCATAATTTAAATAGAATTGATGCTTTTACAAGCAGAGAGAGCTCTTGAAATTAGATACAATCTGAAAATAGAAACAGCCTCAGATTACATATATCAGGCTAAACTACTTTAATAACAAAATGGAATGATCTTTTAACTCAAAGAACTCTCTTTTGATCTAAGAATACTTTTATTATTAAATTATTTTAACACTAAAAAAATACATTTATGAATATCGAAGAAAGCAATACGATACTATCCTTTTTTTCAACAATTTTAGCAATACCAATTGCTATTTATACTATTATTAGTGTAGCAAATAAAGTTTTGAAAAAATACGATCAAAATAAATTAGAACAAAAATTAAAAATTTTAGAAAGGCAAAGAAACTCAAATAATGATACATTACTGGATAAATATGCTCACGACCAAATTAAAGCATTGAAGTTTAAAATTATAACAGAATGTAATTATAATCAAACCAATAATTTACTTTTCAACCATTGTATGACAATAAATGAAAATTGGATAAACTGGAAAAAATGTAAAAGAATAAAGAATTATTTCGAAACAAAGAACAATGCTCTAATTATTAAATTCAACCTGTTTCATAAACTTGCATTACATTTAAGTATATATTATTTTTTCTTTTGCATTTTACTAATAATGGCAGAGGCAATATTGGTATTGGCTTATGATATAAATAACTTTATTAATTTTCTTGGCTTCTTGTTAATCGTAATGTTATCTGTTCCGCTAATAATATTTACAAATAATATTATAAACGACCTTCGCCTACTTAATAAACTTTCAAAAAGAAAAGATTTATTACTAAAGCAATAGGATCATAAAATCGATTACAGTTTCACCTCTTAAATTAGGGTGAATATCTTAATTTAAGAGGTGTGTGAACTCTCAGGTGAACAGAAGAATTAAGCCTCCTGAAATATAAATAAATACAGTCATTTTGAGTTTTCGTTCAAGTCCCTCCGTGTTCACAAAAAAAACTCATTAAATATTGTTAATGAGTTTTTTTTCTCTACATTTTACTCCTTTTAAAAAAAGTCAAGCTATAATTCAGATCAATATATAAACTTAGTTAGAATGGCTCCATTTGTAAATTACTCCTAAAACCAAACGTCTGGTATCCTGATATCGGTTTGTACGTGAAGAAAATTGCATATTTTCCACTTCGCTCCACTGATCTTTACTATCGAGCACATTAATTGCCTTAAGCGAAAATTTTAGCTGTTTATTAAATAAATCCTGACTTATGGCAAAATCAAGATTATGCAAATCTCCTTTAAAACCATATTGTAGCAAACTTTTTGAGTTATTACTATAATTTACATGTAATTGAGTTTTCTTGGCTAAACTTAATTGGCTTGCAATTTTATAATTGTAGCTACACAAATCTTTCTCGGGTAAAGATAAATTTTGTCCGGTGTACTTCTGATAAAATACAGTTCCACTTCCATTTAACCTGCACCAATTGGTTATTTTATAGCTAAAAGTAAGCTCTAAGCCACTTACAAACTGATCGGCAAGATTATCGTAAGTTCTAAATAAAGTATCTCCTTTTGCATAATATTTTTGCATTACAACATCTTTAACCACCCTTTGAAATAAAGCTAATCCTCCTTGATATTTCTTACTATGAAGCGAATAATCTAAAGACAACGAATGCTCCTTTTCTGGTTTAAGATCAGGATTACCAAAATAAATATTTAAAGGATTTGCATCATTTCGGTAAGAATTTAATTGTGATGAACGAGGTAATTTCTGACTCTTCTTATATGAAAAAGTAAGATCCATTTTTTCGGTACTAATTCCTAAAGAAATGGTAGGTAAAAACGATAAATAAGAATTATTCTGCTTATTTAAAACTTCATCTTTTAAGTTTTCTGTTTTCTGCTTAATATATCTGATTCTTGAACCTCCAGATATAAACCAATTATCGGTCTTTTTATTCAAAATTGCGTAAACTGCCGATGTAAGCTTTTCATATTTGTAATCGAATGTTTTTGATGGTATTAATAACCATTTATCTTTCCAATGATTATATTTTTCCTGTAAAGAATTCTGATTCTGAGAATCAAACCCCAAATCGCCACCAGTTTCAATACTTAAACTTTTAGTATAATTTTTCTCATAATCAATATTCGATTGATATTTATTAATATCCAATTCTAAATCATCATTTCGAAGATTTGGATTTGTACTGCTAAGTATTCCTTCTGCAGAATAATTATTACTCTCCATAATTCTAATTTCATTCTGCCCTTGATTTTTGAAGGAAAATCTAAACTTTAAGCTCTTATCATCCCATTTACCAATATACTGCGCACGAATTAATGTTGTATTTCTATCTCTTTTATTCTTCTGATTCTGTTCCTGCATTCTAAATACATTCAAATCGGAATCGGAATACTCTTTATGCGTATCGTAATTAGGATCGAACTGATTATTTTGCCACTGAGCATCTAATTTAAAAATATGCTTCTGCGAAATATTATGATTTAAACCACCACGAATTTGCCGAGTCAGACTTTTTTGAGTTTGCTTTCTGTTTTGAAAAATAAAGGGAGTATTGGTATTAAGGTGATTTTCTCTTTTCATATCTACCTTCCAATCGAACTTATTATAATTATAACTTCCCTGTATAAAGCCACCCCAATTTTTATAGCTTTTATTCGCAAAAAAGTTTTCCTGATGATTTCCGAGATGATCGATCGATGCTTTAAATCTACTTGATGATTTTGAAGCCATAGGAGTTTTCAGTAAAATATTAATAACACTTGCATCGGCATCATATTTTGCCGACGGATTTTGTATTACCTCAATCTTAGCAATAGAAGATGGAGAAATTTGATTCACAATATCAGGATCATCAGCCTTTACTCCATCAATTAAAATGCTTACCTCTCTCCCTCTCACACTTATCTGCTCATCCATATCAATTGATACTGCCGGAAGCGTACTTAGCAAATCAATAGTAGAATTCGTGCCACCTGCAGGCAATTTATCCGGATACATCACCCAGTTCCCATTCTCTTTACCTACCGGTTTTTTCTCTGCTGTTACAAACACTTCCTGTAAACTTTGTGCCGAAGGAGAAATGGAAATAATTCCCAAATTAATATCCGAATCTTTTACTTCAATAATTTTTTCGAAAGTTTGATAACCTAAATATTGAATAAGAATTTTATAAGATTGATTTTTTTCTACCGAAAGTGTAAAGAAGCCCAGGCTATCGGTTAGTGTTCCGCTTAAACAATCAGTAGAACTAAGCGAATACAAAGCTACTTGGGTAAATGGTAAAGATTCATTGTACTTTGTTTCGAAAACCTGCCCGCTTATCGACATAGTTTGTGCCGTAGAATTTGCCGACAGGAGAAATAAAAAAAAGCAAGAAAGTAAAACAGTAAAAATTCGCATATTCGCAGGATAGTATAATTTGTCTAACTTAAATATGATTACAAATTAATGCATTCCCAATAAATTTTCAGGGGGACAAATTGTATCTAAAAAATTCAGAATCTAAGTTTTGGAAATTTTTTACCAATTAAAACTGAACAAAAAAAGTGCAGCAACCTAATAATCAAACACTATCATACTCGACTAAATAATAAATTAAATATCACACTCAACAGTAGAAGTATATAAAATGTAAATATTAAAATCACATATAGTTAATATTATTTTTCCCTTTTTATTAAAAAAAATACATTTAATTAATAAATAATTGCAAAAATTCAGACACATAATTAAAATATAAAGCCGCTCATACAAGTTAAAAACCTACATCATTAAAGCTTGTAATAAATACCGAGCTTATATCTTTTTATTAAATAATGGTAATGATTTAAAAATGCCAAAACCCGATTGTTCCCACCCAAATCCTGACCAAAACGATTGTAAATGAAACCTGTTTGCAATGACAGCTTTTTACCTAAAGCATAATTTACCTTTACACCACCACCCAAACTTACAATTCCGCTATTTGCAATTTCTGCCGTCTCCTCATTCGAATATTCTGAGCTTATAATAGAATTGATCCTATTAAAATTACCAGCTTCGACTATAACAAAACATCTCATTCTATTAATATTAAATGGGACAAAGTAAATAATGCCGATGTTTATGTTATAAAAATTCATACCAAAATGGATGCTGAATTAATATATATATCGGAAAGAACACAATCATTGGATCATATAATAAGCACCAATTCTAACAATTGGAGCAATTTTACAACTATTAAAGGTGAAAACTATATAGTAGGAGTTTATGCTTATAAATTCGAAAGTACCAATGCTACTTCGGGCTATGATATTAACTGCGAATCGGTTGAATATCGACAAATAGAATGGTAATACATTTAATTCATAATTTTAAATAAATGATAAATTTATTTTCTGTGTTTTAAATGTAACATACAAAAAACACAAGATTATTTTCAACGAAAAACCTCGTTCCCATAAAGAGAACGAGGTTTTATATTGATTGCTAATAATTGAACTTGATGTTCAGATTTTATGCATTATAAAAACTTTAGAAACCGATACCTAAAATAAGGTTAGCTGTTTCAGCTTGAGGATTAATACCTACTTTAGCCCATGCATTTAAAGAAAAGTTATCGTTAATTTTAATTTCTCTTGTAGCAGTTGCTCCAATATTTACGAAACCAAAACTTTCCCCGTAAACCTGATTTTCGAAAGCATTTAAACCTGCAAATAAAGAAACTGTTTCTCCGCCAATTTTTACAGGGTAACCAAACTCAACATAAGTTGAATAGTTTTGATCTCCATTCTCATCTAAATCACGACCATAAAGCATTGTACTCCAACTAACACTTAAAGGAAAATTATCTGTAAAATAGAAATTTAAACTTGCATCAATCAAGTGATTAGTAGTACTTCTATCTAAATCAAGATAGTTGTAATCGTCGATAGAAGCTCTGTCGCGATTAGCAAATAAATCCCAAACAGCAACATTAAAATGATCACTAAACTTGTAACCAACATGGAAATCGAACTCAGAATATGTGTTATCAAAAGCATATCCACCCCAAGCACCAAATGTAAAGTTGTTGTTGGTATAAGCTAAATCCATTTCGAAGTTAGCAGTATTACTTACCATTATACCCCTCCAGTAGTGACGAGTAGTTACCGATGGACTCACTGATACTTTTCCTTGTGCATCTACATTAAGATTAGATGCAAATAATATTATCATGGTAAATAATACCGATAGTTTTAAAACTGATTTTTTCATTAGATTCTAGTTTATTGGCTGTAGAGATTCAGAAGATTTAGAATCTAAATCTCTACAGTAAGTTTTTAAAAATTAGTGGTTAAATATTTTACATTAAGAACATAAATAAGAATGCAGCAATTGCAGCTCCCATAACTGGTGCAACAACTGGCACTAAAGAATATGACCAGTCGCTGGTTCCTTTATTTTTCATAGGAAGAATAGCATGCATAATTCTAGGACCTAAATCCCTTGCTGGGTTAATAGCGTATCCTGTAGTTCCTCCTAACGAAAGACCAATAGCAACAACCAATAAAGCTACAGGTAATGCACCTAAAGTACCTAATCCAAGTTTAGCTCCCTCGATTCCAGCAGCTTCAATAGAAGGTCCCGCTAAATAAAAGATAACAAACATTAAAACAAAAGCACCGATAATTTCACTGATTGCGTTACTACCAATATTTCTGATAGCAGGACCTGTAGAGAAACAAGCTAATTTAGCTCCACCATCTTCTGTTTCGTTAAAATGATCGCGATACATTAACCATACAAGGAATGCTCCCATAGCTGCACCTAACATTTGGGCTAAAATAAAAAGACCAACTTTTGACCAAGCAAACATTCCAGCTAATGCCAAACCAATAGTTACTGCTGGGTTTATGTGAGCACCTGAAACTGGACCAGCTACTGCAACACCAGCAAATACAGCTAATCCCCATCCTAAAGTAATCACAATCCATCCGCTATTATTTCCTTTTGTATTATTTAATACAACGTTTGCAACAACACCGTTACCTAATAATATTAGTAACATTGTCCCTAAAAATTCTGCAACAAATTCACTCATGATAAATGGTTTAATTTAGTAATTGTTAGTAAATGAATGCCGGAATTCGGTCTCCATCGTTCCTTCTACAACATATTCCGGCATTGGTTTAAATTTATATTAGATGTTAAAAATTAAGCTTCTGTATCCCAGTCTTTAGAACGACCCAGTGCTTTATTCCATCCTCTAATTAATTTATCTGAAACATCTTTAGCCATTTCTGGTTCGAACTTACGATCCATAGCCCACTGGCTCTTAATCTCATCAACATTATCCCAGTATCCAACAGCCAAACCTGCAAGATAAGCAGCTCCAAGAGCAGTAGTTTCTAATGTTTTAGGACGATATACCGGAGCATCCAATACATCCGATTGAAATTGCATTAATAAGTTATTAATTGCAGCACCACCATCAACACGTAATTCTCTAATTTCGATTCCTGCATCAGCTTCCATAGCTTTAAGAACGTCTCTTACTTGGAAAGCAATTCCTTCTAAAGCGGCTCTTGCAATATGCGCAGATGTAGAACCTCTTGTTAAACCGATAATAGTTCCTCTTGCATACTGATCCCAGTGTGGAGCTCCTAAACCTGTAAGAGCAGGAACCATAAATACACCACCATTATCTTCTACAGAAGCAGCTAAACCTTCAACTTCAGGAGAAGATTTAATAATACCTAATCCGTCGCGCAACCACTGAACAATAGCACCACCCATAAAGATACTTCCTTCAAGACAGTAAGTAGTTTCGCCATTAATTTGCCAACCAATAGTTGTAAGTAAGTTGTTGTTTGATTTTACAGGTTTGTTACCAGTATTACAAAGCATAAAACAACCAGTACCGTAAGTGTTTTTAACAGATCCCGGCTCGATACACATTTGTCCGAAAGTAGCAGCCTGCTGATCACCAGCGATACCAGCGATAGGCACCTCGTGAGCAAACAATGTAGTTACTGTATGTCCATAAACTTCCGAAGAAGATTTAACCTCAGGTAACATACTTTCAGGAATAGTAAGAAGCTCTAACATTTCCTTATCCCACTTCAAATCTTTTATATTATAAAGCAGAGTTCTACTTGCATTGGTAACATCTGTTACATGCACCTCTCCCTGAGTTAATTTCCAAATTAACCAACTATCGATAGTACCAAATGCTAATTTACCAGCTTCAGCTTTTTCGCGAGCACCTTCAACATTATCAAGAATCCATTTTACTTTTGTTCCTGAAAAATAAGAGTCAATAATCAAACCTGTTTTATCCTGAATCATATCAGCATGCCCTTGCGCTTTCAATTCATCACAATATTTCGAAGTTCTTCTATCTTGCCAAACGATTGCATTACAAATTGGCTCACTAGTTTCACGATCCCAAACAACAGTAGTCTCTCTCTGGTTGGTGATACCAATACTTGCAATACTTTTTCCATTTACACCAGCCTTCATAATAGCCTCTGCAGCCACACCAGCCTGAGTCGACCAAATCTCGTTTGCATCATGCTCTACCCAACCTGGCTGAGGAAAAATTTGAGTAAATTCTTTTTGTGCTGAGCTAACAATTTCTCCTTTTTTGTTGAAAACGATTGCTCTGGAACTTGTTGTTCCCTGATCAAAAGCTAAAATAAACTTGTCATTCATAATTCTAAATATTTGGGTTATTGTGTTAATAAAAATATTTCTAATTTAATTTTCCCTAAAAAACTATCTGTTGTAAACGATTGCATTTTTTTAATAAAAAAAATATTTTTCAATTATTTATATGTCAGATAATTTTATATTAAAATGTAGAACGAATCAGCAAAAATTTTTTCGTGCCAAAACTAACAAATTGATTTATAATATTGTAACAATTAATAAAATCAGTAGTGTAAATAACAGACTAAGAACTACCTACCAATAAAATACTTTGCCCAATTCGTTCTACAAAAAATACTATTTCAATATATATCCTGAAGCCAAATCTCGGTATTTACTTACCTGATTTTCCTCCCAGTTTTTATCATATCCAAGCTCTTTTGCCATTATTTCGGCAACTTTTGGAGCCATTTTTAAACTTTCTTCTGCGTTAAGAAGTAAAGCACGGGTTCTTCGCGATAAAACATCTTCAACGGTTCTTGCCATTTCGTTTCTAACAGCCCAAACCACCTGTGCATTAATCACTTTTAAATCTGCACTCAAATACTCGTTTAAGCCATCTTCCTGTTTAGCTATTTCCAAAATCTTTTCCTCATCGGATCCATAGAAATACATTGGATTATTCAAATCCGAATTTTTCTTATATCCATGAATTTTAAGATTTCTTGTTACTGATTTTTTTGTTTCCAAACCGCCCGTTTTTGCAACTGTATTAATTACATCTTCGGCCATTTGACGATAAGTTGTCCACTTACCTCCTGTTATAGTAACCATTCCTGCTTTTGAAACCACAATTTTGTGTCCTCTAGAAATTTCTTTGGTCTTTTTACCTTCTCCTGTTGGAGCTGCCAAAGGTCTTAAGCCAGCAAATACACTTCTTACATCTGATCTTTTGGGTGGTTTCGCCAAGAATCTCCCTGCAGTTTCTAATATAAAATCAACCTCCTCTTCCAATGCTCTTGGTTCTAATTCTGCTTTATCTTTATGAACATCTGTTGTTCCTACTACAACTTTATTGTGCCAAGGCACAGCAAATAATACACGGCCATCACTTGTTTTTGGAATCATTACAGCATAATCTCCAGGCACAAACTCTTTATCCAACACCAAATGAACACCTTGACTAACCTTTACGATATCTTTTGCTTTAGGTTCGTCCATTTTAATAATTTCATCAACAAAAACTCCTGTTGCATTTAAAATAACTTTTCCTTCTATCGTATAATCATTTCCTGTTTCAAGATCTGTTGCTTCTACTCCTGAAATTTTGCCATCTTCTTTCTTAAGCCCGCTAACCTTCATGTAATTTAGCGCCACTCCTCCATTCTCGACAAAAGTCTGGCATAAATTAATTGCTAATCTTGCATCATCGAACTGTCCATCGTGATAAACAACACCACCACAAAGATTTTCCTTTTTTAAAGTAGGTATATATTTTAAAGTTCGCTTTTTAGAGAAAGGCAATGAGCGTCCATAACCTAATTTCCCAGCCATTAAATCATACATTGTTAAACCTAAGGTATAATAAGGTGTTCCCCACCAATTATAATTTGGAATAATAAACGATTGATCTTTGACTAAATGAGGTGCATTTTGCTTCATCAAACCTCTTTCTCTTAGTGCTTCAAGCACTAATGAAATATTTCCCTGTGCCAAATAACGTACTCCTCCGTGAACGAGTTTTGTACTTCTGCTCGAAGTTCCTTTTGCAAAATCTGCTTGTTCTAAAAGCAAGGTTTTGTAACCTCGGGTAACCGATTCAATTGCAGCTCCCAAACCCGATGCACCACCACCTACAATGATCACATCAAATTTATTTTCTGCTTGTGAAATTTCTTTTAGCATTTTGTCTCTATTCATAATCTCCCCCTTTATAATGCTACAATTACAATTCTTTATCCCAATAGTCCCAAATACTTCCGCTAGCCTCTTCTTCACTTTGGCTCATTTTGTCTTTTTGCTCAGCCAATATCTCCAAAAAGAAAGAATAAAGGCGATTTCCCATTTGCATATCAAATTTCACATCTTCCATAATAGTAATAAAAAATAAATCTGAATACACAGTACATTGCTTTACTATGTACGTCTGTCAAAAAAACGGAAGTATACCTTCCTTGCTCCAATAATTGTTTTTTTAATTAGCTATTCTCTAATTACAATCACGAACATTACAAAGCTAAATAAAATACTTAGTATTGCAAGGTGCATAGCAAAAGAATGGCTTATTTTAATTTAGTCTAAACATACAACATCCTCATAGACAGTGGTTTTAATAGATTTTAGCGAAAGTTTAAAGCATTATTTTTTTTCATATCTGAATAAAAAAAAGGGTCATTTCAATAATGAAACAACCCAATTATAATTTTTAAATAAGTTACTTATTCATTTGTGTCAATCCAATTTTGTGAACGACTAACGGCTTTTCTCCAGTATTTTTTCTGGTATTTTACCATTTCTTTATCCATTTTAAGATTAAACTTTTTATTTGGCTTCCAGTAGTCTTTAATTTCCTCAACACTATCCCAAAAGCCAACGGCCAAACCTGCTAGATATGCAGCACCAAGAGCAGTAGTCTCTCTTATTTCCGGACGTACTACTTCTAATCCCAAATAATCAGACTGATATTGAAGTAAGGTATCATTAGCCATTAAGCCACCACCTCTTAGCTGCTCAACTTTAATTCCAGCATCGGCCTCCATGGCTTTTAAAACATCCGAAGATCTGTGAGCAATACATTCAAGAGATGCACGTGCAATATGACCTACACTTGTTCCCATATTTAAGCCCCAAAATGTTCCTCTAGCATATTGATCCCAATAAGGAGCTCCCATTCCGGTAAATGCTGGAACAATATATACACCACCATTATCTTTTTCTGTTAGTGCTAATTCTTCTATCTCTTCAATCGAATGAATAAGATTTAAACTATCTCTTAACCACTGTACAACAGCACCTCCTATAAACACACTTCCCTCTAATGCATAAGTCACCTTATCACCAATACTCCAGGCAATGGTAGCAATTAAGTCATTTTTCGACACAACAGGTTTATCGCCTGTATTCATTAAAATAAAACAGCCTGTATTGTAGGTATTTTTAACCATTCCTTTTTCAAAACAAGCTTGTCCGAATAAGGCAGCCTGCTGATCGCCACAAATACCCGAAATTGGAATTTCATCACCAAACATCGATCTTCGTGTATATCCATGTACGGCACTAGAAGAACATACTTTAGGTAATATTGATTCTGGGATATCCAATAAATCTAATAATTCTTTATCCCATTGCAAGTCTTTTATATTATAAAGCATGGTACGACTTGCATTGGATACATCGGTAATATGAAGTTCACCTTTTGTAAGTTTCCAAATTAACCATGAATCAACTGTTCCAAAAGCTAATTTTCCCTGTTCGGCCTTTTCTCTAGCTCCTTCGATATTATCGAGAAGCCATTTTATTTTTGTAGCAGAGAAAAAAGCATCTAAAATAAGACCTGTTTTCTCTTTTATTGTATTTGAATATCCTCTGGCTTTTAGATCATCACATATATGAGATGTTCTTCTATCTTGCCAAACAATTGCATTATTTATAGGTTCTCCGGTTTCTCTATCCCAAATAATTGTGGTTTCTCTCTGATTTGTGATTCCAAGACCTGCAATATTCTTTCCAGTTAATCCTGTTTTTCGCAATACATCTTCAGCCACCGAAGCCTGTGAATACCATATTTCTTTAGCATCCTGCTCAATCCATCCAGGTTTTGGGTAATACTGTTCGTATTCCTTTTGAACCTGTGCAACTATCTCACCTTTTTTATTAAAAAGAATTGCTTTCGAAATTGAAGTTCCCTGATCTAAGGATAAAATATAATCTTTCATTCCCTGGTTATTAATAGTTTTTACAGACTTTACACACTCTCACTTATCCTTTTAATAGATAAATTAAGAGAGTCAACATATTCACGCATCACTTCCAAATGAGAAATTCCTTCATTGGTAAGCTTATAGTATTTTCTTGGAATTCCCGTATCCATTTCAGCCCATTCCGAAGTAACTAACTTCTCTTTTTTAAGTCGGTTTAAGAGCGGATAAATGGTTCCCTCAGCTATTTCTAAAGAAGTAAACTGATTCATCTCACTAATTAGCTCATACCCATAACAAGGCTTCGATCTTAACAATAACAAGATAATATATTCCAGAAGTCCTTTCTTAAATTGGGACTTCCATTTAGTTATAAAGTATTCATTTATTTCATTATTCATAATCTAACAAACATATAAAAAAACACCTAGTTTTACAAGATACTTTATAAAAACAAATCCTAAAGAGAACAAAATGCTTTTCTTATTATCATATTTAACTTATTTTAAGGATACCTCTACCCTATATTTTGGTTTTTTTTGTTGATTAGACAAATTTCTTAAATCAGCTATTTTTATTTCATAATTTTCTATGGGAACTTGTAAACTATCTTTTAAATAAATATTCACTTTTTTATTTCTTTCAGATAAAACAGAATCGAGCAAAGTGTTTAGTTTTAACTTTCCAAGCACATCATAACACTTCTCTTTTAATGGCAAGGCAATTTGAAAATCATTCTGCTTATTAAAATCCTTAAAATCGTAATTTCCTTCTGCCCAAGCTACAAAATCGGCACCAAATACCCCTAGTTTTTGTTGTTCATTAGAATTAAAGTACTGTTTGGAACATTCAGAAATAACCAAAATATCCTTTTCAATTTCGATATCTGTTTCCTGAGTAAACGAAAATTTAAGTTCTGGTTTCCGCGCAACTATATCTTTAATAGCCTTAAGTGTTTTAATCTCTTTATCATTTAATTCGGTTTGAGAAAATTTAAATGTCATTTTCTCAATACTTTCTGGATTTGTTCCTGCTAAACTGCCTAAAATACTGAAAGGTTTAGCTGCCGTTTTAATTAAAAAATTCATTACAGTTTTCCAAATTATCTTTCCTAATTTAAAATCAGGATCCTTGGGATTTCCAGAAACTGGTAAATCAAAATTAATCTGATCATTTTTATCTTTTAACAGGTATAAAGCCAAACGAACAGGTACTTTTAGTGCATTCGGATCGTCGGTTTTATCTCCAAAATCGAATTCTGAGATGTTAATTTTATTTGTGTTTACCAATTGCTTTGGTTTCATAATAATACTACAATCGTAGTTTAATTCACCTTGGGTTATTGGTCTTGCTATATAGAATTCTGTATAAGGAGAAAAACTCATCAATTCAAGTCCTAAAAGTTTACCATTAAATTTAAAGTTATGAGCATTCTGTAAACTAAAAACCATTTTCCCTTTAGAATGTCCTCCTTTGTTTAAATTAATAGAATAATCTAAAGGTATACTATTTGCTTTATCGGTAATTTGACCAATATTTAAATGAACATCATTAATATCGTAAACAAATTTTCGATTTAAAGTATAATCAGAAAACTCTACAAAACCTTTATTAATAATTACACTATCGATAGAGTAAAATAATTCACTATTGGCAAGCATACTTGTGTCGGTTTCAATATTTACAGAGTCTGTTTTCAATATTGGAGCAAATATCGATTCGAAATTACTGGCCTCCTTAAATAGCGCGGCATAAACTTCTGGTTTTGTAAGATTTACCTTTCCAATTTCATAATGCGAGGAACTTAAATCTATTGAGTCCAATTCGACAATTACCGATTGACTAGCCAAAAACTTATTCCCCTCAATATCTTTTAAAACAAAATCATTTAATTCGGTATTACCCTTCAAAAACACATCCATAAAATTATGCACACTTCCTTCAATTTTAATCTGTGTATTTAGCCTGCCCTGCACTTCCGAAACAAGCATATAATCTTTTAAGTATGCTACAAAAGGACTAATATCAACAGATGCTATGCCTAAGTTTACTGCATATCTCTGCTTTGTATGATTTACATTTGCATTTATAGAAACGCTTCCCTTTTTTCCCAAAGAGAAATTTACTCCCATTTCTGACTTCTTATTGTTCCAGGCTATTAGTGGAAGTTCTAAATTAATCTTATTTAATTCAAGATTATTACTTTTCAACTTATCGTGATAAGCGATATAGCCATTTTTAAATTTAATATCGTGAATTGAAAACTTTAAGCTCGCCTCTTCTTTATTTAAATCTGTACTATCAACAGTTTGATTATTTTTTACTCCTAGTAAATCATCAAAATTAAAACCATTCGAACTTTGTTCTATAGAAATATTTAAACCATCTAAATAAATTTGTGAAATAGAGTATTCTCCTGAAATTAATTTCCAGGGTGATATATTAACATACAATTCATTAAAAGAAAGAAACTCTTTTTTACTATTCTGCTCGAATAACTTAAACCCATTAACACGTGCCGATACTTTTGCATAGTTAAAATGCAAATCTGCAACTTCTAATTTTCTTCCAATTAATTCAATAGAATTTCTCTCTATGTAACACTTTACTATTGAGGATAGAAAAAAGAAAAATAAAACCAATACCGTAATAAAAGAAAGGAATATTACTTTTTTTCTTGACAAATACTTCATAAATAAAAATTAAAACAACTCGGTAAATCTATATATAATTATAATATTATTTTATTTTCATTATGCAAAAAGCATAAAAAAAGGAGGCTTTCGCCTCCTCACTAATTAACCCCAAATTGTTAATGATTATAAATATGAACATCTCTTTGTGGGAAAGGAATGCCAATTTCATTTTTATCAAATTCTTTCTTAACAGTTTCCTGCATATAAAAATAAACTTCCCAATAATCGGCAGCATTTACCCAAGCTCTAACTGTAAAATTAACCGAACTATCGGCTAGTTCAGAAAGGGCTATAAAATGAGCAGGATCTTTCAATACTTTAGGATGATTTGCCAGCAACCCGTCTAATATTCCTTTAGCTTTATCTATATCATCGGTGTAACCAATGCCGAATGTCATATCTACTCTACGAGTTGGTTGAGTAGAGTAATTAACCATTGAACTGGTTGACAAGCCACCATTAGGAATTATTATTGTTTTATTATCGAGCGAAAGCATAATCGTATTAAACAATTGAATCTCTTTAACCACCCCAAGATAACCTTGAGCCTCGAGAACATCTCCAACCTTAAATGGTTTAAAAATAAGAATCATAACACCTCCTGCAAAATTTTGAAGAGTTCCAGATAAAGCCATACCTACAGCTAAACCAGCGGCACCTAATATTGCAATAAATGATGTCATTTGTACACCAATCATTCCAATTACCGAAATTACCAACATAACCTTAAGTAAAGCTGATAATAAACTAATAATAAAAGGCTTTAGTGTGGCATCCATTTCTTTTTTATCCATTAGCCTACTAACCCCCTTAGTAATTAGTTTAATAACCCACAATCCAATTATTAATGTAATAATTGCTAATAGTAATTTCGGGGCATACGCCATTGCCATAGTCCATAATTGATCGGACTTGCTAAAAATCATATTCATGTTATTATATTTAATGGTTTTCTCTATTTAATAAATAATTCGAATTCAACTCTTCTATTTAATGCTCTTCCTGCAGCAGTTTTATTATCGGCAATTGGATTAATTTCACCAAAACCTTTAGCAGAAATTTTACCAGACGATATTCCTTTAGAAATAAGGTAAGCTTTAGTTGCTTGTGCACGTTTATCACTCAATTTCAAATTCATATCATCTTTACCCTGACTATCGGTATATCCAGATATTTTTAATGAATAGGCAGGATAATCGTTCATTATTTGAACAACTTCATTCAATATTTTTTGAGATTTAGCAGTTAAAACATCTTTACCTGAAGAAAAATTAACATTTTTAGCAGCAAATTCTAATTCTTTTTGAACTTCTGCTTTAATTTCAGGACATCCATAATTACTTGCAGGACCAGCTACTTCTGGACATTTATCTTCCTCGTTTACAACACCATCTTTATCATTATCAAGAGCACAACCAGAAGCATCTACTGCGTATCCGGCTTTTGTATTCGGACACTTATCATTTGCATCAGCAACACCATCTCCATCGGAATCGGGACAGCCATTTAGGGCTTTTAGCCCTTTTACATCGGGACATTCATCTTCTGAATCCTGCACACCATCTCCATCGGTATCCGGACAGCCATTAAACTGAATTTCTCCTTTTACATCAGGACATTTATCATCTTTATCGGGAACTCCGTCACCATCGGAATCGGGGCAGCCTTTTAACAGAGGATCTCCGGCCAACATTGGACAGTCGTCTTGATAATCTGCAACTCCATCTCCATCGCTATCCAAAGGACATCCATTTCTATCAACAGCAACACCATTAGGGGTATTCGGACAATCGTCACGATTATCACTTACTCCATCGCCATCGGAATCGGAAGATTTCCCGAAACTATAAATTACACCAATAGTATTGTGCATAAATTTATCATTATAGCTTTTGGTATCTCTTTGTTTATTTTTATATCCATCATATTTATCGCTAAGTGGATAAAAGATGCCTGTTTCAAGAGCCACACTCCATCTATCGTCGATACGTATATTTAAACCCGCTGCATAATACAGGTTTAAATTATCGTAGTTCTCATCGAAATCTCCACCAAAAATTCGTCCTTCGGTATTGGCATAAGTATATCCAAAACCACCAACTAAAAATGGAGATATACGAGCATCTTCTTTTAATAAATAACCATTATTAAACTTGTACTTTAAGTTTAGGTTAGTGTTAATTAACCAGTCGTCGAAATTTCCAAGAGCACCTTCAGATTCCACATTAAAAACACTCAAACGAAATACTGCATCAAAAGATGGATTTAGATATCGGCCTAGAGTAGCGGACCCAATCATTGGTTCGGTATTACCAAAGTCCCAAAAGTCATTGGCAATATCTCCTTTATAATCATTAAAATTTAAATAGAGACCTACGCCCCATTTATTATCTGCATTTTGTGCTTTTACAATATAAGCAGACAGCATTACACACAATATGAGTAATGCACTTCTCATGTAGATTTTTCTCATAGCATATTTTTTAGGTAAAATGTATCCATAATAAATACACCTTTAGGTATTCTCTAGATTAAATTTAAATAAAAATAAGCACATAATAAAAACTATACATCATTAATTATTTGTCGTTTATAAAAATATAAACATTTCTATTGTTATTTTTTTTAAACAGTATAAATAAAACCTCAATTTAACAAGCAAAAAAAAAGGAAGCTTACGCTTCCTTTCTTTTTCTATCATAAAACCTTTTTCCATCGCTCTTCCCTCGGCGATCTTTCGAAGAATCTCTTCTGTATCCTCTATCACCTCGATCTCTGCGATCACCTCGGTCTCTGTCGCCACTTCTGCTACGTCCCTTTCGGTGACTGCTTTCCGTTGGTCGATCGCCCGAAACTTCAATTCTAATTTTTCGGCCACCAATAACAGCGCCTGCAAATCCTTTTATAATTTCATCGGTAAAACCGGTATCAACATCAAAAAATGAGAAAACACCTTTTAAGTCTACTCTACCAACATTCTTACCTCGAACACCACATTGTTTGTGAATCAGGTTTAACAAACGAGGCACATCAATACCATCTTTCTTACCAATGTTAATGAACATACGATCTTCGCCTTTATTTCCTTCCCTTTTATTTCTTCTTTGGGTAGTAGATCTCAAGTTCAAATCATCAGCATTCTTATAATATTCCCAGAAACGACTAAATTCTAAGGAGACAAATCTTTTGATAAGATCTTCACGACTTAGATTTTCCAATTTCTCATTAATTCCTTCGATAAATGGAGCGATTTCTTCTTCTTCAACCTCAACTTCATTCACACGATGCATGAAATTCATCAATTGTCTTTCGCAAACATCTTTTCCTTGTGGGATTTTAACCTGCTCGAAATCAGTCTTTAATCTTCTTGAAAGATCTTTCACTTTTCGTTCCTCTCTAGGAGTAACCAAAGCAATTGAAATTCCTTTTTTACCAGCACGGGCAGTACGACCACTTCGGTGAGTATAAAATTCCAACTCATCGGGCAACATATAGTGAATTACATGCGATAAATCGTCAACATCAATACCACGAGCAGCTACATCGGTTGCAACTAGTAATTGTAATGAACGATTTTTAAAATTACGCATTACTCTGTCGCGCTGCACTTGAGTTAAGTCTCCGTGTAAAGCATCGGCATTGTATCCATCCTTCATTAGTAATTCGGCAACTTCCTGTGTTTCCTTACGGGTTCTACAGAATATGATACCAAAAATATCAGGATAAAAATCGACAACACGTTTTAGAACATTGTAACGATCGCGATTATTCAATAAATAATATTGATGTTCAATATTTTTATTAGTAGTATTAGCCTTTCCTACTGTTACTTCGGTAGGATCGGTCATATAGTTTTTAGAGATTCGTCGAACTTCTGGTGGCATAGTTGCAGAAAACAACCAAGTCACTTTTTCTTCCGATGTAGAGGCTAATATATCATCAATATCCTCCTTAAATCCCATGTTCAACATCTCATCTGCTTCATCAAGAATTAAATATTCTACAGCAGATAAATTAACAGCCCTCCTTCTAATAAGATCAAGAAGACGCCCTGGAGTAGCTACAATTACGTGTGCTCCTCGTTTCAATTTTCGAATTTGCTCGTCAATACTCGCACCCCCGTAAACATTAACAACATTCAAGTTTAAGATATTCTTCGAGAATGTCTTAAGATCGTCTGCAATTTGGATTCCCAATTCCCTTGTTGGGGATAGAATCAAAGCTTGCGGTGTTTTTACCTTTGGATCGATAAGCTCGAGCAATGGTAAACCGTAAGCCGCCGTTTTTCCTGTTCCTGTCTGAGCCAAACCCACGAAATCGGATCTTCCGTCTAGAAGAATCGGGATAGCTTTTTCTTGAATAGGAGTTGGGGTTTCGAAGCCTAATTCGGAAATAGCTTCTAAGATGGCCTTCGACAGGCCAAGATTTTCAAATGAATTCATTCTATAATATTTATGAGCCGCAAAGGTAGTAATTTAAATAGGAAGTATTGCCTATTTATTTACAGAATGATACAATTTAAATTTCATTTTATAAAAAGCTGATTTTGAACTAGCTAAAAACAAACAAACCGTTCCAAAATAAGAAACGGTATATGTTATATTTACTTTATGACCTTAGTTTTTTACCAGCATAAATACCAATTCGGATTTGATAACCGAAGGCATTTCAATTTTTCGAAGATCCAAACTCTTTATCCAACCGTCAATCTCTTTCTCTTTTAGGCTATACAATACCTCTCTAAACTCATCAATCTGCTCATCGTTATAATCATTTTCTTCAAAATTTTTATAAGCATCTAAATCTTCATCTTCGTAATAGATAATCTCCTCCGACAGTTTATTTAGCAAGTCGGTTTCGCAAATTTCATGAGCTCCACAACATTCTTCAAGCGGCTCCGATGAGTCTTCTATATCTTCACTTATTCCTTTTTTTGATCTTAAATACTGACCAATCCATGTTACAAAAAATGCAATTGCTGCTATTATTACTAGTGATATCAATAAAATTTTCATAAATGCAAAGCTAAAAATTCAGATCTAATAAATCAAAATATACAGATGTAAGTTTTATTTTTCAAAAACATCATTCTTTAAGCAAGGAGTCTTTCTTAAAAATTACTTTGTTCTACTTTTTAAGACCAACAAAACGAATTACCATTGCTTTTCCACGATGCAGTTCTCCTTCATCTAAATCTACTTCTAATTCCTGCAAATAAACAGGTTCAAATTCATAGAAATCTTTTTTAATTTCAGATATATCGTAAAGCATACTCTCGTTCTGTGGTCCTCCAGATTTTCTTCCCAATTGCTTTTTAGAAAACACTTCCATAATAATATGTCCATTTTCACAAACCGAATCGGATATAAACTGATGTGCGACTGATCTGTCTTCCTCATTTAAATGCAGGTAAAACACACCTACTACATCAAAATACCCTGAAGAAACAGGTAGATTTAAAATATCAGCTTGAAAATAATTTGCTTTTTGTTTATGTAAATCCAAAAATGATTTAGCATTAGTCACAGCTTGCTGGCTATAATCAAAGGCATCAACCTGCCAGGATTGTTTGGCTGCAAATACAGCGTTTCTGCCTTCGCCCTCGCCAGGTAATAATATTCGCCCTGGAGTAATCTTAAGCAATTCCTTACTAAAAAACTCGTTAGGCTTGGTTCCATAAATATTTTTCGACTCAAAATATCTTTCATCCCAACTCTCTCTCATCTCGATACTGCTTTAAATTACGAAACCACAAATCGCAAAATTTGTGGTTCGTGTATTTTATTTGTTATAATTTACTTTCCTCCAATTGCTTTCTCGTATTCTTTTTTATATAAATTCAACTGATTGGTTAATCTTTCTATTTCCTCTTCGTTTTGAGACTTTACTTTACGTAACCAACCAAGCTTTCCATCTTTTTCTTCGATTAACTTTTTAAGTTTTTCAATTTCAACATCCTTTTGTGAAATAATGGCAGATATTTTCTTTTTCTCTGCATCCATTTTTTTCTTATCCCACTCTGCTTCAACACCTGCTGATTTTAATTCTTTTGTTAATCTTGCCGATTCCGATTTTAGATTCTGAATTTGTTTTGTCATATCAGCAATTAAACTTTCGTTATTGGCATTCTGATTAATAACATTATTATATTTCTCAAGAGTTTCGTCCAATCGTGTTTTTAATGCTGTTGTATCAGAAGATAATCCCATTAACTCTGTACTTAACTCATCAATTTCGGTATTTTTCATGGCATTACTTTCAGCCATACTATTTTTCATTTCGTTAAACTCAGCCAATGTAAGATCCAGCTTCGAATTTAATTCACTAAGCTGTTTCTTCTTTTTCGAATTTTCTTTATCAAGGGCAGTAACTTTTGCATCGCTTCGGCGCTTAGCATATTCTAACTCTTCATATTTTTTTTTGGATACTACACAAGAAGTAAGCATTAAAGATGCCATAGATAAAACGAACAATTTATTTCTCATAGAATGCATTTTTTTTAGATCAATGGATAAATTCCAATTCATTAATTAAACTGAAATACTAGCGAAGATATTTCTTATTCAACAAAAAATAAATAAATCGGCTTAAAATTTAACATTTTTTAAAGCCAAAGCCTTTCAATTCACTTTTCTTGAAATGATATTAACATATCTTTGTATAGATTAGTGTAAATATAATTATCATTTTTATAAAACTATAGTTTGGCAAACAAATTGATAGTTTCAAAAACAATGAATCTAAAATAAACTACATACTATGCGAAAAATATCTCTATTAAGTCTGGTATTACTATTTTCCACTCTTGTGGGATTTACTCAGGAACCCGACAGCACTAAAGTAAAATCGAACATTATTCGAATTGTTGGTAAGCTTACTAACATTCAAAATAAAGAGCCAATTGCATTTGCAAATGTTGGAGTTATGGGTTCTTATATTGGCGCGGCATCAAATTTTGATGGAATTTTTGAATTTAAAATTCCTGGTAAATACAGCAAAAAAACAATACAGGCATCGGCTGTAGGCTTTTCTACCTTTACTGCCAAAGTAAGCGACTGCATAAAACCCGACACCTTATATATAGAGTTAACACCAAAAAACTATAATATTGGTGAGGTTGAAATAATGGCAGAATCGCTGGTTTTACAAAAAAGGATAAAAACGGCTAACGAACGCATTCCTCAAAACTATTTACAAACTCCATTTAACTATGATGTATATTATCGTTCGGAAAAATTAGAGAATAATAAACTAAGTCGCTTAAGGGAAGCTGCCGTAAGAATTTATGACGACAAAGGCTACCAAAGAGCCGATGCTTACCAGGTATTTAAAGAGCGCGGTTATAAATTTCTTCAGGTTCGGAAAAACTTTGAACCAGCATCTTTGGCCGATGGTTCTACTTACTTAGATGAATTGCTCGAAATGGATATTGTTCGAACTCGTGGTAATATTCTAAATGGAAACCATATTAGTTTTTACGATTTAAAGCTAGATCAGATTACTGAATATGAAAACGATTCTATTTGGGTAATTAGCTACAAAAGTAAACGCCCAATATTGAGTAATACTGGCGATTACTATGCAAAAAGTTATTCTGGTAAAGTCTATATTAAAATTAAAGATTACGCTGTTATTAAAAATGAAACACATGTAGTTGCCAGCAATTACTCTCCACAAGGCAGAAGTTTTTACGTAAACGAGAATCGTCAGAAATGGAAGCCTTTAAAAATTGAATACGATTTTAGTGTTACCTACAAACAACACTCTGGCAGATATTATCTTAGTTACGTAAGCTATAAACGTCATCACGAACTAAAAGAAAAGCTTAATGGCACTAAAAAAACATTGGACATCAATACAGAAATGTTGATTACGAAAATTAATACGAAAGAACCTGAGGCTATAGAAAAAAGATCTTATTATGAAAACATGCCTTACAATAAAAACTTTTGGGAATCGTACAATATCATTTTTGATGGTGAAAAATAGAAGAGGCTTTTGCCTCTTTTTTTTATTTAAAAATTAGATTGGTTAAATTATCAATATAAAAAGTAGAAAATTGCTCATCTGTAATTCTAATCTCAATTTAGTTTTACATTTTTCTACAATCATTAATTCCGAAAAAAAATTTAGGCATAAAAAAACCGCCTTTTAGGCGGTTAAATATTTAGTAGATTTAAAATCTATTCTTCACTTTTTTCTACTTGCTCTTCTTCATTATCCAGATTCTCCAATAAATTATTTTCCTGTAGCAAATTATACCATTGGAAAACCTTCTTCATATCAGATACATAAACACGATCTTCGTCATAGTTTGGAAGAACTTCTACCATATAAGCCTTAAGTTCTTTCCCCGAAGCTTTGTGGCTAATAGCTTTTCCTCCGTTTTCTTTCTCTTTAATACTTTTAAAAACCTCAGCTAACTGCACATCACCTTCATCGGTAAAAATTGCAATATCCTCTAGAGCACTTATTTTTGAAGTAGCGTAAGCTGGCATGCGTTTCTTGTCTATTAATGATTCTACAATTAATGCATTCTTAGCGTTAGATACCATTTTAAAAAGACCTGCATGTCCTGATATAGCTAATATTCCTTTCAACATATTTTCAATTTTTAATTTGGAAGCACAAATTTATAATTCCATTGGATTTTATAAAACTATTTGGCAACAAATAGTCAAAATAAGTGGTTTATTATGCGAATCCTCTCTCTTTTTTTATTTGCTCGAAAGCCTCACTAACTTTTTGAAACTTTTCTTTAGCAGCTTTTTGAACATCTTCACCTAAATAACTTACCTTATCGGGATGATATTTAACAGCCATTTTCTTATAGGCTTTTTTCACTTCATCATTGCTTACATCTTTGTTAAGACCTAATATTTTATAACTGGCATCGGTATCTTTAACAAACATAGATTTTATGGATGAAAAATCAGCCGATTGAATACCTAGGTAATATGATATTTTATCGATAAGATTTTGTTCTGCTGCAGAAATAGAACCATCGGCCTGTGCAATTCCAAATAAGAAATGCATTAGTTGCAAACGCGATGAATAATCTAAATTAGCCTGTATTTGTCTGCAAACATCATCAACTTGTATATTTTGATTTAAAATATCTCTTAACATTGTAGTTGCATCGGCAGCTCTTACAGCCCCAAAACTCCTTACAAAATAAGTTTTCACATAATCTAATTCAGAACGAAGAACTTTCCCATCGGCTTTCATAACTGCTGCAACAAGCACCAACAAACTCATTACAAAATCACCCTGACGAGTATTTCCAGCTTTTCTTCCTGTTTCAATTTCTACTGTATCAAAAGCAGAACCTACTAAATAACCTAGAATTCCACCTATTGGACCTAAAAATGCCCAACCTAATCCACCAGCAATCCATTTTCCGTATTTACCCATATTCTGGTACTATATTTTAATTATTTTTTTGAATTTTCATTCTAATAAATGAAGGATAAAGATAATTTAATTTTGAAAATTTGCAGAAAAATTGCGGAAAGTTAACAAAGTTTAACAGCTTTAAAGCCATATAGAATCTTACTTTCGCAATTGTTTATCGATTTTAATAATTTGAGGAATTAATAATTCGGAATTGTTGTAAATAACAAAATCAGATTTTTGAATTTTCTCTTTTTCGGGGATCTGATTTTTAATTCTGGCATTCACCAAATCAGCACTTACACCATCACGTTTCATTACGCGAGAAATTCTAATATCTTCATCAGCAGTAATGCAAATTATTTTGTCAAAATTTTTATACAAGCCAGTATCAAACAATATTGCTGATTCTTGAATTACATAAGGAAAATTGGACTTTTTTTTACACCAATCTTCAAAATTACTACGCACAACAGGATGTACAATTGCGTTTACTTCCTGCAAAGCCTCGGGCTTATTAAAAATAATATTGGCTAAATATTTTCTATTGAGAATAGAATTATTTGTATAAACCTTGGCTCCAAATTTTGCAATTAGTTTTTCTCTAATAAGCGAATTAGAATTCATTAATTTTTTGGCCTCTATATCGGAAACATATACAGGAATACCAAGTAATTTAAAAACCTTAGCTGCAATAGACTTACCAGTCCCAATTCCTCCTGTTAATCCAATTTTAAGCATAATAATAAATTATTGAAGAGATTTACGTTTCTCGATAAGGAAAGAAACACTTTGCGGATAAAATCTTACATTCGAAACAAATTCGGGACTTCTTTTTAACTCTATTTTTAATTTGTTAACCTCTCCTTTTGCAGCTGTTTCGTAGTTAACTCTTAAATCAAAATGGTCCTCACTTATGCTTTCATATTTATTCATTCCCACAAAATACGACATCTTTACATCACCAGGGAACAACCTTAAAATCATAGAGTCTGGTAAATTATCCACTTTAATAGGTACAATTTTTTGAGCTTCGGTAAATCTCACTACCGGAACAGTAACTTTAACTTTGGAAGGTAAAATTTCAAGTCCTTCCGTTTTTAAGATACCAACATTTTTTTCTGCTGTTTTCTTTAAATTAGTAAGCAGCAAATTCTCTGTTTCGGCAACAAAAACAGAATCTAAAATCGACCCGGCTCCTTTTACCAATACACTATCGGGTTCTATAAATATCGATTCCTTTTGCATAAATTGCTGAGCAAAATCGATAGAAGAATTCAACTTAACAGGAATTTTTTTCTCCACAATTGGCGAAAAAAGAAAATGTATGGTATCAGGACTAATGCTAAGCAACTGAATTCCAGATGACAATTCTCTTTCTAAACGTTTTGTTATTCCTGATGTTACTAAAGGGTATGCGTTTATGGAGTTATTAATTCGAGCTTTAGTATATTTATTAACATCAAAAGGATTTGATAAAAAAGCTGTACTTAATTTGTAACGCAGCAGATCAAAGCCATAGGCTTGTACACGCAAATCGAGTTGAGCAGGAAGCTCTCCCACCAGGACCTTCTCTTGGGGTAAGTTAATATAATTTACAGGATAATTAATGCTTGTAGTATATTCTTTACTAAGAGCGTTTAAAAACCAAAAAATTGTAGATAAAGCAACAAAAAACAGGTATGCTAGCAATTTCTTATTCGATTTAATTTTCTCTTTATCGAAAAATTCTTTTAGTTTTTCAAAATCAAAATTATCCAAAATTTAAGTATTTAAAAGAAACTGTGCCCCGAAGGACACAGTTAAGTTTTATTATTTTTGAGCTACATCGCCCATATCTTTAACAACCGCTGCTTTATCAACTTTCAAACGGTTTTGTCCTTCAACTTCCATAATAATTACACGTTCCTGAATTTCAAGAACCTTACCATAAATACCTCCTGTAGTTACTATTTTATCGCCTTTTTTTAATTCATCGCGAAACTTTTTCATTTCTTTTTGTTTTTTCATCTGAGGACGAATCATAAAGAAATAAAATACCACAATAATAGCACCAAGCATAATAAAAGATCCATAAGGACTTTGACCTTCTGCTGGTTGAGCCATCAATAAGATGTTTAACAAATTATTCATTTCAATTCAAAATTTAATGGTCTTATCGACCGATTTATTATAAAATTACAAAATCTTTATTTTATTTAATCTGAGCAGTAATGTAAAGTTTTTTTTCTCTTTTCAAGGTATTTGCATACAAAGTAATTACTTTATACTGCTTTCCTGTTCTACCTTCCGAATTAAATTCGATTGTTATTTTCGATTCCGAACCAGATTTTATGGGTTTTTTCTCCCAGTTTACATTCGTACACCCACAACTACTTTCAATATTAGAGATAATTAAATCTCGGTCTCCAATATTTTTAAAATAAAACTCACAAACTCCAATTTCACCTTCCGAAATCTCTCCAAATTTATGTATTTCTTTACTAAACTCAAATTTAGGATAAGTAGAACTATCGGCAAATAAAGAATGTTCGATTTTACTATCTTTTTTTTTGCTTTTTAAATCGCCTGTACATTGCAAAGAAAATATTGCAACTAAAAATAAACTTATAAATATAACTGTGGAAACAATATTATTCCGTACTTCTTGTCTTTTCATTTTATAATTAATAGAGCTCGAAAATACTAAAATTTGTGATACTCACCACAGTTTATAGCTAAAAACAAAGGTGCGTAAAAGTTTAATTTTACGCACCCTTTATATCGTAATAGAAGAATATTATTTTTCTCCAACCAATCCTCTACCAACTTTTTTCACACTTCCCTTATTTCTCAATTCTTTTACCAATTTATCTAATATTCCATTAATAAAATTACTACTATTAGAAGTACTGTAAAATTTTGCTATTTCGAGATATTCGTTAAAACTAACTTTTACAGGAACACTTGGAAACTCCTTAATTTCGGTAAGAGCCAGTTCCATTATCAGAATATCCATAAAAGCAATTCTTTCCAACTCCCAGTTTTTAGTATTCTGCTGAATTAATTCAACATGCTCGGTATGGTTAACTATAGCTTTACGAAACAAATCTCTCATATAAGTTTCATCTTCTTTATCCTTAAATAAAGACATAATCGAAACATCCTGATCGTCGCTCTCTTTAAATGATTTTACAGTTTTTAATACCATGCTAATGATAAATTCAATTTCATCGTTCCAATAAATACTTTTTTCTTCCATTAAAGAGTAAAAGTCATCATCAGTAGCAAGTAAGCTTAAAAAGAATTTCTCTACAAATTTTTTATCTTCCTGATAAGAAGTCGTATCAGAGTTCATATAATTGATATACAATTCAGAATTTATCAACTTTTCAAACAAAAGCCTGATAAAATCTTCCTGATCGTCCCAGGTAATTGTATTTGAACTAGCATAAGCTTTTAGCTGCAAATTGTTAGCCAATTGCTTAATTATTGCATTATCAATAAACTTTGTGTTCGGATTTAAATCCTCTTGGGTAGGAATAATTTTCTCTCTGGCAGTTTCTATCTTCCTTTCGGCAACAAATGCCAACTCAACAATCAGCAGAAGCAAATAATGATACAAATCGTATGCTTTCCCCACACTGAAAAACAATTCTTTTTCAGCCTTTGCAATTGAGCGATCCTGATTTTTATAATACGCATACAGCAATTGCAGTACTTTTACTCGAAGTAATCTTCTACTAATCATATCCTTAAAGAACTTTACAAATTAATTATTGTGGATGCAAATTTAACTTTTTTTTATTTGCTGGCAAGCATTAAATCATTTTTAAGCAAAGAATTCTAAAATATTAGGTTTTTTGTTTTACATATAATAAAACAATCATATTCAAATACATCCGAATGAAAAGGTTTGCATACTGATTTTAAATAACCAAATAATGCTGAATAATTCTTTAATTCATAACAATTAGTACATATATTTTTTTATTTTTGAATGCTAGAAAACAGAATAAATAAAAATTTATTTGAAATGGAAGGTTACGATAAAAAGGAAGGATTTGAAAAAAACAATCGCGAAGAAATATTTTCTAATGCGGTAAGGGCGGGGAAAAGAACGTACTTCTTTGATGTAAAAGCAACAAGGAAAAACGATTACTATTTAACAATTACAGAAAGCAAAAAACGTTATGAAAAAGACGGCAGCTTCTCTTTCGAAAAACACAAAGTTTTTTTATACAAAGAAGATTTCGATAAGTTTTCTGATGGTTTACTGGAAGCTTTAGATTTTATTAGATCATCGAATCATGAAATTTTAGAAACTCCAGAATCTGAATTTTCTTCAAAAAGAAATCATATTGAAAAATCTGAATTAATCGAAGGACTTGAAGCCGAGGCCTTTTCAAACTTAGAATTTGAAGATTTATCAGAATAAAACAAAATCTCATTTCCTAAAAGAAGCTGCTATTTTAGCAGCTTTTTTTGTTTCTACAATTTTCGTGTATAAAATCAGTAAAAACTACTATTTTTGCAGTCGGACATATTTTTATTAAGTCTAAAAATAAGAAACAAGCATCTGCACAACTTCATTTCTTAAGAATACAAAATACCTAAATGTAGGGATTGTGTATAATAGAGAAATCATATACGTTTGACTATTATTTTAATAGGTAATTCAATAACAAAACGCATAGATAAAATGAATTGTTAATGGATGATTTTCAGCTAAATATTTGTTTAGCAAAACGGAAATAAGCAACAAATGAAACTTTCTGAATTAACAGATAATCAAGAAGGAATAATTATTAAAGTACTAGGGCATGGTGCTTTTCGTAAACGAATTACAGAAATGGGATTCGTAAAAGGAAAAAAAGTAACCGTTATTAAAAATGCTCCCTTAAAAGATCCTGTTGAATATGAAATAATGGGATACGAAGTATCCTTACGCAGAAGCGAGGCAGCTTTAATAGAAATAATTACCCTAGAAGAAGCCAAAAATATAAAAGCCTTAAATTTTGAAGGAACATTTAACGACGAAATTCTTAAAACATCTGCCAAAGAAAAAGGCAAAAAAATAAACATAGCCTTAGTAGGCAACCCTAATGCCGGAAAAACAACATTATTTAATTTTGCATCTGGCTCTAAAGAGCATGTTGGAAATTACAGTGGAGTAACTGTAGATTCTAAACAAGCCAAAGTAATTCAAAATGGCTATCGCTTTGATATTACTGATTTACCTGGTACTTATTCATTAACGGCATACTCTCCTGAAGAATTATTTGTGCGAAAATACATTTTAGCAGAAAAACCTGATGTTGTAGTTAATGTTGTTGATGCATCGAATTTAGAAAGAAACCTTTACTTAACTACTCAATTAATCGACATGGACATTAAGGTGGTTATTGCCTTAAACATGTACGATGAACTGGAAAAAAAAGGAGCTCGCTTTAATTATAAAGCCTTATCGAAAATGTTGGGAATTCCAATTATTCCAACAGTAAGTTCTAAAGGAAAAGGAATTAAAGAACTTTTCAATAAAATTATTGAAGTTTACGAAGACAAGGATCCTATCGTTCGTCACATTCATATTAATTACGGAGTTCAGGTAGAGAAAGCAATTTCTAAAATTCAGGATAAAATAAAAGAAGACCGAAGAATGTGCACAAAGGCTTCTCCACGGTTTATTGCTATAAAATTATTGGAGGGAGATGAAAGCGCTCGATATATAATTAAGAAAAGTGAAAAACACTTCGAAATAAAAGATGAAGTTAAGCATCAAATTTCTAAAGTTGAAAACGAATTTGGTGAAGTTTGCGAAACAGTAATAACTGATGCCAAATATGGCTTTATAGATGGAGCACTTAAGGAAACATACAAGGAAAGTCCGGTAAAACGAAGAAGAAAAACAACTATCATAGATACTTTTCTTACCCACAAACTTTTTGGGTTTCCTATTTTCTTCTTGTTCATGTTTCTAACATTTTATGCCACATTTAATCTTGGCGAATATCCTATGAACTGGATTGATTTAGGAGTTAATGCTTTGGGCAACTTAATAGAAAATTGGATGGCTCCTGGCCCATTAAAAGATTTACTGGTAGATGGAATTATAGGTGGCGTTGGTGGTGTTATTGTATTTCTTCCAAATATATTAATACTATTCTTCTTTATATCCTTTATGGAAGATACTGGATACATGGCAAGGGCTGCCTTTATAATGGATAAGTTAATGCACAAAATTGGCTTGCACGGCAAATCGTTTATCCCACTTATTATGGGCTTTGGATGTAATGTTCCTGCTCTAATGGCTACTCGCACTTTAGAAAACAGAAACGACCGTATTTTAACAATGCTAATTACTCCGTTTATGTCGTGTAGTGCACGCTTACCGGTTTATATCCTAATTATAGGAACCTTTTTCCCTGGCAATGCAAGTCTTGTTCTTTTTGGAGTTTACATGTTTGGAATTTTATTAGCAATTATTTTTGCCAAGATATTTAAAGCAAGTTTCTTTAAATCAAAAGAAGCTCCTTTTGTTATGGAATTACCACCTTATAGACTTCCTACCTTAAAAACCACAATTAGACACATGTGGAACAAAGGATTTCAATATTTAACAAAAATGGGAGGTGTAATACTTATTGCATCAATAATTATATGGGCATTAGGATACTTTCCGAGAGATATTCAATACTCTCAAGACTATGACAAAAAGATTAATGAGATTTCAGAAGAATATAAATTAGCAACAGATAATTTAAATGATTACAACAGCATAAACTCTTTAAATGAAATTAAAAATGCAAAAATTGCAAATTTGAATCATTTAATGATGGAAGAACAACAGGAAAATTCATACATTGGACAAATTGGACACTTTTTTGCTCCTGCCCTACATCCTTTAGGCTTCGATTGGAAAATGACTGTTAGTATTTTGACTGGAATTGCAGCAAAAGAAGTCGTTGTTAGCACAATGGGTGTTTTGTATCAGGAAGGAGAAGACGCAGACGAAACTAGCGAAGGATTAAGAATTAAATTAAAAGAGCAGAAATTTACTGGCAAGCACAGAACAGGCGAAAAAGTATTTACCTCTTTATCGGCCTTATCTTTTCTAATATTTATATTAATTTATTTTCCTTGCGTTGCTGTAGTTAGCACAATTACAAAAGAAGCAAACTGGAAATGGGCAAGCTTTGTAGTATTTTACACAACAGGATTAGCCTGGCTAGTTTCATTTCTTATTTTTCAAATAGGCAGTTTAATAATTTAAATTTATGGGCATTCAATTAATTACAACATACTTAATAGTATTCTCAGCATTTGCTTATGTAATTTATAATTTCATTAAATTATTTCAGAATAAAAAAACCTCGAAATGTGGTGGATGTACTGGAGGATGCAGTTTAAAATATGAACTTAATAAAAGAGGAATAAAAACCCTTCCTCACAATAAAAATAGCTTTACATATATTAAAAAATAGGCTAAACTACAAGCGCTATAAACATTGAACAACAAGAATATTTAAAATACATAATACAAAAAAAAGGATAGCTCAAAACTATCCTTTTCTTATATCTGTAAATTAAATTCAGATTAGGCTCCTAATGTTGCAACCATAACTGCTTTAATTGTGTGTAAACGATTTTCTGCTTCATCAAATACAATAGATGCAGGAGATTCAAATACATCCTCGGTAACCTCAACGCCGTTTATACCGAATTTCTGATAAACATCTTCACCAACTTTAGTTTCTCTGTTGTGATAAGCAGGAAGACAGTGCATAAACTTACAAGCTGCATTATCGGTCATTGCCATAGTTTCTTTATTCACCTGATAAGGTTTCAAAATATCTATTCTTTCCTTCCATACTTCATCAGGCTCACCCATCGATACCCAAACATCGGTATAAAGAAAATCGCAACCTTTAACACCAGCCTCGGTATTATCAGTAACTGTTACTTTAGCACCAGTTTCTTTAGCAATCTCTTCACATTGAGCAACTAGCTCTGCTTCTGGCTGAAGATTTTTAGGACCTACAATTCTAACATCCATTCCCATTTTAGCAGCACCAACCATTAAGGAGTTAGCCATGTTATTCCTAGCATCACCTAAGTAAGCAAAAGAAACCTGATTTAAAGGCTTGTCTGTATGCTCCATCATGGTTAAAAAGTCGGCCAAAATTTGAGTCGGATGATACTCATCAGTTAATCCGTTCCAAACTGGTACACCTGCATGCTTAGCTAATTCTTCAACAACAGTTTGTCCAAAACCACGATATTCAATACCATCGTACATACGACCCAATACTCGAGCAGTATCAGCCATAGACTCTTTAACTCCAATTTGAGATCCTGAAGGACCTAAATAAGTTACATGAGCTCCCTGATCATAAGCAGCAGTTTCGAAAGCACAACGAGTACGAGTAGAAGATTTTTCAAAAATTAATGCAATATTCTTCCCTTTCATTGTCTGAACCTCAGTTCCTGCATATTTCGCTCTTTTTAAATCTCTTGCAAGATCTAACATATACTGAATTTCTTTTGGAGTAAAATCCAATAACTTTAAAAAGTTTCTGTTTTTAAGATTGAAAGCCATTATTTATTCATTTTTATTGATTACAAACACAAAAGTAATTGTTATCTGTTATTTATAATAATATTCTATATAGAATTAATAAACTTTATTAATCCTCGTATTCCATTGTAATTTTTGTTCCGAAAGATTTATCTTCCAGTTTTGTAGCTTCTGTTATAACAGATTTACCACCTCCATTTTCGATAAAACTTAAACAAGCACGAATTTTAGGTGCCATACTACCCTCTGCAAAAGTTCCATCTGCCATTAATTGTAATGTATCCGCACGATTTAGAAATTCTAATTTCTTTTCATTTGGACCTTTAAAATCTTGATATACAAAAGGAACATCTGTTAAAATATAAAATTCATCAGCCTTAACTCTTGCACCAATTAAAGCAGAAGCCAAATCTTTATCTATTACAGCTTCAACAGGACATATTTCTCCATTTTTATTAACAGAAACAGGAACACCACCACCACCAACAGTAATAACAATATTCCCCTGACGAGCAAGATTCTCAATTACTTTTTCGTTCATAACCTGAATTGGTTTAGGCGAAGGTACTACTCTTCTCCAACCTCCGTCAGCTTTTACTTCTTCTTTAAAAATCCAACCTTTTTCAGCTTTTAATTCATCAGCTTGCTCTTTTGTATAGATTTTACCAACACGTTTAACCGGATCAGCAAAAGCAGGATCATTTTCATCAACAACTACCTGTGTAACTAAAGTAACAACATCTTTCTCAATACCATTAGCTTTTAACACATTACGCAGGTTACGCTCAATCATATATCCAATTCCACCTTGAGAATCAGCTACATCAATATCCAAAGGCATTTGAGGAATATTATACAACTGCTCTCCGGCATCGTTTCTCATTAGGATATTACCAACCTGAGGACCATTACCATGAGCAATAATAATATCATACCCTTCGTTAATTAAGAAAATAAGATTTTTTAAGGTATCTGTAGTGTTTCTATCTTGCTCTTCTACAGTGCCTTTCTGATTGCCGCGAAGTAAAGCATTACCTCCCAAGGCCACAACTGCTAACTTATTCATTATTTTTTGCTTTATGTTTGTCATGTTAATTCTGCAAAACTAAAAAAAATATTTTCAAAACAAAGTCTTTTCATATTTTTTAAATTATTTTTCATGCCTTGTTTTTCAGCACATTACAGTCTTTTAATTTTTACTGTTTACTATCAAAAAACATAAATCAATGAAATTCAAACGGTACAGGAGGATATTATTCACTCGTTTGCAAAACTCAATTAAACAATACAATTATGTTTATTTAAAATAAAATATTAAAATTCCATTTTTATTGTTCTTTTTTAAGCAAAAATTTTATTGTTTCGTAAAATATTCCAATTCCCCTTAAAAGATCATGAAAATATAACTTGTATTGACATCTATTTTTCTATTTTTAAGGAGAATATATTTCTTAAATATTAGCTAGACTGTAGCTTTAACAATTATTAATTTATTTTTATATGAAGCCTGGCTTTTTTATTCTTCTTTTTACCTTATTCTTATATGGCTGTAACAACAATTCAGTCAATAATAAAGCAGACGAAGGAGTAATAACCTACAATGTTAGTTATTTCGATTCTGAAAAAGATAATCCCATCATAACTTTACTGCCTAATAAAGTAGAGCTAAGATTTAAAAACAATAACATTAGTCTTGTATCGGAAGGATATCTAGGATTATTTAGCACAAAATTCATATCTGTTTACGAAGAAAAAAATAGCAACATACTATTAAAAGTATTAAACAATAAATTTAACTACCAGTTTCCGAAAGACGAAATTGCCTTTATTTACAATCAACTACCGCCCAACAAAATAGAAGTACTCGATTCTGTAAAAACAATAGCAGGATACAAATGTAAAATGGCAAAATTATCTTTTAAGGATAAAAACCATGCTCCAATTAAGGTATGCTACACAAATGAAATAGGCCTTGCTCAACCAAACAGAAATACACCTTTATACAAAATTAATGGCGTATTACTTGAATTTGAATCTACAATGAATCAAGTAAATGCAAAATTTACTGCCACAAAGGTAAATTTAAAGCATATTGAGAATAAAGAATTCATTATTCCTAAAGATTATAAAAAGTCTGATTTAGCTACATTGCAAAAATATATAGTGGATTTCAATTGATTAAGATTTCTAAAATAAATTTCTACTTCAACACAATAAAATTTCTGTGGATTTAAAAGCCATTTTTATTACTTTTACATAAATTTCACAGCAGGGTGACTTACATAACACACTGAAAATAATTCGAATGGCTAAAAAGAAAACAACTAATACAAAAAAAAGTAAAAAAACCTTCAGTAAACCCGATTTTTTAAAAGACGAAAAAATCATATTTCTAATAAGAATATTTTTTCCGCTACTAACTGTATACTTAAGTCTGGCTTTTGTATCTTTTTTCTTTACCGGTGGTGCAGATCAAAGTAAATTAGACATTAAATGGTTGGAACTAATTACAAATTCGGATATTAGAGTTGAAAACTGGACTGGAAAAACTGGCGCTTACATTTCCAATCTTTTTATAAATAAAGGTTTTGGTATTGCTTCATTCTCTTTTCTTTACCTAATGCTTATTCTTTCGCTTCGAACCTGTAATATCAAAATTCACTCCCTAAGAAAAACAACGCTATTTACATTATTATTCAGCATTTGGTTGTCAATAGGAATGGCATTTTTATTTGTAGATTCTACAAGTGACTCATACCTTTTTCTAGGAGGTTCGCATGGTTATTACATTAGTAAATGGCTCATATCAACAATAGGAAATGTTGGTACTCTATTTGCTTTAGTGCTTAGCATACTTTGTCTTCTTACCTTTGGATTTCAAAATACAGTGAGTTTCTTTAAGAAATTGGTTCCTGAGAGAAAGCAAAAAATTCACGAAACCGAAAATGAGATAGAAGAACAACAAAACTTTACTAACGAAAAGGTTCCTGAAACTCAAGAAAAGAAAGAAACAACACTTAACGATACCCCCGAATTCGAAAATGAAATAATTCTTACAACAGAACCTGAAGAAATACCCGAATTAAAAAATAAAAAATCTGCTAAAGCTGAGCAACAGGAAGATGTGGAACTTAAAATTGAAACTGTTCGCAAACAAGAAGAAACAGTCTCCATTAATCAAGCACCATTAGACGATTTCGATCCTACTCTAGATTTATCCAGATATAATTTTCCTACCATAGAATTATTAGAAGAACATCATTCAAATAATTCTGCGGTTAGTAAAGAAGAACTACAAAGCAATAAAAATAAAATTGTAGAAACTCTGCGCCATTATAAGATCGAAATTGTGCAAATTAAAGCCACAATTGGACCAACAGTAACTCTCTACGAGATTGTTCCTGCACCAGGAGTTAGAATATCAAAAATTAAAAACCTTGAAGATGATATAGCCTTAAGCTTATCGGCTTTGGGCATTCGTATTATTGCACCAATTCCCGGAAAAGGAACAATTGGTATTGAGGTTCCTAACCGAACTCCAGAAATTGTTTCGATGAAAAGCATAATCGCATCGAAAAAATTTCAAGAATCGAAATTTGCTCTTCCTGTTGCAATGGGGCGAACCATTTCTAATGAAACATACACTTTAGATTTGGCAAAAATGCCACACCTTCTTGTGGCTGGTGCTACCGGACAAGGTAAATCGGTTGGATTAAATGCCATTATCACTTCCCTACTCTACAAAAAACATCCATCACAACTTAAGTTTGTATTAATCGATCCAAAAAAAGTAGAATTAAGCATTTATTCAACAATAGAAAAACACTTTTTAGCTAAGCTGCCAAACGAAGAAGAACCTATTATTACAGATATTCACAAGGTAATTGCTACTCTTAATTCCCTTTGCGTAGAAATGGATAACAGATATGATCTTCTGAAAAAGGCGCATGCTAGAAATATTAAAGAATACAACGAAAAATTTATAAAACGAAAATTAAATCCGGAAAACGGGCATAGATTTTTACCATATATTGTAGTTATTATAGATGAGTTTGCCGATTTAATTATGACTGCTGGTAAAGAAGTTGAAGCTCCTATTGCCAGAATTGCCCAATTAGCACGAGCAATTGGTATTCACATGATTATAGCAACACAACGACCATCTACAAACATTATTACAGGTGTTATTAAAGCCAATTTTCCTGCTCGTATTGCTTTTAAAGTTGCATCAATGATCGACTCACGAACAATTTTAGATAGTCCGGGAGCTAACCAGCTAATTGGTCGTGGAGATATGCTAATCTCTACCAATAGCGATGTGGTTCGTGTACAATGTGCTTTTGTTGATACTCCCGAAGTAGAAGCAATTACAGAATATATTGAACAGCAACAATCCTATCCGTCGGCCTTACTATTACCCGAATATGTGGGAGAATCATCCGAAACATCGGCCGAGGTAGATCTGCAAAAAAGAGATGTACTATTCGAAGATGCTGCCAGATTAGTTGTAGGCTCACAACAAGGATCAACATCAGGAATTCAGCGTAGATTTTCAATTGGCTACAACCGGGCAGGACGAATTGTTGATCAATTAGAAGCTGCAGGAATTGTAGGTCCTTTTGAAGGAAGTAAAGCTCGACAAGTATTAGTATCGGACGAATATTCACTTGAAAAACTACTTAGCGATATCTAAACACAATGGCACAATAATTGATAACCATATTTGCATAAATTATAAAATTTCTAAAAATGAAGAACATCTTTTGCTTGATATTAATCGGAATAATAAGTTTGAGTCTGTCTGCTCAAGATAATAAGGCAAAATCGATCTTAGATAAAGTATCGGCTAAAAATAAAGAATACAAAAGTATAAAGGCTGAATTTACTTTTTCGATGGACAATGAAGAAGAAGATATTCATGAAATTTCGGAAGGAAATATCATATTAAAAGGCAATAAATACCGTTTAAAATTAATGGGTGTTGATACCTATTTCGATGGTACAACAATGTATTCGCATATTATAGATGCCGAAGAAGTAAACATTACAGAACCAGAAGAAGATGAAGACGAAGCATTAAATCCGGCAAAAATATTTTCAATTTACGAAACAGGCTTTACCTATAAATATGTAAACGAAGAAAAAACAAATACCGAAACTATTCATGTTATCGATTTATTTCCTATCGACACCGATAGAGGTTTTTCATACATTAGATTAAAAATTAACAGTAAAACCAATCAGATTAGCTCACTTAAATCAGTAGGCGTTGACGGAAATGATGTTAGTATTGTTCTGAAAAATTTAACTCCTAACATTCAATTTTCCGATTCTGATTTCGTTTTTAATACCGAAGAGAATCCAGATATTGAAATTAATGATATGAGATAATCTTTATTAAAAGAAATTTCAATCCTCTGCTCCTTTTTGCAGGGGATTTTTTTATAACCAATAAATAATCCCAAATAGTCGTATTTTCCTTATCTTCGATCAGATAAAAATCCAATTTTATGAAAAGAAATAAATCCTTTCGATACTACATTATATTACTGATTATTACACTTACTTCTTTTTCTAATTCTTTTGCACGGGAATTATCAGATCAGTCGGAAGTTAGCCTGTTAACCTGCTCGCCAGGTGAAGAACTGTATTCCTTATTTGGGCATTCGGGCTTGCGTTTTAAAGATCCGAAAAACAATATGGATATTGTTTTTAATTATGGAACTTTCGACTTTAACACTCCAAACTTTTACGTAAAATTTGCTCGTGGAAAATTAAAATACAAACTCGCTGCAGCTGATTTTGAAAGATATAAAAAAGCATATATTTATGAAAAAAGAGGAATAATTGAACAAAAACTAAATCTCGATTTAGCTAGTAAAAGAAAACTATTCGCAGCTATTCTCGAAAATTACAAACCCGAAAACCGCTTTTATCATTACGATTTTTTATTTGACAACTGCTCCACTCGAATCCGCGATATAATAGAAAAAAACACTAGTGGAAAAATAACATACCCAGCAAACAAAAACACCCCTAAAACTTTCTGGAATTTATTGGATCATTTCATGCAGAAAAGCCGATGGATATATTTAGGAATTCATTTAATTTTGGGTACTCCATGCGATGTTGAAGCAACTCCTTATGAATATATGTTCCTGCCAGACAATATGATGTATGCCTTTGCCGAAGCACAAATTATAAATAAAGACTCTGCTGTTCCCTTAGTTTCTTCCACAAACACAATACTAAAAGAAACTTTAATTTTAGAAACTACTGTTTGGTATCAAAGACCCATTTTTATATTTGGTGTAATTGCCATTCTTGGACTTATTGCAAGCTTATTCTATTATCGAAAAAAAAAGAACCTATTTGTAATTGATTATCTATTATATGGAGCAAGTGGATTACTTGGGTGGATCATTATTTTTCTTTGGTTCTTCACCGATCATCAGGCTACCGGACCCAATTTAAATATCTTATGGGCAATACCTATACACTTTCCTTTAACATTAATTTTTCTTGCCCGAAAAAGCATCTACTCTTATTATTACTTTTTAATAATGTCAATTTTACTTTTAATTGTTATAGGATGCTGGTATTTTATTCCTCAATCATTACCAAATGCAATTCTTCCATTTGTAGTTCTACTGTTAATAAGATCCTTATACATAAGTAAAAAACTGAAAATTAAGTTAGCCAAATGAATACTGATATCAATACATCAAAATACTCTCAAACCTTTAGAATAGGATCCTTTGATACCGACTTTAGTGGTAAGGTTAAAATGACCTCTATTTGTAACTACCTTCAGGAAATTGCGGGCATGCATGCCGAAGCTTTAAACTGGGGGATTGATGATCTAAGAAAGCAAAACCTTTCATGGGTTTTATCTCGGTTAAAAATAAAAGTATTTAATTACCCAAAATGCAAAGATGTTTTAAAAATAGAAACCTGGCCAACAGGCATAGAGGGGCTATTTGGCAACAGAGAATTTAAAATTTTTAATGAAAAAGGAGAACTAATGATGATTGCCAGTTCGTGTTGGTTAATTATCAATTTTAAAACAAAAAGACCTGTTCGTCCGCACAATATTATTGGCGATAGTTACTTCGAAAATGAAAAACTATTTAAAAATTCGCTACAAAAAATAAAAGCCTTAAGCCTTGGCGAGGCACAAGAATCTGTTAAAGTTCACTATAGTGATATTGACATTAATCAGCACGTAAATAATGTAAAATACATTAAATGGATAATTGATTCATGCCCTATGGAATTTCTTCACAAAAAAGAAATTGACGAATTAGAAATAAACTTTCTTCATGAAGTAAAATTCGCTGAGATATTAACAATACTTATGCAATCAAATGCAAATAACGAATTACAATTTGCCATTAAAAAGCAAGATAGTAATATCGAAAATTGCAGAGCCATTCTTAAATGGAAATAATCAAAAAATCAATATGAATACATTAATAACAAGTTTAGAATCAGCATTTTTTCACCTGATATCCCTATCCTCTTTCGATCTGTTTTTAATTCTGATACTGTTCGGAATTGTGTTTCAATTAAAAGACTATAAAAGTTATTTATCTTTGCTTCTTGCTCTAAGTTTGGGATCGATAATCGGATTACTACTAGCCAGCTTAAATATTAGCAATTTCTCGCCATCAACAATAAAACTTGCTCTTGCAATTGTTTTTCTATGTATAGGAATTCATAATATTATATCACGAAACTTATCAGCCAATGCAATACGCTACAATTATTTTGCACTATCGGGTCTGGCACTGGGAACAGCTTTAAGTCTGCACTACAGTAAAATATACGGACCTGATTTTAAATTCTTTACCTTTGCAGGATATAGTCTGGGAACATTATCCGCTTATTTATTAATTTCTTTTGTTGCCATATTAATATCATCATTAATTGTTGCTCTTTTTAAAACCGACAGGCGAAGCTTTAATTTAGTAATATCCGGAGTTGGAATAGGAATAGCATTGGTATTTATTTACCTGAGACATTAAAAAAAATGCGAATCAAATTGATTCGCATTTTTTTGGAATATTATATTGCTTTTAAACTTTATGTGTTAATTGATCAACTTTACTAATCTCCATAAAAGAAACACCTTTTGAAGGACCAAAACTACCACCAATAATAATCACCATATCATCACCGGTAAAATAATTCTTCTTCATTAAAGTAAACATCGATTGTTTTACATACTCATCTCTACTGGCTAATAACTTTCTGTAACCAGCTTCAACTCCATAAGAAAGAGCCAATTCTCGCATAACTCTTTTCGAATAGCACAATGCATATACTGGAGAAGTACCTCTGTAAGCAGATAAATAGCGACCAGTTCTACCAGTTAACGTATCAGTAACAATAGCTTTTACCGGCAATAATTGCGACGATTTAACAGCCGAACGAGCCAATATAGCTGTTAATTCCTGATTACTTGGAACAAAATTCTTTCTTGTATCAGGATATAATTCTTTTTCAACCTCGATAGCGACTTCTTTCATACAACGAACCGACTCAACTGGATAATCACCATAAGCCGTTTCACCGCTAAGCATTATAGCATCTGTTCGATTATAAATGGCATTTGCAATATCACTAACCTCGGCACGAGTTGGTCTCGGATTACTTATCATAGAATGAAGCATTTGCGTAGCAATAATCACAGGCTTCTTTCTCTCCATACATTTTCGAACAATTCTTCGCTGAATTACAGGAATCTTTTGAGCAGGAATTTCAATTGCCAAATCACCTCTGGCAACCATTACCCCATATACATGGTCTAAAATTTCATCAATATTATCAACACCTTCCTGATTTTCAATTTTAGCAATGATTTTTACTTTCGAATCGTACTTGTCAAGAATTTTTTGAATTTCAATTACATCCTCTTTGTGACGAACAAATGAGTGAGCAATAAAATCAAGATCCTGTTCTATTGCAAAATCAATAAACAATCGATCCTTTTTACTTAAAGAAGGTAATTTTATTGAGACTCCAGGAACATTAACACTTTTTCGGTTTTTAATTGGTCCTTCGTTTTGTGCTTCAACAGTAAGGTATTGATCATTTTTATCAACAACCAGTAACTCTAACTCTCCATCATCAATCAAAATCTTTTTACCAACTTCGATATCTTTTACAAAATCCTCATAGCTTACCAACAAACAATCATCTGCTGCAAGCTCTTTAGTTTTACCTTTAATTTTTATGCTTTCCCCTCTTTTCAGGTAAAGCCCATCCTTCACATCCACCGTTCTAATCTCCGGACCTTTGGTGTCTACAAGCAATGCAATCCGTTCTGATACTTCTCTTACATTATTAATTACCTTTTGAGCATCGGCATGTGTTTGATGAGCTGTGTTTAACCTCACAACATTCATTCCTTCCTCAAAAAGTTGTGTAAGAAACTCAACATCACACTTCTTGTCAGAGATGGTGGCAATAATCTTTGTGCGCTTCTTCATAGAAATACTCTTTCATTATTAGTTTTGGCTGCACAAAGATAAGCAATTTAAAAGAGCTAAATAAGTATATTTTCTATAGCATAAAAATAAGAATGTAAAAAAATATCTTTTATCCGGTAAAAATCACCTTTCATCCAAACAGAATAGTAATGCTTCTATAGCCAATCGGTATGAATTTAATCCGAATCCTGCAATTGTTCCCATGCAATCCTTACCTATCATAGTTTTGGCCCTAAATGATTCACGCTTGTGAACATTAGATATATGAACTTCGATAACTGGTGTATTAACCGCAGCAATGGCATCTGCCAACGCAATTGAAGTATGAGTATAAGCTCCTGCATTTAATACAATTCCATCATACTTAAAGCCTACACGATGAATTTCATTAATTAATTCTCCCTCAATATTTGATTGATAATACTCTAGGTTAATATTATGATATTTTGTTTTTAAATCTTTAAAGTACGATTCAAAGGAAAGTTCTCCATATATAGATTTTTCACGTACTCCAAGTAAATTTAAGTTTGGGCCGTTTATGATCAAAAAATTCATCTTATCAAAAAAATTAAAGGTTAAACATAAAGAGTTCTTCAAAAACTTGTAAGCTTACGTAATATTTTTTTAAATTGCAGACAGGAATTATCATAAATATTTTGTAACTTATCTTTTGAAAAGTAAAACTAATAATAATATAACAATTACATACAATTAAAATTACATACTAAAAACTGAAGAATATGAATTGGACAACAACAATTGAAAATTTTAAGACCTACTTGACTCTGGAGAAGTCTCTCTCGAAGAATTCAGTAGATGCTTATATTAATGACATCACTAAACTTACTACTTTCTTAAGAGAAAAAAATATTGAAGTTTCGCCTGAAGAAGTAGTACTTCAACACCTAAAAGATTTCGTTGCATGGATTAATGACGCTGGAACAAGTCCTCGTACTCAAGCACGTGTAATTTCAGGAATAAAAGCATTCTTTAAGTATTTATTACTCGAAGAAATTATAGAAAAAAATCCTACAGCTTTATTAGAAGCTCCAAAAATTGGACGTAAGCTTCCAGACACTTTAACTACCGATGAAATTGACATTCTGGTTAAAGCTGTAGATATGAACAAATCGGAAGGACAAAGAAACAGAGCTATTCTTGAAACTTTATACTCTTGTGGACTAAGAGTATCTGAATTGATCGATTTGCGAGTTTCGAATCTTCATTTTCGCATGGGCTTTATTAAAATTCATGGTAAAGGAAACAAAGAACGTTTAATTCCAATTGGAAAAAAAGCTAAAAAGGAAATCAAATTATATCTTAAAAACTATCGTGGTAAATTAAATATAGATAAAGACAGTGAAGATATTCTTTTCTTGAACAGAAGAGGAAGAAAATTGTCTCGTGTAATGATTTTTACGATTATTAAAAACCTTTCGAAAAAAGTAGGTTTAAAGAAAAATGTTTCTCCTCATACTTTCCGTCACTCATTTGCTTCTCATCTTGTTGAAGGTGGTGCTGATTTAAGAGCTGTTCAGGAAATGTTAGGTCATGAATCTATTCTTACAACTGAAATTTACACTCATTTAGATCGCGAGTATTTGAAAGAAACTATTAAGAACTTTCATCCAAGATCTAAAGACTAATTAATTTTAGATTCTCACCTGTTTTTACAGGAATTTAAAATATTATTATTTTTTAAACCTCCAAAACTTTCGTTTTGGAGGTTTTTTTATAACTTCAATGTAGATTTTTGACACAAAAGTATCTTCTCAAACTTACTTCAAATATTGCATAATATTTGTCCTATTTATACGATTTAAAGCTAGCGCAAACGTTTGTATTTCAATAGAAAGAAATAATTATCTTAAACAAAAGATATGGGAAAAATTTCTAAAAATCATACAATTCATGGCCCCTAGATCAATCTTCCCCATGATAAAGGTAGTAAAACTTCCTGAAAAACAATACATTAAATAATTAGAAAAAATTTTATTCTGGTAGGATTTATTCATGCAGTATCATATTTTTGATCCTCCAAACCAAAATTATATGCCAAATGAACGTTATTGAAACGAGTATGATTGAAAAGTTAAAAAAATCATTAAAAAAACATTCTAACATTCAAGAGAATCTTCCTAGAGAAGTTCTCATTTCTCAAGCTGTAAAAAACAAAGATGCAGTATTAACCCCAAATGGAACATTAGCAACATGGACTCCAGCTTGTTCAACAGGAAGAAGCCCTAAGGATACATACATTGTAAAAAACCCGGAAAGTGATTTTAATATCGATTGGTCGTCTCCAAATAATATCGGTATGAATGAGCAAACCTTTACAATGATTTTTGAAGATGCCTTAGAAGTTATTGCAAACAAAGAAACCATTTATGTTACCGATAGAGTTATTGGCGCTGACTCTAAATATGCACTCCCTGTAAAAACAATTTGTGACAATACCTTAAGTCAGGTTTTTGTTGACAATATGTTTAGACCAATACCAAAAGATATTAAAAATTCTGTTTTTGCAGATGATGAATTTCATTTAATTGCCTTACCGAAAGATAAGCTTAATAAAGAGCGTTACAAAGGTTTAGTTCGTGATTTACCAAATGGAGATACCTCGGATATATGCGTAGTAGTTGATTTCGACAAAAAGATAGGAATTGTATTTGGTTCTGCCTACATGGGGTCAATTAAAAAACTCATGTTTACCGTTATGAATTACTATTTGCCATTTAAAGGTGTTTTACCTTTACATTGTTCGGCAAACGAAGGTAAAAATGGCGACTCTGCTCTTTTATTAGGTTTATCGGGAACAGGAAAAACAACATTGTCTGCAGACCCACACAGAGCCCTATTAGGCGACGATGAACATGGCTGGAGCGATAACGGTATATTTAACTTTGAAAACGGCTGCTATGCTAAAATGATTGATATTAAGCATGAAAATGAACCAGAAATTTATGAAGCTGTAATGCACAAAGCAGAATACACCAAGCATGGTGCTATTCTAGAGAATGCAATGATGTATCCTGATGGAGAAATTGATTTTTTTGATGACAGATATACTCCAAACTCAAGAGCAAGTTACCCCCTTACATTTTTAAAAAATATAAAAGAAAGTTCTACTTCAGGTAATCCTACTACAATTTTATTTCTTACTGCCGATGCATACGGAGTATTACCTCCAATATCGAAACTTAGCAAAGAGCAGGCTATGCTATGGTTCCTTATGGGATATACATCGAAATTAGCCGGAACAGAAACAGGAGTTACCGAACCTCAAGCTACATTCTCTCGTTTCTTTGGACAGCCATTTATGCCATGTAACCCTAGTATTTATGCCGAAATGCTAGGCGATAAAATGGATAAGCATAATACAAATGTATTCCTTATTAATACCGGATGGAGCGGTGGATCTTATGGAACTGGATCAAGAATTAAACTTAAATACACCAGAGCTATGGTTGATGCAGCTCTTAATGGTAAATTAAACAATGGTGAATTTATTAAAGATGATTTATTTCATTTACACATTCCTAAAACTTGTGAAAATGTTCCCAACGAAATGCTAAACCCAATTAACACATGGGAAGATGCCGAAAAATACAGAAAAACGGCATTAAAATTAGCTAAACAATTTTCCGATAATTTTGATAAAGCTTACGGAGAACAAGACATACAAGCCGAAATTATTATGCAATGTCCTGGTAAATAGTATAATTTTACAAAAATTGATAACGAACAAGAGCTTTTTTTAAGCTCTTGTTTATTTTAAAACAACTTCTGTTATTTCATCCTTCAAAAAATTTTCATAATACATTGTTAATTTTTTATCTACTTTTCGAATTTGTGTTATACTTAGTGTTTGCACTATATTTTCCTGATTTAGTAGTGTAAGCTCATTTAAATCATCAATTCCTATGCGTTTATGAAATTTTAATACTGATTCCTGCGAAAAATCATTTTCATTACACCAATTACTAAACTTAGTTTGTCGCAATTTCTGCTGTTCATCATCGAATAATACACAGGAAGACCATATTTCAGGTTTTTGAGGATTTAAATTCCTATAGGAAAAATTAGAGCCATCCCAACGCAATTCTTCCAGCTTAAGCTCCAAATCCAATCGAACAATTATGATTGTAAATGGCTCGATTCTATCAAAATTATAATTCAATATAAAATCTAAAGTTGAAGAATAATTTAAATACTCTAACATTACTATTCCCCGACTCTTTTTATATGGCGGTTTATTTTCATGTTTCTTAAAAGCCCCATTTAAAAGACACATAGAATATTTAGCAGTACACAAAATCCAGGTTCCTTTTTCTTGTTTATCTTCCGGATATAAAACTCTCGCACCATTTACTAAATTATTTACAGGCAAACCAGCCTCCCGAGCAGGCTTTTCGTCTCTATTTGTAGTAAATAAATAGTTATGCTTGTCTAATGGTATATAGGTTAAAGTACACATAAAATAAACAACTTGTTTTAAGCTTATAAAATATCAAAAGTTAATACAAGGTATCAAATTATCAATGCATATAATAGTAAATTACATCTATACAATTAAGTATTAGTCATTAATAAATTGCAATTCACTTTAAAAATTAAATAAACACAAAAATATAACAGATCTTAATTTGATAACATCGAGGATTTAAGTATATTAAGAATGATTATAAATAAGAAATTAAATTAAGTGCAGATGAATAAATTAATAATAATATTTTGCCTGTTTTTTTCTGGTTTTACCAGTACCACCAATAAAGAAAATTATAATATGGATAAAAAAGAAACAAGTAATATGAAAACAGCAACATTTGGAGCTGGATGCTTTTGGTGCGTTGAAGCATTATTTCAGGAATTAAAAGGAGTAGAAAAAGTAGTATCGGGATATATGGGAGGAAAAACAAAAAACCCTAGTTATAAAGAAATTTGCAGCGGCGAAACCGGCCATGCCGAAGTTTGTCAAATAAGCTACGATTCCGATATTATTAGTTTCGATGAATTGCTTGAAGTATTTTGGAAAACACATAATCCAACAACTTTAAATCGTCAGGGTGCCGATAGGGGAACACAATACAGGTCTGTTATCTTCTATCATTCCGATCGACAAAAACAACTCGCCGAAGCCTATAAAAAAGAATTGGATAAATCTGGCGCATGGGATAATCCAATTGTTACTGAAATTACAAAACAATCTCAATTCTATGCTGCCGAAAATTACCATCAGGATTATTTTCAAAACAACTCAAATCAAACATATTGTAAATTTGTAATTCAACCTAAAATGGAAAAATTTAAACAGGTTTTTAAAGATAAAATAAGATAATGCACCGATCCCGGTGCATTTTTTGTTTGCCACAAGATGCATACGTTTGCGAAATGGTAAATACATTCCCCAATCAAAACAATTATCGTTAACGCAAACGGTCTCTAATTAATCTGTATTTTTACTTTCTGAAAAACTAAAAATTTACTTTATGACTAAAATTTTACTATTACTATTTCTCTCTTTCATACACATATCTCAAAGTTTTAGTGTGTGTAAACCTATTCAAAAAACGCAATATCCAACTTATGGTATTTTACAATACTTTGTTCCTTCACACTCATTCAAAATCTCGATTAATCCAGCTTCATGTTATCTTAATCAAGATTTTAAACCTGGTAAAATTTTTATTAAAAACAAGAAAACAATTACACCAGAAGGAATTCGCTATAATATTTCTGAAGAAGTAATAGAGTGTAAAATTAATAAGCAATATGGAAGAATATCTTCTCCTGGCAAACTCTCCGAAGTTGAAATTGATGGAGATTTATATGTCTATAAAAAATATATTCTAAAAGGTGATTCTTTAAAGGGTTATCTTCAAAAAATACATGCAGGAAATAGAAATTTATATATTAAGTATTTTATAAAAAATTCCAGTTCTGAAACATCGGAATGGAATATTAAAAATGTATTTCTTGTTGAAGAAAATGGAAAATCTCCTAAAAAAGTAAATTCTTTAAAACCTGAAATTATTAAAATTTACAAAGGGAAAGAGGCTTTCGCAAATTCATTTATGAAAAAAAATAATTATAGTTGGAAAGATTCTAAGGCTTTAACACAATTGGTTAATTATCTTGAAAATCTTGATGCCAATAAAGTTGCTTCACGCTGAATTTTTCCTGTTAATGTTCTTTTGAACTTTGGAATATAAAATATTTCCCGAGCCTGTTCGAATTTATCGAACAGGCTTTTTATTTGTCTGGCCAATTCTTCTTTTTTCTTAGCCTCAGCAGTAGGACTCTCTATTAGCAAAATTAATTTTTCGCCTAAATGATTATCAGGTACACCTGTAAGAAAAAAAGGTTCTTCTATTAAATCCTGCAATTTTGCCTCAATCTGCTCGGGAAATAATTTTATTCCTCCCGAATTAATTACATTATCGAAGCGTCCTAACCACTTAAATTCTTTCTTATTAATAAGCTCAACCATATCGTTGGTAAGCAATTTTTGTTCTACTATTAAAGGTGAATTTATACACAAACAACCACGATTATCAGTTGAAAATTCGGCATTACCCATTGCATAATATGAAGCAGATTTATTAGGTCCATTCAAACTTCGGAGAGCTACATGCGAAACCGTTTCAGTCATACCATATCCCACAAAACAGTGAGTTTTTAAAAGCTGTAAACTATCTTCAAGATGATTATCAACAGCTCCGCCACCAATTAACAGGTTTTTTATATGCTCTAATCCTGAGTTTTCGGATAAAGAATTTTTCACCTGTAAAGGAATCATAGCTGCAAAATCGATATTTCGACTCACATATTTTAGCGGATGTCCATTAGGTGCAACAGGAATAAGATTCAACTGCCATTCGAAAGCTCGCACCAGCATCATTTTTCCGGCAATAAAATTTGTCGATAAACAAAATAATGCAGTTTGTCCTTTAGCAAATTCAAAAAATTCGCCCGTTAAACGAGCCGAATTTATCATTTTTTGTTTGGAAAGGATTATTTTCTTTGGCAGACCTGTGGACCCAGATGTTTTAGCATGAACAAAATCTGAATTATTCATCCACTCCTGAATAAACCTGCAATAATCACATTCCCATTCATTAGTCGAATTAGAAATTATATTGTCACAATAGATACTCAGTTCTTCCCTGTTGTAATGTATCCCATTAATAGTAAGTTCCCTGTTCATCTCAGATTTTCTCCCACCTTAAACTTTTATTGTAAGCTAAAAAACCTTTATCCATAAACAATGGTGATACAATATTATTAGAATAAATTTGCCCTGTTCCCAAGCCTTGAGGCATTGTGTTTTTCAGCGTATAAGTCCATTGAGCAATTGCATTTAAGCCAACATTAGACTCAAGTGCCGAGGTAATCCACCAGGGAATTTTTCTTTCCTCAGCCAAATCAATCCACTCCTTACTTCCTTTTATTCCTCCCAATAAGCTGGGTTTTAAAATAATATACTGAGGATTTATTTGATCTAATAAATTCGCCTTATCCTGAAAATTATATATACCAATTAATTCCTCATCTAAAGCAATTGGCAAAGGAGTTTTTGCACATAATGCGGCCATTTCTTTAATTTGCCCATTCTTTATTGGTTGCTCTATTGAATGCAAATCGAATTGTGCCAGTGCATTTAGTTTTTCCATTGCCGACTCTGGAGAAAAAGCCCCATTGGCATCGACCCGCAATTCAACTTTATCGGCACTAAAATTGTTGCGGATACTTTCAAGGAGCTGTAGTTCCTCTTCAAAACTAATTGCCCCAATTTTCATTTTTATACAATCGAATCCATTTTCTAACTTACTTTGAATTTGTTCTTTCATAAATAATGAATCGCCCATCCAAACCAAGCCATTTATTGGAATTTGTGCATTGCTATTGGTAAAATTAGATGGAAACAATATTTTGCTTCCCGCCGATTTAAAATCCAAAAATGCAGTTTCTAAACCAAAATAAATCGAAGGCCATTCCTTTAGGCCTTCTTCTAAATAATACCAAAAATCATCAATCTGATTACATACTTCTTTAAGTTTATCGACATATCCTTTTCTATCGTCGGGACTTAAACCTTTAATAATGGAACATTCTCCTATTCCTTTAACCTCAGGATTTCTATCATCCCAAATTTGAATAAACCATGAATCTTTTTGTGTTAATATTCCCCGAGAGGTGCCACTTGGACGTTTAAAAGTAAGTGGATAATGAATGTAATCTGCTTTAAGCATTTTTATATGGATATATAATGTTAGTTATAGTTTATAAAATAAGTCCTATTCCAAAACTAAAGCTAAACAAGAAGGTTGACAAAGCCAATTTTTTAAGTTCTGGATCTAATTTTTGAGCTTCGGTATTTTTTATCACTACAAGTATATTACGGATTAGCAGAGGAAAACTTATTAAGAACAAAAGCTGAAATAAATTATTCCAATGTAAAGCAACATATATGCAAGCTGAAATCATTGCTATTATAATTAAAAATAGATGATAAATTCGAGCTTTCGCCGATCCTATTTTAACTACAAGTGTTCTTTTTCCTGTTTTAGAATCGTTTTCCACATCGCGCATATTATTTAAATTTAAAACTCCCACACTTAACAAGCCAAGGGAGCTTGCTGGTAAAAGTAATGTCCAGTTTAAAGTTCCTGTATGTAAAAAATATGTGCCTAAAACTCCTGCCAATCCAAAAAACAAAAAAACCAATAAATCTCCAAAACCATTATATCCATAAGGGTTTTTTCCTACTGTATAATTAATTGCAGCACCAATTGCTAAAACACCCAATCCGAGCATAAAAAAAGCCTGAGTATAATTTAATAATTGTAAGGCTTCCCATAACAAACACAAACCCGTTACAAAACTTAAGAATACAAAAATAATTACCATACGAATCATTTCTTTCTTGGTAATTATTCCACTTTGTACTGCCCGTTCTGGTCCTACTCTCTCATGATTATCGGCTCCGGAAATAGAATCTCCTAAATCGTTAGCCAAATTCGATAAAACTTGTAAGAAAAGAGTGGTTAGCATTGCTAAAATAAATATTCTGATACTAAAAACCCCATCGGAGATTGCTAGAAAACTGCCCAAAAATATATTAGAAAGTGCTAAAGGTAAAGTCCTTAATCGAAATGCATGTATCCATGCCTTTATTTTGTTCATAGTTTATATTCAATAATATTTAGTGCTTAAAGTTAGCAAAAATAGACTTGCTTAGAGGAGTTAAAAAACAGGATCAATTACGTGATTAAACCATAAGTCTGTCTTTCAAAATATTAATTTGAAAAAATAATTTTTCACTAAGAAAATTCAAACAAAAAAAGCGATGCTATGCATCGCCCTAATTGTTGACTAAATAATTGATTTAAAGATTTATGCTTCTAATTCTGGTGTAATTGTATTGGCAAATTTTTTAGATAATGAAATGTATTTTTCTTTGAAATCATCATGTTTTATATATTCTTTAATTTTATTTTGCCATGTTTCAGCCTCATCCGAAAGCTCCATAATTCGTTTTTTATTTTCAATATTTAATTCACTTTTCTTTTCCTCTTCAACCACTTCTATATACTGATTAACCCATTTTTCGTATTGAAAAAGAAAACGATCACGCTCTTCGCGGCTCGAAGTTTGATTTAAACTAATATCAGCCAAAGCTTCAGTTTCTATAAGTGCTGCAGCACCAATAGTCAAACCTAATTTTGCAAAAAAACCTCGTCTTGTAGTACTTTGTTTCTTCATAATATTAATTTCAGATCTTTAATTCTTAAATCTACTATTTAAATTTGGTTTAAAAAAGAATTAACTATAGATATCTTGTTAATATAACTTACAATTACAATAGGCGTATATTGCAAAAAACCCAACAAATTTAAATTAATGCATAAACCCAAAAGCAATTTTCCCCAATTACTTTTCTGCTTATTACTAACTTTAGCTAGTTATTTTTCTTCTTCAGCAAACGATATTGTAAATGAAGAATATGATGTACTAATATTACAAAGTTATCATCAGGGACTTGAGTGGACAGATAGTATTTCCAGTGGCATATTAAGTGTGATGAATCAAAACCATCAAATTAATTTAGTTTTTGAGTATTTAGATATTAAACGCAATGATAACGAAGCCTATCAACTTGCCCTTCAGAATATATATAAAACAAAGGCAAAAGGCATTCCCTTTAAAGCAATTATTGTTGCCGATAATGCTGCTTTCGACTTTATGTGTAAACATGGAGATCAATTTTACCCAAACATACCCGTTATTTACTGTGGAGTAAATAATTTAGATCCTGAAAATCTTCATAAATATCCTAATTTTCACGGATTTGGAGAAAAGGCAGATCATTATGGAACCATATCTTCAATAAAAAAAATATTTCCAGAAAGAAAAAACATACTGATAATTAACGATAATACCATAACTGGCAAGGCTATTAATAATGAATTACAAAAGGTTTTGCCTTATTTTAAAAATGATATAAACTTCGAAGTCTTTTCCGATTTTTCCATTGAAAGTTTGCAAGAAAAAGTATCTAAATTAAACGATTCTTACGCAATTTACTTGCTGGTACTTAATCGTGATAACAATAATAAATTCATTTCTTACCGTAATGGCATTAATACCATTAAAAAAGTATCTAATGTACCGATTTTTGGTTCGTGGGACTTTTATTTAAATAAAGGAATTTTTGGAGGAAAAATTACCAGTGGATATCAGCAGGGAAAAAATGCAGCCCTGCTAGCTCTTAAAATAATCGAATCGGGCAGCCAAACTATTCCTCAATATACCGAGCTGGAAAATGCTTATATTTTCGACTATAATGAAATGATTAATTTTGACATAAAAACCAAACAGCTACCCAAAGGAAGTCAAACAATTAATCAGCCAGAGACTAGTGATTTACTTCTTAAAATCAGTTTGGCTTGTGTAGTTATTCTAATTGTAATTATTTTTACTCTTCTAATTTGGTTAAAAAGCAAACAAAAAAGAGCCGAGCATTTAAAAATTCTTGTTTCTGAAAAAACATCCGAATTAAATAAAACCAACTCGGAATTACAACAAGCTATAACCGATAAAAATAAATTCTTTTCTATTTTGGCTCACGACCTTAGAGGTTCTATTGGGGTTATTTTAGGTATTTCGAGCCTTTTAAATGATGAAGATTTTAAAGCAAATCCTCCAGAAAATGAAAATCTAGAAAAAGATTTGCTACATGTGGCCACTCAAACCAATGCTTTACTTGATGATCTTTTTTACTGGGGAATCAATCAATCGAAAGAGGGTCCAACCATTGAAATATCTCAATTCGATGTAAGCGAAATATTACTTGATACTTGTAAAACATTTCAAATTAACCTGGGAAATATAAAATTTGAAACTAAACTACAAGAAAATTTAGTATTGAATACCGACAAGAATATCTGTAAATTTATTATTCGTAATGTTGTTCAAAACGCCATGAAATTTAGCCATAAAGATGGTACAGTATGCATTAGCAGTTATAGTAAAAATAATTGTGTTTATGCAGAAATAAAAGACAATGGTATTGGAATGTCTCCTCATATTATCGAAAGTATTTACAAAAAATCACCTATCAGAAAAGAAGGTTTATCGGGACAAAAAACAACAGGTTTAGGTTTGTGTACTGTACTTGATTACCTAGAAATTATTGGAGGTGAAATGCAAATTGATAGTAAAATAGATGTTGGTTCAACTTTTACTATTATTTTTAAAGAAATTTAGAAATTAAACTGATGAGTAAAATTCCTACACGCGAAGAAGCATATAGTTTACTAAATACTTACACCGAAAATCCGAGCCTAATAATTCATGCCAAAGCCGTTGAATCCTGTATGAGATATTATGCCCGAAAACATGGAGAAAATGAAGAAAAATGGGGCGTTATAGGTCTGGTTCACGATTTAGATTGGGATAAATTCCCTGAACAACATTGCAAAAAAACACGAGAAATTCTAGAATCAGAAAATTGGCCCGAAGAGTACATTCGTGCTGTTGAAAGTCATGCTTATCTTACCTGTACCAATGTTGTTCCGCAAACTACTTTAGAAAAAACACTATATGCCGTTGATGAATTAACGGGATTAATTCGCACAACAGCTTTAATTCGACCATCGAAATCGGTATTGGATGTGAAAGTAAAGTCGGTAAAACGCAATTGGAAAAACAAACGCTTTGCTGCCGGAGTAGACAGAACAGTTATTGAGCGCGGTGCCGAAATGCTGGGAATAGAAATTCCTGATTTGGTTCACGATTGCATTGAGGCCATGAAAGAAGTAGCAGAAGAATTGGAATTAAAAGGGAATTTGTAGGAATAACCACGAAATTCGCAATGTAGGGCCGCAACATACTACCTACATAACACATAAAATCTTAGTTTCTAAGAGTTCTTTACAAACGAAAATTACACCTCGCCCAATTTCTGAATACAATTTTTTATTTGAATGGCACAAATCTGTATTTCGCAAACAATTTTTTCTTGTTTTTACTCAAATCTGAGTTTCTCAGTCGATTTACATGTGTTTATTTAGAAATCTGAATTTCTTACTTCCAAATACCCTGTAATTTTCTTTTCTTCGGATTTCTAAATCATTTTTCATTAGATATTTCCCAAATCTGGGCTTCTAAAAACAGTTTTCAATGTAATTCTTCGAAATCGGGATTTCTAAGCAGAATAATCCCTGTTCTTTTCTCACAACCGAGTGCAAGAATACTTTTTTAGCTGAATATCACCAAAATACAAGCTTCTTAATTATCAACATTCCAAAACTTCATTTTTATTATGAATAATTTTTAGTTTTAAAAATCAATTCTTAAATTCGGTATACCCAACAATAATAAGAACATAACCGAATTTAAAATGGACACAAAACTATTAAGCACATGCTCTTCTAATGAGGCATTTGACAGCAGTACAAACTGTTTGTCGGTACTTGCTCAAAAAGATTTTAGTGCAGATTTAAATTTAACCGTAATTTCTGCCAAAATTAAGGAGAAGTCAGACATTTTGTTAGATTCAATTGGAATCGAAAAGAAATCGGAATTCACAAGTGAAATCTCTGATTTAGATCATATTTTTGATGATAGTCTGATTTGTTTTAAAAAATTTGTGGATGCAAACATGAGTATGTCCGATGCCGACAAAGTGGAAAAAGCCACTAAAGTATGGTCTAAAATTCAGGCAAAAAATCAATTTATGTACAAATTAGGATATGAAGAGCAAATGACACAAGCCTTGTCTCTTTTTTCGGAACTTGATACCGAAGAGTACCAAAACAAGATGATGGCATTGTTCGGAGTTAGTGAAAGCTATGCTCTACTTAAAACAGCCCATACCAATCTTCAAACCATATATCGGAAGGGACAGGAAATAAAAGCATTAAAAGAGAATGCAATTCCGTCGAGTACGGTAAAAAAAGAGGTTATGGAACTTATTAATACCAAACTAATTCCATACCTATATATAATGAGCGATACCCAGCCAGAAGTTTATAGCGAAACCTACACAAAAATTATACACTATATAGAATTGGTGAACACCAAAATAAGAACTCGTAGAAGCCGAGCTACCAGCGAAGAAGAAATTGGTAGCGAAGTGGAATAAGTAATAATAAAATAAAAGTTGGGTGAGACAAGACTGTTAGGGTCTTGTCTTTTTTACTAGTAATCTTTTATAAATCTTAATACGATATATCTCTCTCAAAAATGAATAATAAATGCGAATCCAGAGTTAAAAAACAATAAAAAAAGTTTGTTAAATCCTTGATTATCAGTGGAGTATATTTGTTTAAATCCTTGAAAATCAGTATCTTGAGGTCAGTTTCGAAGTGACAATTAGATATGATTTCCAAGGATAAAGACGACAAGTTAATAAGAATTTACTTTTTGGTTTGCGAAAAGTTTGAAGAACTTCAATTTTATTGTGAAAGATTCAGTAATAACAGTAAACCTGAATTTACCGATCAAGAAATTATGACCATTTATTTATACTGTATGCACTATGAAGAGCATATAAAAGTAAAACAAATTCACCGTTTTGCTTCTGACTGGTTGAGATCATGGTTTCCAAAGTTAGTAGGCTATAAAGCCTTTAATAACAGACTTAATAAACTAAGTGGAGCTTTTGCCCGGTTAGTTGAAATACTTTTGTCAGACTATCAGCCGGAAGATTGTTGTCTGGATCAAAGTTTATTGGACTCAATGCCAATTATTACCTGTTCAGGCAAACGTTCTGGAAAAGTTGCAACAGAAATAACAGATAAAGGATTCTGCTCGACAAAAGGTATTTATTATTATGGTATGAAACTGCATTTATTGGGTTTCAGACGTATTGGTAAATTGCCACATCCTGAGCAAATACTATTTACTCCTGCTTCTGTTAATGATGTTAATGTTTTTAAAGAAGCATGGTCAGGTATTGAGAACAGAACATTTTTTGGCGATAAAATATACTTTATTAATGAGCTTAACCAGAATATGTTGAAACATCAAAACTCTCAGACTCTTGCTCCAATCAAAGGGGTAAAAGGAATGCCAGATATAATAAAACAGAGAATTAAAGCTGCTGATGATTTATTCTCAACGGCAGTATCCAGAATTAGGCAACCTGTTGAGGCAATATTCAATTGGTTAATTGAAAAAACAGATATTCAAAAAGCTAGTAAAGTCAGATCTACAAAAGGATTAATGATACATACTTTTGGCAGGTTAGCTGCTGCTTTCATTGCATTAGCACTTTAGATCAACTCTGGATTCGCATAATAATAATAATAATAATAATAATAATAATAATAATAATAATAATAATAATAAGAAAACAGCTAAAGAGGTTAAACCTTATGAAGTTGTTAAAAGAGATTTTGTAAGATTTGAAAATACTATCTCTCCTAATATCCCCTTTGAAGAAAGATTAAATGCTTTAATTGAAATGGGAAAACAAGCTGCTTCTGAATACGAAAGTGCATATAATGACTTAATAGACTATTTTAAGAAACATGATCCATTATACCTTTGTGCTTTTTGTTTATACTATTTTTCAATGCATGAAGAAGGAATAGACGAAGAAGCAATAAATGGTTGTATAGAATTCCCTCCTTTCTTTGTTGAAGTATTGCAATGCATATCATTAAAATTTAAAAGAAATCTTTCTGCTAATCTATTAAATGAAAAGGTTGAAAATTTCAAATCAACTATCATCAATCTTAATCGTAACCAAAGTTTTTCACATTTGAAACTAATTGAAAATGCAAAATCAGAAGAAGATTTAGGAGCAATTCAATTAAGTACAGAAATGATGGGACATACACTAGCCGTTCGCAACTGGGCATATGTTGATCAAATGGAAACTATTGCCCATGAACTAGCTGACCTTGTCGAACAAAACTTCATTAATCATTTCAAATTTAATCCACATGATTTTTTAGATATTTTATTTGAACTAGCTATTCTTACCGAAGAAAAACTAAATATACATCGTAGAAAAACAATTTCATTTTTAAAACAAAATAAAATCAATAAGGTTTTCGATAAATATGAGGAAAGTTTCCCCCATATTGAAAAAACGAATAAAAGTAAGAGAGAAGAAATATGGGAAATGACAAATAAGAGTTTGGATAATCTTAAAGCCTCCATGTTAGCTCATTCTGATTTATTCTTAACCAATATTTTCACTCATAATCTAGAAGATATTTACAATCACTTCTCAAAAGAAATTTCAAAAAAGGAAATATCAATAATTCTTGAATCTTTAAGTCTATCTTTCGGAGATTTATCTGATATAAACAAAGACCATATTTTCCTGAACAACCCTATTCATTATAAACCTTTAATAAAAATAAGTAACAAAGAATATTTTTCCGTAATCCCTCACATGTTCTCACATCTTGGAGTAGATCTATTCGAATCTCTTATTTCTCAAAATGCAAAACTCCAAAAGAAATATTCAATTAAAAAGGGGAAATTTCTTGAAGATAACGTAGAAATTCTTCTTAAAAAATCATTTCCTAAAGGGCAAATTTTTAAAGGGAGTTTATGGGATTGTCCTACAGAAAATAAGCAATTTGAAAATGATCTAATTGTTCTTATTGAAGATTTTGCTCTAATTATAGAATGTAAATCAGGTACTATTTCACCTCCTGCCAGAAGAGGTGCGACAGGTCGATTATTTAAAACCATCAAAGAGTTGGTTATTGATCCATCAGAACAAGCAATACGTTTTGAAAAATTTCTTAAACAAAATCCTAAAAATCACATCTTTCAAACAAAATGTGGCAAAAAGAATAAAATCAATAGTGCAAAAATAAAATATTACGTACCATTGGGTGTAACATTATCAAATCTTGGCTCAATAGGATGCAATTTGAAAAAATTAATAAATGCCAAAATCTCAACTAACACAATTGATCAATTGGCTCCATCAATAAGTTATACTGATTTAGAAATAATTTTTGAAATCCTACCCTTACAAGCTGAAAAAATTCATTATTTATCCAGAAGAAGAGAATTTGAAGCACATTTATTCTTTCATGGAGATGAAATGGATTTATTTGGATTTTACCTAGATAATGGATTTAACATTGGAGAGACTGAATTTGACAAATCAAATTTCATTGATTTAACTTTGAAATCCAAAGACATTGATCCTTATTTCATTGGTAGGAGTAGAGGTGTAAATGTTAAAAAACCAACTCTACAAAAAACAAAACTTTGGCATGACACTCTCAATAAACTTGAACAAAATGCCCGACATTGGCTTATGTCTTCATACATTTTACTCAACCTACCATTAGAAGATCAAATAAAATACGAAAAAGGTTTGAAAAAACTTATAAACAATATCAAATCTGGAAAATGTCAACAGAAGCACAATTATATGATTATGACATTTGGACCAACTAGAAGAAAATTTGCCATAACTGGATATCCTTATGAGGAAATTGATAGAGAAACACGAAATGCTATTATCAATGATATTATTGCTTCAATGCAAGAAAATAATAATGTTAGAGGAGTATTAGTTCTAGGATATGATCTCAAATTTAAACATTACCCATATTCTGTTGTAGCTGGAAGTTATAAAACTGATTTATTTGACAAATTAGAGTTATCACATAATTAAGAATCACCCCCAAAAAAGTTCGAACACATCAAATCCAAAACCAATCACGAGCGTTTCGCTCGTGCTCTGCGCATGCAGGAAAAGTAAGAATATTTAATTTGCGCCAATAAAAACATTTACAAATTAATGCAAATGCAATACGGCACAAGCTTTATATTTTCTTCGAAAACAGATAGGAAGGAAACGTTCGTACCATTGGTGGTTTTAAGAATTTTTATTCACCCTTTAGTCTGTCGACAGTTTCCCTTAAAAAGGGAAACACTCACAAAAAAACACATGATCTTTAATTGAAATAAAGTACACCTTCAATTCCGCAAAAAGTGAGAGCATCAAATTTATTCTTTTTCGTAATTCCAAATTCGTAATTAAATCTTTCTCCCGTAGTAAACATGAGAGCACCACTCCCCATCGATATTGGCAATATTGGGAAGACATGCCCAGCGCTCGAAATCATATTTCTCGAGAAGTTTAATACTGGCAATATTGGGTTCCAGTAAAATGGCAAATAAGTGTTTGATATTGTGGTGAGGAGCTCGTTTTATGGCAAACTCCATTAACTGGCTGCCAACACCTTTAGCCTGATTATTTTCGTGCAAGTAATAGCTTATTTCTGCAGCAGTTTGAAGCGCTCTTCTACCGTTTCGGTAGGGAGAGTAACACATCCAGCCAATGATTTCATTGTTCTCTTCTGCCACAAATATGAGATAGGTATCTAGATTATGAGAGGCAAACCATTTTTCACGTTCCTGCATGGAGATTTCTTCCAAATCGGCAGTGCAGTATCTTTTGCGTACCGCCTGATTGTAGATTTCGTTAATGGCTGGCAAATCATTTTGGGTGGCTGGTCGAATGTTCATGTCGTAGAATTAAACCACAAAGGAAAACTTGCTAATTATCTAAAAATACTCCCCTTTCAAGAGTAGGAATCATAGCAAAACGGCCCAATTCCCCATTGAAGGAGGATGAATGAATTGATACCCTCACCAAAAGTGAGAGCATCAATTTATATCTTTGTAATTCCAAATTCGGAATTGAATCTATCCTGGAAATTTTGGAAATTTCTGGAATTCAGGATCACGTTTCTCCAGGAATGCATGCTTGCCTTCCTGTGCTTCTTCCATTAGATAATACATCATGGTAGCATCGCCTGCAAATTCCATTAATCCGCGTTGTCCGTCCAATTCTGCATTTAATCCGCGTTTAATCATACGAAGAGCCATTGGGCTGCGCATAAGCATGGTTTTACACCAATCTACAGTTTCATCTTCCAATTGCTCTAATGGCACTACTTTATTTACCATTCCCATTTCTTCGGCCTCGGCGGCTGTGTATTGCTTGCAAAGGAACCAAATTTCACGCGCTTTTTTCTGACCAACCTGACGAGCCAGATAAGAAGAACCAAATCCGGCATCGAAACTACCTACTTTAGGACCTGTTTGACCAAATTTAGCATTCTCGGAAGCAATGGTTAAATCGCAAACCACATGAAGAACATGTCCGCCACCAATAGCATAACCGTTAACCATAGCTATAACCGGCTTGGGCATAGAACGAATTGCCTTATGCAAATCTAAAACATTTAAGCGAGGCACACCTTTATCGTCAATGTAACCACCTACACCTTTTACATTTTGATCGCCACCCGAACAGAAAGCTTTCTCTCCAGCTCCTGTAAATATAATTACACCAATATCACTTCGCTCGCGGCAGATATCCATGGCATCCAACATATCGAAGTTGGTTTGCGGACGAAATGCATTATACACCTCGGGACGATTGATTGTAATTTTTGCTATCCCTTCGAAAAAATCGAATTTAATATCTTCGTATTCTTTAATGGTAGTCCAGTTTCTTGTTGTCATACCTTAGCTTTTATAGTTTTGAAATAATTAATTAACACTTGATCGTTTATCGTTCGTGGCGTTTTTATTTCCAGAACGGCAGCTTTTTCGTTTGCTGCATAAAAAACAGGAAGTATTTCTTCAACTTCCGTTTGATTTTCGGCATAAAAATAATTTAAGCCATAAGTATCGGCTAATTTATCGGCTTTGTATTCCTGAACAGCCTCAAAATATTCTTCCAACTCTTCTACTCCCGAAGGCCCAGAAATAAAACGGAAAATTCCTCCTCCTCCATTATTGATTAAAATAATTTTAAAGTTTGGTTTAAGATATTTGTTCCACAATGCATTGGAATCGTAGAAAAAACTAATATCTCCGGTTATTAATGTTGTAATTTTTTCGTTTACCAAAGCCGCACCAGCTGCTGTTGAAGTACAGCCATCGATTCCACTAGTTCCTCTATTGGAGTTATAGCTAAGCTTATGCGATGTTTTAAAAAGCTGTGCATAACGTACAACCGATGAATTGGCCAATTGTAAATTTCCACCTTCTGGTATTCTTTGTAAAATCTGCTCAAAAGCTTTTAAGTCGCTCCACTCCACCGATTCTAAATATTGGCTGTGAATTTTAGAGACCTCGGCATCTCTCATTTTCCAATGTGCAGAAAATAAACTCTCTGATGGTTTTATGAATGCTAATAATTGCTTAAAAAAAGACTGTGGTGAAACATCAATATGTGATGTGAGATTTTTAAATGTATCAATAAAATGATCCTCTTTACCAATGTACCAGTGTTCTTTAGGCTTAGCATCCCGTAAAAAAGATTTTATCATTTTGGAAACCAATGGACCTCCAAAATTAATTAATAAATCGGGTTTAAAATCGGCTAATTCTTCTTCCTTTATCGAACAAATTACCCGATCGATACAAGGCAAAAATTCTTTATTATGAAGATTAGATACCGATTCGGTAAGAACCACAACATTTTTATTTTCGGACAATTTTCCAAGCAGATCATTTAACTCTTCCTGCTGATAAAGCAAACCTGCCACAATAAGAATTTTCTGATTGCAATTCATAAGATCAGCAATAGCAGAAACTGTATCAGCAGCTAATTCATCAACAGAATTAATTTTGCCAATTACGCGCTCGTTTGTATCCGGATAATTTTTAATACCATACAATGGTTCCCTAAGCGGAAAGTTTATATGAACAGGGCCAAATCTATCATTTTGGCATTTGGTAAGAGCTTCGTTAGCCATACGATTCAAATACCAGCAATCATCCTCATTGTTGGCATCTAAAGGCAGCTGATAACTTGCCTTTACAAATTGCCCAAACACATTAACCTGTGGTAAGGCCTGCGAATCATCCTGCCCAATCCATTCTGCTGGTCTATCGGCCGAAATTACAATCAAAGGTAATCTTTGATAGTACGCCTCAGCTACTGCTGGTCCGTAGTTAAGTAAAGCCGTTCCCGAAGTACAAACCAAACCAACCGGCTTGCGGGTTTGTTGGGCAATTCCTAATGCAAAATAAGCTGCCGATCGTTCATCAACAATCACCAAGCTTTTTATTCTTTCATCTTTTGCAAAAGAGATGCTAATTGGAGCATTTCTGGAACCCGGAGAAACAATAACATATTCCATTCCTTTTGACCAACAGATATCAATAAGCTCTTTCACGCCTTTAATATCTGAATATTTTCGCTCCATATTTTTATTTTTTTCTGTTATAGAAATCTTATCTAACATCATAACACTCAGCTCTCTCCATTTGGGAAAACAATTTAACTTATTACATTAGCCTTTAAGCTTAGTCTCTCCAAATTTAAAATAATTTCACCTATTTAATCACATTTAAGAGAGTTTGCGCTTTAAAACAGGTTTCGTCCCATTCCTTTTCGGGATTCGATTCGGCAGTAATACCTCCCCCTACATAAAGAGCCATTTTGTTTTCAAAAACCCTCATACACCTTAAGTTAACAAATAAAGAAAGGTTTTCTTCCGAATTTATTGGCCCCAAATATCCAGCATAATATTCTCTCTTATGACTTTCTATGCTTCGAATTAAGTTCATTGCCTTTTCCTTTGGTAATCCGCAAACTGCAGGTGTTGGATGTAAGCATTGGGCAAAATTAGTTTTTTGTTTAAAATTTAAATTATCATTAATCTGATAACTGCTTTTTAAATGAACCACATTTCCTGCTCTACTTGTAAAAGGTCCTGTTCGTTTATAATCCGAAATTTCAGATTTTTCTAATAAGTCGTCAATGTACTTACTAACATAAGCCTGCTCTTCTATCTCCTTAGTTTCCCAAACCACCTCATCTACTGCTCTTTTTCCTAATTTCTGAGTTGCTGCTAAAGCTACTGTTTCCAGTTTATTTCCATTTGCAGAAATTAATCTTTCTGGGCTAGCTCCTATCCACAATCCCACTTTCGGAATATTAAAAATAGAAACAAAAGCACTCGGATAAGCCTCATTTAATTTTAAGAAATATGAAATAGCATTTTCCCTTCCTTCTTTATTCAGCAAATAAATTCTCGATAAAATTACCTTATCTAATTTTTTTTGTTTTAGCTCATTAAGCATACAGTTAATTTGTTCTGCATACTCTTCTCTCGAACTTTGGTGTAAATTAGATTCTTCAGCCACAAAATCTTCAATTGAATCAAAATTAGCTGTAAAAGGATGTTCAAAATTAATATCGTTACGAATAAAATAAGCTTTTTGTGGGCCATTCTTATCGAAAGGAGCAATTGCAAAGCCCTCTAATCCCTCTAAATCCGACAACTCCTCATAAGTTTCAGGCATCTGTTTAGTTTGAACTCCTGCTATAATTTCTTTTGTTTCGGGTAATGAATAAGCGAAAAATGAAACATTTTTATTGATGTATTTACGAAGAATATCTATTCGTTTATTGTTTATTAGTTGCAATGAATCCATTTCTATTTTTTAATGATCACATTGGTAAGTCGGCAAACTGAAATAAGTTTTTGCTGTTCGTTTACCACATTAATTTCAACAATATGTGTCATTTTTCCGCGATGAATAAATTTCGCTCTGGCAGTAACCTTTCCCTTACGAATACTTCTAATATGATTTACATTTATTTCCATACCTTTTACATCGTAAGTCTTCAAATCGGTATGAATAACCGACAGAGCACTTCCTGTAGATTCGGCCAAAGCAATAGTTGCTCCACCATGTAAAATTTTCATTGGTTGCCAATGATTCGACGTAACCTCCATTTCGGCAACTAAATAATCATCGCCAACTTCGGTATAAATAATTCCTAAATGCTCCATTAAGGTATCGGAACACATTTTATTTAAAATATCTAAAGTTTCGGTTTTATTAATCATAGCACAAAAATAGTGAAATCTTAGTTTTAAAAATATTTCCTTTAGCTATTAATTATCTTTAGTAATTATTACAAGAGCCAAAAAAAGCTCAATTTAAAATTGAGCTTTGCTAAGGAAAAATATCGTAAGATAAATTAATCAATTTTTACATTAACCGCATTTAATCCTTTTTTTCCTTCTACAACATCATAAGTTACATTATCACCTTGGTCGATTTTGTCGATCAAACCTGTTACATGAACAAAAATGTCTTCTTGTGTTTCACTGTTTTTAATGAATCCAAATCCCTTAGATTCGTTAAAAAATTTTACTGTACCTGTAGGCATTACTTAAAAAATTTAAAATTATTACGTAGTAAATGTACGTAATTAGATTTAAATACTAAACAAATATTTGATTATTTTCATTTTTATTGCAATACTAAATACAACACACATACAACACTGTTAACCTAACATTTAGCAGGATTTAAATATACATAACTATTTAGTTTTAGTAAAAAATAGTAAACTTTTAAACTATTAATACTTTGGTACTCCAAGATAAAAACATACATTTGTTACAAGCAAAATAAATCATGAGACAAATAAATATCAATAATAATTTTTTCAATAATCTGATGAATAATAATTCGTTGGAACAGGAAAGCTTATAGATATTTAAAAAAATACTTTATTAAAAGCCTTCCTTAAAAAATTTTAGGAAGGCTTTTTACATTTATACACTATGAATCATTTTTACTACAATATCAGCAATAATAACAATAATAATTCTCCTTCTGGGTGAGAAAGTATATTGCTATAATGCATTTTAAGCCTTTCTCTCCCATAGAGAAAGGCTTTTATTTTTTTATAACATTTTATCTAATAATCAAAATTAAAAAGCATGAAAAACTTAATTATCCCCAAAGGCTATAAAAGCTCTCTAAATCCGGAAGCTACCGAAAAAGCCATTAAATTTATTAAGGATCAGTTTCAATTACAATTATCGTCGGAGTTAAAATTAAGAAGAGTTACTGCACCTATGATTGTAATGAAAGGAACCGGATTAAACGATGACTTAAATGGAATAGAGCGTCCTGTATCTTTTCCAATTAAAGGCTTAGCGGATCAAACAGCCGAAGTTGTTCATTCTTTGGCTAAATGGAAAAGATACATGCTTGGTGAACTTCAGATTCCTGCCGGAAAAGGAATATATACAGACATGAATGCCTTGCGACCTGATGAAGATTTTACCAACCTGCACTCTATTTATGTAGATCAGTGGGATTGGGAAAAATCAATCAATAAAGAAGAACGACAACTTGAATTTCTTAAACAGAATGTGAAACAGATTTACGCATCCTTAAAAAGAACCGAATACCTGTTAAATGAATATTATCCGGCATTAAAACCACAATTGCCCGAGACAATTACTTTTATTCATGCAGAAGATCTTTTAGCTGACTATCCGGAGTTAAGCTCAAAGGAAAGAGAAAGTACAGTAGCTAAAAAATTTGGAGCCGTATTTATTATGGGAATTGGTGGCCAGCTTGCCAACGGCGAACCTCATGATGGCAGAGCTCCAGACTACGATGACTGGACAACTCCAACTAAAAATGGGTACCATGGTTTAAATGGCGATATTCTTTTATGGAATCCTATTTTAGAACAAGCTTTTGAGATCTCATCGATGGGAATTCGAGTGGATAAAGAGGCTTTGTTAAAGCAACTTAAAATTAAAGGTGAAGAAAAACGAACCAAACTAATGTTTCACAAAAAACTACTTGATGGTAAATTACCCTACTCAATTGGCGGAGGAATTGGACAATCGCGCCTGTGCATGTTTTTATTACAAAAAGCACATATTGGCGAAGTTCAATCGAGTATATGGCCCGAGGAACTAAGAAACACTTGCAAAAAAGCTGGTATACTTTTCTTATAAATCAAATAGGTATAAAAAAGAGTTCCTTTAGGGGAGCTCTTTTATGTCTCCAATTAAGCTAAATTATACCTACTACTTTATGAATATTGAAGTAGTAATTTTTCCCTTCTTTTTTTGCTGCAATTTCCTATTTTATGAATTTTATTAAAAACTAAAAGCCATAGCAAATACATAAAATAGAAAAAAATAAATCTTGAGCATATTTATACATATTAGCTGAAACAAAAACACCAAAAAGTAAGTAATTACTATTATACTTAACACCCAACAAAACATGGATAAAAAAAGAATAGCTTACTGCGGAATTGATTGTTCCATCTGTCCGGTTTATGTTGCTACCCAAAAGCATCAGGAAAAAGCCAGAATTAGGATTGCCAAACTATGGTCTGATGAAAATCACGAATACGAAGCTTGCGAAATTACCTGTAAAGGATGCCGTGAACCCTGGGGCAAAAAATTTCAGCATTGCCAAGACTGCGCGGTGAGAGCTTGTGCTCGAAAAAAACTAATAAAAACCTGTGCCGAATGTGAAGAATATCCTTGTGATAAACTAAATAAGCTACACAAATCATTAGATAAAAAAATTGCAAGAATAAACTTAGATCATTTATGTAACAATTGTACTATCGATTAATTTGAATATTTGCATAGCCCACACAAGTTCTATGCATTTATTTTACTGACACTTGCAAAGCTTTTGTTAATACATATATTTTACAAAAAATATATTTTCGTAATGGAAATAAACTTATAAACTTAATAAAGTTTCTTATCTAATATAAAGGCTTAACTACATAAAATGTTTCATGTTTTTTTCTAGTTCTCTTGATATTCGTTCAAAAACCAAATCGAATTCGCCCACACCATCGATCTTTTTTACGCCATGCAGTTGATTATATTTTTCAATTACCGGAACAGTTTTATTTTCATGTTCTTGCAATCGCTTTACAATTTTTGAGGTATCGCTATCGTAAGGCATACATCTATTGGTTTTACTTCTGGTATCTAAACGATTAATTAGTTCCAAAGTAGGTACTTCAATTTCTATTATCTTAGAAATTTGAGAACCATGTTTTTTTAGCAAACCATCAAGAATATAAGATTGCACAAGAGTACGCGGAAAACCTTTAAATATAAAGCCTCTTACTCCATTAGAATTTTCAATTTTCTTCTCTATCAATTGAACTACAATTTCGTCGGGAACCAATTCCCCATTTTCATACAATTCGACAATACGTTTTCCCAGCTCCGATTTATTCTTAATTTCATTTTCGAGCATTTGTCCGGTAGCTACATACTCCAAACCAAATTTCTTAGCCAAAGCAATTCCCTGCGAACCTCTTCCCGATCCTGGATAACCAAACAATACAACATTAAATAAACTTTTAGCCAGCTCATTATTTATAATTTTCTGGATATCAAGACTTACAATATCAATAGGCTGATTTCCATCTAATCCAAAATAAATGCCCTTGTCCTTGTAAAATTGTAGAACAGGCATAGTTTTATCCTGATATTCTGCTAAACGATTTCTAATAACAACCTCATTATCGTCCGATCGACCAGATGTTTTACCCCGATTAAGCAAACGATCCACCGAAACTTCTTCTTGCACTTCAAGACTAATTAAACAATTAAGCGAAGTATTTAATTTTATCATTAAACCTTCCAATATGTAGGCTTGAATATAAGTTCTGGGAAAACCATCGAATAAAAAACCACTTGCATCTGGATTTTCGGTAATTGTTTTCTCAATAATCTGAACAATAATCTCATCAGAAACTAAACCTCCCGCAGCTATAATTCCCTGAGCAGCTATACCCAATTTACTTTTTTCTTTTATTTCTTTACGTAATAAATCACCTGTTGAAATATAAAATAAATTATACTTCTCTATTAAAAATTCCGATTGAGTTCCTTTTCCTGCTCCCGGAGGACCAAACAATGCAACATTAAGCATAGGCTTACAATTAAAAGTTAGTTTACAATTACAATGTAACATTTATAGCAGTTAAGCACAAAATTTTTTGATACCTAACTCAATTTTAATATTTATATTTTTAACAGGAAAACTTATTCTATTTGGAATTGTTTTAATTAAAGAAGATATTCGCATTTAGAATGAACAAATCACAATATGAGTAATAAAATATTAAACGGAGAAGAACTTCACGAGTTAGGAATTAAGTGGGTTTACAAACATATAAAAAACGAATTCGAAGTTGTTTCGGTAAATATCGAATTTGAAAAAAACCCGCAAATATTAGCTAAGAAAAACGATGAAATGCATTTTATCGTTGTAAAAACAAGTACTTACCCAGATATTGGATCGTTAAGCCCGCTTGCTGCCGAGGAAATTATTAAGCATGCCAATAAACACAAAGCTAAAATTCTTTTTGCACATGTGGGAATTGCAAATGCCGATGCTGAAAATGAACATGGAATGCAATTCCCTGAAAAAGATGGTCATTACTATTTTAATTATACCGGATTAAGTATTGAACCAAATATTCTTACTGATCCGAATAACAATTAACCTATTGTAATAAGATGGCCTTAAAAGATGATTTCAAAAAAATAAGACATGAATACGGAAAAACTCAACTGCTAGAATCTGAAATTAGCAAAAACCCTTTTGTACAGTTTTCCAATTGGTTTCGTTATGCTTTGAACGAAAATATTCCCGATGCAAATGCAATGACATTAGCTACAGTTTCGCCTTCGGGTAAACCTTCTGCGCGAATACTATTACTTAAAAACTTTGATGAGAATGGCTTTTGCTTTTTCAGCAATTACAATAGCAGAAAAGGTATTGAGTTAGAACAAAACAGCTATGCTGCCGTAGTGTTTTTTTGGCCAAAATTAGAAAGACAAATTAGAATTGAAGGGATAGTTGGAAAATTACCACCAAGCATATCAGACACATATTTTTCTGAAAGACCTTTAGGGAGTAGAGTAGCTGCAGCTATTTCTCCTCAAAGCAAAGAAATAGAGAATAGAGAATATCTTGAAAAGTTAATTATAGATTTTAATTCTTTGAATAAGGAAAAAATTCAAAGACCTGTTTTTTGGGGCGGATATAGACTAATTCCAGAGCTTTTTGAGTTTTGGCAAGGTCGCGAAAATCGATTAAACGACAGAATTGAATACTTTTTAGATAAAAACGTATGGAGAACAAGAAGACTTGCTCCATAGGTAAATAATACGTTCATATAATAAAACTAAAATACTCCTTTTTTAAGCTTATCTTAAAGTAAAATAATGAATTAGATAATGAGAAAAATTTACATATCCGATTACTTTTCTCATTTAATAAATTATCTAGTATAGATATCTCTTAAATAAATTTGGGGGATATATTTTCTACAATGAATGTTCTTGAAAAAAAACGAAAACAAGCTAGTTTTATCTATTATTTTCACTCATTAGTCTAAACAAATCAGCTTTTCGTACAAAACTCTTAAAATATTTACTTTGTAAGGGTTACCTTTTTACAATATTCGGAATTAAAGGGTGAAGAAAGCTTCCTTGTCCGGTTGCTTTTTTCATTCAGTAAATTGTATGTAGTAAAAACGCCCCACAGAATTATTCTTGGGGTGTTTTTTTTAGCTTAAATTTTTCTCCCGTATCAGTACCAATAAAGTTATCGTACCCCATACATACTTCCTGAGAAAATTTAATTGCAATTCTAACTAATTCCCGAACTTCTTCTTTCTCTAACTTATTTATTCGGTCTGCCTTAATATTTTCTCTTATCAGAAAATATGCAATAGATGCATTAAAAGTATCGCCTGCCCCAACAGTACTAACTGGTATAATCTTAGGAACATCGAAATTGTAAATTTTATCGGTGCAAACCACTACTCCATTTTTATTGGCTGTATAAATTAATGTGGCAGATGAAAAATTTCTAATCCATTCTATCGCTTCTTTTGCCGAGTTGGCATTACAAATTAATTTAAAATCCTCATCGGAGGCTTTCACCAAATTGGCAATTTGAATATTTTCCTTTATAAACGGTAATACTTCATTAAGTAAGGGAAGATGTTGCGCTCTAAAATTTGGATCGTATATTATTATAGCTCCATTGGATTTACACTCTTTTAAAAAACGAAGTAATGCAGGTCTAAATTCTTTCTTTATGGACAAAAAAGAGCCAAACATTACCACATCTCCACTCTTAACATCCTTAGGAAATTTAATGCATGTATCTAATCCTTTTCGTGTTTTATAAAACGAATAATCGGCGTTTTTATGCTCATCGAGAAAAGCAATAGCCAAATTAGAATTTGTATCACTAAATTGAGCAATATTATCTATATTAACATTATTGGTTTTCAAAAAATTTAAAATCTGATTTCCAATTCGATCAATTCCCAATTCACTAATTAAAGAAACTCTCACCCCTAATCTTCCAAGGCTAACCGACGAATTCAAAAATGATCCACCCGGCCTTGCATCCACGGGCTTATCGTTTTCAAAAAATAAATCCAAAACACAATCGCCTATGGTATAAACTCTACGCATTTTAATAATATTAATGTTAATAGAACAAAACTACAAAATCATAATTTTAATAAGTACAAAGTTTACAGTCAATAAAAATAATTTTGCAAATTATCTCACTTTTTACATTCTGCTTCCATAAAAAGGGTTTAATTTCATGCATAACGATTAATAATCGACTAAATTTTATACTTATTTGATATGAATCGTCTCAATATTTTTAAAATTCTGAAAAAATTATTAATTTAGATTTAATCTAAATTAATATCAAACCATCAACATGAAATCGTTTTCGATTCCTCCAATTTTAACAGTCTAAAAATAGCACGGTTAAATTAAAGGGATTTGAATTATAGTAAGGAATGCAGGAATTTTTGCGAAGTAAAAAAATAAAGTAAATTTGGTTCCGTCATTCCCTAAGCAAATAAAAATTGGAGATATATGCAAAGTAAAAAACCAAGCGAAACTGAAAAAAAACCAAAGAAGACAAAAAACAATCAGAAAAACCTGATTCGTTACATTAACCTTCAATTGGCAGCAATGGGGCAACCCATTTACAAAGGTAATTCCCTGAAAAATGGAGAGCAACTAGCTGATTCTAAATTCATCGAATTAACAGACAGCTTGATTCAAAACTATCGCGCAAAATCCCGTTTACTGGCAGACCATTTATGTCCTGCAGATCAACGTATACAGGATTTTTTAAATGATTATCTTAAAGACACAGATAATGAAGTAGCGAATCTACCTACTTCTACATTTATTTTGGATCAACCTGGTATTGCTAGAGAACTAAGTTTACCACCAGATAAAGACGAACATATTACTAAACTCTTAAGTTCGTACAGAATAAAACAAGGAGTACTTCATAACCCAAAACACGATAGAAGAACTACAAAAGGTTCTTTCCATATTGTTGAAGGTAGTTTACCAGTACCTTTAGATAAAATTGAAGTACCTAAAAAAGCATTTGCAAATTTTTTAAAAGCTGCTTTTAATCCACCTACCGATGATGATACTCAACTATTACCTTTTACTGCAACTCAGGATAAGAAAGTAAAAATGATGGTTTCTCTTTTACTTCGCCCGATAGTTTGTCCGGAAGTAAAAGGAGTTATCGAACAAAAATCAATGGAAGTCCGCTTTTTTGCTCCAGGTAGCCTAGTTAGTAATCTCGATTTTGTTGAGTCTATTTTTGGTAACGCAGGCGATCCTAATGTTCCGGCAAACGATGCTGGTTTAGATATTGAGCATTGGACAGGACATACAGGATGTATTGTTTTAGCTCCACAACTACTTAGTCTTACAAAAAAAGAGCTAGGCTTACCACATTACGATGAAGCTACTGAGCGTCAAAAACACGACGGTGTATGCTGGAAGAATGAAACCGACCTATATAATGATGGACAACCTTTTAAACTAACTTGCCGTAGCGAAAAAGGTGTGGTAATTACTTTAATAGCCGACAACTATTTTGGTTACTCTAAAAAAGAAATTAAAACCCAAATTAGTTTTTCTGCAAACTTATATGGTTTAGCTGAAGAAGAACATGCTGGAGGAGCAATTGCATTCCCTAGAAAAAACTTAGGTGATGGTTTTAGCGGATCCCTATTCATGAAAAATGTACTGAAAAAACAATTCAGCTACGATGAGTTAGTAAAACAATTTGGCGATACTATTGATGTTTACCCTGAAGGATATGCTGTTGATAAAGAATATCCAAACATTTATTATATCAATGAAAATGCAAACATTGATGTATATGAAAGTAAGGTAAGCTGGATAAAAGATGGACAGGAACAAAGCATTCGTTTAGTACCTGATAATTACTATGTGCATCCATCGGGATATAAAATGCACATGGAGAAACACCCTTCTGCTCCATCATGGAGATTGGTAAGTACTGCTTCTGAAGGAACTTTCTGCCATAAACCTTGTACTGTTTCGGGTGGTGGAAAATCAGAGATTTCTAAATCTCTTTTAAATGCAATTATTTATAGCTCTTTCTATGTTCAGGACATGGAAAAAGATTTTAATTTGGCTGATGAAGTAATCAATCACGATTATACTCAACGATGGAAAGATCATCCAAACAGAACAACTCCTTCAAGAACAGTATTAAGCTCTGAAAGATCTCTTGGTTCTGTTGTTAAATTATTAACTCCATCGAAATACTATACCGAAGAATATAACGATTTTTTAAACTCTATTCCTGATCATGTTAAAGCGTTGGTATTATTCGTAAAACGTTTTTATCGTCCTGATCGTACCAATAGCAACTGGAGAGATTTCTTCTCGGTTGATGTTATTAACGGAAGAAAAGGTCATGAACTATTATTTAACAACCGAAAAATTGTTGCAAGTTATCTTCGTGTAGGATTTGCAGGTGATAATTCATGGTATTTAAATAAACTTCGTCAGGACTTTATTGCAGCAGCTAAAATTCAAATGGAAGATGACATTACTGCTTCAGTTGTATTGCCTGCAAACAGACTGAATCATCTAAATGAAGCCTATAACAATAAGAGTGTAAAAATTACAACAAACTGTGAGAAGAGATTTTTCCAGCGACCTGATGAAGCAATCCACAGAGGTTACGACAAGGAAGCTGAAGCTGATCTTTCCATGAGAAATAATTTTACATCGAACTACGAGCCATTAACTACCGAAGATGGTAAAGAATTAGTAGCCGATGCTATTGGTTTTGATATGTACACCAAACCAATTCAGGAATTAATTAAGCAAGGAGCAGAAAGTAAAAAGTCAAATTACTTTATTACTCCATCGCATCCTAGAATTGTTGATGGAGCTCCATCTAAAAACCCTAGATACCTTCAAATAAGACCTGATTTGGTAAATCCTGTTGATGATCGTTTGGCTGATATCGGAATTCGTTTGGCACGTAGAATTCCTTTGGATATGCCTGTTCACCATCCTGTAAATGCAGTTTTACCAGGAAGAAGAAATAATCCTCCTGAAAAGGAAGCTGGAATACGAGCATTAAGTGTTTACAATCCAATTCATTATCAAGAGTTGCCAGAATTATTTATGGACTTTATCTGTAGTTTAACAGGAAAATCGCCATCAACAACAGGAGCTGGAACAGAAGGAGCACTTACAAAAGGTCCTTTTAATATGTTAACTCCAACAACCGACCTTAATAATGCATTGCTTTCTTATATTCTTACCGGATATCAAGGATTCTCTTCGGCTGCAGGACATGTTGGAACAGAGAATCGTTTCGATCATGATGTTTCATTATTGATTCCTGAATTATGGTGTAGATTAAAAGAAGAAACTCGTGATCCGAAATTATTAATTAATGAGGGATCTCTAGAAAAACTTAACGATTTTGAATACAAAGGAGAAAAAATTCATGCCAGTCGTTTAGGATATCGTATCACCGAAGAGTTTTTGTTCCGTTATATGAATCGCATTTTTGATGAACCTCAAAATGTATTTAACGAAAGAATGCTGCAACCTGAAATTCAGGATATGGAAGCTTATGTAGATGGAATTAAAAACATTTGCGAAGCACAGGAAAAAGTGGCTATCAATTACTTTAAAGATAAGAGTATTGAAGCTGCAATTCCACCATTAAAAATTCTTCTAAGCATTATGGCTTACGGAGAATATGATGGAAAAGAAATTTCTAATCCTGAGTTAAGAAAGCAATTTGACAGAGAATTGGTTATTAATTCTGATTGGTACAAAGAAAGATTAGAGCGCAAGCAACAAATTGATATTGAATTTTACCAAAAACAGATCTCTTACCTTGAATCGTTTATGGCTAACAAATTAAATTCTGAATGGAAAGAAGAATTGAGTTTAGAAGAACGATACGAAAAAGCTAAGCTTAATCTGGATAAGGTTAAATCGAAAGAATATCTTCAAAGTTTAGTGGGTACTATTGGAGCTGATCCTTTATGTAGGTCATAATAAACTTAAGAAAAACACCACAAAGGTAACTCTTTATAAAAGAGTTACCTTTTTTTATATCCCCCAAAAAAAATTACAAAAAAAAGCCCGTGATATAGGGGAATCACGGGCACAATTCTAAAGGGGTTAATTAACCTACTAACCAACCGTAAGGTTGTATTTTTAACTTTAATCTACCCATTGGTAGTATTTGATTCTAAAGTTAAAATTATTTTTCAATTATTAATACAATCTGATTACAATCGTGAGTTTTTTATAGTGTTTCTACATAAGACTTATATTATCATAATGGTATAATAAGGAAAATATATATTTCAAATACAGACAAATAATTTTGCATACTAATATGATTAAATTGGAAATATTTACCAAAAAAATTCGCCCCAACTAAAAGCTGAGGCGAAAAATGCAGTTGTTTATAACAACCGACTAAACGTACAAAAATGAAAAACAGAGTGCTTATAATTTTTTCTTAAAATGCATATTTTAAATGTATGGAAGCACGAACACTTCCTACTTCTTTAGAATCGGCAACAGTTCCATCTACCTTTGTATTTCCATAGGCAGCTGCAGTATATAATACTTGTGTTCCGACCATTAATTTTCCTGAATAAAATTGTACTCTAGGGCCAAACTGGTATGCATAATCGATATTAGATCCTCGGCTATATAAACCTATAAAGTCACCAGCTGAAGTTGCCAAATCATCATCGGCACCTAAATTTTTTGTATAACCTGCAAATAAACCATAACGTACATTTCCTGTAGTAGTATGAACATCCGACCAAATCGAAGAAGTTTTAATATTGGTATATTCATAATCGCCATTACTTTTAACATTTTTTACTCCATATCCACCCAACATAACAAAGTTGTACATGTTTTGTCCATAAATAGTCTGTAAATTCCAAACTACTTTATCCGACTTAAGTGTCATCCAGGCATTCATTTGGTAGCTACTAAGTAATTCATCTGTTTTTGCTCCAATAGAGTTAACAACGGTTGGCTTTAAAAATTTATAACCTGCAGTTGCTCCTAAAGTAAATCCTTTTGCAAGATCATATTTTATCTGAGCAGAAAATTCAGGAATACTAGCTTGCTGAACATACTTTACATCAGCTCCGTCAGGACCATTAGATTTAAAATCCATTTCGGAAAGAGCCGAAATAAATACATAACCTTTATCGCTTAATTTACGAGTATAACGAAACTGAGGAGCTCTTCCCAATACGTTGAAAGGTAAACCTCCACCCCAGTGTAATACATCAGGATAGCAAGAAGTAACAAACATTGGATGCCAAGTTTTTCCAACTAACACTTCATCTTTACCCCAGTCTAACTTCACAAAAGCATGTCTTAAGCGAAACAATCCTGATCTTCCGGTAGAAGTACCCACAAAATCTCCTTGAACTGTAGCAGAACCTTTAGCTCCGAAAGCTGTAAATCCGCTAACTCCAACATTTAACCTTGAATGAATTGTAGTCATGAACAATTCAGATCTATCGTTTAAGTCTGCACCATTTATATCGTAAGATTTTGCTGCAGGATAAAGCAATACCTCTCCTTCGCGAGAATTAACTGTCTTACGCGAATCGAAAATTGCCTCGGCAGAAACAAAACCACTTAACTTTACTTTTACTTCTTCTTTTTTCTGCGCAATAGTAATTACAGGTAAAAGCGCTAAGAATACTACCAATAGTTTTTTCATAGTTTAAATTTTAGGAACAAACATTAGCTGGAACAAGCCCAATTAATGCTTTTTTAAGGATTATTAAATTAGTTTGGGTTTAAAAAACAGGCACGACCATATAATTTTGTAATAATCATGCCTGCTTGTTTTAATATTAACTCATATAAATTAATTAGATCGCAACTTTTTCTTTTTTGCGTGATTTCTTCTTGAATTTAGGAGTTTCGGCCTTTGCCACACTTACTCTATCAACCAAATAAATAATTGACATATAAGGTACACCTCCATTGGTACTTAAACCAATTTCACAAGTTCTACTATTCGAGTATCCTGCTACCACTTTCGACTGATCAATTACAGGACGAAGTTTACGAAGCGCATATTTATTTACTTCTGGGAAGTTAAATCCTCTATCTCCGGCAAAACCACAACATCCAACCTCTTCTGGTAAAATAACATGTGTAGCACATGCCTCAGCTACAGCTTTTAAAACAGGTGTTAATCCCATTTTTGTAGTCGTACAAGTTGGATGTACGGCAATCACTTCATCAACCTTAGTGAACTCTAATTTATCCATTAAAAATTCATGAATAAACTCAACTGGTTCGTAAAGTTTCAATGTTTTATCCATTACTCTTCTCATTCTATACAAACAAGGGGAAGTATCACATAAAACAGGATATTTTCCATTTTCGGAAGCTTTTACAAGAGCGGCTTCTAATTCAGAAGATTTCTGATCGGCATGCTTTATAAGCCCTTTACTCTCCCAAGGAGTACCACAACATAAATTACTCATTCCATCAGGAAAAATAACCTCATAACCGGCTTTTTCAAGTAATTTTTGTGTTACCTTATGCAATGGCTCTTTATATGGATCTCCTTTAGCAGGCCCCATAGTTTGTGCAATACAAGATGGGAAATACACTACTTTTAAAGGATTTTCCTGATTAATTTCTTTAGGTTTTGGTCCGCTTACCCCTTTCGGCATGGCTGGTGTCCATAATGGAATATTATTACCACTTAATTTTCTAAATCCACCGGCAATTCCACCAAGTAAAGTCGAACCCATAACTGTATGTACACCATTCACAAATTTTAAGCCTCCGCGAATTGTAGAACCTACAGTTGAGAAATTATCAGCAACTTTAGCACTTATTTTTTGAGCACGAGGAGTATCAACATTTAATGATCTTAAGTACTTAATATACTTGCCGGTATCGATACCCACAGGACAAGATGTTGCACACAATCCATCGCCAGCACAAGTTTGTTCTCCAAGATAAACGAAACCTTTTCTTAACTCCGCTAATCTTTCTGGATTTTCGCCAGTAGTTTCCAGTCTTTTAATTTCTCGCTGAACAACTGTACGTTGACGAGCCGAAAGAGAAAATCCTGCTGTTAAACAATTTACTTCACAAAATCCACACTCAATACATTTGTCAACAATATCGTGAACAGGCATTAATGTTTTAAAGTTTTTGGTATAGCAATTAGGATCATCATTAATAATTACACCAGGATTTAGTAGGTTCTTAGGATCGAAAAGCTGCTTTACTTCTTTCATTAATTCGTAAGCTTCTTCTCCCCATTCGTGTTTTACAAATGGTGCCATATTTCTACCTGTACCATGCTCTGCCTTAAGCGAACCATCGTACTTATCAACCACCAAATTATCTACCTCACCCATAAAATTGATATACTGTTCCAGTTCTTCTGGCTTATCAAAATTCTGATTAAAGATAAAGTGGAAGTTACCTTCTAAAGCATGACCATAAATTACGCCATCCTTATATCCATATTTGGCAATCAAGTTCTGTAATTCTAAGGTTGCCTTAGGTAAATCTTCAATATGGAAAGCCACATCCTCGATAATACAAGTAGTACCTGTTTCTCTTAATCCTCCTACTGCTGGGAAAATACCTTTACGAATATCCCAATACTTTGAGTACTCCTCTGGTTTATCTGTAAATTCTATAGGGCGAACCGTTTCATAAGCAGATAGCAAACCTTTAATTTCTTTGATATTACTATCCAATTCTTCCTGGCTATTAGCAAGGGTTTCCACTAATATAGCAGTTACGCCCTCAGGAAAATCTTTAATAAAAGCAGGAATACCATCAGAATTTTCGACTGCACGTAAAGAAACTCGATCTAGCATTTCGGCACCATGTACAGGACCTGGTTTCATGGTTACAACCGATTGACAAGCTGTAACAATATCATGAAAATAAACCATAGCACTGGCCTTGAACTTGTGATTCACCACTGTTTTCATGGTTAATTCCGACATAAAGGCTAAAGTACCTTCAGAGCCAACCATTAAGTTTACTATAATTTGAAAAGGATCATCATAATCGATGAAAGGATTAATGCTTAAGCCTGTTGTATTTTTAATACTATACTTGTAGCGAATACGATCTGCTAATTTTTTATTAGCTCTAACACGATCTCTTATTTCTTCGATTTTACGAACAAAATCGCCATGCGATTGCATAAAGGCTTTTTTACTTTCATCGCTACCAGTATCTAAAACAGTACCATCGGCAAAAATTAAACGAGCAGAACGAATGGTTTTGTATGAATTTTCGTGAGTACCACAGTTCATTCCCGAAGCATTATTCATAACAATACCACCAATCATTGCTGAATTGATAGAAGCAGGATCGGGACCTAATTTTTGCCCGTAAGGAGCAAGAATTTTATTGATACGTGCACCAACCAAACCTGGCTGCATACGAATTTCCGATCCATCTTTTAATACTTCGTAACCTTCCCAATTCTTTCCAGCAAAAATTAGAATAGAATCGGTAATTGCCTGTCCAGCTAAACTTGTTCCTGCAGCTCTAAATGTAACTGGCAAATCGTATTTGTTAGCCAGCTTAATAGCTTTGGTAACTTCTTTTTCGTTTTGAGCTCGAATTACAATTTTAGGTATCAAACGGTAAAAACCAGCATCCGTTCCATAGGCTAAGTTTCTAATCTCATCAGTATATAATCTTGATGTTTCAATATCAGATTTAATCTCCTCGTAAAACTTTTTATAATTTCCTTTCAACATAACCCTTTGTTTTTAATATTATCTATATCACTGCAAATCGAAATGATTTAAGTGAATTAATGTACGTTTTATTCCTTTTTAAAAGAGTCAAATATTCGAAATTACGAATATTTGACTCCAGTATATTATAATGGTAGTGGATTAAATCCTGATGAGATTAACACCACTACAACAATCATTACCATTAAATAGTAAACAAATGCAGGTATCGCATTTCTACGAATAATTGTTCCTTCGGCACCAATACAACCAACGGTGGCACAAACAGCAACAACATTATTTACACAAATCATATTACCCAAGGCAGCACCAATTGTTTGAACTGCTACAATTAAAACCTGAGGAATACCCAAAATAGTAGCTGTTTCGAATTGCAATGAAGAAAACAATAAGTTAGAAACCGTTGCCGATCCCGACATAAATGATCCTAATACTCCTACAATAGGCGCAATAACAGGATATGCATTTCCTGAAAGATCAGCAATAGCCGTAGCCATTGTTGTAAGCATACTATCCAATCCTGCACCATTGGTTCCTGATTTTAGCATTAACTGAACCATTGCTACACCAGCAAATAAAGCGATTGCAGCACCACTAATTTGTTTAAATGTAGTTTTCCACGATTCCACAACTTGCTTTCCATTCATATTATGCATAAAATTAGTAATAATAGCCACTAAAATAAATGGAATTGTTCCTGGCAAATATGCCCATTTTAATACATAGGTTAAACCATCAATACCCAATACATCTGATAAGGTAATTGTTTGAGCAGCTAACCATCCTTTTAATCCTAAAGAAGGAATACGTGTAACCACAAGAATAATTGCAATTAATACGTAAGGCATCCATGCTTTTACCAAGCCCATTTTAGCCTCTCCGGTATCACCATTATTATCGTTCGATTTCCAGTTTGCTTCCCATTCTGATTTTGGAGGAAAATCCCAAGATTTTTTAGGAACCAAAAATCCTTTTTTCGCTGCAAAAACAACAATACCTAACCCAATAAATGCACCTAATAAGGATGGCAAATCAGGACCTAAGGTAGACGCGATTAATACATAAGGAATTGCAAAAGCAAGACCAGCAAAAATTGCAAATGGCGCTGCAGCCAAAGCTGGTTTAATTGATTTCTCTTTACCAAAAAATTTGGTCATAATCATGATTCCTAATAATGGAATAAAAATACCAACCAAAGCATTTGGAATTGCAATCCATTTGGTAAGTGCCAATTTGAACACTTCAGGATTAGCTCCGATATTAGATAGATTTTGTTCCAGAGTAACCATAGCACCACCACTAATAGGAGTACCTACAGCACCATAAGGTACCGGAACAGAGTTAAAAATAAGAGCAACCATTGCGGCAGCTAAAGGAGGAAATCCGAGTCCTACCAAAAGTGGTCCGGCCAATGCTGCAGGAGTTCCAAAACCAGCAGCTCCCTCGATAAATGCTCCAAACATGAAACCAATAATAATCGCCTGAATTCGTCGATCGGTAGTAATTCCACTAAAACCATTGTTTATGGTAGTCATTGCCCCCGACAACTTCATGGTATTTAAAATAAGTATGGCTCCAAAAATAATAATTAAAATATCCATGGCTTTAAGGAAACCAAATACTGAATATCCCAATATATGGTGGATATCTATTTTCCATACTCCAAAAGCTACAACAATAGCAAGTAATAATGATAAAGGCAATGCCTTTTTGGCTCCCCAGTTGAAGCCCACCATCAGGACAATGGTTAATAAAATTGGTGAAAAAGCTAATAATGCGTTCATAAAAAATGATTTAGGTTTTAATTAGTAATAGTTTTATTTTTTTTATTAAATGGATTTGAATTAGAATAGTTCTTAATCGCAGTCTGATCTGTTTTTCTAGGATCTCCCCACTTAGCATTTGTATGCATTAAACCATCTAAGGCTTTTAATTTTTGCTTCAATTCATCAATACTTTTCTCTAAATAAACTTTTCGATTTTGTTCCATAACATCTTGTTTAGGTAATTCAATACTTGAATTAAAATCTCTACTTATCTTCTAAATAGTTTAAATCTGCTTACTCAATTTCAAATCATTTAGAAATGCTTATCGTTTTTCGGCACAAATCCCTAACCAATAGCAATGCCAAAAATGACGTCCTTCTTCTATCTAGAATCATTCTAATATTTAATCTTCTACTATTGTGATATTTAGCTATCGAAAAGGTTTTCGAAATCGTTATATTCAAACGATTTCGCTCATGTTCATTTTTGAACATTATCGATTTTATAGGTGTGCAATTTAGAACAGTTGTGCAATTTGATACGCTTTATTTTTTGAATTTAAATAAAACAATCAAGCTGATATGGAATTAACAAAATAGACCTAATTATGTTGATTAATTGAGGAAGTTATTACACAAAAAAAGACAAAGAGTACTTTTATAAATCGGATATATTTTATCTATAATTTTAAAAATAGTAAGATTAAAAATATCTATACAAAACAAAAATATCTTACCTTTATTAACATATTTATGCTTTATGCATAATTTAAACTTATACCAATTATATTAATTGGCTAAACCAGAAAATATAAATATTAGAAATATGGGAATATTTTCATCCTTATTGGGCAATGCAGGAGCTGTAAGTCAGGAAAAATTAAAAAGTGAATTTGAACAGCTCTTAACGGATCATGAAGAAATTGAAATTGGCTTTAAACTTATTCGCGACACTTTTATATTTACCAATAAAAGATTAATAATAGTCGATAAACAAGGAGTAACAGGCCGAAAAACTGAATATTTATCAATTAGTTATAAAAGTATATCACGCTTTAGCATTGAAACTGCCGGCACCTTCGATTTGGATGCAGAACTCAAAATATGGGTTTCGAGTGAACAACAGCCTAGTATCGTAAAAAAGTTTAATAAATCGGTTAATGTTTACGATGTTCAGAAAATACTTGCTAAACATGTTTTGGGCTAATTTAACTTTATAAATCGAATAAAAGTAGACAGAATAAAATTACTATTAGTCTGGTAAAATAATTAACTATGAGAAAAAAGAAAATAATATACGACCTGATTTTTGTTTTGGTATCGGGTATATTTTTAACTGTTTTAGATAAGTATGGCTTGTTACAAAAATATATTGGCTTTGCACTTATCCCCCTATTAATTTCATATTATACAGGGCAAATAGTAGAAAGAAAATTTACTGACAAAAAATAACAAATACAGTTTACTGCATAAAATTAGCCTCTCAAATTGAGAGGCTAATTGTCACTTTACACCCAAAAAATTAATTATAAATCTTCTAATACATAAACCATAGTTTTTATGGCTTTAGGAGAAAAACTTAAACCTTTATTTGATTCTGATATATTTAAGCTGGCAATTCCTCTGCCAATATCAACTGCCGTTTTTCCTTTTATCAGCTCCAAATCATCCATAGAATGCAGTATTTTACTTGCTGGCACTACAATATGCAATGTTTCGGATAAAAATACGGTTAGTAACTCATCCGATTCAACTAGTTTCAGAATTATCTTACCAGAATCAGCAATTGCATACTCTGCTTCTAATAGTGCATTTCGAGCATTACTAATATTAATAGGATTTTTATCTATATTAAAACTATTTAAGTGAACAAACTCAAATTGAACATTCTCTTTACTTGCTGCCTCAATAAATAATTTCTGATCTACCTTAAGAGAATCATTTCCAAGCCGGTTTGAATTCGCTAAAAATGAATCCAAAAGGTCTCTCTTCTTCTCTGCTAAAAGCAGATTCTGATTTTCTGTACAAATTTTTACTTCCATACCCTTTAGATTTTAAATAGAACATAAAAGCATTAGATCAAAGAAAATGCCAAAACATCAGGATTTAAATAAAGAATATATAAATAATTTTTAAGTGCTGACTAGCAAATACTTAACAAATACCAATAAGTACTTAATACAAGAAAAAACAGTGTTCAATACTGAACATTTTTACAAATTTATAAGGCGATCTTGAACAATTGCTCTACAATGCACATTTTCAACACATTACCAATCGTGATATTTCTCTACAATTGTAGATTATTTTCACACGTTAAGTAAATTTAAAAAACAGTAGTATTAACCATTATTTCATATAAAATAGCCATACATTCTACAAATAAAAATACTCTTATAAAAGTTGAATAAGTTATTATGATTTCTTAAATACTAGCACTACTCTTACAAATTATCAGTTAGCACGACTTATAGCAAATAAAAAATCCGTTAAAAAAAGGCAGTTCCAATTTTTAACGGATTCATTTTTTGGCACTTTAAACTAAAATAATTTAATTTATTTAACGATACTATATTTTAATTATACATTTGCTGAACAGCTCTCATGGCAGCTAATGCAACAGGATAAGCTGTAGGACCTGCAGTAAGTTTAGGCTGTGTTCCATATTGCATTAATGCAATTTCCGAAGCAGTCATATTTTTTTGAATAGCCAATCCCAACATATTTATCATTTCACCAGTTGAATCGCCACCAATAACCTGAGCTCCGAGAATTACACCACTCCCTTCCGAGAATATTAACTTAACCATTTGCTCTGAGGTATCGGGCAATGTTGCCGGATGATGATCGACTCCACTATGATGTCCAACAATTATTTTAAAACCTTCGGCTTTTGCCTGCTTTTCGGTAAGACCAGCAGCACCAACAGAAATATCATCAAGCGAACTGGAAAAAATAGCGATACTACCTTTAACCTGACGAATTATTCTTAAATCGAAAAGATTCATTCCTGCCACACGAGCTTCAGAGGCTGCAGTAGATGCCAACATTAATTTTGATTGTTTACGAGTAAAAAAATCACGATGCTCCACACAATCTCCTACAGCAAAAATGTCTTTTAAATTTGTACGCATGTATTCATCGGTAACAATACCGCCATAAATACCAATATCTATTCCGCACTCTTTAGCCAAAGAAACATTTGATCTGTATCCTATGGCTAATATTACACGATCTGCTTTAATTTCTTCACCATCTTTTAATTTTACCGCGCTTACCTTTCCATTTTCTCCCACAATTTTATCTACCATGGTATTCGTGCGAATATTTACCCCATGATTTTTTAGTATTGCAGCAGCTGGTTCAACAACATCACTATCAAAAGCAAGAGGTAAAATAGAATCCATCGATTCTATAAGAGTAACATTTTTACACACTTTACTTAACTCATCGCTCATTTCAACACCAATAAAGCCAGCACCTACAACAACTATATCTTCACCTTGCTTTAATTGCGGCTGAATTGATTTAATATATTCCATTTCTTTACGAATAGTAACTACACCTTCTAAATCGGCTCCTGGAATTGGGGGAACAAAAGGTACAGAACCTGTAGCAACAATAAGCTTATCGTAAGTAACCGGCTCACTGTTTTTTATGCTCAATTTCTTATTTTCACTATCTATTGATGTTACTTCATCGATAAGAAGATCTACCCCTCCTTTTTTAAAGCGTTCAGGATTAATAGCATTAGCCTCAATATTATCGAGTGTACCAAATGTGTAAGGAATACCACATGGAACAAGTGATTTTTCTTCCTTCTTAATAATCAGTACCGATTTATCTTTGTGCAACATTTTTGCAGAAATTGCTGCTGCTCCTCCGGCTGGATTACCACCGATTATTACTACGTCGTAATTCATTATTATAATTTTAAATTGATTTTACTTTACTAAAGCTTACTGACCAATTATATCAGTTTTTAAACTTTTAAATATTGCTCTAATTAAAAGCTAGAATAAGTTTTTTTTAAGCTTACTCCATTACATTTAAATATGGTACAATATTAAAGAGGTATTACGCCATCAACAAAAAAAGTGAATTGGGATATTCGCTGTGATAAATTGAAATTTGATAAGTTTTTTTTGATGAAATAATAATCCGGAAGAATTAACAGGAATACTGTAATATGCGATAAATTTATGAACCAATTATTCGATAAGTACATATTTTATTAAAACACTAAAATTAGAAATTATAGTGTAAAAAAATTCCCAGATTAAAATAACCTGGGAATATTGCTTTATTTATAGGTATCAATGAACTTACTTAAGTGCGGAATAATTTTACTTTTAAATAAACTGTATATTCTATAATTTATTCATTCTACTTCTAAGAGCACTTCTTGTAATTCCCAAATATTCGGCAGTTTTAGATTTATTATTATCGAATTTTTTTAAGGCTTTTCGCACAATTTCTAATTCTAATTGTTCAATATGTAATCCATCATCAGGCAATACTATTCTACCAGGAGTTAATGGCTGATCTCCAGTATTTAATTCCTCTTCGTCGGCCTGCAAAAATCTAATGTGTTCGGGTTTTAATTCCAAATTATTATATAGTAGAGTTGCCCGTTCAATTGTATTTTTTAACTCTCGAATATTTCCCGGCCAATCGTAATCCTGAATTATTTTTTTTGCATCCTTACTAATAAATTTAAATTTACGTCCACGTTTCTTAGCATACTCATCTAAAAATATCTGTGAAAAAGATAAAATTGCCTCTTTTCTTTCACGTAAAGCCGGAATATAAATTCTACCTGTATTTAACCTATAATAAAGATCACCACGGAAAGTCTTGTCTGCAACCATTTCTTTTAAGTTCCTGTTGGTAGCACAAATTACTCTAACATCAAGCTCAATTGGCTTGCTTCCTCCAACGCGATACATTTCTCTTTGCTGCAAAACTCTTAATAGTTTGGGCTGCATATCAAGTGGCATTTCACCTATTTCGTCGAGAAATAAGGTTCCTCCTTGTGCCAATTCTAATTTTCCTGGTTTGCCTTCTTTTCTGGCACCAGTAAATGAACCATCTTCGTAGCCAAACAGTTCGCTTTCGAATAAAGTAGGAGAAATTGCCGAACAGTTAATAGATATAAAAGGTTGAAGCACCTCCTCTTCGTCGCCAAAATGAACCAATCGTGCCATTACCTCTTTTCCTGTTCCGGTTTCTCCTTCTATTAACACGGGCACCGATCTATCGGCATGAAATTGTACAGCCATGCGCACAACTCCTCTCATAGCATCGGAAAACACACCAATTTTTCCTACACTTGTAATTTCGCGAATAGTAGTTTCATAGTAATTAATACGCTCGGCCTCTTCTCTTTTTACTGAAGTAATTTCTTTCTGAAAATTTTCTTTCAGATCTTTATTTTCTTCCTTTAGTCGCATATTTTCGGCCACTCGCTCAATTAAAATTGCAAGCTCTTCAATATTAACAGGCTTTAGTAAATAATCGTAAGCACCACCTCTTAAAGCCTCAATAGAGGTTTCCATATCGCCAAAGCCAGTCATAATAACCACTTCGATAGATTCTCCTTCGGGTGTTTCCTTAATCTTTTTTAAAAGATCTATTCCAGACATACCTGGCATTCTCATATCTGAAATTACCATTTTATAATCATCCGACTGCAATAAATTTAGAGCATCGTCGCCCGAATGGCAAAGACTAATCTGATATCCTAATTGTTCCTCAATAAACTCTGCAACCGCTGCCCCACTCGACCTGTCATCATCAACGATAAGTACCTTCATAAAATCAGTAATATATTAATTAAGAAACTTTATTCCTGTAAATTAAATTTTATAATAAAACTAGCCCCTCCATCGGAGTTGTTATAGTTCGATATTTCTCCCTGAAAACGATCAATAAAAGATTTAACAATGGCCATTCCCAGACCACTTCCCGAGTCGGGTTCTTTTGTTGTAAACAAGGGATCGTATATTTTTTCCTGAATACTAGTTTCAATTCCGGTTCCGTTATCATGAATTTCGAGAATCCCTTTCTCTTCATCCTTTCGGACCACTATTTTAATTTGTTTATTGTCTCTTTTCACCTTATCTAAAGAGTGAATTGAATTCACAATTAAATTTACTACAATTTGCTCGAACTGTATGTAATTTGCATGAACCATAACTTTTTTATCGAGTAATTCATAGTCTAAATCAATACTATGGTCATAAATTTGGCGCTTAATTAACGATAAGGAGCTACTAACAGCTTTAGCTACATCAACCGTTTCGGTTAGTATATTCTGAGGTTTCTCCCAAAAAGTTCTCATGTGCTTAATTATGGAATCGATACGAGAAGTTCCTTCAGAAATGGTTTTAATTTTTCGCGCAAACATTTCTGGCAGTTCACCTGGATTTCTTTTTTGCCAGAACAAAACGCTATCGGCCGTAATTTTTATGGCATTTAGTGGTTGATTAATCTCGTGGGTGATTCCTGCAGCCATTACTCCTATAGATGCCAATCTGGAAGATTCCTCTAATAATCGAAGAGCTTCTATGTTTTTTTGTTCTGCCTCAATTCTTGCATCCATTAACTGGTTTCGTTCCCATGCATTGGCAATCATGTTTACGGTTGAAAAAAAGATTGAAATTTCATCTCTCGACCAATTGTGTATTTGGCTTTGTGAAAATCCCATTATGCCCACTACTTTATTTTCGACCATCACAGGTAATATAACTACTGCACTAATATTTAATTTACGATAGTATTCCTGCTCATTCTGTTTTAAGTTAAGCAAATCGTTCGAAACAAGACTCCTATTCATTTGTAGTCGTGCAATTATATCTTTCAATTCTGAAAAATAAAACTGATCAACATCTTTAATATTTTTTCCTTTAGTAGATACACGACTTGTTATTTTTACGGCCGAATCGTTAAAATCGTGCAAAGAATACAAGCTAATACGAGCCACATTTAATTCTTCAGTCATCACCTTAAGAACATCATCTAATACATGTTTAAAATCGGATGAGGCATTTAATAATCGACCAACAATACCAAGTAATCGTTCATGCTTTATGGATACTTTTAATCGATCTTGCTCTTTTATTAAAGCTCTTTCGGCTCTTATTCGTCTAATAATTGCTTTCGATAAAACTACAATAATAATAGATGCTAAAACGTTGATTCCCAACACTATTTGAACCCACTCTTTATTTTCACTATAAAAAGAACGAGGAGAATTCATAAAGAAAGTTTCTTCCGGAAGCGATTCCTTATTTATCTTAAACCTTTCTATTTCGTTATAATCTATAACATATTGATCTAATGGTTTACGATAAATTGGAATTGAATCGGCAGGAATTCCACTCAAAACTTTCTCGACCATTCGTGCTGCCATTTTACCGTGAAAACTGCCATTAACAACTTTACCTCCAATTACACCTTTGTTAATGTAAAATGCCCAAGCAATATAAATAGGTACTTTACTTTGCGGAATCAATAAATCAAGATTATCCTGATAACTTATAAATTTACCATACTTATCCTTATTAAATGTTAACAGAAGTATGGAGGTATCTCCTTTTATATTTTTTACATTATTAATTAATTCATCCATTCCCTGATCTTCGTAATATACAAAGTTCAGTTTATCCTTGAATCGCTGCTCTAAACCGAGCATCAACAATTTATTTAATTTAGCAGTGGTTGTTTTATTATCGTTTATAACAACCAGATTTTTTGTATTTGGCTGAGTTGTAAGAATCAAATTAATTACACCATCCCAATCTACCTCTTCGGCCACACCAGTAATATTTTTCATTCCTTCAATCATTTTATCCTCGAAATGATTAATTCCACAAAAAATTATAGGTGTATTTTTAAAATATTTAGGTCGATGATTTTTAACAAAAGATAAAGCATTGTTATCCGACACAATAATGGCATCGTATTTTTCTCGTTGCAGCTTTAAATCGTATAATTCTATTAGTTTATTGAGATAATCGGAAGATGGATTCCGTTTTGTATCTAAATACTCATAATCGATTTCAAATTTGTTTCCTGTTGAATCTAATACCTGCTGTATTCCTCGATTTACATTATCGGTCCAACGTAAACCCTGATGATATGAATGCAAAACTAGAACTTTTTTTCTATTACTCGCATATCCATTTAGGAAACAGAAAATAAAAACTATAAATGATACAAATCGTAAAAATCTCATAACATACCGTATTGGGGAAGTTAATAAAGGCCTAAAATAATTTAAAACAGAATACTTTTGGCACTAAAAAAGATGTTACGTGAAAGGTTTTAAAAACTCATTTAATATAAAAATTAAATAACAAAATTTTATTACTTATACACCCCTCAATATGAATCGTTTACACTCTAAGCATTAAGAAGTGTTAATATCCTTAAAATTAAATTGGCAAAGTAAAAGTAAAAACACTTCCTTTTCCTAACTCACTTTTAAGGTAAATTTTTCCTTTATGCTGTTCTACAAATTCTTTACACAAAATTAATCCTAAGCCGGTACCTGTTTCATGTTCGGTTCCAATTCCAACAACACTTTCGCCTATCTTAAAAAGTTTATCTATTTTATCAGAATCTATACCAACGCCATTATCGGTAACAGATATTTCTATAAAATCGTTTAGTAGTTTCGACTCCACAATAATTTTTCCTCCTTTAGGAGTAAACTTAATTGCATTGGATATTAAATTTCGAACTACGGTATTAATCATATTAGCATCAATAAAAGCAGTAAGATTTTCGTCTATTTTAGCTTCTAAACTAATCTGCTTTTGCTCAGCACTTCCGGTAAGTAGGTTTACTACTTCGTTCACCAAATCCCACAAATCAACCTGTTTTGGTTTCCAAGCAATCGATCCGGTTTGCATTCTCGACCATTCCAATAAATTCTCCAACAATCGATACCCTTGTCGGGCCGAATTATTAATAATAGTATGAAAATTATAAAGCTGATCCTTAGACAACTCACCACTACCATTTACCAGGAAATCGGAAGCACCTATAAGAGAGGCAAACGGATTTTTAAGGTCGTGAGCAATAATGGAGAAGAATTTATCCTTTGTAGCATTTAATAATTCGAGTTCTTTTCTTTGCTTCTCAATCATTAGTTTTTGCTGAGTAAGTTCTTCCTCTAAATGATCTTTTACAATCATTCTTTTTTTAAGGTTTTGTAAAGGAATAAGAATTGAATCGATAATTTTAATGTCGAATTTTTTTTCTGCTTTTTTTAATTGCCCAAGAGTACATTGCAATACAACTGTTTTAGTTTTAGCTGTGGCAGATGCCGACCTGCTTTCGGTGTCGATTAAAGCATATTCACCAAAGCATCTGTCCTTTTCCAATTCTATAAAAATATGCTCCTGATCGTGAATTTGCACACAACCTTTAGCGATAACATAAACAGCTCCTCCCCATTCTCCTTTTTTAAAAATAACTTGCCCGGAATCAAATTCAACAACATTAACTTCCTGCGCTAAAAACTCGAACACTTCCTGTTTCTGATCAAGCATAAAATCGAGTTTTTTTAACAGATTTATTTTTGAATTAACCGAAAGCAACATACGAATTAAGTTTTTTAAATTTAGATTCACAGCAAATTTATGCCTTTGAAAGATTAAAGAAAGAAATTTTCTTTGAATAATGGCATAAAAAAAGACCACCAATTAATATTGGCAGTCTTAATCAATATGTTTTTATATTTTTTTTTAGAATAATTTAAAACCTAAGGTTACATTCACCATATTTTGTTTTAGATCTTCAGCAACATCAGAAAACCCAACCTCATAATCAACATCTAAAGTTAATTTCCAAACATCAATACCTGCTCCAAATTTTCCGTTCCAAACAGCTCCTTTAAAATCACTATCTACAGCTCCGGAAATTGTAGTTTTAACGCTATCGTCAACTTTAAATGAAGCTACAGGACCTGCAAATGCTCTCAATTTAAAAGCTGGTAATTTAACAATCTTATATCCTAATAAAATAGGTACATCAAGACTTTTTGTTTTAAAATCATAAGAACCACCTAAAATATCAACAGTTGTTTTTCTAGTCACATAATTTAATTCTGGTTGTAAATACCATTTATTTAGATTAACTCTTAAAAATGCACCAACCATCATTCCATTATCGGCTTTTTCTTTAATTCCGTCTATACCACCTAAATCGGTATCTGCTTTTGTACTAACCAATCCTGCATGTAATCCTAAACTAATAGGTGAAGATAATTGAGCAAACATTGCTGTAGAGAACAGGCAAATAGCTACAGATAAAATAAATTTTTTCATAGTTAAATAATTTTCAAATTTTAGAACTACTAATTTAATGCTTTTTTCACACTTATCATTAAACTAATGTTATTAATAAACAGAAAAAGTCTGTTTACTCTATAAATCAGACAGTTTAAACCAAAAAAAATCCCGACAAAAAGCCAGGATTTAATATTTTATTAAATTAGAATTACAATCCTAATTTAGCTTTCATTTCTTTCGACAATGCATCTTTGTGAATCATAAACGACATTGTTTTGTATGATACAAATGGGTATGAAGCATAAAAGTAACCATCGTACTTGTTGCTATCATCGCCCCATGAGTTTTTCACTATAAAATACTTGTTCTCTTTTTGATCTTTTGCAATACCAACAATATGCATTCCATGATCGTCGGTAGTTGTATAGTTATCGAATGCCATTTGGCGCATTTCCTGAGTAATTACTTTCTCTTTAACAGGACCAGCTTCACCATTTAACTTTGCATCTTTCTCGTCTTTCGAAAGCGATTCCCATTTCGAAATTTCAGAATCAGTCATATTTTTTGTTGTAGCATCGGGAACAATTGCAATTCCTTTTCTATACATGAATCCTTTTTCGCTTACATCCGATGCCCAGCCAATTGTATAACCTTTCATAATGGCAGCTTCCATAATCTCCATCATTTCGTTCATTGGCACATTGTAAACCTCATCCCACAACCAGTTATCAGGTACTTCAATAATAAATTTTTCGTAAAACGGATGATGAGTATATGATGAAATCTCGATATAATCGTCGGCATTAACACCTACAAAATCTTTAGCAAACGATTTTGGTGTGTACTCTTTTCCTTCGTATTCGAATTTCTCTGGTTTCTCGCCAAGATATGCGTCTAATATACCATCGAAACCTTTATGCCAAACCGGAGTTAGCTTGCGATTTTTATTTTTAATAACAGCACTAACATAATCATTTAATACTGCATCAAGCTCACCATGTGTATGTCCTTCTTCGCCATAATTAAGTCCTTGATATGCATTTTCGGGTACCAATCCAAAATTTCTCATAACGTAAGTTACATCATGAAAAGCTCCACCGCCACCAAAGTTGAATTTACCATTCATTCTTACATGTTTAATGGCTTTATCGGAATAACAATTATAAACAACAAACATTTCAGATAAATCTACTTCTGGTTTTCCCATTCTTATCATTTCCGATTCTATAAATGATAATCCGGAAAATGCCCAACAAGTACCCGATCTGTGCTGATCTTTAACCGATGTAGCTGGTAATCTTTTAATATCGGTAAACTGATAGGATTCTTTCTCTTTCTTAACTTCTTTCTTTGCTTCGGCCGATGCGGAAAATAATAAACCAGCAGCCAAAAGCCCAATCGTAAGGAACTTTATTTTCATTGCTTTTGCTATTTGTTAATGATCTATTCAAACGGTTGCAAAAGTAACAAAAACAATATGTCAGACAACGATATTTATCAGTTTACTGACATTTTTCGATTAAACATGTATTTTTCTGGTTGTATATCTGTACACAATCATAATTTTAATAAAAACCTATAAAATTTTAGGCCATATTATAAATTAAGAAAGTTGCCAAGTATCCATAAGATTCCCAGCAACTCACACATAATAATTTCCAATTACCCCATTACTATTTGTTTTCCTAAAACACCTTTTTTCTCCATTAAAGAAATTGTAGATTCCACAATTTGCTCTTCATTAAGATTCTTTGCGTTATATATCACATCAAAAACAGTATTTGCAAGTGGCTTTTTATTAAAATAGTTTCTAAGTATTTCTCTTTTTTTATCAATATCCTTAGCATATTTTATCATTTCATCCATGCTAAGCTTATACACTTTTTGCAATTGTGCAGCCCTCCATTCTATAGGAGCCTGCAACTTAATATGAAAAGATCTTTCAATATCGCTGGTTAAAACCACTCCTCCTCTACCAATTATTATGCAATTACCTTTACATCCAAAAGATTGAACAACATCTGCAATTGTTTTTTTTATTTTCCTGTCGCTCTGATAGTATTTACTGGACAAAGCTGCAAAAATCTCATCCCAGGTTGATTTTTCTTTTGAGTTAAATACATATTCAATTTTAGAAGGATTAAGATTCAAAGCTTTCGCAGATTGCTCGAGAATCTCTTTAGTTAAACAATTCCATTGTATACCTGTTTTCTTACTCAACTTTTCGCACATAATGTTTGCAATATTAATTGCAGTACATCCGCATTCGCGAGATATAGTAACAACAGGTCCTTTACAAAACATTTCCTTATTCGGATCTATAATTTTAGACTCGAACCTTTTCTCCATATACTTTAATAAAATATTGCCCATATCCACCTCCTTATTAGTTCGTTTCTCTCCTAATAATTTAAGCTTTTTTAGTAAGAAAAGAAAATAGATAGGCTCAATTTTTGTTATAATAACTCTATTAAACGAAGAAGGAAATATTAATTTTATAAATTTGTAGGTCGAATTTAAGCCTTACCCAAAACAATTTACAATGCGCAAATTATTTTCTGTAATTATTATACTCTTACTTTATTTCTCAGTATCAGCTCAACTTAATACCAATAACATTTTCGACAATGGGCGAAATGCAATTTATTTTGATGATTATACCGAGGCAATCACAAAGTTTAATGATATAATTAGAGTAAAATCTTATCTTCCTGAACCATATTTTTTTAGAGGTTTAGCAAAATCGTATCTTGAAGATTTTAATGGTGCAATTGTTGATTATACAAAGGCTATTGAATTAAATCCGAATTATACTTTCGCATATTTATATAGAGGAATTGCCAAACAAAGTCTAAAAAAGTATACCGAAGCCATCGAAGATTTTGATAAAGCTTTGCAATTTAAACCCAATTTAGCCGATATATACTTTAGCAAGGGAAATAGTTTGGCCTCCTTAAAAAAATACAAAGAATCACTTAAAAACTATAGCAAAGCCATTCAAATCGATTCTGAACTAATGGGAGCCTATTTAAACAGAGCATTGGTTCGCGATAATTTAGGCGATACCGATGGGGCAATTCAGGATTGCAATAAAGCCATTCAGTTAAACAATTTTTCGACCGATGCTTACGGCAACAGAGGATATTTAAAATTTAAGAAAAAAGAATACGAAGAAGCCATTAAAGATTATAACAGAGCTTTAAAATTAGCACCCGAAAATACACGAGTTTTAATGAGCCGTGGAATGGCAAATCATGCATTAAAAAATTTACAAAAAACCTTAGACGATTATAATAAAGTTTTAGAGATTGATCCAAATAATGCTCACTGTTACTACAACAGAGCAATTTTAAAATCGGAGATTGGAGATTATAATTCTGCAATTGATGATTTTAATAGTGTATTGGAGATGAATCCGGATAACATGCTTATTTACTTTAACCGTGGTTTTGTTAAAATGGATATTGGTGATTATTACGGTGCAATTAAAGATTATAGTACCGCTATTCAAATTTATCCCGATTTTGCAAAAGCATATCTTGCCAGATCGTCGGCAAAAATTCAATTAAACGACCGAAAAGGTTCTATGCAAGATAGAAATCAGGCAATGCTGATTATCGAAAAGTATAAAAAAATGAAAAATGATGGAGCCATGTCGGCCCTTGTGGATACAACAGAAAATTTCCAGAAACTAATCGATCTGAACTCGAGAGAATCATTTACCGAAAAAATTATAAAAGGTCGCGTTCAGGATAAATACGTAAGCATTGAACTGGAAGACAATTTTCATATCACACACTTAAGTATGGATAGTCTTCGTGCAGGAAAAATTCAATACTACGATCAAACCATAATGCGTTACAACCAAAAACATAATTATAATCCGGCATTTACCTTATCAAACAATCATTTAAGATATCCTAAAAAACTTATCGACAAACAACTAAACTCGGCAACGCAACAAATAAACGCAAAACAGTCGGGCGCTTATTTCCAAAGAGGAACCTATCAGCTTATGGATAAAAAATACAATAACGCTATTGAAGATTTTAGCAAAGCTATTGAAGAAAATCCAGATTTTGTTTTTGCTTACTTTAATAGGGCCAATGCTGTTGTTGCCATGACAGACTACATTCAATCGGTAGGATTAACCAACGAATCGGTTATAAGCCTTCGACCAGATGAGAAAAAAAATAATAAGGAAGTAATTGTAGATTATGGAAGTGCCATAAAAGACTATACCAAAGCCATACAAATTGATCCATCCTTTACGTTTGCAATATACAATCGTGCAAATGCTTATGCAAAATCGAAACAACTAAAAAAAGCCATTGCCGATTACGACTGGGTTATTCAACTGGATCCGAATTTTAAAGAAGCCTATTACAACAGAGGCTTGGTTTATTTAATTATGGACAATAAAGCTTTAGCTTACGAAGATTTAAGTTTAGCCGGAGAATTAGGTCTACCAAATGCCTATAATGTTATAAAACGATATTGTAACAAAGAGTAAAAAAAGAATCATTTCACCTGATATTACAAGAATAAATGACAGCGAACCAACCTTTAGCAGAACGATTAAGACCTACGGATTTAAAAAACTATCTGGGGCAAAAACATTTGGTAGGAGAAAAAGCAGTTCTCAGAAAAATGATTGAATCGGGAAATATTTCTTCTTTTATACTTTGGGGACCTCCTGGTGTGGGAAAAACAACACTTGCTAAAATTATTGCCAAACAATTAAATCGTCCTTTTTATACCTTATCTGCAGTAAATTCGGGGGTAAAAGATGTTCGTGAAGTTATATCGAAAGCCGAAAAGCAAAAATTCTTTTCTACACCAAACCCAATTTTATTTATTGATGAAATTCATCGATTTAGTAAATCGCAACAAGATTCGCTATTGGGAGCAGTAGAAAATGGCACAGTTACTTTAATTGGTGCAACTACCGAAAACCCCTCTTTCGAGGTAATTTCTCCTCTTCTATCAAGATGTCAGGTATATGTTTTAAAAGCTCAGGAAAAGGAAGACTTGCAGCAATTAATCGAGTTTGCCATAGAAAACGACACTTACTTAAAAGAGAAAAAAATTAAGATTAAAGAAAACGATGCTTTACTGAAATTTTCGGGAGGAGATGCCCGCAAACTTTTAAATATTTTAGAATTGGTTATTAACTCACAAATTACCGATGAGATAATAATTACCAACGAAATGGTATTAAAAGAACTTCAAGAAAATCCGTCGATGTACGATAAGGATGGCGAGCAACACTACGATATTGCTTCTGCTCTTATCAAATCTATTAGAGGAAGCGATCCTGATGCTTCGGTATATTGGCTTGCCAGAATGATTGAGGGAGGCGAAGATGCAAAATTTATTGCCCGCAGATTGGTTATTTCGGCAAGCGAAGATATAGGTCTAGCAAATCCAAATGCTTTACTTTTAGCCAATGCCTGTTTTCAGGCTGTAAATATGGTAGGAATGCCCGAATCAAGAATTATTCTATCGGAAACCACAGTTTACCTAGCCACATCGCCCAAAAGTAATGCTTCCTACTTGGCCATTGGCAAAGCTCAGGCTTTGGTAAGAGAAACTGGAAACCTTCCTGTTCCCCTTCATTTAAGAAATGCACCAACCAAGCTTATGAAAGAATTAGGCTATAAAAAAGATTATAAATACTCTCACGATTATCCGGGAAATTTTGTCGATCAACAATTTCTTCCTGACGAGATTAAGAACCAAAGAATTTACTTTCCACAGCAAAATCAGCAAGAATTAAAAATTTGGGAACGATTAAAAGGCTGGTGGAAAAATCGATTCTAAAAATTAATTACTTTTGCTGAGTAAAAAATTTAAAAATCATGATAACAAATATTCCAAATATTAAACATACCAATAGTGGTAATTTTTTTCTTTTAGCTGGTCCTTGCGCTATAGAAGGAGAAGAAATTGCAATGAGAATTGCCGAAAGAGTTGTTGAAATAACCAACAAACTCGAAATTCCTTACATTTTTAAAGGATCGTACCGTAAAGCAAACCGCTCACGATTAGATTCATTTACCGGAATTGGTGATGAAAAAGCACTTAAAATTCTGAAAAAAGTAAGCGATACTTTTGGAGTTCCAACGGTAACCGATATTCATACTGCTGAGGAAGCTGCAATGGCTGCTCAATATGTTGATGTGTTGCAAATTCCTGCATTTTTATGTCGCCAAACCGACTTATTAATTGCAGCTGCTAAAACAGGAAAAGTAGTTAACATTAAAAAAGGCCAATTTTTAGCTGCCGAATCTATGAAATTTGCAGTTGATAAGGTTCGCGAATCGGGAAACAATCAGGTTGTACTTACCGATCGTGGTAATATGTTTGGATATCAGGATATGATTGTTGATTACAGAGGAATTCCTGTAATGCAAGAAAACAATTGCCCAGTAGTTTTAGACATTACCCATTCGCTGCAACAACCTAATCAGGCTGGAGGAGTAACTGGCGGACGCCCAGAACTTATCGAAACTGTTGCCAAGGCAGGTATTGCTGTTGGTGCCGATGGTATTTTTATCGAAACACATCCCGATCCGGCAAATGCTAAATCCGATGGAGCAAACATGCTTCATCTCGATCATCTGGAAAATTTACTTGGCAAATTGGTTGCAATCAGAAAAACAATTAATCAATTTTAAATTATACTTAAAAAGATCCGGTTTTCGCCGGATCTTTCTTTTACAACAAATTACTAATATTGCTCGCGCTTTACATAGGATGTATGAAGTAATTTATGCGATTTATGACTCAATGGTTTTTCTAAGAAATCCTTATAAACCTTAATAATTTCTGGATTTTCATGCGATTTTCGAATCGGAAGTCCTTCATCTTCTGCATAAATAGCCTGCATGCGTTTTAAGCGAATCTCATCGTCAACAGGATATGGCTGACCGCCTCCACCCAGACAACCTCCCGGACAGGCCATAATTTCGATAAAATGATAAAATCGATCTCCTGATTTAATTTCCTCTATTAATCTATGAGCATTTTCAAGACCATTTGCAATTGCACATTTTAAGTCTACACCTTCTAAAAACTTCCATTCTTCAAGTGTATCTTCTATAGGAATTATAGCTTCTTTAACGCCATCTAAACCACGAACTGGTAAAATATCCAAATTCTCGAAAGGAACTTCTCTTCCTGTAACTATTTCGTAAGCAGTTCTCAAAGCGGCTTCCATTACTCCGCCTGTAGCACCAAATATTACTCCTGCACCAGATGATATTCCCATGATAGAATCAAATTTCTCCTCTGGCAATTTTTCAAATTCAATACCTGCTTGCTTAATCATTACTGCCAACTCTCTTGTTGTTAGCACATAATCCACATCTTTATATCCACTATCCTTCATTTCGGGGCGATTGGCCTCATATTTTTTCGCAGTACATGGCATTATAGATACTGATATAATATTTTCGGGATCAACATTAATATTTTTAGCATAATACGTTTTAGCAAGAGCACCAAACATTTGCTGTGGCGATTTACAAGTAGATAAATTAGGTAAATATTCGGAATATTTGTGCTCGATATACTTAACCCAGCCAGGTGAACACGATGTTGCCATAGGTAAAGCCACATTAGGATCATCATCAAGCAAAGCACGTTTTAATCGAGTTAACAACTCGGTACCTTCTTCCATTATAGTTAAATCGGCTGTAAAATCGGTATCTAAAATAGAATCGAAGCCCAAACGTCGTAATGCCGAAACCATTTTACCTGTTACGCGAGTTCCCGCTTCCATTCCTAGTTCTTCGCCAAGTCCTATTCTCACCGCCGGAGCAGTTTGCACCACAACATGAACATCAGGGTCGGCAATAACATCCCAAACCTTTTCCACATACGATTTTTCGGTTAAAGCTCCCGTTGGACAATGAACAATGCACTGACCACAATTTGTGCAAACAACTTCATCGAGCGGTCTGTCAAAGAATGTAGAAATTTTCATTTCGGCCCCTTTGTGAGAAACAGCAATAGCACCTACAGATTGAATTTCGGCACAAGTTCTTACACAACGTTGGCAGCGTATGCATTTAGAATCGTCTTTTACTATTGCAGGAGATAATTGATCGATAGTATAATTTTTATCGGGTACTAAATCAATAAAATCCTGATTTGTAATTTGGTATTCGGCAGCTAATGCCTGCAACTCACAATGCCCATTTCTATAGCATTTGGTACATTCTTCGTTGTGTTCGGTAAGCAATAACTCTATAATATGTTTTCTACAATTTCTAACTTTTAATGTATTGGTATTAATTTCCATTCCCTCTGCTACAGGTGTAGCGCAAGATGCAACAAGTTTATCATGACCAACTTGTTCCACAACACAAACCCTGCAATTGCCCGCCACACACAAATCTTTATGGTAGCAAAGAGTAGGTATTTTTATATGTAGTTTTTTAGCTGCTTCGAGTATTGTTTTTCCTTCCTCAATACTTACAGCTATTCCGTTGATTATTAAATTTACCATTTCCGACATATCAAACTTTTTTATACGATTAAGATTATTGGAATAACATCCTTATTAATAAATCATCTCCTCACGGAAATTCTCTACAATGGAAGAAAAAGAATTTGCTACCGATTGTCCTAAACCACATTTCGCGGTAAGTTTCATTGTATCGGTAAGCTTTAATAACTGATCGAGATAGGCTGCTGGCCTTTCGCCACGTTTAACAGCCTTAATACCTTTCAAAAGTTGCTGACAACCAACTCGGCAAGGAGTACATTGTCCACAAGACTCTTCCTCAAAAAATTCGAGATAATTATTTAACACATTGTACATAGATCGGGAACTATTAAAAAGCATCATTGAACCTCCTGTAGGCAAAGAAATACCAGTTAATTTTCCCTGATACCCAATATTTGTTTTTTGAAAACGTTTGCGTGGAACCAGAAAACCAGAAGCTCCACCAACCTGAACGGCCTTTGTATCTCCATCTCCAAAATCATCAACAAAATCCTGAACTGTCATACCTAGTTCCAACTCATATATCCCAGGAATGGGAGTATCTCCCGAAACTGAAAATACTTTAGAACCTCTTGAATCTTTTACCCCAAGATCTCTAAATTTTTTCGCTCCATATTTTAAAATTGTGTAAGAATGAGCAAGTGTTTCAACATTATTAACCACAGTAGGTTTTCCCTTAAAACCACTATCGCTTGGAAAAGGAGGTTTATTTCTTGGTTCTCCACGTTTTCCTTCCATCGATTCTAAAAGAGCACTTTCTTCGCCACAGATATATGCTCCACTGCCAAGGAAAATTTCCACACGAAAATCAAAGCCCAAATCATCTAGAATATCATGAAATTTTCTTAATTCCTTTTTCAAGTCAGGAACCAAGAATCGATATTCTCCTCTTAAATAAATATAACCTTTTCGTGCCCCAATAATTTTAGCACAAACTGCCATTCCCGACAATACTTTATGTGGCACTCTAGTTAATATCTCTCTGTCTTTAAAAGTTCCTGGCTCGCCCTCGTCGGCATTACAAATTACATATTTCTCTTTTATCTTGGGCTCTGCGGTAAGCTTCCATTTTAATCCGGTTGGAAATCCGGCTCCACCTCTACCTTTCAGCCCCGAATTCACCATCTCATTAATTACTTCCTGATTGGACCTTGCCAATGCATGTCGAAGAATTTCTTTACAATCCTCTTCGTTTTTAAAAATTAAATCGATTCTATGAAGTTGTTTTTTTATTGTTGTCATTCCAAAGGGTATTTAGATGTTAGATTTACTAAAATTTATAAGATTAGTCTTCTTCGCGATATTGGCGAAGAATATCAACTACCGATTCGGGAGTTAATTCCGTGTATACATCATCATTAACCAACATTGCCGGAGCCTTATGACACCAACCCAAACAATTGGTTTCTAGAATAGTAAATTTCTTATCCAGTGTTGTTTCACCAACCTTAACCTTTAAATAATGTTCAATTGCCTGAATAATTTGGTTTTTACCTTTCATTGCACAGGTTATGGTTTTACAAACACGAATAACATATTTTCCTCTTGGTTCGGTATCTAAAAATGAATAGAAACTTGCTGTTCCGTAAACATCGGCTGCAGGAATACTCATTTCTTTAGCTATTTTAAGAATAGCATCTTCCGATAAATATCTTTCCTTATCAATTACCCCTTGAAGAATGGGGAGTAAATTCTCACGTTCTGTTCCATGTTTGGTAACCAAATCGTTCACTAATTTTTCTTGAAAATCCATAAACTATAGGTTTAAGGTTAATATTAATAGAGTTTCACTAATAAGTTAAAAAAATTAAAGAAATTTTTCTCTATTAATTTGATTTAGTTTAAACATCAATAGATTAATGATTTATACAAAACAATAGTTAACTTAAAAATATAAAAATGCCAAATAGCCTATAAAATTTAATATTGTAGCAACTCTAATAGCAATAAATATTTTTATTTTGATTAATATAACACATAAACGAACATTCTTAATTTGAATTTAGACTTCTTAAAAACTAAATGCATTTGAAAAAAAAGCATAAAAAAAAACCTTCGACAATTATCGAAGGCTTTAATTATTAAAAGATTAGTAATCTAATTATATATTTTTGGTTCAATTTCGTTTCTTAATACCATAAAACCATTCATGGCAAGTGCTTTCATTTCATCTTCGCCCGGATAAACAGCAAGTGGTGCAATAAAAGAAACCATTTCTTTTATATAATTTACCAAATAAGGATTGTGAGCAATACCTCCAGTTAATAAAATTCCATCGACATTACCCTTTAAAACAGCTGCCATTTCACCTATCGATTTTGCCACCTGATATGACATAGCATCCTGAATAAGTTTGGCTTTTTCATCACCATCTTTGGCTTTTAATTCTACCTCGTAGGCATCATTTGTTCCTAAATGCGCAACTAGTCCGCCTTCTCCTTTAATCATTTTCTTAACATCGTTAAGAGTATATTCGCCACTAAAGCAAAGTTTTGCAAGAGCACCAGAAGGCAATGAACCTGATCGTTCTGGAGAGAATGGTCCTTCTCCATCAAGTGCGTTATTAACATCAATTACTTTACCTTTTTGGTGAGCTCCTACAGAAATACCACCACCTAAGTGAGCAACAATAACATTAATATCTTCATATTTTTTATCGATTGACTGAGCAAAAGCTCTACCAATTGCTTTTTGGTTTAAAGCATGAAAGATAGATACTCTTTGAAATTCGGGATGACCAGATATTCTTGCCACATCAATCATTTCATCAACAACAACAGGATCGGCTATATATGCTTTAGCATTGGGCAAAGATTCGGCAATATTATCGGCAATTAAACCTCCTAAATTACTGGCATGTTCGCCTAAAACTCCAACTTTAAGATCTTCTTTAAGGCGATCGTTTACTTCATAAATACCCGATTCGATTGGTTTTACCAATCCTCCTCTACCTACCACAGCTTCGATTAAATCGATTCTAATTTCGGCATCTACCAATTCTTGCATAATAATATTCTTGCGAAATTCGAACTGTTCCGAAATATGAACAAATTGAGAAAGCTCTTCGGCAGTATGCTTTATATTTTTTAAAAATACAGACTTATCGCCTTGAAAAACAGCGATTTTTGTAGACGTGGATCCAGGATTAATGGCTAAGATTCTACGAGTTTCCATTGATTAAAATATGTTTGTGTTTATGTTGTTTTTCTAATTAATGCAAAACTACCAAACTAGATTAACAATTAATAGAATTTTAGCAGTTTTTAAGTATCAAATTGCAATTAAAATTGATTTTAACTTACAGTTTAATACAAAAACATTAAAATAGCTTAAACATTTACATATTAAAAAAACCAATAAATGATTAAAATGATAAACTTTAGATTAGCTCCAATCTTCAAAGTGAGGTAATTTATCGAGAGCAATAATTTCTGGTTTAGCCTCGAAGTGATTAAATAAATCCTGAGTAGGCCATTGTTTAACTGAGCGCAATACACGACTCATAAGTACACTTAAATCTTTAGTAAAATCGGAGCCTCTCCAAGTAGAACTATTTGTAATAATTACAAAACTATATCCTCCAACCTGATGTTTAAGCAGAGCCGAGCTACCTGCAAGTGTACCTGTTCTCCACCAAGTACCTTTTCTGGTACCTTTCCATCCAATAGGACTAAATCCTTTTTTGTTTGATTTAGTCATGTATTGTACACTTTTCGAGGATAAAATATCAGGGTGAGTATTGTCGCCATCAATAGCAAGCATAAATTTCATTAGCTCGGCAGCCGAAGCAAGCCAAGCACCTGCTCCTCCCAATGCTTTTAAGTTATTACCCCCATTGGATCTGAATACTGTTTTACCAGACCCATTAAATGCTGATATTTTTATTGCATTAGATTGTTCGTAATAATTCACTTCATTTACAAAGTGATCTTTTTGCAAACTTTTTCCAAGATGCATATCGAAAACTCCTGCAGGTTGCAAAATATGCGATTGCACATAATCTTCATAATTTTCTCCCGAAGCTTTTTCCACTATCTTTTCTAGAATTACATAACCCAAATTTGAATAGCCACCACGACTACCAGGCGTAAAATGTAATCTTCTTGAAAGCACGAATTGTATTGTTGTTTCGGCACTAATTGGAGGTTCAACCTTCATTTTTTTTGCAATAGACAAAGGTAAAAACATAGGGTCGCCATATTTACTTGTGTATCCGGCCGAATGTCTTAAAAGATGCTCTACTGTTATTCTCTTTGTTCTTTTATCTCTTATTTTAGAATAGATACTATCATTAAGAATTCCATGTTCACCAAAAGCATAATCGTCGAGATGAAGTTTTCCTTCTTCCTGCAGCTTCATTATTGCAGTTGCAGTAATTAGTTTTGAGACGCTGGCAATTCTAAATAAATGAGAAGGCTTCACTAATTCTTGTTTTTCGATATTGGCATAACCATAACCTTTAGCAAAAAGAAGTTTCTCATCTTTTACCACCGCTACTGTTGCACCGGCAACTTCCCATTTTCTTAAAAATCGATTAATTAAGCGATCTGCTCTGGCTGTTTCTACGCTCTCCGACAGTTCATTCGACAACCTATGAGAAACTGCCTCTATGGTTTTATCGAAAGGAACAGCAATACTCCCTTGTTTTGAAAAACTAAAATTCTGGTTCAAAAAAACCAGTAATAATATAATAAGGAAAGAAAAAATTCTTCTTGTAATCATTTATAAAATATTGATTCAACATGCAATTCCAACAACACAATTCATTTGCTCAACACATTAGCATGTTTCTTTGTACTGAATTTGATACAAAAATGTTTATATTTTTTGAAATATCATTCTAAATTAACGACAATTTAAAAATAATAAAAATAAGTGTGTTAATCCTATTTTTTAATCATTTAGTCATAAAAAATTAAAGCTTTAGCATAATGCGATAATTAATAATTTTAAACATTTAACACAAAATGACAATTAGTATACACATTTATAAACAGAAAAAACCACCGAAATAAAAAACTAACGGTGGTTTTATAAATATATTATCTGTAATAATTAAAATTTAAAAGATGCTCCAATTTGTAAAACTGAATGTTTTGGATCTATATCGTCATATACTTCAGATAATCCTATATTGTATCTAAGATTAATACCGAAACCAGATTCCATTTCGTATTCGCATCCTAAACCTAAACTAAAATCTACTCCTTTAGTTTCATCTTTGATGTCTACATCCACATCATCTTGCTCATATTCTGATTTTAATAAGAATCCAATTTGTGGACCAACTTGCAAATTAAAACCTTCGCTAACATAAAATTTAGCCATAATAGGAACATTTAAATAATCTGTTCTTAATTTTTCATCGACACCACCTTCATCATTTTTAGCACCTTGCTGTGAGTAAATTAGTTCTGGTTGCAAAGCAAATTTTTCTGTTAATTTAAAATTAACAAAACCTCCAAGGTAAATACCAGCTTTCATATCTCCATCGATATCATCACCAGTCATATTTGAAAGATTCATACCCGCTTTAACACCAAAATGTGCTTCTTGTGCATAAGTTGCAGCAGATACTAATAAGGCTACTACAATAAAAATAATTTTTTTCATTTTAAATAAATTTAGTTTAGACATTCAAAATTGAATGTATCATAAAATTATTTATTATGATTTTAATCTCCAAATTAATTACTATTTTATTTAATTTATTTTATACAACTTTATTTTCTCCCCAATACCTTTCAATTTAACAGAACCTAGATCAATTAATCCATTTTTACAATCCAATAAGTTTGCAAACTGTTCACTAACTAAAAATTGACTTTTAAATTCTTTGTTTAGTTGTTCGATACGCGAAGCCATTATTACATTTTTACCGGCAATAGAGAATTGTTTTCTTATTTCGTTACCAATATTACCAGTAATAACTTCTCCACTATGAATACCAATACCTATTCTTGTACATTCAGATTCTGCATTAACGCATAAACTATTTATAACCTCAACAATCTCTAATCCGGCATTATAAGCATCACTAGCATGATTTTCATTTTTAACAGCAATTCCAAATGAAGCCATAAATCCATCGCCCAAAATCTGATGAATTATTCCATTATTTTTTTCTATAATTCGGATTAGAGGATCGAAAATAGCATTCTGATATTCAATTGTTTCTTCAGGACTCTGGTGATCGGCCATAGTGGTAAAGTTCCTTATATCCATAAACATTATTGAACCAACCACTTTATGCCCTACCGAATCGTTACGATGTAAAATTAATTCTTTTGCAACTTCATGAGAAAGCTGCTGCCCCAGAAGAGATTCCATTTCGCTTTGATAGTTTTTAGTATCTAAAAACTTATTTACTCTGGTTCGAATTTCTGCAGCTACAACTCCTGCAATAATTCCTGCGGCTAAAAGTCCAAAACTTCTCATTCCATATATCTCAATCATCTGATTTATATCTCCCTTAGGCTGCAAAAACTGAATTCCCCAGTAAGAAACACCCAAATAGCCCAAAAAGGCGAGTATACCAGCTCCCAAAGATATTTTAAAATCGAGGTGCATTGCCGACAACATTAACAGTAAAAAATAAAATGTTAATCCATCGTACTCTAATATTAATAAGGAATTATCGTATTTTACTGCTTTAAATAAAATTATTGCAGGAATTCCAAATTCCATTATCAAATTTAATATTAACAACTTTCTGGGTATTGACCTATTGTACTTTATGCCAAAATGCATTCTAATAAATACAAAAAATTCGAATAAAAAGAACACAAACCACCAAGTGTACATACTTTCTACATATTGTTTATTGTTTAATGTAGAACGCAATAAATCGGGCACAAAAAAATGAAGAACAGGAATGGTTAATGAACCAATTAAAAACAAGACCAAAATAATTCCAACCCTTTTTCTTTCTATTTTAAGAAACTCAAGATGTAGTAATTCATTAATTTTATGATGATGATGAACAAACATGATATGGACTTAATTTAACAGCTAATAATAATTAAATATATCTTTCTTCTCGTAATTTCGATTTCACACTAATTTTTTCGGCTATTTGAGGATACTTTTTAAGCACCTTCTCAAATTCTTTTTTCTGCAATTCGTATACATCTGAATATCCCTCCGATTTAAGCGTTGCAGTTCTGTTCGATTTTTTAAACAAAGCTATTTCCCCCATAAAGTCTCCAGCTTTAAGAATTGTTAGTTCTTTACTTTCATTTTCGGATAAAACCTTAAATTTACCTCGCTGTATAAAAAACATAGAATTTGCAATGTCTCCTTTACGGAACAGATAATCGCCAGGCGTTAAGACCATTGGTGTTAAATAACGAGCAATATCTCTAATAAAATGATCATCGACACAATCGAACAAAGGAATGTCTTTTATGACGTTTTTTTTAAACTCTAGTTGCAGTTCGTTCTTTAAGCCGTATGGTAAAGTTTCCATTAATTCGGTTTCGTCGTAACCTAATTTTTGTTTCCACTCGTAAGTAAAGTAATCACTAATTCTTTGTTGTAAATCTTTTGATATATTCTGATAATGAATTAAAGCTCTTAACCTTTCCATATTCTCTACAAACCTCTGATCGGTAGGATTTTTCTTTGTATAAATACCAACTATAGTACCAACCAATAAGGCAAGAACTCCAACACCTAAAATCTGTAACAATATGGTAAAAAGCATTTCTGGGTTTCCGTGAGGAACAATATCTCCATAGCCAACTGATGTTAAGGTTGTTATCACCCAATATAATGCTTTTACATAGTTATCGGTATTGGAAAAAACATTTTCAACCCCATGAATCCATAGCCAAATACAAGTAAACCAATGGGAAAAAAGAAAGAAACCTGATATAAGAAGCCAAAAAGAAATTTTTGTTGACATTCGAATATTACGAATTTGAAAAAATTTTGCTGTTTTATATACTCTTATCCACTTAAACAATCGAAGAAATTGAAAATATGGATTTGAAAATATTAATGCATAAGGCAATATTGCAAGAAAATCGCTGATAAAAAATTGCCACGATGAGTACGAATCCCAATAAATATCTTTAAGCCTGGTCTGATTTTTAATTTTCTGATATCGAAAAATATTTACAATTAAATCAATAAAAAAAATGATTGAAATACTTAAATCTAGCATTCTATACCAAGATAAACGTCTAAGTTCGAATAAAAAATCTAATGGCATTAAACTGGCTTGAAATAATACCAGTAAAATTATTAATACCCTCCAAACTGAATTAAAAATTGATTTTAAGTAATTCTTAGTCATCAACTTAAATTTTATTTAAAGAAAACTGATTTATAATAATATTCATTGTAAAAATAGGCAAAAAGCACTTTTTAATCGGTAAACTAACAAAAGCTAAGGTAAAAGTTTATGATACTTTTCTGTGCATTTTAACAGCAAAAGTTATAGCTGATAAGGCAAAAAATCCTAATATCATCAGGTCTTTTATGATATCAAAAAATCCAGATCCTTTTAGCAATATCATTCTAATAATTTTAATAAAATATGCAATTGGATTTAGAGTATTTAATTTCTGTCCCCATTCAGGCATACTTTCAATTGGAGTAAACAAACCACTCATTAAAAGAAAAATAACCATAAAAAACCATGCAATAAACATAGACTGTTGTTGTGTATCTGTTTGAGAGGAAATTAATAAGCCAAAACCCAAAATAACAAGTAAATATACAAATGCAACCAAATAAATTAACCAAACCGAACCTAAGAATGGAATTTTAAATCCAAAGGCTGCAATCAAAAGTCCAAATCCCAATTCTAAAAAGCCAATTACCAAAAAGGGAATTAGTTTGGCCATTAAAAACTGTGATTTTTTTATTGGTGTAACATTAATTTGCTCTATGGTTCCAATTTCTTTTTCTCGTACTACATTCATTGCAGACAAAAACAAGGCAACAACGGTAACCAACAATACGAGAATTCCTGGTAACATATAGGGAATGTATTTCATTTCCGGATTAAACTGATGAGAATAAGTAGATTGAACTGAAATATTAGAACTGCCTTTTCCGGCTTCAAAAACTTCCGATATAATAAATCCACTATAATCGTTTATAACAGAACTTATGTAAGCATTATACAAGCCTGCCGAACTGGCATTTATTGCATTTACCAATACTTGCACCGATACTTGAGTTTTTAAATCGACCGATTTTCCAAAGTCTTCGTTAAATACAAGAATAGCATCTATATTATCTTTAAATAACTCTTTCTCTGCTTCTACCTCCGAAAAACCAACTTCTTTAACTGTAAAAAATGGCGATCCGTTAAATTTAGATATCAGCTCTCTGGAATGACTTGATAGATCTTTATCGACGACATATAAATTGGTGTTTTTCATGTCGTAGGTAGCTGCAAAAGACAATATACAAAGCTGTAGTACAGGCATTACAAATATGATTGGTAACATTCCTTTGTTACGAAAAATCTGTAAAAATTCTTTTTGTAATAAATATTTTAATACTCGCATAATTGTTTCTTTCTAAATTACTCCAATCTTGTTTTAAACTTTTTTAAGCTTAGAGCAATAAAAGCAAATGTCATTGCAATTAATATTAATGTTTCCTTCCACACATATTCAATTCCAACTCCTTTTAGCATTATATTTTTCAGTATAACAATAAACCATTTTGGAGGAATTATATTACTAAAAACTTGCAGAGCAACAGGCATGTTTCGAATTGGAAAAATAAAACCAGACAAAATAATGGTGGGCAGCATTAAAACAAACATGGAAAGCATCATGGCTACTTGTTGATTTTTAGCTACTGTTGATATAAATATACCTATTGATAGAGCTAAAAATATAAACAGAATACTTTCGACCATTAACAATATAAAACTACCCAAAACCGGAACTCCAAATACAAAATAACCCATTCCTACAATAACCATAGCGTTAATAAAGGATAATGCTAAATATGGAGTAACTTTACCTAATATAATTTGCAATGGATTTAATGGAGAAACCAATAATATTTCCATTGTTCCCAATTCTTTTTCCCGGGCTATTGATATTGAAGTCATCATTGCTGATACCAGCATTAATATTGTGGCCATAATACCAGGAATAAACATAAATACACTTTCTAAATTCGAGTTAAAATACATGCGCGATTTGGCTCGAATAGAAAATGGAATTTGCTTTCCGCTATTAATTTCGATATTGTAATTCTTAAGAATACCCTGTAAATAATTTACCTCTAAATTTGCAGTATTAGGATCTGATGCATCTGTAAGAATTTGAATATTCCCTTTTGAATTTTTGATTAGATTCTTCCCAAAATCGGGTTCAAAAACCAAAATTAACTTCACATCTCCTTTTCGAAAAACTGCATCGGCCTCTTCTAGCGACTGCAAATTATCCGACAATGTAAAATAACCCGATGAGGTAATCTTATGAATAAGCTCTACAGAATATTCATCCTTAGAGTGATCTAAAACAGCCATTTTAACATCTTTAAGATCGGTACTAATTACATAACCAAAAAGAAGAATTTGAACAATGGGCATTCCAAACAGAATAAGCATTGATCGTTTATCTCGAAAAATATGGTAAAACTCTTTTTTTAAAAATCCGATAAATCGATTCATTTCATATTATTTTTATACTTACTCAATATTTGTAGCATGTCTTGCCAAAATCAAAAATACCTGATCCATATCGGCAACATTAAACTGTTTCTTTAGCATTTCGGGTGTATCGAGAGCCTCTATTTTTCCATCGACCATTATCGAAACCCTATCGCAATATTCTGCCTCATCCATATAATGAGTTGTTACAAATACGGTTATTCCCGATCTTGCTGCATCGTAAATTAAATCCCAAAATTGTCTTCTGGTTACCGGATCAACACCACCTGTTGGTTCATCGAGAAATACAATTTCTGGATCGTGAAAAATAGCAACCGAAAAGGCCAATTTCTGCTTCCACCCTAAAGGCAAAGCACTAATCATTTTATTTCTGGCATGTTGCAAATCTAACTTATCCAACAAATCGTCGGCTTTCAATTTAATTTCAGTTTTTGATAAACCATAAATACCTCCATAAAAACGGATATTTTCATATACTGTTAAATCCTCGTAAAGTGAGAATTTCTGGCTCATGTAACCTATATTTCTTTTAAGCAATTCTCGCTGTTTATAAACATCAAATCCGGCAACACTTATTTCTCCCGAACTAGGATATGATAAACCACAAAGTATTTTTATTGCAGTTGTTTTACCAGCGCCATTAGCTCCCAAAAAACCAAAAATTTCACCTTTCGATACCTCAAATGACAAATCATTATTCGCAGTAAAATCTCCAAATTTTTTGTACATGTTTTTCACACGTATCACTTTTTCCTTCTTATTCATGTAGCTTAGGTTTAGAACTTAATGCCATAAAGCAATCTTCTATGCCTGGATTTACTTTCTCTATTGTAATATCCAATCGCCCTTTACTGTTCAAATACCGTTCTAATTCATTCACAGAAAATTTATTTCTTGAATCGGTATAATGTAAACTTTGTCCGAACAAAAACACCGAATTGGTATGTTCATATTCCCTTAAATCGAGTAAGGCTTGATAATTATCCTTGCATTTTACAGCATACAAGTCTTTCTCAAAATTATCTACAATTTCTGTTGGTGTATTTACCTGTAAAAGTTCGCCATCCTGAATTAAAGCAACGCGTTCACATAAGTTAGCCTCATCCATATATGGTGTTGCTACAACTATTGTAATTCCTCTGCTTTTTAAACCTTTTAGCATCTGCCAAAATTCCGATCTGGAAACAGAATCAACCCCGGTAGTTGGCTCATCTAACAATAGAATTTTTGGCTGATGAATTAAAGCACAACAAAGCGCTAATTTCTGTTTCATTCCGCCAGATAGTTTACCCGCCAAACGATCTTTAAATGGTTCTATTTGCACCCATATATCACGAATCATATCCATATTCGCCTCAATAGTGGTATTAAAAACCGTGGCAAAAAATTCCAAATTTTCAATTACACTTAAATCCTGATAAAGAGAGAATTTACCTGGCATATAGCCCAAGAGATTTCTAATTTTCTTGTATTGCTTAACACTATCTATTTGGCACAATCTTGCAAATCCTTCATCAGGCAACAATAAAGTCGCCAATAATCTAAAAAGTGTTGTTTTACCAGCTCCATCGGGACCAATTAAGCCAAATAATTCTCCCGATTTAATATCTAAATTGATATTTTTAAGAGCCTGAACATTAGCATAACTTTTACTTAAATTATCTATGCGTATACTTGCATCCATAATTGTCTAGAATTTAATTTCTCCTGGCATACCTATTTTAAGGCGACCATCGTTAGCAACTCTAACTTTAACAGCATACACTAATTTTACTCTCTCCTTTTTGGTTTGAATAATTTTAGGAGTAAACTCCGATTGAGAAGAAATCCAAGTTACATTTCCTTTTAAAATATAATTCTCTTTCTCATTTTTATCTATCAACACATTTACTTCCTCACCAATTTTTACTTTCGAAATCTGATCTCCACTTACATAAACTCTTAAGTCTAAACTTCTTAAATCGGCTAATTTGAATAAAGGCGTACCCGTATTTACCATTTCGTAAGCCTCATGATATTTTTCGAGAACCGTTGCAGCTTCGGGAACGTAAATCTTACTTTTTTCAATCAGATCGTTCAAGGCATCTACTTTTCGAGTAACATTTTCTATTTCGCCCAATACTTTAGCATTTTCGGTTTTCACCGACTGAATTTGTTTCTGAACCACCAATATATTTCCATTGATATCGTCTACTTGCTTTCTTGTTGCCGCTTTATCTGCAAACATTTTATCAATACGAATTTTATCCTTTTTAAGAATTGACAATTGTTCTTGATACACTGCAATTCTTGAAATAATATTCTGAACACCAGAAGCAATAGATCTCCTTTGAGCCTTTAACTGTTCTTTCTGCAAAAACAATTGAGTGGTATCAATCAAGCCAACCTGTTCTGCTTTTGTAAACACATCGCCTTCTTCTAAGTCAAGACTTAATATTTTCCCGCTATTTTCGGCCGATATCATATATTCAGTTGCTTCGAAATTTCCGTAAGCATCCGATTCATTATTATTTTGATTGCATGCCGATGTTAAAAATACAAGGGCTACTGCTATTGTTGTAATAAATTTCATTTTACTAACTCTTTAAATTCCTTTAATTCTATTGTATTCAGCTATCGATTGCTGCAATTGAATACTATGATATTCCTTATTCAATTTTGCCTGAACTTCTTTATTTAAATCTTCCAGGTAATCACTCGAAGTAATCACACCATTATCCAACTGAGAAGCTGAACTTTTGCTCACAGCAGTTTGCAATTCAATTATGGCATCATCTTTTTCCAAAAGAATAATGAATCTCCTAATTTTACTCGTCTCATTACCTATTTCTATTAATTGATTTTTAGTAAAACTTAATTCCTTCGTATCAATTAAATCTTTTCGAATAGCTATTTCTTTTTGCTTGCGCTGATTCAATTTCCAATCGAAAATATTCCATGAAATTTTGGCTCCTAACATATAGTAAGTATCAAATTCATCTTTCAATTGATTGTAAGTGGGATTTCCATAACCTACTTGCCCAAAACCTGTAATTACAGGAGATCGATCTTTTTTTAGCAATTGTTTTTGAGCTTCCAACAATGATTTTTGACTGGAGTACATTTCATATTCAGGTCGAAGCTTATGAATAACTTCCGAATTGCTCATTAATATATGCTCATATTTAGTTTCTTCAAGCTTTATGTCGGCACTCAATTTTTTTCCTGTTAAATTCGAAAGCACCGAAAAAGAAGACTCTTCCATCGAGTTTAACTCCTGAACCTGCTGATCGATTAATAAAAGTTCCGACTGCAATACCTTTAAATTGGCAGACAAAACAAGTCCGTTCTCAACGGCCGATTTAATTTGCTGCAAGCGATTCGAAATGGTCTTTTGCTTATCCTGTAAAATTAATTTACTTTTTCGCACCAAGTGTATTCCATAAAATGCAGCATTTACCTTTGCCCTTAATTGGTACATCTGAATTTCGAGATTATTAATTTCAACTTCAGAACTTTTCTTTTCTACCTCGATTCGTTTTTTGGTTTTCCCTCCATCGAAAATTAATTGCTCAATATCTAGATTTAGGGCGTATCTATCTTTAGGAGCTACTGGTGCATTTACACCTGGTAAACTAATTCCTGTAACATCCGACTGATAACTAACTTGTCCGTTTGCAAAAAATCTTGGCAAATAAGAAACCTTTAAATTTTCCACATTCAACTCAGAAGACTCACTTAAGAGTTCCTTCCCTTTCAATAATGGATAATTTTTTTGTACTTCCTCTTGAATTTGACTTAAGCTTAAAACACTTTCTTGTGCACAACTTATTTGAATCTTAAAAAAGATTATCAGTAAAAAAATGTATTTACTATTTCTAATAACCACAGTCATAATAAAATTTATATACTTATTGATTGAATTACAAAATCGGCAACCCTTTCTGCTCTATTTTTTAGTAGCTCGTCTATTCCCTCCTTTTTATACAACAATTCGGTAACCAAAGGACGAGCAATAAAAGGAAATATAGATAAGCTTATAATATTTATAATTAGTTCCCTAGGATCTATTTCTCTAATTATTCCTTTATTTATTGCTGTACTTATTTGATTTAATGTTGTATTCATATTTTCTCCAATACCCCTGGTATTTATCAAATGAAAAATTCTTGACGGATCGGTATTAACCTCGTTTAATACAAAATTTGGAATAAACGGATACTCTATTAATACCTTTTGATACAAATAACAAATATTCCTTATTTTGGGAAACAATTCAGAATCGTCGGCCAGGAAGCTAGCCATAGGCTTTGTAAGTTTAGCAAATGCTTCATCGAAAACCTGTTCAAACAACTTCTCCTTATTCCGATAATAGTAATGCAACAGTGCCTTATTAATTCCGGCAGTATCAGCTATTTCTTGCATTCTAGCACCAGCTAAACCTTTTTTCGCGAAAATTTGTCGTGCGGCAATTAAAATATTCCCTTCTGTTTCTATTGACTTTTTACTTTCTTTCATATTTTAACCGTTTGGTTAATTGTTTTTCAAAAATAAACCATACGGTTTAACCGTTTGGTTAATGCAAATGTATTGCATTTTATGTAATCACAAAAAAAATAGAGTATTTTTTTTAACCAAATGGTTAAAACGCACAATAAAAAAAGAGGATACCCATTGGCATCCTCTTAATATATCAAGTAAGTTTTTCTTAGTCTAACTTGTGAATTAACAAACCAGAACGAAGCTTAGGCTCGAACCAGGTTGTTTTTGGAGGCATAATATTTCCAGTATCGGCAATATCAATTAATTGTTGCATAGATACTGCATACAATGCAAATGCAACTTTCATATCTCCAGAATCAACTCTTTGCTTTAATTCTCCTAATCCGCGAATACCACCTACAAATTCTACGCGCGTAGTTGTACGAAGATCTTTAACATCAAGAAGTTTATTTAAAACATGATCTGAAAGAATGGTTACATCCAATACTCCTATTGGATCTTTATCGTCGAAAGTACCATTTTTGGCATTAAGTTTATACCATTTACCACCAAGATACATTGAGAATTCGTGCAATACTGCAGGTTTGTAAATAGCCTCTCCCATACATTCCACTTCGAAAGTATCTTCCAGCTTATTTAAGAATTCTTCTTCCGACATACCATTCAAATCCTTTACTACACGGTTATAATCAATAATTTTTAATTGATTATCTGGGAAATGCACAGCCATAAAATAGTTGTACTCCTCATCGCCTGTATGATTTGGATTTTTAGCAGCAAACTCATCGCCAATGCGAGCAGCAGCGGCTGTTCTGTGGTGTCCGTCAGCCACATAAGTAGCAGGAACTTTAGTTGCAAACAGCTCTTCCAACTCTTTGTTGGTAGCAGCATCGTTTACTGGCCAAAAATGATGACCAAATCCGTCTTCTGCAACAAAATCATATTCTGCAGCCTCATTCTCTACGATGTTTGCAACAATTGCGTCGATCTCAGGAACAGCTTTATACGAAAAGAATACTGGCTCTAGGTTAGCCTCGGTATAACGAGTTAAAATCATTCGATCTTCCTCTTTATCCGGACGAGTTAATTCATGTTTTTTGATTACTCCATTTCTATAATCTTCGCAAGCAGCATTAGCAACAATACCATACTGGGTTCTTCCATCCATCGTTTGCGCGTAGATATAAAATTTAGCTTCAGCATCTTGTTTTAACCATCCTTTTTCCTGGAACATTTTAAAATTGGATACGGATTTTTCGTACACCTCTTCCGAGTGAACATCTGTTCCGGCAGGACAATCAATTTCTGCACGAGTTACATGAAGTAAAGAACAATCTTTTCCTTCAGCCATTTTAGCAGCTTCTTCCGAATTCATTACATCATACGGCAAACATGCTAAATCTTTCGAAATTTCTTTTGTAGGACGTAAGCCCTTAAATGGTTTTACTATAGCCATTGTTAGTTGTGTTTGTGTTGTTAATTTTGTGTATTTGTTATTGTGTAATTTCGTTATTTTGTAAAATTAACATCAAGTTTTCGTTCAAGATATTTTTTATAACCTGAAGACATCTTAGATAAATATGTTAATATAGTTCTCATCTCGTTAAAATGAATTTTATCAATATAATTTTGCTGTAATGCTATTTCAGTAAACCAGACATTCTCGAATCGAACCTTTGGATATTCTTAAATATTTTGAAGAGAGGAGGATTGTTTCACCATACCCCTCTCCAATATTTAATGCTACAAAATTTGCTGCTCTTCGATATTGATTTGTTAATCCAAATTTTACATCAATTGGAAATCTTTTGGTTTGTTCATAAACTAACTTAATCATATCTAAGGATTTTTGATAAAAGTCTAATTTTTCGAAATCAAAGATTAACAATCTATTTTCTATATTACAAATTCACGAATTCACAAAGTCACTAGATTTTCTAGTTCACCTTAAAAGTCTCATCTCCTTTTTCGATACAGTTCACAATTTGATTTGCTCCGGCAATACCAGCATTGATATTTGCCTCAGCAGTTTGTGCACCCATTTTTTTAGGAGTAAAGAAGAAACGGCCTTCGAATTTGGCTGCAATTTCATCCTTACAATCCGGTGCAATATCCGAAATGTAAGCAAAATCGGCACGTGCCTCCATCAATTTAACCAAGCCTTCTTCGTCGATAACCTCTTTACGAGCTGTATTTACAAGAATACCACCTTTTGGCATTTTGTTTAATAAATCAAAATTAATTGATTTTTTTGTTTTGTCGTTTGCTGGAATGTGCAAGGAAACATAGTTACAGGTACTGTATAATTCTTCAACAGAATCAACAACAGTAACGCCATCGGCTTCAATTGCCTCTTTAGCCACAAATGGGTCGAAGGCATAAACTTCCATACCAAAACCTTTAGCAATAGTAGCCACATAACGTCCTACATTACCATAAGCATGAATACCAATTTTCTTACCTCTAAGCTCTACTCCGGCTTTTCCATTGTATGAATTTCGGGCCATAAATACCATCATACCCAAAACCAATTCGGCAACGGCATTTGAGTTTTGTCCCGGAGTATTCATAGCAACAATTCCTTTTTCTGTACAAGCTTCAAGATCGATATTATCGTATCCTGCACCAGCACGAACTATTACTTTAAGATTTTTAGCTGCTTCTATTATCTCACGAGTTGCTTTATCACTTCTGATAATCATTGCATCAACATCGGCAACTGCTGCTAATAAATCAGATTTATCTGTATAAGACTCTAACAAAACCAATTCGTAACCAGCACCTTCTACAACTTCTCTGATACCATTAACGGCAGCAGGAGCAAATGGTTTTTCGGTTGCAATTAATACTTTAGTCATTTTATTTGAAAATTTGAATTGAAAAAATAAAATGTCATTATCAGCCAAATCGAAGTAATTTTTAAACTTTAAGCTTTAAGTAATTTTTAGTTTATACCTTTTTACTTAATACTTTTTACTTTATTGAATTACTTTAGTCGTTCCTCATGCATCTGAATGACGAAAAGCGGGAAGATAAACTTCCCATCTTATCAATAGTTATATTACTTTACATGCAATGCTTCAAACTCTTTCATGCAGTCAACCAAAGCCTGCACACTTTCTTTTGGTAAAGCATTATAGGTAGAAGCACGGAATCCTCCTACAGAACGGTGTCCTTTAATTCCAGACATTCCTTTAGAAGTAGCAAATTCCAAGAAATCTTTTTCAAGCTCCTTATATTCATCTGACATTACAAAGCAGATATTCATTAAAGAACGATCTTCTTTATTAAGAACAGTACCTTTAAACATTGGGTTACGATCGATTTCGTCGTATAAAATAGCAGCTTTTTCTTGGTTTAGTTTTTGCATTGCAGCAACACCACCTTTTTCTTTAATCCACTTTAAAGTTTGAAGAGCAGCAAATACAGGAACTACTGGAGGAGTATTAAACATAGATACCCCTTTAATGTGAGTTCTGTAATCTAACATTGTAGGAATTTGACGATCAACTTTACCTAAGATCTCATCTTTAACAATTACAAAAGTTACACCTGCAGGAGCAAGGTTCTTTTGAGCGCCACCATAAATTAATGCATATTTAGATACATCAACCGGACGAGAGAAAATATCTGAAGACATATCGGCTACTAACGGAACATTAATATCCATATCCTCTTTAATTTCTGTACCATAAATGGTATTGTTGGTTGTGATGTGAAAATAATCGGCATCAGCAGGAATTTCATATCCTTTTGGCAGATAGTTATACACAGTGTCTTTTGAAGAAGCTACCTCTACTACTTCACCAAAAAGATTAGCTTCTTTCTGAGCTTTATTAGCCCATGCACCTGTATTTAAATAGGCAGCTTTTTTTCCCATTAAGTTGTAAGGAATCATGCAAAACTGAGTTGATGCTCCACCACCTAAAAATAAAACAGAATATCCTTCAGGGATATTCAATAACTCTTTAAATAATGCGATAGCTTCATCCATTACTGCAACAAATTCTTTGCTACGGTGTGAAACTTCCATTACAGAAAGACCTGTTCCAGCAAAGTTTTTAATTGCCTCAGCAGTTTTTTCAACTGTGAAATCCGGAAGGATTGAAGGGCCTGCAGAAAAGTTGTGTACTTTCATTTTTTCAAACGTTTTAAATTTTTGTATTATTCCATATCCTGAGGCAAATTTTGCAAATAAAAATTTATTTTGAAATGATTTTACAGTTTATTTTCAATGTTTTTTAACAAAAAAAAATCATTTCATCCCCCTTCATATAGATCAATACTTGCAGTCTGATTTTCAGTACTTTAACCTACAGAAATTATTTTAACTAATTCTCTTATTTAAAATATTCTAACCGGTTTATTTTAATTTTAGCGATTTATCAATTTTATTTTCGAAAAAAAACATATTTCGACTGTCAAAAAAGCTCAAAAACAAAAGAATATTCTTAATAAGAATTACAAATGTATGAATTTATGTTTGAATTAAGCCCTGTTTTTTCAGATAAAAAAAGCAGGTATACCAAAGTACACCTGCCATTATAATTTAAAGTAAAAACTTGTAAACTTATCCTTTATAAAAAGGAATTTTTACAATTTTAGCTTTTAAAGCTTTCTTTCTTACACGAATATAAATTTCTGTATCTGCTTTGTAAAAGCCTTCTTTCACATATCCCATACCAATTGCTTTACCAAGCATAGGAGCCATAGTACCTGAAGTTACTTCTCCAATTTCATTCCCATCAGCATCTTCAATTTTATATCCATGACGAGGAATTCCTCTATCAATCAGTTCAAAACCTTTTAATCTGCGTTTTGGTTTATCGGCCTTTTGCTTTTCAAAGAAATCTCGGTCAATAAAATCATTCCCCTCAACAAATTTGGTAATCCAAGCTAATCCTGCTTCAATTGGCGAATGCTCATCGTCAATATCATTTCCATACAAGCAAAAACCAACCTCTAAGCGCAATGTATCACGGGCGGCTAAACCAATTGGCTGAATTCCAAATTCTTTTCCAGCTTCCATTACAGCATCAAGTAATTTTTTACCATCTTCGTTTGCCACATAAATTTCACATCCTCCCGATCCGGTGTAACCTGTTGTTGAAAAAATAGCATTTTCGATACCAGCAACTGTTGCTTTCTTAAAAGTATAATATTCCATATCTTCAACCGGAACATCAACAATTTTTTGCATTGCTTTTAGGGCCAAAGGACCTTGTACTGCCAACTGACAAATTTCATCGGAAGCATTGTATAATTCGCTACCTATTTCCAAACCCATTTCTTTGGCATTTTCACAACACCAATTCCAATCTTTCTCGATATTGGCAGCATTAACAACCAATAAATAAGTCTCACTATCTACGCGATATACCAATAAATCGTCAACAATACCACCTTTACCGTTAGGAAAACAAGAGTACTGAACCTTACCATCAGTTAAAGCAGCAACATCATTAGTAGTTAATTTTTGAACAAATTTAAAAGCATTTGGACCTTTAACCCAAAACTCGCCCATGTGAGACACATCGAAAACACCCAATTTTTCACGAACACAAATGTGCTCATCTTTAATTCCAGTGTATTCAATTGGCATATTATAACCTGCAAATGGTGCCATTTTTGCACCTAATTCTTCGTGAAAACTAGTGAAAGCTGTTCTTTTCATTGTATTTTGTGTTTAAGGTTATTCTTAAGTAAAAACAATTTTACTTTAAAAATCACCCAGGAAAAAACTAGTGTATTATGTTTGCGTTATGCATTTGCAAATGTAAAAAATTTTCTCAGATATCGTTTGCATAATTAAATTAGTTTATGCATTCCATTTTTTATTCCATAAATAAGATCCATACTCTTCTTTCTAAGGAACAACAGAACACACTTTTTGTTTGTAGAAATAAAATAGGGACATAAATAATAATGGAACAATAGCAGCAAGAAGGAAAATTAATGATTCAAAGTTCTTCTTATAGGTAAAGTAAAAATAGTTTTATAATTAAGTAACTGGAATCTTTCTATTGTTTATTAGGACAAAATTATACTCTCACTTTGCTAATGCAAGTTAAGTTTTCTAAGAAATATATTTGTTCTTTAATATGCATACAAACACCAACACAGAAAGTCACTTTCTTTTTTATCTAATTTTATTGGGTATTACCCATAATTTAAGGGGATTAGATCAAATAATATTATAAAAAAGATAAAACATATAAATTCATTCGCAGAAAATCGTAAAAAAATTATATTAATCATATCTAAACCACTAATAAACACTAACAATATGAGGCCATCTACACATTAAATTTCGATAGGTAATTTAAAATTAATTTAGTATTATTGCACTAGTAAAAAACTTTAAATTAAAGTGGTTTATAGATACTAATCATATTATAGTCTATTACTTTTCATTTTTAATATGTACCTTAATATCTATAAAAAACTTTTTATAACAAGATTATCCTGCAAAAATGACTCAAAAAGGAAAACTTACAGATTTGTCCTATTTAAAGGAGATGTCGGGTAACGATAATAGTATTATCGAAGAAATGATTGAAATTTTCATAGAACAAATACCTGAGTTCATAGTTGAAGTTTCATCATATTTCGAATCCCATGATTGGAATGGGTTGGGAGCTGTTGCCCATAAAGCAAAATCATCTGTTCGCACAATGGGAATGGAACACATTGGAGAATGTTTAGAAAAACTGGAACATTATTCAAAAGGAAATCTTAAACTAGAATTACAATTAAAAAAAGATAAAGGTATTGAGCTAAGTACCGAAGATGAAAAAAAATGGAATAATGTTATGCATGAACCCCTAAACGACATTGATTTAAAGCATATTCCTGAGCTAGTTAATACTTTTTTATCGAGTTGTCCTTTAGCTATTGACGAATTAAAATCAACCTTACAAGAACTTTAAACTGCATCTTTTGCTATGAATATTGAAACCAAAAACATCGACTCTGTTACAGTTATGAAACTGATTGAAACTAATCGTTTATATGCTCTTAATGCTGGTGTTGCTAAAGAAAAAATGAACGAAGTTTTAAGTATCCCTAAATCAAAACTAGTCATCGATTTTGAATCTATAAATTTTATTGATAGTTCGGGCTTTGGAGCACTTCTTTCGGCTCTTAAAACTTCAAAAGAACACAAAAGCCAGATAAAGCTTTGTAATATAAACAAAGATGTAATGGAGTTAATAGAACTAATGCAGTTGGATTCAATTTTTGATATTCTGCAGAATCCTACAGCTTGTATAAACAGCTTTTCTAAGGCAGAATAACTTGCCATTATGGCTAAAGTCTCTCCACATATTCTTGTTGTTGATGACGATATTGTAATTCTAAAATTTATTGAGTTTACTCTTAAAAATTTAGGTTATCAAACAACGCTTGCAAAAAATGGAAAAGAGGCAATAGAACAAGCAAAAAACGAACATTACGATCTTATTATCTCCGATTTATATATGCCATTAATGGATGGCAATGAATTGGTGCGTCATTTCAGAAAACTAGCCGAATATCAGCACACACCATTTATATTTTTATCTGGTAATAACGAAGAAGAAACCTGGATTAAAAACTTAAACGATGGTGCTGATGATTTCATTACAAAACCTATTAAACAAAAGGTATTTGTTTCCAAAATTCAGTCTCACCTAAAAAAATCTTTTCTAAGAAAAGATATTCTCGACGACGCGCGTAAAAATGACATAAGCTTTAAAAAAGGCAGTTTAATATATTGTGCCAATAGAATAAAGCCTTTTCCACTTCCACGAAAATTAATTAAAACCAACATTAGAGTTGTTTACACCGATTCTGATTTTTTTATGGCCTTACAGGACGTAAATACATGGGAAATAATTATTGATGATGCCGCTAGCTGGGCTGTTTCTATTCTGGAAAAAATCAGCGAAATAATTTCTAATCATTTACCATTAAGCATTTTAATAACAGATCCGAACAATAAGGAACAAATGGATTTTTTTCTAAAATTTAAAATCAATAGTTTCCTTTACAAACAACTGGATCCGAAATTAATCGTGCATCAAATTAATTCGAATATTCAGCGAGAACATGAATTAAAAACAAAATATTTAAACGCCTTAAACACAGCTGCTAAAAGATCACCTATTAGATTTGAAAATAATTTTTCAGATCACTTGGCTGATTATAATATTGAAATACTGCACCAACCCTATGATAAATTGCCTGGTGGCGATTATTATGAAATAATTAATGTAGATGATAATCGTAAAATTTTAATTGTTGGCGACGTTATGGGTAAAAAATGGGATGCTTGGTTTTTTGTTCCTGCCTATATCGCATATATTAGAAGTACAATTAACTTTTTTCTTAATAGAAAGGAACTTGATTTTGTCGAACATCCAGGTAAATTTTTAGAGATCATTAACCAATATGTTTTTAAAGACATGCAGCTAACCGAAGTATTTACTACACTTAGTATTATATCTATATCGTCTGATACCAATAAAATAAGTGTAGCTTCGGCAGGAGCTCTGCGACCCTATTATTACGATTGTACCGAGAATACTATATCTCAGTTAAATATTGTTGGAACACTATTAGGTGTAATTAAAAATGCACAATACCAAAGTTTGGTTCACGATTTTTACAAAGGCGATAAATTATTATTTTACACAGACGGATACACCGAAGCTGTTAACGACAAAAACAATGAAATGATAGGTGATGATGCACTTTATTTAGCATTGGATAAATACAAAAACACCGAACACTTAACTCCCGAAAAAATTGAGAAAGAAATAAGCCACACATTCAATGTTTCTAAATTTGACGACGACAGAACACTCCTACTTATCGAAAGAAAAAATAAATAGCTATTCCTATTTATTTTTTTAGCACATTTGCAAAAAATAATACTCTCGAATATGAATGATATAATTGGATGGATAGGAAGTCTTTTATTTGCTGTTTGTGCTCTTCCTCAAGTTATACACACCTTTAAAAGCAGAAGAACTGATGACTTAAATGAAGTATTTTTATGGCTTTGGTTTGGAGGAGAAGTTTTAACTTTTTCCTACATTATAATCGATGATATTAGCAATAAAAATTATCACATTCCTCTTTACTTTAATTACTTATTTAATATTATTTTATTGTTTTATTTAATTTTCGCAAAGTATACTTACAACACAAAACCAACTAGTTTGTCTTTTTTGCTTCAAAAAATAAAAAGAAAATAAAAAAGCCGGATAAAATCCGGCCTCAATTAATGTCGTGTAACTGTTTCTCTTATTTTTTTTCTGATCTCAGACGATTCCTCTGACAGTAGAAAATTCTTTGTTGAATTTGGAAGAAAATCCATAACTCCATCTAACTTATCTTCTCGAATCGCCTGTCTTACTTTCGAAGCAGATATATAATTTTCATCTCCTCCACTTGTAATTCTTGGTATCTCAAGCAATTTAACACCATTCGCAGGCAAATATTTTATCATAGCCTGATTATAAGCCGCCGTTACCGGTGAATACATTTCGGTACCCACATATCTTTTATTAATGTTAAGAACAGGAACAATATAACGCAAAAAAGTAATTACATCCAGTTCTGCTTGCTTATCGGCAATATCGCACTCCTTTTCCTGTTTTAAAAAGTAGCATGGAAAAATTGTTCCCGAAACAACATAATTTCCACCTTTCACCATTACCAGATTATCAATATCGCCAAGCTCCTCTTTTATTAAATTCCATCTTACATCGAAAGTAAAAGAAGAACGATCTTCCTCAACTACAAAAAGATAAACCAAACGATTCTCTTTGCAAGCTTTTTCAATTAAATATTTGTGCCCTTTTGTAAAAGGATTACAGTTAACTACAATAGCTGCTATATCTCCAACATTAACATCTCTTCTTATGGATCTTAAGTAATCCTGATAAGTTTTAATATTTTCGTAGCCAAATTCGAGAACTGAAAACAAGGGCTCGGCTGTTGCAATTTCAGTAAATCCCAAGCCTTTAAAAACTTCTAAATTTCTAGGCTTTGTATAAACAAAAATGTGCTTATGCTTAAGTATTACCAAATCGATAAGATGCGTAACAATTTGAGCAAATGCTGCACCTTCGCGAAACTCAGGAGCAACAGCAACATATTTTAAAACTCTCCCCTTATACGATCCTGTTCCAATAACTTCCCCATTCAAGTTATACAAAATCATAGTGTAATCGACATCCCGTCTTTCAAAATCGAAACCTAAAGTCCCCAGAAATTTGGAAATCAATTTTATATCATAGGGGTTTTTTAAATCCAAAGACTCTTCTCTGTAATCAGTATTTTCAACTCCCATCTCTATTTCTTTGTTTTGTTAGTTTAAGTATTCTTAGTGTGTGATTTATTACTTGTTTATCAGTGTTCAATAATAAAGATTTTACTGAAAATAAATTCTTTATTTCGGATGTTAAAGAGATACTTACACCTCTTTAAATCATGACAAAAGTTATTTGTTTTGTAATTATTATTTAGTATTAATTATAATCTTGATTTACCATATAAATAAAAAAGCTTACAGCCAGCAAATCAGCCGAACCGCCAGGCGAAATATTCTCTTTATTACAAAAGTCAACCAATTCTTTATATTTATTGTCAAACTTACTGGTATTAAAGTTATTAAGTGCAATTTTAGCTTTATTTTTCAATTGTTCCAAAACCTCAATCCCCTTCCTAAATAAAATATTACTATCGTTGTTATTGGCAATTAAAGCCAGCAAAGTATGAACCAAAGATTTCTGTAAAATCTCATCGGTAAGCACATTATTCTTTTTAAGATGACTCGATAAAACCGGAATAGCGCAATTAAAAACACAGGGTAAACCCGATTGCACCTCACCTCGTATGCCTAGGCCTTTAGATCCGTATTTTTCGAAACACTCTTCTCCATGAGTTTTTCTTTTAGAATACAAGTTTTTTCCAAGTTCGCGTTCAACCAAATTTCCATTCAATTTTTTTAACTGATCTGCGAAAGCAGAATAAGAAAAATTGTTTGCAGCAATAAGATTTGCACTAATAAAAAGAGAAAAACATAATAAAAATATTGCTCCTTTATGGGTGTTTACACCTTGTGTTTCGCGCAACATATCCTCTTCCATTAACAATCCTATGCGACGCAATTCAGGTAAAGCATCCTTCAGGTTTCCCAGATTAAAATTAAATCCATATTTAGCAATATCTTTAAAATAAACCGAAAGAACAGCGCTTGAATTTAAAAAAGTAGAAAAATCCATGTCTTGATGAGAACCATTTGAAAAGCGATCGACCAAACCAGGTTTTGGCGATAATGAAACCTCGTGCAAAAGTGCTTTTAGGGCAGTTGCCGAAAGAAAATTGCAAAGCTTTTCTTCGCGAACAGATTCCATAAAACAATATATATCCCGATTTATCTTATTTCTCATATCTTCGTAAGAGTGATTTTTTTCTCTCATACAAACAATAGCTGCTTGTTGATTACAGAAATAGCATATTTTTGCTTTGCCCGAAGAAACAGGATTTCCCTCAGAATTGGTAAGATCGATATCTAACAATCGCCCAAGCGGATGTTTAATTTCAAAAGCTTCTGTAAGCTCCTTAATTTGATGAATAGATAAATTGCTAACTAAAGGAACAATATAAAAATCGCCCGCTTTATCGACTCTGCATTGTTCATCTTCCAACTCAATATCTATACGATTAGCCAGCAAATATCTCTTTAAATCTTTTAATGTATGTTGAAAAAAGGATTTAATTTGATCATTTGATTTTGGATATCCAGGTATATTTAAATTAAAGCTCAAAGAGGCCTTTTTTCGATTAGCAATTTGAATTCTTGCATCTGCCCTTTGATCTTTTGCGGCTAATATTTCCTTAATCACCTCATCCATATTTTTAAGCCTGCTGTTTTACCTGTTTAAAATAACACCCTAAAAGTAGAATTACAATTAGGGTGCACAATAAATATATTTTCGTAATCTAACTAAAGATTCTCTACGTTGTATATCACATCAATTATGGTTCCGTCTCTATATTCAACCAAAGCAACAATTTTATCGCCCAATTGTTTTTCTGCAGGAATACCAGTCATTGCATCTACTTCCTTTTTAAGAGCGCAAATATCGACAACCTTAAGACCTGCTTTTTTTAATGCTGCCGCAAGATTTGGTTTCGAAGGGTTAACACAAACTCCTCGTTCGGTAACCACCACATCAACGCTTTCGCCGGGAGTTACAACCGTGTGAACACGATCTTTAACAATTGGTAAACGACCTCGGAATGATGGACAAACCACGACTGTTAAATTTGCACCCGAAGCTGTATCGGAGTGACCTCCGGATGCTCCTCTTATTTCTCCAGACGAACCAGTTATTACATTTACATTAAAATCTACATCAACCTCTAAGGCACCCAAAACAACTACGTCTAACTTATTAGTCATAGAACCACAATTGTTCGGATTCGCATACTGATCGCAGGTAATTTCGATATGATTTGGGTTATTTAATACGGATGTACTTACTGCTGCATCGAAAGATTGAACATCGAAAATTGCCTGAAACAATCCTTCATTCAACATATCAACACCGTAAGAGGTAACACCACCAATCATAAAGCTTCCTTTAATTTCTTTGCGTATCATATCTTCGCGAAGAAATTTAGCTACTGCTAAAGAAGCACCACCAGCACCAACCTGAAACGACATTCCGTTTTTAAACAATCCTGAATGCTCAATTACATTGGCTGCAATACGAGCAATACGCAAATCCATTGGCGATTTAGTAATACGAGTTGTACCCGATGCAATTTTTGTTGCATCTCCAATTGAATCTACTTTTACAACATGATCGATAAAATGTTGTCTAATAGTACTTGGCAAGCAAGGATAATCAACTAAATTATCGGTTACAACAATTACATTTCTTGAATATCTTGCATCGATATCGGCATATCCCATTGATCCGAAAGCCGAAGGTCCGTGTGAACCTGTTGAGTTTCCTTCCTCGTCGGCAGCTGAGGCAGCTAAAACCGATAAGTCTGGTTTTATTCTACCTGTTAAAAAATCTCTTACACGACCACCATGAGAATGAATTATAGCAGGATATTTTAATTTACCCATTGAAATGGTTTCTCCTAATCGTCCTCTAATGCCCGATGTGAAAATTTTGGTAATCATTCCCTTTTCAACATAAGGAACTAAACCATCGTGCGCCGATGTTAAAGATGAAGAAGCCAAAGTAATATCTTTGATTCCCATTTCATCGAGAATTCGAACGGTCTCCATTAAAACCCCATCACCACCTCTTAAGTGATGATGACAAGTTACTGTCATACCATCGAAAACATCACATTTTTTTATAGCATCTTCAAGACTTGCACAAAGTTTCGAAGTATGCGGTTTTTTTGCTTTTAGTGTTCTGGAAATATTTGTAGCCGGAGCTTCATCTTCAATAATACTTTGCCAAACACCACGGAAAGGTTTCAATTCACCCAATCCTTCTATATATTCAGGAATTTCAACTCCTATTGAATTTTTCATTATTTCTTAATTAAGAATCCAAACCTAATTTACTCTATGCTATCTTCAATTTCTTTTAAATCGACCTTTGCATATTCTAAAACTGTGATGGCACGTTGAACAACCGGAGCATCGACCATTTTTCCATCGATAGCAAATACTCCAATACCAGCTTTCTTATTCTTAATAAATTCGGAATAAACACGGTATGCTTTACGCACCTCATTTTCAGATGGATTAAATACTTCATGAACTGCATCAACCTGACGAGGATTAATTAAGGCTTTACCTGCGAAACCAATTTTCTTAATATATTCGGTTTCCTCTTTAAGACCTTCTTCATCGTTTACATCGGCAAAAACAGTATCTAAAACATCTAAACCATAGGCTTTACCAGCCATTACAATTCTTTTTCGGGCATAATCGATACCCACACCATCTGGGGTTTTAATAATTCCCATGTCGGCAGTTAAATCTTGTCCTCCAATTGTAATTGCATCGATACGAGGATCGGCAGCAGCAATATCATAAACATTAGCTACACCTTTTGCTGTTTCGATCATTACATGAATTGTCATGCTAGGGTTCTTAATTCCATGTTCTTTTTCGATTCGGCGCACCTCTTTCATAAATTCTTTTACATCGGCAAGCGTTTCGGTTTTTGGAAAACGAATATTATCGGGTTGCAGAGGTACGATTTCTTCTAGATCGGTAAGCCCAAAAGGGGTATGAAAATTATTTACACGCACACAAACCTCAGTTTCATAAAAATCTACTGTTTGTAACATGTTACGAACCAAAATACGGGCAGCATCTTTTTGGTTAAGAGCTACAGCATCTTCCAAGTCTAATAATACAGCATCACATCCATATACTCCGGCTTGTTGAATCATTGCCGGGTTATTTCCAGGGATGTATAACATTGATCTTCTTTTCTTTTTAGCCATTACATGGTTCCCTCCTGAATACCTAAAGAACGTTTGATTGCGGTTTCTACTCTAGCTTTAATTGTTGGCGTTAGCGCTCCTTTATCCTTTGCAATTAAGTGTACATCTTTAATGTCAAGATCATCTAACACTTTATTTACTGTAGATTTGATATCTTTTTCGAACTGAAGCATTACTGTCGAAGAAATATCTACTCGGCGTCCGGAGTCCTGCTCCACAGGCTCAATCAAGATCATAATATCACTCGATTCGAAAGTTCCGGCTTGCGCTTTTAACTTAGGTGTCATTGTTAAGAATATTTGTTTTATTATTCCGTTAAAATTCTATAATTTGATTATGCAAATTTTAAGGACTTTGAATAGAAATCAAAGCACTTTTAAAGATTTTTGTCCATAATTACCTTGTGTTATAAAACACACTTAGGAAACGATTGCATATCAACACGTTATTAACAGTTAAACTATTGAATGTATATAGATTCCTTACTATTAAATAAGATATAGCGATCATTTCCATATCAATTTCGCTTTTCAAATTCCCAATTTGGCATTAACAAAGCAAAATTTCATTTTTTTTACAACAAAAATCATTCATTATTTCGATACAACAAAGGCTCCGAAAAAATCGGAGCCTCAATAGTTAGTGATTAGTTAGTGATTAGATTCTCTTGTTTAAACACAAGAAAATCAGCACTATAAAAGCATCGCACAAATAATTAGTGTGTTTTACCTATTAAATACATTGCAATATAAGTGTATTTTTTTGTTCTATGCAAACGTTTTCTATGGGAATGTGTATTTATGCATTTATATTTTACAAAATAGCTTTATTTAGAGATATAATAGTTCAAAACTAAAATTTCAATAAAGATTTTTTTCTTTTAATAAACTTTTCTTTCTATTCTTTTTCTTTATTTAAAATAAGGGTGCAAATTTTATATAAAGGAAAATTAAAAACTGCTTTTTTAGCTTCGATTAATAAATTTTTAGTTTGTGTTAATTGGTAATTAAAGCAAAATTAAGTGGCGTAAACTATCTTAGTCTCGTCATTCATAAAAAAAACGATTAGTTAGAGTTAGTTTGAACTGTTCCACACAATCGGTTCGTTAGAAGGATAGCCTTGGTACCACGAGGCTATTTTTTTGCAATAAAAGAGGAGTTTTTGGCCTTAAGCTAAAAACTCCTCTTCTACTAAATTATTTTGTGCTTATAATGCACCTACCAATGATACAGATGAAATAGTATCTCCCATACCAACTAAGGTAACAGGTTTTTCGATAATAATTGTTGGCACTGCAATTACTTCCAAATCCTTATTTTCATAAATTCCTGTTGACAACAAATCATTTTCACCAAAATGATTTTTCACTGTTTTACTTAAAGTTTCCAGTTCATTTAAACCAACATTTGATACTTCGTGATTTTTAGCCCATAACAGCACTTCTTTGGTATTAATAGCACCTGTTCCTGCTTTTGCTGCAGCAACAGTTGCTGCCAATTGCATTCCATTTCTATTCTGCAATGGCGAAACTTTAAATCCTTTTTGTTGCAGAGTAAGGTATAATCCAAACATGTGCAATTGCATTCTTGGACATTTTGTGTACTCATAAATTTTAAGCATTCCCTCAAACAAATTAGACGAGTTGGTAGTCTCTTCACACTTCGCAGCTAATTCCTCTTCTCCAATAACTTCGAGAATATCTATTAATTCCCGTTCGTTAAAACCTAAACTATCTACACTTTCGACCAAACTATCAATTAGATGTTTTCTAATTACTTTATCCTGAGTTGAGGCAACCTCTAAATGCAGTAAATTATTTGGACAAGATTTTCTCCATTCAGCAATCATTTTTTTCGATAAGTCGATACGTTCTGTTCCTTTGGTCCCATCCACTAAATTCTCCTGCAACATTTGGTATCCCGAAAGAATAATATACTCTGGATTAATATCCTCTTTTGACATTCTGCTGTCGAAATTCTGATCGACATGCAATTTAAAATTTAAAGGATCGTAGGTTGCAATAAATCGATTCGCCTTAGGGCAAGTATAACTTTCCCCATTAATATTAATGGTATCTCCTTTATCGAATTCAATTATCCAATGAATTAACGCATTTTCTGCAGAACGATCAACTGTATATGCTTGTTGTAAATCTCCATTTTGGTTAGTAGTTACAAGATTAGGTAAATCTAGAAACAACTGTCCCTGCTCCTTTGGTGCCGATGCACAATGCACATAAACCTGTTTTACACCACAAACGGCCATTACATTAGCAACAATACCACCTTGGCCACCCATTTGCATTTTATCGTAGCCAACATTTTTATTCAGCCACTCAAAAACTTCAACCTCTTCGATTAACCATTCTTCTGCAATACCATTTTTAAAACAATGTAGAAATCCTCTAAGTGCATCTTCACTTTTACGAATGGCTTTTTCTCCTTCCGAAGCAATAATATTTGCATCTAAATTGTTCTCTGCAATTAACTTTTCTATGCTTTTTCCACTCACCTTAATTACTGCATCAACATTTGCATTGAATGCACTAATTAACCCGTTAATCTTGCTCATTTTTTCGAGCTGAGAAGGAGCTGTTTTATAGTTCTCGAGCCAGGCAGCTTTTAATTCACTTAATGACATTTGGGACTGATTTATATTATTAATTTGATATTTTCATTTTAAATATAATGAGCAAAGAAATGGAATAAAAATACAATAGCTTAAAATTTACAATTAATTCAATAAAAAATCGTTGCAAACCATTGCAATTTACAAACAGAGAGCTTTGCTAATAAATCTGCAAAGCTCTCTTCAAATTTTAAAATATAGTTACCAAACAATGAGTTATACATTTTTAAATACAAGTTTTTCGCTCATAACATCTATTAATATATTCTGCTTGGCAATAATTTTTTCGGCTAATATCTGCTTCGACAATTCATTTAACACCTGTTTTTGCAGAACACGCTTTATTGGTCTGGCTCCGAATTGCGGATCGAAACCTAAATTGCCGAGATAATCAATGGCTAATTCGCTCAAATTAATTTGTATATCGCTTTTTAGAAGCATTTCCTGAATAATATTAAATTGAAGCTTTACAATTTGCTTTACCTCGTCGCGCTCTAAAGGTGTAAATACAATACTCTCATCAATTCTATTTAAAAATTCGGGACGTATGCTCTTTTTTAATAAAGTAAGAACTTCTTCTCGGACTTGCCAAAGTAATTCGCCTCTATTTTCAGGAGTAAGCCGTTCAATTTTCTCCTGAATTAACTGAGAACCAACATTTGAGGTCATAATAATAATTGTATTTTTAAAATCGACCACCCGACCTTTATTGTCGGTTAATCTGCCATCATCTAAAACCTGAAGCAGAATATTGAAAACATCGGGATGCGCTTTTTCAATTTCATCTAATAAGACAACAGAATAAGGTTTACGGCGAACCGATTCGGTAAGCTGTCCACCTTCATCGTAGCCCACATATCCCGGAGGAGCCCCAATTAACCTAGATACCGAGTGCCTTTCCTGATATTCCGACATATCGATACGGGTCATTTGATTTTCATCGTCGAACAGAAACTCGGCCAATGCTTTGGCCAGTTCTGTTTTTCCAACACCGGTTGTCCCCAGAAATATAAAAGAACCAATGGGTCGCTTACTATCCTGTAATCCGGCTCTGCTCCTTCTTACTGCATCGGCAACAGCTGTAATGGCTTCTTGCTGGCCAACCACACGTTTGTGTAATTCTGTTTCCAGAGAGAGTAGTTTCTGTCGCTCACTTTTTAGCATTCGGTTAACAGGAATTCCTGTCCATCTCGAAACTACTTCTGCAATATCATCATTGCTTACCACCTCTTTAATTAAAGCATCCGAATTCTGATTTTGTTTTAACTTTTCGTTTAAATCTTCAATTTCTTGTTCAACTTCTTTTAATTTTCCATACCTAATTTCGGCAACTCTTCCATAATTGCCTTCACGCTCGGCTTTTTCGGCCTCATATTTAAGCGATTCCAGCTCTTCTTTATGCTTTTGAATTCCATTTATTACTTCCCGTTCGGCCTCCCATTTGGCGCGATATTTTAATCGCTCGTCGTTTAATTCGGCAATTTCGCGAGCCAAATCTTCTTTCTTTTTAGCATCGCCTTCCCTTTCGATAGCTAGCTTTTCAATTTCCAATTGTTTTATTTTACGCTCAATCTCATCTAGCTCTTCGGGAAGAGAATTCATTTCTAAACGTAATTTGGCAGCTGCTTCATCAATTAGATCAATTGCTTTATCGGGCAAAAAACGGTCTGAAATATATCTTTGTGATAGCTCAACTGCTGAAATAATTGCCTCATCTTTAATTTGTACTTTATGATGATTTTCATACCTCTCTTTTAATCCCCGAAGTATAGAAATGGCACTTAATGTATCAGGTTCGTCTACTATTACTTTCTGAAATCGACGCTCCAGGGCTTTATCTTTCTCGAAATATTTCTGATATTCGTTTAATGTTGTGGCACCAATAGCACGTAAATCACCACGCGCCAAAGCTGGTTTTAAAATATTGGCAGCATCCATTGCTCCTTCGCTTTTTCCGGCTCCCACCAAAGTGTGAATTTCATCGATAAAGAGTACTACTTCGCCATTAGATTCTACAACTTCTTTCACTACCGATTTTAATCGCTCTTCGAATTCTCCTTTATATTTTGCACCTGCAATTAATGCACCCATATCTAAAGAATACAATTGCTTGCTTTTTAGATTATCGGGAACATCGCCTTTTACAATTCTATGAGCCAAACCTTCGGCAATAGCAGTTTTTCCAACTCCGGGTTCTCCAATTAATATTGGATTATTCTTTGTACGTCGGGAAAGAATCTGCAGAATTCTACGAATTTCCTCATCTCTACCAATAACAGGATCTAATTTTCCATTACGTGCTCTTTCGTTTAGATCTACTGCAAAACGTTTTAGTGAATTGAAAGTATCTTCTGCTGTTTGAGAATCAACTTTGGCTCCTTTCCGTAAATCCTTTATTGCTGCGCTTAAATCTTTTTCGTTTACTCCATTATCTTTAAACAATTGAGCAATCTGATCCTTTCCTTTCAAAAATGCCAGTAAAATATGCTCAATAGAAACAAACTGGTCTCCCATTTTTTTTGACACATCAGTAGCCGATTGTAATACTGCACTTGCATCTCTGGACAAAAATGGCTCTCCCCCGCTCACTTTAGGATAAGATTCTAGTATCTTATCTAAGACTAAGGTGAAATTCTGAACATGTACACCTAATTTATTCATTAAAAAACCAACAACATTCTCACCTTCCGAAACAATTCCTTTTAGTAAATGACCTGTTTCTATTGCCTGCTGATGATTTCCCTGAGCAATCTGAAATGCTTTTTCGATTGCTTGCTGCGATTTAATTGTGAAATTGTTAAAGTTCATATCTCGATTATTAATATTCTGAATTTATGATTCCAAAAAATCTGCCAATTAAGATATCAATAGAATATTCTGAAATAATGTCCTTAATGAACTAAAAATCAAGTCAATTTGACATATTATTAAAATTAAACCTGAAAATAATTCAGTATTTTTTAATTTACTTTTAAAACTAGATAAGAATATTTCTCGATGTTGGAATCCCTCTTAAATACCGAGAGTATTTTGTATGCCAACATTATAATTTACAGAATAATTCACAAAGCAAATTTTATTAATAATAAAACGCCAATTTCATCTAACTTAAACATAGTATTAATCTTAAAATTCAGCTTACAATAAACAATTAACAAATCATTAACCTTCTGATCTTGCAATAGTATTTGATTAACAACAATAAAAGACTAATTTGTATTTTATTATTCATCAATTAAAAAATCATGAAAAATTTATTAGTAATCGCAACATTATTAATCAGTTCCCTAAGTTATAGTCAAAATGAAAAAAGCAGCATTTTAGTAGGTGAAAAAGCACCTATGTTTACTGCAACAGATCAGAATGGAGAAATAGTAATAAGTAAAGAAATTCTTAAGAGTAAGCAAGTAATACTTGTATTTTATCGCGGACAATGGTGTCCATTATGCAACAAGCATTTAGCTCACTTACAGGACAATATAGAGAAGTTTAAAAAAGCTGGTGCTCGTTTAATTGCTATATCCCCAGAAATTCCTGTAAGTATTGATAAAACAATTCAGAAAACAAATGCAGAATACTCTATTATTCACGATACAGATTCTAAAATAATGAAACAGTATGGTGTTGACTTTGTATTAGAAAAAAAATTGATAGAAAAATACAAGGAGTATGGAATTGATCTTACTGTTTCTAATGGCAATAATGATCAGACACTTCCTGTGCCAGCAACTTATGTTATTGGAAAAGATAGTAAAGTAAAATATGTACAATACGATCCGGATTATAAAAACAGATCGAATGCAAAAGAAATATTAAAACATTTATAATACTAAAAGAGCCGAATTAATTTTCGGCTCTTTTTATATAATTCGCTTATTATGCACCCTATAATTCTTAGGTGACATTTTAAAATGGGCTTTAAACACACGATAAAAATAACCTATATTGCTGTATCCACAATCAAAAGCAATTGTTTTAACCGATGCATCGGTCATTACTAATAATTTGGCTGCATATTTAATTTTTGCTTCATTTATTGTTTCGGTAAGCGTTTTTCCTTTGTGTTTTTTTAAGATTCGGTTACAATGATCAAGAGACTTATTGGCTAATAATAAAAAACCATCGACACCTTTTTTGAATACTGCTGGCGAATTATATTTTTCCAGAGCTGACTGAAGCCAATATGGCATTTCGCGATCATAAATTTCATTGGCAGGTTCAATTATTTCAAAAATAAATAAGAGTAACCTGTCTAAATGAATGTTATTTTTTGTTTGATTAATAACATGATCGGCCTTGGTACTTAAAAGACTGAGTTCTTCTTTTGGTATGCGATAAGTAAATGGCAAATGACTATTGCTCCAAAAATATAGGTTACTATTAGAAAAATATCGTTCTCTAAAATATTTTAAAGTACTACTGCAAAAAGCCAAATTTGTTATTGTTAATCCTTTAGCAGCCGATTTTGCCATAAAAGCGTGAGTATCATCAGGCCGTATCATGCAAAAATAGCCTGGAAATACTTTTACTTTTTCTCCATTTATTAAGTGATACCCTTCTCCTTCTTCAATCCAAAAAACCTCGGCATAATTATGAGTATGCATTTGAATATCTACTTTGGAGCGTAAAGTAACACGTGCCAAATGAAAAACATCTTTAGGGTCTGCAAAAAATGATTCAATATTAAATTTCACAACAGAAATATATAATTTATTTTGCAAATAAAAAGGGACTGCTATGAAAACACAATCCCTTTCAGTGGTTTATTCTAATCCAAGATTTTTCTTCACTTTTTCTGGATCGAAAGATTTCTTTGCAAAAGGATGAGCTTCGGTATTAAACACATAGTCGTCTAAGTTGAAAACTCCTGTATCCTCAGTAAAAGTTAAATATAAATATTTCATTGTCTCTGCAAAAAAGAAAGTAGGCATATAATCCTTTTTCTCCATGGTTCTTACATCTTCGACTGATGAAAAGGCCACATCTGTTCTACAGTATTTTTTAATATCTGACCAATATTTATCTACCATATCAAAATACTTCTGCTTGCCGGTAATGTAATATAAATAGTAAGCCGACTCAATAATTTCAGGATTTAAATCGTAAACCGGATAAGTAGGTTCTCCTTGCTTGTAATCATAAATCATAGGCTCCAAACCATACTTGTTCCAAAGACCATTCCAGGTATCCTGAGTTTTTTCTGCTCTTCGTAAATCACCATCTAAAGCAAGAATCGACTGGAAGAATGCATCGTACAAAGTAACAATACTTGCAAATTGGCTTCCCGAATGTGGATCGATACAATTGCGTTCTCCGGTATTCATATTTACACGACCATACCAAAGCGTTTCATCAGTTTCATCAGCCACATATTTGTTGATCGCTGCAATACTCTCATTCCACATCTTCTGAGAATCTTTATCGCCAAACAAGGACATACTTTTATACAAATATTCATAATAAGAATCGGCTCCTGCACAAATATGAGAATGATCGTTTAACCACTCACCTGTTTCTACATTAATTTGATCGGCAACAAGATTTATATCAGATCGGCGTTCCCAAATTGCCAAATTCGCCTTTTTAGCTGTTTGATAATAAACAGGATTTCCAGTGTAGTAACTCAATATTCCCAACTCGAACATATACGAAGCAGCTTCGGCTAAGTTTACTGTAGTCCCTTTGGTTTCACCAGTTTTCAGGTTCACCCAGTAATATGGAATTCCCGTTGGAGAATCGAAAGCCTTTAACATTCTTTTACCAAAATCTTCGGCTTTTTCGAGTATTCTTGCATCTGGATTGTATTCATACATTGCCAACAATCCACCCATAATTCGGATGTTTACTTCAAATGTTTTCACATACAAATCCTTCTCCCAGCTAATACTATCTATTAAATAATTCTCAACCTCTTTTGCCTGCTCATCCAGTCCCATTACTTTCATGGTGCTATAGGCATCAATTGGTGAAATGTGTAATGATTCTTCGTACCAATCCTGATGCGATTTAGAAATTGGCAATAATACATCGTGTCCCCATGCATACTTTTTATATGCATCCCAGGATCTTACAAATTCTTTTTTTACCTCTTTAGCCAGAGGATTTATTTTTACTTCTTCTTTTTTTGCTTGCTTAGGCTGACATGCTACAAAAGTAATTGCAAAAACGAGTAACAAATAATTTAGTTTCTTCATTATATTCAGTTTTACTTATAATACTTATTTTAAAATTGAGGCAAAAAAATCCCTCTACTTAATTGTCTGATAAAGGAAACAACAGACGATTAAATCTTATTTAATTCTCGATTAATTCCCAAAAAATGGTATTAATTCGTTTAAAAATTTAGTTGATTAGTATTTCATCCACAAAAATCCAGTGCTTTCTTCCTCCAGCCATGTGCCAATCTGGAATCGGTCCATTTTTAAATTTCACTTTTAAATATCTTGCATTTACAGGTGAAAAATTAATAGAAGGTCGAACAATAAATCTTCTTTCATCTTTAGGAGATTCCATAGCAAATGTTTTAACCAAACGATAGTTTTTCTGATCGTTTGAAACATATACTTCGATATCCTTCGGATTAAAAATCCATGCTCCCGGATAAATCAAAACACCTGGCTTTACCTTACTAATGCTTCTCAATCGGCCTAAATCAATTCCAACATTAAGATCTTTCAAATCTACTCCTGTCCAGAAACCATCATTATAAGTTGTAGAACCAAATCCACCATCAATTAGTTGCACTCCACTTTTATTTCCATATCCAATATCATTGCCTTCAACACTTACTTTTGGATAAGCTGTTTTAGCATTATAGGGTATGCCTTTTAGGTAATTTACCTGAGCAACAGCACTCTCTTTTAATCCTTTTTTATAGGCTTTTGCTTTAATCGATACATCTTTATTAATATAAATTGGCTTCCGATATTTCTTCGAATTCAAATCAGGCTCCGAACCATCGGTTGTGTATCTAATCTCGGCACCACTTGTACCACATATCAGCTCAAGCTTTTTATTAGCTTCAAAACTGAAAGTTTTATCCTTGGTATAAGGCATTAAAACTTGCTTTTCTTCCTGTAATTTATATTCTCCGATAGATTTCGTTCCCAATATTTCTATAAGGTCAGCTTCTGCATTTCCCCATGTTTTATTGGGTTTACTTCCCATTTCAAATACCAATTTTCCACCATTACTTATCTGATTATAAGTAATAAATGGCCTTGTATATTCTTTACCATTTAGTTTAGCAGATTGGATGTAAACATTCTTATCGGAATTATTATTTGCGATTACGTTAAAAGTATTGCCATTTTCAAGATTGATACTTGCCTTTTTATAAGCAGGAGATCCTATCTGATACTGATTGCTTCCCGGACATACTGGGTAAAATCCCAGTGATCCGAAAATATACCATGACGACATTTGTCCCAAATCATCGTTATTGTCCAAACCAGCAGGATTATCGTGATAAAAACGAGAAAGAATATCTCTAACTAATTTTTGGGTTTTCGATGCTTGACCAGCATAAACATACAAGTATGGCATTTGGTGCGAAGGCTCATCACCATGTCCGTATTTCCCAATAAAACCAGAAATATCAACATGTTGCGAACCTCCAATTTCTGAATTATCGGCAAAAATAGCATCTAGCCAAGAAGCAAATTGCTCTTTACCACCATGCAGCTGCATTAAATATCCCATATCGTGAGGTACATAAGAAGAATATCCCCAGATATTTCCAGATACATAATTGTGTACCAAAGCATCCCATTTTGATTTATCTACACTAACTAATTTACCATTTTGTAATTTCGGCAGAAGGTATCCTGTTTTCTCATCAAACAAGTTTCTATAACCTTTCGATCTTTGCATATACATGTAAATATCATCCAATCTACCAAGTTTTTGCGCCACCTGACTCAAACACCAATCGTAATAGTTGTACTCGGTAGTTTTCGAGACAGAACTGCCAATTTCTCCAGGTACAAAATCCATATCGATATAGTAATTCATTCCATTTACATCGTAGCTGTTACTGTGTTTTTCAAGATTAAAGGAAGCAGCTCTCATGGCATCGTAAGCCGATTGGGTATCTATACCTGCAATATCTTTCATAATAGCATCGGACATAACAGAAACCGTACTATAACCAATCATACACACATTATCGTGCCCAAGGCATTCCCAAACAGGTAAACCTACTTTCGAGTGGGTGAAGCGTGACGAAAGAGAATTCACAAAATCGGCAGTTTTTTTCTGCTCTACAATTGCCATTAATGGATGCACTGCCCGGTAGGTATCCCATGTGGAAAAGTTACTGTACTGATCAATTTTAGAATCATATTTTTTCCCTTCTACAATATATTCTCCTGTAACATCGGAAATCAAATTCGGAGAAATCATAGAATGGTAAAGAGCAGTATAAAAATTTCTTTTATCGGATATTTTTCCTGTTTCGATATGAAACTTATTCATTTTTTCTTCCCAAAGCTTTTTTGCTTCCGACAAAACCTGTTTAAATGATTTGCCTTCGGCTTCGGCTTTATAATTTGCCAAAGCACCTTCATAACTTACGTGCGAAATAGCAACTTTCACATTGATACTTTCTCCTTTTTCGAGATCGAAACTCACAAAAGCCTTAACATTTTTATCGGTAGCTACTTTTACAGATTTCTGAATTTGATCATTTACAGCAACACCACTATTTACAAAAGGTTTTGAAAAATTTGCATAGAAGTAAACCTTTCTGTTCCCAGCTTCTCCGTTGCAATGTTTCCAACCCCTAATCTCTGTATCGGATAAAAGCTCAATTTCTGTAGCTTCAACATTTTCCATGATATTATGAGTAGGATCGACAATCACATTTCCATTTCCTTCTTTGTTAAAAGTATATCGGTGAAAACCAACTCGTGGAGTACACGTTAACTCAACTTTTACATCATAATCATCTAAAATAACCGAATAATAGGCTGCCGATGCTACCTCAGTATCGTGAGAAAAACGAGAACAAAAACCACTATCGGGATCTTCTTCGCTACCAGCCTTTATTTTTGCTTTCCCAGCGGTGGGCATTAACAAAATATCTCCCAAACCAGCCAAACCGGCACCACTAATATGGGTATGTGCAAATCCTTTTAAAATGGAATCGCTGTAATGATATCCCGAGCACCAATCCCAAGCTTTAAAATCGTTACTTGGGCTTACTTGTACCATTCCAAAAGGCAAAGTAGCTCCCGGAAAAGTGTGAGCATGTCCATCTGTTCCAATCATAGGATCGACATATTGAATAAGCTCTTGCTTTTCTTCACAGGCATTTAATCCAATAATCAATGCAAATAATACTAGTATATTTATTGTTTTCATCTAATGTTTTTTTACTGTTTTGATTTTGTCCAAACACTTTCAATATCTTCCAATGTCATTCCTTTGGTTTCAGGTACCGATTTTAATATTAAAGGAACCGGCAAACAACAAAGTGCAAAAATAAAAAATGTACCCGCCGGGCTTAATGTATCCAGCATCCAGGGAACCACCTGACCAATAACAGCCGTTCCAACCCAAACAGAAAGCGTAGCTACCGACATTGCTCTACCACGCACTTTAGTTGGGTAAATTTCTGATAATAAAACCCAGATTACAGGTCCGTAACCAATAGCAAATGAACTAATAAAAGTTAAAATAAAAATAATTAGCAGATAGCCCTGAGTTTGTTCCAGTACAAATAAAATTCCTACTGCAATTAAAGAAATAAACATGCCTGTAATTCCACCTTTCATTAATTTTTTTCGACCGAATTTATCAATTTTCATAATTGCATAAATTGTAGCCAGAAAATTCACCAATCCAATTACCACTTGTCCACCCAAAGCATCGTTAAGTTGTAAGCCGGCTTCTTCCATAATTCTTGGTCCGTAATAAATAATTGCATTAATACCTGTAAACTGTGATAAAATAGCCAAAGCTACCCCAACAAAAACTGCCACTTTAATTCCTGGTTGCAATAACATAGACCACGCACTATCTCCTTCGCTTGCTATTGCTTTTTTTATTGATTTTATCTCTAGCTTGGCTGCTTCGGAACCGTTAATTTTTGCTAATACAGCTCCAGCTTCCTCGTTTCTATTTTTAGATGCATACCAACGAGGACTTTCCGGAACAAGAAACATAGCGCAAAAAAACAAAAGAGCAGGAATGGTTTCACTTCCGAACATCGAACGCCAAACTTCACTCACAAAAACAGTATGCAACAAACTTCCCTCTGTAAAAACGGTATCTTCACCTCCACTACCCAATAACAAAGCATTAGCAAAATAGGCACATAAAATTCCTAATGTGAGAGCAAATTGATACAAAGCAACCATTCTACCACGTATATTGGCAGGAGATACTTCTGAAATATACAAAGGAGACAACATAGATGCTACTCCAACACCAACTCCACCAATCAATCTGTAAACAATCAGTTCAGTATGGCTAGCACAAATAGCACATCCAATTGCCGATATTGAAAAAAGCAATCCTGATAATATTAAAGATTTTTTTCGACCAAAACGATCGGAAACCTCTCCGGCAAATACTACACCAGCAATACAACCAACTAATGCCGAGCTTACAAACCATCCTTCCATTACAGTATCTAAAGCAAACTTAGCTTTCACAAATCCAATAGTTCCGGATATTACTGCCGTATCGTAACCAAAGAGGAAACCACCAAAAGCAGCCGCTAAAGCTATAAACAGCAAATAAATTTTGTTTGTATTTTGATTTTCAGATGTCATAGTTTTGTTTTATAGAGTTTATTATTTGTTTGGCTTATATAATTTTAAACTTCTCGCTTGTTAATTTTCCAAAATACGATCAACAACCAATTGTCTGAACTCTGGCGTTAACATGGCAAAATAAGCTGTAAAACCGGTTATTCTCACCACTAAATCAGGATATTTCGAAGGATCTTTATGAGCTTCCAATATTTTTTTCTGATCTACGATATTCACATTAATTAATGTACCACCTAATTTGAAATGAGTTTTTATCAAAGCAATAAAATTATCAACCTGATCTTCTTTTGCCATAGAAAGATCGAGCTCCAACTGCATAGGAGCTGTATTTCCATATCCAGGTTGAATTTGCGCAATTGATTTTGCCATGGAAGTTGCTGCTCCGTCTTTCGAAAATCCCGGATGCGGATTAGCTCCATGCGAGATAGGTGCTTTCGCAAATCTTCCATTAGGCGTTGCATCCAAAGCTTCTCCAAACCCTACCGTATTGGCCCATGAAAACCAACCTGGAATAAAACAATGTTTCTTCTCCTCATCAGATTCATTTTTCACCAAGCTTGTAAATTCTTTTGAAATTTGTATTGCCCATCGATCTCCTCTCGAATCAACCTGACCATAACGATCACTGTGATTCATTAATTGACGCACTCTTTCCCCATCGGTTCCTTCCCAATTTCCTTTCAGGTGATAATCCAATTCCTTCCAGCTTATTTTTTCTTCATCTTCAATTCTTTGCTCCAAAGCGGCAAAGGAATCTGCAACTGTTGCCAAACCAGCGCCGTCGATTGCAAGGTTATAATATTCTGCTCCGCCGGCACTTGCATCCAAAGCTTTCTCAAGTGGCCCATAACTTAGCATATTTAATATCAATTCAGGTTCGTTATATTGCTGATACCTCAATTGAAAACGAATACAATCGGCACTTAGCCTAACTCCCTTGGCCAAATGTTTCCTAAAAATCTCATACAATTTTACTGTAGATGCATTTTCAAATCCCTCTTGCAACATTTCGTTATAAGCAATCTGAAATACTCTAGCGGTATTAATTTTCACCAAATCGTTCATGGTATATTCCAAACCCGGAAGAGACATCCAATTACAACCAACAGCAATTCTTTTTCGTGCCGATTCTGCATCGTAACCATTTCTCATATATCCTTCAACAAGAGCTTTATCTCCCGAATAACGCGGCCAGCCATTCTTATTTTTAATCAATAATTCGACCGATTTTTTCAGAAATTCCTGGTCCAATTTATCATGTACACGAATGGTTAAGTTCAAAGAAGTATTTACTTTATCCCCAGCTTCAAGAATTAAGTATGACAAGTGATTGGTCATATCGCCACCTTTACCATCGGGACCACCCATTTGCCAATAAATAGGATCGTTTATTAAGAAACAAGCTAATTGATAAACAGCTGCTTCGTCGTCTAATATACCTGCTTCTTTATCGTTCCGATAAAAAGGATACAGCAAAGTATCCAGCTGCCCTCCAGCTCCATCGCGATTATAAGTTCTAGAAGCAAGATGATACCAAATAATCCACTGACAAGCTTCCCGAAATGTTTGAGGAGCATTGTTTAACACATTTTCATTTACCTCAAGCATTTCCTTTAGGTTATCTTTCAGTTCCTGATTTTGCTCCTTTTCAATCTTTCTTTTTATCTCTTCAATTGTATTGCTAATCCAAGTTTGAATACTAATAACTGCTCTTTCGTGAGAGTCATAAAACAGTTTTGTTTCCTCATCCTTAGCATTCAAATCTCTGTATTTCCTAATTTTTTCCAGAATTCCTCCCCAACCTAATTTCAGGCCTAATTCATAATCAGGAGCAAAATGAGCATCGTAACCAATTCCATCAATAATATTATATTTTTCAATACCTTCTTTCAAATGATCGTAAGAAAATTCGGGATTGAATAGGTTCGGTCTCATTTTCGACATGAAATACATCCATCTTCCTGCAAATGCATCATTAGAATCTACATAAACCGGATGTTTTTCCATTAAATCACAAAAATTATCGGTCCATCCTTTTATACCATAAAATGAACCGTCTTTATGATTGGGAATAATCTCCCATGCTCCTTCTTTCGGAGGCGCAATTCTTCCGTAATCATCTTCATCCAACAAACCTTCCACACAAATTTTTTTATCTGTTTGCAACATTTTCTTTGTTCGCAAGTTTGCAATTCTATCGTCGTATCTCGTTTTCATGATATCTATTCTTAATTCTTCTTTACTTTTTTACATGTATGAGCAACAGCATTTTGCAACAGATTAAATCTATCCTTACTCAACTGAGGGAAAACCGTCATTTCGCTCTCCATTCCCAATGCTATATATTTCCCAATTCCCAAACTGTGATATGGCAATAACTCGTAGTAAACCACAGAATTCAATTCATTAACAAATTTCGCAATGGGTATTAATTCGTTAATATTATCGTTAACCTCTGGAATTACAGGAGTCCTAATAATTAAATCTTTTTCCAATTTATTCAGAAGTTTAATATTCTCGAGCACCAGCTCATTTCCTAGACCTGTCCATTTTTTGTGCAAATCGGAATTCCACAACTTGATATCCACCATAAATAAATCGGCAAATTCGGCTATCTCTTCAAGGATATCTGATTTTACATATAAATTGGTTTCTATGGCAGTATGAATGTTTCTCTTTTTACACTCCTTAAATACCTCAATCACAAATTGAGTTTGTAATGTTGGTTCTCCGCCCGATATGGTAATTCCACCACCTGATTCTTCAAAAAACTCCCGATCTTTTTCAACAGCTTTTATAAGTTCATCAACAGAAACATCCTTCCCAATAACCTCCAAGGCTCCGGTAAAACAAGCCTCTGTAATTGAAATCGATTCCGCTATTGAATATTTATTTGGTTTAATTAATTGATCTGGTGTAAATGCATCATTTAAGGCAGGCAAAGTACAAGCTTTACAAGCTATGCACTTATCTTTTAAAAACTGTATTTGTTGATTTGCACTCCAGGTTTCCGGATTATGGCACCAAGCACAACGCATATTACACCCTTTCATAAAAACAGTTGTTCTTATTCCTGGTCCGTCGTGAATGGACATGCTTTGTATTTGTGTTATTCGTCCCATTACTTTTGCTTACAAAAATATGACATGAAAGCAGCTTATTCCGATAAAACATCATATCCTAAACTATTTTTATTACACTATAGCGATATTAGGAATGATTCTTTATTGATTACTTTACACAAATAAAAAAGATAGGGATTAAAAAAGGGATTAATTCATGATTAATCCCTTTAAATATTTGTTATTTCTGACGTTTTCTTGCAATTCGGAAATCTCCTTCGGGTAAAATTTTAACCCTTAAGAATTCGATAAAAGCAAGTAGTCTGCGCAGTACATCAAAATAAAGAGTAATATAAAAAATGATAGATGTTAACCATATAATTATCACATTAAACCAAAAAGTATCAATTAAGTAATTACCTAATCTTTTTTGAGCAACAAATAATTGAGCTCTACCATTTTTTTCTCCTGGTATTTGAAAAACAGGATCCTTTAACTGAATTAACTCATCTTTGTATTTAATCAATTTGTTAATTTCACGTCGGTTAAGTACAATTTGCTCGATAGCCTCGTTGTGATATTTTTCTTTAAACTTTAATACTTGCTCACGGCTAGCCAATTTTTTAATTAAAACATTATAAACACTATCCCTTGCATTTGAATTTATCTTATATTCGTTCCAGCCAGCTTGCTTAATTTTCTCCAGCCAAACACTAAGATTTTCTTGGGAGTGCCTTAATGAGATTTTCGAAATTTCGATATTATTTGGCAGTATATAAATATTAGAAAGTTTTACCAGTTCGTTTTTAATTAACCTGTAGTCTTTTTCCCTTTCATTTTTTAACCATGATTTATAGGTTTGCTCTATTGATGGAATTAAGAAAGACGAACGAAATGATGCCACGCTCATTTTCTGTTCGTAAGGAAAAAAATGTTTTTCGAAAGTATTATCCTTAAATTGGGCAACAACCAAAGCCTCATAGGCCCAACGAGATGTCATTAAATCACCAACAATAGGAACATATTTATGAGTTGTAATGGCCGGATGTAATTTATTAAAATTGACAATAACACCAGAAAACAATAGCTGAGGTACCAATATAAATGGTATTGAAACATAAACCGCAACAACCGAATTCAATCCTGCCGACAAATTTAGTCCTATTAAATTGGCACATGCCGATGCTGTATATAAAACCAACCAATAAACCCAGGTTAATCCTTCTATTTCGAGAATTGAGTTGGCTAGTATTACAAATAAAAAAGTCTGAATTGCCGAAATAATCAGCATTACTATCACTTTTGAATTAAGGTAGCTTGCCCGACTCAAATTTAGAAACTGCTCACGTTTCATCATTCTTCTGTCGTGCAAAATTTCTTCGGCCGAAATAATCATTCCCAAAAACAAAGCTACCACCACAGCCATAAAAATAAAGGATGGAATATTTTCATTTAAAGAGAATAAATAGGAAGGGTGATCGGTATCGGCACCACTAATATACTTTGTAAAATAACCTAATATTATTGCTAATAATGGAGCTTCTAAAATCGTAATCAACATGTATTGCCGATTGCTTAATTTAGACTTTATATCGCGGGTAAGATATATTTTTAACTGATCCCAGCGTTTAGGAATACTAAAATAATTATTAGGAAGTTGTTTTTTCTCCTTTGGTTCTGTTACAGGATTATTACTCTCTATATTTTCTTTGTACAATTCGTACCATTCATCAGAATTTCTCTTTCGCTTACGAATTTGTTTTCCGTACTCGTTCATCATTCGGGCTTCGATAATACGAAGAATTTGTTCAGAATTTACATTACCACAAGTTAAACATTCGCTTTCGTTAGGCTTAACGTAATGCGATTGAGTTTTAAAATAAACAACAGCATCAATTGGGTTTCCAAAATAAATTACTTTTCCTCCCTGATCCATCATCACAAGCTTATCGAGCAATTTAAAAATGTCAGATGAAGGTTGATGAATATTACAAATTACCAATTTACCTTTTAAAACCTGTCTCTTTAAAAGCAGCATTACTTTCTCTGAATCCATACTAGATAAACCAGATGTGGGTTCATCAACAAATAATACAGACGGTTCTCGCATTAGCTCGAGGGCAATATTAAGTCGTTTCCTCTGCCCCCCACTTAATACTTTATTAATTGGGTCACCTACTTTAAGATCTCGAGCTTCTACTAAATCAAAATCTTCGATGGTAGAATCTATTATTTCTTCTATTTTTTCGTCCGAGGTATCATCAAAGCATAATTTGGCATTAAAATACAAATTTTCGTAAACTGTTAATTCTTCTACAAGCAAATCATCCTGAGGCACATACCCTATAACTCCCTGCAATTTGTTTTCGTCGAAATGTAGATCGTAACCATTAATAAAGATTTTACCATTTTTCAAAGGCAAACTTCCGTTTAAAACATTTAAAAATGTTGATTTACCCGTACCACTTCCTCCCATAACTCCAACGAGTTGTCCTGATTCCATTTCTAGACTAACAGGCTGTAAACCATTATTTGATCCGGGAAAATTAAATTCAACATCTTTTGCAGTAAACTTAATATCCGACAAGTTTTTCCGCTCTATAAAAACCGATGAAATTTGGGAATAGTAAACCGGATCAATTCTGGGACTTCGAATTACAGAGCCAAAAGAAAGTACATAGCCTCTATCGAGTTTCACATTATGCCCATTAAGAAAGAGATTGTATTCCCCAAAATACTTCATAATTAAAGTATTCGTACTCACCAAATGCAGGATAAAAATCCGTCCGCGCATTCTAGAACTATAGATATGACTTACGACTTCATGCCTCCAATTTTCGTTGTTATCAATTAATAACAAATGCTCATTAAAAGGAATAGAATACTCGTTACCAATAATAAACTGGCGACTATTTTCAAATTCATTCTTAGGGATTCGGAAAGTTTTAGAAACTGTTTTTACCAGCGCCAACTCGTCTGGTCCTGTAAACTCAGTATCATCTATAAATTCGAGCAATTGAAGCATAATCCATACTTTTTGCTCCTGTTCTACCTCTTTTAATAATTTGCTACAAACCTGCTCAACTTGGGAGTGTTTGTTTACAAAACACACCTGACCATCTTCATCGCAATGCGATTCTTTTAGGTAACGATCAAAATCTTCAAGGTATCTTTCAATCCATTCTTTGCTGAATTGTTTTTGAAGCCATTCTGAGACAACATCGCGCGCTGCCATTTCAAAACCAAGTTTTTGCTCATCTACAATAAGAGCAAAAAGTTGCATAAGGGCATTCAGTAAAGACTCATTCATGGTTTAATTCCGAAATTGATTTTTATTTTTGACAAGCTTCTAAATTAGATAAATTAAATGAAGTATGGAGTACATAATCTTATTAAAAATTTAAGAAATCGTAAACCAGAATCTCAAAACCTTTCAAAATCGAAGCAAAAAATACAAAGTTTCATTTTTCTGAATTTGTTATAATCACAAGCTTTCCAAACAGAAATAGCTAGATTAAAGAACTGCAAATCAATATTTTTTAATGTTTTTTAACAATTCTTTTCAGAACTTAACTAATCTATGTAATATCTTTGAAAGTATACTACAAAAGAGTAGTATTTTCATAGATTAAAGATTTAGGTTAGTAAATAGTGGTTAGAGAAAATCCCGGACTTAAGGAAGTTCGGGATTTTTCTTTGCGATACATTTTAACTTTAATGCAACTTTTGAGTCTTCTGCTCTCTAAATTTTCTCTTTTAATATCCTTTAACTTTTCTTTTATCCAATTAACTAATTTGCAAGCTACATTTGTATCATACAAAAACAGAAAAGTTTTTTCATAGATTAGATTTAGGTTAGTAAATAGTGGTTAGAGAAAATCCCGGACTTAAGGAAGTTCGGGATTTTTCTTTGCGATACATTTTAACTTTAATGCAACTTTTGCGTCTTCTGCTCTCTAAATTTTCTCTTTTAATATCCTTTAACTTTTCTTTTATCCAATTAACCAATTTGCAAGCTACATTTGTATCATACAAAAACAGAAAAGTTTTTTCATAGATTAGATTTAGGTTAGTAAATAGTGGTTAGAGAAAATCCCGGACTTAAGGAAGTTCGGGATTTTTCTTTGCGATATATTTTAACTTTAATGCAACTTTTGCATCTTCTGCTCTCTAAATTATCTCTTTTAATATCCTTTAACTTTTCTTTTATCCAATTAACTAATTTGCAGGCTATATTTGTATCATACAAAAACAGAAAAAGTTTTTCATAGATTAGATTTAGGTTAGTAAATAGTGGTTAGAGAAAATCTCGGACTTAAGGAAGTTCGGGATTTTTCTTTTTATACAAACTCAAACAAATTTGTATAGTAAAATCTTTATTTATTAAAGGCTTTTAGGTATTGAAATAATAAATTCGCTCCCTTTACCAACTATACTTTTCACGCTAATTGTTCCTCCATTTTGCTCAATAAACTCTTTACACAAAATTAAACCCAAACCAGTTCCTTTTTCATTATTAGTTCCCTTTGTTGTTATATTTTGATCTAATCGAAATAACTTTTTTAAGACCTCAGGAGGCATTCCAACACCAGTATCAAGAATATGAATTTGAACATAATCTTCTTTATCAGTAGTAGTAATAGATATTAGACCACCATCGGGTGTAAATTTTATTGCATTATTTATAAGGTTACCCATAAAAATCATCGATGTATGCTCATCAATTGGCAAAACAATAGATTCTGGCACATCTACAACAATATCTATATTTTTACACGGGGCATTTAATCCATAAAGAGAAACTGTGGTGTCGACTAAATCTTTAAGATTTAATAATTCCTTATTAATTTTTATTTCATTCATTTGAGCTTGTGCCCAAGTGAGTAAATTCATTAGTAACTCGTAAGCAAATTTCGAAGATTTATCTATTTCTTTTAGCAAAGCTATTCTTTCCTTATCGTTTAGCAATTTATAATCCGTATTTAATAAATCGGAAAAGCCTAAAATGGAATTAAAAGGTCCTTTTAAATCGTGAGAAATTATTTTAAAAAATTTATCTTTTGTAGCATTTAGCAATTTTAACTCATCAAATTGCTTCGTTAAAATATCATTTTTTTGCTCTAACTCCAGCTTATGTTCTTCTATTAACATATTTTTCTCAGAAAGAACAGTATTAGCATCTCTTTTTATCTTAAATCTGTTAAGTAAGATAAACACGAATAGAACAACTAGTACCAATAATACAATTATTGCATTTCGAAATTGTGTTTGCTTTGTAATTTCCAGATTTTGAATCTCATTATTTTTACGAAGCAATTCATTTTCTTTTTCCTTTTTTTGACTTGCATATTTGGTTTCCATCTCGGCAATTTGCCTCGAACTTTTCTCGTTATAAATACTATCTTTTAAAGATGAGGACAACTCATAATATCTTAATGCTTTTTCATAATTCCCCATAGATTTAAATATCTCAGAGTAATTTCTGTAAAGTTCGAATTTCTGCTCTTTTGCATTTAATGTATTAGCTAAATCTATCGCTTTAGCATAATATGATAAGGCCAAGTTATTTTTCCCCTGAGTTGCATAAATAAGCCCAATACTTTTATTTGCATACAACACCCCAATTTGGTCGCTTATTTTTGAGCTTACATTAAGCGATTCCTGAAAGTACTTTTTTGCTTCCTCGTATTTCTTCAAATAAAATTTTGCATTACCAATATTATACAGGCAAATTGTTGTTCCATAATGATTTTTATTTTCAATATTCCTCTTTAGAGCTTTTTTGTAATAAACCTGAGCATTAACATAATCCTTTTTAGCCTCATAGATTTGTCCCATCGTATTTAAATGAGCTGGAAAAATTTTATTGCCCCCTAAACTATCTCTTAAAGAAATTGCTTCCTTAACATACACTAATGCTTTATCGTAATTTTTAAGTCCAAGGTAAACCAAACTAATATTTCCAAGAGTCTTTCTCCTCATGTCTGTATAGTTTCGCTGCTCACATATCTCTAATGATTTAAAATAATATTCTAAGGCGTTATCAAAATCTGATAAGTTTTTGTAAACAACTCCAAAACTACTTAAAACTGATGCTTCTCCTTTAAAATCTTTTAATTCCACATATAGCGGCAATGCTTTTTTTAAATATTCCAAAGCCAAATCAAATTCACCCTCCGCCCAATAATTAATTCCAATATTTTGCATTGATTTTGCCACTTCTGTCTTACTATCAAACTTATTAGCAATTTCGTAAGCTTCTTTTGCATATTTAATTCCTTTTTCGGGATTAGAAGTCCAATACAAATAGGATAATTCATTTAAAAGTTCAGATTTTTCAATCCCACTTTTCTGAGATAGCAAATTCTCCAAACTATCAATCTGAGCCTTAGCAACAAACAGATTGTAGCAAAAAAATAATACAATTAAGGAAGCATATCTCATTTGGGATTATTTATGTGGTTACAATTAGTCCTATTAAAACGTATTAATCGCAATAATAGTTACTACTAAAAAAGAAAAAAATATCGGAATATAATTCTCAATTAATATGTTTTACACTAAGAATATTAATTTTAATAATTTGCAAATAAACATAAACTAAAATATGCAATTCATTAAAAAGTAAATTGCACAAATCTTAACCGCTCATTTTTTCATTTTTTATTTCAATTTTATAAATTTGCTTCGCTTGTAAAAATCAGAAAATACCTACATAGATTTCCATAATCTGATTCCTGATTACAAAGCAAAAAATAACCAAATTTTAAATAAAAATTTTAACTGATGAAAAGAAGTAGTCTTATTCTTGCTTTTTTAGCTGCTACGGTATGTTTTAACGCATGCAAAAAAGTACCCCGTACCGGTAAAATGAACTTTACAACAGTTGCCGATAGTGTAAGTTATGCCTTAGGTTTTATAGAAGCCAACAATTTTAAGAAAACCATTGAAAGAGCACCTTTTCAAATTGATTCGCTTAATCGCATACACTTTGGAAAAGCTATTGCCAAAACTCAATTGAAAAAAAAGTACTCTGATTTTAGAATCGATCAGTTTAGCAACATTAACGAGGAAGCTTTTTACAAAGGATTTTTAAATGAGTATGTGTACGGAAAATCTTATTTCTCTGAAATGAGTGCCGATGTCTATTTAAGAAAAATATTCAATCAGAAAAAGGCAGAAAAAGATTCTGTAAGAAAGGAATTAGCTAAAGTAAATCTGCAAAAAGGTCAAAATTTTCTAGAACAAAATAAAAAGCGCGAAGGAGTAAAAGTTACGGATAGCGGATTACAATATAAAATTCTAAAACAAGGATCAGGTAAAACAGCAAATAAAACTGATAGAATTAAGTGTGTGTATCACGGTACTTTAATTGACGGTACTGTTTTCGACAGCTCGAAAGAACGCGGCGACACATCTTCCTTTTTTGTTAATCGTGTAATTAAAGGTTGGACCGAAGCTTTACAAATAATGCCCGAAGGATCGGAATGGAGATTGTTCGTACCTGCTAATTTGGCTTATGGTGAAAGAGGTAGTAATAATAAAATTGGTCCGAACGAAGCACTTATTTTCGATATTAATCTTGTTGAGATACTCGAGAAAAAGAAGTAATAAGAGCTTATTAAATTGATTTTTATAAAAGGGATACCGAAACGTATCCCTTTTATATAGTGTTTAAAAAGTTCACAACACTAGATTGCGTTGATTAACGATTCAATTATTAAGCACCATCTCGAATTAAATACACATCCGAGCTTTAAGACTACTCGACTATTTAATTTGCGCTTTTATATATTCAGCCACTTCAGGATGTCCATTAGCAGTTGCAAAGTCTAATGACGATTCTCCGTCGATATCTACCATTTTTAAATCGGCACCGTAAGAAACCAACACCTTAAGCACTTCGAGCTGACCTTCGGATGCTGCCATCATTGCTGCCGTCCAGTTTTCCTCATCATCTACCAGATTTACTTCAGCTCCAGCTTCTAATAAAATACTAATAGCAGGAACAAATTTGCCCGTAGATGCATACATTAATGCAGTTCTTTTAACCTGATCTGTTAAATTTACTTCTGCCCCATTTTCTATAAGCAGCTTAACTATATCGGAATGTCCATTAAAAGCAGCCAACATCAGCAAAGTGCGCTGATTGGGATCAGTAAAATTTACATCAAAACCATTATTCAATGCATCTTTCACGACTTCGATTTTTCCATCCAATGCACTTTGCAATATTAAATCATTATCGAATACCATTGTTGATTCTGGTGCTACCTGATCTGTACTAATACTATTTACATTACTGGATTTAGAATTTTTTCCATTGCAGCTACAAGCCAGCAATCCCATTGCAGCAATAGCTGTAAACAATTGTAATTTATTCATAAGTTTCTAATTTGTTTCATTTGAAAGAAGCAATAAAGGTAAGCTAAGATTGTTAAATAGTAAGTACATAAGGTATTAAATTAAGGGTGGATTTTACTTTATCAATAAAAAGATGGTAGAAGAACAAAACAACAAGTCCTCAAACTACTCATAATCAAAACAAACATTACAAAAAGAGAAAAGTGAAAAACTTATTAAATCTAAAACTGTAAAGTTAACAGGAAGGATTATAGACAAGAAAAACAATCCTATTTCGAAAGCCTCTATTAGCATAAAAGACTCTAATAAAAGAAGCATTACCAATGCTAATGGTGAATATAAATTTGAATTGCCAGCCGAAGGTGATTTTGGACTAATTGTTACGCATCCAGACTATGAAATGGTTTCTAATACCATTACATTAAAATCAACAAATGGATCCAAATGGAAACACGACTTTATAATGAAAGCTGTTGATTCTGAAGATAACAAAGAAAAACAGAAGGTATTTAAAATTTCAGGTACTGTAAAAGATGTTAATGAAAATCCAATGCCAGGAACTTCAATTGTTGTGAAAGGTACTACAATTGGAACTGTTTCTGATTGGGATGGAAAATACGAAATTGAGGTTTCAAACATGAAGAAATTGACATTAGTTGCCTCATTTGTAGGCTACCAAAGTATTTTAAACAAAAATGATTTTCGAGAAGGAATCAAAAATGTTGATTTCACCATGAAACGTGAAGTAATTGAAATCTCTTCAAAAGATTTAAAAAAAGCAGGAGACATTCCTCCTCCACCGCCACCAACAGCACCTGAATATCCCGAAAGCGACGAACCAGTTTTTGTGATTGTTGAAGATATGCCACAATATCCACAGGGGTTTTACGGATTAGCACAACATGTAAAAAAACAAGAAAATAAACTGAAGGAAGAGTTCTTTTTCGAAGGAAAAAAACTAGAAGGAAGCGCAACTGTTGGATTCACCATATCTCCAAAAGGAAAAGTAACAAACGTTCAAATCCTAAAAAAATCGAAGGAAGTAGCTGCCGAAGCTGCTAAAATAATTGCTTCGGAAATGAAAGATTGGAAACCTGGTGCCCAGCGAGGTAAAAAAGTTCCGCTTGATTATGCAATGGAACTGGAATTTTAAAATTTGAACTTATCACAATAAAAAAGGAGCTTTGAATTGTTATTTCAAGCTCCTTTTTCATTCAAATAATTTGTCTCAATTATACTTGAGGAAAAACCTCAGTCAAATCCAACGGATCATCCATATCTTTCTGAAGAGCCACCAATTTTGTAAACAATTCTTTTATTTTCTTTTTATACTCCGGTTTAGCAGCTAAATCATTCATTTCATTCGGATCGTTTTTTAGATCGTACAAACGCATAACTTTTCCATGAGGATAAACAATCAGCTTAAAGCCATTGGTACGAATCATGCGTTGCATATCTGGTCGGTAACAACCATAAATGGCATCGTAATTCGATTTTGTCTGCTCACCACGAGCCAACGACATAAAACTCTTAAATTCTACATACTCAGGCTTTGGTAATCCTGCCAATTCAATCGAAGAAGCCATAATATCCTGTAAATAAACCTCAGCATCAATCTTTTTCCCTTTCGGGATATCAGGACCAATAACAAACAATGGCGGACGCATAGAATGATCGTACATATTCTGCTTTCCTAATAATCCATTATCGCCAATAGCCAATCCGTGATCGGCGGTATAAAAAATATAAGTATTATCCATTTCACCCGATTCCTTAACAGCTTCTAAAATTTCGCCAATTTGATGATCGAGATGGGTGATTAAAGCATAATATTCTTGGCGGTGTTTTTTCATTGAATATTCGGTACGAGGAAAAGGAGCCAGAGCAGCATCGCGTAAAGCTGGTCCACAACCAATACTATCTTTGTATGGATACATTGGTAAAAATGATTCCGGAACAGAAATATTTTCCAATGGATACATGTCCAGATACTTTTTAGGCGATTGGCGAGGATCATGAGGTGCATTAAAAGCCAGATACATAAAGAATGGCTTGTCTTTTCCTTTGGCCGAGTCTATAAAAGTGATCGCATCATCCTTTAGCACTTCGCTCCAATGCTTTCCTCCTTGCCAATAACCACCATTATTTTTGTCCCATGGTTGCCAACTGGTATCAGCAACATTTTGCGGACGATTATACCCAAAAGGCATTAAATCTTCAGCTTTACCTTTTTTTGTTCTTTCCAATTCTGCAAAACGTTTTACCTGTGTTGTATGATCCCAGGTATCTTTAGGCATTCCCGGACGAATATGAACCGTATGATTGAACAGTTTTGAAGGAGCTGTTCTCACATGCCATTTTCCTGTCATATAAGTTTCGTAACCTGCCGATTGCATAATCTGCCCCCACATCTGTCCTTTATCTACCAAATCTTTCTGATGTTTTTCAAAATCGTATGCCCGCCAAACAAATCGACCGGTATTAATCATTGCCCTACTACTAGCACAAACAGCACCATTCCAGGCTCCCATATTAAAAGCTTGAGTAAAAGTAGCACCATCGGCTACCATTCTGTCGAGATTAGGTGTTATAACTTCATCATTTCCCAGCGCATGAATAGTGTTATAGCACTGATCATCAGCAAACAGAAAAATAATATTTGGTTGTTTTTTTTCAACTTTTTTCGGGATACAGCCAAAAAATAAGGATATCATAAAAATCGACAGCAACAATCTTAGCTTCATCATAGCATTTAATTCATTTTTTAGTTTGTTCTTTTAGAGTTTAATCACAGCAATTATTGATAAATTAATCACCCTAAAAAAAACATTTTATTTTGTAGTTAATCTTAATTTTTACACTTTAAAGTTATATAAAAATATCAATGTTTTGCTCATTAATTATCTCCAACAAAAGCCATACGTAAACCACAAACACCTATATATAAGAATATTATATCGACAATAAAGAATTACCCCCTTTAAAAACTACCAATACTACCATTAGCTACCAGATGTGTTAATATTATTTTTTTTCAGTTTCGAAGCTTTTTCACTTACTTTGTATCCAAAATATAAATCAGATATTCCTTGTAATGACAAATAAGAATAAAGAAGATAGAACTCTCTCATCGCTTGAAAAATTCTTTCTACATCTTCATCCTGCAAAAATAGACAACAGGGCCATAAAATTCAACAGAACTTTTGGTTTAGGTGGTATTTGTGCCTTATTATTCGTTATTCTTTCACTTACCGGATTAATTTTACGCTTTTCGTATATACCAACAGTTGAGCACGCTTACGATTCAATTTTAGGATTAAAAAATAATACTGTATTCGGCCAGTTTATTCGTAACCTGCATCATTTATCGGCTAAACTTATGGTTTTAGCATCCTTTCTTCATATGATAAGGGTTTATTTTTCGCAAAGTATCTTTCAAAAAAGAGCAGAAAACTGGATTTACGGATTATTAATGTTGTTTTTAGTATTAGCAGCCAGTTTTACTGGTTATTTACTTCCTTGGGATCAGCTTGCTTACTGGGCAGTAACTGTTATTACACAAATTATCGAATACATCCCTATGATAGGGCATCCCATAGCCAATATAGTAAGAGGAAGCGAAACCGTTGATGGAAATACTCTACTTAACTTTTACACTTTGCATACAGGTATAATTCCACTGTTATTTATCGTTCTAATGAGCATGCACTTTTGGTTAGTTCGAAAAGCAGGAGGAGTTGCTCTTCCTTATCAGGAAAAAAAACAAAAAGTAGATGTAGTACCTCACTTGGTATCAAAAGAAATTATGCTTGCAAGCATATTAATTGCTGGCTTATTTCTTGTATCGGTATTTTACCATGCACCTTTGCTCGAACAAGCTAATCCACTAAAAAGTCCTAATCCGAGCAAAGCCCCTTGGTATTTTTTAGGAGCGCAGGAATTACTGCTTCATCTCCATCCATTTTTTAGCGCTATAATTATACCCTTTTCTGCCGGATTATTCTTTTTAGGCCTTCCTTATTTTAAATATACAAATGTTAATGTTGGAGTTTGGTTTAACTCCTCGCTGGGAAAAAAGATTACAATACAAGCCAGTATTTTAGCCTTTATTTTTACCTTCTTATTAATTTATGTATTAGATCATTTTCTTCATTTTGATTTATGGTTATCGGCTTGGCCAGCTTGGATTTCAACCGGTCTTATCCCATTTCTTTTGTATGTAATTCCTGTTGCTGCTTATCTATTATTTTGGAATAAAAAACATAAAGCCGACCGTACCGAATTAATTATGGCCTGCACAAGCATATTAATATCATCTTACATAAGCATGTTACTAATTTCTCTTTTTTTACGAGGAGAAGGCATGTTAATGATCTTTTAAAATACTGAATGATACTATTGTAATGAAATTAAACAGACGTAAATTCATAAAAAGAATACTTGTTGCCGCTGCAGCTATTGAAGCATTTTTTTTGGTAAGAGGTAGTGTTAGTAAAACAACTATATCAGCAAAAAAAACCAACTTATTTAATGCTGGTAAGGCTGATTCTTTCGAAAAAGATAAACTATATCCATTTTTAACAGGACAATTCTTTTTAAAACGATACGAAGATGGTGGTTTTTTAGCCATGTCGATAAAATGTACTCACCTTGGGTGTGTGGTAAACACAAATGCTAAAACAGGAGGATTTAATTGTCCTTGTCATGCTTCTCAGTTTAACAAATTTGGAGAAGTATTAGCAGCTCCTGCTACCCGACCTTTAGATACATTCCCAATTACCATAGAAAATGGAGAATTATTTATCGATACAAGTAAACCAACAAGAAGAACATCATTTAACAAATCGCAATTAACTTACTTATAATGGAGAATCGCAAAAGAACAGAACGAATTAGCTTGATTGCATCGATAGTAAGTTTACTTTCGATTCCATTGTACTTGTTAATAAACACTTATGGTGCCAATAACGATACTACTACCGAAGCTCAATATGTAGGACGCGAAACCTGCATCGAATGCCATTTAAATGAATACAACGAATGGGTAGGTTCCGATCACGACAAAGCCATGGATCATGCCAATGATTCAACTGTTCTGGGAAATTTTAACAAGCAATCTCTGGAATACAATGGGATGACTCATAAACTTTACAAACGAGACAACAAATTTTATGCATTTACCGATGGAGAATCGGGAGAGCTAGAAGAATTTGAAATTAAATACGTTTTTGGTTATTATCCGCTACAGCAATATTTAGTAGAATTTGACCGAGGCAGACTGCAAACTCTTGCATTAACATGGAACTCGAAAGATAGTGTATGGTATCACATGTCCGAAGCAATTTACAAAGATGAAATTATAGAACACGATAACTGGTTACACTGGACAAACCAAGCACAAAATTGGAATGGCATGTGTGCCGACTGCCACTCAACCAATTTGGTTAAAGGTTACGATGTTAATTCCGATTCTTATCATACTACCTGGAGCGAAATTGATGTGAGCTGTGAAGCTTGTCACGGACCTGCATCGAAACATCTTGAATGGGCAGCTAAAGCCGATTATGCCAGAGACGAGCATAATAATTTTGGTTTAGTAGTAAAAACCAGTGGTATAGACAATAAACAATACGTAGACTTATGCGTTCGCTGCCATACTCGCCGAGGTTCTCTTTCCGATTTTAAACACAGTGCTGATATTTATAATCATACCATCCCAAATTTACCTAATGGAGAAAATTACCATATCGATGGTCAGATTCTGGATGAAGATTATGTTTATGGTTCGTTTACGCAAAGTAAAATGTACATGCGCGATGTAAAATGTAACGATTGCCACAATGTACACAGCACAAAACGATTGTTCGAAGATAATCGTCTGTGCACACAATGCCACCGTGCCGATGATTACGACACTTACAATCATCATTACCACAAATCGAAAGGAGAAAAAGGAGATGCTGTAATTGCCGACGATGGAGTTAAATTTGAAGTTGGAGAAGGTACTCGTTGTATTAACTGTCACATGCCTGCTCAATTTTATATGGGACCCGATTACCGAAACGATCACAGTTTCCGAATTCCTCGTCCCGACCTAACTAAAGAACTGGGTACACCTAATGCCTGTAATCAGTGTCATGCTGATAAGTCGACACAATGGGCTATCGACTATGTTGAAAAATGGCATGGCACCAGTCGCAATTCGCAATATGGCACTTACTTTAAAGAAGCTGAAACCGGTAGCCAAAAAGGATTCGATGGTTTGGTTCATATTTATAATGATGATGTTTACCCCGAAATAATAAGAGCAACTGCTATTCGCTTGTTGGGAATGCATTATCAGAGTAAAGCTAAAGACATTTTATACGATGCGCTAAACAATTTTAATGGTCACATTAGATACAATGCACTACAAAATCTTATAATGGATGATCAAAAATCATTTAAAAAAGTTTTAGGATTACTAAACGATCAAACCAAAGCCATTAGAGTTGAATGTGCTACCAAGCTAAATACTATAAGTAAAGATCAGATACCTGCACAATATCAGGAACAACTTAAACGAGCAGAAAAAGAATATATCGAAGCATTAGAATATAGTGCCGATTTTCCTTCTGGAAAGTTTAATCTGGCTAATTTCTATTACAATAATAAACAAAACGATAAAGCCGAAGAGTTCTATAAAAGGGCTTTAAAACAAGACCCTGAGCTACACCCAATAAAAATTAACCTTGCAATTTTGTACAATAACAAAGGAGAATACAAAAAGGCTGAAATTTTATTGAAAGATTATCTGAAGAATGTTCCTAACGACGGAGCTACAATGTTTACTTATGCATTGTTTTTAACAGAACGTAAACGTTACGATGAATCGATGAATTATCTGCTTAAAGCAGCAAAATATGCACCACAAAACCCAAGAATATTTTACAATGCAGCCATGATGTACGATTTTAAAAATCAACCCAATAAAGCTGTAGAATTCATAAACAGTGCAATAAAAATAAATCCTGAAGATTCGAATTATTACGTTGCCTTATTAAATCTTCATATAAAATACAAAAACACGAAACAGGCCAAAACTGTGGCCAAACAAATATTGGATAAATTTCCGAATATTAACGACAAAGCAAATATTGAATCTATTATAAATCAGTAAAATAATATTTCGTTACAAATGTTAATATCATGTTTGTATCGGCTAATTATCCGATATTGATACATATCGGATAATTAGCCGATATATTTGGATATCGGATTTAAAACCGATATATTTGAATAAAAAAATTGATGAAAGCAGTTTTAACAGGTGATATAATTAATTCGAGAAAGGGAAATGTAACAGAATGGCTTAACTCTCTAAAAACAGTATTACAAAAATACGGTAACGAACCTAAACAATGGGAAATTTACAGAGGTGATAGTTTTCAACTTGTAATTTCGCCAGAAGAAGCATTAGTTGCTGCTTTTCATATTAAAGCCAGCCTTAAACAAACGAAAAACTACGATGTTAGAATAGGTATAGGCTTAGGAGAAGAAAGCCACAGTGCATACAAAGTAAGCGAATCAAATGGAGGAGCTTATGTAAATTCGGGCGAGTGTTTTGAAAAACTTAAAAAACAAACACTTGCACTAGGATCGAACAATAATGACTTTGATAATACCATCAATTTAATTTTAAGCCTTATTTTACTATCAGCAAACAGCTGGAGTAATACTGTTGCTAAAACAATAAAAACAAGCCTGGAAAATCCTGATAAGCATCAAAAAGAAATAGCAAAACTTTTAGGAAAATCGCAAAGTAGTATTAGCGAAGCCTTGAAAAGAGGTGGATATGAAGAAATTTTAAAAATAAATAATTTTTATAGAGCTCAATTATCCAAATTATGATAGAACTAACATTAAAATTATTAATTGCCCATGTATTAGGCGACTTTGTATTTCAATCGGACAAGTGGGTCGAAAACAAAAAACAAAACAGGCATAAATCACCTTATTTATATTATCACCTTTTAATCCATTTGCTGACAACCTGTGCAGTTCTTCAATTTAAAATATCCTATTGGCCAATTGTAATTACAATTGTATTAAGCCACTATATTATAGATTTAGTAAAACTAAATTTTAAGCACAGTAACTTGTATTTTATTCTAGATCAATTAGCTCATATTATAGTAATTGGAATATTAGTATATATTTACGAACCATTTACAGTAAAATTTGATTTACTATACTCAACCCAGTCTTTAATTTTAATTTTAGCCATATTATGCGTTACCTACGTATCTGCAATACTTATGAAATTAATAATGAACAAATGGGTTTTGGATGAAGATAATTCGAACGACTCATTAAAACATGCTGGAAAGTACATTGGTATTTTAGAACGTCTTTTTGTGTTCGGTTTTATAGTCCTTAACCAATGGGCAGCCATAGGTTTATTAATTACAGCAAAATCTGTTTTTAGGTTTGGAGATCTCTCTCGTGCTAAAGACAGAAAACTTACCGAGTACATATTAATTGGAACATTGCTAAGTTTTGGCTTTGCATTTTTAATAGGATTAATATATCTGCAAATTAAACAATAGATAACAGTAATAACACATGCAAGAATCGAACAAAAATATGCAACAAAAAACACGATGCAACTGGGCCGGTAAGGATCCACTTTACTGCGATTATCATGATAATGAATGGGGAGTACCCTTACACAATGATCAACTACTGTTTGAGTTTCTTATTTTAGAAGGAGCGCAAGCAGGATTAAGCTGGATTACCATTTTGCGAAAACGGGAAAATTACCGCAAAGCTTTCGATAATTTTAATCCTAATATTGTAGCAAACTACGATGATAAAAAAGTAGAAGAATTATTAAAAAACGAAGGAATAGTTAGAAACAAACTGAAAATTAATGCTGCAATTAAGAATGCTAAAGCATTTTTAGCTGTGCAAAAAGAATACGGCAGTTTCGATAAATACATTTGGAGTTTTACCGATGGAAAAACCATTAAAAATTCTTGGAAAAATTTATCGGAAGTTCCTGCCTTTACCAATGAAGCAACTGCCATGAGCAAAGCCTTAAAAAAAAGAGGATTTAAATTTATAGGACCAACAATTTGCTATGCTTTTATGCAGGCTACTGGCATGGTTAACGATCACACTACAGATTGTTTTAGATACAACGAAGTATAAGACTACCCCAAAACTCAATAGCTTGGGGTAGTCTCGAAAATCTACAACTCTTTAATTACGCCTTAAAATAAATTGGAACAGTATAAGATACGCTCACTTTTTGTCCTCTTTGCATGCCCGGTTTCCATATTGGCAAACTATTTACAATCTGCAAAGCAATAGCATCTATCTCCTTATTTCTTGTTCCTCGTGCCACTTTAGCCTTTACAACTTCACCTTTTTCATTCACCACAAAGCTTACAAAACATCTTGTACCGGTTAAATATTTTGAATCCAGAGCCTTCACCTTTTTTTCGATGAATTTTTTCAATTTTTTATGTCCTCCTGGATACTCTGGCATTTCCTCTACAATAACAAAAACAGTTTCTTCACCTTTTTTCTGTTTTTTTTCAATATTGTTTGATAAAGAATCAGATTCAAGCTTATCAATTATTATTATTCCCTGATCATTATGTAATTCAAAATTAACTGGTACAGTATAAACAACACTCACAGGTTCGCCTTTCGATTTAGCTGGTTTCCATTTAGGCATAGCTTTAACTACACGAAGCGCTTCGGCATCTAAAGATGGACTGACACCACGAACAATATGAGCACTATCAACAACACCCAATTTATTTACAATGAAAGTGGCAAATACTCTACCTGTTTCACCTTTTTTCTGTGCCTCTTCGGGATATTTAACAGTTCGGGCAATAAACTTTTGCAACTCCAATTGTCCTCCAGGAAATTCAGGTTTTGAACCTACAGCTGCAGTAGCTTTGCCCACCTTTATAATTTGACCTTCTTTAAACTTTTCACCCTCTACATTTGTTTGCCTTTCACCATCTTTTAATCCGAAGCTTATTGGCACAGTATAAGAAACATTCACCTTTTTACCACTCTGTTCTCCTGGAATCCAGTTTGGCAATGATTTAATTACTCTTAAAGCTTCATTATCAAGAAGAGGATTTACACCTCTTACCACTCTTTCCCCTTCAATTTTTCCTTCGTCCGATACAATAAAAGTTACAAATACCCGGCCTTTAATATCTTTTTTTAATGCCTCTTTAGGATATACTATCGATTTAGCAATGTGATCTCTTAATGCTTTTGGGCCACCAGGAAACTCTGGCATTTTTTCAACAATCACGAAAATTGGTTTACCATTAAGTGTTTGTTTTGTTGGTTTATTCATTTTCTTATTGCCAATAGTCTTTTTAACCACTTTCGAAGCTGTCTTTTGCGATTTCATTTTTATTTTCAGAAAGTAATCCTCTTTTTTCTTACCATTTAAAATAAAATCTTCGACTGCCATTTTTTTTGTTTCCATACCAACAAATGAAATCATTAGATTAGCATCTTTTGCCACCTGCAATTCAAATTTTCCATAAATATCAGTCACAGTTCCAACAGTAGAATTTTCCACAAGAATAGCTACTCCGGGCATTGCTTTGTTATCCTCAGCAATTACCAAACCGGCAATTTTTACCTCTTCCTGCTTTTGTATCTCTACAACTTCTACCTCCTTAGCGTTGGCTTCATAAGTAATTTGAAGATTAAAAAACAATACTGCTAAAACAGCAGGTATCATTAATAACAATTTATAGCGCCTGTTTCCATGGCTTTTATCTTTCGACATCATAATCATTCGTTTTTTATTAATGGAATAATTAAAGTTGTTTGCTAAACCAACAACTTCGGCTCCCATAATTTGGTTAATTAATAGTGCCTGATATTGCCCGATGTTGTAGCCACGCGCTATAACTCCATCGTCAGCCAATAATTCATGCGTTTGTTTAAGGGCCAGCTGAAAAAGCCACACAAATGGATTGAACCAAAAAATAATGGTCATCAATTCAACAAAAAGCAGATCGATCCAATGCTTTTGCTGTGCATGAACTTTTTCGTGGGTTAATATATTTCGACGAGACTCGTTAACAAACTCCTCCCTGCTAATTACAATGTATCCAAAAAATGTAAAAGCAGGTATCTCTTTATCCAATACAACTACTTTACAATTATCTATTAGCGTACATTCCGTTCCTAATATCATCCGATAGATTTGACTAATTTTCACCAAACTTCGTATTAACAAAACCAATGCAACAGCTAAGTAAATCGCCAAAATTAAATTAGAAATGGTAAAAACATTTGTCTGTACGGGTTCCGATTCTATAGTTCCAATCAATAAAGGAAGCATTTCAATATCGGGCTGAGAACTTACTGTATCGACCAAAATTGTATATGGTATTTTTACAAATGGTAAAAAAATAGATAAAAGAATACTCAACATTAAATAAGCTCGTATCTCAACAAAAAACCTTTCGTTTCGCAAAAACAAAAAGTATATCAGATAAAACAAAGCCAATATAACCGATGATTGCAGAAAATACTCATGTAAATCTGTCATATCTATTTCTCCTTCTCAATTTGTCGCTTAGCAATTTCTATCATTTCTTCTAATTCCTGAATGCTTAGCTTATTATCCTTAGCAAAGAAAGATGCCATTCGAGAAAACGATCCATTAAAATAATTTGTCACCAAAGCTCCTGCTTTAAAGCCCGAATAATCTTCTTTAGGAATCTTTACTATAAACAAATGCGATTTTCCTGCCGGAATTTTATTAACAAATCCTTTTTTTTCCAAAGCATTCATTACGGTAGCCACAGTAGTATAAGCCGGTTTTGGATCGGGAAACCTAACCACAACCTCTCTTACGCTGGCTTTTTCCAGCTCCCATACAATTTGCATTACTTGCTCTTCTGCTTTCGTTAACTCCTTCATAACAAACTTTACTTTTAGATTAATCTACTACAAACTTAGTACTAATTTTTTAGTAGACAAATTTTATTACTAAAAACTTAGTAGATAATTTTATTTCGCATAACAATTTTGAATAATGTCTGCGTTTTTATTAACTATGCAAAAAATTAATTGATGGAAAAATTCGAACTATCTCCTTCTGATTATCCTATCGGGAAAAGAGTAAGGAAAGAGCTGTCTTTATTAGGACTTTTAGTACTAATACTTTTCTTTTTTGTGGGTTTAAATGTTGTTTATTTTACATCGGTATTTTTCATGTACATTCTGCTTTTACTCTTAAAGCGCAATAGAATTATTATTAAATTAAAATTTGATAATGAAAATAAAGAACTCATACTTTACTATTATTATTTAATATTTTTAAAAGGAGAAGAACACATTCCATACCCTAAATTAATAAGTAAATTAAGCATGAAACGTTTCGGTTTTGGTGCCGCAACCGAAACTTTGGAAATTTTTAAAGGCAAAATTCTTTCTGGGGAAATTCGCAAAGACGGTAAATGGAAATGGCCCAAAGAGCAAATAAGATTGATTTCCGAAAAATTATCTGAGATCGACAAAAATAATTCTTACTAATTTAAGTTAAGAAAGGTACAATTCATATTTAGAAGTTAAGAGCAAGCTCAATTTATTTATCTTTGATATAGAAATAGTAATTGTCATTAAAATCAGATCTTATTCGTAATTTATTAACATATATTATTCTATTGCTTCTTTTTATCGGAAACTCAATTATTGCAAACGGGCAACAAGTAATTTCCGACACCCTTTTTTCTCCTCTCCCCAAAAATCATTTACAAGACAGCACTATTATAATTTCGCGCGATACCATTATATTTTTAATGGATACCGTTCATGAGAGAAATAAAAAAGAACAAAAAAGTGGTAGTAAATTTTACCATGCCATAAAACGAGGTGCCTACAAACGAAAACTCACCAAAGAGCTTTATAAATTATTTTTTGTTGCTCCAGATAAAATGTCGCCTACCGATACAATTAAAACAGAGCGAAGCGAAACTGCCTTTGTTATTTATCAGGGTAAAATAATTCGAAATATAGAAGTTAAAGTACTAGAACCTTTTGGATCGAGTTTATACGACACAACAAAAGTAGCTACCAGCTGGATTGAAACAACAGGAAATAAGCTTCATCATACCAGTAGAAGGAGCCATTTAAAACGCTTGTTGCATATTAATTCAGGAGATAAAGTTGACGCCTATCAGTTAGCTGATAATGAACGCTTAATTCGTCAGCTCGACTATATTAAAGATGCCTATTTTAAAGTTATTCCTGTTTCGGGATCAGGTAAATTTGTAGATCTTCAATTGTGGGTTAAAGATCAGTTTTCCTGGGGTGCTAATTTAAATCTTGGCTCCGATTTTTCGAGCGAATTTGAGTTTTATAGCCGAAATTTATATGGAATTGGGCACGAATTTAGCAATACATTTCATTACGAATCTAGCGAAAATCAGAAATTTGGATACTCAGGAATGTATAAAATAAAAAATCTTAAAAGATTATATATTAATGCTACTTTTAACTATCAAAATACCTACGAAAAAGCAGTAATTGGAGTCGATTTTGAAAAAGAATTTGAAACATACAACACCAAGCGTGCAGGTGGATTTAGTCTTTCCAAGACTATGAGAGCAGATGAAATTATGGATGATGATCCCATATTAAATGAAATTCCACTTGATTTTAATTACGGAAATATTTGGTACGGAAGAGCTTACAAATTAAACGCTAAAAATCTATTTGCAAGAAGGCGCATGTTTATTACGGGGCGAATTTCGAGCCGAAAATTCTTTGAAAGACCAGAAACAGGACCTGAGTTAAACCAATTTTTTCACAACAATATTCTTTATTTATCGGGCCTAAGTATTAGTCAAATTCAGTACTACAAAAGTAATTTAATTTACAATTTTGGTAGAACTGAGGATATTCCTTACGGATTTTTAGCCCAAATGAATGTTGGTTACGAAGACCGGGAATATTCGCACCGATTTTATCTAGGCTTTGATTTACAAAAAGCAAGCTACATAAGAAAAACAAAAAGTTATCTTTTTAATCGGCTAGCAATTGGTGGCTTTTTTAATTCTAAACGATTCGAACAGGGTACTCTAATTGCTCAGTCGAATTTTTTTAGCCGAATTAGAAAAATTGGGGCTTTGCGATTTAGAAATTTTGGTAGCTTAAAATATACTCTTGGAATAAGACGATTTCCTGAAGAATTTATCACTATAAACAATAAATATGGAATTCGTGGTTTTAATAGTGAACAAGTTAGCGGAACACAAAAAATTACTTTAAATCTGGAAACAGTAACATTTACACCTTATATGCTTGGTGGTTTTAAATTTGCATTTTACAGTTTTGCAGATATGGGAATTATTGGAAGTAATAATAAAAATATCTTTAAAGAAGATTACCATTACGGATTAGGAGTTGGTATTAGACTACACAACGAAAATCTTGTTTTTAAAACCATACAAATACGATTTGCATATTATCCAAAAGCTCCTAATGATTTTAGCTCTGCAGGATTTCGTTTATCGGGCGAAGAACGACCTAAGTTTAATGATTTTAAAGTTAGTCAACCAGAAACTATATCTTTCGAGTAAGCTTAAATTTTACTTTCTTTCCAATTTACAAACCGAAGGTAAAACCAAGAAGCCAAAGCAAGAAAACCCGCATAAAAATACTCCGAGATCCACACTCCTGAAATTGGCAAACGAAAAACTTCAATAAGCATATAAACACCGCCTAAATAAAATACCAAAACCAAAATTTCTATTAGCAAGGCATGAAAAGTATTTCCTGTTCCCGAAACACCCTGAAACAAAGTAATTGCAATAGGAAACAATAATGCTGCACCAAAAATAACATACAACACTGGTTTGGTATCTGAAATTAAACTTGCCTCTTCGGTATAAATTGAGATAACAAGTTCTGGGTTTATCATACTTACTCCTACCAATATCAATACACATAAAAAGGAAAGTTTTATGGTTTTAAAAATTACTGGTAATACCTCTTTTTGATTTCCCTCACCAATTACTTGGCTAACCAAAGTATTAGCTGCCGAGGCAAAAGCCCATACAGGAACCATTATCAATACATATATGCTTCTTATGATGTTAGAAATTGCCAGTTCTCTCTCTCCCATTTTCTCTACTAACAAAAAGAAAATAAACCAACACGACAAGGATAAAAAATTCTGAATCATCATAGGAAATGATACTTTCAACAATCGGCCATATAAACTTTTATCGATACTTGGAAAAGCAAATATATTGTATTTTTCAATTGGAGTTTTACGAAGTGTATAAACAATAAAAAATACCAATACAGATACTTCGGCAATTACCGAAGCCAATGCTGCTCCTTTAATTCCCATTTCGGGTAAACCAAATTCACCAAAAATTAAGGAGTAATCGAAAAATATATTAATAATGGCCATAAAAGCTGTACTCCAACTAATTATTTTAGTTTTAGCAACTCCAATATAAAAGGCTCTAAATAACAAATTAATACATGCAAAAAGAATTCCCCATGCACGAACCGAAATATAATCGTTACTAGCCTGAAAAATTGCATCCGATTTTACAATGGTTTTCAATATTGGCGGAGACAGAATTTGCATAAATCCCAACAGCAAAACCGATAAAGCCACAAGAAAATACAAAGCATGATCGAAAGTTTTTCCTACCAACTTATAATTTCCTTCTCCATATCGGCGTGCAATTACTATTTGTACACCTAAACCAAATCCCCAAGCAAGCATTATTACTGCAAAATAAAAAATAGTTGCAATGGCTGCTGCACCCAAAGCTGTCTCGCTTAGGTGTCCCAAAAAAGCAGTATCGGTTAGTGCAATTATATTTTGAGCTATACTACCTAAAATAATAGGATAAGCAATTTTCCAGATATTAGAATAATTGGTCTGTATTTTCACAACAATAGTAATAAGATAAAAAAGCCGGTTCCAAAAATTGAAACCGGCGAAAATTAATTCTTTTATTTTAAATAATCGTCAAAATAATTGCTGACCTTTTGTTTTAGGTGAATTCGATCTTTTCCACGAACATTATGTTCCGCTCTTGGATAAGGGAAATAATCAACCTGAACATTATTCTTAATACACTCACGAATAAAATTAAGACTGTGCTGCCATAATACTGTATTATCAACAGCACCCTGGCAAATTAAAAGTTTCCCTTTTAAATCTTTAGCCTTGGCAATTAAAGAGGTTTTTGCATATCCTTCAGGATTTTCTTGTGGAGTATCCATATATCGCTCGCCATACATAACCTCATACCATTTCCAGTCTATTACCGGACCACCAGCTACAGCAACTTTAAATACATCGGGATAATTTGTAATAAGAGAGATAGTCATAAAACCGCCATAACTCCAGCCATGCACTCCTATTCTATCAGCATCGACATAAGGCAAAGATTTTAAAAATTCAATCCCTTTCATTTGATCGGCCATTTCGGGCTGACCACACTGGCGGTGAATTACTGTTTCGAACTCTTTTCCTCGGTTTGCAGAACCTCTGTTATCAAGAATATAAAGTAAATAACCATTCTGAGCCATATATTGTTCCCAAAGTCTGCATCCGCCCATCCAAGTATTGGTAACCAATTGTGCATGCGGACCACCATATACGTAAACCACAACAGGATATTTTTTATTAGGATCGAAGTTAGCAGGTTTTACCATTCGGTAATGCAAATCTGTTTTTTCATCGGCCGATTTAATGGTTCCTAAGGAAATCTCTCCTAAGTTGTAATCGTTTAACTTATTCTCAGCATTAACAAGTTCTTTAATAAGCTTACCTTTGGTATCGGCAACAGCTATTTTTCTAGGTAAATTAAGGCTACTATAGGTATCAAGAATATATTTTCCATCGGCACTAACTTTTACCGAATGGTATCCTTCATCTAAAGTTAAACGAGTACGTTTTCCTGTCTTTAAACTCACTTTGTAGGCATGTCTGTCTATTGGGCTCACTTCTGTCGAAATATAAAACATGTACTTTTCAGATTTATCAAAACCTAAAATTTCGGTTATTTCCCAATTTCCCGAAGTAATTTGTTTAATTAAATTACCTTCAGTATTGTACAAATATGCATGATTAAAACTATCGCGATTATTGGTTTGATAAATAAACTGATCTGGTTTATTCTCTAAAAATATAAGCTTATACGAAGGCTCTACCCAACGATCATCTTTCTCTTCGAACAAAGTTTTAACAAATGCACCTGTTCTTGCATCGTATTTATTTAATTTTGCATGATTAGAAGCACGATTTAACACTTGAATATAAATGTAATTTCCTGCTGGTCCCCATGATATATTTGTTAAATATTGATCTGAACCAAAATCATCCGGCTTAATCCATACAGTAGATTTTGTGGCCAAATTATAAACCCCCAGGCTTACAAGTTCACTTTCCATTCCGCACATTGGATACTTAATCTCCCTTAAATCTCCTACGCGAGTATTAATATCAACCAAGGGAAAAGAACTTACTTTACTTTCATCTTTGCGGTAAAAAGCCAACTGTTCTCCTTTGGGTCCCCAAAAAATACCACCATTTATTCCATACTCACTTCTGCTTACTGTCTGTCCATTTACAATATTTTTATCTGTATTATTTGTAACAGCAATCTCACCATTTTTATTACTGATATATAAATTATTCTCGATAGTATATGCAAACGAATTATTTATCTGGCAAAACTCACTATTTTCGGCTTTAGAATTAAAATCGAGTTTTAATAATATTTTTTTATTCGCAATATCAATTTGCAGCAACTTTTTACCATCATTTAACTGAATTACATTACTATTAAGCCAGGAGTATTTGGGAATATATTTTAATTCCTTACAGTTTCCTGATTTAAGAACTTCATTTAAATCGCTCAAACTAAAAATTACCTTGGCTTCTTTTCCTGGAATAGCAGCTAAAATTTCCTGAGCCGTAGCATAAGAAATTACATTGCTTTCGCCTTTCCACGACAATTGAGAAAGGTTTTCAGGATAAAATTGTCTCCATTGTCCGAGAATAGCATCCTCCATCGACAATTTTTTTTTCTGTGCTTGCAAACTCAATACAAGACCGCAATTGATTAATAAATAGCTTAAAAGGAAAAATCTTTTCATGTTGTTTGGTTTGTTGTTAAATTTCTTTTAAAAATTTTCGCTTTCAAATGTATCCTTTTTCGCATAAATACAGTAATAATGATTGAATAAATTATACAAGACAAGAACCAATAGATGAAAAATACTTTCATCAATTAGGTTGAAAAAATATTTTCCAGTATTTCGGCTACTAAGCATATAAGCAAGAGTAAAAACGAGAGCTTTGAGAAACTATTTTTTCTTCCTACATTGGCTTAATAAATTTTAAGTTATACAAAATGTCGAAAAAACGAATTTCTAATAGTATTAAAGTCTTAATTCTCATTTCGATAGCCGCTATCATTACTTTCTTTATTCTTCAACCAAACGATTTTGATATAAAGGATACTGAAACAGAAATGGCTACCGAAGCAGAAATTATGAAAAATGTAGAAAAAACAGGGAATATTTTTAAATACAATAATATTCTTTTCAGTTTACCTTCGCCGTATCATATTTCTCTTCTGCTCGAAAAATCAGAAATCTCCTACAATAAAGACTTGTTAAACTCAACAAAAAAGGCTAGCGATTATATCGATAATTTTAGCAAAGCAGTAAACTTTGGTGTTTATGGTTCCGACTTAGGATACATTAATATTTACAAACAAACTCAGGATGCTGCCAGTTATTTTGCTGTACTTAAAATTTTATCTCAGGAAGTTGGTTTGTATAACGCAATGGATAAAACAACTGTAAAGAGAATTGAAAATAACATTGAAAATAGAGATTCTCTTTTAATTATTATAAGTAATACTTATCGAAAAATTGATAATTATTTAAAAGATAATAATCGTGAAAATACCGGAGCTTTAATTTTAGCCGGAGGCTGGGTTGAATCAATCTATCTTCTCACTCAACAAATAAGCAAGCATCCTAACAAAGCATTAATGAGTAGGATATCGGAACAAAAACGACCTTTAGAAAATTTAATAAAGCTATTGGTTCCCTATTCTAATGAATCTAAAGATTATTACTTTTTAGTTGATAGATTAATTGATTTAGCCTATACTTTCGATGAAATTGAAGAACAATATAAATATGTTGCTCCAATTACCGATTCTAAGAAAAAACTTACCATTGTAAAAAGTAAATCAGAATTGATTATGAGCAAAAAACAACTGACTGAGATTTCGGAAAAAGTTCGAAAAATTCGCGAGTATATCATTAAATAAAATTTGAAAAACTAAACTTATGAATTTTAAATATATAGTTCTATTATTCTCAATTTTATTAGGAATAAGCTCAATTTCCAAAGCCCAATCAGACCTTACGATGGAAAACTGTACTAAACATTTAGGAACAGATTTTATTTCGGATGGACAGCAATATAAAGCATTACTTTCGGGAGGTGAAGTTGCAGAATTTCACACAACATTTTATTCTGGTAATCATTATCGAATTACTAGTGCAACAGGAAAAGAAGAAGGAAACGTAATCTTCTCAATTTATGATCAGGAAAATCATTTAATTTTCTCAAATCGTGACCATAAAAATTCACCTTACTGGGATTTCAAATTCGAAAACACCATGAATTGTACGATTGAAGCAAAATTAAATCAGAAAAACGTAAGTTCTGGTTTCGTATTACTAATGATTGGATTTAAACAATAACTAAAAACTACTACGACTTTTACTTACACCCTATTTATAATACCATTCTATGAGTGAGAGAATATTAAAAGCTTTAATGCAACTCTTCGCTATCATTGCGCATCCTAAAAGTTCCGCAAATGAAAGGCGCACAATGGTATCTAAATACCTCAAGCAACAACTCGATCAGGAAACTGCAGAGGAATATTTAGCTTTATATGATAAACATTATAAAGAAAATCAGCGCAGAACTACCAAAAAATCAAAAATTAAAAAATATACTTCGGCAAGTTCTGTTCGTGTTCTTAAAATTTGCACCCAGATAAATGAAGAATTAATATACCGACAAAAATTAATTGTCTTAATACAGTTGCTGGAATTTCTTAATTCGGAAGATGAAATTAGTGAACAGGAATTTGCTTTTATCGAAACTGTATCAGACACTTTTAATCTTCAAAAAGATAGCTACCAAACACTTAAAAATTTCGTTCTTAGCGATTTTAATGAAATTAACTTAAGCGATGGTCTTTTAACCGTTAAAAATTCGGAGATAATACCTGCTGCTGGTAATAACTATTATGCGCCAGGATTAATAGGTCAAATAAAAATTCTACGTTTACCTAGAGTAAACATGTTTGTGATGCGATTCAATGAAATTGAAGAATTGTTCATGAATGGCCAACCACTAAATACGGATAAAATTCATGTTTTAAATCAAGGTTCATCGATTCGAAATCCTAAAATTGATCCAATATATTTTAGTGACATTATTGGTACCTTTTACAGAGATCATTCACACAAACGAGTAGTTTTTGAAACTAAAAATATTGAGTATCGATTCAAAGAAAATAATATAGGTATTCACGATCTATCTTTTAAAGAAGAATCGGGTAAAATGGTAGGCATTATTGGTTCTAGTGGAGCCGGAAAAACCACCTTACTAAATGTATTAAATGGTTCGGCAAAACCCAATGTAGGATCTGTTTTAATTAATGGCTATGAAATTACTGCAGACAAATCTAAACTGGAAGGAGTTGTTGGTCATGTTTCGCAAGACGACTTACTTATTGATTCGCTAACAGTATTCGAAAACCTTTACTTCAATGCCAAACTATGCTTCGACAAATACTCTAATTTTCAATTAATTCGCTTATCGCTTAAATTACTAAAAGATCTTGGTCTATACGATGCACGTAATTTAAAAGTTGGTAACGCGCTAGATAAAAAAATTAGTGGCGGACAAAGAAAAAGATTAAATATTGCGCTTGAATTAATAAGAGAACCTTCCGTGTTATTTTTAGATGAACCAACCTCTGGTTTGTCTTCGCGTGATTCAGCCAAAATAATGGACCTACTAAAAAATCTGGCTCTAAAAGGGAAATTAATTTTTGTTGTAATTCACCAACCAGCATCCGATACGTTTAAGATGTTCGATCGATTGCTGGTACTGGATACTGGAGGTTATTTAATTTTTAATGGTAACCCTTTAGATGCAATTACCTATTTTAAGTCGCAAACAAACAGAGCCAACAAAACCGAAAGTGAATGTACTACTTGTGGTAATGTCGATGCCGATCAAATATTTAATATTGTAGAATCTGAGGTGTTAGACGAGTATGGTACACCTTCTCAAACCAGAAAGGTATCGCCAGTTCAATGGTACCAGCGTTTTAAAAACCATAAGGATACTAATAAAGAGATTGAGAATTGTAAAGGATTACCTACTATTACTTTTAAAATTCCCTCGGTATTTAAGCAATTCTTGGTGTTTACCAAGCGAGATATTATCTCTAAATTAGCCAATAAACAATACCTGTTTATTAATTTATTCGAAACACCTTTACTCGCATTTATTTTATCATATATTATTAAATTTTATAATATAGATGCTGGAAACGAGTTAGGCTATACATTTAGCAATAATAGTAATTTGCCTGTATATTTATTTATGGCAGTTATTGTAGGTTTATTCATTGGTTTAACCTTAAGTGCCGAAGAGATTATTAAGGATAGAAAAATTCTGAAACGAGAAAGATTTCTTAATCTTAGTAAAACAGGATATCTAATCTCTAAAATTGTAATTCTATTTTCAATTTCGGCTTTTCAGGCTTTCTTATTTACCTTAATAGGAAACACTATTCTCGAAATTAAAGGCATGTTTTTCGAATATTGGCTTGCCCTATTTAGTGCCTGGTGTTTTGCAAATATGCTGGGATTAATTATATCCGACAGCTTTAAAACTGTAATTACAATTTACATTCTAATTCCTTTTATTTTAATTCCACAGTTAATATTAAGTGGTATTATTGTAAAATTCGACAAATTAAATCCAAGTATATCTGATCCAAATTCAATACCCTGGTACGGAGAAATAATAACTGCTCGCTGGGCCTACGAAGCTCTAGCGGTAAAACAATTTAAGGACAATGAATTCACTGCTAATTTTTATGTGTACGAGAAATTAATGAGCAAAGCCGATTATCGCAAAAACTATTGGCTCCCTATTCTTAAAAACAAATTAAACGAATGTGAAAGATACCTTAATAGTCCTAAAGACGAAAGTAAGCTTAAAGCCAATTTAGCTTTACTTAAAAATGAACTTAGCATTGAAGATTTAAACTTATTATCTTTTGATTTTAAATATATTAACAAGTTAAATTCTAAAGATGTAAACGAGGTAGTTATAAAACAATTAAGAAACTATTTCGACAAGGTTAATAGATACTACATTAATTTATATAATGTATCGAATAGCAAAAAAGATGAGCACTTGGTAGCTTTACAAAAGAAATTTGAGGACAAACAGAAGTTCGTTCGAATGAAAAAATCATATTACAATGATCGCTTGACCGAGGTTGTTCGAAATAGTAACGACATTGAACGTATTATTGAATTCAAAGGAGAGCTTTTTCAAAAGATAGATCCAATTTATCGCGATCCTGAAAGTTATTTCTTGAAAGCGCATTTCTACGCTCCTCAAAAACGTATTTTTGGCCACTATTACGATACTTATTGGGTAAATATTTGTGTGATTTGGTTTAGCAGTATCACCCTATATTTTGTTCTCTATTTTGGTCTGCTTAAAAAGGCATTGGGTATTTTTGATCGCAATATAAATCGCAAAAAATTTCTGAAATAATACACCATAAAAAATGGGCTATCTAATAATAAGATAGCCCATTTTTATATCGTCGATTAATAATTACTCTATATCCTCGATCATAGTAAATGGTATTTTTACTATCGATTGATAATCTTCTCCAGCCTCAAGCATATCTTCGTCATCCTCTTCGTAATGCCACTTGATATTAACCTTATTACCTCGCTTAAAAATTATTTCTAATTTCTTAAAAACATCTAAAATACACTTCGAAGAACTAGTATTAAAATATTCTAACCTGATAATTACATTAGTTTCGTTCTTTGGTTCACTAATGTATGAATCAAGCCAATCCATTACTGGTTTATAAAAATCAAGCGAATTCTCCGGAATAGATCTTCCTTCGATTGAAAAAGTACCATTATTTCCGTCAAATTTAATGGTTGGTGTTTTAGGGCTACCCTCTATAACAAGTGAATTCATGGAATTTTTTGGTTTTTAAGGTTTTTAAATGATAACATCAATAGATAGAAACAAATAATCTGAATTATATTCAAGAAATTGATATTCCATATTATTACCACTTTTTCTGGCAATATCAACAATTCCTAATCCTCCTCCTCCTTTTTCAGAGAATTCCTCATTATTCAATATAATCCGATACAAACTTTTAGTTTCTTCTGATGATAATGTTTTAATTTGGTCAATTCTATCGCGAATTAATTTTAACCCATCTATTTTAATAAAATTACCTACACTAATTCGATATTGCATTCCCTCATCACGAAGAATAAGTACACCATATTTATTATACTGTACTCCTAAATCTGGAGGAACCTCACCATGATGATGAAGGTTCTGCACCAATTCAATCAATATATTAAAAATTTTTTTGAATAACTTAGGCGACTCTTCTTTCTCCTTTAGTATATTTTCAATCGAATTTAAAATTAATGTAACATCCTCGTCTTCAATTCTACCTTTATAGTTAAAAATAGCATCTTCATCTATTTTATCGCCATACCAAGAATCAAGATTAAAGTTCATATAAATTAAAATTTGGGTTACATAAAAACAAATATAGCAAAATATCCCTGAGCTTAAAGATATGAAGCTTCAATTTTTAATGTGGTTTTATTTATCTGTTTTATAATTATCTTTCTTTTTGCCATCGAACATAGAATATTTTTGAAACTTACATTCTAATGGTCCATTATATAAGGTTACTTTGCGTGAAGGGCGAAGAGCTACGCTATTGAAACATTCTTTTGAATAGCTAAGAATCCATGCATCATATCCTGTAAAGTTATGCTTTAATCTCTCGCCAATCATTGCATATAAGCCTTCTAAATCGCGTGGTTTTAATCTTTCTCCATAAGGAGGATTAGTAATTAGTAATCCTTTTTCTACTGGTGGAACAAACTGTTGGAAAGGTGTTACATTCAATTTAATTTTTCTTCTCAAACCGGCGTTACGAATATTAGCTTCTGTAATTTCCATTGCTTTATCCGAAATATCAGCTCCAATAATATTTCCATCATAATCAACCTCGGTTTCCTCGTTATAGATATCATCCCACAACTCCTCATCGTAATCTTTCCACTTTTGAAAACCAAATTCTTTACGATACAATCCTGGAGGAATATTATAAGCAATAAGGGCTGCTTCGATAAGAATGGTTCCCGATCCACACATCGGATCAATAAAATTACACTTCTTATCCCATTCTGATAGTAAAATCATACCTGCAGCCATTACTTCATTAAGTGGAGCAGCTGTTTCACCAACGCGATATCCTCTTTTATGTAATGATTCTCCAGAACTATCTAAAGATACAGTACAAGTATTTCTATCAATATGAACATTAATACGTAATGTTGGATTTGTCATACGAACCGAAGGACGATCGCCAGTTGCATAGAAAAATTGATCAACAATAGCATCTTTTACCCTATAGGTAACAAATTTTGAGTGCTTAAAATCATCAGAGCTAATGGTACTATCAATAGCAATAGTATCTTTATTACCAATATACTCGCTCCAGTCGATTTCCTGAATTCCTTTATACAACTCATCGGTATCGTGAGCTGTGAATTTGTGAATTGGTTTTATAACGCGGGTAGCTGTTCTTAGATGCATATTTGTTTTATACAACAGTGATTTATCACCTACAAAGCTTACTGCACGCTTTAAAATTCTAATTTCCTCTGCTCCCAATTGTTCTAATTCCTTAGACAATACTTCCTCTAAACCATGAAAGGTTTTTGCAATTAATCTGAATTTCCCCGAGTCTGTTTTCAAAACCATCTTTTTTTAAATCTTCGTCTAACTATTTCAATTCTTCGAATCAACGAAAACGTCTTTTCTTGCTTATGCTTCCGATTCGAATTTCGGATACAAAATTAATCTTTAAGGTCTAAAAACATAGGTTTTTAGAAATATTATCAAAAAAAAAGCCAAAAGCAATGCTTTTGGCTCATTATCAAGAATTACTCGGACAGTAATTCTTTATCGTATAACTTCTTATTTTTAAGCACTTCAATGGCTTTTTTCATAAAATCGTTTTCCTTATTTACAATTTTATAATATTCCGAACTATCCCACAAATCGCGGGCTAACAATGCTTTTACATGAAGTTTTATATCATCAACAACTGCATTATATTCATCTTCTGTTTTTTCAATTCCTTCTTTCTCTCCCAAAGCAACTATTTCCAACATCATTTCATCATTCACTTCAAAATTCTTCTCATAGTCTTCAAAGTTAGGATATTCTTTTTTCAGATTATCTAAATTTTTATCCATATAATTAATTACATAAGGATAAATTACATTTTTTCTATTTAGAAGGTTAAAATATTTATAGTTAGCTGTTGTGTCAATTGGAATAAAAATATCGGGCATAATACCTCCGCCACCGTAAACAACTCTTTTGTTCATTAAAGTTTTGTATTTTAACGAATCGGCAAATTGAATACTATCTGCACTAATCATTTCTCCCGATTGATAGCGCTTAATAATATCCAAATGATAATCTTCCAAGCCATTTTCATAAGGTTTTTGAATGCATCTTCCGGTTGGTGTATAATAATGGGCTGTAGTTAAACGAATCATCGACCCATCGGAAAGAGGAAATTGTCGCTGAACCAATCCTTTTCCAAAAGTACGGCGTCCAATAATAACACCTCTGTCCCAATCTTGTATTGCTCCAGATACAATTTCGGATGCTGATGCAGAACCTTCATCCAATAGAACAACAATATTTCCCTCTTTAAAATTCCCATTCTCTGTCGAGATATTCTCTCTTCTGGAAGTCGTTAATCCTTTTGTATATACAATTAACTTATCAGCATCAAGAAATTGATCTACAATCTCTATAGCTGCAGTCATAAATCCACCTCCATTTCCTCGAAGATCTAAAACCAAATCCTTCATTTTATCAGCTTTAAGCTTTAGTAAAGCTTGTAAAAATTCATCGGCTGTAGTTAATGCAAATCTATTTAATTTTATATAGCCCACATCTTTATTTAACATGTAAGCTGCATCTAAACTATGGATAGGAATTTTATCTCTGGTAATAACAAACTCTATTAATTCTGGCTCATTTTTACGTTTTACCTCTATGCTTACAATAGATCCTTTTTCTCCTCTTAAGCGTTTATGAACATCTGTATTTTTCATTCCTATGGAGGCAACATTCTCATTATCAATTTTAATAATTCTATCGCCTGCACGAACGCCTACTTTCTCTGATGGTCCGCCCGGTATAGTTGCAACAACCATTAAAGTATCTCTAAGGATATTAAACTGTACTCCAATTCCACTAAAACTTCCTTGCAAAGGTTCGTTCATTTCCTTAATTTCATCTTTACTGATGTATATAGAATGAGGATCGAGTTCGGCAAGAACCTTAACAATAGCATCTTCAGTTAGCTTTTCAACATTAACCGTATCTACGTAAAATGCATCGATTAAGGCCAGTAAATTTTGATATTTTACTGCCTGATGTTTTACCGACTGAGCATTTACCATCCCACTAAAAACGAAGACCATGAAAAAGCAAATTGCCATTCCATTCCTCAAAAACTTTTTCAAACTACTCATATAAATTATGCTTTTTAATAAATTTTACGCAAATTGATTATATTTTACAGAATTTTACGAAAGATACAATCTTTTTAAGAATTACGGGCATTCAATATAGCAAATATGAAACATAAAGCCAATCTATTATTACTAGGATTTACAAATTATTCGGATTTTGATTTTTTAAATAAAACCTCTATTACCAAAGCTAATTCCATGTCGGAAGCTATTGAATTACTTACAGCTAATAATTTTAATCTTATTATTTCTAAATATGAACTTTGCGATGCCAATGCTATTGACTTAAGTAAATCATTAAAATCTCTTAAAAATTATTACAAGGGAGATTCTAAAAAGAAATTTAAATTATTAATTCTTACATCTTCGTCTGAACAAGAGGCAATGTGTAAGCAGAATAATATTTTATATTATCCCGAAAATATGAATCTTAGATCCTTAATTGTTCGCTTAATCGATTTGCCTGTTGAACCACAAAAGGAAAACAAAAATCTTGCCATTATAGATTTTAAGGAATTATTTATTCGGGTAGATAATAATCGGGAATTTATAAAAGAAGTGATTGAAAAATTCTTTGAAATTAAAGAATCAAGAATATCAGATATAAAAACACCTCTTGTAAAGTCAGATTTTAAGAAAGCTAAAGATGCTGCTCATAAACTTAAAGGAGTATTGGCTAATTTTTCGATGCTTAAAGCTAGAGCTACAATAATAGAACTAGAAAAATTAATTTTAAATGAAGAACACAAAGCTGCATTAGAAAAATTAAATGAGTTAATTCTTGAAATTGAAAAAACAGTAGATTTCTATCATAGAAATGAAGATCAATTTAAAAATGTGAGATAAAAAAAGCAGCACTTAAAGTACTGCTTTCCAAAGTATTTATTCTTTACTCCCACTCAATAGTTGCTGGTGGTTTTGAACTAATATCGTAAACAACGCGGTTAACCCCTTTTACATTGTTGATAATTTTATTAGAAATTTTAGCTAAAAACTCGTACGGTAAATGCGACCAGTCTGCAGTCATTCCATCGGTAGAACTAACCGCACGCAATGCAACAACACTTTCGTAGGTACGCTCATCACCCATTACTCCAACCGATTGTACTGGTAATAACATAACACCTGCTTGCCAAACCTCATCATATAAACCATCTTCTATCAGTCCTGAAATAAAAATATGATCAACTTCCTGAAGAATTTGAACTTTCTCGGCAGTTATGTCTCCTAAAATACGAATTCCTAAACCTGGTCCTGGGAAAGGATGACGACTAATAAATTTATCTTCTAATCCCATGCTTCGTCCAACTCTACGAACCTCATCTTTAAAAAGTAATTTTAAAGGTTCAACAACTTTAAGTTTCATATAGTCTGGCAATCCTCCAACATTATGATGAGACTTAATAGTTTGAGATGGTCCACCTGTAACTGAAACAGATTCAATAACATCAGGATAAATAGTTCCTTGTCCTAACCATTTAGCATTTTCGATTTTATGAGATTCTTCGTCGAAAACCTCAACGAAGGCATTTCCAATGATCTTACGCTTTGCTTCAGGCTCGGTTACTCCAGCTAAAGCTGAAATAAATTTCTCTCCAGCATCAACACCGGTAACATTTAGTCCAAGAGTTTCATATTTTTTTAAAACATCTGAAAACTCATTTTTTCGTAATAATCCATTATCAACGAAAATACAATGCAAATTTTTACCAATTGCTTTGTGCAATAACATAGCCGCAACAGTAGAATCTACACCTCCCGATAATCCCAAAATTACTCTATCGTCTCCAAGTTGTGCTTTTAATTCGGCAACAGTTGTTTCAACAAAAGCATCGGGAGTCCAATCTTGTGAACATCCACAAATTCCAACTATAAAATTACCTAACAAAACAATACCTTCTGTGCTATGATAAACTTCAGGATGAAATTGAATTCCATAAGTTGATTCTCCTTCTATAGCAAATGCAGCATTCTCAACATCTCCAGTACTTGCTATTACTTTATAATTAGATGGCATTTTTTCGATGGTATCCCCATGCGACATCCACACCTGAGAATTGATACTAACACCTTTCAGTAAGTCATTGTTATTATCAACAGCAGAAAGATTTGCTCGACCGTACTCTCGCTTGTTTGAAGCCATTACTTCACCACCAAAACAATGTGCTAAATGTTGTGCTCCATAACAAACTCCTAAAAGAGGTAGTTTCCCTTTTATTTCCGATAAATTTGGAATTGGAGCTTTTTCGTCGCGAACAGAAAAAGGACTACCAGAAAGAATTACTCCTTTAATCGACTCATCGATTTGAGGAGGTTTATTATATGGGTGAATTTCACAATACACATTTAATTCACGTACACGCCTTGCGATTAACTGAGTGTATTGTGAGCCAAAATCTAAAATCAGAATTTTTTCCTGCATAAAATCTATAATTGAGGTTGTTCAGTAATTCGTTTTTTAAAAACTCTATCTTCTTAAAACATTGCTGATACTCTCCTGATAATCATCCAGAAACGAATCCCAAACAATTTATCGATGAAAAAAATCAACGCAATACTATTTGGCGTACAAAGATACACAAATTTGCGACTTAAAAACCTCCCAAATAAAATTTCAAAAACATTATACTGGATCTTTTAAAATAAGACAATTAAAACAAAACCCCCGAGCTATACTCGAGGGTTTATAATTATTTAAATTTTTTCATGAGATCTTTCACTGCATCTTTATGAATTGTGAATCCCATCATTTTTAGCTTAACGAAATCTTCATGGAAAAAATAGTAACCAAATTCTGCAGAATTTTCATCAATATTTCTCGAACCTGAACTTGAATCTTTAATTAAATACCAGTCTTTACCATCTTTATCAACATAATAGCCTACAAGGTGCATTCCGTGATCGTCGGTAGTAGAACCATTTGAAAAACGAAACTGTCGAGCATCTTCGTTAATATACTCCGAAGGAATATCGAAAGATGGTACCATAGCACAATTTGTTGTTCTTAAGAATCCTGCCTCAGAAACATCACCTCCAATACTCATTGTATAGCCATTTCGAATCGCTTTTTTTATGGCTTTCATATAATCATCTAAAGGAATATTATAGTACTCTTTTGAGTGCCACCAGTTATCTGGCACTTTATATTCTACTTGCTGCCAGTATGGTTCCTGCTTGTAAGAAAGAATTTCTACATAATCATCAGGATCTAATTGTAAATAATTCTTCAAATATGATTTAGGAGTATACTCTTTTCCTTCTACAGTAAATTTTGTTGGAGGAACTCCCATATAATGATTCATAATAGCTTTAATAGTAGACAAAGCCTCCTCTTCATTCCAGGCATTACTTTGTTTTAGTCCGTTTAAATAAGCCATCATTTCATCATACATTTTGGCATGTGTATGAAACTTACGACCATTTAATAATCCTGTATATTCACTTTGAGGACAAGCGCCATATAACTTCCACATTCTTGCAACAGAGTTTCCTTCCGCACCTTCTTCAAAATGAGAATTCCCTCTCTCTTTAATAAATCTACGCGCTTTCTCTACATACTCCCAATAAACTGTATATAATTCAGAAATATCTACTTTTTTCTTACTTAATCGATACACTTCCGACTCGTAAAACGATGTAGTAGAAAAACACCAGCACGTACCTGTATTTCCTTGCGAAATTGTTGGTTCGGCCCATTGTGTATTATCTTTATACAATGAAATTTTATTGGGAAGATCATAAGAACTTTGATCCATAAAAAATCTTTTATCTACATCTTTCTTCTCCAATTTTTCATCTACCATACGAATATCTTTCAAAATTGAATTTTGATAGTATCCGGGTTCATATTCTTTAAATTTAGATTTATCTTGCTTTTGTTGTGCAATAGAAGAACCTGCAATCGCACCAGCAATTAACATTAAAACTATTTTTTTCATGTTTATTTTGTTTAAATAAGATGTTATGAATTGCTAAAGTATAAAAAAACTTGATTGCTTATTCAAAATTAGCGATCAAGTTCTATTGAAAATTTCTTTCCATCTTCGGCTAAATCGGTATTTGGGAATACACCTTTAGCCTCTTTCAAATGATCATCCAATCGTTTAAATCGAGTAGAAAAATGACCTATGATCAATCTTTTCACATTAGCTTCTTTGGCAATTTTTGCCGCTTGCTCGGCTGTTGAATGACTTGTTGCTCGTGCTAACTTAATATCTGCTTTTAAAAACGTAGCTTCGTGATAAAGCAAATTTACATTCTGAATAATTGGAAGTATCTTTTTATAGGGAGCCGTATCGGTACAAAATGCATACGATCTTGCAGCGGGTGGATCTTTAGTAAACCTTTTATTTGGAACTACCACCCCTTCTTCTGTAGTAAAATCTTCTCCTTCTTTTAATGCTTTCCTGTTTTTAATTGGAACATTATATGCTGCTAACATATCGGCAATTAGTGTACGCGGACGCTGTTTTTCCTTAAATAAAAACCCTGCACATGGCATTGCTCCATGTTTTAATGGAAAAGATTGAATTGTTAACTTGTCGTCCTCAAACAATGTTTGAGTCTCTGTTCCAAAAATAGTATGGAATATAATCTTATACTCCTTTTTTGTTTCGAGAATATCTAACTGAAAATTAATTAGTTTCCTTAGCTTACTATGTCCATAAATATGTAAGTCCGATTTTCTTCCTAATAAAGCATAAGAAGAAAGCAAACCAATTAAACCAAAAATATGATCTCCATGAATATGAGAGATAAAAATATGATTAATACGAGCTGCAGGAACTTTAAAACGCTTCATCTGAATTTGCGTACCCTCACCGCAGTCGATTAAAAAAAACCGCTCAAGTACATTGAGCACCTGAGCGGTTGGAAATCTTTTGGTGGTTGGCAATGCAGAGTTGCTACCTAAAATTGTTACTTCAAACTTCACGAATTACTTATTTAATTCAATTTGAGCTTTCATAGTAGAAACTGCTTCGTCCATATTGTAAGCAATATTTAAAACAGAATCTAACTGTGAAATAGATACCAATCTTTCAACAGCAGGCTGCAAACCGTAAAGAACAAATGTTCCATTGGCATTTTTGCACAACCTATTGGCTACAAGAATTGCACTAAGACCAGAAGAATCACAGTATGTGCAGGGAGTTAAATCTAAAAGAATATTTCTCTCGCCATTACCTGAAATTAAAACCAATTCTGATTTTAATGCAGGAGCAATATGAGTATCCAATTTATCTTTCAACACCTGAACTAGAGTGTATCCATCTTTCTTATCAATCTTGAAGTCCATAATTACCTTATTTTAAATTATTTTTCGCTGTCTTTACCGCTTTCCATTTGCGATTTTAAAGCGGCTAATTCTGATATATCACCTAAGGTAGTCTTTTCTAATGAATCTTTCACTTTTTTAACACCTTTTTTAGTTGATTTAGCAGCTTCTTTTTTCTTAGCAGTATCTTCAGCTTTCTTCACATCCTCGAAAGTTCTTGAGTGTGAAAGGATAATTCTCTTAGCAGCTTTTGAGAATTCAATTACCTTAAATGATAATTTTTCATCTACTTTAGCTTGAGCTCCATCTTCTTTCACTAAGTGACGTGGAGTTGCAAATCCTTCAACACCGTAAGGAAGAGCAATAACAGCACCTTTTTCGAAAACTTCTACGATAGTTCCTTCGTGAACTGAATCAGTTGTAAAGATAGTTTCGAACACATCCCATGGATTCTCTTCCAATTGTTTGTGACCTAAACTTAATCTTCTGTTGTCTTTATCAATTTCAAGAACTTTAACTTCAATTTCAGCACCAATAGTAGTGAATTCTGCTGGATGCTTCACTTTCTTAGTCCAAGATAAATCTGAAATATGAATTAAACCATCAACACCTTCTTCGATTTCAACAAAAACACCAAAATTAGTGAAGTTGCGAACCTTAGCCGTGTGCTTAGAGTTAACAGCATACTTAGACTCAATACCTTCCCAAGGATCTGTTTTCAATTGCTTGATACCAAGAGACATTTTTCTCTCTTCGCGATCCAATGTTAAAATTTGAGCTTCAACTTCATCTCCAACTTTCATGAAATCTTGTGCTGATCTCAAGTGCTGAGACCAAGACATTTCAGAAACGTGAATTAAACCTTCAACTCCAGTAGCGATTTCAACGAATGCACCATAGTCGGCCATTACTACAACTCTACCTTTAACGTTATCTCCAACTTTCATTTCTGCATCAAGAGCATCCCATGGATGTGGAGTAAGTTGTTTAAGACCTAAAGCGATACGTTTTTTGTCATCATCAAAATCAAGGATAACAACGTTCAGTTTTTGATCTAGTTCTACAATCTCGCTTGGGTGAGATACTCTACCCCATGAAAGATCAGTAATGTGAATCAAACCATCAACACCACCTAAGTCGATAAACACACCGTAAGAAGTGATGTTTTTAACAGTTCCTTCAAGAACCTGACCTTTTTCAAGCTTAGCGATAATTTCTTTCTTTTGTTGTTCAAGCTCTGCTTCGATAAGAGCTTTGTGAGAAACAACAACATTTTTGAATTCGTGGTTAATTTTAACAACCTTGAATTCCATAGTTTTTCCTACGTAAACATCGTAGTCACGAATAGGCTTAACATCAATTTGAGATCCTGGCAAGAAAGCCTCGATTCCAAATACGTCAACGATCATACCACCTTTAGTACGACATTTGATGTAACCTTTAATAATTTCGTCGTTTTCAAGTGCTGAGTTCACACGATCCCATGAACGTAATGCACGAGCTTTTTTGTGAGAAAGAACTAATTGTCCTTTTTTATCTTCTTGACTTTCAACGTAAACCTCAACAGTATCACCTACAGCTAATTCAGAATTATATCTAAATTCGTTTAAGCTTACGATACCATCAGATTTGTAACCAATATTGATTACAACTTCTCTTTTGTTCAATGAAATAACTGTACCATCAATTACCTCTTTTTCAGCAACTGTAGATAAAGTTTTATCATACATTGCTTCTAATTCTGTTCTGTTTCCACCAGAGAAACCTTCTTCGCTGGTAAATGCATCCCAATCAAATTCTGTGTCAGCAGCAGAATTGTCTACTTTTTTGTTTTCTTCAACCATGTGTTAAATTACTGATTTACTAATAAATTAGACATTATATATAAAATTCCGTGCAAAATTATAAATTATTCCGGAACAAGTATCAAGTTACGACTTTTTTTTCGCAAAATCCTGCAAAAAAAATCTATGCTTCATCATAAGATCATCAATTAAAATAGATTAGCCATTAAACCAGGCCTCTTCTCTTAACATTAAAAACCATACCTCACATGAATAAACTAAACCTTAAGTATAATTTCCAGTTCATTTATCCTCTATTTAAAGCAAAAATTTACTTTTATGTAAATTTTCAAAATTTGTTTCAAATAAATTCTCGTTTACCTTTGCGCAAAATTTAAAAGGAATAGACTCTAAACAATAAAACAATGAGTATCGAAAAAGAATTACATGCACGTAGCGGTTCAATTTGTGAACTATGTGGCGCCTCAGAAAATTTAAAAGCATACGAAGTAGCTCCATCAAACAAAACAGCAGATCAGAACATATTGATTTGTGAAACTTGCCTTAAGCAAATAGAAGATACCGATAAAGTAAACGTAAACCACTGGCGCTGTTTAAACGACAGCATGTGGAGTACTGTGCCTGCCGTTCAGGTAATGGCATGGAGAATGCTTAATCGTCTTCGTGCCGAAGGATGGCCTCAGGACTTACTTGACATGCTTTATCTTGACGAAGAAACCATGGCATGGGCTCAGGCTACTGGAGAAGGTGAAGAAGATGAAGACACAGTAAAACACCTTGACAGCAATGGTGTAGAATTACAAGCTGGCGATAATGTTGTATTAATTAAAGATCTTAAAGTTTCCGGTGCAGGATTCACCGCAAAGCGTGGTACTGCCGTTCGTCGTATTTCTTTAGTACACGATAATGCCGAACATATCGAAGGACGTGTTGAAGGACAGCACATTGTAATTCTTACAAAATATGTAAAGAAAATGTAAATAAAAACAAGTTTACCTGCTTGTTTAACACGAACAGAGACCCTCATTGGGTTTCTGTTTTTTTATTCAACTTTTCGAATCGATATCCAGTATTTTTTCAAAACACTAATACTTAACACACAAAACAAAATCAAAAATATCAAAATTACAGAAAGAGCAATTTTCATTACCTCCCCTCCAATATTATTAAAAAGTAAAACTGCCAAAATTGGTATTAGAGCAGTTAAAAAAGGCAGATAAGCATTAAAAAAAACATTCCCTTGCACCTCCAAAACTTCACCATCCTTACACAAAGAAATCTCTTTACTCCCGCACCAGTTTATTTTCGCAAAAATTAACTCCGAACTTTTAAATTCAATTTCTTTCTCTTCTCCATTTTTTAATTCAATAACTTTCTTTCCTCCAGCATAAACAGGATATGAAATTCTTTTGTTGACTTTCTCCTGAGGTCGTTTTATTATTATTCTCATAAAATGATCTTCTTTTTTAGATAACAATAAACTTATTAATTTTTTAGACAAATCAATAAAACAAAATTTATTTTTCTACGTATCTTTTATAGATCTTTAAAAAATCCATTATAAATTTAACTTCGACAACTTATTACTTAAATTTATTTTGTTTTACTTAGCAAATAACTATATAAAGTTAAGTAAAATCATTTAAAAAACTATCTATATGAATATTACAATTATTGGTACAGGTTACGTTGGACTCGTTTCAGGAACCTGTTTCGCCGAAACGGGCATAAACGTTACCTGCGTAGACGTAGATCAGACTAAAATTGACAAACTTAATAAAGGAATAATCCCTATTTATGAGCCTGGACTTACTCCAATGGTAACAAGTAATATGGAAAAAGGCAGGTTATTTTTCTCAACAAGCTTAAAAGATAGCATTACCGAAGCAGATGCTGTTTTTATAGCTGTTGGTACACCTCCTGACGAAGATGGTAGTGCTGATTTAAAATACGTATTAGGTGTTGCTAAAGAAATAGGAAAACATGCCAATCATTATATGGTTATTGTAACCAAAAGCACAGTACCTATAGGAACAGCAAAAAAAGTTAAAGCAGCCATACAAGAAGAACTAGACAAAAGAAATTCCGATTTAAATTTTGATGTTGCTTCGAACCCCGAATTTTTAAAAGAAGGTGCCGCCATAAGCGACTTTTTAAAGCCAGACCGTGTTGTTATAGGGACAGAATCGGAAAAAGCACAAAAAGTAATGCGAAAACTTTACAAACCTTTTTTAATGAATAACCACCCGGTTATTTTTATGGACATCCCATCGGCCGAGATGACTAAATACGCAGCCAATTCCATGCTTGCCACAAAAATATCATTTATGAATGACATTGCCAACCTTTGCGAAATTGTTGGGGCCGATGTTAATAATGTAAGAAAAGGGATTGGCTCGGATAGCAGGATTGGACATAAATTTATCTACCCAGGAACAGGCTATGGAGGCTCCTGTTTTCCTAAAGATGTTCAGGCCTTAGTAAAAACTTCGGAGCAAAACGGTCATCCTTTAGAAATTTTACAATCGGTTGAAAATGTAAACAATAGACAAAAAAGTGTTCTATACAATAAAATGATGAAGCATTTCGATGGCAATTTAAAAGGGAAAAAAATTGCAATATGGGGACTTTCATTTAAGCCAAATACCGATGATATGAGAGAAGCTCCGGCTTTGGTTATTATAGATAAATTAGTAAAAGAAGGAGCAGAAATATCAGCATACGACCCTATTGCTATGGAAGAATGTGAAAGAAAAATTGGCAATACAGTTAATTATGCAAAAGACCAATACGAGGCCTTAATCGATGCCGATGCCTTAGTAGTAGTTACCGAATGGAACGAATTTAAAGTACCTAACTTTAGAGTAATGGAAAAACTTCTGAAAAACAAACTTATTTTCGACGGAAGAAATATTTACGACCCTGAAGAATTAAAAGAAAATGAATACGTTTACTATTCAATAGGTCGCGCTCCTATTCATTCTTAAGCATCTTAAAAAAATAAAATAAATTAACTACCTATTCCTCCTGCTTTTATTCAGGAGGAATTTCATAAGCATACATATATGAAAAGAGTTTTAGTGACAGGAGGTGCTGGCTTTATCGGTTCTCACCTTTGCGAAAGGTTATTAAATGAAGGAAACGATGTTATCTGCATGGATAACTATTTTACAGGATCAAAATCAAATATTGCTCACCTTATAGATAATCATTACTTTGAATTGGTTCGCCATGATGTAACAGCTCCATATTTTGCCGAAGTAGACGAAATATACAATTTAGCTTGTCCTGCATCACCAGTACACTATCAATACAATCCCATTAAAACTATTAAAACTTCGGTAATGGGTGCTATTAACATGTTAGGATTAGCCAAACGAATTAATGCTAGAATTTTGCAAGCCTCCACTAGTGAAGTTTATGGAGACCCTAACATACACCCTCAAACAGAAGATTATTGGGGAAATGTAAATCCAATTGGAATAAGATCATGCTACGACGAAGGAAAACGTTGTGCCGAAACTCTTTTCATGGATTATCACAATCAGAACAATGTAGACATCAAAATTATTCGAATATTTAACACCTATGGACCCAACATGAATCCAGATGACGGCAGAGTTGTCTCCAACTTTATTGTACAGGCTCTAAGTAATGAAGACATCACAATTTTTGGTGACGGATTACAAACACGAAGCTTTCAGTACGTCGATGATTTAGTAGAGGGAATGTCGAGAATGATGACGACTAAAAAATCATTTACAGGTCCAGTAAATATTGGAAATCCTAATGAATTTACTATCATGGAATTGGCTCAAAAAGTAATCGAATTAACCAACTCAAAATCAAAAATCATTAAGCTAGCTCTTCCAAAAGACGATCCAACTCAAAGGCAACCAAACATTAGTTTAGCCAAAAAAGAATTAAACAATTGGGAACCTAAAATACAATTAGAAGAAGGCTTATTAAAAACAATTAAATATTTCGACACTTTACTTTCAAAAAAATAAAATACACACAAAAGATTATGAATAGAGGACTTATTATTAACATATAAGTCCTTTAATCTACTTATTTTATATTTATTGATATCCATTCTGACGAAAACACTCAAAACTACTGCCTAAAACAACATAAGACGAGCAAATCAGAAATATCAATTTTTGAATCTTATAACACAAACTAAATTTTTACCGATGAAAGGAATCATATTAGCAGGAGGCTCCGGCACCAGATTATATCCCATCACAAAAAGTATCTCTAAACAAATCATACCAGTTTACGATAAACCTATGATTTATTATCCCCTATCAGTATTAATGCTGACAGGAATTCGAGAAATACTTATTATTTCTACCCCAAAAGATTTGCCTCTTTACAAAGATCTTTTAGGAGATGGTAAACAATTGGGAATAGAAATTTCTTATGCCGAACAAGCTTCTCCTGACGGCTTAGCTCAAGCATTTATTATTGGTGAAGAATTTATCGGAGACAGTCCGGTTTGTATGATTTTGGGAGACAACCTATACTATGGATACGAATTTAGCAAACAATTAGAAGAATCGGCAAAATTAACTGAAGGAGCCTTAGTATTTGGCTATCATGTTACCGACCCTGAAAGATATGGAGTTGCAGAATTCGATGAAAATGGATTGGTTAAAAGCATAGAAGAAAAACCGGAAAATCCTAAATCAAATTATGCCGTTACAGGACTTTATTTTTACGACAACTCTGTTGTAGAAAAAGCAAAAGCATTAAAACCATCAAAACGAGGAGAACTCGAAATAACCGACCTAAATCGTATTTACCTTAACGAAAATAAGCTTAGCCTTAAAGTTTTAGGAAGAGGAATGGCATGGTTAGACACCGGCACTCATGAAAGTATGTTACAAGCATCAAATTTTATAGCAACAATAGAGCAGCGCCAAGGTCTAAAAGTTGCTTGTTTAGAAGAAATTGCATACCGAAATAATTTTATCGATAGAAATCAACTCTTTAAGCTTGCAGAACCATTATTGAAAAATCAATATGGAAAATATTTGTTGAGAATTGCAAACGAAGATAACAACCAATAACACCATATAATGGAAATTATTAAAACCGACATTCCCGACCTTTTAATTATAAAGCCTAAAGTTTTCGAAGATGAAAGAGGCTATTTTTTCGAAAGTTATAACGAAAATGCATTTAAAAAACACGGACTCAATTACAATTTTGTTCAAGATAACGAATCAAAATCTGGATACGGAGTAATTAGAGGCCTGCATTACCAACTGGCACCTTACTCGCAAACCAAACTAGTTCGGGTTATACAAGGAAAAGTATTTGATGTCGCCGTTGACTTAAGACAAGACTCTCCCACTTATGGTAAATGGAGCGGGATAGAATTATCTGCCGAAAACAAAATACAATTTTTAATCCCAAAGGGTTTTGCTCACGGCTTTTCTGTACTAAGCGAAAAAGCCACATTTGTATACAAATGCGACAATCTTTATAATCAGGAAGCTGAACGAGGACTTAACTTTAACGATCCTTTCTTAAATATCGACTGGTTAATTGAACCCGAAAAAGCAATAATATCACCTAAAGATAAGGTTCTTCCAAACTTTATGGAAGCCGAAAAGAATTTCAAATTTGGAAAATAGCATTAATTTATGGCAAATATTTTAGTTACCGGAAGCAATGGACAATTAGGAAGTGAAATACGAGAATTAGCTAACAAAACAGTCGGCCTTAATTTTACTTTTACTGATATAAAAGAACTGGACATAACATCACCTGAGGCACTTTCTAAATTTGTAAAAGACAAAAACTTCAGTTACCTGATTAATTGCGCAGCCTACACAAATGTTGATAAAGCAGAAGAAGATAAAGATACAGCTAGATTAATTAATGCAACCGCCGTTAAAAACCTTGCTCAATTATCTATCGATAATAATATTATACCAATACATATTTCCACAGATTATGTATTTTCTGGCGAAGGATTTAAACCTTACACAGAAAATGAATCGACCGAACCACAAGGAATTTACGGCAAAACAAAATTCGAAGGAGAGGAATTACTAAGAAATATCTGCCAAAAGCATATTATTATTCGAACATCCTGGCTATATTCTCCTTTCGGAAAAAACTTTCTTAAAACAATGCTCAACCTAGGCCGGGACAAAACAGAATTAGGAGTAATTGTTGATCAAATAGGTACTCCTACCTATGCCCACGATTTGGCTTTTAGTATTCTTAAAATCATTAAAAATATCGATAAAAATAAAGACTTTAAAGACTATGGAACCTACCATTACTCAAACGAAGGAGTCTGTAGTTGGTTCGATTTTGCAAGTGAAATACAAATAGCAGCAAATAATAATTGTAAAATAAATACAATCGAAAGTAAAGATTTTAAGTGCTTAGCGAAAAGACCTCACTACAGTGTCTTGAATAAATCAAAAATTAAACATATTTTTGATCTCGATATTCCACATTGGAGGGTAAGGATATCTCATTGTATAAATCGAATAAAAAGTTAACTAAAAGAAACCTTTTCGGACATGAACAAATCGGAAATTTTAGAAAGTGTTATTGAAAAAGCCAACTCTTGGCTAGAGGGGAATTATGATGAGGCAACTAAAAATGCCGTAAAATCGCTGCTTAAGCAGGATGATCAGACCAATTTAATTGATTCTTTTTATAAAGATTTAGAATTTGGTACCGGTGGACTTAGAGGTAAAATGGGACCAGGAACCAATAGAATGAACATTTATACTGTTGGTGCTGCTACTCAGGGCTTGGCAAACTATTTAAACAAATCGTTCCCAGGCGAAGAAATTTCCATTTGCATTGGATATGACTGTAGAAATAACAGCAAACTATTTTCAGATACAGTAGCTAATATTTTCTCAGCCAATGGAATTAAAGCATATATCTTTGACGATTTACGCCCAACTCCCGAAATGTCTTTTGCAATTCGTCATTTGGGTTGCAAGTCTGGTGTTATTATTACAGCATCGCATAATCCAAAAGAATACAATGGTTATAAAGCATATTGGGAAGATGGATCTCAATTGGTACCCCCACACGACAAAAATGTAATTGCCGAAGTAAAAGCTGTTAAGGTTGAGGATATCAAATTCGAAGGTAATCCTAATTTAATTGAAGTACTGGGCGAGGATATGGATAAACTATATCTGGATACGGTTAAAACGTTAACATTATCGCCAGAAGCAATTAAAAACCAGAAAAATCTTAAAATTGTATTTACACCACTACACGGAACAACCGTTAAGCTAGTTCCCGACTCTCTTGCCAATTTCGGATTCGAAAATGTAATTCACATTCCTGAGCAAGATGTTGTTGACGGAAATTTTCCAACTGTATGGTCTGCAAATCCTGAAGAGCCAGAAGCTCTAAAAATGGCTGTTGATAAAGCCGAAGAGGTTGATGCCGATTTGGTAATGGCATGCGATCCTGATGGTGATAGATTGGGAATATCTGTTAAAAATGATAAAGGAGAATGGGAAATTATTAACGGTAACCAAACTGCTCTCATTTTTACTTATTATCTAATTAAGCGTAAAAAAGAATTAGGCCTTCTTACAGGTAACGATTACGTTGTTAAGACAATTGTAACAACCGAGTTATTTAAAGATGTAGCTGAAAAAAATAATGTACAATGTTTCGATGCCTACACCGGATTTAAATGGATTGCAGATGTAATGCGTAAAAATCCTGAGAAAAATTATGTAGGTGGTGGCGAAGAGTCGTTCGGATATATGCCTGGCGATTTTACCCGCGATAAAGATGCTGTATCGGCTTGCAGTGTTATGGCTGAAATAGCTGCATGGGCTAAAGATCAAAATAAAAATCTTTTTGATATCCTTAAAGAAATTTATATCGAATACGGATTCTCGAAAGAAAAAATGATTTATATCGTGCGTGAAGGTCTGCAAGGATCTCAGGAAATTGACCAAATGATGCACGATTACCGAAACAATACTCCTAAAGAAATTAATGGCTCTAAAATGATTTTGGTAAAAGATTATACCACTAGAAAAGCCACTAATCCAATTACAGGAGAAGCTACAGATCTTGATTTTGAAACTACAGCAAATGTACTTCAGTTCTATCTTGAAGACGGAACAAAAATATCTGTACGTCCTTCGGGAACAGAACCAAAAATTAAATTTTATTTCGAAGTTCGTGAAACTTTAAGTTGTGTAACAGAATTTTATGCAACCGAAGAAAAGGCCAATAAAAAAATTGAAGGAATCATTAATTCTTTGAAATTAAACTAATAAATATAGGGTAGCCTATGCTACCCTATGCTTTTTACTTATGGAAACTACAAGAACCATTCTATCTGTTGATGACTCTCCAATTAACAATAAATTGATTGAGGCATATTTTAGACGTGATTATAATGTAATATCGAAGGAAAGCGGACAGCAAGCACTCAATTGGCTGGAAGATAATATTCCTGATGTGATATTATTGGATATCATGATGCCTTTTATGGATGGTATTGAAGTTTTAGAACACATTCAGGCCAGCGAAAGATTACGAGAAATTCCCGTAATTATGGTTACTGCAAAAACCGAAATGGAAAGCATTAAAGCTACTCTTAGTATGGGAGCTCAGGATTACGTAAAAAAGCCAATCGATTTTACCGAGCTGCAAACCAAAGTACTTATCGCATTCCAAATTAATGAACAAAAGCAGGAAATTAGCAAGTATAAATCATACTACGATATTCATCAGGGTATGATTCACGCCCAAAGAATTCAAAGATCGATTCTTCCCGATTCTGAGCATTTTAGAAGGTTATATCCAAAATCATTTATCATTAACCTACCTAAACACGTTATAGGTGGAGATTTTTATTGGATACAACAAAGCTATCACAAAAAAAGCATTGGATTGTTCGATTGTACCGGACATGGAGTGCCTGCAGCGATGCTTACGGTTATGGGTCAAATGGAACTTCACACCTTATCTCAAAATGGAAATGAAGTTAATGCAGAACAGGTTTTCCCACTTTTAAGCAGAAAATTTAGTCAAATTTTAAATACTTCTGGCGATACCTATACACAATACGACGGTATGGATGGCGTATTTTGCTCTATTTATTCACAAGATAACATTCTAGAATTTGTTGGCGCAAAACGATCTCTTGTAATTATTCGCAAAAACAATACTCAGCTTATTGTAGATAATCAAGATTATGAAGCTAGAATGTCTGATTCTGACTTCTCCCTATTCGAAATTCAAGGAGATAGAAACTCCATTGGAAAAGAATCTGAATTTGTTGAGTTTTCAAGTAAGAAAATAAAGATTCAGCAAGGAGACCGAATTTTTCTTTACAGCGATGGCATAACCGACCAACTAGGAGGCGATCAGCACAAAAGGTTAAAAAGAAAACAATTCTTTGAAAAATTATTGAATATCCAAAGTAAATCTATCAACCTGCAAAAATCTGATATTTTTAACTGGTTGGAACAATGGAAACAAAACAATGAACAAACCGACGATATTTTAATGATAGGAATAGAATTCTAGTACTCTTCTTCGTTTGGAAAAAATTCTTTCTTAAAGTTTACCAAATAAAGTTTCTCTGTAGATCGGGTTAATGCTGTATACAACCACCTGTAGTATTCTCTATCTAAAAGTTCATCGGTAAGATATCCCTGATCTACAAATACAGCCTTCCATTGCCCTCCTTGTGCTTTATGACAAGTAACCGCATAAGCAAATTTAACCTGAAGTGCATTAAAAAATTTATCGTTACGAACTTTTTCGTATCGTTTTTTCTTTACTTTAATATCCGCATAATCCTCGGCAATAGTAAAAAATAGTTTCTTGTTCTCCTCGTAGCCTAAAGATGCCGTTTCAATATCCAAAGTATCAAGCATAATCATTGTATCCAGTTCAACATCATTATAATCAGGAAAACGAACTGTTACTTCGGCATATCTAAAACCATACATTTCGATATGTTTACGAATGCGCACGATTTCACAAATATCACCATTGGCAATAAAATCAAGATTTTTTATATCATGAGCCCAAAAATAATTGTTCTTTACAACCATTAGTAAATCGCCTGCCGAAATCTCCTCTTCCCGATAAAGAACTGTATTTCTAATTCCCTGATTAAATCGATTTGCCCGTTTATTAGAACGACTAATTATAATTGTATCCTCAACTCCATATTTATAATGTGCCGATGAAATTTCCTCGATAAGATCTGCTCCGGTAATTTTAAAAATATCAGTAAACTTACTGGTCGATAGTTCAGGAAATCCACTCAAGTTATCACGCAACATCTTTCTAAGTTGGGTAGCATTTAACAAAATACCCGATTCCTGATTTTGTCGTACAACCTGAGTCAATACCAACTCTACAATGTCTAAATTATAGCATGCTCTTAATTCTTCAGAATCGAGAGCCGGACTTATATCTAGGCCTACAGGAGGCAACTGAGCCGAGTCGCCAATTAAAATTAACTTACAGTTTTCGGCCGAATAAACATACTCAATTAAATCATCCAACAAACAGCCCGATCCGAAAATACTAGCCTCCGCTGAATAATTTGAAATCATCGATGCCTCATCAACTATAAATACAGTGTTTTTATGCAGATTTCTATCTTTCACGAAAACACCATCGGCATCGGCCAAGGATTTTTGTCTGTAAATTTTCTTATGAATTGTAAAAGCAGATTTTTTTGAATACTGACTCAACACTTTTGCAGCCCTCCCTGTAGGTGCAAGAAGTACGGTATTAATTTTCATTTCCGATAAAGTAGCAACCAAAGAACTAACTAAAGTAGTTTTACCCGTTCCGGCATAACCTTTCAACAAAAATAATTTTTGGCTTTCTTGGTGTGTTACAAAATCAGCTAAACCAACTATAGCCTTAGTTTGATCACTAGTTGGAGTAAACTTAAGGTGTTCCCTGATCTTGTTAGCCACATGATTTTTTATCATTTTTGTTAAATTTTGTTGGATATAAAAATAGCCAAATAGATTTTTTTTTTAAATTTGCAGACAAACTTACACAAACTAATAAGAATAAAAATGAAAAAAGTCTTTCAAATCTTACTTGCTATAGCCATTGTTGCACTTGCTTACTTAAGCTACCAAAGCATTAACAAACCTCTTGAATTTGGTAAAATTAAGAAGCAACGTTACGACAGAATTATCACTCAGTTGAAGGATATTCGTAAAGCACAGGGAGCTTATAAGGATGTAAATGGTAAATATACTGGAAGTTTCGATACTTTAATCAGTTTTATTAAAACAGATTCAATGCCATTAATTAAGTCTATGGGAACATTAACTGATGAGCAATACGAAGCTGGTATGACTGAAAAAGAAGCTGTAAAAAAAGGTTTCATTACTCGTGATACTATCATGATTGCTGCTCTTGACACTATTTTTGGAAAAGATTATCCAATTGAAAACTTAAGATACGTACCGTTTACTAAAGGAAAACATCAATTTAAATTAGGAGCTGGAATTTTTGTTACAGGATCTAAAGTTAAAGTTCCAGTTTTCGAAGCTAGAGTATCTAACATGATTATTTTTGAAGATGTTAAAAATGAATATTTAGATGAACTAAAAGAAGAAAACGGTAACCGTATTCGTTTAAACAAATACCCAGGCTTGATGGTTGGTTCTCTTGAAGAAGCTAACAATAACGCAGGTAACTGGGAGTAATCCTTAATTATATGGACGACCTAGTATTTGTTGAGTCTACTTTTGATAAAAGCAAAACTGAAGAATATAATTTATCCATCCGAGTTGGCTCGGATGGATTTTCTTTTTCTATACTCAACCTAAATAAAAAATGTTTAGCTTTAAAACGCTTTAAAACATTTAGCCAAAACTCCGATATTGAACTTCTAAACTCCTTTAAAGAGCAAATTAGAAATAGCGAATTGCTTAACTTAAAATATAAAGCTGTTTCTATTTTATGGGTATCCGATAAATCAATTCTTATTCCAAATGAATTTTTTACAAAGGAATTCGCTTTTAACAGCTACCAAATTTGCCATGAGTTAAAACAGGGTGAAACTTTAAATTGGAATAAAATAGACCTATTGGAGGCATATAGTGTATTTCCAATACTTGTAAGCTTAAAAGAATTGCTACACAAACAATTTCCTCAAGCTGTAATTTATCATCACACCTACCCTTTCTATATAAAGGCAATAAAAGAAAGTAAAGAGGATAACCATCCAAGTGTATTTGTTAATATTCATCAGGATTTTTTCCATGTTATTATACCCGATCAGGACAAAAAGCATTTCATTAATAGCTTTGCTTACAAAGAGGACTCCGACTTGGCCTATTACATTCTAAACATCTACAAACAACAAAAGCTAAACAACGAAAGAAGCAAGCTTATTTTAGAAGGTTTAGTGCATGAAAAAAGTAAGGTAATTCAATTATTAAAAAAATATTTGGCCGATGTTGAAGTAAAGCATCTACCTGCCGAATTAAGAATAAAAAATATAATTCCTCTCGAGGAATACAATCAATTCATTAACCTTTTAAATTTAAGCGAGTGCGAATAGTTAGCGGAACTCATAAAGGCAGAAGAATAAGTCCGGATAAAAGTTTTAAGGCAAGACCTACAACCGACTTTGCAAAAGAAAATTTATTTAATGTTTTAAACAACATGATAGATTTAGACGGTTTAAGCGTTCTTGATTTATTTGGAGGTACTGGTGGCATTAGCTACGAATTTGCATCGAGAGGAGCTGAAAAAGTGATTTGCGTTGAATTAAACCATCGCCATTTTTCTTTTATTCAAAAAACCATTGATAATTTAGGATTCGAACAAATTCTACCAATTAAATCGGATGTATTTCGCTTCGTAAAAAGCTGTCGCCAAAAATTTGACATGATATTTGCCGACCCTCCTTACGATTTAAAAAAACTTGATTCAATTCCTGATTTAATTCTGGAAAAAAAGATATTAACAGAAAATGGGATTTTAATTGTAGAACACGGTTCAACAAACGACTTCTCTAAACATCCTAACTTTATGGAGAAACGCAGTTATGGAAGTGTAAACTTTAGCTTCTTCGAACTAAAAAAAGAAAACTAATTTCTATAAACTCATTATCTAAAAGCGATTCTAAACAAGTCTTTAGCGATCGCTTTTTTTTTACACTATATCCCAAATTCTATTTCTCTGATTCTTTCGGATATAAATCTGTAATTTTTAGCGCATAAAAAAGCCTTCGACTCTAATGAATCGAAGGCTTATATTTTTGGCGGTCCGGACGAGACTCGAACTCGCGACCCCATGCGTGACAGGCATGTATTCTAACCAACTGAACTACCGGACCAAAAATATTTTCAAACTTTGTTGGCGGTCTGGACGAGACTCGAACTCGCGACCCCATGCGTGACAGGCATGTATTCTAACCAACTGAACTACCAGACCAAATATACTTTAAAACTTTGTTGGCGGTCCGGACGAGACTCGAACTCGCGACCCCATGCGTGACAGGCATGTATTCTAACCAACTGAACTACCGGACCAAAAATATTTTCAAACTTTGTTGGCGGTCTGGACGAGACTCGAACTCGCGACCCCATGCGTGACAGGCATGTATTCTAACCAACTGAACTACCAGACCAAATATACTTTAAAACTTTGTTGGCGGTCCGGACGAGACTCGAACTCGCGACCCCATGCGTGACAGGCATGTATTCTAACCAACTGAACTACCGGACCAAAAATATACTTTTGAATATTCTTTTTTTGTAAAGCTAAAATAATCAAATTTGAGAATTTTATCGCTTTAAAAATAGTTAAATCAACATGTAAAGAACTTCTTGTTAGCGGTCCGGACGAGACTCGAACTCGCGACCCCATGCGTGACAGGCATGTATTCTAACCAACTGAACTACCGGACCTTTTTTTTGATAGCGATGCAAAGATAATGCAAGTTTCTTTACTTGCAATACTTCTTGTGATTTTTTTTAAGTAAAATCCTATCAAAAACCAGTAATAGTGCGGTTTTTAGCATGTTACAAATAAAATTAAAATTGCCTTTTTTTTGTACTCCTTTTATTGAATGACATAAACAATTTCCTAAAAATAAGCTTCAAAAATAAAGAACCCAAACATATCTGCCTTATTTAGAGAAGCATCTCACAAAAAGTCAGACTTCCATCAATAATATTTTGTATCTTTTAATACAGAATATAAAAAACTCACTTATGTTACAACAATTATTTAAAACACTATGGAAGGATTATACAAGACAGAATCCTTCGGCTCAAGCAATACATGATCTTTTTACTGATGAAAACGAAAAAGTAATTAACGATCATGTTGCTTTTAGAACTTTCGATGACCCAAGAATGAATATTGAAATTCTGGCAAAAAAATTTATTAAAGCTGGATATGAATTTGCAGGGAAATATAAATTTGAAGACAAGCATTTAAATGCTGTGCATTTGGAACACCCTAGCGAAAATGCTCCAAAAGTTTTTATTTCGGAGCTAATTATATCTGAATTTTCAGAAAATTTTCAGAAAATAATAAAACAATTAATTAACTCGGTGGGCAACGCCTATTATTCCGATCCCGATTTAATATATAAAGGTAGTGTTTGGGGCAAACCATCATACGAAACCTATCAGACTTTGCGTAACGAATCAGAATACGCTGCATGGTTGTATGTTCACGGATTTAGGGTAAATCATTTTACGCTTAGCATTAATGAACTAAAAAAATACAATACGATTGAAAAAGTTAATCAATTTTTAAAAGATAAAGGCTACGAATTAAATAGTTCGGGAGGAGAAATAAAAGGAACTCCTGAAAAGTTATTGCAACAATCTTCTACTCTCTCCGAGATTATAAAAATGGAATTTAAAGAAGGTGTTTACGATATTCCGGCATGTTTTTATGAATTTGCCATGCGCCATAAAGATGAAACAGGAAAGTTATTTTCAGGATTTATAGCTGCCAATGCAAATAAAATATTTGATAGTACAAATTTTAGAGAAACTAAAATTGGTTAACCGTTAATCATAGACAAAAATATCTTTATAATATCGATTAAGTTGGACAAGTGCTTTTGTCCAACTTTTTTTTGTAGAAATAATACTATTTATTTAATAGAAATAAGTCTTTGGATCTTATATTTGCCTTAAACTACCAACATACCAAATAATGAAAACACAACAAATACTATTTGTACTTTTATGCCTGTTTGTTTCTTCATGTAATAAGCCTTACAAAGCAATACCTGTAGAAGCTGGCGTAGCCAAAACTTTGGCCGAATACCGAAAAGCGAATATATCAAACCTTGAATATAATTTAAGTTTTGATATTCCAGATAACAAAAAACAAACCATTTTAGGAAGCAACAAAATTAGTTTTGACTTGTTATCGGTTGATCAGGATTTACAGATTGATTTTAGAGAAGATGCCAAGCTAATTAATAAGGTAATTTGCAATGGGAAGAACTCTGCTTACCAACACGAATCGGAACACCTTATTATCCCGAAAGGAGAATTAATAAAAGGAAAAAACTTAATAGAAATTGAATTTATAGCTGGAAATACTTCTCTTAACAGAAATGACGACTTTTTATATACTTTATTTGTACCAGACAGAGCCAGAACTGCTTTCCCTTGCTTCGACCAGCCAGACTTGAAAGCTGTTTTTCAATTAAGTTTAATTGTACCTGTTAAATGGAAGGCTATGGCAAATGGCAAACTAAACTCGAAAAATAATAGAGGTAAAAAAAGCCTTTATAAATTTGCTAAAACCAAGCCTCTTCCAACTTATCTATTCTCCTTTGTTGCGGGAAAATTCGAAACCATAACACGGGAACGAAATGGGCACAAACACAGCATGTATCATCGCGAAACAGATAAAGAAAAACTGGCGAATAATACCGATGAAATTTTCCGTTTGCTTTTTGAATCGTTGGATTGGCTTGAAGAGTACACTCAAGTTCCTTATCCTTTTGCAAAATATGATATTGTTGTAATTCCATCCTTCCAATACGGAGGAATGGAACACACTGGAGCTACCTTATACAATGCATCAAAAATGTTTTTAGATAAAGATGCTACAAAAAACAGTCTGTTGAGTCGTGCCAACCTTATTGCCCACGAAACATCTCACATGTGGTTTGGCGATTTGGTAACTATGAAGTGGTTCGATCAGGTTTGGCTTAAAGAAGTTTTTGCCAACTTTTTAGCCGATAAAATTACCAATCCTAGCTTTCCGGATATGAACCATAAGTTAAAATTTGAGATGGCCCATTTTCCAAGTTCGTATTCGGTTGATCGCACCAGTGGCTCAAATCCAATTAATCAGGTTTTACCAAATTTAAAAGATGCCGGAACTGTTTACGGAAGCATTATTTATCACAAATCGCCTATTGTTATGGATATGTTAGAAAAAATAACTGGCGAAAAAGCTTTACAGAAAGGCTTGCAAAGCTATTTGAAAGAATACGCTTACGGTAATGCCAGCTGGGAAGATTTAATCTCTATTCTTGACAAAACAAGCCCAATTAAGCTAAAACAATGGAGTAAAGTTTGGGTAGATAAAGCTGGAAGAGCACAAATTACCACCGAAATTAGTGAAGAAAATAAGAAAATAGCTGAACTAAAGATTACTCAAACCGATACCAAAGGGAATGCTGGCAAGTGGAATCAGGACTTAAATATAATTTTAGGATATACTGATAAAATAGTAAACTTACCTGCAAAATTCAATCAATCACAAATAACGGTTCCCGATGCAAAAGGAATGCCCATACCTGAATATATTATTCCAAATGGAAAAGGAAATGCTTATGGTTTCTTTAAACTAGACACAAAAACAAAGCATTTTTTCTTAAATAAGATTCACAAAATTGAAGATGATCTGGCAAGAGGAATTGCGTGGATTAATCTTTATGAAAATCTTCGCGAAGGATTTGTTAATGGAGAAGAATTTGTTCTTGCCATAGAAAATCAACTTTCGAAAGAAAAGAATAATCTTATTATGGAACGCATGCTTTCTTATTTAAAATCGGCCTACTGGTTAGATTTAAACAAAAAAGAAAGACTAAAACTTGGAGCGCATCTAGAAGAAAGTCTTTGGATACAGTTAAGCCAGGAAAAAGACATGGGAAGAAAGTCGAGTTTGTATTCAAGCTTTAGCAATATAGCCGAAAGTAAAACCAAATTAAATCAGCTTTACAAAGTCTGGAAAGAAGAAATTGCCATTGGTGGATTTTCCTTATCAGAAACTAAAGCTACTTCTTTAGCAGCAAATCTGGCAATTAAAATACCTGAGAAGGCCAAAGAAATTGTAAGTACACAATTAGATCGGATTAAAAATCCGGATCGTAAAAAGAAAATGGAATTTGTGGCTCCTGCCTTATCTGCCAACAGGCAGGTTAGAATGGATTTTTTCGAAAGTTTAAAAAAGGCTGAAAACCGCGAAATTGAACGCTGGGTACTAGATGCCTTAGGATATTTAAATCATCCTTTAAGAGAAGAAGATGCTTTAGTTTACCTTCCGCAGCAATTAGAACTACTGCAAGAAATTCAGGTTACTGGTGATATCTTTTTTCCTTATAATTGGCTAAGTGCTTCTTACAGCGGACATCAATCGAAAAAAGCAGGAGATATTACTCGTAAATTTCTAGAAGAACATCCAAACTATCCTGAGAATTTAAAATTAAAGATATTACAAGCCGCAGATTTTGTATTAAAAAAATAAAATTAGCATTAAGAAAATGTTAATAAAAAGGCTCTTTTACTCGATAAAAGGGCCTTTTATTTATAGCTGTTTAGCATTAGCCAACTGATCAAAATTGTTCTACTATTTAGGCCCTATCATCATTTAAGTAATTTGATTGGAAAAAAAAAAGATCAAGCGAAAGCCTGATCTTTTATATTTTAATCCGAAACAATTATGTTTATGGCTATTAGCTCTTAGTATCTTTCACAATTACATCATGAGCTCCACCTTCGATAATACTTGTAGATGAAACTAAAGTAATTTTTGCTTCGGCTTGCAACTCTGTAATGGTAGTTACTCCACAGCTACACATGGTCGATTTAATTTTACCAGTTGTAATGTCCAAATTGTCTTTTAACTTACCTGCATAAGGAACATAACTATCAACACCCTCTTCAAATTTAAGGCTGTTGTTACCCCCCATATCATATCGTTGCCAGTTTCTAGCTCTGTTGGAGCCTTCGCCCCAATATTCTTTTACGTAATTACTACCAATTAAAAGTTTTCTTGTAGGGCTCTCATCAAAACGTGCAAAATATCTTCCCATCATCAAAAAATCAGCTCCCATTGATAAGGCAAGAGTCATGTGATAATCCTGAACAATACCACCATCAGAACAAATTGGGATGTACTGTCCTGTTTTTTCATAATACTCATCACGAGCCTGTGCCACCTCAATAATTGCCGTTGCCTGTCCTCTACCAATACCTTTTTGCTCTCTTGTAATACAAATTGATCCGCCACCTACACCAACTTTAATAAAATCGGCGCCAGCTTCGGCTAAGTATAAGAAACCATCTCTATCGACTACATTACCAGCACCTACTGCTACTTTATCCTGATAATTATCTTTAATCCATTTAATAGAATTTTTTTGCCATTCAGAAAAACCATCAGATGAATCCAAACACAATACATCAACACCAGCATCAACCAAAGCAGGTACACGCTCTTCGTAATCACGAGTATTAATTCCAGCGCCCACAATTAGTCTTTTCTGATCGTCGAGCAATTCGTTGTGATTCACTTTGTGGTTATCGTAATCCTTACGGAATACAAAATATTTTAAGTTCTGATTTTTATCGATAATTGGAAGTGTATTTAACTTATGATCCCAAATAATATCATTGGCATCGGTTAATGATATTCCAAGCTCCCCTACTGCCAACTCAGGCAATGGTCTCATTATATCTTTAACTTTTTTATCCAGACTATCTTTGTTAATTCGATAATCGCGCCCGGTAATAATTCCAAGAAATTTACCATTAGGACTTCCATCGGCAGTTACTCCAATTGTAGAAAATCCGGTTTTTTCTTTCAAGTTTAAAATATCACGTAAAGTTTCATCGGGAGTGATGTTAGCACGACTTTGCACAAATCCTGCTTTATGTTTCTTCACTCTTTTTACCATTCCAGCTTGCTGCTCAATAGATTGAGATCCAAAAATAAATGAAACACCTCCTTCTTTAGCCAAAGCAATAGCCATTCCATCGTCGGATACCGATTGCATAATAGCTGACACAAAAGGAGTTTTCAAATTAATTTTTGAGCTTTGCCCTTTCTTATATCGAACCAAAGGAGTTGTTAAATCTACCTTGTCTGGAGTACAATCGACAGTAGTTAATCCTGGTATAATTAAATACTCGTTAAATGTTCTTGAAACCTCATTAATAATTTTAGCCATGGTTGTTCAGTAATTATTCAATGCTTGTTTATATAAAAAATTTCACAAAAATAATATTAATATTTGACTTAAGACCTATTTGCCTTCTCTTTTATAAATCAAATTTAAATTTTTTTCAGGTATTTCAATATTATTAGTCCACTTCTTTTTGACTCTGACTTAAGGTTTTTGTAAATTGAATAATAAGTTAGTTCGCAAAGAATAAAATAAATTAATTCTTTTGAGCACTCTTCTTTACGTTTTTATATTGCCAATTTTATCCAATAAAAAAATAGATTATGAATCTTACGCTAATTATTTTAACTGGACTTACAGTATTTTTCTTTTCAGGCATACGTATTATCTTCGAATACAAACGTGCCTTAAAATTCCGCTTTGGTAAATACATTAAAATCCTAAATCCCGGATTTCGCTGGGTTATTCCGATAATCGAAACCGTTAATATTGTCGATATTCGAGTCATTACTATTAATATAGATTCACAGGAAGTAATGACAGAAGACAATGTTCCCTGTAGCATTGACGGGGTAGTTTTCTTCAAAATTGATGATCCGGAAAAAGCTGTTTTGGAGGTAGAAGAATACAAGTTTGCAATTATGCAATTGGCACAAGCTGCTTTGCGCGATGTATGTGGTAAAGTAGAACTGGATACCATTTTATCGAAACGTGAAGAAATGGGAAAAAATATCAAATCTATTGTTGAAAAAGAAACCATGGAATGGGGAATTGTAATAATCGATGTAAAGATTAAAGATATTCAGTTGCCAGAAAACATGCGCAGAATGATGGCCAATCAGGCAGAAGCTGAGCGTTCAAGAAGAGCCCGTGTAATTTTAGCCTTAGCTGAAGAAGAAGCCGCACAGAATCTATTATCGGCTGGTAAACTAATTGACAAATCGCCTTCTGCCATAAAATTAAGGCTGTATCAAACCCTTGCCAATATTGCTTCAGAGAAAAACTCTACCATTTTGTTTCCATTCCCAGAAGAGGTATTGCCACGAAATACTAAGGAAGCAGAAAGCGATTAAAAGGCTAAGAAAGCAAAAAATAAAAACAAAGAGTCCTCCAACAATATGCCGGAGGACTCCTCTTTTCTAACTTATATTTCTAATTTATCTCTAAAATTAAAGCTGATTGTGCCGGAACTTCTATGAACTCTTTCAGTTTGAATGATTGATCTAAAACAATATCTTTAGCTACTGTTTTACCAGCAAGCATTTCATGAAATCTCTGAGTTTGTAACTGAATAGGTTGTGTATTCTTATTCAAAATGACCATTACCATCCCCTTTTCAGTATATCTAAAATACGAGTAAACACCATCAAGGGGAGCATAGTGCATTACTTTTCCCTTGTGAATAGTCTCGTTATTCTTCCTCCAATTCAACAATTTCTTTATAAATAACTGAGCTTCTTTCTCTTGCTTACTTAATCCTTTACCAGTAAATGCATTCACCTTATCTCCTTCCCAACCGCCAGGGAAATCGCTACGCAACAAACCATGATCTCCTCCAGCATCACTTTTAGCAAGAATCTCTGTACCATAGTAAATTTGAGGAATTCCACGAGTAGTAAGCGTATACGCAATTGCCATTTTATAAAGAGCATAATCTCTGTTTACCTGATCAAAAATTCGAGCCATATCATGATTGTCCGGAAAAATTACCAAATTACCAGGGTCGGCATACAAGAAATCATTAGCCAACATTTCATATAGCTTTATCCAGCCAGTTCCCCAAGTCTCCTTTTTGGTTAATGCTTCAACCAAAGCATTTTGCAAAGGAAAATCCATTAAACTTGGCAAGTACGATAAGTATCCATCATGATTTACTTTCCCTTTTTGCCAATAAGAAACAATGGCAGGATTAGTGCTCCACTCTTCTCCAACAATATTAAAATTAGGATATTCGTTTAATATACTTTTCGACCATTCTGTTAAAAAACCTGCATCCGAATATGGATAAGTATCCACTCTAATTCCGTATAAATCGGCATACTCAATCCACCAAATTGCATTTTGGATTAAATAGGTTGACATGAACTCATTTCGCTGATTTAAATCGGGCATGGTTTTCACAAACCAAGCATCGGCAAACTGTTTCAAATCGGCTTTAGATGCATATTTGTCCTGCACGGTAGTTCTTTTATGTGAACAGCTGGTAAACTCACCCTTATTATTAATCCAGTCTTTCGAAGGCAAATCTTTCATCCACCAATGCTCCGATCCACAATGATTTAAAATAACATCCATAATCAGACCAATACCTTTCTCTTTCGCTAAACGAGATAGCTTTTGGTATTCTTCATTGCTTCCGTATCGCGGATCAATCTGATAATAATCGGTAGTTGAATATCCGTGATAGGAATATTCAGCCTGATTATTCTCTAAAAGAGGATTTACCCAAATAGCTGTAAATCCCATGTCTGAGATATAATCAAGGCTATTAATCATTCCCTGAATATCACCTCCATGACGTCCATTGGAATTACTTCTGTTAGCCTGCTCCAACTGCCCATTAACATTATCGTTTTTAGTATTTCCATTTACGAATCTATCAGGTGTAATCAGGTACATTACATCAGCAGGAGTAAAGCTTACGCGATTCGCCGCCCCTTCTCTTCTAGCCTTAAGCTGATACGAATACTTAAGCTCGGTTCTCTTTCCCTTCTTAAACAGGATATCAAAACTCCCTGCTTTCACCTCTTTTTCGATGTGCAAATCAATAAACAGATAATTGGAATTTTCTAACCTACTTACTTTTTCAATTGTAACTCCCTCGCAATTCAATTCTGGCTTTAAATCTGAAATATTATTACCATGAACTAGCAATTGAAGATTCGGATTCTGCATTCCAGCCCACCAAAATGAAGGCTCCAGATGGTCTATTTTATACTTTGCCGAGAACCCCAAATTGGCAAACAACAAAATACTCAATAATGATATTACTAATCTTTTCATATTTAATTTGTTTTAATCTCGATAACACTTTTCAAATTAACATTGAATACTGTAAAGAAATTCTGCACTAAGCAGAATTTTCCTCACAATAAAAGAAAGTAGATATGTTCCTGCAAATTATTTACACAGATGTTTGAATTTTATGCACAGATTACAACAGCAGATATAAATATGCATTTGTCCTTGCTTTTAAGTTATCCGCTTCTATTATTTTGTCGTTTATCCCTTTAAAATCAATTCCATTTAATTTTCTCTTGGAATATAATTAAAAATAACTTAAATATGTTTTTTACGATTAAAAATAAAAACATGCAGATTATTGCCTCCGACAAATCGCGTCTTGCAAAAATTATAAATAACAAGTGGGTACAACATCTCTCTTACTGGACTTTTTATTTACTCTTTTTTATGCTTACATGGGGAAGTTACGATATGAATTTTCGGAAAACAATGATGGTAGAATTAATAAGTCTACCAGCTAAAATTGTTTTAGTTTACTGGATCATCTATTATCTTTTTCCTGTTTTTTTATACAAACAATATGTTTGGAAATTTATACTATTCTTTGGTTTATCCTTGTTTATAGTAGCAGTAATAGGACGTTTTTTAGATAATTACATCATTTTAAAATATTACCATATACAATTTAAAATATTACCAGTTTTTGATTTCATACAAATTATCAGAAATATGATTAATCTTGGAACGGTGTTGGCCATTCCATTTATCATTAAACTGATAGAATATGTAAACCATGTACAACAAAACGAACAATTATTGCAAAGAGAAAAGCTAAAAGCCGAACTTAGCTTTTTAAAAAATCAGATTCAACCTCATTTTCTTTTCAATACCCTAAACAGCCTGTATTCTTTAATCCTAAAAAAATCAGATCAGTCTTTGGATGTTATTCTAAAACTTTCGGAATTACTGCGTTACATGCTTTACGAAACCAACTCCACTCAGGTTGATTTACAAAAAGAAATTAACAGTATTAAAAGCTATATGGAGCTGGAAAAAATCCGTTATGGTGAAAGAATAGAGCTGAGCTTAAACATTTGGGGAAATATAGGCACCAACAAAATTGCTCCCTTGATTATTCTTCCCTTTATAGAAAATAGCTTTAAGCACAGCACCAAAGGTTTTAATGGACAAGCTTGGATTACTATTGATATTGGCATTAAAGAGAATCTATTAAAATTAAATATTGAAAATAGCCTTCCTATATCGAGTTCCGATCAAAAATCAATTGTTGGGGGCATTGGTTTGCAAAACGTAAAAAGGAGGTTATCTTTAATCTATCCCGAAAAACACGATTTAAAAGTGGATGTAAATGAGGAATCGTATTGTGTACATTTAAATTTAGAACTGCAATGAAGATAAAATGTTTGATTGTTGATGATGAAGATTTGGCTATTGATGTAATTGAAGAATACATTAACAGAATTGATTATCTGCAACTAGAAGGAAAATGTAAAAGTGCAGTTAAAGCTTTATCTGTTTTAAACTCACAACAAATCGACTTACTCTTTTTAGACATACAAATGCCAGGTTTAACAGGAATTCAACTCTTAAGAAATCTTTCAAACCCTCCAAGCGTTATTTTCACAACTGCCTATTCGGAGTTTGCACTGGAAAGTTACGAACTGGAAGCTCTGGATTACTTGATAAAACCAATTCCTTTCGAGCGATTTATAAAAGCAGTAAACCGATATTTTAAACTTAAAAATCACAATTTTCGTATCCCAGAAAAAAAAGAAGAAAACAGGAGCGAACAGGCATTTATCTTTGTAAAATCGGAAAAAAGAATGGTGAAGGTATTTCTTCATGAAATTATATATATCGAAAGCCAAAGAAACTATGTTTCCATATTTTTAGAAAACAATCAGGAGGTGCATACCCTTAACACAATTAGTAATATTGAAGAGAAATTACCCGAAAATAATTTTCTGCGAATACACCGTTCGTTTATTGTTGCAATAAACAAAATTGTAAGCTACTCATCGGCAAATATCGAGATAAAAAATACACAAATTCCTATAGGTCGTAACTACAAAACTATGGTTATGGATGTTTTGGAACGTAATGCGATTAAGTAGGGGAAAATTGAAAAAGTGTTGATGAGTCGAAAGATAAAAAAAACGAATGTAGAAGATCAGTACTGCCAACCAATAGGTGACCATTGGCTACTAAAACTTCTGAATTACAAAAACACCACCCAATATTAGAAATACACCAAGAATTCTTCCCCAATTAACAGGTTGGACAGGGATTCCAAACAATCCAAAATGATCTATTGCAAGGGAAAAAACTAACTGTCCTGCAACAATTAAAGCAAAACTTAATGCTGCACCCAATCTAGGAACCAAAAATATTACCGAAGAAACATAAATTGCACCAATAAGTCCCCCCATCCAAGTATGCAAAGGAGCTGTCTTTATCGTTTGTAAAAGATTATTTGAAGGCCGTGTTATCAGCACCATAAGAATAAGGATAATACTTCCCACTATAAAATTCACCAAAGCAGCTAGTAGAGGTGCTTTTAGAAAAGATCCTAATTTGGCATTAACACTTGCCTGTATTGGCATTAAACATCCAACCAGTAAAATCAAAATCATTAGGAAATATCTCATAGCTTCTATATTTATGTGCCTGCAAAAGTATATATTTTATAGGCATTCCAGTATTTTAGATACAATAAAAAGTATCCTTTAAATTTATTTTACACTTATCAGTAAAAAAAATAATGACCAAATTTACAATCTGATCATTATTTATCATTAACAATATAAAATATTAATCATTATAAATCGAATCGATCTAAATTCATTACTTTATTCCAGGCCGCTACAAAATCTGTAATAAATTTTTCTTTAGCATCAGCGCAAGCATACACCTCGGCAAGAGCTCTAAGTTCTGAATTTGAGCCAAAAATTAAATCAACTCTACTAGCTGTCCATTTTTTTTCTTTTGTTTTTCTGTTAAAACCTTCAAACTGCTCTTTATCTTTCGAACACACCTCCCACTTGATATTCATATCTAAAAGGTTAACAAAAAAATCGTTAGTCAACAAGCCTGGATGCTCAGTAAGCACACCATTTTTTGAGTGATCATAATTTGTATCCAATGCTCGCATTCCTCCAAGCAATACTGTTAATTCCGGAGCTGTTAATGTAAGTAGCTGGGCTTTATCAATTAACAACTCTTCGGTACGAACTTTATAATGTTTCTTCAGATAATTACGAAAACCATCGGCTACGGGTTCTAATACGGCAAAAGATTCCACATCTGTTTGTTCCTGAGAACAATCCATTCTTCCTGGTATAAATGGGACTTTAATCTCAAACCCTGCATCATTAGCTGCTTTTTCTATTGCCGCACATCCGGCTAAAACAATAAGGTCGGCCATTGATATTTTCTTGTCTCCAATTTGAATTTTATTGAACTCCTTTTGTATATTACCTAACACGTTTAATACTTTGCTAAGCTGAGCTGGATTATTCACCTTCCAATCTTTTTGGGGACTAAGGCATATTCTGGCTCCATTTGCGCCGCCACGTTTATCCGATCCCCGAAATGTAGAAGCCGAAGCCCATGCGGTAGAAACCATTTCCGACACACTTAAACCCGATTTTAACACATTTTTTTTAAGACTAATAATATCATTTTCATCTATTAATTGATGATTTAGCGCCGGAACAGGATCTTGCCAAATTAATTCTTCTGCAGGAATTTCGCTTCCAAGATAGCGAGTTCTCGGTCCCATATCACGATGAGTTAACTTAAACCATGCACGAGCAAAAGCATCGGCAAATTCGAGGGGATGTTCATAAAATCGGCGCGATATTTTTTCATAAACAGGATCGAAACGCAATGACAAGTCTGTAGTTAACATTGATGGTAAATGTTTTTTCGAAGGATCGTGAGCATCAGGTACATTTTTATCGGCATTTTTTGCTACCCATTGATGTGCTCCAGCCGGACTTTTGGTAAGTTCCCATTCGTATTTAAATAAATTCTCAAAAAAGTAATAACTCCACTTTACAGGAGTTTGCGACCAGGTAACTTCTATACCACTTGTAATGGTATCTGTCCCTTTTCCTGAGCCAAATGTACTTTTCCACCCAAGTCCTTGTTCTTCTATATTCGCTGCTTCGGGTTCCGATCCTACATGAGCCGCATCGCCAGCACCATGTGTTTTACCAAAGCTGTGACCTCCAGCAATAAGGGCAACTGTTTCTTCATCATTCATGGCCATTCTCGCAAAAGTTTCACGAATATCTTTTGCTGCCTCCAGTGGATCTGGATTTCCTCCCGGCCCTTCGGGATTTACATAAATAAGTCCCATTTGCACTGCTGCCAAAGGGTTATCAAGAATTTCTTCTTTTGAATAGCGTTTATTGCCTTCTAGCCATTCGGTTTCCATTCCCCAATAAACATCTTCCTGAGGCTCCCAAACATCTTCTCGCCCACCAGCAAAACCAAAAGTTTTAAAGCCCATCGATTCCAATGCCACATTCCCCGACAATATCATAAGATCGGCCCAGGAAATTTTTCTTCCATATTTTTGCTTAATAGGCCAAAGTAATCTTCTTGCTTTATCAAGATTGGCATTATCGGGCCAACTATTAAGAGGAGCAAAACGCTGCTGACCTGCTCCTGCACCTCCACGTCCATCGCCAACCCTATATGTACCGGCACTATGCCAGGCCATGCGAATAAATAAGGGACCATAATGTCCAAAATCTGCTGGCCACCAATCTTGCGAATCTTTCATAAGAGCATGCAAATCTTTCTTTACAGCTTGTAAATCGAGACTTTTAAACTCTTCGGCATAATTAAAATCTTTTCCCATAGGATTAGATAAAGAGGAATGTTGACGCAGAATATTAAGATTTAACTGATTTGGCCACCAATCTTTATTTTTAGTTCCGGCACCAGTTATACTTTTTGCACTAGCTCCCGTTACAGGACACTTACTCATATTATCCGAATGTTTCTCCATAACTATTATTTTAAGATTACACATACAATTTACAAAATATTTAGGCTTTAATAGAATAATTATCAAAGCCTTATCTACATCAAATTAAATTATATATGGCAATAGAAAAACATTAAGAGCAAATAACTAACACCTAATAAAACAAATATTAAATAATTAGTTAATACCAAACTTATTAGTACATGGTTTTCTTTATTGATATGCATCTGGATAAGTCGATTTACTGATAGTTGTCAGATAATTTTAGAAAAACATTTGTTTTATATTTAACAAAATCTATCCATAAGGTATATAAAGAAGTAGTATTTTAGGAGTTAAGAAGGTCGCAGTTTCTGTCTTACTTTTCATATTTAACTATAGACTAAGCCCTAGGTAATTTATCTTATATATTAATCATTGTAAAAATCGCAAACCTTATTAAAAACAAATTCAAAATCTTGTTTAACCTGTGTGTCTTGATCTTTATTATCAGGAAAAGGATTTTCGTGAGTATACTCTCTGTTAAAATCTAATTCATCAACTTTTATATTTACATTTCGGTAAGCACCCTTAAGTGTGTTAATTACTTCAAAAGAAGGAATTACCTTATCTTTTTTAAGAGTTATTGCATAAATTTGATCCTCATATTTTTTGAATAAAGATTCTCTGAAATTTCTCATTTTCTGATAATCGAGCATAGAGTGAAAAATTTTCCCTTCTAAATGGTCCTCATTAAAAAAATGGTTAAGCATATTATCGCTTTGTAACATTTTATCGAAATGCTCAACCAAATAGGAATACAAAGCTACATTAGTTTCACTATCTAAAATAAATTTCGACACCGGAGATAAACGATTAAATGTTGCTCCACTACAAAACAGGCAAACTTTTGAGTTGATAAAGTAATTATTATAATTAGTTAATTTTAAAATTTGAGCCAAAAAACCACCAATTGAATAGGCAAAAATATCGAAATTAAAATCTTTACTTATATGTGTATGTTTTCCATTTTTACATTCTTCAATAAACTGAATTACATCATAGTATGTTTGTAAACCCGACCATATAAATCGTTGTGGCATTGAATGAAGGCGCATGCTAATGGCAACATTCGACAAAGTAGACTGAACTATGTTTGGATACCTTTTTTTCCTCTCCTCACTCAATTTATACATTGCTCGCTTATTGCTCCAATATTTTGGGGCCCTTTGCATGTGAAATGCAATAGGAAAAAGAACAACAGAGCTTCCTGTACCTTCACAAATATATTTGGCCCATGATAGATATTTATCCCAGGTTTTTTCATTAAAACCATGAAATAGAAATATTATTTTTTTACTGACTTTAATTCCTTTAGGTTTTATTAAATGATAGTTAAAAAATCTATTTTCCTTAACCGAAATATCTTTAATATGTACATTATCTTTTATCGTACCAACCTCTGTTAAAAAAGGAAACTCGTTTTTTATATTAATATTATGAATTTCACAATTGTAGTTATGTGCTCCTGGAAGCAATTTATATGATAAGGATTCTAATTTATATTCTTCTAGTTCTGTTTTGTTATTCATATCAGTATACTTAAGAACAATACCTAAAAGTTTACAAATGCACTTATTATAGTGTAGCATTTATCGAATTACGGTATTTTAGCATCTAAACTAAAAAATATAATAAGTATAGACAAGACGCAGCCAATACAATTTTTATGATTTACATTATGAGTGTTCAAAAACATGAAAAACTTGCAAAAAATAAATAGATACTTGGTGCAGTTATTTTTATTGTAGATTCATTGTGTATAATAAAGTTTATTAAAAGATTAAGATAAACTGTTTTTGTTTAACCATATACTTAAATACGTATCTAATAAAACTAAACAAATTCTAAAAACCTTTCTTATACTGATGATTATTAGTTGGATAAATCGCTCTTTCTATTTGCTGTTTCGAATCAAAATCTCCACTAATATAATTTTTAAAGGTTCTTACCAAATTAACTTTATTTGTATCAATTATAGTCTCGGTTTTGATATTACTTAAATCGATAAAAAAACTGGTAAACCGATCAGAAAAATCAGTAATAATATCGATATTAAGCATATTTTCTGAATTGTAAACCCGATGATAATTTCCTTTTGATTTTTCGATAATAAATTTGTTCTGCTTTAAATCGGTAATAGACGACAATTTTTCACATTTTTGAATACAAGTATCGTCGACCTTATATTTATCGCATCCACTTACCTGATGAAACAAACACTGCCTGCTTGTCATAAGTACAATAGGATGATAAATGCTGTAGTACAAATGAAAATCGTGCGGCATTTTAATGGAATACATTTGCTGCTTACTTATTTCGTTAGATAGAAATGCGCCATAACAATTAAAATTCTCTTTTAAACTTAAAAGACTATAAGAATTTGCAATGTTAAGATACGGACCTGCAATCCACGAAATACCTTTTTTGTAGGCTTCGAGTGCAATACCAGTGTTATTACTTACAATAATTGTAGCTTGTAAGTGATCCAAAAGTTCAAGCGCAGCTAAATAATCATCACCTATTAAAACAGAAGGGAACCAAGGAATTAGCTTTTCGTTCATTGTAAATAAATCGATAAATTCGTCGATTCCATCTTTAAAACTATTGGGCAATTGAAAATAGACATCTATATCAGCATCCTTACAAAGATAAGTATCCTTAAACGATGATATTAATACCGAAAGTTTTGGTTTATTATGAGTTCGGCTGTGCTGTTTAAGTTTAGGAATTGAAACAGGAGCTATCGTATTTTTCGACTTATTCAGAACATATAATATCTTCTTTTTAATGGATGTTAGATCTTTAAAAGGAAGATACAATTTGGTGTTCAAATTCAATTCTGTTTGCTGAATAAAATAGTCGGTATCCTTAATTGCTTTTAGTCTTTTTAAAACAGCCATTTTGCTTAAAGCCTCGGTTCCTGCGCTTTTCAAATTGGTATTAGAGAAAACCTCGAAGGTTTTGTTGGGTGTTTTAACAGATACTTTTAGTGGCGAATCGCTCTGTCCAGAAATATATAGTTTTAAAGGAATTTTATCGAGACTAATCTTATCAATTTTATTCTTAATATCTAGTTTTAAGAGTTCTTTTTCCTGATAAAGTTTATTTTTTCCTTCTAATTCCTCATTTGCTGAAGCATACTTATTTATCTCAGCAAAATGTTTTGTAGAATGACTCATAGGGTTATCAATAAATAAGTTTTTATTGATATTTCCCTTTAAAAAACCATTGGAAAAATCACGATTAAACACTTTGTAAAGATCACTCTTATCTTTAATTAGATTTCCCGTATTGTTAAAACTATTAATCTGTTTGCGCCAGGATTTTACTATTGTATAAACATACTCGAACTCTTTTATTCGCCCTTCAATTTTAAGAGAATCTACTCCTGCATTATGCAACTCCTTTAAATCGAGATATGCAGAATTATCTTTTAAATTAAGTGGATAACTTTTGCCCGCAGGTGTTTGCAAATACCTATCACGGCAAGGCTGACTGCACCTACCTCTGTTTCCGGAATTCCCCCCATGCAACGAGCTCATATAGCAAATGCCCGAAAAAGAAATACAATAAGAACCATGAACGAATACCTCAATTAACATATTGTTACTATGAGCTACATCAGTTAATGCGCTTATTTCATGTATATTTAGTTCGCGTGATAAATTAACACGCTCGGCTTTAAGCTTACTTAAGAACTGAATTTGACCTTTATTATGAGTTGTAAGTTGCGTAGATGCATGTACTTTAAGACTTGGAAAATACTTTTCTAACAAATAGAGCATCCCTATGTCCTGAACAATTACACCGTCGATAGTTGTATTAACCAATCGGTTTAATAATTTAACAAGTGCAGGAATTTCGCTATCGATAATTATAATGTTAAGCGTAAGAAAAACCTCGCAACTGTTCTTGTGTGCAAACCTTAAAATACCCTGTAAATCTTCAAAGCTGATATTAGCTGCCCGGTTTCTAGCATTAAATTTACTTAAACCGCAATAAACTGCATCGGCACCAGCAAGAATAGCTGTTTTTATGGAATCAATGTCGCCACCAGGTGCCAGTAATTCAATTTTTTTGTTCATTTTATTTATGCGGGATATTTATTCTTTTGCAGATAAATCTTTAATCTTTGTAATAAGATTTAGATAAGTATTTAAAATTAAATTAGCATCAAGTCCAACGGCTATTAAATCGGTACCTTCTTTTATTTCTTCAGCTATATTTTGATGATTTGCTGCAAATGTACCAAATAATTTATGCTGTTCCTTACAAATATCTCGAACTATATTGTATGCTTTTTTATAAATATCAGATTCAAATTTACCAGGCACACCCATAGATGCCGATAGATCGTAAGGCCCCATAAAAATACCTGAGATATCTTTATAGTTGGCAATTTTATTTGCTATTTCCAGTCCTTTTGTACTTTCCACCTGAGCAAAAATAAGGGGCTTAAAATTATCAGTATAATCTTGAAAATTAATACCATATTTATTTGCCAAACAAAAGCCAACACTTCTTTTTCCTTTGGGAGGATAAAAAGAATAATCGACCAATGTTTTTAATTCGTTAATGTCTTCAACTCTTGGTGCAATAATTCCATCGCAAGCCAAATCTAAAGCATGTTTAATATTAGCCTCATCGATACGGGCAATTCGAATAAAAACTTTGCTATTATTCTGTTTTGCGAGTATTATGGAAGATATGGTTTGATCAGAAACCTTTCCATGTTCCAGATCGATAAATATAAAATCGAAACCCAATGATGACAATTGCGCATTAATTTGCAATAGATCGAGAGAAACAATAGTACCTATTTTAGTTTTATGTTCTTTCATATTATTGTATGTACCAGTAATAATGTGGAGAAAATTTTCCTTAATTCATGGTTCAGCGAAACTACGAAACAATACTTCCTCCTCAAAATTATTACAGTTCATTCCTAAAGAATAAGACTCATATTAACTAGTTGCACTTATATTGTTTCCAAAATAACTTGCTTGATTTTAACATTCCGATTACATTTGTTGTGAGAATTATCTCAATATATTTTTTTATACATTTATTAAGTCGATTAAAAATGAATAATAAACTTACAATTCCTCAAAACATTCAGGAAGCATGGAATAATCGTAAAGGACCTATTGTATTTACAACAGTTTCGGAAAATACAGTTCCAAATTCTATTTATGCAACCTGCGTATCGCTTTTCGAAAATAACAGCATTATAGTTGCCAACAATTATTTCGATAAAACAATAAAAAATATAAATACCGGAAGCAAAGGAGTAATTCTTTTTATTACCAATGACGATAAAGCTTATCAATTAAAAGGAAGCATTGAGTATTATACCGAAGGCAAAGCTTTCGATGATATGAAAAAATGGAATCCTGAGCGTTTACCTGGTCATGGTGCAGCCATACTTAAAGTTGAAGAAATTTTTTCTGGTGCAGAAAAGCTTGCTTAATTATAGCACAAAAATTATTTTAGGAACCTTTTTCATGTCAAATGAGAAAGGTTTTTTTTGTTTTCATATCACAAAATTATATCTACGCACTTTTCGCTTTTAAGAAAGCTAAATACATATAAATAAAATCTATACTTCTGCATTTTAAATCTTTATAAATTTATTATTCCCGAACTATAGGCAAAGTTTTGAAGCAATACAGAAAGGCATTTAAAACAATATTATCCCACCTCCTTCTTTCCAGAAACTTACTATGTGTAAAAGTGATTCTCTTAATAAAAAGAATAGAGTTACTTAATTAAAGTCAATATTCACATAAATGAAACTTCTCAATTCGTTGATAAATCCTCAGTATTCGTTGATCGCTTTTTAAAAATTCCCGCTTTCACATTTTCTTTGAAATAAAGAATCAAAATCAATTTAAACATAAAGCGATGAAAAAATTCAGAATTCAACAAAAATCAATTGCCTTTACAGTATCGGCAGGTTTAATATCTGGTCTTTTGTTCACATCTTGCGATAGCGATAGCGATGATGACACTGCTAACTCAACTGAATTAAGCATTAATAATTATATTCAAATTGCTTCAGGACAAACCACTTTATATAATGGAGATGGCGAAATTGTTTCAGAATTGAACTCTGGCGATGCATTTTACGGTCAGGATGCCAATTATTTAAAAGGTGAGAAAATGAGCTACACCGATAATGGCAACGAAACAGTTACCGATAACAATACAGGATTAATGTGGCAGCAAGTACCAACAAGCGAAGAATTTACCTGGCAGGAAGCTGTAGACTATTGTAATGAATTGGAGCTTGGTGGTTATGATGACTGGCGTATGCCAAGCTGTAAAGAATTATATTCGATTAGCGATTTTGGCAAAGGATGGCCATATATAGACACCGAATATTTTAATCTGGCTAGTGGCGAAGTTTCAAAAGATGAACAGTTTTGGTCTTCGAACTATTACGTTGGAGTAACAGTAGAAGGTGGATCTCATGCGGCTTTCGGCGTTAATCATGTAACTGGCCATATTAAAGCCTATGCTGCCGAAATGATTGATGGAACAGGTGAAGGAGATGGAGGTGCTCCTGATGACAGTACACCTCCTCCAAGTGATGGAAATGCAGCCCCAAGTGGAAATCCATTGGCAAAATATGTTCGTGCAGTACGTGGCGACGATTATGGTATTAACGATTATACAGACAATGGAGATGGTACAATTACCGATAATGCCTCTGGTTTAATGTGGGCACAAGATGACAGTGAAAAATTAAACTGGGAAGATGCTTTAGCTTATTGTGAATCTGCAGCATTAGCAGGTTACACCGACTGGCGCATGCCAAACGTAAAAGAATTGCAGGGCATTGTTGATTATACTCGTTCTCCTAGTGCTACCGACCCTGATAATATTGGTCCGGCTATTGATCCAATATTTAATTGTACCCCCATAGTAAATGAAGCAGGTAACGACGACTATGGTTATTACTGGACAAGTACATCGGCCAACTTTACATCGGGAGAACCCTACTATTATGCTTGGTATGTTGCATTTGGTATGGCTGTAGATGGTGATGGAGAAGATTTTCACGGAGCTGGTGGTGTTCGTTTCGACACAAAATACGAAGGAGGTCCACTTGGCGAAGGTGGTGAGCGCTACTATAACTTTGTGCGTTTGGTTCGCGATGCGAAATAATTATACTTACAACTAAAAACTATAAAATCCGCTAAGGAGACTTCTTCTTAGCGGATTTTTCTATTATATCTAACATTCATTTACTTGTGGTAACTCATTGTATTAATGCATAAATAATATATCCATTCTTAAAATTCTGCTGATACTATCTCCAAACCAATGCGTTCTCGCTCAGCATCAACATTTAAAACTCTTACCTTTAGCTTATCACCCTCTTTAAAATCTTCTGTATTATAAGATAAATCAGAAGAATAAACTATACCCGAAAGATTCCATTCTAATTTAACGAAAAAACCAAATTGGAAAATTCTCTTACTTTCTTCGTTTAATTCCAGTATCATCACTTCTATACGATCTCCACATGAAACAAAATCGACAGGTTTTAAGTCGATAGTTACCCAAGCCATATCACTACGGTGTAAAAAAGCTAAAACACCATCTTCCAATTCTGCATAACAAGTATATTCCAATATTTTTGTTCCACAACCCGTGTATTTTATTCCTTCTACATACTAGAGGCAATATTTTACCAAAACTAGATTTTATTCATTTTGTAAACTGACATTAAATTTCTGATTACTACAAAAACTAGCAAATACAAATATCTGAAGTATAGCAACGCGAATAAAAATAGAAGACACAAGTTTATACGATAACACAAACCAAAGACCTTTTCTATCGCTTTCGCTGATCTAAAAAACGGGGTAGATAAATACTTTCCTACAGAATGAAAACGTCCTATATTATTAATTTACACTCACTTTCCAACATTAAAAAAGCCTTCCCTTCTTCAAAAATTCAATTGGTTGATAAAATCAAGCCGTTCGTTGATTCTTTTTTCAAGTAAAACAATACTTTACTTTCTTAAAAAAAATAAACGTGAAGCAATCTCGTACTAACAAAAAACACATCAATAATTCCCGAATGAATCGATAAATACTTACATTTAAGACTTGGAAAAAATTGAAGGCTTATGCGATACATCTATCTTACTCTATTTATCTCTTTTCAAAGTATAATTTTGTTTGGTCAAGTAAATACAGCCGACAGTTTACTATTGCGTTTAAATAAAGAAAAAAATGATACAACCAGAATAAAATTACTAATCAATTTGGGGCAACAGCTTCAACCTACCGACATAGATTCTGCATTGACCTATTACGAAAAAGCTCTTAATCTATCTATAGACAAAAATATTAATAAATACGTAGCTTATTGCTATGGTTGTATGGCCGACACATATTCTTTTCAAAGTGAGTATAATAAAGCGATTAGTGCATATGAAAACTCTCTTAAAACCTATGAAAAACTTAACAACAATTACGGAACTTGTTATGCTTTATCGAATATGGGGGTTGCTTACTGGCAGAAAGGAAATCTTGAAAAGTGTAACGAGTGTTATTTACAGGCTTTGTCTATTGCAGAAAATAGGCAAGACACAATAACTTGTACTAAAATAAAAATTAACATTGCCTTAGTTTTTGGTGAACTTGGAGATCAAGAAAATGCCTTAAAATATCATTTGGAGGCCTTGCACGAGCTTGAAAAGGCAAACGATATTGATGGCATATTAGCTTCTTTACAGAATATCGGTTGTGCAAAACAAGATCAAAAGAAGTATGACGAAGCAATTACCTACTTTGATAGAGCTTTGACTCTTGCCTTAAAAGAAAACAATCTGTATTTAATAGCGATGTCTTATGGAAATCTAGCTTCTGCATATAATGATAAAGAAGATCTAATTTTGGCTCAAAAATACAACAAAAAAGGCATTGAATATTATAGTAAAGTAGGGAACCACAAAGGTATTGCTCTAAGCAATATATTCATGGCAAGTATATCCCTTAAACTTAAACAATTTAAAAAATCGGAGCAATATGGTCTGGAAGCGTTAAAAACTGCCAAAAACTTAGGTGCTCTGGATATAGAAAAAAGGACATGCGAAACATTAATAAACACGTATGCCCAAATGAAAAACTTTTCGAAGGCATATCATTACCAAAATAAAGTTATACAGCTAAAGGATAGTATTTATACAATAGAAAAATCGAAACAGATACGTGAGTTGCAAGCCAAATTTGAATCGGAAAAAAAAGAAAAAGAGAATGAATTGCTAAAGATTGAAAACCAACTTAAAACTACTGAAATTGAAAAACAACAAAGTCGCAGTTACATCTTGTACATTTCAATTCTATTCTTACTATTTCTTTTTGTATTGATTTATAAAAGTCTTAGAACAAAAAAGAAAGCGCATGCTACGCTCGAAGAGAGAAATAAGCTTATTACAAACCAACAGATTAAATTATCGGCAGCATTTGATCAACTCACAAAAACAAACGAGAAATTAGAAAATCAGAAAAAGAAAATACAAACACAAGCTAAAGTATTAGCTGAAGCAGTTGCCTCAAAAGATAAATTCTTTTCGATAATTGCACACGATTTAAGAAATCCTTTTAGTGCAATACTTGGATTTTGTGATCTACTAATGGATAATTACGACACTATAAGTAATGAAGATCGGAAAGAATATATTGCAACTATAAATAACTCGGCAACTACTACCCATATGTTGTTAGAAAATTTATTAACATGGGCGAACTCGCAAAAAAACAGAATTAAAATTGTTAAAGTAAAAATGGAGTTAAAGACCTTGGTTGATGAAGCTATTCATCCATATATTCCAAATGCATCCTCAAAGAAAATTTCAGTTCAAAATAATATTTCTAAAGACTGGTTTATTACTGCTGATAAGTATACATTAACAACAGTATTCGGTAATTTATTTAGTAATGCTATAAAATTCACAAATGAAGGAGGCTCCATAAATTTGAATGCTATATCGAATAGTAAATTCTACGAAATTCAAATTAATGATACAGGAGTAGGAATGTCAAATGAAACAATAGATTCCCTTTTCGATATCGCTAAAAATAATTCTACCCCAGGAACCAAAGACGAGCAAGGCACAGGACTGGGTTTAATTCTTTGTAAAGAATTTGTAGAAAAAAACAAGGGTGAGATAAAAGTACATAGCGTAATAAACAAGGGAACAACTTTTACAGTAAGGCTTCCTAAAGAATAGAATTCTGTTTTTAACTATATTTGAACAAAGGGTAAGGCTGAACATCTAAGCTTGAAAATTTCACTTACACACTTTGCGGGACAGTATAGAAAAATCCGCTAAGGAGACTTCTTCTTAGCGGATTTTTCTATTATATCCAACATTCATTTACTTGTGGTAACTCATAGCATTAATGCATAAATAATATATCCATTCTTAAAATTCTGATGATACTATCTCCAAACCAATGCGTTCTCGCTCAGCATCAACATTTAAAACTCTTACCTTTAGCTTATCACCCTCTTTAAAATCTTCTGTATTATAAGATAAATCAGAAGAATAAACTATACCCGAAAGATTCCATTCTAATTTAACGAAAAAACCAAATTGGAAAAATGAATCGAACTCAGCAGTCAAGATATCATTTAGCTGATATTTTTGTGCGAATTGTTCCCAAGGGTTTGGCTTACACTGTTTTAATCCGAGTGACATTCTATACCTTGCTTCGTTTACATCTAAAACCATTACCTCTATTGTATCGCCAACACTTACAAAACAGCTGGGATGCATATTTTTATTGGTCCAATCCATTTCAGAAACATAAACTATACCTTCTATACCTTCTTCAATCAGCACCATACAACCATAATCGAGTACGCGATTAACTATGCCATTTACACACTTTCCTTCAGGATATCGTTCTTCTATTCCCTCCCATGGGTTTGCAGTGCACTGTTTCATTCCCAGAATAATGCTCTTTTTTTCTTCGTTTAATTCTAAAACCATTACCTCTATACAATCTCCGCACGAAACCATATTAGCAGGCTTTAAATTGATAGTTACCCAGGCCATATCCTGACGATGCAAAAAAGCCAGAACATCCTTTTCTAATTCCACATAACAAGCATAATCAAGCAATTTTGTAACACGAGCTATGTGTTTTGTTCCTTCTTTATATTTAGAGGCAATTTTTTGCCACGACTGGTTTTCATTCATTTAGCAAACTAATAATAAAATTATGATTTCTTTTTACACCTGTAAATACAAGTATTTTAAGCAAAATTGCACGAATCTAGGATCAGTTTCAAAAGTTGGGTCTGCGTACAAAAAGGAATATCTTTGCTGATAGAAAAAACACTTTAGATTATATATGCAAAAGTCACTACTCTCACTATTTTTTCCAGAAGGTCTTTTAGATTATTTTAATATAATAGATTTTAAAGAGGTTTCTAGCGGGAAAGAAATTTACGAAAGAAGATTAACTATTTATTTAGAAGAAAAGAAGATTATTCCTGAGGAATATAAGGATTATTCTATCAAAGCCAGTGGTTTTATGCCAGCACGAGAAATAGAAGATTATCCCATTCGAGATATGTTAGTTAAGCTTAATGTCAAGCGTCGTCGTTGGGATGTTGTTGTTGATGGCAAGAGTAAAAAAGTAAGTAGAGATTGGAATTTGATCATTTCAGGAACTCGCATGTCTGCAGAGTATTCTGCTTTTTTAAAAGAAGTTAGTCGATTTTAATGCGATCAGTATTAAAAGCCTTGAAATATATTTAGGAATAAATGGTGATAAATTTCGAAGACAGTACAAAACAAATTTAAGTGGTTTTGATCAATGGGATAAAAAGCTACACGCCAAAGATTACCTGATATTTCCTGAAAACATAGGTTCTAATTTAGCTCTTGATGAAACAGCCTTTTCAAATGGAGAGTTGTATACCATTCTCAGTAACAAAGATAAAAAAGGAAAGCAAGGTAGCTTGGTTGGTGTGTTTAACGGAACACAAGCTGATTCCATTATAAGTTTAATTCGCGAACACATTTCAGAAGAGTTGCGCTATACCGTTAAAGAAGTTACTCTTGACATGGCTGGTAGCATGAATAAGATCGCAAGAAAATGTTTTCTAAAAGCTGAAATCACTACAGATCGATTTCATGTGCAAAAGCTGGCCAATGATGCCGTACAAGAGCTTAGAATTAAGCATAGGTGGAAGATAATAGATGATGAAAATGCAGAGTATAAGAAAGCGAAATTAGAAGGAAAATTGTATAAACCTGAAATATTGGAAAATGGTGATACACTGCGACAATTGATGGCTAGAGCTCGTTATGCATTGTATAAATCTCCGGAAAAATGGACTACATCTCAAGAAATCAGAGCTCGTTTATTATTTGAAAGATTTCCCGAAATTAAGAAAGCATACAGGCTCTCGGATGGACTTAGAAAAATATACAATCAATCTTTAGAACCAAATGTAGCAAGACTTAAACTAGCACAATGGTTCGATGAAATTGAAAGAGCCGGAATGGATTCTTTTAATTCAATAAAAAGAACTTTTGAAGTACATCATAAACAAATTGTTAATTATTTCTTGAATAGAAGTACAAACGCTTTTGCCGAATCTTTAAATGCTAAAATTAAAAATTTCAGAAGATCTTTAAGAGGGATTGTTGATTTAGATTTCTTCCTTTTTAGGTTATCTAAAAATTTTTGCTTAGCTAAAAAAAATTGTGGAGTAGACCCAACTTTTGATGGTGACCCCGAATCTACAAAACAAGAGGTGCGAATAAAAATATAAACAAAAAAAACTTCGACTCCTTAGAATCGAAGAATCTTCTAATATTATTGAAATCTTTTAGATAGACTATTAAAATCTGCAATAAGCTTAAATTTCCTTATTATTCAACAATTGGTACACCACGAGTTATAAAAGAGAGTCCCTGTTGTCCGTAAGTTGAGATCATTACAGCTTCGAATAAAGGCGGATTTTTATCATTCAACTTTGCCCAATCGAAAATAAAATTAGCACCCGAACCTCCCTCAACATCCTGTTCCTTAATTATTATCTCGATAGTTTCCAAGGGATTTAAATAAATAGGAGTTTTAATATATTGTCTGATATTTTCTCCAATTGTATTATAATAATCTGCTTTTAAAATATAAACCGTATCGCTTAATGAAATATTTCTAATACTAACCGTAGTTGTAAGATCAAATGCTCTATGCTCCTGAACATGATAAATATGGGAATAAATGGGAAGATAAGATTTTCCATGTACATAATTATCAAAACTCGCGATATCCGCTTTTTTGCTCTCCCAATTTGCCTGTTGGCTAGGATACTTATTAATTTCATTTTGTCCACAAGCACTAACAAGCATCAATATCACTAGTAATTCAAATATTTTTCTCATCGATTTAGATTTTTATTACCTTATTATAACGGATATAAACTTGTGGTTTTTAATATAAAATAACCAAAGGTTTATTCATCTTTTATATCTAATCTTACGAATTTACAGAAGCAAATTATTTTTACAAAAAATATTACGAACAATATATATAATCGAAAAAATATATTTTTGAGAGCTTTTAAATTGTACTAAATTAAAATCAATAAGTTGGAACATTTACAGATTTAAAACAAATTCGAAGCTTAGATTACTGGAATTATTTTAAATTTTATTTGATCTACTCTAACTTTTTCTTCCTTGAAAAAACATAAACAAGAAAAATTCCGAAGATAATAGCAAGTAGGCCAACAAATGGAGCGTATGGGTTTACTAGCAGAATAATTGAACCTATGAGGTCTTGAAAATTACTATGCCCTATAAAAAAGAGAATAATGGCAGCCAAAATAAACAAGTAAGCAAAAATTCTAATTACACCTGGGTATAATGACTCTTTGGCAACAACTAAAAACATAATTCCTAAAGCCAATCTCACCAATATGGCTGCTATGTATAGCCATGTGCTTAGCATATTGTTTTCGATGCAACCTACAATAATTTCGGATTTAACAAGTAATGAAATTCCCGCAAAAATAATTAATATTCCGAATAATTTGATGATTACTTTCATAGTCAGATGAATACAATTGTACAATTCTTTCTTTGTTAATCTACAAAATAATCAAGGCTCAACAAAATAATTAATTCATTAATAAATAGAACATAAGTCATATTACAAATACAAAATCCCAAGCAAAAAGCTCAGGATTTGTAAGTAAAATTATTTCTGGTGTTATGTATCTTATTTTTCGAATAAAAACTCCAAAGGGATGTTCAATCTTTTACTCCATGCTTTCTCGCTGTGATTTTCTCCTGGAAAATACTTAGTTATCCAATTGGCTTTATTATATCCTTTAGAAATCATTAACGAATCTACTTTTTTCTGTATTTCGGGATACAAAGCATCTAAGGTTTGATCACCACAATCGAAATAGATTTTGTGAGTTTTAGGATTGGGCAAATTTTCGCTTAAATATTTCACAAATGCATTTGGAATTGGATTGTTTTCAAGCGTAAATGTACCAAGCCAATGTGTAGACAAACAAGCAGCGCCACCAAATATATGCGGATATTCACAAATCGCATACATGGATATTAATCCTCCCATGCTACTACCTGCTACAAATGTATTTTCTTTATTTGTTCGAACAGAATATTTTTTATCGATGTAAGGCTTTAGCTCTTTTACCAGAAATTTAAGATAGTTATCTGACTGTGGACAAAATACCTTTTTTAATGGAACATGAGAAAGCTTAAGTTGAGCATTTATAGTATCTTTTTCAATTTGCGATAAACTCTCAAATGGTTTCTGAGGAAAGTAATCGGGATGTCTGTTTTCTCCGCCATTCCAAATTCCTACCACTATAAAATCCTTAAGTTTTCCTGATTTTCTAAGCTTTGAGGCAACATCATCAACATCCCATGCTTGTTTGTTCCACGATTTCTCAGCGTCGTACAACATTTGGCCATCATGCATATATAATACTGAATATTTATTCTCTAAACAATATCCTTCCGGCAACCAAATATCAACATTTCGGGCGGTAACAAATTCTGACTTAAAATTCTCAACTCGTTCTATTTTTCCACTTACAACATTTGGTATTTCATTTTGCGCATTTACATGCATAAAAAAGGTCATTACAATCGTTAAAAAAAGAAGATTTCTCATGTACTAGAATTTTAAAAAGCCTTATTCATCGATACAAGAACAGATCAAATCAGGCTTTTATTTTTTATTTTACATATACTCTATATTCCCAAGGCTTTAACTCCAAATTAAGTTTTGCAGCAAGATTATGCTTGTTTCCATCTTTAAAGCAAGCATAAGTACCTGCATTTGCTCCCATTTCAAGGATAGCTTTTGTGGTTTCCTTACTTAGGTTTAAAATTACAACTACCTTGTTTCCTTCTGCTTCGCGCGAAAAAGCATAAATTGCTTCGTTTTTATCCGAAGGAATTCGAACAATTTTTCCTCCTTTTACACCATTCTGAAGAGCCTTATTATTTTTCTTTAAAGCCAAAAGTGGTTTATAAAATTCTGTCATACTCAAGTCCGACCAATCGATTTCATCTTTCTCGAAGAATTTCAATCGGTGGTTTAAACCAGCTTCCTGACCACTGTAAATCAAAGGCATACCAGGCATTGTAAAAGTCAAAACTGCAAAAGTTTTAGCTCCTTCTCCCATTCTCTCCTCGCTTGTACCATTCCATGAGTTTTCATCGTGATTAGTGGTAAAGTTCATTGTATAAGAATCAGCAGGAAAAATGGTATCAACTTTCGCAAAAAATTTCTCAATATCATTGGCATTTTTCTCTCCTTTAGCAATATCATTCATCAGGTGATGGAAATCCCATCCGTATCCCATATCAAAGGCATTTTCCAATAGTTCATGTCCTCCATCTTCGGCCAACATAAATACGGGTTTCACTGCATCCAGTTCCTTACGAGCTGTTTCCCAAAAATCGGTAGGCACCATTCCTGCCACATCGCAACGAAATCCATCAACATCAGCATTCTCAATCCAATATTTTAAAGAACCTATCATATACTCGCGCATATCCTTATTCTCATAGTTCAAATCAGCAGTATCGCTCCAATCGGTTCCTTCTGGAATTACGATTTCTCCTTTCTCGTTTTGAGTGTACCAATCTTTATGCTCAGCCATAATCACATTATCCCAACCGGTATGATTTGCCACCCAATCGAGAATTACTTTCATACCCATTTGATGAGCTTTTTTCACAAGATTTTGCAAATCTTCCATTGTCCCAAACTCAGGATTTACAGCCCTATAATCTGCAACAGCATAATAGCTACCCATGCTACCTTTTCTGTTCTTTTCAGATATTGGATACACTGGCATTAACCAAAGAATATCAACACCCATTTCTTTTAAACGAGGTATGTGCTTCGCAAAAGCATTAATTGTTCCTTCGGGCGTATATTGGCGAATATTAACCTCATAAATATTCGCATTTCTACTCCATTCAACTGGTTTCTCTGTTTTTACTTCTTCAGCCACAGCCTTAGCTGCAGGTTTGTTCTGGCAGGCAGTTAGTATTCCAGCTAAAATGGCAATACTCAAAACAATCCGATTCATTTTTTTCATTTCTATATTTTTTAAAATCTAATATATTAGATATGTTTTTTTATTTATATAAGCTCCAACAAGACAATATCAAATTCAGTATCTATATTTACTTTTCCGTTCTTCACTTCTACATTCTTTCCTGAATAGGCATCGCGAAGATTAGCACCATTTTCGAGACCTGATATCACCAATTCTTTTTCTCCTTTAGGCAAGTCTAATCCAATAAACACCATATCATTATATTCGCCTTTTTTAAACGTTCGGCTAAAAATATAAGGCTTTTCAGAAATCATTTTATGCACACCAGCACCAACTGCAGGATGATTTATACGAAACTTACCTAGCTTTTGCCAGTGTGCTAAAACAGCTTTCGTTTTTTCATTTGTTTTAATATCATCCCAATTCATAAATGAACGTAAGGTAGCATCTCCAACAGCACCTTCTATTATAAGCGGTCGAGCAGTTTCATCGCCATAATATACTTGAGAAGTACCTGGCGAAAGCAATAATTTTGTAGCTGTTTCGAAACATTTTTCTCTTTTCGGATCAAAAGGAGAACCATCGTCGTGAGAAGTAAGATAATTTAAAACACCATAAGCACTTAAATCACCATTAAGGATATTAGAATATTTTGAGAATAAATCTTCGTAAGAAGATTGAGCATTGTACTTAAACTCAAAATTGATTAAACCATTAAATCCATTGGCAAAATAATTCACTTTTTTGTCTCCAAAATCGAAAGCAAATTTATTACTGATATTGTAATTGTATACTTCCCCAACTGTATAAAACTCATTATCATCTAATATTTTATCAGGATTATTTCTTTTCCACAACTGAAATGCATATTCACACTCTTTTCGAAAGTCAGCCCACACAGATTCTTCGGTATGTTTCACAGTATCTGCCCTATAACCATCAATTCCAAAATCGATAATATAATCGCACAACCACTTTATCATATAATATTTTGGAGTTCTTGGATAAGCCGTACGAGCAAAAAACTCATCGAGTTCTTTCATTTCCTGTTCGTAACGACCTTCATCTTTCCATTTCTGAGCCAAAGTTTCAGGAATATCAACCTCAACATTACTTTCTGTTTTAATATCTGGTAAGTTATTTGTTAAGGTACATTCTATAGTTGTTTCGTAAGATTTATAAGTACAAGTTGGTTTAACCCGAACCCAATTGTTATCCCAAACAGGATCTTTCTCTGTAACCGGACCAGTATGATTAATTACTGCATCCATTACAATACGTATTCCTTTGGCATGAGCTGTTTCAACCAATTCGGACAAATCCTGCATGCTACCAAAATTAGGATCCAAGGCTGTCCAGTCTTTTGCCCAGTATCCATGAAAACCGTAGGTATTTCCTGTTCCCTCATCAACAACTCCGTGAATTTGTTCGGTAACCGGAGTAAACCAGATGGCGTTAATTCCCAAATTAGTAAAATAACCTTCTTTTATTTTCTGGGTAATTCCTTTAATATCGCCACCTTCAAAACCTCGTAAAGTAGCAGTTGGTAACTCTCTTTCGAAATTTACATCGTTATTACTTGTTCCGTTATTAAATCGATCTGTCAATAAAAAATACAGATTGGCTCCTTCCCATACAAATGGAGTTTTAGCTGTTTCAACTTTCTTTTCTACTGTAGAACAGGCTGCAAGAAAGAACAGCAAGGCTGCAAAAATGCTGAATGTTTTGATCTTCATTATTTCGCTAGTTTTATGGTGATTGATTGATTAATATCTTCTTTAATAAGTGTTTTAAATCGGAGTTTTCTTGATTTTTTATCCCATTTAAAGTCAAGGTAGTTTTTATCTACTAAAATTTTCTTTGGCGATTTTCTGATATTATGAATAATCCAGCTAACAGATTTATTCCCTGAAGTGTATTGACTACCTCTTTCGGTATTTACATTTAATTCGAGCTTATGTTTTGATGATTTAGACGTAAATGTCATGAACTCATATTCTCCTTTTTCATAAGCCTTAGGAGTTTCTCCATTATCGTTATACAATTCGCCATTACTTTTCGATACCGATGGATTGTAGTAAAAATGCAAATCGAAATTTTCCAAGCTGTAATCTCTAGTATTTCTCATTCCATTTTTCATGGGAATAAAAGATCCAGCTCGAACAAATACAGGAATATGATCTTCCTCTGTTTTTACGAAGTAGGTTTTTCCTCCTTCATATTCTTTATCCGATTTAAAATCGAACCAATTAAATCCTTTAGGCATGTAAACCTTTTTTTCTTTCAATCCTGCATCGGTAATGGTAGATACTAAAAATGCATCTCCCCATAAATAAGTATCGGCCACAGTAAGTAGTTCTTTATTCTCTGGCTCCTCGAAAAACAAAGGACGCATGAGCGGCAATCCTGTCTGATTATTTTTAAAGGCCATGGTATAAATGTATGGCATTAATTGATATCTTAATTCTATAGATTTTTTTGCCAGAGCTTTTGTTTTTGGTTCGCGAAATACGGGTTCGGAAGGAACAGCTTCTTGCGCATGCGGACGAAAAATTGGTTGAAAAACACCATATTGTAGCCACCGGACATACAACTCATCATCCAGATTATCACCGGCAAAGCCACCTAAATCGGAGTGCATATATGAAATTCCCTGCAATCCCATTTGCAAGGATATCTCGCTTTGAGGCTTTAAACCATCCCACGATCGGCTCACATCGCCAGTCCATGGAATCATACCGTAACGTTGCGAACCAACTGCGCCTGCACGCATTAAAATAAAAGGACGCTTATTCGGAAAATCTTTTTCGTAGCCTTCGTACACCATTTTTGCCCAGTAATGTCCGTAAATATTATGAACCTGATTGGCAGATCCGTTAACATGCTGCAAATTCTCAGGATGAACTTCTGGTTCGCCTAAATCGCCCCACCAGCCTGCTACACCTTTATTAGTCAAACCTTTGTATATATTCCAAAACCAGTTAATTGCTTTGGGTTTAAAAACATCAACCAATCCTGTATTTCCAAAATAAAAATCGAAAGTATAAGGATTTCCAACAGAATCGGTTCCCAAAACTTCTTCTTTTACAGCCTCATTCCAACGATACGAAGTTGTCAAAATAAAAGGTTCTGTAATTAAAATTGTTTTAACTCCTTTGGCATCTAAATCAGCAATCATTTTCTCTGGTTCAGGAAAAGAATCACGGTAAAAAGCCAAATTTCCCATTTCACCTTTCATTTCTTTTCCAAACCAGAAAAGATCCAGAATTATGGCATCTACAGGAATCGAATCTTTTAAAAATTCATTAATCGTTTCTACAGTTTCCTTTTGCGAATGATATCCAAACCTACTTGAAAAATTACCAAAAGACCAACGCGGCAACATAGGCTGACGTCCGGTAAGCTTCGTAAACTGATAGGTAAAATCCTGCCAGGTATCGCTAGCAATTACCTGATAAACTTTTCTACCACCAATGGTTTCGTATCGAAGTGTATTTGTTTTTTTACTGTCTAAATCGAGAAATCCAATGGGAGCATTATCGAAATGTACTGCATATTTCTTCGATGAAACAACCAATGGCATTGTGTAGTTCATTAACTCGGAATGTGTTCCGTATCCGTAATGCGCACGGTTATAAAGCTGAAGTCGATATCCACGATGATTCATGCCCAACACGCGAGCTCCACCTCCAAAAAGAACTTCATCCTTAACAATTGAAAAATCAATATTTTCGGTTGTATCGGTTTTTATGTATCCTTCTTTTTCCGAGATCAGGTGTTTTCCCTTATAGTTATATGAAATATTGAAAGGAGATTTAGAAATACTTACATTTATTCCTTGCGATTTATAAAGCAGTATATTTTTCTTTTCAGTTAACTTTGCAAATCCACTTTGTGGAGTCAGAATTATCGCATCGGGCCCTTCTATTTCTTTTTCTCCTTTCGGGATAAAAGCAGTTTCCACAATATTTTTATTGTAAAACTGAATTTTATAAGCTCCCTGATTGGTATAAATTACCAACTGCTGCTTATCCAATTTAAAAGATTGATAAGTGCGCAAACTATTTTGAGCAAAAACAGTATTAGATGCACTTGCAAAAATTAAGAGAATAGTAAATTGTAATACAATTCGTTTTATACAACTCATATTTAGAGGTTTATTAGGATAATCATTTTCCGATTATACAATGCTAATTACTAATTATTTTAATTCTAATATTAATGGTGTTTTTGCATTTACGGTAATACTTCCTTTCTGCAAATTAATATCCCTACTACTAATTACATTTTTAGCTGATTTATAATTATGCAAAGCCTCTGAAAAACGATCTAATTTTAATTTATGTGCTTTCTCGCTGGCATTTAAAACAATCATAACTGTTTTTTCATTATTCGATCTAAAATAAACATAAACATCGTTTTCGGGAATGTAGTGTATCAATTTACCGGTATGAATTACCGGATTATTCTTGCGCCAGTTTAGTAATTTACGGGTAAAATTAAATGCATTATTTTCTTCATCTGTTCTCCCTTTGGCAGTGAAAGTATTTCGTTTATCATCTTTCCATCCTCCCGGAAAATCGATTCTCATTTTACCATCTCCATCGCTTTTTTTGCCTTCCATTAGAATTTCTATTCCCGAATAAATTTGAGGAATTCCTCTTGTGGTCATTAAGAAAGTCATCATTAACTTAAACTTATCAATATCACCTTGTAAGGTAGACATGATTCGTTGGGTATCGTGATTTTCAGAAAAAATAAGGATGTTATTTTTGTCGGGATACAAATAATCGGCCGACAAACTTTTGTACAAACGTACAAGGCCATTTTCCCATTCCTGTTTTTCGGAGAAAGCTTTTTCCATTGCAAAAAACAGTTGAAAATCCATTACACATGGCAAATAGGAATTGTATCCGTCGGCGTTAAGCTTATCCTTTTGCCAGTAGGCAATATCGGCAGCCGATTTATACCAAGTTTCCCCAACAATATTCAAATGAGGATACTCCTTAAGCAAAGCTTTACCCCATTTGGACATTCCCTTAGGATCGTTGTACGGATGTGTGTCCATTCTAACACCGCTTAAATCGGCATATTCAACCCACCATATACTATTTTGTATCAGGTAAGTCATTAACAATTCGTTTTGCTGATTTAGGTCGGGCATACTTTTATCAAACCAAGCATCCGAGAATTGAATTTTATCTGCCTGCGAAGCATAAGGATCGAGAATTGTAGATTTCCTGTGATTTGAATTTGTGTATTCTTTGTCCTGATGAATCCAATTTTTTTGTGGCAGATCCTTCATCCACCAATGTGCGCTGGCACAATGATTAAAGACCATATCCTTAATCAGTTTTATTCCACGCTTTTTACATTCCTGTGATAATTTCAGGTAGGCTTTATTTCCTCCAAAACGGGCATCGATATTATAATAATCGGAAATTGCGTAGCCATGGTAAGACCCTTGGTTTTCGTTATCTTCAAGTAAAGGTGTATTCCAAAGTGCAGTTACCCCTAAATTCTGCAAATAATCTAAACGATTAATAATTCCTTGAATATCGCCACCATGTCGACCATCAGGATTATTACGATCTTCTTTCTCTACCAATCCTTCTACCGAATCGTTCTTTGGATTTCCGTTTGAGAAACGATCGGGCATCAGTAAATAAATTACATCTGATGAATCGAAACCTTTTCGTGCAGAAGAATGTTTAGTTCTTTCTTTCAGTTCATATTTATGAACAAATTTTTGCCCATTACTACTTTTAAATATAATGTTGAAAATACCTGGTTTTGCCGATTCACTAATCAATAAATCTAAAAAAAGGTAATTATTATTCTCAACATTATGCGTACTTTTTAAATCAACCCCATGATACGAAATCTCAACTTTACAATCACCAATATCAGTACCATAAACCAGTAACTGAAGCTTAGAATTTTCCATTCCTGTCCACCAAAACATTGGTTCTACTTTCTCAATTTTAGTTTTCTGAGCAATTGTTGTTAAACTAAAAAAAGAGAATAATAAAATAGGGAACAAGGTTTTCTTTGCTGAGTCCATATAATAAGATTTGTAATATTAAAAATTCAGGATAAGAGACTTCCCCTCATCCTGAACTTTCAAACTAAATATTAGGTGTGTTCTATTACCAAACTACTTTCTTTCTCAATTTTATATTCATCATCCTGAATAAAGATGCTAATATCTTCACCTTCTTCGTTAATAACACCAACTCCTTCTTCTGAAACTCTTACATTTAGCAGATTTCCACGGAAACGAACTTTAAATGAATATGATTTCCACTCATTAGGAATTAAAGGGTTTAATACCAGTTTACCATTCACAACACGTAAACCTCCAAATCCTTCAACAATAGACATCCAGGTTCCTGCCATACTTGTAATGTGCAGACCTTCGTGAACTTCTTTATTGTAATCATCCAAATCTAATCGAGAAGTTCTCAAATACAATTGATAAGCTCCATCGATATCTCCAATTTTAGATGCAAGAATAGAGTGAATACAAGGCGAAAGAGATGATTCATGAACTGTTCTAGGCTCGTAGAAATCGTAATTTTTCTTAATTGTTTCCTCATCGAACTGATCTTCGAACAAATATACTCCCTGTAAAACATCGGCTTGTTTTATGAAACATGAGCGTAAGATTCTATCCCAGGACCAGTGTTGGTTAATTGGTCGAATGGCAGGATCGAGATCGGCAGCTAAAATTTGTTCTTTATCCATATATCCTTCCTGTTGCAAGAAAACACCTGTTTCCTCATCAATCGGATAAAACATATTTTCATTAATATCTTTCCATTTTGCAGTCTCTACCTCAAAATCGAAATTCAGATTGTTCATTATCTCGGCAAAACGTGCAGGATTGGAAGCTTTAACAATTTGTAATGCCTCCATAGTATATTTCATACACCAATTTGCAATCGTATTAGTGTACCAATTGTTATTGATATTATTTTCATATTCGTTAGGACCTGTTACCCCAAGCATTACATATTTCTTTTTGGCTTCGGAAAAAGTAACTCTCTGACTCCAGAATCTTGAAATACCTATTAAAACATCTAAACCATACTCAGCCAAATATTTTTCATCGCCCGTGTGTCGTATGTAATTATAAATTGCAAAAGCAATAGCTCCATTTCTATGAATTTCCTCGAAGGTAATTTCCCACTCATTGTGGCACTCTTCTCCATTCATGGTTACCATTGGATACAAAGCTGCACCATTTGTAAAACCTAATTTTTCGGCATTTTCGATTGCTTTTTGCAATTGCTTATGGCGATATATTAGCAAATTACGAGTAACCTCGGGCTTAGAAGTACTTAAATAAAAAGGTACGCAATACGCTTCGGTATCCCAATAGGTTGATCCTCCATATTTTTCACCAGTAAATCCTTTTGGACCAATATTTAATCGTTCATCTTCTCCAGTATAGGTTTGGTTCATCTGAAAAATATTGAATCGAATTGCCTGCTGGGCAGCAACATCGCCTTCGATTACAATATCGCTATGAGCCCATTTATCGGCCCAAGCCGATACATGCTCTTCCAATAAAGAACCATAAGTTTTTTCATAAGCTGCAGAAACGACAACTTGTGCATTGCTAAAAATATCCGCTTTAGCATGATTTAAAGAACTTAAAACACTTGCATACTTATAAATAGACAATTCCTGATCCTGTTCAACATCAAATTCAACAGTATTGGCTACATATTTTTCTTCTTCTGTTAATATTGGGTGTAGTTCTTGTTTTTGCCCATCTTTACAAACCTCATATTTCATTCCCATGCAAACATGGAAATCTAATTTCTTTGTTTTGGCGGCAATATATCCTTCTCCTTTTATTGATTTAACAGCTAATACCTCCCAAAATTTCTCATCATAATTCGAATCCTCATTCATTACATCGGCATCGATATAGGGGGTAAAACTAATTTTACCATCAAAATTTAAAGGAGTAACAGAGTAACGGATTACACCCACTTCGGATCTTACGATACTTAAAAATCTTTTAGCTTCCACTTTTACTTTATTCCCATTGGATAAAGTTGCAATAAAAGAACGCTCGAGCACTCCTTCTTTCATGTTTAGGGTGCGCACAAAATTACTGACCTCACATTTTGCCAGGTCAAGCATTTCTCCATTAATTTTTACATCGATATTAATCCATGTAGGGGCATTAAGAACTTTTGCAAAATATTCGGGATATCCATTTTTCCACCAACCAACTCTGGTTTTATCAGGATAATAAACTCCTGCCACATAGGTTCCCTGTAATGTTTTTCCTGAGTAATGCTCTTCGAACATGGCACGTTGCCCCATATTCCCATTCCCAAGACTAAATATACTTTCAGATGCGCGGTGGTTTTCAGGATTAAACCCTTCCTCAATTATGCACCACTCATCATGTTTTAAATATTCATTCATGATAGCTTTTCCTTTTAATTAGCATTCAGCCTTAGGCTATTAACTGCTTACTGTTTTTAATTGATCCATGGTGAAACCTACAAAACCAGGAACTACAATATTTGCTTTTCCAAGTATCTCTGGCGAACCAATACCTACACACTTCATATTACCATTCACAGCGGCTTCAACACCTGCTTCAGCATCCTCAAAAACAATACATTCCGATGGAGAAACGTTTAATAATTCGGCTCCTTTTAGAAATACTTCCGGATCTGGTTTTGCTTTACTAACATGTGTTCCATCTACTATAGCATCAAAATAATCAGTCAGTTCCAACTGATTTAAAATAGTCATGGCATTTTTACTTGCCGACCCTAAAGCAATTTTTATCCCCTGTGCTTTAAGTTCATTAAAGAAATCTTTTACACCTGGAAGAATTTCGTCAGGAGTCATTTTTAAAATGTACTCCACATAGTTTTTATTCTTTTTATCAGCTAGTTCGAGCTTTGTTTTATCATCTAATTCAACTCCACCAATTTCCAAAAGAATATCTAATGATCTCATACGACTAACTCCTTTTAGTCTTTCATTATCCTCTTGGGTAAAATCGAATCCTAATTCATTTGCCAAACTTTTCCATGCGATATAATGATACTTTGCCGTATCAACAACCACACCATCTAAATCGAAGATGCATGCACTAATCTTTCCCATCAGTTTTATAAATTGTATTTATTAAGATTTACTTTGCTTTACAAAGGCAACTGCAATTGCCCCTAATATCATTGAGATTCCACAAATAATCATGATAAAAATTGCTTCGCCTCCGAAAAAATGTCTTAGAATTTCTCCGGCAACAATTCCACTAATAATTTGTGGTCCGGCTATGGTAAAATTGAATATTCCCATATAAACGCCCATTTTATCTGCAGGTAAAGAATCTGACAAAATCGAATATGGCATGGCAAGAATAGCTGCCCAGGCGATTCCAACTCCAATCATTGGAAACATCCACAATACAGCACTTGAAGGAACATCAACTTGGGTTATTAATAAATTTAGGTGAACAACTTCGCCACCCGAAAACAGGAATGTTGACAGATATCCAATACCACCTAGCAATAAAGCCAATGAGTACACTGTTTTTCTTCCAAATTTGTTTGCTAATCGCGACATTACAATAGAGAACAAAGCAGCGAACAAACTATATCCGGCAAACAAGATTCCAACCCAATCTCCGGCATCTTGAAATGCTTCGGAGCTTACATCATCGATAGAACAACCCCAGGAGTGTTGAGCCAAAGCGTAAGTTGTATATACCCACATTAGATAAAGAGCAAACCATGAGAAAAACTGAACAACAGCCAATTGCATCATAGTTTTAGGTGTATCCTTAAGTAATTTAAAGAAACCGGATAAACCTGTACCCGACTTTTTAGTTTCTGCTTTAAGTTCTATTCCTTTATATTCTGCATATTCCTCTGGTGGATATTCCTTAGTTCTGAAAACGGTCCAGAGTACAGAAAGAAGAAGCATACCTCCTCCAATATAAAAAGACCAGATTACAGATGAGGGTACGCCACCATCAGGATCTACATTACTGACTCCAAGCACATTGGTTAATACAAATGGTAGTATCGAACCAAGCACAGCCCCTGTATTAATTAACAAACTTTGAATGGAATAACCTGCGTTTCGTTGTTCTTCGGGAGTCATATCAGCAACCAAAGCTCTAAATGGTTGCATGGTTATATTGAAAGATCCATCCATAAGAGCAAACATTATAGCTCCAAACACCAAAGCGGGCATAACTTTAACAGCTAGTCCTGCATTAGGCATAAAAAACATTGCCAATGCAGCCACAATTGCTCCACCTAAAATATACGGACCTCTTCGGCCAAATCTATTCCATGTGCGATCGCTGGCTCCTCCAACAATGGGTTGTACAATTAATCCCATTACTGGTGCAGCTAACCAAAAAAGTGATAAATGATGCAAATCGGCTCCAAGATTAGATAATACACGGCTTACATTTGCGCTCTGCAATGCAAAACCCATTTGTATTCCTAAAAATCCAAAACTTACATTCCAGATTTGCCAAAAACTTAAACGAGGTTGTTTCTTCATCTGATCAATAATTAAATACTCTGTCTAAAATAGAGATGATTGAATTTTATACAAAATCATATTAACTACATCATAGATGTATTAAATAATTCCGCAACATTTAATTAGGAAAGAAGAAATCAAGAAATAATCATGAATCAATATGTTTGGTATCAAACACAGTACTAAAACCAACTAACCATTATATATTAAATCAAACATTTAATCGATTCAGATCGTTTTCATCTCCTTCATCTATCCGGAAATGAGATCATATTGTACCAGGAAGTTTTTTTATTAAGTCGGAAAGAGGTTTCCCTCTGCGGTCAAAATTAGAGAAAATTTACGAATTCATCAAAAATATGAAAGTATCTGAAAGCCTAAAAGCCACTATATTCGGGCCACAATACCTATAACAAACGTTTGCAACGAAATGCAAAAAAATCTATTTTTTTTATAAAACACTTATATATTGACAATATTTTCTTTAAAAAAAAGAGTTGCTAATTGCAATTCTTAATATATACAGTCTTTTATTTACAATTCTTTCGTAGATCCCCGAACAATTAAATTTGTTTTTACTACTTTGGTTACTGGTTCATAATCCATATCGCCATCGCTAATTCTGCCCACAAGTAATTCACAGGCACGTAATCCAACCTCTGATCCATGCTGTTCCAGTGTAGTTAATGCAGGATCTGATGTTCGCGACACAACACCATCTGTAAAACCAATTATGGAAATATCTTCAGGAACTTTAAAACCTACTTTCTTAACTACCGATAATGCTCCTGCTGCGGTTAATTCATTTACTGCAAAAATAGCATCTGGAGGCTGCGGTAATCTTAACAAATCAGGTGTTTTAACTATTGCTTCCTCAAAACTATCACATTTAATTATCAACTCTTCGTGAATGGGTAGTTTGTGTTTTAGCAATGCCTGCCTATATCCTTTCTGCCGGTTTTGACCTAATAACATGTGCTGAGGAGCAGACAAATGGGCTATTCTTTTACAGCCAATGCTTATTAAATGCTCTACTGCTGCAAATGCACCGGCAAAATCATCTACAATTACATTATCTGAAGAAAGTTCGTTACAAACTCTATCGAAAAATACAATTGGAATACCATTATCTTTCAATTCTTTAAAATGACTATAGTCTTTCGTTTCTTTCGACATGGAAACCAGAACTCCATCTACTCTACTTGCAAGTAAGGCCTGCACATTAGCTACTTCCCGCTCAAAAGACTCATTAGACTGAAACATCATAACATTATACCCCGCTTTATGAGCAATTTGTTCTATTCCACTTATTACAGAAGAAAAAAAGTGATGAACAATTTCGGGAACAATAACACCAATAATATTTGTTTTACTATGGCGCAAACTTAAAGCCACAGCATTAGGCTTATAGTGCCAATCCTTAGCAAGTTGATTAACAGCTAATTTTGTTTTTGAACTTATATCGGGATGATCTTTTAAGGCTCTTGAAACTGTTGAGGCTGATATCCCCAACTCTTTTGCGATATCTTTAATAGTAACTTGACCGCTTCTCATAAAATTTCTATAAATTAATAAGTCTAGAGTTTATACAACTTCAATGTTATCAAAACATTATATTGCTTTGATAAACGAACCTGAAATTTGCTACAACCATTGTAAATATAGGTAAAATTTAAATAATTGAGTGTTTAAATTTCTTTTTATTTTGATATTATTCAATTATTTCGATATATAAATATCAAACGTTTGCGGTAACGTTTGCGATGATTTATTCAAACTTAACTATCAATGATTTATACTATCATAAAGGCAATATTTATCTTTGATAACAGAAAACTAAGGCTAACTTAAGGATTAGATAATTGAGAATTAAGATGAACAATGGAAGCTTATTAGTCGGAAACTTGAGTTCATATTATTCTTTCTTATTTTTTAACTATCTTTTCTATTAACTAATTTCTAATTATCTTAAATTTCTATTTTATGGAACTTAACATTAGTATGCTAAGAAAACTGCTTCTCATGCTTGTTATGGTATTTTCTTTTACCATAATACAGGCACAGGAAAAAGTAATTAGCGGAACAGTTACCGATGCAAACGATAGCATGGGTATTCCCGGCGTTTCCGTAGTTATAAAGGGTACTACTATAGGAACAACAACAGACATTGATGGAAGATATACACTTAGCGCAGAAGCCAATTCTACAATTGTATATTCTTTTGTTGGTTACAGAACTCAAGAAATTATTGTTGGAGATCAATCTCAAATCAACGTAATTTTAAGTGTTGAAACTGAAAACCTTTCCGAGGTAGTTGTGATCGGTTATGGTACGGTTAAGAAAGAAGATAAAACCGGATCGGTTACTAGTGTATCTTCAAAAGATTTTAACAAAGGAAATATTACTTCACCACAAGACCTTTTAGTAGGTAAATCTTCTGGTGTTGTTATTACCTCTACAGGTGGAGCTCCAGGTAGCGGATCAACAATTCGTATTCGTGGTGGATCTTCATTAAATGCATCAAATGACCCTTTGATTATTGTAGATGGAATGCCAATTGAAAGTGTTGGAAATAATGTGAGTGGTAGTTCAAATGCACTTTCTTTTATTAATCCTAACGATATTGAAACTTTCACTGTTCTTAAAGATGCATCTGCCACTGCAATTTACGGTTCTCGTGCTTCTAATGGTGTAATTATTATTACCACTAAAAAAGGAGCTGAAGGAAAAATGAAAGTTACTTATAGCGCTAATTTTTCTGTTTCTACTCCAGAAGATTACGTTGACGTTTATTCTGGTGATCAGCTAAGACAAATTGCAAATGAAAATAGAGGACTATACGATCCATTAAACTACGACAAACTAGGAACTGAAAATACTGATTGGCAAGATGAGATTTTCAGAACTTCAGTTTCTCACAATCACAATATTGCATTTTCTGGATCAGAAAAAAACATTCCTTACCGTGTTTCATTAGGTTATACTGATCAAAATGGTATTCTTGAAAACACCGACATGCAAAGATATTCTGGATCATTAAATTTAAGTCCTACATTCTTTGACAAGTCTTTAAAAGTAGAAATGAATGCTAAATTCATGATGACCAATAATAACTTTGGTGATGATGGAGCAATTGGTTCTGCAATATCAATGGATCCTACTCAACCTGTTTATGACGGTAATGAAAGCTCTGATGGATATTACCAATGGCAAAACTATGGTGCTAATCTTGGCACACCGAATCCTGTTGAGCAAGCGAAAGCTGTAAACAACAAATCAGATGTGTACAGAATTGTTGCTAATGCAAAATTAAATTACACTCTTCCATTTGTTGAAGGATTACAAGCTAATTTAAATTTAGCAACAGACTATACTGAAAGTGATGGACAAAACAATCGTCCTACTACATCACCATCAACTCTTGTACCTTCAGCTTGGGGAAAATTAAGCGATTACACTGCCGAAAACAGAAATAATCTTCTTGATTTTTACTTGAACTACAAAAAAGAGTTTAATGCAGATAACAGAATTGATGTTACTGGTGGATATTCATGGCAACATTTCGAAAGAGAAGGAACTGATTACACTAGATCTGTTGAAGATGCTGATCACCCATTACAAATAGATAATCAATCTGAATTCAAAACAGAAAACTATCTAGTATCATTTTTTGGTCGTTTAAACTATGCCTTTAAAAATAAATACCTTTTAACAGGTACTTTCCGATATGATGGATCATCGCGTTTTGTAGACGATAATAAATGGGGATTTTTTCCTTCTGCAGCTTTTGCATGGAAAATTCACGAAGAATCATTCATGAAAGGAATCGGTTCTTTATCTAATTTAAAATTAAGATTAGGATGGGGAAAAACAGGACAACAAGATGTTGGAGATGATTACCCTGCTCAAGCCAAGTATACAACATCACAACAAGGATATTATTATCCTATTGATGGAGTATATTCTCCTACTTTAAGACCTAACACTTATGATCCTGACATTAAGTGGGAAGAAACAACTACTCAAAATATTGGTTTAGATTTCGGTTTCTTAAATAATAGAATTAGCGGATCGGTTGAATATTATTTCCGTGAAACAGAAGATCTTTTGAATGAAGTAACCATTCCTAGTGGTAGTAACTTCTCAAATAGATTATTAACCAATGTTGGTAGCCTTGAAAATAAAGGTATCGAAATAAATATCAATGCAGTGCCTATTTCAACACCAGATATGTCATTAAATGTTGGTTTTAACTTCACTCATAACAAACAAGAAGTAACCAAATTACTATTAAATGATGATCCTGATTATATCGGATTAACTTATGGTAGTGGTATGACAGGTGTTACACAAATTACCAAAGTTGGTGAAGAGGCTTATTCATTCTTTGTAAACAAACAAATTTACGATACGAATGGTAATCCAGTTGAAGGTTTATATGAAGATATCGCCGGAAATGGTGGAGTAATTAATGGTGATAATGCTAACAAGTATATTTATCACAGTCCTACCCCTAAATATATCTTAGGATTTTCAGCAAGATTTAACTACAAAAATTTCGATATGTCAACCTCTCTAAGAGCTAATATCGACAATTATGTAATGAATCAAGTTGCTTCAGGAGCATCATATGATCAAATGCAACAAATTGGATATTGGAAAAATATGCCAACACACTTGAGCAAAACAAATTTTGTGAAACGACAATTTACTTCAGATTATTTTGTTGAAAATGCGTCATTCCTAAAAATGGATAACATCAGTGCTGGATATTCATTCCAAAACATTGCAGGAAAAAATGTTAATGCAAGAGTTAGTTTCACAGTTCAAAATGTATTTACTATTACTAATTATAGTGGACTAGATCCTGAAGTTGACGGAGGAATTGACAATAACTTCTACCCTAGACCTCGTACATTTACCTTAGGAGTAAATCTAACCTTATAAAATACAACAACAGATGAAGAAAAATATATATTTAATATTCGGTTTTCTGGTTTCTGTACTGGCTTATTCCTCATGTACAGACGACCTAGATGTAACTCCAATTGATCCTAATCAAATTTTAGCAGGAAACCTTAATGACGATCCGGCTTATATGGAGCAAACATTAGCTAAAATATATGCCAGCTTTATAATTTCTGGTCAAGCTGATGGAGATGCTGATATTTCATCGAGTGATGATGGTTTCTTTATAACCATGAGAGCACTTTGGAATTTACAAACAATTACCACTGATGAAGGTATATGTGCCTGGGGTGATGTTGGTATTGCTGACTTAAATACTCAAACATGGAGTGCTCAAAACCCATTTTTAACAGCAGTGTATCAACGTTTAAGTTTAAGTATAACCTATGCTAACGATTTTTTAAATGTTACTACTGGAAGTACTGATGCTGACATTATTAGATACCGTGCAGAAGCTAGATTCTTAAGAGCTTTAGCATACTACTGGCAAATGGATTTATTTGCAAACCCTCCTTTTACAACTGAAGAAGATGGTGTTGGAAAATATTCCCCTGAGCAAATTCAACGTGCAGACTTATTTAAGTTTATTGTTGACGAATTAAAAGCAATTGAACCTGATTTAGGAGAACCTGGATCAAACTATCCTCAAGCGGACAAAGGAACTTGTTGGATGCTACTTGCAAAAACATATTTGAATGCAGAGGTTTACACAGGAACAGCACAATGGGCTGAATGTAAAACTTATTGCGATAAGGTAATTGCAAGTACCGCTTACTCTCTAGCTGATGATTACAGACAAAACTTTAGTGCTGATAATGATCGTGATCATGGTAACAACGAAATGATTTTTGCTTTTGCTGAAGATGGTATTAATACTCAAGGAAACGGTGGAGTCACATTTATAATTGAATCTTCAAGTGATGCAGACTATATTCCTGCTGAAACATTTCATGGTTTAACATCCAATACCAACTGGAATGGAAACAGAGCAAGAAAAGATTTAATGAACATTTTAGTTGATACAATTGCTGTTTACGGAAATGTTCCTGTTCCATCTACGGATCGTTTGTTTGAACAAGCTCCTGATAAAAGAATCTACTTGAGTCAAAAACAGCAAATTGATATTCCATCTCCTTCTTCTAGTGGAGCCTATGGTGTAGGTGTTTATAAGTTTACTGCTAAAAACCATGACGGTTCACAAGCAGACAACTATAATCCAACTTTTGCTTCTACAGATTTTCCAGTATTCCGTTTGGCAGATGCTTATTTAATGAGAGCTGAAGCTTTATTTAACACCGAAGGTGCAGGAGCTGCTGTTGCTGATATCAATATAATTCGTGAAAGAGCCTACGGAGACACCAGCGGAAATATTACTGCTGCTGATGTAAATGCAGATTTCATTTTAGATGAAAGAGCTAGAGAATTTTACTACGAAGGACAAAGACGTACTGACCTTATCCGCTTTGGTAAATTTACAGGAGGAGACTATGTATGGCAATGGAAAGGTGGAACTCATGATGGAACAAGTACTAGTAGCCATTTGAATATCTTCCCAATTCCGGGTGATGAAATATCATCTAATCCTAACATTAAGCAAAATGATGGTTATTAATCGTTTAAATTATTAAAAAATGAAAAAATACTATATATACTTATTCGCATTAGTTGGAGTTTTAGGCTTCTTCACAAGTTGTGATGAAGATGGAGACCAACTGATATTAAGCGATAACGTAATAGCTCCTACTCTTACTTTACCCGATTTAACTTTAGTAAGAGCCAATGGTACTAATAACGTAGTTTTTGAATGTACTCCTGTTGATCCTGGATTTAACGCATCTGCAACTTATTTTCTTGAAGCGTGTCCAGCAGGAGATAATTTCGAAACTGTTACTCAAATTTACAACGGTGTAACTTGCAATAAAATTGAGTTAACTGTAAACGAGCTAAATTCAATTTTACTAAACGGTTTTCCAGAAGATGTAACAACTTCTGTCGATTTTAGAATAAGATGCGTACTCGAAGCAGATGCCGGACTCGGAGTTGACGACTTTGTATATAACTCGGAAACAGTAAATGGTGATATAACCATATTTGGTTTACTTCGTCTGGATATACTAATTGACGGAAAAGACACACAAAAAATCCAATCACCAGGTAGCGATGGCATTTACGAAGGATATGTAAAATTTGATGCTGGTGATGCATTCACTTTACTTGATCCTGATAATGCAATTACTTACGGAGCCGGAACTAGTGGTCTTGCCATAGATGGCTCTACAATTACAGTTGCTGATGCTGGCTGGTATAGTTTCACTGCTAATACCAATGATCTTTCCTATACTATGGAAGCATATAACATTGGTCTTGTTGGTGATGCTACTCCAAATGGTTGGAATGCTCCGGATTCTAAAATGGATTACAACTTGGCTGATCGTACCTGGGATATTACTATCGATTTAACTGATGGTAATTTCAAATTCAGATTAAACGACGGATGGGCATGGAATCTTGGGGGTAACGGAACAGCCGACGGTAGCGCCGACAACTATGATGATGATAACATGACAGTTCAGTTAAGTCAGGGTGGTAGAAATATTCCTGTATCTGATGGAGCTGGTAACTATACCATTAAACTAGACATTAATGGATCAGTAGCAACTGTTGTTAAAAATTAATAAATGAATAAATTATGGGGTGCCATTACACATTGCACCCCTAATATTTTCTGGTTTATTCAAAATATTAATCATATTAGTACTAAACATTTAAGTATGAAAAAAAATATATTTATAAAATTATTGGGACTAACCTTCGCTACAATGTTATTAGTGTTTGCTGGTTGCGATAAAGATGATCTCCCAAGACTAGATGCCGAAATGGCAACCTGGGAATCAGATGGAATTACATCTACCTCAGTTCTTTTAAGCGGAATGGTAGTTGCAGAAGGAGACGGAATCTCTGAATATGGAGTTGCTTGGGGCTTAACAGAAAATCCGACTACTGATAACAATAAAACAATTGCTAATGAAGTAGACAAAGCTGTTTACTGGGTAACCGTAGAAGGACTTGATCACTTAACAACATACCATTACAGAGCTTATGTTATCATGGAAAATGGAAATACAATGTATGGAGAAGATAACACTTTCACTACATTGGCTAATATTCCAACCATAACCATTGGAGCTGCCTCAGGAATTACTGATATTTTTGCTCAGATTACTGCTAATGTACCATACGACGGTAAAGCAGAAGTAACAGCAAAAGGTGTTTGTTGGAATACTGATGCTGCACCAACTACTGCAAATGACACAACATTAAATGGTAAAGGAATTGGAGAATTCACAGCTAATTTAAGTGGATTATTACCAGCAACTACTTATTATGCTCGTGCATATGCCATTAATTCTGTTGGGACAGCGTATAGTAATGAAGTAAACTTTACAACCAATATTGGTGTTGCTGTACTTGCTACCGATAGCGTAAGAGATGTAACAAAAACTACAGCAAATGTATATGGAAATGTAATTGTAACTGGTGGTGTTGATATTACCGAAAGAGGTTTTGTATATGCAATGGCTGAAAATCCAACTACTGCTGACACTAAAATTTCAGATGCTGAAAACACTACAGGAACTATGACAGCAGCTCTTTCTGGGCTTGCTTCAGGAACTACTTACTTTGTAAGAGCTTTTGCTACCAATAGTGAAGGTACAGCTTATGGTGATAATATTGAATTTTCAACCATAGCCGATATCACTACATGGTACCTACCTGGTAATTATGTTACAGCTAGTTATCCTGGCTCAACATTCGGAGATTGGGATCCTGCAAACTCTCCTATTGTTAAGAATACAATTGATAATCCAACTTCATTAGAAGGTTTTGTGTACATGGCAAATGCTGAAAATGAATGGAAATTCACTGCTCAACCAAATTGGAATCCGATAAATTACGGTGTTGGTGCGAATGATGGTGAATTAGGTCTTGGCGGTGCCAACTTTGTTTCTCCAATGGGTTACTATAAAATTAATGTTGACATGTCTACTACTCCAATGACCTACACTGCTGTAGCTACAGAGTGGGCAATTATTGGAAATGCCACTCCTGACGGATGGGGAGCAGACACAGATTTAACGTTCGACCCAGCAACACAAACCTGGAGAGGAAATGTTCATCTAACTGCAGGAGAATATAAGTTCCGCGCTAACAATGACTGGCCAATTAACTGTGGATTAAATGAAGGTGATGCTTATTTAACTCAGGATGGTTCAAACATGGTGAATGAAGTTGAAGCAGATTACGAAATTGCTCTTGACTTAAGTACTCCTCATGAATACACTTATGTAGCTAATCGTTGGGGGCTTATTGGTGATGCTACTCCAGGTGGATGGGGTACTGATACTGACATGATCTGGGATTCAACCAATGAAGTATTCACAGTTACTCTTGAATTAACAGTTGGTGAATTCAAATTCAGAGCAAATGACGACTGGGGTGTTAACTTTGGTGGCGACCTAAATGCATTAACTCAAGACGGAGCTAACTATCCAATTTCAGAAGCCGGTAACTACACGATCACTTTAAATACTGTGACTAAAGTAGCAACTGTAACGAAAAACTAATAATTCTATCATAAAAAGAGCATGCCTTTGGTATGCTCTTTTTTTTACACACAGCTTACTAAACCGGATTTGACTCAAGCAAAGCTAATTATGAAAAAATTTTACACTTATATTCTTTCGTTTCTATTACTGATTCCAGTAATTGCAAAGGCACAAATCACTACAGTTCCCGAGTTTCCAAGCGTAAATACGGAAATCACCATCAATTTCGATTCTTCAAAAGAATCTCGACTAGGCGCTTTCTCTTCCGATTTATATGCACATACCGGAGTTATTATCGAAGGAAACACCGAATGGCAACATGTAATCGGAACCTGGGGAGATAATTCGGTTCAACCAAAACTTACCAATAATAACGATGGTACCTACTCTTTTGTAATCACCCCAAATATTACAGATTATTACTCTATTTCTTCAGGAGAAGTAGTAAAGCAAATTGCACTTGTTTTTAGATCGGCCGATGGAAACCAACAAACCAATGATATTCTAATTGATGTTTACGAAGATGGCTTAAATGTTAGTTTCTCCTCTCCTGCCAACAATATGCGATTTGCAAAAAATGAAATTATTCAGGTTGATATTAAATCTAATATCAGCGAAAGCTTAAGCTTATATCTTGATGAAACTTTAATTAAAAACACAACTACCGAACAAGAAATTAGTACTACAGTACAAAGCAATATTTTAGGAGATCATAAACTCATAGCCGTAGCAACTTATGGTGGCGAAGAAGCCCGCGATACCATCGATTTCTACATTAGAGAAGATGTAATAGTAGAAGATATGCCCGAGGGTATTATAGAAGGTATTAATTATATCGATGACAATACTGTGACTTTGGCAATGTACGCACCCAACAAAGATTACGCTTATGTTACAGGCGATTTTAACAACTGGGAAATTAACGACACCTATCTTATGAAAAAAGATGGCGATTATTATTGGATTACTATCGACAACCTTACTGCTGGAAAAGAATACATCTTTCAGTATGTTATCGACGGTAATATTAAAATTGCAGATCCTTATGCCGATAAAATTTTGGATCCATGGAATGACGAGTATATTTCGGATTCAACTTATCCGAACTTAATAGCCTACCCTTCTGATAAAACAACAGAAATAGCAAGTGTTCTTCAAACCGGACAAAGTGCATACAACTGGACCGACTCACAATTTACAATGCCTGCCAAAGAAGATCTTGTTATTTACGAATTACTTATACGCGATTTTACCGATGCTGGAAACATAAAAACAGTTACAGATACTCTAGATTATTTACAACGCTTAGGTGTAAATACAATTGAATTAATGCCTTTTAATGAATTTGATGGCAACGATTCATGGGGATACAATCCGGCATTTTATTTTGCTCCTGATAAAGCTTATGGAACAAAAGATGATTACAAAAATTTTATAAATGAATGCCACAAAAGAGGAATTGCTGTGTTTATGGATATGGTTTTAAATCATACATATAGTCAATCTCCTTTTTTACGCATGTATTTCGATGGAACAAATCCTACAACTGATAATCCTTGGTACAACGTAACAAGTAACTTTCAAAATCCCGATGCCCAATGGGGATATGACATCAATCACGAAAGTGAAGCCACTCAAAAACTAGTAGATAGAATTAATGCCTACTGGATAAACGAATATCACATTGATGGATTCCGATTCGATTTCACAAAAGGTTTTTCGAATACAACCTATGGCACTTCTTCGTGGGGAAGCGATTACGATGCCGACAGAATTCGGATTTTAAAACGAATGAGCGACGAAATTTGGAAAGTAAAATCGGATGCTGTGGTAATTTTCGAGCATCTTGCTGACAATAGCGAAGAAACAGAACTTGCCAATCATGGTATTTTATTGTGGGGAAATGCGAATGGAAATTACAATGAAGCCACAATGGGCTACAACGAGAACAATAAATCAGATCTAAGCTGGACCTCATGGAAACAACGTGGTTGGGATGCTCCACGAGTTGTAAATTATATGGAAAGTCACGACGAAGAACGCCTGATGTATAAAAACCTTACTTACGGTAACTCTTCGGGAGTTTACGATGTAACGAACTTAAGCACTGCTCTTTCAAGAATAGAGGCAGCTGCAGCTTTTTTCTTCACCATTCCTGGTCCAAAAATGGTATGGCAATTTGGTGAATTAGGTTACGATATTTCGATTGATGAAGGAGGAAGAACAAGTAAAAAGCCAATTCTTTGGGAGTATCAGAATAATTCCGACAGAAAAAAATTATATGAAGTTTATGCTGCTCTTATTAAACTAAAGAAAGAGGAAATTGCTTTCGAATCGAGCGATTTTACCCTAATAACAAGTTCGGCCCTAAAACGAATAGAAATTAATCATGCAGATATGGATGTTCGTGTGATTGGTAATTTCGATGTCGAAGTTGGAGAAATAGATCCTAACTTTAGCAAAACAGGAACATGGTACGATTATTTTAGCGGACAGGAAATCAGCGTAAGCGATATAAATGCAAAAATAAGCCTTGAGCCAGGTGAATATCATATTTACACAACAAAACAATTAACACCCCCCGACATTGCAGCTGCTCCTATTGCGAGCAATGTTAAAATTAGTGGAACATTTCAGGAAGATGAATTACTTACAGCTTCTTACGATTACTCTGATATTAATGACGATTTGGAAGGAGTATCTATTTACCAATGGTACAGAGCCAATGATGCAAACGGAACAAACGAAGAAATAATTTCGGATGCTACAGGTTTAAGCTATACTCTTGCTGCCGAAGACAGAAACAAATACATTCGTTTTTCGGTTACTCCTGTAGCACAAACTGGAGAATTATTACAAGGAAATATTGTTTACAGTAGTTATTCCAACGCAATTGTATCAATTGTAAATGCTCCTTCGGCCTCAAATGTTTCAATTAGTGGAATTTTTCGCGAAGATGAAAGTCTAACTGCATCCTACGATTACTCCGATACAGAAAATGACCAGGAAGGCAACTCAATTTACCAATGGTACAGAGCCGATAATGCAAATGGAACAAATGAAGTAAGTATTTCGGGTGCAACTAGTTTAACTTATACATTAGTAAGAGCCGACAGGGCAAACTTTGTTCGTTTTTCAGTTACTCCTGTAGCGCAAACAGGAGAATTGTTACAAGGAAATACTATTTACAGCGATTATAGCGATGAAATAGCCTATTCTACCGGTATTAATGATATCTTGGATCAGGAATTAAGTATGTATCCAAATCCGGTAAGAGACATTCTTCATATAGAAAATATGAAAGGTGTGAAATCATTACAATTATTCGAAATATCGGGTAAATTACTAATGGCACTTAATACACCAAACGAATCAGCAGAGATAGACCTTAGCGAGCTATCGAAAGGAATGTACATAATGGTTTTTGAAATGGAAGACCAATCTAAATTAAGCCGAAAAATAATAGTTCAATAGCAGTTTTTTTTTATAGTTTATAGATTAGTTAAAAATCCCGCTAACCAATTCATTTTGGTAGCGGGATTATTTATATTTTACGATACACAAACTCTGCTAATTTTACCGAACAAATACTTCTATCAGTCTACTAAACAGAAATATCATATTAGAAAGAAAATAAATTTAGAAATACCCAATTAAAAAGTGTTAATACATTTGTATCTGCGTTTAAACGAAATATCAGCCGAAAGACCTATTTCATGGGAATTGCGTGTATAGCGAGTATAATTATTAATAGATAATTCGTAGGCATAAAACAGCTTATATATAATATTTTTATTGTTTCCATATATTCTTGTTCCTGCTTTAAAAACCAAAGCATGATAATTCTCTCCTGTACCATCATTTAAATGACTCTTATAAGAAAAACCACCTACCAGCGGATCGGAAGCAAAATCGACACCAACATTCAAATTATTGGCAGCCTCACTGTTTAATACACTCTCTCCTCGTTTTTCATACAATACCCAGGGAGTAATACTAAATTTACTTTTACGATTAAAACTATACATTTTAGTTAGATACTCACTTTGCGCATGAAAAGTAAACCTCATTGGAAGTTTTTCTTTTTGTCCCTGAAACGATTCATTAGGACGAGTAAAATGATGAAGTGCAAGACCTATTGTATGTGTAGCTGCATTTCCAAATATTCCTTCGGTACGAAAATTTACCAATCCTCCTACCGAAAAATCGATATAATTTCTTTTGTTCTGATCGGCTACAAAACTACTGCCATAAATTTTACCATAAATTTCATCCAACTGATCGCTAAATGTTAACTTACTAATATCTATTTTTTTTTCGTTATAGCTAGCCGATAATCCCAACTGAAAAAAAGCACCCGAATACTTATCCAAATCACCTCGCCAGGAATAATGTCCCCCAAAAGAATTCGTTGTTAATAAAGATTCTCCTTCAATATCCGATAAAAGAAAAACACCAAATCCGTTAGAACTGTAACTCTTCCAATCAACATTACAATGTTTCGTACTAAATTCACCCGGAAAATTTAGCCATTGCCTTCTGTAAATAAAATTCGTAGTAATTACACCTTTCTCCATTCCCGCAAAAGCCGGATTAAAATATGTTCGATTTTGATTAAACAAAGAAAACTTATAATCCTGTGCAAAAACCAATTTTGTTGAAAACAAAATAAACAAACAAGTCGTACACAACACAAATTTTAGGAAAAATCTCAAGTCAAATATTTTTAAAGATTAACATCGAAAATAAAAACACGTAAATATATAGCATAAAAATTTAAAAAAATAGCTTAATTTTAATTTTTACAATCTAATATAATAATAAGAACTTGCATTTTATTAGATATACTATATTAATTCGTTATTTTTACGAAAGTTTATTAATAAAGTTATTGTATTGATTAATATTCGTTTTAATTAAATGAAATACAATATTATCACTTTAAAAATATTTGTAAAATTACCTAGTGTACTTAACAATACACAAGAAAGTATAAACATTATTAAACAAATAGACTCATCACTATAAAGTAAGTAAATATATGATTCCATTTTATCTAAACTCAGTAAAAAGAATATTTAAAAATGTAATTATTCTTCTCACACTTTTTACCAGTTTTAATGCATACGCCGAAGATCCGCCAAACTGTGACTTTGGTGATGAAGATGGGTACTTTTACCATTGGGGATTTAATGCTGATAATATTGAATTCGATTTTGAATTGAAAAATCTTACCGATGCAACAATTACTGCTAGCATCACCGAATATAAAATAGATTGGGGCGATAAATCGACAGTAGAAACTATTTACAATGGAGATTTTCCAATACCGCACCCCTATAAAACAAAGGGTCAATTTAAATTGAAAATTACAATTATCCATTCAGGAAACGAATACACTTATAATTACACTGTATACAATACATTCCCAGAGGTAACATTAAATAAACTTGAAGGAAATAAAGGATGTATCGGACAAGAATATATTTTTCAAATTAGTAATTATGAAAAAAACCCTCCTACAACATTATATAATTGGAAATTCGATGATACTAATGAATCCATTTTGTGGACACACGATGAAGTCAAAGAAAATGATGGGAAAATAAGTCATACTTACAACTTTGAATCTTGCAACAGTGCTGGCGATACAGACCATTTTGGTATGAGTATAAAGCCAATTGTTAAAGTAGACAGCAAAACCTTATATGATAATGCAATAGCAATTACAGATATAGTCGTTTCACAGGCAACAAATATTGATATAGCACTAAAAATAAATAATAAACCAGAAAAGATAGACACCACTCACACAGGTTGCATCGATTCAACAAAATTTCAGTTTACAAATTATTCTAACTTTGGTTTAGAAGGATATTTTTGTGAAGAAACAAACAACCATAAATGGATAGTAACAAAATATGAAGAAGGAACAGAAGTAGGTAATGCTGAATTGGGAACCGAATATTACTTTAAAAAAGGAGATGAAAATTCCAAAGAAGATATATCAATAATATTTTTAGAAACAGGAACCTATAAAATAACTTTTCATTTAGCGAATGCGTGTAGTAGTTCTGAAGTAACTACCGGAGAAATTTCAATCTACGAAAACGAAAACACAACAACCTACACTCCCGACGCTTACTGTCTGGCAGATAATGAAACTGTAAGTTTTACAACTACTGAAGATCCTGAAATTGAAGCCATACAAGAAACTATATATTCATGGACAACTTCATCAGGAGATTACGAGTTTGTTGAAGAAACTGATAAGCATAGCCAAAACCCCAAAATTAAATTTAAGGAAGCAGGAAAAGATACAGTATATCTCGAAAAAACCTCACTTTGTGGTACCGAAAATTATGAATTCATAGTAGAAGTTTCGGATGTTCCTGTTGTAAGTATTAATATGCCAAGCGACCTATCCGGAGGAGGATATTGTGGAGAATATACCTTTAGTCCAAGTGCGAGCTTTACCGATAACGGAAAAGAAACTTTTGAAATCGAAGACAATGAAATTGATGAGTACAAATGGACCTTCGATAACAATGGAACAATTACAAGTTCTACAAACAAAGAACCAGGAGCAGTAACTTTCGACCAATATGGAAAATCAAGTATCAGCTTACAAGCACACAATAATTGTGGATGGTCTGAAATTGATAAAATTGAATTTGAAATATACGAAATACCAACACCTGTAATCGATCGTATTGATCAAGCCTGCCAGGAAGAAGAAATAAGCTATAATGCACAACCTGATGGTATGGCGTCTTACAAATGGACTTTCGGCGATGGAGCTTCAAACAATACTCAAGAATGTAAACACACTTTTACCTCATCGGGCACTTTTACAGATAAACTAACAGTTACATCAAACGATGGATGTAGTAATTCTATTGAAAAAGAAATAGAAATTATAGCCAAACCAAGTGTTAATGCTGGAGCTAATTTATCAATTTGTAATAGCGATACTTCATTTGAAATAAACGATGCAAGTGCCAAAGACTATCTTTCTATTAAATGGACTACAACAGGAGATGGTACTTTTTCTGATGATAAAATTCTTCAACCCACCTACACTTTAGGAACTGAAGACCACACTAAATCATCGATAGAGCTGACTTTAACAGCACAAGGAAATGGAACTTGTGGCGAAGAAATAAGTACAAAAACCATTAACATTACTCCTATACCAACAATCAGCTTTGATAAAACATCTGATAAAATTTGCCAATATTCTACCTACGAGATTAAAGGTGTAAATGTTGAAAATGAGAGCTCTGTTGAATGGACTGCAAATAAATCCGGCACATTTGAAAATAAAAATGCAAACGAAACAAGCTTTACCCCTTCTTCCGATTTTTCTGGAACAGTAATCCTAACACTAACAGCTTTCGGTAATGGATCGTGTGCCGAAACACAAGAATCGTTTAACCTTACAGTTGTAAAACAACCAACAGTAAACGCTGTAGCTGATAGTCAAATTTGCGAAGGAGAAGATATTAACCTAAATGGAACTTCAAGTAGCTCTGTTGTTAAATGGCTAAGCGATGGAGATGGTATTTTTTCTAACGAAAATGCCTTAACCGGCACTTATACTCCTGGTAGTAAAGATATAGAAAATGGATCTGTAAGTTTGGAACTACAAGCCTTAGGCGATGCTCCTTGTGAAATTTCTGCTTATGCGAATGTAGAAATATTTAAAAAGCCAAGTGCAAATGCAGGAGCCGATGACAGCATGTGTAAAACAGTTGCAAGTTATACCATTAAGCATGGAGACGATCCAAACATGGCTCATGCAAGTACCTATAGTAGTATTTTATGGACTAGCTCGGGAACCGGCTCCTTTACAGACAATACAATTCTTAATGCAACATATACTCCAAGCGAAAAAGATTTAGAAGACGGAAGTGTAGAATTAATCTTAGTAGCCAAAGCCAATGGAGCCTGCTCCAAACCTGCAAGCGATAAAATGACTTTAACTTTTACAGATATTCCAGAAGTAGAAGCCGGCGAAGACATTACCGCATGCCAAGCTGGTCAAATTAATTTAAGCGCAAGTGCAAAAAATCACTCCAGTGTATTATGGACTACATCGGGTAAAGGTGCTTTTGCAGATCCTACTCAATTAACAACAAGCTATCAACCAGATCCTGATGAAACTGGAAATTACACGCTAACACTCACAGCAACATCTACAGGATCTTGCGATGATGTTTCCGACGAACTGCAAATCACCATAATTGGAAAAGTAGAAGCCAATGCTGGAAATGATGGTGAGGTATGCTCAAATGAAACTTACAATCTTTCCGATGGAGAATCAGGAGCTAGCACATATTCGGCTTCTGAATATGAATGGACCAGTGAAGGAGATGGAACTTTTGACAATCCAAAAAATATTAATGCCAACTATACTCCTGGCACAAACGATATTACAAATGGATCAGTAAAGTTGACTCTAACAGCTCAACCAGAAGCTCCTTGTAGCGAAGAACATTCAGATTCTATGATCCTGCAAATCACCAAATCGCCAACAGCTAATGCTGGAGAAAACAAAGCCATTTGTCAGGGAGAATCTTTTAATATGGAAAATGCCAGCACACAAAATAGCTCTTCTTTAAAATGGGAAACATCCTCATCCGATGGTTTCTTCGAGAACGAAACAAGTCTTAATGCAACCTACCACCCAGGAAAAGATGACACTGGCAAATACACTTTAAGCCTAATTGCTTATGGTAAAGGCTCTTGCTTATTCACAAAAGATGAAATGGAATTAAACATTACTCCAGCTCCAACTGTAAGCATAGAAGATAAAGCAAGCATTTGCGAAGATGGAAATTATACCATCCAAAATGCCAAGGTTAATAACAGTCCTGGATATACATGGAAAACCTCAGGACTAGGCACTCTCACAAATACTAACAACCTAACACCAACTTATCAAACTGCCGAAAACGAAACAGGCGACATTACAATAAGCATTACTGCCGAAGGAAACGGAAAATGCGGATCCATAAGCGCTTCCACCACGATATCAATCATTCCTCATCCATTTATTGATGCTGGCGATGACGATGAAGTTTGCTCTAACCAAACCTATGCAATGAACATAGGTAGTGAAACGGGGCAAATTAATGCAAAATCGTGGTCGAGCATTGAATACAGCTCTTCGGGAGATGGCGACTTTATCGATCAAGATGGATTACAGGCAACTTACATTCCTGGTGATAATGATAAAATAAATGGTGAAGTTAATATTTCAATTAAAGCCAATTCGATTAGTCCTTGTAACGAATTTGCAGAAGATATAATGACTCTAAAAATTACTCCAGCTCCAGAAGTAAACGCCGGAGCCGACGATAAGATTTGCGAGGGAGATTCTTACAAATTAATAAATGCAACACAGCAAAACACATCAGAATTAATTTGGACAAGCTCGGATGGTGGTTCTTTTTCGGATGCAAATATTCTACAAACAGTTTATACTCCCGAAACTGATAAAACTGGAAATGTAACTCTTCAATTAACAGGAAAAGGCAATGGTTCCTGTATAGAAAAATCTAGTTTAATGTCTTTACAAATTGTACCTGTTCCTAAAGTAAAAGCAGGTGATGATGCCAGTATCTGCTTCAATAAGAATTATGATTTAACATCAACAATTGCCAGCTCATTCTCAACAATACTTTGGACAACTAGCGGCTCGGGTACATTTAGCGATGCCAATGAATTGCATCCTACATATCTGCCAAGCAAAGAAGATTACGAAAGTGGCAAAGTAACACTTACCATTACCGTACAAGGTCTTACTCCTTGCCTAATGGAAGCAAAAGATGAAATAGACTTACAATTTATCAAAGCTCCTTATGTATTTGCAGGTAATGATGATGAAATATGTGAAGAAAATGGAAAATATACTATTAAAGCAAAAACCACTGAAAATCCGACAGGAGCAGAAATAAAAGAAGTTAGCTCTTATTTATGGGAAACAAATGGTAAAGGATCTTTACAAAATAGCAATACCATAACACCCACTTATATTCCTGCCGAAAACGAAACAGGAGTTATTCAGATTACTTTAAAAGCTGTGGGATTTTCTAATTGCGATAATACCGAAGACACAATGGAATTAACAATTATCCCAACTCCCGAAGCTGATTTTAGTATAGGAACAAGCTGTATAGAAAGCACTGTTGCTTTTTCAGATAAAAGTGATGGAAAGATGTATTCCATTGAAAAATGGTCGTGGAATTTTAGCGATGGAAATTTTTCTGAAGAACAAAATACAAATCATGAGTTTGCCGAAGTAAAAGACTATACTGTTACTTTATCGGTTACCAATAACAAAGGCTGTTCCTCTTTAATAGAGAAAACTGCAAGTATTCACCCACTACCAGAAGTGAAATTTTCTCATGATACTTATGCTGCAATAGATATTCCTACCAAGTTTATAAATGAAAGTACAAATGCTGTAAGCTACTTATGGAATTTTGGCGATGAAAACACATCTTCCGAAATCGATCCATCGCATACTTACTTAACAGAAGATGTTTTTAATGTACTACTAGAAGCAGAATCGGCAGATGGATGTTTTAATTCTTATAGCTCAACAATTGAAGTAATAGGAAAACCCGAAGCAAGCTTCACAAAAACACCCGATGGATGTGGTCCTTTAAGTGTAGAATTCACCAATACTTCGAAAGGAGAATACCTAAACTATTTCTGGGATTTTGGTAACGGAATCACCTCATTGGAACAAAAGCCTGAACCAGTTACTTTCGAACCTGGTAAACTAGCAGACACAACTTATACTGTAGTACTAAAAATTGAAAATAAAGCAGGAGTGTCGAGTTTTACCGATTATGTAGTTGTTAAACCACTGCCAATTCCTGCATTCGAAATTCTACCTACTTCCTATGGCTGCTCTCCGGTTGTTCGTAGTATTTATAATTACTCTAAAGGTTTACCCGATAAATATTCTTTTGATTTTGGTGACGGCGAAGCTTATGAGTACGAATCTAAAGATATTGAACGCCCTTTCGAGCATACTTTCTTTACTGGAGATACAAAAACAATATATCCAATTACCCTTACTGCAAGTAATGAATGTGGCGATAGAAGCATTACAAAAAATATGACTGTATTTCCTAACACAGCAGTTGCTGTATTTAAGGCCGATCAAATGGAAGGATGCGCACCTCTTACGGTAGCATTTGAAAACCTATCAAAAGGTGCTGGAGATTATTTGGAATCGGACTGGATTTTTGAAAACGGAGAAGTTGAAATTAGAGATACAAAAGGAGAAACCGTATATCATACCTTCGAAAAAGCAGGTGTTTACGAAGTACAACTTAGTGTTCATGACACTTGTGCAAGCGATATTACAACACAAAAAATAACTGTTGTTTCGGCTCCCGAAATCGACTTTGAAATTAAAATGGATAATCTATGCGATCAGGAGCAGGTATATCTTTCGGTAAGCGAAGACACAAAAAGCATGTTTACCAATTTTACTTGGGACATGGGAGATGGAAACGCTAAAACCGGAGCGGAAATCACGCACAAGTATACTTCTGCCCAAATTTTCACTATTCAATTATCGGCTATTTACTTAGATAATGGATGTGAAAAATCAGTAAGTAAAGAAATTGAAATTAATAAAAAGCCTAAAGCAGAATTTGAAATCAGTAATATAGAAGGATGTGAACCTCTTAATGTAAGCTTCACAAACAATTCGGCTGATGCTGATTTTTACCAATGGGATTTTAATGATGGGGCAAAAAGCACAAAAGAAAACCCTGAACATACTTTTAGCACGGGAGATTATGAAGTTTCTCTTATTACAGAATCGGAAGAGGGCTGTCTGGACACCATAACAATGAATGTTTTGGTACACCCAACACCTATTGCCGAGTTTAGTATTTCTAACGAAACAGCTTGTAGTGCTCCCTTTAGCTTAGCTGTAACAAATACTACTGCAAATAAAGAATTAAATTCATATACCTGGGATTTTGACAATGGAACAATTAGCAATGCAACAGATCCTACAGAGGAAACATTTAATGATTATGGTGATTACTCAATCAAGCTGATAGCCGAAAATCAATTCCTTTGTGCCGATACATCTGTTCACGAATTTAATATTTATAAAAAGCCTATTCCTGCTTATCAAATTATTTCTAAAACTACCTGCGAAGGAGAAGTAATTGAATTTCAAGATTTATCGGAAAATTCACTACAAACCTATTGGGAATTTAGCGATGGATTTACAACAGAAGGCAAAAACGCAAGCCATATTTTTACCAGTTACGGACAGTACGATTTGTACTTAAAAACTGTGGGAGAAGGAAATTGTGCTGATAGTATTATCGAAGAAAATGCAATTAAAATTTATCCTATTCCAGTTGCCGATTTTTCGTGGGAAAATATCAATACTCTTCCCGAGGGTGTTGAAATAGAAGAAGGTGAAACACTACCTAATAATGGAACAGTGCAATTTATTAATTTAAGCGATGAATTTGATGATGATTGGATTACAAAACAATGGTGCAATTACCAATGGAATTTTGACGATTTAAATTCATCTTATGAAAAAAGTCCTGTTCATAAATATACTAATAACGGCGATTTTTATGTCACTTTATTTACCGAATCGCCATATTCTTGTAAAGATTCTATTACCAAAGCTGTTGAAGTAGATTTAATGAGTGGCTTGTTTGTTCCTAATGCTTTTAATCCTGGTAATCCAGATCCTCAGGTTAGTTTATTCTTACCAAAAGGAATTGGCTTATTTGAGTACCATATAGAAATATTAGACAGCTGGGGAAATTCTATCTGGGAATCGGAAAAAATTGAAGAAGGCAGACCTGCCGAAGGTTGGGATGGAACCAAAGATGGAGAAGTTATGCCACAGGGAGTTTATATTTGGAAAATAAGAGCTGTATTTAAAAATGGAGTAAGCTGGCAGGGAATGAAAATTAATGGTAAGTATTACCGTGAAGGTTCTGTTACCTTAATTCAGTAGATCACAAAAATAAATATAAAATTATGGGGAACTGGAATAAAATTTTATTCTGGCTCCCCATTATTTTGCTGTGATAAATTTACTACGAATCTTTATTTATTGGATGTGTAAAATAAAAAGTAGTTCCAAGTCCAACCTCAGATTCCAACCATATTTTACCCCCCAATAATTCGCTTAAGCTTTTAGATATAGACAAACCTATTCCTACTCCATTATATGTTCTGGCCAAACTTTCATTTGCCTGCCTAAAAATTCCAAAAATATTATTTTTCTTTTCTTCGGGTATACCAACACCTGTATCTTTCACAAAAAATGTGAAAGGAATATTCGAATTTAAATCATTTTGTTGCACACCAAATTCTACAAAACCTTTATCTGTAAATTTTAGTGCATTCTTTAACAAATTTTGGAAAATTTGCTTAAATCGATTGGGGTCGGTTTCAAAAACCAAATGTTGATATCCATCTGGCAAAACCATTTTTAATCCTATACATTCTTTATCTAAAGCCTGTTGTTCCATTTTTATAACAGCATATACTTCATGAAGAATTTCTTCCAAACGGCATTTTTTCTTTTCAATTTTTACTGCTCCCGACTGTATTAGGCTAATATCAAAAAGGTCTTCAACAATATTTAATAAATTTAAGCCACTCTGGTTAATCATTCTACAATACTCAACAGCCAAATCGTTGGGCGTTTCATTATCAACCAACTCAGAAAATCCAATAACAGCATTTAAAGGAGTACGCAACTCATGCGACATTGTAGCTAAAAAAACAGACTTTAAACGATCCGACTCGGTAGCATCTTTAAGTGCTTTGTGTAATTCCTGTTCAGTCCTTTTTTGCTCAATAGAAATACTAATCTGATGAGAAACCAGCTCTAGCATTTCCCGATCTTTTTCGGTAACAGCATTTTCATCCTCATAACTTTGAATAACCAAAACACCAATAATTTTCTCCTTGCCTTTTAAAGGCATTCCCAACCATATTTTTGATGGTTCTCCTGCTAGCTCAACCTCTCCTAATCTCTCTAGTTCATCCAGTTTCTCAACAGTACCCATAAGCACTTCTCCATGATCTACAACCCATCCCGAAAGAGATTTCCCTTTCGGAAAAAACTCAACAGAATCATACTCATCATCGTGATAAGGTAAATTAAAAAGCTGTTTTTCATCATCGTACAGAGCAACAAAAAAGTTAGTTGTATCAATTATTGTAGATAACTCTTGCCGTATAAAGTGGATAAATTCTACCAATGTATTTTGAGAAAATACAGCATTGGATATATTTAAGATGATCTGCTGTATTTGTTCTTGTCTTTTACGCTCGCTTATATCTTCTTTAACAGCAATAAAATTAGTAATTTTTCCATTTTCATTTTTTAAACCACTTATGGTTGCAAACTCCCAAAACAGCTCACCATTTTTCTTCTTATTCTCAAATTCTCCTCTCCATACATTTCCTTCTTTTATTTCCTGCCACAAACTTTTATAGCTTTCTGCAGAAATTAAACCAGAACTTAAAAACCTGGGGTTTTCACCTTTCACTTCGTCTAAAGTATATCCTGTTAATTCAATAAACTTAGGGTTTACATATTCTATATCTCCATTAAAATCGGTAATAACAACCGATGTTGGACTTTGAATAACCGATTGTGATAACTTACGAAATTCATTTTTAACCCGAATCTGAACACTCACATCATTAATAGAAAGTAAACAAACCTCCTTATTGTTAAAATTCGAATTTTTAACATTAATGATACAATTAAACTTCTCTCCTCCTTTTTTTAAACCAATGGCTTCTAATCGAAGTTTCTCTTTTTCTTTATTCAAGCTAGAAAAAAACTTATAATCTTTATTTACAATATCGAAAATAGATTTACCCGATAATTCTTTCTCGCTGTAACCAGTCAAATCTACCGCTCTTTTATTCACTTCAACAATACGATTTCCTTCAATAATAAATATCGCATCATTACTGGCATTTGCTAGTTCCTTATACTTATTCTCGCTTTCCTCAAGCTTCCTGATCATTCCATAACGATCAAGTACAATCGATGTTATACTTGCAAGCTCATTAACTAGAATTATATCAGCTTCGTTCGGATAATAAATCTCGCTATGATATATTGCAAAAGTACCTAGTATTTTTCCTGAAGGATCCTTTATTGGCTCTGACCAGCAAGATGCTAAGCCTGCTTTTTGAGCAAGCTCCTTAATATCCTTCCAGTAGGGATGGGTATTTACATCCTCTACAATAACTCGTTCGCCCGTAAATGCTGAAGTACCGCATGATCCATTTCCTAGGCCAATGGGAAAATTGTTTATGGCTTTATTGTAAAAATCAGGTAAATCGGGTGCAGCTCCCAAAAGTAAATGCTTCCCTTCCTCATCTACGCATAAAATCGAACAAATTGCACCGGAAGAAACACGCTGTGCTCCTAAAACTATTTCGTTTAAGATAAATTCTTCCGATTCTCCTTTATATAATAAATCTAATATCTCCGATCGTAATGCTTTCATACCTCTAAAATATCATATTTTTTCATTCATAAAAATCTATGATCATTTTTGTTTTATTTGTCATCTTTCCTAACTAATCATAAATAAAATTTGAGAAATAAAAAAAGTACTGCTCAGAAGAACAGCACTTTAAATTTGCTTATAATGTATTACTTTATCCTACTAATCTGCTTTTAGGTTTTAGTGCCATAAGCATTTCTTTTGTTTTGATATCAAGCTTAGATTCTTTCTCTACTGGTTGAGTAATTTTTCCAGTTGCCTGAGTCGAATCCCCTCCCATGCTATACAATCCTCTCAAAAGCATTTCATGTTTTTCTTCGTCAGGAATGGCTTTGTAAGCAGCTTTTTTCTCCTCTTCTATTCTTTGCTTTTCAGCTTCTGCAGCTTCTATTTTAGCATAATAAGCATCCGCTTTTTTGTTCTTTAAAAAAGGTCCAGCTACTGTAGGAAACAATTCCAATAGTAACATTTCTTTCTCATTTTCGGCAAGTTTAACCCCACCAAACTCTTCCAATACTACATTCTCAGGAGATTTGTATTTACTAACATCAAAATCGCTTGCATTTCGCTGACCACAAATTTTCTCACGAAATTCAGGATCGATACCGATTGGGGTTTCGCCATATTCGCCTTTTACAAGGTTAAAAAACTGGTTATTTACATTTGTATATGGCTCTTTACCGCTATTCACATCCAACACATAGTTTACTGCCTGTACACCTACTATTTGCGACGATGGAGTAACCAAAGGAGGACAACCAGCAGCAACACGTACCTCTGGCACTTTTTCTAATACCTTAGGTAATAAATCCTCTAATCCTAATCCTTTCAACTGAGCCAACATATTGGTGTACATACCTCCTGGAATCTCAGCAGCTTTTACTTCTTCGTTTGGAGCTGGGAAATTGAAGAATTTATCAATTTCATTACAAACTTCTAACAATTCTGTTTCCTTATCTGCTTTAGCTAATTCAATAGCTCTGTCGAATAATACATCAATATTTTTTGGAAGATAATCAGCAGTAATATCAAATTCTAATGGGAACATTTTGTATGAATCGAATTCTGCAATTCTCTCTCGTATTCCTTTTAATTCTTTATTTATTTTAACAACAGCCTTTAAATTAACTCCAGTATCTAATCCTAACTTATCGGCAAAAATCTGAATAATTTCGAATGCCGGAGCCGCTGGTCCACCTGCAAAATTCAGAATGTTTGTATCTACAATATCAACACCATTAACAATTGCCATTAAAACAGCACCTAAACCATAACCCGGAGTACAGTGAGTATGAAAATCGATAGGTACATTTAATTCACTTTTCATTCTTCTGATAATTTTACCAGATAATGATGGAGGAATTAATCCTGCCATATCTTTCACAGTAATCATATTAGCACCCAAAGCTTCCATTTGTTTCGCTTTGTTTAAGAAGTAATCTACATCGAAAATCTTCTTGGGTAACTTTTTACCAGATAGTAAGGCTTTCCATTTCTGTTTTCTTGTAAACTTAGGATCAACCGTATAACAAACTGCACAATCGGCAATACCACCCGCTTCTTTCATATATTTAATGGTGGTTTCCATGTTTTGTACATCATTCAAACAGTCGAAAATACGCATAATTCCCAAACCAGATTTCACTGCATTTTTGTTGAAACCTTCAATTACTGTTTCTGGGTATGGAGAATATCCAAACAGGTTTCTACCACGAGAAAGAGCTGTTAAATGAGAAACATCGCCAATAACTTCTTTAATGGACTCTAAACGGTGCCACGGATCTTCGTTCAGGTATCGCATTACCGAATCAGGAATTGCTCCACCCCACACTTCCATTGCATAAAAATTAGCATCCTTATACAAAGGAAGAACCGATTCAATTTCCTTTTGAGGAACACGAGTTGCAAATAATGATTGCTGACCATCACGAAGCGTAAGATCACGAATCTTTAACTTACCAGTTCGTTTAATTGCAGCTCTTTCTATAGCAATTTTCTTGCGATTTTCTTCTCTCTGTGCTTCGAATTCTGCTTTACGTTTTCCTTCAAGGTAAGCTTTAGCTACCAATGGAAAAAGTTCTAACAACATAAATTCTTTATCATCCTTAGCCAATTTCACACTACCATATTGCGGTAATATTGGATTTTCGGGAGATACATAAGCGTCTACATCGTAATCTATTTTTTCTGCTTTACCCGTAATTTTCTCACGAAATTCGGGTGCAATATCAATTGGGGTTGTTCCGTATTCTCCTTTTACAAGATTAAAAAACTGGTTTGATACATTGGTATAAAACGGACGACCAGAGTTCTCATCGATTACACAATTTACAGCCTGAACACCAACAATTTGAGAAGAAGGGGTTACCAATGGCGGACAACCTGCGTCCAAACGAACCACCGGTACCACTTCTAACACTCTCTCGAGCAGGGTTTCCAAACCTAAAGCTTTCAACTGGTTAAGCATGTTTGTGTACATACCTCCAGGAATTTCCGCATCCTTAACCATTTGGTTCGGAGCTGGGAAATTAAAATATTCTTCAATTGCATGGCATGCTTTTAATAAGTCTTCTTCATTATCGGCTTTTGCCTGCTTAATTGCCTCATCGAATAATCGATCGATATTTGCGGGCAATTTATCTTTTGTAATATCAAATTCAATTGGGAATTGCTTATAGCTATCAACATCGGCTAAAGCATTGGCACGAATTTCTTTTAGTACTTTATTGATTTCCACAACTGTTTTAGCATCCCCATCTAATTCAATGCCTAATTTCTGACAGAAAATATAAATTAGTTCATAAGCAGGAGCGGCAGATCCTCCAGCAAAATTCATGATATTTGTATCGATAATATCAACACCATTAATAATTGCCGAAAGAGCAGATGCCAAACCATAACCTGGAGTGGAATGCGAATGAAAATCTACAGGAATATTTAATTCTTCTTTAAAACGACGAATAATTTGTCCTGCAAATGAAGGAGAAGCCAATCCGGCCATATCTTTTAGTGAAATCATATCGGCTCCTAAAGCTTCTAGCTTCTTGGCCATCTTCACAAAATAATTAATATCAAAAATCTGATCTGGAAGATTCTTCACTGTTAATCTTTCCTGATCTTCTTTTTTGGTGGGAAATTTAGAATCTACAGTAAAACATACAGCACAATCGGCCAAACCACCAGCTTCTTTTACGTACTTAATGGTAGACTTCATGTTCTCGATATCATTCAAACAATCGAAAATACGCATGATACCTAAACCAGATTTAACAGCCTGGGTATTAAAATTTTTAATTACCGATTCAGGATATGGGCTATAGCCAAAAAGATTACGACCACGAGATAAGGCGGTAAGTTTAGAAACTTCGCCTATTTCTTTTTTGATCGACTCCAAACGGTACCAGGGATCTTCGTTCAAGTAACGCATTACAGAATCAGGAACTGCTCCTCCCCATACTTCCATTGCATAAAAGTTAGCCTTTTTATATAGGTGTAATACTTTTTCAATTTCTGCCTGTGGCATTCTTGTAGCAAAAAGAGATTGCTGACCATCTCTTAGTGTAAGATCTCTAACTAATAATTTCCTTTTTTTCATACCTATATAATTTTCTTCCATTTGCTGTTTGGAAGCCGCAAATAAATTTTATTCAATTTCGAAAATCTGTTGATTAAAACTTAGCTGCTCATTTCATACCTGACTTACTAAATTATTACATCCAATTATTACTCGAGAGAGTAGTTTAAAATTGGGATAAGAATTAATATGATTTAATTCTGCACCAAAAATAAAAACTATTTTTTATTGAAGAAATAATTCTGTATTTATCGATGTATGTTCTACAATATCTGAATATATGGGTATTTACACCCATTATAATTACTGATTTTTTTCTCTAATAATTTCAATTAAAAATCGCAATCGATATCGTAAATTTCAAAGTGTAAAGCAGAAATCAGAAAAATATCAATAAAATCAGGTCAATACTAAAAAAGATTAAATATAAACTTGTAATTAACCAACAAAATGTACTGTTCAACAGAAAACAGGGTAAAATACCCATCTCTTAATTTTCCATTTTTAAAACATGTTTTATAGCATATAGCTTTATTTTAAAACATCGTAATAAAAAAGATTAATCTTTAGATTTTTCGATAAAAAATATCCATGCATTATCTAAAATTCACAGACAAAACAGTTTTGTAATTTCTCTCTCATTTAGTAAAAAGATGTGTACTTTTATGGCGTTAAAATTGAAACTTTAGAACCTATTTTGAGGTCCATAATATTTCTGGGCTCAAATCACTAAATATCATACTGTGAGTATAATCGGACAATACGCAGAACTAAAAGTTGCCAAACTAGTTGATTTTGGCGTTTTTTTAGAAGGAGAAGATGAAGCATTAATATTGCTTCCTAATCAATACGTACCACCAAAAACGCAATTAGACGATACTATTAAAGTATTTATCTATCGTGATTCGGAGGACAGAATTATAGCAACAACTTTAACTCCCAATGCTACCGTAGGCGAATTTGCTGTTATGAAAGTAAAATCGGTTACCAACATTGGAGCCTTTTTAGATTGGGGTCTTGCCAAAGACCTTTTGGTTCCTTTTAGCGAGCAAAGAGATAAATTACAGGAAGGTCTCTCCTACCTTGTTTACGTTTATCTTGACAGCTCGACAGGTAGAATTGTTGCAACTGCTAAAGTTGATAAAATTCTTAAGGATGTTGAAGTATCATATAAAGAAGGAGATGAAGTTGATATATTAGTAGGCAAAAGAAACGATTTAGGTTTTCAGGTGTTGATTAACGACGATGCTTTAGGTATTATTTATAAAAATGAAATTTTCGGTCATTTAAAAATTGGCGACAAAAGAAAAGCTTATATCAAAAAAGTTAGACCCGATGGAAAAATAGATATAAGCCTACAACAACAAGGATATCAGAATGAAGTACCTAAATCGGGACAGCAAATATTAGATATGCTTAAAGACGAGGAAGGATTTTTGCCTTTAAACGATAAAAGTTCGCCCGAAGATATTTATTACCTGCTTAAAATGAGCAAGAAAAATTTTAAAAAGGCAATTGGACTTCTTTACAAACAAAGATTAATTACCATAGAAGAAGCTGGAATTTATCTGGTACAATAAGCTATTGCGAATTACTTAAAAACAAAATACGTAAACCACAACTAAGCTAGCATGAACAATTATTTTAAAACAGTATTCTTAGCCGTATCACTAATTTTTTCGGCAGCTACAAAGGCTCAGGACAAATCGGATTGGAAAGCTGGAGTACCCGAAGGTTGTACCACAATTACTGTGGGTAAAATGGCTTCTATCGACGGATCTGTGATTACATCTCATACCGATGATAGTCATCGTACCCGAGCCTGGATGAATGTTATTCCTGCAAAAAAACATAAGAAAGGCAGCAAATTTTTCTTGTACGAACGATCATCTTATGATAGTTTGGCAATGCCTACTTATCAGCATAAAAAAATTGGAGAAATCGATCAGGCTGAAACAACTTATCAATATCTGAATACTGCTTATCCGTGTATTAACGAAAAACAATTGGCCATTGGCGAATCTACTTTTGGTGGTAGAGAAGAATTATTTTCGAAAAAATGTTTAATAGACTGTCAGCGATTGCAGCAATTAATGCTGGAGAGATGCTCTACTGCAAGAGAAGCAATTGCTTTAGCCGATGATTTATTAACTAAATATGGCTGGAGAGATTTTGGTGAATGTTTAACCATTGCCGATAAAAAAGAGGTTTGGCATTTCGAAGTTGTTGGTCCGGGAAAAGGAAAAATTGGTGCCGTTTGGGTAGCACAGCGCGTACCCGACAATCATATTTCGGTAAACGCCAATGCAAGTACCATTAAAGAAATAAATATTGAAGATTCAAATTCATTTTTAGCATCTGAAAATATATATAGCCTAGCAAAAGAAAATGGATGGTGGAAAGAAGGAGAAACATTTAAATGGAATGCCGTTTATGCCCCTAAAAGTCGTTTATCATTAGCTTCGCGCAGAAGAGAATGGCGCGTACTTTCAATGGCAGCTCCATCGCTAAAACTAGATGCCAACGATAAGGACTATCCTTTTTCGGTAGAACCAGATAAAAAAATAAGCTTAGACGATTTAGTAATAATTTTTAAAGATTACTACGAAGGAACACCCTACAACTTTGTAAAAAATATAAAACAAGCCAACAAAGACGGCAAAGAAGTATTATCGCCTTTTGCAAATCCGTTTATGCCATACGATATGAACCGTTTGTTTAAAATAAATGGCGGATGGGGAGATCTTGGAGAAAGAACCATTGCTCGCTGGTACACTATGTATGCAACTATTATTCAATGCAGAGACTGGTTACCCGATGAAATTGGAGGAATTGCCTGGCTTGCTCAGGATAATGTTGCAACATCTATTTATATTCCTGTTTATGCTGGCACTACCGACTTAGCCGAAAGCTATAAAGTAAAAGCCCGAAGAACTGGATATACACGAAAATCGGCTTGGTGGGCCTTTAATCGATTAGGAACTTTAAGCGCTCAGCGCTGGGGAGATATGCGCAAAGATGTTGATAAAGTATTTATTCCTTTACAGCGTAAATATTTTGCAGAACAAGCAAAAATTGATGAACAATATTTAAAGCTTAACAAAAAGAAACAAAAAGAATTTCTTACCAATAGAAGCAAACAACTGGGAAACGAAGTTGTTGAAAAAGCTTGGGAAATAGGAGATCATATTTGGACCAAATATGATGAGAAATTCTAAGTTTAAATATCAAGAATACAAAAAAGAATAGCCCATCGCAAAAACACTGAAAAATTCATACGTTTTAGAAATTTGATAAGTATCAATTGTCGAACTATGTATTTTTGTATTTATAACATCTTTGCAAAAAAATACATACAGCAGTATACAATCTAAAAAAAGCCGTAAAAAGGGAATATATCATCCTTTTACGGCTTTTTTAATTTTTATTTCTTTTTCTGTTCCCTCCCCATTTTCACTCTTTTTTTACGAAATTTAAGAACCGAAAATATTTTTTTATTTGACCTATGATTTTATTATATTTACTTGTACAACAATAAAATATTGAAAACTAGAAGCAAGCAAATAAAATGATAATTAATCAACCAGATAGTCATAAAGACAACATTGCTCCTAAAGATATATCGAACATATTTTTCTTTTCCTTATTTCTTATCATTCTTCTATTCTCTATATCCTTTATTTATATCTACAAAAAAAACATAGCCTCAATAAATAAAAGAAATATAGAACAAACAAAAAATAGAATTATACAAGCAAAAAAAGACTACTTAAAAACTGCTATTGACAGAACATTTATAGAAATTCAGCTATTAGAAAAAATACCACTTGACAAAACCAACTCTACTCCCGAAAAATTGAAAGAACATGCCAAAACAATTATAAGAAATACAATTCTTAAGGACTCTGGATACATTTTTGTAAATGAAATTATTAACTATGAAGGAGGTGACAAATATGCAATTAGAGCTGTACACCCTAATTTACCAGATACCGAAGGCAATTATTTATCCACAAATACACAAGATATAAAAGGCAATACTCCTTATTTAACAGAGCTAGAAGGTGTGAAAGCCAAGGGAGAATTATTCTTTACTTATTGGTTTAAAAAATTTGGACAGGAAAAAATATCTCATAAATTAACCTATGTAAAACTTTACAAAAAATACAACTGGATTATTGGAACAGGTGTCTATCTTGATGATGTAGATGACTATATTGCAAACGAAATAATAAAAAATAAATTAGTAAAAGATCAGCAAAATAAAATTCTAGTTATTCTGGTAATTATAACTCTTACTTTAGCCATTATTACAGCTATTTTTTACAAGGAAAGAATTCATAAAATATTAAAATATTATATCGATCAGGTTAAAGATAGAGAGTTGGCTCTAAAAAAAATAAATGAATCGCTGGAAAAGACAATAAAAATAAGATCGGAGCAGCTAAACCAAAGCGAAAAAAGCTATCGGGCTATTTTCCATAACAATCAATCAATAATGATGCTTATTGATCCCAATAATGGGGATATTGTTGATGCAAACCAAGCTGCTCTTAATTTTTACAATTACTCTTTAGAAGAGTTTACAAGCATTAAAATAAGCGATATAAACATACTTCCGCCTAAAAAAGTAAAACAGGCAATGGAAATAAGCAAAAAACAATCTAACTATTTTCTTTTTAAGCATCGTTTATCTTCTGGCGAAATTAAAGATGTAGAGGTTTATTCGGAACACATGATAATTAATAATAATGAACTCTTATTTTCAATAGTTCACGACATATCTGAATTGCGAAAAACCCAACAGGAATTAATTATAGCCAAAAAACGAGCCGAAGAAAGCGATAAACTTAAAACTGCCTTTTTAGCTAATATGAGTCATGAAATTCGTACGCCTTTAAATTCAATTTTAGGTTTCTCAGATTTATTAATAAATCCACATAATACTTTAGAACAAAATTCTCGTTTCTCAAATATCATTAATACTTCAGGATTACAATTGATGAGGATTATAGATGATATTATTGATATTTCTCATATAGAATCTAACCAACTTAAAGTATCGCTATCACCAATTTCGACAAATAAAACCCTAGAAAAAATAGCCGATACGTTTAAAAATACTGTTTTAAACTCGAAAAATAAAGTCGTTGATTTTAAATTACAAATTCCCAATACCAAAAAAGATTTTATTATAAATACTGACGAGGTTCGGTTTACTCAAATATGTAATAATCTACTAAGAAATGCTTGGAAATTTACCAATGAAGGTTACATTAAAATAGGCTATTCCCACAAAAAAAATAACTCTAAAGAACACTTAAAATTCTATGTTAAAGATACGGGATGTGGAATTGCCGAAAATAAATTTGATCTTATTTTTGATAGATTCTCGCAAGTAGCCTACGATGAATACCGAGAAGGAAACGGACTTGGTTTAAGTATTACCGAAGGCTTGGTAAAATTACTAGGAAGTGAAATGGAATTAGAATCAACACTGGGAAAAGGTTCCTGTTTTTACTTCACAATTCCATTAAATTTTACCTCCACAGAACAAATTATAGAAAATTAGAATTTAATTTTTACGTTCCAATTCTCGTAGGTTTTCCATCTTTTTTATTAAAAGATACGAATTGATATCACCTAAGTGTTCCTTCACTTTTTTGTTTCCAAACTCATAAACCTTATCAACTAAACCATCCAGAAAATCTCTATCGTGCGAAACAACAATTATGGTTCCGTCAAAATCTTTTAATGCAGCTTTTAAAATATCTTTGGTTTTCATATCCAAATGATTGGTTGGCTCATCGAGAATCAATAAATTCACTGGTTCAAGAAGTAACTTAATCATTGCCAACCTTGTTTTTTCTCCTCCCGAAAGAACTTTTACTTTTTTTGTTGAATTATCACCACCAAACATAAAAGCACCTAAAATATCCTTTAACTTGGTACGAACATCTCCTTTTGCTACATGATCAATAGTTTGAAAAACCGTTAAATCCTCATCCATTAAAGAAGCCTGATTCTGAGCAAAATACCCAATCATACTATTATGACCTAAAGTAAGTGTTCCACCATGATCAATTTCCTGCATAATAGCTTTTACTAAAGTAGATTTACCTTCTCCATTTCGCCCTACAAACGCTATTTTTTCGCCTCTTTCGAGAGTAAAATTAACATTCTCGAACACCAAATGCTCGCCATAATATTTATTCACATCCTCCATAATTACGGGATAATTTCCCGACCGTGGCGAAGGTGGAAATTTTAATCTCAAAGCCGAAGTGTCTTCTTCATCCACCTCAATAATATCAAGTTTCTCTAACATCTTTACACGCGATTGAACCTGCAAAGTTTTTGAATATGTTCCCTTAAATCGTTCAATAAATGCTCGATTCTCGGCAATCATTTTTTGTTGTTCGTCGTAAGCTTTTTGCTGATGAATTCGTCTATCTTTTCGCAATTCCAAATACTCAGAATAAGTTGCTTTGTAATCGTAAATTCGGCCCATTGTAATCTCAATGGTTCGCGAAGTAATATTATCAACAAAAGCACGGTCGTGAGAAATAACCATTACCGCTTTCCCCGAATTGATCAAAAAATCTTCTAACCACTGAATCGACTCAATATCCAAATGATTGGTTGGCTCATCCAAAAGAATTAAATCTGGTTTCTTTAATAAAATTTTTGCCAGTTCGATTCTCATTCTCCAACCACCACTAAACTCACTAGTTGGTCGGGTAAAATCTTCCCGCATAAAACCTAAGCCCAAAAGCGCCTTCTCTACTTCTGCATCGTAATTAATCTCTTCAATAGAGTAAAACGATTCGCTTAAAGCCGATACATCTTCAATTAGTTTATAGTAACTTTCCGATTCAAAATCGGTACGTGAAGCAAGTTGTTGGTTCAAATCCTCAATTTGCTTTTCCATTTCAAAAATATGAGAAAAAGCCTGAGCTGTTTCCTCAAAAACAGTTCGCGTATTGGAAGTCATTAAATGCTGAGGAAGATAAGCAATGGTTTTATCTTTTGGACTGGAAACACGTCCGCGTGTAGCAGTATCAACGCCTGCAATAATTTTTAATAAAGTCGATTTTCCAGCCCCATTTTTTCCCATTAAGGCAATACGATCCTTCTCATTAATTACAAACGAAATATCCTTAAACAGAGTTGTTCCTCCAAACTCAACAGCCAATGCGTCTACACTAATCATCTTTTTAGTTTTTATGAGCCGCAAAGATAATTACTTTCCTGAATTCCAAAATATACTTTAACAATTCTATCATCAGAAAAATTTAAACTAAAAAAGCACCCCAAAATGGGATGCCTTTGTAATACAAGCTTTGTATGTATGTTATTTTACAGCTACAACTAAGTATTTCGAAGCCTTCCAGAATTCTTCCGGATTTAAAATTGTAATTGCCTCAATCTCTTTTTCGCTTCCTTCTATTCTGTACGAATCGCTTGGATGTGAAGTAACAATACTTACTTTTTTACCCGAAACCGGAATACTAGTAGTTTGAGTAATATCAATATCATTAAAATTTTCAGGATTAATTTTTTGGTTCAATTTATTTGTTGCTCCAATTCCTAGTAATCCACCTTCGCTAGTAACAACTTGCTTTAATTTTAATTCTTTGATATCGCCAATTACATAATGTCCAGTATTTAAACTGCTTATTTGCTCTTCAATTATTCTATCCTTATTTTCATTTTCGGTGTTTAAAGCAACAAGTGTACCGTTTAATTCTGTTACTTGTCCATTTAAACTCTCAACTTCGACATTTAATTTAGCTACTTGCGCCGATAATGCTGTTAAGGAAGCATCTTTCTCTTTAATTTGTGTTTTTAGTCCCGCAACCAGCTTCTTCAATTTTGAGTTTTGATACCAGCTATTCTTTAACTTCTTGTCAAGACTTTCTATTTTCGCTTTGTTCTCTTCTAAAAGATCACGAACTAAACTTAAATCAGTTACAATTTGTTCTTTTTGTCCTACCGAAGGATTCTCGCTTGCATTTACTGCAATAATTTGCTCTTTTTCTTTAATGATATTCAAATTGGCAGCAATTACATCGAACGATTCAACAAAATCATCGATGGTAGAATCTTTTTCCTGAGCCATTTGCGTAAGCTGAATATTTTGCTCGCGAAGTTGCTTTAATTCTTTTTGGTTACAAGCAGTAAAAAAAACTGGTAATACTAATAATGCAAATACTAACTTTCTCATAATTTTAATTTTTAAACAGTTTACATCAATTCAAATTCAAACTTACCTATGAGAATACTATGCCGTGTTTTCTACTTATCTCATTAAGGCCAATTTAAACCACATAAAACACTGAATGATTGAACATTTGAATCTGTTATTTTTTTTAATGCTAAAAAAAAATGCAATTTTTAACTTTAAAAGTGTGGGAAAGTTTCTACAATTTGTAGAATTTAATTCTACAAAAAAAAGCCTGTACAAGACAGGCTGGAGGAATGTGCTTTCGAAAAAATTCGAAAGCATCGGTTTTTATTATTTTTAATTTTTATTCCATATTAATGCAGCAGCACCTAATACAGCAGCATTATCTTTTATGCCAGAGGGTAATACTTTAATTTTATTCCTGTATATGGAAAGCAATTCTTTTTCTAATGTTTCACGAACCGGATCGAACAGAATATCTCCTGCCTTGGTTAAACCTCCAAAAAGAAATATAGCTTCGGGACTGGTTACAGCCACAACATTTGCCAAAACTTCGCCTAACATTTTTGCTGTATAAGAAAAAGTTTCCTTTGCTACTAAATCTCCTCGCCATGCTGCCTCGGCAACCATTTTAGCTGTTAGTTGACTAAAAGGAATATCTCTTAATTCGCTTTCGCCTAAATGGCGAGCCAACAATTTATAAACAGTTCTTTTAACTCCCGTTGCCGAAACATAAGTTTCTAAACATCCTTTTCTTCCACAGCCGCATTCTCTCCCGCTTTTGCGCACAATCATGTGTCCTACTTCACCAGCAAAACCATCGTGTCCGTATAAAAGATCGCCATTAACGATGATTCCACTCCCCAATCCGGTTCCCAATGTAATCACCATAAAATTATTCATCTCTTTAGCTGCACCAAATACCTTCTCGCCCATGGCTGCCGCATTGGCATCGTTAGTAATAATAACGGGAACATCAATTCTTTTTTTAACCAAATCAACCAAAGGTACACTACCCTTCCATCTTAAGTTAGCAGCATTTTCAATAGTACCCGAATAATAACTTGCATTAGGCGCTCCAATTCCTACTCCAATTATTTCCAGCTTCTCTCTCGATTTATCAAGAACACTGTTCACATTATCAAATAACTCATCCAAATAGTTATTTATATCTTCATGCTTTTGAGTGGGTATATTTCCAGTAAGTAAACATTTTCCTTCCTCGTCGATACAACCAAAAACAGTATTAGTTCCACCTATATCAATACCTAAAACAACTTTTTTCATTGTTAATATTTTTCAAAAAATTAATTCGAATGTTTATGTCCTTTTAAAGCATAAAACAATATATAAGCATAACATAAAATGGCAACAATAAAAGAATTGGCTAATCCAAAACTATCTGCTAACATTCCCATAATCATAGGAACAACCGCTCCACCAACAATTGCCAGACATAAAATTCCTGAGCCCTGACTGGTATGTTTTCCTAATCCATCAATGGCTAACGTAAATATTGTTGGAAACATGATAGAGTTAAATAATCCAACCAAAACAATACTCCAAAGGGCAACATAACCACTTGTTAACATACTTGTTACAATTAATACAACAACCATTACTGCATTAAATGCCAATACTTTTGATGCTGATATTTTTTGCATTACTGCTGATCCGATAAAACGACCTACCATTGCTCCCCCCCAAAAAATAGAAAGGTATTTGGTTGCATCTGCTTCGCCAAATAAATGTAATCCTTCATCGCCAAAATACATTACCAATGTACTACCTATTGATACCTCTGCTCCTACGTAAGTAAAAATTCCAAGAGCTCCTAAAACAAGATGGCGAAATTTCCAGGCAGAACCTTCGGCTTTAGCTTCTTCTGTATCCTGAATTTTAGGCAATTTTACAAAAGCAAAAACCAAAGCAATAATCACCAAAGCCAAAGCCAAACCAACATAAGGCAACTGCACCGCCTCGGCCTTACTGTTTATATCCTGACTTACATTATCTAATATTAGCCATCCACCAAAAATTGGAGCAACAGTAGTTCCCAGTGCATTAAATCCTTGTGTTAAATTTAATCGGCTCGATGCAGTTTCAGGTGTTCCCAACTCGGCAACATAGGGATTAGCTGCTACCTGAAGCACTACAATACCAGAGGCTAAAATAAATAAAGCCCCTAAGAAAAAGCCATAAGATAATAAAGCTGCAGCAGGATAAAACAATAATGCTCCTAAACCAGCAACTCCTAATCCTGTTACGATACCCATTTTATAACCTATTTTTCCAATAATCCAACCTGCTGGAAGCGACATTAAAAAATAAGCACCAAAAAATGTAAACTGAACCAACATTGCCTGTGTAATGCTTAAATCGAACAATCCCCTTAAATGTGGAATTAGAATATCATTCATACAGGTAAGAAATCCCCACATAAAAAATAAGGAAGTAAGAAGTGCTAAAGCACCTTTAAAATTCATTCCCGCTTTAGAAGAATAATTATTAGATGTTACATTCGTATTAATAGATACCATATCTTAAAATTTTCAATCGTTTGAACAAGTATTTGCAAATGTCGATCATTTTAAACAAATAATATTTTACTATTTTACCATTTACTTGTACTATATTTGCACTTATCTACTTTTAACATACTAACAATGATAACTTATTGTAATTTACAGATTACAAAATATCATTATTTGTTATTTCATTTATTATCGAAAGTAACTTAATATTAGAAAATCGTATATCATTAAAATTATAATAAAAACATTACAAGTATGTCCTTGATACTCGAAGAAATATCTGTAAAAAATGAACACTCGTTTCGCTCTAAAATTGATGTTTTACCTCACATTGAGGTACCCTGGCATCATCACCCCGAGTTTGAACTAATTTATATAGAAAAAAGTAAAGGAACTTTGGTTGTTGGCGATTGTATCGATCATTTTAAAGATGGAGATATGGTTTTTATAGGTCCCAACACACCACATGTAATGAAAAATGAAGACTCTTACTATCAGAACAAGTCTGACTTGAAAGCAATAGCCTGGGTGGTTCACTTTAGAGAGGATTCTTTTGGCAAAGAATTTTTTCTTTTGCCTGAAATGCAAAAAATAAGAGAGTTTCTGGTAAAATCATTTCAAGGAATAAGGATTGAAGGAAGTAGTAAATACAAAATTATTCAACTTTTAAAGAATCTACATTCTGCCGATTATTCTGAAAGAATTATTTTCCTATTACAAATTCTGCGCATTATTTCTTTATCGGATGAACTGGAATACCTGGCTTCGAAAAGTTTTGTAGATTCTTTTAGCCAAAGTAGCAATCATAAGTTGTATAAAATATACGAATATGTAAGCAAAAACTTCCAGGATAAAATTGAATTAGATGAAGCTGCAAAAGTGGCAAATATGAGTAAAACTGCATTTTGCCGTTTTTTTAAAAATAAAACACAAAAAACCTTCTCCGAATTTTTAAATGAAATGCGTATTAATTATGCTAAAAAATTATTGGCCGAAGGAAAATTAAGTGTCTCCCAAATTGCTTACGAATGTGGTTTTAACAGTCCATCTTATTTTAATAAACAATTTAAAGCCAGTACTGGAAAAGCACCTTTACAACTACGCGGAAAAAGTTTATAACTACATAATTAGTATTAATATAAATCTCGGCAGTGCATAAGTAATTCTTCCGAATTGGCATAATTTTTATCGGCACTTATTAATAAATATTTTTTTTCCAGATCGCCTAAACATCCGGCACTGCTACAAATTCTAAGCTGATGGTCTCCAACAGTTTCAGCACCATAGTAAGCAGCAATATGACCACATACCAAAGTTTTCATTGGCCTTTCAAGCCGATCTTCACTACTTAATTTTAACAAATCATCAATATACTTTAAATAGTCATCTCCATATTCCTTTTCGTTTCCATTCATTAAAATATCCCATAAAAGTTCACCTTCCTTTGTATTCATAAAATTAAAACCAACATGCATATTATATTTGTCGATACTCTTTATATGTTCTTTAAAATTAGGTTTATGGTTCATTCTTTTTAAATCGTTAAGGCTCACAGTATTTTTTGATCCATAACAATTAGAGGCTCCTGCATGATTAATTAAAACACCTCCATGGGTTCGTATCATAATTGGCATATCTATAAAAAACGAAACTATCTCTTTCCTTACTTTTTTAATTCTATTCTCGAACCACGTAGTAAATTCTAAAGGCCCTTTTTGTAATGGAATATGATATATATGAACAAACTCATGATTACCAAGCAAACAAATTACATCATTACCTTTTGTGTTTGCCTTTAAATGCATTAACTCCTGCATTATCTCCAGCGATTCGTCTTTCTGTTTTCCTGGATATGCATGAATTAGATCTCCTAAAAAAATCAAATAATCTGCCTCTCCATTCTCTTTTAAGCTATTGTAAGTTTTCAAAACTTGTCTAAAATCAAAACCGTTGCCATGTATATCCGACACAATCATTAACTTACCTGAAGAAATATCAAGAATCATATTTATAAAATATTAAAATTACCCATTAATAGATCTGTAAAAGTTCTATATTTTTAATAAATTAAAAAAGTTTGATCTATTTTTAAGTAACATTTTAAAATTAATATATCATGTTAAAGGAATTAATAAAAAATACTCACAAATATTTTTGGAATCTTAACAGCGACGGTGATGTTATTTTAGGAAGTTCGGACCTAGACCCAAAAGCAAGAGTAACTTTTACATATACTAAAAAATGGGTTTATATAGCTCCAATAGTGGAAGATATGCCAGGTACTTATATAGGTAAACCAGAAATTTTCCTTAAAAAAACTGCAGAATACGAACAAGTTGTTGAGTTAATAAAACTAGTAAAAGCTTTTTTAAAAACTGATTCCAAATTAAATCCTGATAAAACCTTCAAAAATACAATGAAACTGTTACGCAAATATTATCAGTAATAATATTCAGATGAGAAAATCACAACTTATCATTTTTGTTTGCTGCCTTTTTTTTGCTTTAAATGGATATGCACAAACAAATAAAAAACTTACAATCGGAGATCCATTCCCCACCATAAAAGGAAAACTACTCTCGTCGAAAAAAATAAGTATACCCGATCATTGTAAGGGTAAAGTGTCTGTATTAATAATTGCTTTTAAAAGAGAAACTCAAGCTCAGGTTAACACATGGACTCAACCTTTAATGAAAGAATTTGGCATGCATAAAGATTTCAGATTTATAGAAATCCCAATGATAAGTAGTTTCTTTAACTGGATGTCGGGCTATATCGACAATGGAATGCGCAAAGGAATTGTTCCTTCCATGCATAAAAATGTTATGACTTATTATGGTCCATTAAATTCCTATTATAAATATTTTGATGTTAGCGACAAAAAATTATGTTATGTGTTTTTATTAGATAGAAATGGCAATATTCTATTAATTGATAAAGGAAAAGCACAAGAGCGTAATCTGCTTTTATTAACAAATAAAATTAAAGAACTAATTGGTTCTTAAACACATTAATTCTAATTGCACCTTTTTCCTGATTTCTTCTGAAGTTTAGCTAATAAAATATAATTTTACGCTTTCAACATAAACACAAACAGAATGAACAAAAGAGGATTTGCAAGTGACAATTTTTCAGGAGTACTTCCTGAAGTAATGGAAGCCATTAATGAAGCTAACAATGGACACGTAATAGCTTATGGTGGAGATAATTATACAGAATCAGCAATTGATAAATTTAAGCAACTATTTGGAGATAATATTGATGTTTACTTTGCCTTTAATGGCACGGGCGCCAATGTTATTGCTTTATCAAGCTTAACACAATCTTATAATTCCATTATTTGTCCGGCAACAGCTCATATTCAGGTCGATGAATGCGGTGCTCCCGATAAGTTTACCGGTTGTAAAGTAATTCCTATTGATACACCTAACGGTAAACTGACTCCTGAATTAATTAAGCCTCAATTACATGGATTTGGCTTTGAGCATCACTCACAACCAAAAGTCATTTCAATTACTCAATGCACCGAATTAGGAACTGTATATACTCCCGAAGAAATAAAAGCCATTTGCGATTTAGCTCATGAAAACAATATGTACGTACACATGGATGGAGCTCGTCTTGCTAATGCTGTGGTAAGTTTAGATGTTGATGTGAAAGAGATTACAAGTAATGCAGGAATTGATGTTCTAAGTTTTGGTGGTACAAAAAATGGAATGATGCTAGGTGAAGCTGTAATTTTCTTTAATCCTGAATTATCAAAAAACACAAGATACATTCGTAAGCAAAGCATGCAACTTTGTTCTAAAATGAGATACATCGGTGCACAATTCGATGCCATGCTTACTAATAATTTATGGCTAAAAACCGCCAAACATGCGAACGCAATGGTTAAATTATTAAAAGCCGAAGTCGAAAAAATTCCTCAAATTAAAATTACACAAGAAGTTCAATCGAACGGAATATGGGCTTTAATACCTAAAAATAAAATTGAAAAACTGCAGGAAGAGTATTTTTTCTGGGTTTGGGACGAACATGCTGGAGAAGTTCGCTGGTTATGCTCATTCGATACTACTAAAGAAGATATTCTAGGTTTTGTGGATTTATTAAAACAAGAGCTATCGGCAAATTAAATTGCGCTGCAAAAAATAATTATACTAAGATCTATACAGCTTTTAATAGTTGGCTACATGCCAATTACTAAAAGCTAAAAGCATACTAAAAATGGCTCAACTATTAGAAAATTATTCTCTTAAAAAACACAATACATTTGGTATTGAGGCTAAAGCCAGATATTTCTTCGAATTCGAAAAAATAGAAGAAATTCAGAAATTTCTTAAAGAAAACAATATTACTGATACTCAATATTTAATTTTAGGAGGAGGAAGTAATCTTCTTTTTACCGAGAATTATGATGGTTTGATCCTTCATCCTAATATCAAAGGCATTGAACTTCTTGATGAAGATGAAGAGTCTGTTTTATTGCGCGTTGGCTGTAACGAAGAATGGGACGAATTTGTTGAATGGGCAGTTGAGAACGAAGTTTATGGTATCGAAAATCTTTCTTTAATTCCAGGTAAAATTGGGGCATCGCCAGTTCAAAACATTGGAGCTTACGGCGTTGAAGCAAAAGATATAATTGAAAATGTTGAAGCAATATCTATCGAAACCAAAAATGAAGTAATTTTTAGTAACAAACAATGCGAGTTTGCTTATCGAAATTCTGTATTTAAGAACGAATACAAAAATCTTTTTATTATTACCCATGTGCAATTCCGCTTAAAAAAGAAAGCTAATTTTAAAATTCATTATGGTGCTATAAAAAAAGAACTGGAAGCTTACAACGAAATTAACCTTAAAAATATTCGAGAAGTAATCATCAAAATACGTGAAAGTAAATTGCCCGATCCAAAAGAGTTGGGCAATGCAGGAAGTTTCTTTAAAAATCCTATTATTGATAAAGAAAAAGCCGATGATCTAAAATCGAAATATGAAGAGTTACCAACCTATCCAATTAATGATTTTGAAACTAAACTTGCGGCAGGATGGTTAATTGAAAAATGCAATTGGAAAGGCAAACGTATTGGCGATGCTGGCGTTCACAAAGATCAGGCATTGGTTATTGTAAATTATGGCAATGCAAAAGGTAACGAAATACTAAAACTAGCCAATGATATTCGCAAATCGGTTCTGTTTAAATTTGGAATTAAACTGGAAATGGAAGTAAATGCTATATAATACCAAATTGATATTTAAAAATTTCATGTATCACAAAATAAAAAACGCAAAGTACAATATTGTACTTTGCGTTTTTTATTCTTGTCTTGCATACTAAATAGCTATACTACTTCATTATTCCTCTTTTATTTAAGGCATTCTGATATTTTCGCGCATTACGATTATGCTCGCGAAGTGTTCTGGCAAAAACATGATAACCAGAGAAATCAGGATTTGCACAAAAATAAATATATCGGTGTTTTTCGTAATTTAATACTGCATTTAAACCCGATACCGAAGCCTGACGAATAGGCCCAGGAGGCAAACCTCTATATTTATAGGTGTTGTACGGAGAATCTATTCTCTTGTGCTTATTTAATACCCGCTTAATTGAAAAATCACCCAATGCAAACTTCAAAGTTGGATCGGCATCTAATTTTATTTTTCTATTTAATCGATTCATATAAACACCTGCCACACGCGATTTCTCATCTCTTTTTATGGTTTCCTCATCTACAATAGAAGCCAGCGTACTCACCTCAACTGGCGATAGTCCAATTTTTTCTGCTTTCTTAAGCTTATTGGCATTCCAAAATCGCGAATACTCTTCATACATTCTATCCATAAAAGATTTTGAATCGGTATTCCAATACAACTGATAGGTATTAGGAATAAACATACCAATAACAGTTTCTGGTTTAAAACCATATTTTGCAATTAGTTCTTTGTTTTTTAAACAAGCAAGTAAACTAATGGAATCCGCCTCTATTTGTCTGGCTATTTTCCCTGCAAAATCTTCCAATGTTCTGGTATTATTAAAAGTAAGCTTAATAGGCACTTGTGCTCCCGATCTTAGTAAATTAACCAAATCGTTATTACACATTCCATTTTTTATCTGATATCTTCCTGCATGAATATGGCGTGCATAATTCTTTTTATTCATTACCCATTCCAATGAATTGGTATTTCTAATCATCCTATTCTTTTCAAATATCTTTAAAACACTATCCTGATTTGCCCTTGTTGAAATATATATAAACTTGCTTTGTTCTTTGCCCAAATCAACATTCGATGAGAATATTTTCATATATAAATTTAACAGAATCGATCCTGCAACAAGCAAGATTATCATGATTCCTATAAATAAAACTTTCCATTTTTTTGATTTAATATTACCTAAGCGCAATAAATTTATCATTTGTTTACTATTGAATGAGAATACTAAGTTCGCAAAAATAAAAGAAAAAATCAGATCCTATTTTCTCCAGAGAAAATTTTCTTACCACACATATTTAATTACTTAATAATTCTATTTTCTCTAAACATTGTAAATACAAAATAATTTAAATTCTTATTAACTGCAAAGCTATAATTGTTCTCTGCTAACTGAGATTTATTATCTTTGAATTGCACACAATAAAAACAACAAAAATGAATATATCAGCTAATTTCGATAGTGGTAAAATTAAAGTAATTAAGGCTACTAATCCGCAGGACATTCAGCTAGAAATTCCTAATGACACTCAGTCAGAACATTTTCAGTGGTTTTATTTTAGGTTAAGTGGTATGCAGGAACAATCGGTAAAAATGAAAATTGTAAATGCACACAAAGCCTCTTATCCCGAGGGATATGAGCAATACAATACAGTTGCATCGTACGATAGAGAGCATTGGTTTAGAGTTCCTTCCACCTACAACGGAAAAGAATTATGCATAGAACACACCCCAGAATACAACTCGGTATATTATGCCTATTTTGCACCTTACACCTACGAACAACACCTCGATTTAGTACACAATGCACAAATTTCCCAAGAATGTGAATTAATCTCTATAGGTAAAACTATTCAGGGGAAAGATATCGACATGTTAATTATTGGTGAACCTGATGAAACAAAGAAAAAAATATGGATTATTGCTCGCCAGCATCCGGGAGAAAGCATGGCTGAATGGTTTATGCAAGGCCTAATCGGAAAATTGCTTGATGAAGATGATCCTGTTTCAAGAACTTTGTTAAAAAAAGCAGTTTTCTATATTGTTCCTAATATGAATATCGACGGAAGTATTGCCGGAAACCTTCGCGTGAACACCAAAGGCTTTAATTATAACCGAGAATGGGCAGATCCAAATATTGAAAACAGTCCAGAAGTATTTCATGTTCGTAATTTAATGGATGAATACGGATGCGATCTAAATTTAGATATTCATGGCGATGAAGCTTTACCTTATAATTTTATTTCTGGCATTGAAGGCATTCCTTCTTTCGATGAAAGATTAAAAAATTTAACAAAAAATTTCATTAACACATGGGTAGCTACCTGCCCTGATTTTCAAGACACTCACGGCTATCCAAAGAACGAACCTGGCAAAGGAAATTTAGCAATTTGCTCAAAACACATTGGAGAACGATTTAAATGTTTATCTTTGACGATCGAAATGCCATTTAAGGACAATAATGATTTACCTGAACCTGAATGTGGATGGTCACCAGACCGAAGCATTTTACTTGGAGAATCGGTTCTTCAGCCTATTCTAAAGGTGGTAGATCAACTAAGATATTAAACGTTTATACTTTTACTAAGTATATTACTCGAAAGGCCCATACTCAAGCTTCCGTGAGCGTGGGCTTTTTATTTGCCCTAAACTCTGTAAACTTTCGGCTCCATTCTTGTTTCCATTTTTTATATATTTAGAATCTAACTATTAATATGCTTATGAAATTCAGAGTAACATCTATTCTTATTATTGTAATTTCCTGCTTTTTTTTCCAGACAAAAGCTCAGGTTAGTAATAAAGTAATTGGAATTATTAAAGAATATCCTTCTGATTTTTCATCAACAAATAATTTGGTAGAGCTTATTAATAAAGACTTTAAAAATAAAGAAGAAAAAGCCGCAGCTGCATTTACATGGATTGCCATGAATGTTTCCTACGACATTAAACAAATAGGTAAATCCAAGCGGGTTCGCTTCTCTTACCGTAGCGAAGAAGAATTAGCTGCCAAAAAGAAAGAGTTCAGAATTAATTTAGCAAAACAAAGCTTAAGAAAGAAAAAGGCTTTGTGCGAAGGCTACTCTACCCTATATCAGGAGCTCTGTAAACAGCTTGAACTCGATTGTATAATTATTCCTGGAACAGCAAGAAGGTATGTTTCTGAAATTGGCAATGTAAATCTTCCATCGAACCATGCATGGAATGCAGTTAAAATAAATAACAAATGGCTATTGGTAGATGTAACTTGGGCCGCAGGATGGGTTGATTATTCTAAAATGAAATTTCACAAAGAATTCTCACCAGCCTACTTTGCATTATCTCCCGAAGAGTTTGCTATGAAACATTATCCTGATGATAAGAAATGGCTGCTAACAACTAAACTAAGAAATACATCTGACTTTGCTCTGCAGCCCATACCATTTAAGGCATTTCTAGGTAAAAGAATTAAGTTACAATCTCCCAAAAAGGGATTTCAAACAATTAAAAAGGGAGCTGCATTACAATTTAACTTGCTAAATACTCCTAAAGAAATAGAAATAGCTTATCATTTTAAAAGTGACAAATTTGGCAAAAAGGTAAAAGCCATACGCAAAAACGATTCTCTACTATTTAAAATATATCCCGAATTTAAAGGTGAAAATGAATTAATAATTTACTTTAACAACGAACCAGCTTTGGGATATAAAGTAAATGTTAAGTAAAAAAAATCCCAATTCCAAACTAATTTGGTACTTGGAATTTTATATCTGAACTTAATTCTCTTCTCTAAAAAACAATTTATAATAACTTAAATCGCGAGCTGCATCGTATCCTTTTTCTAAAAATTTTCTTTGTCCGTGAATGTAAACATGAAAATTCTTGTCGAGTTTTAAGATATGTTTAAAATGCTTTTGCTCTCCTTTTACAGCATCATTACTAATTTCAAATTCCTGCTCTACCGAAGTTCCGTTCTCATTCTGATAATAATCTTTATATTCATCGAAAGCAGTCGCCACTTCGGGTTGTTCAATTACTTCCTGCTTAAACAAATCCTCGTTAAACTCTTTTTTATCTTTAAAAAAGTTAATGGATTTATTCATCAAATCAATCTGATCGGCTTTGGCAACTTCATTTTCGTCGTTATACACATCACCAATAAAACCTTTACACATATCCAAATAATTTTGGGTATGGTAAAAATTATCTTCTCTCAATTTCAAATCCAGAAACTCTTCTTTCCAATACAAAGCATCCTTATTCGGATTTGTTTTATCAACAATGCAAACCTTAAATCCTTTTTCTTTTTCGGTATTAAAAATCAGGCAACCTTTATCTAATTTCTTGATATTAATTCCATTCTCGCAGCCCAATTCGAAATTTTCCTGTTTCTGGTATACTTTCAAAAAAGTATCTTTATTTTCAGATTTAAAAATTCCCAGTGCATCACAAACTTCTCCATCGACAACACAATTCGAAAATGCAACCAGATAAAACTCACCTCCTTTTATGTTCGGATGGTTCGATTTCTCGAACAAATGAACAGCAATATTGGTAGATTGATCGTAGAAACTCTCATTATTCTCAAAATACTCCGAAGCATAACAATACACTTCATTCATGCTTAATCCTTCTTCGTTCTGAAAATGAAAAAATTCTTCTTTGTTAAAAGCAGTCAAAAAATACTTTAACAGGATATCTCTAACATCGTCATCTTCAATCTGAATTTCAGATTTTGAAAGTTTCAAATCTTCCTCTAAATGCTTGTTTCCAACATTGTGAACTACAATGCGATCCAAATTTATATCATCAAAATTAAACATGTACTAATTATTTTATGAACGCCACAAAGATACTCACTTTCGTTAAATAACATGAAAAATATTCTTAGCTTGTTGGCGAATTTAATATTCCTATTATAAACAAGCTGTTTAAGACATTCTCAATTCTCTTCTTGTTCGGATATTCTCTATAAAAAAGAAAACTACTCCCAAACATAGTAATTGTAACTTAACATTTACTTCTTAAGTAAATTAATTCTTTACAAATCAATTACAATTGCTAAATTTAACTGCACCAAACAATAAAACATGTCTAAAATTTATCTACTCATTATCGTATTTTCACTTTTCTTAATTGATGAAATGCAGGCACAACAAAAAGAACAAAGCTCTAAGCTGGGAATTAAATATCTTGAGTATTTCCCCGAAACTACTAAAAACAAGGATAAGCTTCCACTACTTATTTTTCTTCATGGTATGGGAGAACGAGGCTATGATTTAAATAAATTAAAAGTTCATGGACCTCCATCATTTCTCGATAATAAGAAAGATTTTCCTTTTATTACAATTTCACCTCAGTGTCCTGATACTGTTTACTGGAACGAAGAAATTCTCTTGCCTTTTTATGAGGAAATAATTGCAAAGTATCCGGTTGATAAAAACCGAATATACATTACAGGCTTAAGTATGGGAGGTTTTGGTACATGGGGATCAATAGTTGCTAAACCCAATTTGTTTGCTGCAGCAGCACCAATTTGCGGAGGAGGAAATCCAAACCAACTTGATGCTGTAAAATCTATGCCTATTTGGGTATTCCATGGTGCCAAAGATAATGTTGTGCCAATAATTCGATCGCAGGAAATGGTAGACCGCTTAAAAAAATTAGGAAGCAATGTAAAGTTTACGATTTATCCGGAAGCAGATCATAACTCCTGGACCAAAACTTATGCAAATCCTAAATTGTATGAATGGTTTTTATCACATAAAAAGGAATAAAAAAGTATTAGTTGCCTAGCATCCTTTAAAGATGCTAAGCAGCTCACCTTTACTTCAAGCCTTCTTCTTATTTTGTTTTTTGTACAATAAATATCCTACAATTAATATCCATAAAATAGATAAGCCTGCAAGAGGAATAAAAAGAATATAAAATTGCCCAAAAATGTATTGATAAATTCTTCCTGTGTGAACTTCTAAACATAAATTCCATAAAGACATTCTACTATCTTTAATTTGTTTTGGCATTATAGCAAAGCCTGAATTGCTGCTTAAATTACCTGCTCCCAAATTGTAATCAAATAATATTTCATTGCCTTTTACATCTTTCAAATATCCAGCAATTGGATGAGATACAATTGGTGGTCCCATTCTCATTGTTGGAACATGAGGCTGTTTGCTAATATAATCGAAAACCAAATTTCTTTCTGGTATCCAGTAAAAAATACCACTAAACGATCCTACTAAATACTGTCCTTTTCCTGCTTTTTCTAACACATTAACTCCCATTACCGAAATAGGTGCTTGTGCTAAATATTTTTGTGGAGCAGACTCAAATAAATCATCAGAATAATAAATTCCATCATTTGTAGCCAAAAGAATCCTATCTAATTCCTCATCAAAAAGTATCCTTCTAAACTGATCGTACCATGGGTTTGAATGATCGAGATGTGTAAAAGGAATTTTAGCCATACGACTATTTGCAATGGCTATTAACAAAGGAGGTCTTAAAAACATGCCGGTCAAAGTGCTTATAATTAAAAATACAATAAGCCAACTACCAAAACGATTGTGCCATTTCAAATTAAATTTCAGAAACTGAATCTTCCCTTTTGCATTTTTACCTTTCTTTTTTAGTTTTTTAATCCACTTTGGAAATAAAAAATAAACCAAGCCACTAAAGCTTAATAAAAGAAATGTAAAGCCTAAAAAATCGACAAATAGTTGTCCAATCAATCCAAATACTTCGCCACTATGTATTTCCCACATAGTTTTAAAAACACTTGTTTTTCCATCGTAATTCTTACTTGCCTTAACATTTACAATTTGAAATCCCGATTTGGTATCTTTTAATAAATTACTTCGAGTTAAGACATACAAACTAGAATCAATCTCCATTAAATCAACTACTCGATTTTCTTCAACAGGCAATTTTAACTTTTCCCATTGCTGATTCTCCAGATGATATAATCCAAATAAGCTTCCTGCATAAATTTCTCCCGAAGATGTTCGTATCATTTTCTCTATCTTCCGGTTATCTATACCTTTAGGAAACCCATTGCTAAACTCGCAATATGTTTGAAAATTATCTGTTGTTTTCCAAACACCAATATTTCCATAAATTAAAGCTGTATCACCTTTTAGGTGAATAGCAGATTTTACAGCTGCCTTATTCCAATTCTTATATTGATACTCATTTCCCAGATACTTCCTATTTACATCAATAGATGAAAACAAAGCACGATGATTCATGATAATCCCAGAAACAGAGAAAAATATAATAAATATAGTAAACACAGGGGAAGGCCACTTGTGATATTTTTTTAAAAATGCAAGTGATTTTTTGGCAGCCATTAATTTTATTTTTTTTACAAGATATAAAACAAAAAACTGTCTGCTCAGAACTTATTTAAGCACCATGCAAACAGTTATTATTTTGTCTCTATATCATTCTAAAAAAGTACTCCGGAAACAAACTCCACATTCCTACACACATCCGAAGTACTTTTATATAATTTAAATTTCTCCTAGTTCAAGAACATTTTCATGTCTTCATCAACAGTACCAATACCGCCAATTCCGAATGTATCAATTAATACCTTAGCTACATTTGGAGAAAGGAAAGCTGGCAATGTAGGTCCTAAGTGAATATTCTTAACACCTAAAGAAAGAAGAGCTAACAATACAATAACAGCTTTTTGCTCATACCATGCAATATTGTATGCAATTGGTAACTCATTAATATCGTTCAATTCAAATACTTCTTTCAATTTTAATGCAATAACAGCTAAAGAATATGAATCGTTACACTGACCAGCATCTAATACTCTTGGAATACCTCCGATATCACCAAGCTCAAGTTTGTTGTAACGATACTTAGCACAACCCGCTGTTAAAATTACTGTATCCTGAGGTAATTTCTTAGCAAATTCGGTATAGTAATCACGACTTTTCATTCTACCATCGCAACCTGCCATTACAAAGAACTTACGAATAGCACCAGTTTTAACTGCATCAACAACTTTATCGGCCAATTGCATTACCTGGTTGTGCGCAAAACCTCCAACAATCTCACCTTTTTCGATTTCGATTGGAGCAGCACAAGTCTTAGCTAACTCAATAATTTCAGAAAAATCTTTTACTCCATTTTCATCAGCTACAATATGTTTAAATCCTGGAAAGCCTGAAGATCCTGTTGTAAATACTTTATCTTGATAAGTAGAATTCGCTTTTGGAGGAACAATACAGTTAGTGGTAAATAAAATTGGTCCGTTAAAAGTCTCAAATTCTTCATTTTGCTTCCACCATGCATTACCATAATTTCCTACAAAGTGTTCATATTTTTTAAATGCTGGATAGTAATTTGCTGGTAACATTTCCGAGTGAGTGTAAACATCAACACCTGTTCCCTCTGTTTGCTTCAGCAATTGCTCCATATCCTTTAAATCGTGACCCGAAATTAAAATACCTGGTTTATTGCTAACTCCAATATTTACTTTTGTAATTTCTGGATTACCGTAAGCTGTAGTATTTGCTTCATCGAGCATAGCCATTGCAGTAACTCCATTTGCACCACATTCCATTACCAAAGCAACCAATTCATCAACAGAAAGAGAATCATCAGTAGTAGCTTTTAAAGCTTTTTGCATAAAAGCATACATTTCGCTCTTCTCAAAACCTAAATTATCGGCGTGCTCAACATAAGCAGCCAATCCTTTTAGCCCGTATATTGTAAGCTCTCTTAATGAACGAACATCCTCATTCTCTGTTGTTAAAATTCCTACTACTCGAGCTTTCGCATCAAAATCATTTTCTGTTTCGGCGAACCAACTTGCAGAATGATGTAACTCACCAAAAGCAACACCTGCATCTTCGGCTTGTTTCTTAATTTCCTCTCTCAATTGAAGACCTTCACGAATTGCTTCTACAAATTTTACCTTATCAAAATTGGCATTGGTAATGGTCATAAATAAACCATTTGTAATAAAACGATTTACCTTTTCGTTTTCAATTCCAGCTTCACGAGCAAGAGTACTGTACTGCGAAATTCCTTTCATCACGTACATTAATAAATCCTGAATGTTTGCAACCTCATCGGTTTTACCACAAACTCCTTTTACCGTACAGCCAGTTCCCTTAGCTGCTTCCTGACACTGATAACAAAACATTGACATATTTTTTTTATTTAAGTGATATTGATACTTGATTTCTTAAGTTACAAAATTTGTAAAAGATACTTACACTATTCTTTCCCTTTGACTATACAAATATGATACATCTAAATAATAAAAAGTGTAACGAATGTTACAAACACTAATATTTTTCGGATTTTTTAATCTTTTTTTCTTTTTTAAACTTTTGAACACGAAAAATCCCAATCGAAATAGATTGGGAAAAACTTATATTGATCTAATATTATTACAATTTTTTTAACATCTTCTTAAGCTTCTTTTTTAGCTCACATTTATTCTCTTTATAACAAGAGAGCTGTTGCATTGTTAAAATTTTCTCGAAATCATTTTCTTTTTGGAGAAGACTATCTCGAACAGCCTGCATACAAGAAAAACCTGCCTTTTCGATAGTTAATCTATCTATTTCCTTTTCACACACCAAATTTAAAACCTTAATTTTAGAAATCTGATCTGAATTTAAATCCAGCTTTTTCTCCATCCACTCTGTAATTACATCGGCCCGTTTTTCTGCCTTGGTAAAACTTTTAGCATTAGCAGTAAAACTTAAAATCACAAACAGTAGAATCAAACTTTCTCGCACAAATTTCATAAATCTCCCTTTTAATTCTATACCTATTAACAATTTTTAAAACGTATTTTATCGAAAATTGTTCTATTAAAGCTCAGAAATTTATAAAATATTAGAGAGAACAGCAAATTACCACCTCTTTAAAACTTTGTTTTAAAAGTATTACTTCTTTAGTTTAAATACATCCAAATAATATATTTTACTTGCTATTATTTAAAAAATAATTAATAATTTGGGCATCCTTTTCTATCGATTCTGTAGTAGTATTATTTACTATCCGATACAGAAAAGATAATTTACCAGAATTTGTGAAGTTGAACTAAATAAACTAGAAGAAAATGAAATCGATAGATATATATACAAACACAAAAGCTTTAATATTCGACTTAGACGGAACTCTTGCCGATACAATGCCAATTCATTACGATGCATGGAGTAAAACAGCTAAAGTTATGGGTATTAATTATAGTCAGGATTTTTTGTCTAGTTGTGCAGGCATGCCATCTGCTAAAATTATCGAATTACTTAATAAACAAAACAACCATTCTATTGATCCGCAAGAATTCTCCGCTTTAAAAGAAGAATTTTTCGCAAAGGAAATGCATAAGATAACAGAAATTAAACCTGTTACTGATCTTGTTTACAAATACCATAAAAAAATGCCCATGGCTGTAGGTACTGGTGGTAAAAGAAACATTGCCGAAGAAACTCTTAAATTATTGGGACTAGATAAATACATACCAATACTTGTAAGTGCCGACGATGTAGAAAATCACAAACCAGAACCAGAAACTTTTTTAAAGTGTGCCAATTTAATGGGTATTGCTCCAAAAAACTGCCAGGTTTTTGAAGATGGATTATTAGGAATACAAGCAGCCGAAAAAGCAGGAATGATGGTTACCGATGTAACTCCTTTTTACTAAATCAATAAAATCAAATCATGCTTAAAAAATTATTTTTCCTTGTTCCTTTAGCTCTATTCATTTATTCCTGTAATGTTGAAAAAAAGGAATATACGGTAGCCTTTTACAACGTAGAAAATTTATTCGACACAATTAACGATCCCATTAAATGGGATGATGATTTTACTCCTGAAGGAAAACTAAAATTTACTGCCGAAAGATACTCTAAAAAACTAGAGAAGCTTTCCTCTGTTTTATCTGCTATAGATACTCTTAATTTACCTTCCATTATTGGATTATGCGAAGTAGAAAACAGAACTGTTCTTGAAGATTTAATTTCTCAGGATAATTTAAAAAGTGGAAATTACGCTATTGCTCATTCCGAAAGTCCAGACAAAAGAGGTATTGACTGTGCCCTTTTGTATAAAAAAGATGACTTTCAGTATTTAAATCACGAAGTAATTAACATTCAATTTCCCTGGGAACCCAATTATAAAACCAGAGACATTCTTAATGTAACCGGAATAATGGGAACTGACACATTACATATTTTTGTAAACCATTGGCCATCGAGACGAGGTGGACAGGAAAAATCTGAAAAAAACAGAGTTTTTGTAGCAAAACAGCTTAAAAAAGCAGTAAATAAAATACAAAGTAAAAACGAACATGCTAAAATCATTATCATGGGCGATTTTAACGATGAACCTAACAATGTTTCGGTTACCAATACATTACTTGCAACCAACAATAAAGAATCTAAAAAAGCTAGCGACTTATACAATTTAATGTATGATTTACAGGCCAACGGAAAAGGTAGTTACAACTATAGAGGCAATTGGAATATGCTTGATAACTTAATTATTTCCAAAGAACTAATTTATGCCTCGAACGGACTAAAAACCAATTACAGTGCAGGTAAAATATTTTCAGAACATTGGATTTGCTACAAAACTAAAAATGGCGAATATGCTCCAAACCGTACTTATGTTGGACCTAAATATTACGGAGGTTACAGCGATCATTTCCCTGTTTATTTTAAACTTGAGAATTAAATCTAATTTTTAATTAACATACGCCGGTTGCTAATAGCAGCCGGTTTTTTTATTGTCAAAATATTTCTTCATTCGTATTGTTTATCTATTTTAGCAACTAAGATAAAAACGATTCATAAGTGCTGCATGAAATTTAAAATAGAATCTAAATTTAAACCTACAGGAGATCAACCTACTGCTATCGAAGAATTAGCAAAAGGGCTAAATGAGGGAAATCCTTTTCAAACATTACTTGGGGTTACTGGTTCTGGTAAAACATTTACCATAGCCAATGTAATAGAAAAAGTACAGCGCCCTACCCTGGTCTTAAGTCACAATAAGACTCTTGCGGCACAATTGTATGGAGAATTCAAAAATTTTTTCCCAAACAATTCTGTCGAATATTTCGTTTCCTATTACGATTACTATCAGCCCGAAGCATATTTACCAGTTACAGGAACTTACATCGAAAAAGATCTTTCTATTAATGATGAGATTGAAAAATTACGCTTAAGCGCCTCCTCAGCCCTTTTGTCGGGCAGAAAAGATGTTATTGTAGTTTCATCTGTTTCCTGTATTTATGGAATTGGTAATCCTGATGATTTTCATGCTAATGTTACCATAATAAAAAAAGGACAGCTAATTTCTCGAAACAAACTACTTCATTCTTTCGTTGATGCTTTATATTCTAGAAATGAAATAGAATTCGACCGGGGAAATTTCCGGGTAAAAGGAGATACAATAGATATATATCCTGCTTACGCTGATTTTGCTTATCGCATTATTTTTTGGGACGATGAGATTGATGAAATCTACTCTTTTGATCCTTTAAACGGATCGAAATTAGATTCTTATGATCGAATCACTATTTATCCAGCTAATATTTTTGTAACCAGTAAAGATCGGGTACAACAGGCCATACATCAAATTCAGGATGATATGGTAGCGCAAGTTGCCTTCCTCAAAGACATAGGCAAACACCTGGAAGCAAAAAGATTAGAAGAAAAAGTTAATTTCGATTTAGAAATGATCCGCGAATTAGGTCATTGTTCGGGTATTGAAAATTACTCGCGATATTTCGATGGCCGAAAAGCAGGAACACGTCCTTTCTGCCTTATGGATTATTTTGCAGACGATTTTCTTGTGGTAATCGACGAAAGTCATGTTACAATTCCACAGATTAGAGCAATGTATGGTGGAGATCATTCCCGAAAAATAAATCTGGTAGAATATGGTTTTCGATTACCTTCGGCATTAGACAATAGACCTTTAAAATTTGAAGAATTTGAACAGATTGCTAAACAAACCATCCACGTAAGTGCAACTCCTGCCGATTACGAACTTGAAAAATGTGAAGGCGTGGTTGTAGAACAGGTAATCAGACCAACAGGACTGCTCGATCCTGAAATTATTATCCGCCCAAGCTTAAATCAAATTGATAATTTAATTGCTGAAATTAATACCCGAACAGAAATTGATGAAAGAACACTGGTAACCACTCTAACCAAAAGAATGGCTGAAGAGCTTTCTGAGTATTTTACAAATCTAAATATTAGATGTCGTTATATTCACTCCGATGTTGATACACTAGATCGGATTAAAATTATGGAAGAACTTCGAAATGGAGTTTTTGATGTTTTAATTGGTGTAAACCTGTTGCGAGAAGGTCTGGATTTACCAGAAGTATCGCTTGTAGCTATACTAGATGCTGATAAGGAAGGTTTCTTGCGATCAACCCGTTCATTAACACAAACTGCGGGGCGTGCTGCCCGAAACGTAAATGGTAAAGTAATTATGTATGCCGATAAAATTACAAAATCGATGCAGGAAACTATTGATGCTACAAATCATAGAAGAGAAAAACAACTGGCATACAATATAAAGAAGGGAATCACACCTCAGCAAATTGTAAAATCGAAAGAAAGCATTATCGATCATGATAAAAACGAACAAGCCAAAGCATATAGCGGACCCGAATCGGTTGAAATTGCTGCCGACCCAATTGTTCAGTACATGAGTAAAGAAAGTCTGGAAAAATCCATTGAAAAGACTAAAAAAGCAATGCAAAAAGCATCTAAAGAAATGGATTTCTTACAAGCTGCTCAGTATCGCGACGAAATGTATAAACTCCAAAAACAATTGGAAGAAAAGAAGTAATCACAAAATTAAGAGCAATAAAAAAGCAGTTTCTTTCGAAACTGCTTCAGTTATTTCTAGGGAAAAACTATCCCAAATATGATTTTAACAACTTGCTTCTGGAAGTGTGACGCAAACGACGAATCGCTTTTTCTTTAATTTGACGTACCCTTTCACGAGTTAATCCAAATTTTTCGCCAATTTCTTCCAAGGTCATTTCTTGAATTCCAATTCCAAAGAAAAGCTTGATAATATCACTTTCTCTCTCTGTAAGAGTAGCTAAAGCTCTATCAATTTCTCTGGTTAATGATTCATTCAAGAGACTTCTGTCTGCAATAGGCGAATCATCATTCACCAATACATCCAACAAACTGTTATCCTCTCCGTCAACAAACGGAGCATCAACAGAAATGTGACGACCAGAAACACGCAGAGTATCTGCAACTTTATCTGCAGGCAATTCTAAGGAATCTGCTAATTCTTCAGGAGATGGCTTTCTTTCATGTTCTTGCTCGAATTTCGAAAATGCTTTGTTGATTTTATTCAACGAACCAACCTGATTCAATGGTAATCGAACGATTCGAGACTGCTCTGCCAAGGCCTGAAGGATAGACTGACGAATCCACCATACAGCGTAAGAAATAAATTTGAAACCACGAGTTTCATCAAATTTTTCTGCAGCTTTGATCAAACCAAGATTACCTTCATTGATCAAGTCAGGAAGACTCAAACCTTGATTTTGATATTGTTTAGCTACAGAAACAACAAAACGCAAATTTGCTCTGGTTAACTTTTCCAAAGCTCTTTGGTCGCCTTTTTTGATTCGCTGCGCCAATTCAACTTCTTCTTCTACTGTAATAAGATCTTCTTTACCAATCTCTTGTAAGTATTTGTCCAAAGACGCACTCTCACGATTGGTAATTGATTTAGTTATCTTTAATTGTCTCATAGTCCCTTTTCCTCGAAAATATGCCGCAAAATTAAGCTTTTAATAAAAAAAGTCAAAATTAATTGTCATTTTATTCGAATATTTATATTTTTCTCATTTTTAATAATCCTTAATCTCCATTTAAAGAAAAGGCATAGTACTTAACACTACCATTAGGATAAATACCAGAAATAAAAATTCCACCATCCTTTACTTCATCAATTGCTTCCCTTATATCTTCAACTTTATAAATTGGAGTATTATTTATTTTATATATAATAAACCCCTCTCTAATATTCTCATCTTTTAATCTCCCACTTCGCAGATTCTTCACCTTTACTCCTCTGTTAATTTGCAAGCGATACTTCTCCTTCGATGATATAGGTTCAAAGTCGGCTCCCAGAAAAGCTAAATTTTTCGACTTAATAACATTTGTATTTCCTAAGCTGTTACGTAATACTACATCTAATTGTTTCTTTTTTCCATTTCTTTTTATTAATACCTTAATTTCATCGCCAGGACGATATTTACTTACCTGCTCCTGTAACTCTGCTGGGGAACCAACATTCTTACCATTTATAGCTATAATAATATCTTCAACTTCAACCCCTGCCTCGTCTGCAGCACTTTCCTCTGTCAAAGCTGCCACAAATACGCCTTCAATTTTATCTAAATCTTTATCCTTTGCAAGCTTAGCATCTACAGCTTGAATTGAAACACCAAGCATGGCTCTTTGTACATGACCAAACTCCTTTAAATCGGCAATAACTTTTTTAACTATGGTAACCGGAATAGCAAAAGAATAACCCGAATAAGAACCCGTTCTAGATTCAATTGCAGTATTAATACCCACCAATCTTCCATTCATATCAACCAAAGCTCCTCCACTATTCCCAGGATTCACGGCAGCATCGGTTTGTAAAAACGATTCAATACTCATCTGACTTCTCATAATTCCTAAATTTCTCGCTTTGGCACTAATAATACCTGCTGTAACCGTAGATGTCAAATTAAAAGGATTACCAACAGCAAGCACCCATTCTCCAAGCTTCAATTCATCAGAATTACCGAAGTCCATTTTTGGAAGATCTTTTTCATCAATTTTAATTAACGCCAAATCAGTATATGGATCTTGTCCTATTAATTTGGCTTCGTACGATCGTTTATCATTTAAAACTACGGTAATAAAATTTGATTCCTTTACCACATGATTATTAGTTACAATATAACCATCTTTAGAAATAATTACTCCCGAACCAGAACCCATAGCTGGTTGAGTATGATAACCCTTACGACTATTTCCAAACAAAAAATCGTAAAACGGATTGGATTGATATTCTTCATTACTATAAACTGTGGTAATATGAACCACTGATTTTACCGATGATTCGGCAGCAATGGTCAAGTCTACTAATCCTGAAGGACCTTGTGAAAGGCCTGCTAATTGTATTGTATGCGGCTCAGGAGTTGTTATAATTTCTTTTTCTCGATCAACAAATAAAACAAATAAAATAATTGCTATTCCACCGCCAAAAATTGCAGTTAATACTCTTCCAAAAAATAATTTAATTTTCATTTCTAATAATAATTTTTTGAGTGACACATAATAATAACCTCACTACAGCTATTTTTATGTATTACCAGCATTGAAAAGGTACAAAAACAAAACCAATTGGTCAATTTTAATTCAATATCAACAAATTTGTATGACATCTTATCAAAATTTATAACTTTTCAAGCTGTTATACCAAGAATATCTGAATAAGATTCTTATTTTTACACTACAATTTTAACGAATAAGTTCATTAAGTGTTTTTCATTTTAACGTATTTAACACTTCTTAACAATATTTACACAAAAATGCAAATTGAATTCTCTAAATATCAAGGAACAGGCAATGATTTTGTTCTTATTGATAACCGTAATAATCTTATTTCACCAGACAATACCCATTTAATAGAAGAACTATGCCACAGAAGATTCGGCATTGGTGCCGATGGCTTAATGTTACTGGAAAATGAGCATAATTACGATTTTAGAATGAGATATTTTAATTCTGATGGTAAAGAAGCAAGCATGTGTGGCAACGGCGGTAGATGTATCGTTGCATTTGCTTATCATTTAGGAATTATACAAGATAGAACCAAATTTATTGCCGTTGATGGTGAACACGAAGCAAAAGTTGAAGATAATGAAGGCCATATAAAAGTTAATTTAAAAATGGTAAATGTTAGTGGAATTGAAAAAAATGAAACTACATTTTACATGAATACAGGCTCTCCTCATTATGTGCAATTTATTGACGATCATAATGAATTTGACACTTATTCTAACGGAAAAGCAATTCGATACAACAAAAGATTCGCAAAAGAAGGAACCAATGTAAATTTTGTATCATTCAACAATAATGACTTACAAGTTAGCACCTATGAAAGAGGTGTTGAAGATGAAACCTATTCATGCGGCACTGGCGTGGTTGCATCGGCAATTAGCGCTGGTTTTTTGAAAAATAAAAATCGTTTCAATATAAATACCAAAGGTGGAAAACTAAGCGTCTCCTTTAACAAGATTGACAATCAAAACATTAATAATATTTGGCTCATGGGACCTGCTACTCATGTTTTTTCTGGTTCATTAACTGTTTAATACTAGCTTTTCATTTATGAAGTTTATTCTCTCCAAAATTTTTGAAGATAAAAGTATTTCAAAGGTCTTTTTACTTTCATTACTTTTAATTTCTCTTTCTTTAATCCTAATACTAGGAACATTTACAATACAGCAGGAACAGAAAAAATTTAAAAGAGAATCTGCACTAATACAAGAAGATTTTATAAAAAATCAAAAGAAAACATTACTACAGGAAACACAAACATTAATTAATTTTATTGAGAACGAAAGACTTCAAACTCGAAATCTATTAAAAAAAGAAATTAGCAGTAGAGTAAATGAAGCACATACCATTGCAACAAATTTATACAAAAGCTATAAAAATAAATTATCTGATAAAGAGCTGGAAAACCTTATTTTAAATGCTCTTGCCTCTGTTCGATTTAATAATGGAAACGGATTTTTCTATATCAACAGTTTATCTGGAATTGTAATTCAAGACCCTGAAAATCCGGGATGGAAAGGAAAAAATAAACTAGCCTTAAAAGATGCTTATGGAGTTCCTATTATTCAACGAGAAATTGAAACAGTAACAACTGCTGGCGAAGGCTACACCAACTATTCCTGGCAAGATAATAATAGCCAAAAAATACATCCTCAAATATCATTTGTGAAAATATTTAAGCCTTTTAATTGGTATATTGGTTGTACTCAACATGTTGAAAATTTTAAATCTGAAATACAACAGGATATTCTCAATAGAATTACCGATTTAAGATTTGATGATAATTTTACCATAGCCGTAATACGTTTCGATGGTGTTTGTCTTGCTCATACTAATAAATCATTAATCAATAAAAACCTTTGGAATAGCGAAGATAAAAATCATAACAAATTTATTCAAGAATTTATATCGAGAGGTACAGATACAAATGGTGGATTTGTAGAATCTCTTAATAGTTTGGGTGATAGTACAAGCTTAGCCAGCTTAATGCATGCTAAAGCATATAAAGACTGGCAATGGGTAATTGGCTCAGGAGTTAATTTGAAAGAGCTGAATTTAGCCATAAAAAAACGAAAAAAAGAACTTCTATCGAATGTTAATAATTACATAATAAGAGCAAGCATTGTTCTCATTCTTAGTATCTTTTTTATTATCATATTTACAAGATTTGTTGTTAAAATTAGTAAATCCGGACTTAGTATCTTTAGTCAGTTTTATAAAGATGCTGCATCGAACTCGGTTCTTATAGATACTTCTTCTCTTCATTTTAAGGAGTTTAAAGAACTGGGAGAGCTTGCAAACCAAATGATAATTAACAGACAAAAAGCAGAACATCAACTAAACGTAGAAACAGCATATTTTGAGCAACTTTTCGAAAATTCCCCAGAAGCAATTGCTATTACAGATACTGAAAGTAAAGGAATAAAGATTAACCACAAATTCACTGAGCTTTTTGGGTATTCTACAAAAGACATTAAAGGCACTGAAGTAGACTCCTTACTAACCAATAAGGCTACACAAAATGAAGCCTGCAAACTAAATTCTATAATGGCAAAGGGAAAACTTGCCGAACTTGAAACTAAACGAAAGTGTAAAAATGGCGAATTAATAGATGTTTCTATAATGGGAAATCCGATTATTATAGATGGTAAAACCATTGCCATTTTTGGAATTTACCGCAACATTACTCAGCGCAAAGAATACGAACAACATCTTAAAGAAGCAAAACTTCGAGCCGAAGAATCGGATTTGTTAAAGTCGGCTTTTCTAGCCAATATGTCTCATGAAATAAGAACTCCTATGAATCATATTATTGGCTTTACAGATATTATGACATCACAACAAATTGAAGAAGAAGATAAACAAGAATATGCTGCATTAATAAAACAAAGTGGATATAATCTTCTACAATTAATAAATAATATAATTGATTTATCAAAAATTGAATCCAAACAAGTACAATTACACCCCGAATACTCTTGCATAAACAGCATATTATCAACTTTATATGACCGTTTTAACAAACAAAAAAATGAGAGTAACAAATCACACCTAAATCTTACAATTCATAAATCATTAAGCAATAAAGATTCTGTAATTTATACAGATGCAAGGCGCTTAGAACAATTGCTAGCTAACTTAATTGACAATGCAATTAAATTCACTGATAAAGGAAGCGTAGAAATTGGTTATCAGCTAAATAAAAGCAAATCTGAAATTGAATTATATGTTAAAGATACTGGAATTGGTATACCTGATAAATATGCAAATAATATCTTTCAATCCTTTAGACAAATAGATGGGTCAGACACAAGAAAATATAGTGGAACAGGCTTAGGTCTGACAATTTCACACAGATTAAGCAAAATTTTAGGGGGTGAAATCAGATTGGAATCTAAGGAAAATAAAGGAACATGCTTTTATGTTTCATTACCCTACTCTTGTAAATCTTCAAACCTAATAACTCAAACATCTGAAAAATACCACAATTAAGACGAAATAGCAGAAATAAGGCTATTATCTAACAATTATTAAATAATGAGCTAAAGAATTGACATTAACTTATACGGTCAACAAAAAGCCTACATTAATTAATCCCATTTGGTACCCGTCTGTTCATGTTTGTAATCTTTAATATATGTAAGAGCCTGTTTATAGTCATCAACAAATACATACATTTTTCTATACTGTTCTTTAGCAAATTTTTCCCGATAAGATACTTCGAACTGTTCTTTTAAATTGTTGTAGAAACCATTGGTATTAATAAAAACAATAGGTAAATTATGATACCCTAATTGCTTTAATGTAATCACTTCTAAAATTTCTTCGAGCGTTCCAAATCCTCCTGAAAGTGCAATAAATGCATTCGATTTTTCCCTTAGAATTTTTTTCCTTTCTGCCATATCAGGAGTAATAATCAACTCATCTAGATTATTTGCCGAAAGTCCGTAATCCTTAATGAGCTTTGGAATTACGCCTATGGCTTTTCCTCCTGACTTTTTAACAGCCACAGCCACTTCGTTCATTAAGCCAACATTTGTTCCTCCATAAACTAAATTATTTCCTGCTAAACCTATTCCTACACCCAATTTTTTCGCTTCTTCGAAGTAAATGTCGGCAAGTGAATTACTTGATGAACAAAATACACAAATATTCATTTTCTTTAATTTAGTGGTAAACAAAAACCCCTGAGAAATCTCAAGGGCTTTAGAATGTTATTTTCTTACACCTTATGCATCAATATTTGCATAGGTAGCATTTTTCTCAATAAACTCTCTTCTTGGTGGAACTTCATCACCCATTAACATAGAGAATACATGATCGGCTTCAGCAGCATTATCGATAGATACCTGACGCAATGTTCTAAATTCGGGATTCATTGTAGTTTCCCATAATTGCTCAGCACTCATCTCTCCAAGACCTTTGTAACGCTGAATATGCATAGAACTTTCTTTACCACCACCCCACTCTTGAATTAATCGTAGTCTTTGGTCTTCGTTCCAGCAATATTCATGATTCTTGCCCTTTTTCACCAAGTATAAAGGTGGAGTAGCAATATACAAATATCCATTCTCGATAACCGATTTCATGTAACGGAAAAAGAAGGTCATAATTAATGTTGCAATGTGGCTACCATCCACATCGGCATCACACATAATTACAATTTTGTGATAACGCAATTTTTCAACATTTGCAGCTTTACTATCTTCTTCGGTACCTATGGTAACACCTAAAGCTGTAAAAATATTTTTAATTTCTTCACTCTCGAAAACTTTGTGTTGCATTGCTTTTTCAACATTCAAAATCTTACCCTTTAGTGGAAGAATAGCCTGAAATTTACGATCTCGACCTTGTTTAGCAGTTCCACCTGCCGAATCTCCCTCGACAAGAAATACTTCGCAATTAGCTGGATCTTTATCAGAGCAATCGGAAAGCTTACCTGGAAGTCCTGAACCACCAAGCACAGTTTTTCTTTGTACTAATTCTCTTGCTTTACGAGCTGCATGACGAGCCGTAGCAGCCATAATAACTTTCTGAACAATTGTTTTAGCATCTTTTGGATGTTCCTCCAGGTAATTAGCTAACATTGCACTTACAGCCTGATCTACAGCAATACTCACTTCTGAGTTACCTAATTTTGTTTTGGTTTGTCCTTCGAACTGAGGCTCTGCAACCTTAACCGAAACAACTGCTGTTAAACCTTCACGAAAGTCATCACCACTAATATCGAACTTTAATTTTGATAGCATTCCTGATTTTTCAGCAAATGCTTTTAAAGTTCTTGTTAATCCACGACGAAATCCTGTTAAATGAGTTCCTCCTTCTATGGTATTAATATTATTTACATAGGAATGAATATTTTCGGAAAAAGAAGTGTTGTACTGAAGAGCAATTTCCACAGGAACCTCATTTTTATCGATAGAAACATGAATGGTTTCCTCTATTAATCTTTCTCTTGTATGATCAAGATATTCAACAAATTCTTTTAGCCCTGCTTCAGAATAAAATTCATCTGATCTGTACTCTCCTTTTTCGTTTTGGTCTCTTTTATCAGTAATATTTAATCGAATTTTCTTATTCAAAAAAGCCAATTCTCTTAAACGTGCAGCCAAAACATCATACTTATATTCTGTGGTTAAGAATATCGATGCATCGGGTCTAAATGTAATATTAGTTCCAGTGATATTCGTTTCTCCAATTACCTTAATATCAGCAAGTGGAGCTCCTTTAGAATATTCTTGAAGGTAAATTTTACCATCTCGATGAATTTCAGCACTCAATAAATCAGATAATGCATTAACACAAGATACACCTACCCCGTGCAAACCACCAGATACTTTATAAGAATCTTTATCGAATTTACCTCCAGCATGCAAAACAGTCATTACAACCTCAAGAGCCGATTTATTTTCTTTCTGATGTAACTCAGTAGGAATACCACGTCCATCATCTTTTACGGTAATGGAGTTATCTTCATTAATAATAACTTCAATATTATTACAATATCCTGCTAAAGCTTCATCAATGGAGTTATCTACCACCTCGTACACCAAATGGTGTAATCCTTTTACATTAACATCTCCAATATACATGGAAGGGCGTTTACGAACCGCTTCCAAACCTTCTAATACCTGAATACTATCAGCGGAATATTCAGTATTCCCATTTGGTTTATTTTCTAAATCACTCATCTAACAGATCTTTAGTTTTCGAAAAAGAATTACAGGAACAATCAATATAATCATTAATTATTCTACAATAATTCTAATATTTTTTTGTGCAAAATTCAGAATATCTTTTACTAGCATAAAAGCTATGAAAGCAGTGCTCATTTAAAAGATACAAAATACCACATAATAAGCTATGTATCAATCACTAATGCCTCACTATTTTTCAAAAGATAAAAGTTAAACAAAGATAATAAAAATGATGAACCTAAGAATAGAAAAACAAGGAAAAATAGTCCATTTTATCAGATTTTGACGAACTAATTTTATTGATAAAAACAAAGGATAAATTTAAAAGGTTTATGTTTAAACGATTAATAAAAAAACAAATCAAAATTTAAAAGGACATAGATTGACTTTTTCGCGGACGTTTCATTTTAAATTTAATAATAAAATTATTGATTTTATCTCCATCTTCGCTAACTCCATATTCGTGCAATTCGAATAATGTAGTAACATTCTTAAAACCTTTTGGCATAGCTTTCCACATTCTGTAAAAAGCTACCTGAACACTTTCCAAATCGGTATCGTCGAGCTTTATTTTTAAAACCTCCCGACCTTTTGGCATTGCAAAAACACTTATTCCATGTTTTTTCCACACTATTGCTTCCTCTGCAACAAAAGACATATTTAAAGTATCTCGAGTAATATCAAATAAATAGGTTACACCCTGATTATCGGCATTTAATTCCATTAAAATATCTATGGGCTTTCTATCCTTATTAACAGACAGTTTCCATCGTTCAGGTTTCTGAGCTGCTACAAAAAGAGGCACTATTAAAATCAGGAAAAAAACTACTGCCTTAAATATTTTTATTAATCGACCTTTTAATTGCATACAGTTTAAGATAATTTGTTTAATTAAATCTACAAAAAACTATCTTAATAACAATATTATCTTCAATAAAAAGAAAGGGATACCCAAGTTACAGATATCCCTTAATTTATTTTTATAAGTTAAATTTCTAGAAATTAGCCTTAAGTCCGAGCAAAAAATTAAGCCCCTGAGAAGGATATCCATCCCATTGATAATACTTATCGGCAAACAGATTATTTAAGGTTCCAAATACAGAGAAATTTTGGTTTAAACGATAGTTTGCTCCTATATTTAAATCATAAACCGCATCGAGAGTTTGCTTGCTATTGTCCACTAAAACAGCTCTCTCTCCAGTTATATTTACACCTGTTTGAAAAGTTAAATCACTGGTAAATTTATAATAAGCATTTACATTTACCTCAAAATCTGGCTTATGCCAAGCCTCTTCTAATTTATCCATAGAATATGAATTGTAAACGAGTTTCGAGCTCAAGTTCAATTGATTATTCCAATCGAGATTTAACTCGGCAGATAAGCTTAAGAGACTAATATCATCGTAAACAACGCCAAATTTATTAGAATATGGCTGACCTGTAAAATTTCCATTTGCAGGATCAACATTGGCCTGTACAAAGAAATATTGATTATCGGTTGCAGAATATTCTGCTGCCAGTATAAAAGTAGAACTAGTTGACAAACTGCCTTTTAAACCACCAAACATGCAATACTTCTGATTAGAAGGCGTTACATTTAATCCTGAAAATATATAATAATTCTCCGACGCTATATCTTTATACCTATTCATATTTAAATCGCCTTTTAAACCTGCAAATAAGCTTAAAATACCATCAACAGCTGCAAAATCGATCTTTATATCTGGATACAATTTGCTCTCAGAATTATCGCCCATTGCTAAAACTGTCTTTATTCCTAATTGCAAATCTAAATTACCTGTTTGTAGTAAATACTGCGGATTTAAGCTCCAAATTAAATTTTTACGATCGCTTATTTGCTCCTCATCTTCCCAATAATACAATCCATCAATTGTAAAATAATCAAAATCGGATTTTAGACTCCAAAAACCATCACCTCGTCTTATTCTGGCATTTCCCGATATCAATACATCACTCTCTTTCAAGTCAATATCATCTGAAAAATATTCGTATTTTATTCCTATACCAAAATTTAACTTTTCTTCATCATTAAAAGCACTTTGAAAATCGGCAGCCAAACCTAAATTGTTTTGTTTCTGTTCCTGATAAGGGAACAAATTATGGTAAACTCCTACCAAGTCATTATCTTGTGGAAATCCATAGTAATTATACCCCAGATGTTCATAAAACAACCTACCTGTAACTTTTCCTTCGTCTAAATAACTTGCCCCATAAATTTCGGCCAATTGCTGTTTAAAATCTGGTTTTACTTTATTCCCATTTTCTAACTTCAATTTTCCGTTTGTGGAATAATGCCTTAAGTGAAATCCTATATCTGTAGTTTTCGATCGTTTGTTATTGTATCGGTAATCTCCAAAAAGAGTAGAATAATTGCCTCCTCCAAGAATTAAAGAGTTAGAATGTAATTTTTTTAAAGGTTCCCCAACAATTTTAGCCGCTGGAATTTCGGCAGGAGAAAACCCAACCATTAAAGGTTTTGTTTGCACAAAATAATCGAAAGTAGGCGCAAAACTAGCCGTATCTTTTACCACTGGTAATTCACCAATTCTTTTAGCCTTATTTATTTTAGGTTGGTAAGTTGTTTTCACACTTACTTCTTTGTTAAGATCTCTTTCTTGCTGGGCTTGAGCAGATGAAAATGCAAAGCCAATAAATACAATTGCTAATAATAACTTTTTCAACATTGTTTCTACATTAAATATTTTACTCAATTTCGGATTCTTTTTTCAACATTTCCTGCAACATTATTTTCTCTTCGTCTAAACCAAGCGAATCGCTTTCTGTTGTTTTACTCTCAAATAATTTTTTGTTTTCTAAACTATCTGCACCTTCAAACTGAATTTGAACTTCCTTATCGCGAATATCTTCTTCCTTTTGCTTTTCCAGTGCAAGTAAAACTTCTAATTTTTTGCTTGCCCTATCAAGAATTCCATCATCTTTCACGCCATAATTATCTACAATACTTTGCAGAGTATATTTAGCCTGAAACTCATCATTCTTTTCCATAAAAACATCCGATAAAAGAATAAAACTCTCTGCCAACCAATAGTGATGTGGCGAATTCATCTCAATAAAGCTATTTATTTCCTTTTCGGATAAATCGAATTTCGACAGAGCAAAATAAACTTCTGCAATTCGAAATTTGGCCTCTGCTCCTTCGGCGCTTTTTGTTTCAATGGCCAAACTTTTGAGATCAGGAAGAGCTTTCTGCAAACTATGTAATGCCAAGTACGACTTGGCTCTTTTATATCTTGCTTCACGAATCATTTCTTCCTGAATTTTAGGCATTTCCAAAACCTCTTTAGCTGCAGATAATACGGTTTCGTATTCATGTAATTCGTACACCGATCGTAAATAGCCAACCTTAGCTGCATCTAAATTTTCCGGAATTTCTGCCCTCTTAGCTAATTGAGCATATTGCAGTTTGGCTTTTTCGAGATTTTTCGCTCTGTAATTCAATTGCGAAGCAGCTAGCAATGCTTTTTCGGTAAACAAATTATCATCCTGATTCAAGACTTCTTCAAACCCTGCTAATGCATCTTCAAAATTCCCTTGATTTAAAGCTGCATCGGCTCTGTAATATTGTGCATTTAAACGAAACATTCCATTGGGAAAATTCGTCAAATAATTATCGAAAGCCTTAACTCCTCGGCCAGTTTCTCCCGACATATATAAACGCTCTGCCGAAATGTAGCTTAAGGAATCCTTCTCACTACTTCTAATACCTCCACCATCGGCAAACGACTCGGCAAATTCAAAGTAATCATCGAGTTTATTTAAATCAACATATACATTTTTAAGTCCTACAAAAGCACTTTTCTTTTCCTCGCTTTGCGGATAATTTTTCACAACAGCTTTGTAATTTAGAATAGCTTGCTTGTAATTTTTCCTGTTGTAGTTTAACTGTCCCAATTGTAAAATAGATTTGGCAGCATAAGAGCTTTGAGGATAATTTTCAGCCAAATCTTTATACAAATTAATGGCTGTATTCTGATCGCCCAACTTCACCCTTGCTCTTGCCAATTCGTATAAAGCATCATCGGAATAATCCGATTGAGGATAAGTATTTTTTAACTTGAGCAACAATTCTGCTTTCTTATCGGATTGATTTATCAAACCCAAACAAAATGCTTGCTGATACAGAGCATAATCGGCATCCCAATCATTAGCATCTGCTGTTTTTGCGTAAAATTCAGCAGCTTGTTCATAATCTCTGTTCAAAAAGAACGAATCTCCAATTCTGTTATAAGCATCAAATACAAAAGAATTCTTTTCATCTGCCTGATTAACAAATTTACGAAACCAATTGGACGCTTCGGAATAATTATCGCGATCGAATTCGGCATAAGCAATATTATAATATGCTTTCCCAAAATAATCGGAAGCTCCTGCTCCCGGTAGTGTTAAAAAAGTTTTGAATTGAGTTATTGCCTTTTCTAAATTTCCTAAACGATAGTTCGCTTCGGCAGTCCAATACAATCTGTTAGCCGATATTTTTGAGTTATATATTCTATATTTCCACGATAAATTAAAAGACTCAATTGCTTCTTCATACTTTAACTGTTTCATTAATTCCAAGCCTCGCAAATAAGAAACCCTTTGATAAGCTCTTTCGATTTCAGGCGTTTTATTCTTTATCTTATTCATAGAAGTTAAAGCATCACCATAATTTTTTGTGCTCATATACACTTTCACTAGGTAATCATAAGCCTCATCGTTTCTGTCCGAATCGGGATATTTCTGCAGATACTCATCGAAAGCCCTTATTGTTTCATTAAAAGGCGAATAAGACAATTCGTAAGTTAATTTTGCAAAATTAAACAAAGCATCTTGCTGCATATTTTTATCAAAACCCATACGAGCTGTACTCGAAAAAGCCGCTTTGGCACCTATTTTATTTCCTATTTTAAGGTAACAATCGGCCAAACAATAGGTAGCTACCTGCAGCATTTCATCATCTTTACCACCAACTTTTTCGAATTGTGTTATTGCTTTTTCATATTGTTTTTGCTTGTACAAACAATATCCGAAAGCAAATCGATCTTCTCGAATTAAGCTTTTACTACCTTTCTCGAGAAATGGTATTGCCTTATCGTATTCTTTCAACTGATAATGCGATAATCCAATCATTTTAGCAATTTCTGCGCTACGCTTAACAGTTGCATCTTCCAGATACTTTGGAGCATAATTCAACACATCTTTATATTGTTCCTGTAAATAATAAATTTGACATATATAATAAGGAACAATAGGAGAAAATGTTTTGTTATCAGCTAATTTCTCAAAGCTTTTTAATGCTGTCTGATAATTTCCATTTAAGTAAGCAATATGTGCATAATAATAATTAGCTGGTGCATTATACTCACCTGCAACATCAATAATTTCATAAAAATTCTTGTGTGCCAAGTCATATTCTTTCTTCATAAAATAAGAATAAGCCAACTTAAAACGGTACTCTGTTAATTCATCGGGAGACAATAAATAAGAATCAACCTGCTTAAACCAAACCAATGCAGCCTGATATTTTTTATTTCGATACTGCTGTCTTCCAAGCTGAAAATAAGCCAATTGAATTTTATTACTCTCAGGATAATTTCGAATAAATTCTTTCATTTCGCTTTCGGCCTCAGGACGAAAAAGTTCAATAGAACACCAGGCAATGTAGAATTCTGCTTGTGATTTTCTATCCGAAAACGAATTTTTTCTGTCTTTAAACTCAATAAATTCGTAACGTGCAGCACCATAGTTATGGTTCTGGAACTTTTCCATTGCCGACTGCCATATTTGCGAATCGGAATAATGATCCAATGATTTTTGAGCCTGTGAAGGAAACCCGGCACAGAATAAAAGTACGGATATAAAAATCCACAATAAATATCTGCTTCTCATACTGTTGTGTGTAGGTAAAATTAAGTGAATTAACTATCTCGAATGCCTTTGTATTAATCAATGATTCGAGATTTTAAAACCAGCCTTAAAGGTAAAAATAATATATCATCTTCACCGTAAATTCAAACGAAGGATAAAAATAAAAATTGCACTCATTGTAAATAATAATTATGGAAATAGAAAGTGTTGGGCGAAATTATTTTTTTAGATTTGTATTTCGACACACTTGTTTCACCACATTAAACTAAAGTACATGTCAGAATCTGCCATTATAGAATTAAAGAATGCTACAATCCGTCAAGCGGATAACATTATACTTACCGAAGTTAACCTAAAAGTTGAAAAAAATGATTTTGTGTACTTAATTGGAAAAGTTGGAAGTGGAAAATCAAGTATTTTAAAAACTCTTTATGCAGATTTACCTTTAAAAGATGGCGGAGGATCGGTGGCTGGCTTTTATCTTCCTATTATTAAGCGTAAGCAAATTCCTTTTTTAAGACGAAAAATTGGAATTATTTTTCAGGATTTTCAATTATTAACCGATCGCAACGTAAAAAATAATTTAGAATTTGTATTGCGTGCTACAGGATGGAAAAACAAAACTGAAATTGAAAATCGCATTATCGAAGTTCTTGAGAAAGTTCAGATGGATAAAAAAGGGTATAAAATGCCACACGAACTTTCGGGCGGCGAACAGCAAAGAATTGTAATTGCCCGTGCCTTATTAAATTCTCCTGATATAATTTTAGCCGATGAGCCTACAGGAAATCTAGATCCGGAAACGTCTGATGAACTGGCTCAACTTTTAATGGATATCAGTAAAAATGGAAGAACTGTTATTATGGCAACCCATCAACACGATTTATTAAAAAAATTCCCTGCCCGCGTAGTAGAATGTATAAATGGAAAGCTAGTTGATTTATCAGATACTAATAAAGTTAACGAGTCAGAAGAAACAAAACCTCAGGAATAATTGAAATCTAATTTACCATATAATAAAGACCTTGAAAAATTAAAACTTAAACACAGTTTAATTTTTCCAATTGCTTTTTTGATACTAATATGGTTTGTTAAAATTTTTGAGTGGGGATTAAATTTGGATCTTTATTATTACGGAATTTTTCCTCTTCACACCAAAGGCTTAGCGGGAATATTTTTTAGTCCCCTTATACACAAAGATTTTGCTCATTTAATGGCCAATTCCATTCCCTTTTTAGTTTTAAGCTGGGGAATCTTTTATTTTTACAGGCCTTTATCCTATCGTATTTTTCTGCTTTGTTATTTCTCTACCAATATTTTAGTTTGGATTGGTGCACGCGAAGCTTATCATATTGGTGCCAGTGGCTTGGTTTACTCTTTTGCATCTTTTTTGTTTTTTAGTGGAATTATCCGAAATTATTACCGCCTAATTGCCATTTCGTTTATTGTTGCATTTCTTTATGGTGGTCTATTTTGGGGTGTGTTTCCAATTTTAAAGGATGTTTCCTGGGAGGGACATTTGTTTGGTGCAATTTCGGGTCTTACCTATGCTGTGGCATATCGAAACCAAGGACCACAAAAGCCACAAGTAAATATTCCCGAAGATGATGAAAGCATTCCTGAGGAAATATGGAATTCAGATAATCTGGAAAACAAAGAAGAACTTCGCAAGTAATTACGAATTAGCAACTAAAAAAAGGAAAATCAATAAATGAAATTCCTTTTTTAATTAAATAGCTTATTTCTTTTTATAATATTTCATGGCTTCGGGTAAGTAAGCTTTAAGATCTTTTACTCGAGTATCATCGGCTGGGTGAGTCGAAAGAAATTCTGGTGGCTTTTGTCCGCCACTAGCTCCCATTCTTTTCCAGAATTCTACTGCTTCGGCAGGATCATAGCCTGCCATAGCCATAAAAATTAAGCCCATTTTATCTGCTTCTGTTTCATGAGAACGAGAAAAAGGTAACATTACCCCAACATTAGAAGCTGCACCAAATGCAGTCATCCAAATTTGCTGTGTTTCTGCTGGTTTCTCATTCAAATAAATAGACAAACCCTGACCAATTGCCTGAATTCCCATTTGTTGGCTCATTCTTTCGTTACCATGGCGAGCAATGGCATGAGCAATTTCGTGTCCCATTACAACGGCCAAACCTGTTTCTGTTTGTGTATATGGCAAAATTCCAGTATAAAATACCACCTTACCACCAGGCATACACCAGGCATTGGGCGTATCATCTTCTACCAAATTAAATTCCCACTGAAAATTAGCAATTCTATCGCTCATTCCATGTTCTATCATAAAATCCTCAACAGCTTTTGCAATACGCTTACCACAAGATTTTACCATTGCTGTTTTCTGCTTATCGCCAGACAATTTACTATCTTTAAGAAATGTGTCATATTGAGTTAAACTAGTAGCAATCATCTCACTTTCAGGAAACATATTTATTTGCTTTCTTCCTGTAATTGGCACCGTAGCGCAAGCTGCTAAAAAAAAGCAAAAGCCTAACAATAGGGTATTACGCATGTTTTTTTTCATCATTTTCTGATTTTGGTTATAGTATTAACTTTCATTTTCTACTTAACAAGATAACGCTATCACACATTATTTTTATCAAACTAAATCACTCTCTATTAATCTGACGAAGTAAATCTTCAACATTAGTAAATGGCAATTTACAAGTTTTATTTTCGCACAAATAAAAAACTGTTTTATCAGTAACATATCTATTCCGCAACAAAGGCAAGTTGCTCTCCTGTTGGCTTCCGGCAATTATCACATTAGGTAAAAATAATGATTCTATTTTACGTTTGTTGGTGATGGCATTTTTTCCACAAATAACAATTTCGCAAGATTTATTCGCCAACCAGAAAAATAACTGTCCCCAATTGGAATGATAAGCTGGCATTTTAATCAAACGATCTAACACATTATTAAGCATTTGTTTAGATCTTACTATATACTTTTCTTTTCCGAGATAAACACCAAGCAAATAAAGACACTTTGCCATTGACGAATTAGAGGAAGGAATTACATTATCGCTTAATTCCATTTTTCGAGCAATTAAATCAGGATTTTCATCTGATGTATAGTAGAACATTCCAGAATTTTCATCAGAAAAATGAAGAAGAACATACTCACATAAATTATTGGCTTTTATCAGCCAATCCTCATTAAAACTTGCCTGATATAAAGCTATAAATGCCTCTATAGTGAAACTATAATCATCCAAAAATCCATTTATTTTAGAAAAACCATCTTTATAATTACGATTCAGGCCACCATCTTCCTTTAATAGATAATTTTGAATAAACTCGGCCGCTTTAGTGGCTCGTTTCAAATACTTTTCTTCTCCTACAGCTTTGTAGGCATCAATATATCCTTTTATCATTAAAGAATTCCAGCTGGTAAGCGATTTATCATCTAAACCCGGCTTAACTCTTTGTGCTCTATGTTTAAGTAAAATCATGTTAGCCTGAGAAATTTTTTGTTCAAACTGCTCCAGCGTCAATCCATTTTTTAAGGCTAGTTTTCTTTTATCAGCCTTTACCATAAGAATGTTTCCTTCCTCCCAATTTGGAAGTTCAGTAATCCCATAATATTCACAATACAAGTCGGAATCAATTCCCAAAACCTTTTCTACTTCGCTCTTTTCCCAAACATAGAATTTTCCTTCAACACCCTCACTATCTGCATCTAAAGATGAATAAAATCCACCTTCCTGCAAGCTCAATTCTCTATTTACAAATGCAAGGCTTTCTTCAAGCACTCTTTTGTATTCGGGATTTTTTATTAACTGATATGCTTCGGCATACAAACTTATTAACTGCGCATTATCATACAACATTTTTTCGAAATGAGGCACTTTCCAAATCTCATCGACCGAATAACGGGCAAAACCACCACCCATTTGATCATAAATTCCGCCAGCAGCCATCTTATCGAGAGTAAGCAAAACATGCTTTAATGCCATTTGATCTTTTGTATGGTAATAATATCTTAACAAATATTGTAAAGAATTCGGCAAAGGAAATTTTGGAGCTCTATTGTTTCCACCTTCTTTATTGTCGAATTCATTTTTCCAATTTTCGTATCCACTACTTAAATTATCGATATGTATTTTTTTTGATTCTACTTTTAGCTTTATTAATTCATTAGAACGAACTCCCTCGGCAATTTTACTTGCAACATCTTTAACTTTCTCAGGCTCATTAAGCCAAGCATTTTGTAAACCCTGCAATACTCTTAACCAGTCGACCGGACGAAAATAAGTACCCCCAAAAAATGGTTTTCCATTTGGCATTGCAAAACAATTTAATGGCCAGCCTCCACTGCCAGTCATCATTTGTACTGCATCCATATATATTTGATCTATATCCGGACGCTCCTCTCTATCAACTTTTATACAAACAAAAAACTCATTCATCATTTTTGCCACACTCTCATCCTCGAAACTCTCTCGCTCCATTACATGACACCAATGACAGGCCGCATAACCAATACTTACTAATATTATCTTATTTTCGGCTTTTGCCTTTTCTAAAGCCTCAGCACCCCATGGATACCAATCTACTGGATTATGAGCATGCTGCAGCAAGTAAGGACTATTCTCATTAATAAGTTTATTGGTATGTATTGTATTCATTATTTTCTCTATGTTTTGTGAATAGGCAGATATTTCTATCAATACAGAAAATACTACAAACAATATTATTGTATTGAATCTATTCATTCTTTCCTAATTAAATCTTACTATTAAAGATATAAATTATTTTTAATGATTTTAAATAAGAATCTTATCTTACATAGAAAACTCCACAGAAAATAGTTTGTTTTTAAGATAGGTACATCTTTAATACCTATAAAAAATATACATTACATGGTATTTCTAGAAACAACAAAAGACTATTTTATTGAAAAATAGTCTTTTGTAATTCCTTATAAAATATTTATTACAAATTAACTCCTGAACCTTGCATTGAGCTATCGTGATTCCACATTATATGCCATGGATCTTTTGTTTTTTGCTGATAAACCTTAAGTTTTTCCTTTAATTCTTCTAGTATTTTATTATACTTTTTATCTGTTGCCAAATTTTTACTTTCCCACGGATCGGAAGACAAATCGTACAATTCAAATTCTGCCCGAAATAAATAATCTTCAACTTTTCTGTTTCCATAATACTCTTCGTGATTTCTGTAAACTCCCTGCCAGGTTGAAGAAGCCCATAAATCGGAAGCAAAAGGATATTCAAGGCGATAAGCCGTATTCCAGATTAATTTATATTTACCAGAACGACATACACGCATTGGATAGTACATGGTAATTTCATGGAAGGTATGCGATGCATAAATCTCATTCCAACCTTCTGCTTTTGGATTTGCAATTACATCCTTAAACGAATGTCCGTGAAAACTTTCAGGCTTGTAATCTACATTTGCAATATCCAGAATTGTTGGTGCTAAGTCTACCCATGAAATCATGGCATTATTTTCTATTCCTTTAGTCGGTAATTTTGGATTTTTAATTATGCAAGGTAATTGAATTCCTGGTTCGTATACTGTGGTTTTAGCTCCCGGAAATGCCATTCCATTATCCGAAATATAAATTACAATAGTATTATCAATTTTCCCACTAACTTCTAACATCTTCATTAATTTACCAAAGCCCTGATCTATTCTGGATATACTTTGATAATATTCAGCAATTTCTTCTCTGGTTTGTTTTGTATCGGGTAAAAATTTTGGCACAATTACATCTTTAGGATCATAAATTTTAGTTTCAACTCCTGCATATCCCTCTTTCTTATTTCCAAAATTATTAGGCATATCCCATTTTTCAGGTTTAAATGGGGCTCCTCGATGTGGATCGTCGGTGCAAAAATACAAAAAGAAAGGCTTGTCAGAATTCAATACTCCTTCACATTGTTCGGCCATCTCAACTGTGTTTCGAGGATCAGCTTTCAGTACTTCCTGAAAATGATAAACCGATTCGGGAGCTACGTGATATTTACCTATCCTTGCAGTAGCATATCCTGCTGCTTCTAAAAGCACTGGTAAAGATTTTACATTTTTAAAAGTGCTAAAATGATGATAATCGTGAACATGCCCATAAGAACCTGTTGCATGACCATACAAGCCCGATAAAATAACCGAACGACTAGCTGCACAACTTGCGCTTGTACAATATGCATTATTAAACAATACCCCTTCTGCAGCTAACTTGTCCAAATTTGGTGTTTGAATAACAGTATTTCCATAACAGCCCAATGCATCTTTTCCATGATCGTCGGACACAAACAAAATAACATTGGGGTGTTGATTCTGAGAAGCTGAATGATCTATACTTGTTCTCTGTTTTTTACAGGAATACATACCTAATAGCAATACAAATGCTGCTAAAGCTATAAGTTTAATAAAAACTTGTTTCATGAATTTATGATATTTATTTTTTACAAATGTCATTTTTTGCTTCTGAATTTAATTATCAATACCCATAAATTAATTCTAAATTCAGAAAATAATATGCTAATAAAACTAATTATATAAAGATAGACATACAGTTTCTCCAATTTGTATTTACAAATTTATTCTGAGTGTCTATTAATACACAATGCAAATTATCTAGTAATTTCTTCTGATAAAAGCTTAAATCAATCCACCCATTTTTCGATATTGCTCAGGAGAACATCGGCTAATCTTTTTAAAAATTCGGGTATAATACTGCTGACTATTAAAACCGGTTTCTTCGCTAATTTTTTTTTGAGACATGGTTGTGGTAATTAAAAGCTCTTGTGCCTTTTCAATCCTTTTCTGATTGATGAACTCCATGGGTCTCATTCCTGTTATTTTTTTAAACTTTCGAGTATAATGATCCGTTGAGCAACATGCAAGGTTTGCAAGAGCTTCAATCCTTATTTCTTCGTATAAATGATTAGAAATATATTTAAATGATTTTTGAATAAACGATTGCTTTTGCAATTGTAATGTTTTAGAAGAGTCGCTTCTAATAAACCGGGAAAATAACTGCTTAATAATTCCCTCAGTTTCTAATTGAATATGATTAGGCCGATGCTCCATTCTGTTATTTTTCCAGCTATCTTTTTCATAAATATTAGGATCGGAATATTTTAAAGATAAAGTTGAATTAATTTCAAGAAGTCTCTCGAACAAATGAAAATCAATTGGCAAAGCCTTTACTTCGTTAACAACAGAAATTTGATCGAAAATCTTCAAACCATCAGACAAATGATGCGAAAAATGTAAATAATATTGGCTCAACTCCTCTACACAATGATATCCACATAAAGTGTAACTGGGAACCAAGTACAAATATCCTGGCTTTAATTTTTGCATCTTATTATTAGGTAAAATGTAGCCTTCTCCCTTTGTTATAAGGTAAATTCTCGAAAACGGACTAATTACATTAGAATAGTTCCACTCCTGTCCGAGCGTACATTTTGCTGTATTATAAATTTCAACTTTTATTTCATCTATTAATCCGGGTGATATCATAAATCAAGTAAGTAAAAAGTACAAGTAAGTAAACATGCCGGAAATATACAAATGATAATCGATTTTATATCTATTTTAGGAAAACAGCCACTTACCTTTGAAACACCTAAAAATCATATCAATAAAATTAAAATCATTTTTTACAATCCATAAATAATGAATTCAAAAGAACGAGTATTTGCAACCCTAAGAAGAGAAGAAGTTGATTATCCTGCAAGTTGGCTAGGTCTACCTGTGCCTCCTGCATTACCTTCTCTGTTCGAGCATTTTAAAGTATCAAACACAAACGATCTTAAAAAGCGTATCGATGATGATATCTGGCCAATTTTGGTTCCATATAACAATGCCCCTTTTAACGATGTTGGTTGTGCATTAAGTTTTGCAAAAGAAGAAATATCCAATGGATCACAGGATGAACGAACTTTAACAGCTCCTGGATTTTTCGAAGGAATGACAGATCCAGAAATGGTAAATGAATTCCCATGGCCAAATCCTGAAGAATTTCTGGACCTTGAAAAATCGAAAGAGCTTGTAAACAATGCTCCTGATGATTACTTTAAAATGGGCATAATGTGGTCGGCTCATTTTCAAGATGCCTGTTCTGCTTTTGGTATGGAAGATGCCTTAATAACCATGATGATGTATCCGGAAATGTTTAAGGCTGTAATAGATCGTATTACTGATTTTTACCTTGACTTAAACGAACGATTTTATGAAGCAACTAAAGGTAAATTAGATGGTGTTTTAATTGGCAACGATTTTGGAAGTCAGACTGCTTTAATGGTTGATCCATTTATGCTGCGAGAATATGTATTTCCGGGCACAAAAAAACTAGTAGAGCAAGCTAAAAGCTATGGATTAACCGTAATGCATCATTCGTGTGGATCTATCTTCCCTATTATCGAAGATTTATATGATATGGGCGTAGATATTGTTCATCCAATACAAGCATTGGCTACAGATATGAGCGCAGAACATTTGAGCGAGCAGTTTAAATCTAAAGCATTTTGTGGAGCTGTAGATGCACAGCAATTACTTGTAAATGGAACACCCGAACAGATAAGTGCCAGAGTACAGGAATTAAAAAAACTTTTTCCTACCGGATTAATAATATCTCCTAGTCACGAAGCAATTTTACCCGATATTGCTCCAGCAAATATAGAAGCACTATTTGATGCCGTAAAAAAATAATTTTATTATTGTTCTCAATTCAATAGCATAACAAATTATACTGTTGGAAAATTACATTAAAAACTCAAACATTAAATCATGATAACACCCAACCCTATATATGGAACTGGCTTGCATGCAATAGGTGGCATTTCTGCTGCTAGTTGTTACATGCCATTCGAAAAGGTCAAAAACTGGACCTGGGAAATATTTTGGATCGTACAAGCACTTTTTGCATGGCTTATAATGCCTTTTGTTATAGGATATTTTACCGTTCCAGATTTATTCACCGTTTTATCTAAAGCTCCCGCATCGGTATTTTGGCCCGCCCTATTATTAGGAGCTGTTTATGGTTTTGGAGGCTTGTCTTTTGGTTACGCAATCCGAAATATAGGTTATTCACTAACCTACACCATATCCATTGGAATATCGGCCGTTTTAGGCACAATAATTCCTTTAATTTTAAAAGGCCAATTAATAGAACAATTCACTAAAGTTGGAGGTGACATTGTACTTTTAGGAATGATAGCATCTATTTTTGGTGTTGCACTTTGCGGAAGAGCAGGTTTCTTAAAAGAGAAGTTTTTAGCATCTAAAGCAAAGTATGAAGGGAAAAACTTCAACATGAAAAAAGGGCTTATTTTGGTTTTAATAGCTGGAGCTTTATCTGCAATATGGGGTGTATCATTAGAAATTGGACAACCTATTTCTGATATTGCGGCAGAACATGGAGCTGGTCATTTTGAGGGTAATGCAAAATTAATTGTATCCTCGCTGGGATGTTTACTTACCAATCTTATATGGTTTGGATTTGTAACATTTAAAAATGGATCAATAAAAACACTTGTATCAATTAAAGAAACAGGAACAAAAAGATATCTTAGTAATTTCTCCCTTTCTGCTTTAGCTGGATCCTTATGGTATGTTCAATTTTTCTTTTACGGATTAGGACACGTGCGAATGGGTTCTTTCCAATTTTCAAGCTGGGTTTTGCACATGTCTATGCTCATTTTTTTCAGCTATATTATTGGCGTATTAATGAAAGAGTGGAAAGATGTTAATCGTAAAACATATATCACTTTAATAATTGCCTTACTGGTTTTGGTTACCTCTTTTGTAATAATGACTTACGAGAGTTATATCGGAGAATTAGCGAACGGAAATCATTAAGCTTATATTTCAAGATAAAATAATGAGCTAAAGTCTGTAAAAATCTTACACTTTAGCTCATTTTTTTTGTTTAAACACTAAATACAGACAATACACCCTTTTTTATTAAGCCAATAAGCAAACAGATACTTTTAAATATAATAAAACAAAAAAAATTGAAATTAACATATAGAAAATTAGTATAAGAGTGATATTCGGATAAATTTTAAAGTGATGATAAAAAATTTGCAGAAGCTGAATTAAAAAGTCGGGAAATGATATAAGTTTATTTATTCAAACAATACCGATTTGCAAAGAGAAGTATTTTCAACTCTTATCTTTACGGAAAATTTGAAAAAGGATGCACGAGTAGACTTACACAATATTTGTTTGTTATTTCGAACAGTTAACATGCATACGAAACAACAATCGAACCTATTAATTATGAAAAATTATTTCTGATTAATCTTCTACTTTTCCCTTTTTTCGAAATAAAAGCTTCTACCTTTGTCGGCATAATTAAATAATAAGACTATCAAATGAAAAGGGAAGGAAGTTCTTACGGTATTTTCCTAATGATACTGTCGGTTGTGGCTTTTGGGCTTATGGCTGGTTTGGTTCGAAGCATGTCTCATGTAAGCACATACATTACTGTTTTTGTTCGCTTTGCCATTGGAATTGGCATTATTGGAATACTAGCAATGATGCGAAAAATAGATCTAAAATTTGTTCGAAGTCCTTTACTTTTACTTCGCGGAATTACTGGCACAGCATCGGTTGCTTTATTTTATTTAGCCATTATTAAAATTGGAATGGGAAAAGCATCGGTTTATTCCTATTCTTACCCTTTATTTGCCTCCTTACTAAGTGCTATAATTCTTAAGGAAAAAATTAGCAGCTCTAAATGGCTTATGATGCTTTTGGCCTTTATTGGTATCATATTAGTATCTTTTCAGTTTACAAACGCAGGAAAAGACTGGAGCTTTGGCTTGTACGATTTTTTAGCAATTTTAAGTGCTTTTACAACTGCTATTTCCATATTAATAGTTAAAAAATTACATGGCACCGATAATTCGTACGCCATATTTTTTGCACAGGCCATTGTTGGATTTTGGATATTTTTAATTCCGGCCAATCTTCCAGAACTTACAGGACCAGTAACAAGTAGTTATGTATTAATTTTTATTGGCATTGCCTCAGCGCTCGCTCAGCTCCTTAACACAGAAGGCTATCGACATGTTTCCATAGCAACAGGATCGCCTTTTCACATGCTTATTCCAATTGTTAATGTCATTATAGGAGTATTGGTTTTTAACGAAATTTTTAGCTTACAGGAAATTATTGGTTCTTCATTTGTAGTAATCGCATGTTTGGGTATTCTTCGAATAAATGCTTTATCGATACATAAAAAAGTTTAAAAGAATTCTTTTCCCGAACATTTTTGAAAATAAACTGTTTGTAGTATATGATAAATATTTTAATACTTATACAGATACTTACGAACACAAAGATAATAGCAGATTTTACCAACGATACTAGCCTATTAAACTGGTACATTGTAAATGATGATGTAATGGGTGGAAAGTCGGATTCTGGAATTTATATAAACCAAAACAAATGTGCAGTATTTCAAGGTACTGTTTCCTTAGAAAATAATGGTGGTTTTGCAATGGTTAAAAGTGTATTCGAACCTTTAAACATAAAACAATACTCAAAAATTGTATTAAAAGTTAAAGGCGATTCAAAAAAATATCAATTAAGAATAAAACCTAAAAACTCTCAATACCATTCTTTTGTGTACAACTTTTACACCAACGAAGAGTGGCAAATTTTAGAAATTCCATTTGAAAAATTTCAGGCAAGATTTCGTGGACGAAAATTAAATTATCCGAATTTTAATTCTGATCAATTATCAGAAGTTGCATTTTTAATAGGCAATAAAAAGGCAGAAAAATTTAAACTGGAAATTATGTGGATTGCCTTAAAATAAGGTTTAGGTATACATCATAAACTTATCGATAAGCTCTACAACTGCAGCAGAACTTTTCTTTAAACTTTCCTTGAAATCTTTTGCCGACATTAGGTTTGAAAAACCAGGTAACTCTTTAGATTCTTCCTTACTTAGTTTATGATATCCCATACTCCAATCGGGAAATGATCGTTTCTTGATATTCTCTTTTAATATCAAAACAATATTAATATGGCGATCATCTTTTTTTAATCGTTCATACAAATCGTTTATTATTTCGGATTTGCCCTCTAGAACCTGAATAAAAATTTCATCGTTATACAAAAGCAATCCTGTAATACTATTCTTGCGATTTTTAGGTCTTATTTCGCTTAATATATCATCAAGTTCGCTTTCAGAAAGCTTATTTCTGGAACAACTTACATATACAATTTGAATTAACTTAGACATAGAACTAAAGTTACAAACAAAATAATAAGTGAACTAGTCAATAATAATTAATTACGATATTTATAGCCAAACACTTATTGTGATTTTTTACGCTGAGCTTTTCTTGCTGCAAGAATCATTAAATAACCGGCTATAACCGGACCGTAAGAAACAATATAATAACCTTTAATATTAATCCATTGAAAATAGGATGCAAGCGTAATTGCTCCACCAATAATCATTAACAACCAGCCAATTAAACGCAACTCCTTTGCTTTAATTTTTTTTGCTTTTTTTATATCTCCAGACAAGATTTTATTGTCGATTTCTCGTACAACATTTTTAATGAGTTTTTCATCAACACCTTTTTCACTCATCTCTTTTCTAATCTGAGAGAAATCCATTCCCTCAATCTTTTTTGTGTGATAAAATTCGACTAGTTGCTTAAAATCTTGTGTCATACTTTTAATTTTAGGTTATACAAATTTAATCAGATTGAAATGATTATGAAAGAGCTGACAATAAAAACATTTATTGCAGAAAAGTAAATTAAAAATACTGTAAACAGAATTTTCTAAGATTGAAAAATGAAAACCAAATCAAAAATTGTTTTTAATTAAAAAAGCAGGTCTCTGAATTAGAAACCTGCTTTCAAAAAAATCTTATATTATATTTCTAGCTATAAATTTCTTTTTTAGCTGCTAGTAATGTATTCTGCAATAAGGATACAATTGTCATAGGTCCTACACCTCCAGGAACAGGTGTAATAAATGATGCTTTAGGTGCAACCTCGTCGAACTTAACATCGCCTTTTAGTTTCCAACCTGATTTTGTTTTATCAGATTTTACACGATGAATACCAACATCAACAATTACAGCTCCTTCTTTTACCATATCGCCGGTAAGAAATTCCATCATTCCCAAGGCAACAATAACAATATCGGCTTTGCGGGTAATTTCGCCAATATTCTTGGTTCTACTGTGGCATAAAGTTACTGTACAATCGCCATAAGCAGCCTTACGCGACATAAGTACACTCATTGGAGTACCTACAATGTTACTACGACCAATAACTACGCAATTTTTTCCCGATGTCTCTATTTTGTATCTCTTTAATAACTCCACAATACCTGCAGGAGTTGCTGGCAAATAAGTTGGTAAGCTGGCAACCATTTTACCTACATTCATAGGATGAAATCCATCAACATCCTTTTCGGGACGAATGGTTTCTATCACTTTAGTTTCAGATATGTGCTTAGGCAAAGGCAACTGAACAATTAATCCATCAATATCATCATTCTCGTTAACCTTACGGATTTCTTCCAATAACTGCTCTTCGGTAATGTCATCCTCAAAACGAAACTCTGAAGATTCGAATCCTACAGCAAGACAAGCCTTAACTTTAGCAGCCACATAGGTTTCACTAGCTCCGTCGTGTCCAACAATCATTGCTGCAAGATGAGGCGTTTTCCCTCCTGCTTTTTTTATCTGTTCAACTTCGGCAGCAATCTCTTGCTTCACCTCGTTCGAAATTTTTTTTCCGTCGATTAATTCCATGGCTATTTGGGTTTCTTGTTATAAAAAATGCCTGACACAAAGTATCAAGCATTTTAAATTTTTTATTTATTATCTTTTGCGTCCCATATTCCCCATCATTCGGGACATGTTACCGCCTTTAGACATCATTTTCATAAGTTTTCTGGTTTCGTCGAACTGCTTAATCAGTCTGTTTACATCCTGAATTGTAGAACCGCTACCATCGGCAATTCTTTTCCTTCGCGAACCATTAATTAGTTTTGGATCTTCTCTTTCTCCAGGTGTCATTGAGAAAATAATAGCTTCAACGCCTTTAAAAGCATCGTCGTCGATATCGATATTCTTTAAAGCTTTTCCTACTCCTGGAATCATGGAAGCCAAATCTTTTAGATTACCCATTTTTTTAATCTGAGAAATCTGAGACAAGAAATCGTTAAAGTTAAACTGATTTTTTGCAATTTTTTTCTGAAGCTTTTTAGCTTCTTCTTCATCGAATTGTTCCTGAGCACGCTCCACAAGAGAAACGATATCACCCATACCTAAAATTCGATCGGCCATACGATCGGGATGGAAAACATCAAGAGCTTCCATTTTTTCGCCTGTACCTACAAATTTAATTGGTTTATCAACAACCGAACGAATAGATAAAGCCGCACCACCTCTTGTATCACCATCTAATTTGGTTAAAACAACACCATCGAAATTTAAACGATCGTTAAATTCTTTTGCTGTGTTTACTGCATCCTGACCAGTCATAGAATCAACCACGAAAAGAGTTTCGCTAGGATCGATAGCATTTTTAACTGCCTCGATCTCGTTCATCATCTCTTCATCAATAGCCAAACGCCCAGCAGTATCGACAATTACCAAATCATTTCCTTTTGCTTTAGCTTCTTTTATAGCAGCTTTAGCAATCTTAACCGGATTTTTATTATCAACATCAGAGTAAACAGGAACATTAATTTGTTCTCCTAACACTTTTAACTGATCGATAGCAGCAGGACGATACACATCACAAGCGACCAATAATGGATTTAGTGAACGTTTCGTTTTAAGCAGATTTGCTAACTTTCCAGAGAAAGTGGTTTTACCCGAACCTTGTAATCCGGCAATTAATATTACGGCAGGTTTCCCCTTTGTATTGATATCAACTTGAGTTCCACCCATTAACTCGGCCAGTTCATCGTGAACAATTTTCACCATTACCTGGTTAGGTTTAAGAGCAGTAAGTACGTTTTGTCCTAATGCTTTTTCTTTTACGGTATTGGTAAACGACTTGGCAATTTTAAAGTTAACATCGGCATCCAACAATGCACGCCTTACGTCTTTCAAAGTTTCTGCAACATTGATTTCGGTAATTTTCCCCTGTCCCTTTAATATTTTGAACGATCGCTCAAGTCTTTCGTTAAGATTTTCAAACATTATTCTACGTATTTATATTTCACTGCAAAAATAAAAAAATAAGTGTAGAGCTAAAGTGAATCAGGCAGAAATGTCAATAAAAATGTAAACAAATTTGAATAAAAATTGTGTAGCTGATCTAAAATAAGAAATTTAAGATCTCAAATTAAAAGTATGAGTTATTAAATTCTCCCAACTTATAACTTTCAAAAAGCTATTATTCTCTGCTAAAAACAAACAGCTTAAATCGAAAAAAGGCAAATCCTCGAAACGAAGATTTGCCTTTAAGATATCTTATTATATAATGTTTACATTCTTTCAGGAACCCCTATTCCCAAAAGGCTCATACCCGATTTAATGATCTCTCCAATTTGTTTTGAAAGTACCATACGGAATGCTCTTAAATCTGTATTTTCTTCTTTTGCAATTGGAAAATCGTGATAAAATTGATTGTATTCCTTTACAAGATCGTAAACAAAATTAGCTATTTGCGCTGGGCTTGTTTCATTACCAGCCTCTTTAATAATTACAGGATAATTAGCTACCATTTGAATCAGAATTGATTCTTTTTCTGCAATATCAAGATTTGCGACTGCAGCATCAGGCAATTCAATTCCCGAATCAATAGCCTTTTTCAATACCGATTGAATTCTGGCATAAGTATATTGGATGAATGGGCCTGTATTTCCGTTAAAATCAATAGATTCTTTCGGATTAAACATCATATTTTTCTTAGGATCTACTTTAAGGATAAAATATTTTAAAGCACCCATGGCAACTTTATTATAAACATCCTCAGCCTCTTCCTCTGAATAACCTTGTAACTTTCCTAATTCTTTTGAAGTATCTCTGGCAGTATTTACCATTTCGTTCATTAGGTCATCGGCATCAACCACTGTTCCTTCACGCGATTTCATTTTACCTTCGGGCAATTCGACCATTCCATAGGAAAGATGCTGAATTTTATCGTGCCATTCGTAACCAAGCTTACCCATGATTAATGACAAAACCTGAAAGTGATAATTTTGCTCGTTACCTACTACGTAAATATGTTCGTCGATATTGAATTCATCGAAACGCTCGTATGCAGTTCCAATATCCTGAGTCATATAAACTGAGGTTCCATCGTCGCGAAGCAATAATTTATGATCCAATCCATCAGCTTCTAGATTTGCCCAAACAGAACCTGTATCTTTTTGGTACAATATTCCATCAGACAATCCTTTCTCTACAATTGCTTTTCCTTGCTTGTAAGTATTTGATTCGAAATAAACCTTATCGAAATCTACACCCATTTTCTTGTATGTAATATCGAATCCGGCTAAAACCCAATCGTTCATTTTGCGCCATAGTGCTACAGTTTCTTCATCTCCAGCCTCCCATTTACGCAACATATCTTGTGCTTCCAACAATAAAGGAGCTTGTTTTTTCGCTTCGTCGGCCTCCATACCTTTGGCTATTAAAGCTTCAATTTCCTTTTTATATTCCTGATCGAATTTTACGTAATATTTTCCAACCAGATGATCGCCTTTCATTCCTGTTGATTCTGGAGTTTCTCCCTCTCCAAATCTTAACCAAGCCAACATCGACTTACAAATATGGATTCCTCGATCGTTTACCAAATTAACTTTAATAACTTCGAATCCGTTGGCTTTTAAAATTTGAGCTACCGAATAACCTAAAAGGTTGTTACGAATATGTCCTAGATGAAGAGGCTTATTTGTATTCGGAGACGAATATTCAATCATTACTTTTTTAGCTCCCTCTTTTAAAGGAGTAAATCCATAATTATTTGTTTTAACAGCTGAATTTAAAACAGAAATCCAATATGAACTATCAATAACTAGGTTAAGAAAACCTTTTACAACATTAAATGCCGATACGGTCTCTATATTTTCTGTTAAAAATTGACCAAGATCTTTAGCTGTTTCTTCTGGTGATTTTTTTGAAAAACGCAGGAATGGAAACACAACAACTGTTAAATCTCCTTCAAATTCTCGTCTTGTTTTCTGAATTTGAACTGTTTTCTCCTCAATATCCTGACCGTAACAGTTTTTTACGGCTTCAATAACTTTACCTTTAATTAAACTTTCGATGCTCATTTGGAAATTCTATATTTCGAATTCTACTTAAATTCTAATTTTAAGAGTTCCTATAATTCTAATAAACCATTATCACTTTGCCATTGCTTTAAGCTAAACTATTACTAAAAATTAAGTCTCCTAATCTGAATTTGCAAAGATAATAGGAATATAATGAATTGCTATCCATAAATTAAAAAAAGTCGTTCACATTCAGCTTTATCCAATCTCTCAAAAATCATGTAAATTTATCCATTCTATTAATTAACATTAATTATATTTGGAAATGAGTTTTAAAAAAATATCTGCCTAAAATATCTCTAAATTGAATTATTTCAATTTCTTTAAGTGTTTAATTTTAACGACACTATTTTTTTTAAAAACACAATCGAATTTAAACATTCAACTGGCCCCTTTTAGAATGAAGAACTTTATACTAATTCTTGTTATTGCTTTTTTCCCCTTTAATTTGTTTGCAAGCATTAAAAATGAGGCAATTCCAAAAAAAATAACCCCCAATAATTTAAGTCAGCTATACTCCCTTGCCGAATCGTATTACTATAAAAATGATCCAAAAGCTATGCATATAGCAAATATGCTTGCAGAAAAATCGCTGGCATTTGAAAAAATGGATCAACACGCTTTGGCAACAGAACTTATGGGGCGTATTTATTTGTACAAAGGAAATATGCCAAAAGCTCAGGAATGCTTCGAAACATCGTTTACTTACTGGGAAAATTTAAGAGATACTTGTCACATAAGTTTTCTTTACGGATATTTTGCAGAATTAAATTATTTGCGCTGTAACTATCCAAAAGCAGACAGCCTGTATCATAAAAGTATTAATCTTAAAATAAAAATAAAAGATAGTTTAAATTATGCTTATACCTATAATGCTCTGGGAAATCTAAAATTCACAACATGTCATTATCCCGAAGCATTATCTTTATATCTAAAAGGTCTAAATCTTAACCGAAAACACAGCAATATTTCAGGCATTTGTTATTCTTTAAATGCCTTAGGAAAAGCATATCTAGAAATAAACAATATTAAATTGGCAAAAGAATATTTCGAAGAAGCACTAGAATTAGGTAAAAAAAATAAATTACTAAAGAATATCGCTTATAGTTTAATTCAATTGGGATATATCCAGAACAATTTAGGGAATAGAAACACTGCCATTGAATCGTTTAACAGGGCATTAGAAATGAGTAAGGAACTAGATTCGAAAAATGGGATAGCCAGTTCATATATGGGCATAGGTGAGGTTTTTCAATCGATGGATCAGAATGATAAAGCAATAGAATATCAGCACAAAGCACTTCGAATATTTCAACAATTAGAATCGAAAAAAGATATTGCCAAATGTTATCAAAACATAGGTATGATACTAAAATCGTTGAAAGATTTTAGTTTTGCCAGGGAAAATTACGCTAAAGCAATAAAAATTTACCAAGAAATAGGTTTTATAAAAGGTGCTGCCGAGGTTTATCGCAAATCTGGCAATACTTATTTAAGTGAAGGACAAGACTCTTTAGCCTTAGTTCAATATGAAAAATCCTTAGAAATACAAAAATCTATTAAAAACCTAAAAGGCATAGCTTCTTGTTATACAAATATGGGTTTAATTTATTTAAACAGAGGAAATTTATCAAAATCGGAAAACTATTTTAATAGATCGGTAAGTATTAATAAAATGATTAAGTACAATGGTGGTATAGGCTCTGTATACAATAATTTAGCTGCTCTACACTTAGCTAAAGCCGATACTTCTAAAGCTATTTATTACTTAAATTCGAGTCTAGATATTGCTACGAAAATTAACAGAAAAACCTTAATGGCAGAAAACAACAAAAATTTGTCTGATATTTATGCCAGCCTGAATAATTATAAAAAATCCTTAAATTATTACAAAAAATACGTTAATCTCTACAACCAACTTTATAATGCCCAATCGGAAAACCGAATTGGTTGGATTCAAATGCAAAGTGAAAAAGAAAAACGAGAAAATCTTGTTCACATGCACGCTAAAGAGCAATCTATTAAAGAAGAAAAACTAAAAAAAGAGAAGCTTAACAACACCTTTTTAATTGTCGTTATTGGCTTAATTATTACTTTCACTGGTATTCTTATATATTTTTATAACGCGGTAAAAAAATCTAATAAAAAACTTAATCTGGAAATAGAAGAACGAAAAAAAGCCGAAGCCCTTATTGAAGATCATCAGCATAACCTTGAAAGCCTAGTAAAAATAAGAACATTAGAATTATTAAAAGCTAAAGATAAAGCAGAGCAGGCCGATCGATTAAAAACATCTTTTCTTGCAAATATGTCGCACGAAATTAGAACTCCAATGAATGCCATTATTGGTTTTTCGAAATTAATGGCAATAACAAGCTCAAAAGAAAAGCATAAATACTATACCAATATTATTACTGATAATGGGCACATTCTACTTACTTTGGTTAATGATATTATCGATATTTCAATGCTGGAATCGAATCAGATTAAAATAAAAAAATCAAATTTTTCTCTTATTCCTATTTTTGAAGAATTAAAACAAATCTTCAAAGAACAAATAGCTAAAACTGGAAAAGACAATCTTCAAATTAATCTTATTGTTCCCGAAAATGTTAATGATATTTTTATTTATTCCGATTTAGTTAGGCTAAAACAAATTATCATCAACCTCCTTAGAAACGCAATAAAATTCACAGAATCGGGACATATAGATTTTGGCTTTGAGCTAATTAATGAAGACATAAGATTTTTTGTAAAAGATACAGGTATAGGAATTCCTAAAGAAGAACAAACAACAATTTATGATAGATTTAGACAAGCAAGTAACAATACTATTCAACACGGAGGAACAGGCTTAGGACTTACCATTTCAAAAAATTTAGTAGAGCTTTTAGGTGGAAAAATTTGGTTTAATTCGGAACCGGGAATAGGAAGTCAGTTTTTTATAGACTTTAATTTAAACGATCATAAAGTACTAAAAATACCTAATAAAAAACTTACTATGGAGAAAATGGATTTCTCGGGTAAACATATATTAGTTGCCGAAGATGTAGAATCAAATTTCCTTTATATTAATGAAGTTTTAAAGAAAGTAAATGCAAATGTAACTTGGTCGCAAGATGGCATCGAAACCATTGAAAAATTTCAGGACAATCATTATGATTTAATTTTAATGGATATTCAAATGCCAAAAATTAATGGATATCAAGCTACCAGACAAATAAAAAAACAAGATCCCAATGTTCCGGTAATTGCACAATCGGCTTATGCATTTAAAGATGAAAATATTAAAATAAACGAAGCTGGTTGTGATGCATTTATTTCTAAGCCATACACCGAAAACGAATTACTTTCGATAATATCTAAAAACATGAGCTAATTCTATTTTTCCCTATTAAATTTAATTAATAGGGCTAACTAAATATTAACACCATTTTTTCTACATCTACTCAATAGAAAAATACAATTCTTACTAAAATAAACTTTTATAAAAGGATAATAAAAACAGGAGCAAAACTTTATTCATGCTCCTGCTTCTTATTATTTTAAAATGGTATCCAATTTATCAATTTTACCTAAAAAATCATGCGTTGAGCTCAACAAGTCATCATAAATTGACTTAAAATGGGTTTTAATTTCCTTTGGAGATTTATCTTTTAACTTAAGATTAATACGTGATATATAATCATTTCTTGAGGCAATTGCATCATTCATTATCTTATAAACCTCTTCGGAATTATTTTCTCCAAAAAACTCCAAATGAATTATACTTCTCATTATGATTTCATTGGTAAGAAAATTTACATCTTTTTTAAACTCTTTTTTACTTGCCATAAATTATATTTTATATTTTGATATTAGCTAAAGTACAAATAAAGCTAAGAATAATATACATTCTAATACAATTCATTCTTACTTCATTGTATATAACGCACAAAAACATTTATTTTGCTTTTGTAATATTTAGAAACTATACAAATATGATATGAGTGAATGCTACCAATACATATATTTACAAAACGAAAAATTAAAGACTTCTGAAAGCTTTAAAGATAGTTATATTCAACATGGGGTATCTCTTTACGAGGTTATTAGGATTATTTCGGGGAAAGCTATTTTTCTTGAAGAACATTATGCTCGTTTATGCAATTCAGCAAAAGAAATTAATGTAGATATATGGTACGATTTTCCTAAGTTTAAAAAAAGTATTCAAATTCTGACAGAAAAAAACGATGTACAGGAAGGTAATATAAAACTGGTTTTCAATATAAAAGAAAAAGAATATAATTTTTTCGCATATTTTGTAAAGCACTCTTATCCAGATAAAAGCTTATACAAAAATGGAGTTAGAACAATAATTCATCAAGCCGAAAGATCAACACCTACAGCAAAAATTTACAATCACGAACTTCGATCCAAGACTAATAATTTAATTCAGGAAGCAGAAATATTTGAGGTTATTCTATTAGATTCTCTAGGAAATATTACGGAAGGAAGCCGATCAAATTTATTCTTTATTAAGAATGATACTCTTTATACCGCTCCCGATAATAAAGTACTACACGGAGTAGTGCGTGGAAAAGTAATTAAAATTGCAGAAAAATTGAAAATTAGCACTTCAAAACAAAGAATAAAACTCTCAGAATTAAACGAATACGAAGCAGCTTTTTTAACTGGAACTTCTCCAATGATACTACCAATAAAAATGATTAATGCTATCAATTTTTCGGTTTCGCATCCTATAATAAGTAAAATACTAAACGAATATAAAGCTATGATAAAAGAAGATCTTTATTAATTAAGCAATAGGAAAACCCAATTCGGTTTTAATTCCTTTCTCTTTTAATGATTTACCTGACAAATTCTCAATTGTATAGTAATAATATTTTCCAGTTAAGGAAACTTTATTTAGTAAGTCCAATCTTTCTCGGGTTAATTGAAGATAATTACTAAAATCATTTTCACTACTTGTAAAAGTATTTTTATCAAAGGATCTATCTTCAATTCCATTATCGATAATAATACATTTTAGATATTCATTTTCTTCCTGCTTAAACCTCAAGCTAAGTTTTCCTCCGCCTTCTAATACACTTAATCCTTTTCGTATTATATGTTCCAGAAAAGGCTGAATAATCATAGGAGGTAATTTCACATTCATCGGCTTAATATTAGAGTCAATATTAATCTCGTAATCAAACTTATCGGCAAAACGCATTTGCTCTAATTTCAGATACAATTTTAAATAGGATAACTCATCGCTTAAGCATATCAAATTTTTGTTCGCATTACTAATATTTTTCCTTAAAATCATAGAAAAATCAGACAAATACTCAAGAGCTAAATCCATATCTTCATCTAACATATAACTTTGAATGGAATTTAATGAATTAAAAATAAAATGAGGATCTAACTGATACTGAATAGCCTTTATTTTAAGCCCCAGCATTTTATTAATTTGTTTACTTTTATTTTTCTCTTCTTTCCTTATTTTATTTTTATAAAAATTAAGTATTCCAATAATTATAGATACAAATAAAATTAAAACCAGCAGTATAAAACCCTCAGTTCTTAACCAAGGAGTTTCAATTATAAAATCAATTCCGTATTGAGAAATACAGCCAGTACTTAAACATTTTCCTTCAAACTCGAACCGATACTCACCGCTTCGTAAATTAGTATAAGCAACCTCGTTACTATTTTGCCATCTGCTCCATTCCTGCTTATGTCCTAATAAACGATACCTAAACATATTATTTATTGGGTTTTCGCAATACGAATAAGCTAATTTAAAAGTAATGTCTTTCTCTTTATAGCCAAAAAAGATTGGCTCTTTATATACACCAGTCCATTTGTCTGCTTCAGAATATTTAATAGAGGAACCATTATTAAGTACTTTTAATAATTTTATTGTACATGATTGTTGTACTTTATCACATTTGGTATTAATCTTAATCAACTCTCGATTTGTATTAACCCATATATTTCCATCTTTATCCACTAAAGATTCTTTTCCAGGATATTTAATATTAGCATCACTTAAACTCCAAAACCGAAGATTTTCTTTCGCATCATTATTTTCTGAATTACAAACAAAACGATGAATTCCTTCATTAGTACCACACCACAGCGAACCATCGCTTAGGAACTGAAAACCATGAACCGACATTCCTCTTAAACCTTCTTTTTCTGATATTGTATCGAAAACAACTAAACTATCGTTTTTATATTTGAGTTTGTAAATAATTCCATTATTTCCTCCTACAATCATTAATGAATCTGATAATATACTAAAATCATTTACAACATTATGAATACCTGTATTCTGATTGTTGTAGTAAAATAACTTCCCTTTTTTATATCTAATAATACCTTTACTCCTAATTGATACCCATATTTCACCTTTACGTTCAATAATTTTAGTAATCTCAGACTCCTTATATTCAAAATTAATTGGGATGGTCTTTTTACCTCCTTGCTCTATATCATAAATACAAAATCCATTTAATGCAGAACAAAACAAATTACCTTCCTTAGTAAATATAAAATTATTCACACGGGCAATACCCTTATAATTTAATTGGTTCGATATTGGATTAAAAGTGTAAAACCCCTTATTTGTAGCAATCCATAATAAACCATCAGAATTAATTCTGATGTGATTAATCTTTAATTGTAACTGACAATTTTTATTGTCTTGTAACAAACAAAAATGTTTACTAGAAATCAGCTCTGTAAATTTATTATTTACCAGTTTTAATAAGTTATTTTCGGTAGCAATAATTAATTCTTCAGATGGCAAATATTCAATCCCTACAATGGTTTGATTTGTTAGCTTTAGATACTCTACACCGAAGTTGGAAAAGCGATTCTTTTTAATGCAAAATAAAGCATTCTCTTTTGTAGCTAACCATAAACTACGTCCATTTTTCTTATGGAATAAAGACTGTATAAAAATATTCTTAAGATTATACTTTGCAGAGATATCCACGAACTTATTATTCGAATAAGATATTACTTTCCGAAATTCCTTTCCCTTTACAAAATTCCGTAACAAAAAATACTCTTTTTCGTCGATTTTAAGCTTTTGGATAATATCGTAACTCCTTATAATATTATTTTCCTTTAATAGAACTTCTGATAATGAATTAATTGCAACTTGCTTATTTAATTGTTTTCCAAAATCAACTTGTATTGTTTTTTGACTCGTAATTATTTTATCAGATTCAATATCATAAATAGAATTATGGACATTGTGTTTCGAAATTATTAATAAACGATTTTTAATCAACTCTAGTTTTAATACATTTATCGAGTATTTAAGCAATACAGGTTTTATACTGCCATTATTAATATTCCCATAAAAAACACCATTTGATGTTCCAATAAATAACTTCTCTTTATGAATAACAAAAGAATGTATATCTTCGAAGTAAGCAGTAGATTCTTCTTTTATAATTATTAGTTTATTTCCATCGAATTTATATAAACCAATACCTTTTACAGCAAAAAATAAATTTCCATTAATATCTTCTTTAATACAATTAATTTGCTCTCCCTCTAATTTCGACAAGCTTGGTCTGAATTTAATAGTAGCCCCGGTAAATTCGCATACTCCGGCATCGGTAGCCAGCCATACAAGACCTCTCGAATCTTCAAAAATATCGTTAACACCATTACTAGGCAAACCATTATGCATAGAAAATTTAATGGCTGAGCTATTAATTCCAAAAGCAAATATGTTAGAAATAAGTAAAAGAGAAAGAAATATAAATGGTTTTGTTGAAAAATTCATAATACAATAATAGGGAATATTTGGAAAAAATTAAGCTGCCAAAAGTGCCAAGTTAAAGTACTACTTAAACTTAAGTCAATCATATCAAATAAGTTCAAAAATAAAAGCCTGTCAATATGAAACAATAATATAGAATTTGTAAACAATTTTAATAAAAACACGTAGAAGAGTTAATCAGTATTTTAACTTAAAAAAGAAATGAAAATATAAAATATTAAATCCTTTAAGATACTTTTGTAAAACTAATATAAAAGAGAAATAATAATGAAATTTACTTTCGATAAATCTAATCTTGAGAAAGCATCACAAATGTATGCTAACAACCAAAACTTCTCATACACAGTTTTACCTCGACTTAAAGTTCTTTATGCAATAAAGAAAGAATTTAAAAGTATGTCGGATGTTGAATGGTTTTTTGAATTTGATCATGTTAACATTAACCGAAATAGAGTATTTATTAAATTTAACAGTACAAAAAGTGAAGATTTTACTTTTTACTATGAAATTCCTCTTTGCCAAAAATTTGAACTAAGAGTGTTTTTTGCAAAATCGTCTATCCATTTTATCGACATCTACAATTATTTGATAAACAATAACATATTATTAAAAAACAAATATCCTTTAAAAGCAGAATATCACACAATTCCTCATTTAGTAATAAACAAAAACACGAAAAAATACAATGTTGGAATTTTAAATCAATACACAAACTCAATCGATATTAATCAAGAAATAATTGATCTCGATATCAAAAATGAAATTGCCCTAGGATTTAAAATTTTCAATCCTATTTTTAGTCAAATCCTAAATCGGTTTAAGATTTAATTTCGCCTTACCTAGCATGAAATCGACCTTCAATAACCATAACAACACAAAGCTTAGTATAAGTAAATCATACTTCTTACTTTCCCTTGTGTTAACCGTTTCATTTATTATAATATTTGGGGCTTTTATGATGTACTCTAAAGTTTCAGAGTTTAACGAAAAAGCTAATAATTTACGAAACGACTATATCGAAGAACAAAAAAGTGTTTTAATTCGTAAAGCTGGTGAATGTACCGATTTTATAAAATACCAAAACACTCAATCTGAATCGAGATTAAAAAGTAAATTGAAGAATTTTGTTGACCAATCTCATGCAATTGCTACACATATTTACCTAACAAATAAAAATTCCCTATCAGATACTGAAATTAAGAAAAGAATAAAAGAGGCCCTTTCCTCCTTACGTTTTGCAAATAAGCATGGATATATATTTATAAACACTTTGAAAGGCCAAGGAGTTTTATATCCTTTCTCAAAACATAACGAAGGAAAAAGCTTAATTAATTTTCTTGACTTGAACAATAACTACATTGTAAAAAATGAAGTTAAACTTATGAAAAATAAAAAGGAGGCTTTCACAGTATATGAAAATCATAACAAAATAAAAAATAAATTTAATGCCTATACAAAGGTATCTTATATTAAAAAATTTGCTCCCTATAATTGGTATATGGGTAGTTTTGCTTTTTTAGACGATTTAAAAGATGAAATACAAAAAGAATCATTAATACGAATTAGCCAAATAAGTTTAAATAATGAGAATTATTTCTTTGTATATAAAAAAGATGGCACATGTCTTCTACACATAGATACAACCAGTATTGGTAAAAACTATCGAGATTATACTCATTCAGCAAGACGACAAAATGTGGAAAGAATGTTAAAATCTGCTGAACACAAACAATCTGGTTTTATAGAATACGAAGATCCATATTCGAACAAAGGCAATAAAGTATCTTACTTACAAGTAGTACCAGATTGGGATTGGGTTATTGGCGCAGGTGTTTACACCAGTGAAATTGATGAAGACATAAAATTGGCAAAAGCGCAATTAAAACAAAAAGTTATAAAAAATGCAATTCAGATTTTAGTTCTCATACTTATTGCCATTGCAATAGTTTATATTACATCAAAAATAATTTCCGTTAAAATGAAACGGAACTTTACATCCTTCAATAACTTTTTTATTAAAGCTTCTACTCAATCATATAAAATTAATGTTAAAGATCTTCACTTTTCTGAGTTTCGGGATTTGGCAGTCACAATTAACAAAATGATTGATATTAGAACACAAAAAGAAAAAGAATTACAAATTGCACGAGAAAAAGCTGAAGAATCAGATCGATTAAAATCTTCTTTTCTTGCGAATATGTCGCACGAAATAAGAACTCCAATGAATGCAATAATTGGTTTTTCTGAATTACTAAAAGAAGATAATCTACCTTTGGAAACAAGACAACAATTCTTTTCTCACATTCGCAACAGTGGTAATTCTCTTCTTAATTTAATAAACGATATTATTGATTTTTCGAAAATAGAATCGGGAAAATTAAAAATTTCTCTTACTTCTTGCAATTTAAATCAGTTGTTTGATGAGTTATATTATACTTTTGAAAAAATTAAAATCCAAAAAGAAAAAAATAATATTGAATTAAAATTTACAAAAGGACTTGATGATGAAAAATCGGTGATTTTTACTGATCCATTAAGATTAAAACAGATTATCACAAATTTAATTGAGAATGCATTAAAATTTACCGAAAAAGGAAGTATTAATGTATCCTACCAGCTTTGCGAATCAAATTTAATATTTACTGTTAAAGATACCGGTATTGGTATTAGCGAAGAACAACAAAAAATTATATTTAACAGATTTAGACAAGCCGACGATTCCCATGCTCGCAAGTATGGAGGAACAGGCCTCGGACTTTCTATATCTAAAAAGCTTGCTAAACTTCTAAAAGGAGATATGTGGGTTAAATCTAAAACAAATAAAGGAAGTAGCTTTTTTGTGAGTATACCCTATTCTACCAATAAAAGAAATAACTCACAAACTATTATACAAAAACAAAAGGAAGATAGCATCCAAAATCTTTATGGAAAAAAGGTTTTAATTGTTGATGATTACAATATAAATCTAACTCTTATTAAGCAGATGCTTCAATCTACGGGTGTAGAATTAGCCCTTGCTAACAATGGAAAAAGTGCAATAGAACAATGTTCTAAAAATAAATTCGATCTTGTTTTACTTGATTTACAAATGCCTGAACTTAACGGTTACGACACATTAAAGTTAATTAAAAAAGATCAGCCAAAAATTAAGATTATTGCACAAACAGCTTATGCTTTAGCTAACGAAAAGGAGCAAATTATGAATTCCGGATTTGACGGATATATCGCAAAACCAATAATTAAGCAAAAATTACTACAAATAATTAACAAAATGATTTAGAAATGAGGACATTTAATACGTCCTATTTTTCTGCGCTTACGCAAAGATTTCTCCATACAACTAGAACGATTTTTTCTTGTATTCTTAAGGCGCATTAGGAATGATATTTCATGAGCTCCGGTGTTGGTATGTATTAACTTAGATACTGTTTTATCGTAACTATAAGCTACCTGCCACCAATCTCTCATTATTCCCAACTGCAATATTATAGCATCGTATTCCAATTCTAAATTATCACGATACCACATTCCATAAATTAATGATCCTTTAGAAAGATATAGACCATAATTCAACTGCTTATTTGTTCCTTGCTGCTGATACAAAAAGTTAGGTGCCAAACTAAAATCTGATTGATGCAAACCGTTTCTGAATACGGGAACATTAACACCACAATGAAAAGTATATTTTCGAGGCAATTTAGAATAATCACTTTCTTCTTTATAGGCTTCGTCGGGCTCGGAAAGATGATGAGCAGCAAAACCAATAAACCAGTTTTTATAAGATGCTATTATTCCAGTTGAAAAATCGAAATAATTCCTGTTTAAATTATCTACAGCACTTTCGCCTGTAAATGGGCTTATTAATCCATTAATATAAAACTCATCGGTTTGATCGGGAAAAGTAAAGTTAGAATCATTCAATTTTCGCTGCATATAAGACAATTGAAATCCCGCTCTAACTGACAAACTGCGGCTTAGTCTAAGTGTATACGAATACATACCACTTACAGTTGTTGTACTTATGGTTCCATCGCCCTGTTCATCCTGCATAACTTGCAATGCAAGGCCTCCACCTAAAGAATTTACATATTGATCGTAAGCTACGCTATAAGTTACATAAGCAGAACTTATTTCGGGCCATTGATTTCTGTAGTTCATTGATATTCTTGCATCAAAATCAGAACCTGCAAAAGCTGGATTTAAGTATACTTTATTCGCATAAAACTGAGAGAACTCAACGTCTTGTGCATACAAAAACGTCGAATTCATCATCAGTAAAATAAAACTTGCTATTTTCAGTACTTTTCTAATCATTATCTAAACAATGTAACTGTTCCGTGAGCTCTTTCTTTCCCTTCGTAAAAAATAATATAAACGTACACTCCTATTTCCGCATCACTACCTCTATAAGTTCCATTCCAGCCTTCATATTTCAACTCATTATTGGCAACCATATCCTTTTTCAATTCAAATACCTGCTCACCCCAACGAGTGTAAATATACATTTCAAAATCGCTAACAATCCCTTTAAATACAGGATAAAAAATCTCGTTAGGACCTTTTCCATTTGGCGTAAAAACATTAGGTACAACCATTTTAGCCTTCAATAATTTCACCGCTATCGATGCCTGAGCAACACAGCCATATTCATTTTCTACCTGAACAGAATAATCTCCTTCATTATCTACGTCAATACTTCTCCAATCCGAACCTGTATTCCAATAATAAGACGAATATCCAGATCCTGCATCCAAAGTAAGAGTTTGTCCCTTATAAATGCTTAAAGTATCCGAGGCTATATGAACTTCTGGGGAAGGATAAACTTCAACCTTAATAGTATCTGTACCCATTATTCCATACATATCCCAAACTTGTACGGTATATTGACCTGTTTTGTTCACTGTAATTGTTCTTGACACTGCTCCGGTACTCCATAAATATCTTTCCCAGTTGCCTGCGTCGAGCATTAATGAAGTTCCTTCACAGATTCCAGCTCTATCTCCTAAATTAATAGTCGGAATTGGATTAACAGCAACCTTCACTTTTCCATTTCCTCTACAGCCGTTCATATCAACAACATTAACTGCATACTCTCCATCTTTTTCAACTTTTAAGAATTGAGAATCTTCCTGATTATTCCACTCATATTCTACATATCCACTACCGGCATCTAAAATAATCGAACTTCCCTCTGCAATTACAGTATCTCTACCTAAATAAACATCTGGATTTTCATGAACAAAAACACTTATATCATCCTGACCTGTACATCCAAATTTATCTGTTACATTCAAAACAAAACTACCTTCTTCATACACATATATCGACCTTGCAGTCCCTCCAGGATTCCATTCGGTGTAATATCCCTCAGGTGCTTCAATTATTAATTCTTCTCCTTCACAGATATATAAATCAGGACCTAAATCAACAATTGGTAAATCATGAACATATACTTCTACAGAATCGTAGCCAATACACCCATGAATATCACTCACTTCAACCTGATACACACCTCCCACACTTACTTCTCTCGTTTGTGTTGTAATTCCATCACTCCACAAAAAGGTATCACCATCACCAATATCTAGTTTTACAGATTCTCCATAACACATATCTACCTTATCTGGCAAAGGAGTATTTGGCAAACTAATAATTTCTACATCAACACTATCGGAAGCGAAACAATTATCTGCATTAAAAACTTCCAATGTATATCTTCCCGATTCCCCTGTCTTTATCGAATAATTCGTTTCTCCACTAATTACATTCCCATCTTTTTTCCATTGATAAATATAATTGTCATTATTTGGACCTTCAATATATGTTGAATCTCCATAACAAACTAAATTAGAAGAATACATCAGCTCAAAATTAAAATCTGGTAATAAGTTTACACTGATACTATCTTCAGCGATACACCCATTAGCATCAGTTGCAGCAACAGAATAATTTCCTGTAGCATTCACATTAATAATTTCGGTTTTTTCTCCCGTATTCCATAAATATGATACAAAAGATCCAGATGCCTTAATTTCCGTACTCATTACGCCACATTCTTTTATATCAGCACCCAAATCCACTGTTGGATTTGGATGTACCGTCACATTTACATCATCTGTTGCTGAACAGCCGTTAGCATCGGTCACGACTACAGAATAGTTTCCTGAAGCAGAAACTGTAATTGTCTGAGTAGTTTCTCCTGTCGACCATAAGAAAGATGAACCTGAATTTCCAGCATCTAATACTATGCTAGTTCCAGCACAAGTTTCCTGATCGGATCCCAAATCAACTGTTGGATTTGGATGTACCGTCACATTTACATCATCTGTTGCTGAACAGCCGTTAGCATCGGTCACAACTACTGAATAATTTCCTGAAGCAGAAACAGTAATTGTTTGTGTTGTTTCACCTGTCGACCATAAGAAAGTCGAACCAGTATTTCCTGCATCCAAAGTAATTGTTCCACCTGCACAAGTTTCCTGATCAGCACCCAAATCCACTGTTGGATTTGGATGTACCGTCACATTTACATCATCTGTTGCTGAACAGCCGTTAGCATCGGTCACGACTACAGAATAGTTTCCTGAAGCAGAAACTGTAATTGTCTGAGTAGTTTCTCCTGTCGACCATAAGAAAGATGAACCTGAATTTCCAGCATCTAATACTATGCTAGTTCCAGCACAAGTTTCCTGATCGGATCCCAAATCAACTGTTGGATTTGGATGTACCGTCACATTTACATCATCTGTTGCTGAACAGCCGTTAGCATCGGTCACAACTACTGAATAATTTCCTGAAGCAGAAACAGTAATTGTTTGTGTTGTTTCACCTGTCGACCATAAGAAAGTCGAACCAGTATTTCCTGCATCCAAAGTAATTGTTCCACCAGCACAAGTTTCCTGATCAGCACCCAAATCAACTGTTGGATTTGGATATACTGTTACATTCACATCGTCGGTAGCGGAACACCCGTTAGCATCGGTCACAACTACTGAATAATTTCCTGAAGCAGAAACTGTAATATTTTGAGTTGTTTCTCCCGTACTCCACAAATAGCTTGCTCCTGCATTGCCTGCATCCAAAGTAATTGTTCCACCTGCACAAGTTTCCTGATCAGCTCCCAAATCAACTGTTGGATTTGGATGTACTGTCACATTCACATCATCGCTTGCTGAACAGCCATTGGTATCGGTCACAACTACTGAATAATTTCCTGAAGCAGCAACTGTAATTGTCTGAGTTGTTTCACCTGTCGACCATAAGAAAGATGAACCTGAATTTTCAGCATCTAAAGTAATACTTCCACCTGCACAAGTTTCCTGATCAGCACCTAAATCAACTGTTGGATTTGGATGTACTGTCACATTTACATCATCTGTTGCTGAACAGCCGTTAATATCAGTTAATACAACAGAATAGTTTCCTGAGACAGAAACAGTAATAGTTTGAGTTGTTTCACCTGTCGACCATAAGAAAGATGAACCTGAATTTTCAGCATCTAAAGTAATACTTCCACCAGCACAAGTTTCCTGATCAGCTCCCAAATCAACTGTTGGATTTGGATGAACTGTCACATTTACATCATCTGTTGCTGAACAGCCATTGGCATCGGTCACGACTACTGAATAGTTTCCTGAGACAGAAACTGTAATTGTCTGAGTTGTTTCACCAGTACTCCATAAATAAGATGAACCTGAATTTCCAGCATCTAAAGTAATACTTCCACCAGCACAAGTTTCCTGATCAGCGCCCAAATCAACTGTTGGATTTGGATGAACTGTCACATTCACATCATCGCTTGCTGAACAGCCATTGGCATCAGTTACTACAACAGAATAATTGCCACTTGTATTGACTGTAATAGTTTGTGTTGTTTCACCTGTCGACCATAAGAAAGATGAACCTGAATTTTCAGCATCTAAAGTAATACTTCCACCAGCACAAGTTTCCTGATCAGCACCTAAATCAACTGTTGGATTTGGATGAACTGTCACGTTTACATCATCGCTTGCTGAACAGCCGTTAGTATCAGTCACGACTACAAAATAGTTTCCACTTGCATTAACTGTAATTGTCTGAGTTGTTTCACCTGTCGACCATAAGAAAGATGAACCTGAATTTTCAGCATCTAAAGTAATACTTCCACCAGCACAAGTTTCCTGATCAGCCCCCAAATCAACTGTTGGATTTGGATGTACTATCACATTCACATCATCTGTTGCTGAACAGCCGTTAGCATCGGTCACAACTACTGAATAGTTTCCTGAGACAGAAACTGTAATTGTCTGAGTTGTTTCACCAGTACTCCATAAATAAGATGAACCTGAATTTTCAGCATCTAAAGTAATACTTCCACCTGCACAAGTTTCCTGATCAGCACCCAAATCCACTGTTGGATTTGGATGTACCGTCACATTTACATCATCTGTTGCTGAACAGCCGTTAGCATCGGTCACGACTACAGAATAGTTTCCTGAAGCAGAAACTGTAATTGTCTGAGTAGTTTCTCCTGTCGACCATAAGAAAGATGAACCTGAATTTCCAGCATCTAATACTATGCTAGTTCCAGCACAAGTTTCCTGATCGGATCCCAAATCAACTGTTGGATTTGGATGTACCGTCACATTTACATCATCTGTTGCTGAACAGCCGTTAGCATCGGTCACAACTACTGAATAATTTCCTGAAGCAGAAACAGTAATTGTTTGTGTTGTTTCACCTGTCGACCATAAGAAAGTCGAACCAGTATTTCCTGCATCCAAAGTAATTGTTCCACCAGCACAAGTTTCCTGATCAGCACCCAAATCAACTGTTGGATTTGGATATACTGTTACATTCACATCGTCGGTAGCGGAACACCCGTTAGCATCGGTCACAACTACTGAATAATTTCCTGAAGCAGAAACTGTAATATTTTGAGTTGTTTCTCCCGTACTCCACAAATAGCTTGCTCCTGCATTGCCTGCATCCAAAGTAATTGTTCCACCTGCACAAGTTTCCTGATCAGCTCCCAAATCAACTGTTGGATTTGGATGTACTGTCACATTCACATCATCGCTTGCTGAACAGCCATTGGTATCGGTCACAACTACTGAATAATTTCCTGAAGCAGCAACTGTAATTGTCTGAGTTGTTTCACCTGTCGACCATAAGAAAGATGAACCTGAATTTTCAGCATCTAAAGTAATACTTCCACCTGCACAAGTTTCCTGATCAGCACCTAAATCAACTGTTGGATTTGGATGTACTGTCACATTTACATCATCTGTTGCTGAACAGCCGTTAATATCAGTTAATACAACAGAATAGTTTCCTGAGACAGAAACAGTAATAGTTTGAGTTGTTTCACCTGTCGACCATAAGAAAGATGAACCTGAATTTTCAGCATCTAAAGTAATACTTCCACCAGCACAAGTTTCCTGATCAGCTCCCAAATCAACTGTTGGATTTGGATGAACTGTCACATTTACATCATCTGTTGCTGAACAGCCATTGGCATCGGTCACGACTACTGAATAGTTTCCTGAGACAGAAACTGTAATTGTCTGAGTTGTTTCACCAGTACTCCATAAATAAGATGAACCTGAATTTCCAGCATCTAAAGTAATACTTCCACCAGCACAAGTTTCCTGATCAGCGCCCAAATCAACTGTTGGATTTGGATGAACTGTCACATTCACATCATCGCTTGCTGAACAGCCATTGGCATCAGTTACTACAACAGAATAATTGCCACTTGTATTGACTGTAATAGTTTGTGTTGTTTCACCTGTCGACCATAAGAAAGATGAACCTGAATTTTCAGCATCTAAAGTAATACTTCCACCAGCACAAGTTTCCTGATCAGCACCTAAATCAACTGTTGGATTTGGATGAACTGTCACGTTTACATCATCGCTTGCTGAACAGCCGTTAGTATCAGTCACGACTACAAAATAGTTTCCACTTGCATTAACTGTAATTGTCTGAGTTGTTTCACCTGTCGACCATAAGAAAGATGAACCTGAATTTTCAGCATCTAAAGTAATACTTCCACCAGCACAAGTTTCCTGATCAGCCCCCAAATCAACTGTTGGATTTGGATGTACTATCACATTCACATCATCTGTTGCTGAACAGCCGTTAGCATCGGTCACAACTACTGAATAGTTTCCTGAGACAGAAACTGTAATTGTCTGAGTTGTTTCACCAGTACTCCATAAATAAGATGAACCTGAATTTTCAGCATCTAAAGTAATACTTCCACCTGCACAAGTTTCCTGATCAGCTCCCAAATCAACTGTTGGATTTGGATGTACCGTCACATTTACATCGTCTGTTGCTGAACAGCCGTTAGTATCAGTCACGACTACAGAATAATTGCCACTTGTATTGACTGTAATAATTTGAGTTGTTTCTCCTGTCGACCATAAGAAAGATGAACCTGAATTTCCTGCATCCAATGTAATTGTTCCACCTGCACAAGTTTCCTGATCAGATCCCAAATCGACTATTGGATTCGGATGTACTGTCACGTTTACATCATCTGTTGCTGAACAGCCATTGACATCGGTCACAACTACTGAATAATTTCCTGAAGCAGAAACTGTAATTGTCTGAGTTGTTTCTCCAGTACTCCATAAATAAGATGAACCTGAATTTCCAGCATCTAAAGTAATACTTCCACGAGCACAAGTTTCCTGATCAGCACCCAAATCAACTGTTGGATTCGGATGTACTGTCACATTTACATCATCGATTGCTGAACAAGCATTAGCATCGGTCACAACTACTGAATAATTTCCTGAAGCAGAAACTGTAATATTTTGAGTTGTTTCTCCCGTACTCCACAAATAGCTTGCTCCTGCATTGCCTGCATCCAAAGTAATTGTTCCACCTGCACAAGTTTCCTGATCAGCTCCCAAATCAACTGTTGGATTTGGATGTACTGTCACATTCACATCATCGCTTGCTGAACAGCCATTGGTATCGGTCACAACTACTGAATAATTTCCTGAAGCAGCAACTGTAATTGTCTGAGTTGTTTCACCTGTCGACCATAAGAAAGATGAACCTGAATTTTCAGCATCTAAAGTAATACTTCCACCTGCACAAGTTTCCTGATCAGCACCTAAATCAACTGTTGGATTTGGATGTACTGTCACATTTACATCATCTGTTGCTGAACAGCCGTTAATATCAGTTAATACAACAGAATAGTTTCCTGAGACAGAAACAGTAATAGTTTGAGTTGTTTCACCTGTCGACCATAAGAAAGATGAACCTGAATTTTCAGCATCTAAAGTAATACTTCCACCAGCACAAGTTTCCTGATCAGCTCCCAAATCAACTGTTGGATTTGGATGAACTGTCACATTTACATCATCTGTTGCTGAACAGCCATTGGCATCGGTCACGACTACTGAATAGTTTCCTGAGACAGAAACAGTAATAGTCTGAGTTGTTTCACCTGTCGACCATAAGAAAGATGAACCTGAATTTTCAGCATCTAAAGTAATACTTCCACCAGCACAAGTTTCCTGATCAGCTCCCAAATCAACTGTTGGATTTGGATGAACTGTCACATTTACATCATCTGTTGCTGAACAGCCATTGGCATCGGTCACGACTACTGAATAGTTTCCTGAGACAGAAACAGTAATAGTCTGAGTTGTTTCACCTGTCGACCATAAGAAAGATGAACCTGAATTTTCAGCATCTAAAGTAATACTTCCACCAGCACAAGTTTCCTGATCAGCCCCCAAATCAACTGTTGGATTTGGATGTACTATCACATTCACATCATCTGTTGCTGAACAGCCGTTAATATCAGTTAATACAACAGAATAGTTTCCTGAGACAGAAACAGTAATAGTTTGAGTTGTTTCACCTGTCGACCATAAGAAAGATGAACCTGAATTTTCAGCATCTAAAGTAATACTTCCACCAGCACAAGTTTCCTGATCAGCCCCCAAATCAACTGTTGGATTTGGATGTACTATCACATTCACATCATCTGTTGCTGAACAGCCGTTAGCATCGGTCACAACTACTGAATAGTTTCCTGAGACAGAAACTGTAATTGTCTGAGTTGTTTCACCAGTACTCCATAAATAAGATGAACCTGAATTTTCAGCATCTAAAGTTATGCTAGTTCCTGCACAAGTTTCCTGATCAGCTCCCAAATCAACTGTTGGATTTGGATGTACTGTTACATTCACATCGTCGGTAGCAGAACAAGCATTAGCATCAGTCACAACTACTGAATAGTTTCCTGAAGCAGAAACTGTAATTGTCTGAGTTATTTCACCTGTCGACCATAAATATGTTGAACCTGCATTGCCTGCATCCAAAGTAATGGTACTTCCTGCACATGTTTCCTGATCAGCTCCTAAATCTACAATCGGATTTGGATAAACTGTTACATTCACATCATCGCTTGCAGAACAGCCATTAGCATCAGTCACTACAACTGAATAATTACCAGAAGTTGAAACTGTAATTGTCTGGGTTGTTTCTCCTGTCGACCACAAGTAAATTGAACCAGAATTTCCTGCATCCAAAGTAATGGTATTACCTGCACATGTTTCCCGATCAGCTCCCAAATCTACAATCGGATTTGGATGAACTGTTACATTTACATCATCGCTTGCTGAACAGCCATTGGCGTCAGTAAGAACCACTGAATAGTTGCCAGAAATCGATGTTAAAATCGCTTGCAAAGTTTCTCCATTACTCCAAAAATAAGTAGATCCCGGAAGGCCTGCGTCTATCATAACATCAATGCCATCACAGGTTTCCTGATCCGGACCTAAATCGACAACAGGATTTGAATGAACCGTTACGTTAACATCGTCGCTACCATTACATCCGTTAATATCGGTAACAATTACCGAATAATTACCAGTTGTTTTTACAATTATAGATTGAGTTGTCTCTCCTGTATTCCAAAGGTAACTTCCACCAGAATAATTTGCATCTAAAATAGTTGAATCTCCCTGACAAAATTCAAGATCTGCTCCTAAATCAATAGCTAAATTTGCATTGATATCCACACGAAGTGTATCTAAATCGGGATCGGTACATGGAATAATTGGCTGAGCACTCAATTCAAGGTCAACATATCCATTAGCGATATCGGATATTCCAGGTGTATATGTAGCATTTAGATTTCCGGCGTTATCAAAACTTCCATCGCCTAAAGTATTCCAAAAAAAGGAAGAAGCATTTTCCACAGATCCATTAAGAGAAACTGTTCCTGCTTCGCAAATTATAAGATCATCTCCAGCATCAGCAACAACATGTTGAATTACTGTGACTGTAACATCCAATGGCATTTCGGACAACTTGAACATACTAATTCCATCGAAAGCAAAAGCATTATCTGTACCTGTTGTTGATGTATTATTAATTTGAATATTAAGCTGCGATTCTGTATCTGAATACACCAATGTTTTATACTCTTTCCAGTCACATGGATTATCTGTGCTAAACTGCAGAACTACCTTGCCGTTAATTATCAGTTCAAATTCGTCGGAGCTACTATTCTTTAGGTTAGTTACATTTAAAGAAAAAGTATAATAGCTATCTGTGTCAACAGCAATATCCTGTTCCCAAACAGTACTATTTACATTTCCGCCTTCAATAACCAGCACATTATCGGAAGAATTTCCTGTAACTCCACCACAATCACTTTTATCGGAACCAAAAGCATCGGTGTCATCATTAATTGTGTATTTACTACTACGTGCCCGACATGAGGAATGCCAAGTTCGACGACAATAATAGTAATCACTTTGGAAACCAATATTCCCAAGAGTAAAATCACCATTATCTACCAATTCGAGTGTTTTATCAACATAAAACAATCTTAAATTATATGTTGTTGTTGAATCGGGAGCAACTACAACACGCGAAGATAATCCATCAACATCCCAGTTAAATAAAAAATCGTTACCTGCATAAAGTTCTACAGATTCATCCCTACAAATAATTGTATCGTTCAATGTAACATCAGGAATAGTTCCCGAAGCACTTGTAATATTAACCATGTCCATTGCCGAACAACCATTAACATCCATTACTCTAACAGCATAAAGACCTGGTTTATCAATATTCAAATATCTACTTCTAGATCCATCATCCCATATATAAAAAAAATGATTTCCTGCATCGAGAGTAATTACATCTCCATCGTTAAGTACCTGATCAGGGCCTAAATCTACGGTAGGAGGAGGAACCAAATTAACATTTATATCATCGGTAGCATCACAACCAGAAGAATTCGTTACTGTAACAGAATAATTACCCGCATTATAAACAATTATTTCCTGAGTAGTTTCTCCAGTACTCCATAGATAGGTAGCTCCGGAAATACCTGCATCTAATACCACAGGCTCACCTGTACAAACAGTTCTATCGGGACCAAGATCGATAGTAAGATTCGGATAAAATCCAACATGAACTGTATCTGCCTCAATACATCCGTAGGAATTTGTTACTTCTACGGAATAATCACCATCGGTAGATACTGTAATAGTTTGAGTCGTTTCTCCTGTATTCCATACATAGGTAGATCCTGGATTACCAGCATCAAGAATATAATCACCTCCATCGCAAGAGGCCAAATTATCGCCAAAACCTATTACTGGAACCGGATTTAAAGTTAAGGTTAAATTATCGCTAACAGCTCCGCACGGAGAATTTGAATTGGCATTTGCAGTAATTATTACCGAACCATTTGCAATATCGTTTATTCCTGGAACATAATTAGAATTTAGACTTATAGAATTAGTGAATACACCGTCGCCAGAAGTAGTCCAATAAAAACTTTCATAATTAGAAGCTGATGCTGAAATAGACGCAGAAATATTTCCACAAATAGTCTGATCTTCACCAGCATTAACGGTAGCGGGATCAACAACATTCACAATTCTGGTATCAGGAACTTCGACCAAAGGATTAAATGAAATTCCATCTAATGCATAATCGTTACCACTCCTAATTAAGTTTTTATTTACAATAGATATTTCTATTGATGTTTTTGCTCCAGAATACCATAAAGAATAAAACTCTTCCCAATTACAAGTTAATCCAGAACTTGGTTCTATATAATCACCCATTAAAACACCATCAATCATAAATTCCAGTCTGGCTGGATTGGTTGGATGAACATTCGCAGCCCAAGTTGAGAATGCATAATATTGATTAGGGTTTACCGTAATTGTTTGACTCCACACCACTACATCTTCATCGGGAGCACCATTAACAATCAAAAAGTTATCTGGCGAGTTTCCTGTGTGCCCACTGCATGAAGAAAAATTTGCATGATATTCATTCGGATCGTTATCAACGGCATATCTACCCTCTTGCCATAATGATTCAGTATGAGAATGATTTGCAGAAGAAACTACAGGATCAGGACAATATATATATTCACTGTAAAAGCCAGTATTTCCTAAGTCGAAATCACCATTATTAATTAGTTCTGTTCCTGTATCGGGAATAAAAACACGTAAGCTATAAGACGTAGTTGTTAATGGCGATACCGAAATAGTTTCAGATAGATCTCCAGTACTCCAATTGTACATGTATGAACCAGCTTTGGCTTCCAGCACAACCGTTTCTCCTATACAAATTGTTGTATCACTAGAAGGTCGCACAATTTGTGCATTTCCAAAATAACAACTAAAAACAATAATCGACGTAAAACAAAAAACACGTAAAATTTTATCCATTTGTTCTCCTTTTAAAACCTCATCCCCACAATCCCCAACGTTAAAGTTGTTTTTGACGAAAAACTATTTTATCTACTTTAACTACGTAAATTTACTGATTAAAGTTCAATTATTTCATGTCAAGCCCCTATGATTTTCAATAAAAACATCCAACATGCTGAATATTAGAACATTTAAGATACTCTCATTTTTTATTAAAAACGAGATTAAATAAGAAAAAACCAAGCACAACAAACAGAAATTCAAGACATAAGAATCCCACACCTAAGACCATTTAAGGCTTACAGTACTATTTTAAAGGATAAAAAGAGAAAAGTATGATTATTTAAAAACTATCGTGAGTTTTAAGGGAATCTTCACAAAGAGCTAGCAAATCTTTCAACTCTTTTTTAGTAAAAGAACGGTACTTTCCCGGCTTTAAATTTCCCAGAGAGATATTCATAATTCTTAATCTTCTTAAAGATGTAACTTCATATCCTAAAAATTCACACATCCTACGAATCTGACGATTTAATCCCTGAGTCAGGATAATTTTAAAGGTATAATTATTTACTCTGGTAACACGACATTTTTTTGTGACTGTATCGAGAATAGGGACTCCATTACTCATTTTCTTAATAAAATCGGAGCTTATCTTTTTATTAACAGTCACAATGTACTCTTTCTCGTGATTATTTCTGGAACGAAGAATTTTATTTACAATATCACCATCATTGGTCATAAAAATAAGACCATCACTTGGCTTATCTAATCTTCCAATTGGAAATATTCTTTCGGGATAATTAATGTAGGATATGATGTTTCCTTTTATTCGAAGGTCGGTAGTACAGGTTATACCAATGGGTTTATTAAAAACCAGATAAATATTACGCGCTACTTTAGTAAGCACTTCTCCTCTTACCGATATTTCATCTTCGCGGGTAACTTTAACACCCATTTCGGCAAGTTTACCATTTACTTTTACCTTTCGTTTTTCAATTAGCTTATCAGCTTCTCTTCTCGAACAGTATCCAGTTTCTGCAATTGCCTTGTTTAATCTAGTGTATTCCATTGGGTGCTAATTTTAAATTCAATCGAACAATGAAAGAATTAAAGTGGGGCAAAAGTACTGCAATATTTTTAAATGATAATAATTTTTCAGCTTCTCTGTTAAACTATTCTTCAATCATGTACAATTTATTATCATCAACATTATAAAACAATGGAGCAACAATAATTTTAGGGTATTTAACTCTTAACCTTTTGGCTTCTGCAACTACAAAATCGATGGCATTTCCAATTTCAAACATAGGTGCGAAATTATTGAAGTGCTCTACAGCCTGATCCATTGTCCAACCAGCTTCCTTAACCAATCCTCCAATAAACTGCTCTTTTTTAGCATTTAAGTTTACCATGCCACAATTATTGTGTCCTATTAAAGCAATATGCTTTATACCACCAACCGAAATTGCATAGGAAACTTTAAATTCGCTATATCTTAAGTTGGCTCCTCCGGTTCTAATAATATATGAAAAATTTTCAGGAATATGAAGATGTTTCCTATGGTCCATACACATTCCCACTAAGAGCTGAGCTTGTTGATAATCTGCATAAGGTCGGTTTAAATTATGAAATTCGATTAATAAACTAATGGGTGTATTCTGATATTCTGGTAATATATCATTAAGCTTTGTAATCGTTATTAGTTGACTCATAGTGCTGTAAAAATTGTAGTTTTAGAATATTATTAAAGATAAGTAAACGAATGGCATCTGCAAATCAAAGTCATTCTCTAAAATATAGAAGACTTAGTTTCACTGGTAAATTTTTCGAGAAACAGCATTCCTTTACCAGAGTTCCCTTTTACATTTAAACGAGGACTCCATACTGCAATACTATAATTGTTTGGATACACAGCCACAATTCCACCTCCCACACCACTTTTCCCTGGCAAACCAACTTTAAAGGAAAACTCTCCGGCTTCATCGTACAATCCGCACAATTGCATTACCGCATTTATTCTTTTCGATTTGCTGCTGCTAATAATTTTCTCTCCTGAAAAGATATCCTTACCATAATTTGCCAAAAACAAAAATGTACGTGCCAATTCTGCGCATGTCATTTCAACAGAACAAAGGTTAAAATAGAAATCTAATACCTCATCAATATCATTTTTAATATTACCAAAAGATTTCATTAAATTACAAAGTGCCGCATTTCTATATCCCATAGATTTTTCCGATTCGGCTATTTTCTCAGAGTAATTAATACTTGCATTGCCCGATAATTTCCTTACAAATTCTATAAATTGATTTTTAGGATTAGACAAATTACTTATCAAAATATCAGTAATAACAATTGCTCCTGCATTTATAAATGGATTTCTTGGAATCCCCTTATCGTATTCTAACTGCACCAACGAATTAAAAGGTGTTCCCGAAGGCTCTACCCCAACACGTTTCCACAAATCATCTTTCTCTATATGGAAAGCCATACTTAACGATAAGACTTTAGAAATACTCTGAATAGAAAATTTTTCATTAGAATCGCCAAAACTATAATTATCTCCTTTTAAGGAACATAAATGTACACCAAATTTATTGGGATTTACAGATTCCAACTCGGGAATATAAGATGCTACATTACCCAAATCTTTAAAATTCTGCATTTGAAAAATAATTTTCGAAAATATTTCCTGATACTGCATATTACATTCATGTTTAGTTAGGATAAAGATACATATAGCTTTCAAATTGCCTATGATAATTATGCTCCATTTTTATAGGTAAAAACAAGTATATTTTTTTTAAAGTTGGTAATTTTTCCATAAACACAAAATCAAGAGAGACAATATTTATCAACTTAATGCGTTTTATAACAATACATTAAACAAATACATTCATGCTACATACAAAAACAATCACTCACATAAAGTATTACTTTCTCTTATTTTTAATTGGCATTAGCTTATCTTCTTTTGCCCAAGAACAAAGTAAATTTAAAGAAAAAACAGATTTTCAGTTTACTGCCGGACTTAACCGAGGCTTTGGTTTAGGTGCTAATTTACTATTTAACGATTCGACCAAAGACTTTCCTCTTGACATTAGATTAGGGCTTGGATATACCTGGCCAAAACCGGGAAATTCTTCTGCTGCACGAAAAATTTTCATTAACAATGCAAGCAATGGTGTACCCGAAAAAAAAGGACATAATATTGATCTTCGACTAGACTTTCTAAAAAAAATAACAATACTTGGCAATGAAGATTCTTACGGATATTTTGGTCCAAGATTTTCTTCCTTTAAAGGAAATTTTAAATATGTAGGAGGTAATGAAGATTTCGATATTACAAGTAAGCAATATGGTTTAGGTGCGGGAATTGAAAGTCGTTATAATATATCCTCAAGAGTAAAACTGATTTTTACAGCAGGATTAGATTATTTTTTCGATGCAAAACTACAAGGACACGATACATCTTACTCTCCCGATAATGATAATACCAACGCCCGAACAAACAACAATACCAATGAACAATATCGTTATAAAGACGCCGATAAAGCAATAGACCAACCCAGTTTTATGCCTCGCATAATGTTTGGAGTACAAATGGATTTATAAAAAACTAAACTAAATTTTGAAAATTCTCAATAAGAGTTAATATGTCTGTTTTTTTAAATGGTTTTGCGATATAATCTGTACATCCAGCTTCGATTGCTTTTGTTCTTTCATCGCTCATGGCAAAGGCTGTTTGGGCAATTATAGGCACTTTTTTATTAAACTCACGAATTTTTCCTGTTGCCTCATAACCACTCATCAAAGGCATTTTTATATCCATTAGTATAAAACCTATTTTCGGGTTCTTTTTAAATAAATCAACAGCCTCAATACCATTACATGCTCTTATTATTTCCAATCCGGCACTTTCTAATATTGTTGATAAATAATAGAAGTTTGTATCCTCATCCTCGGCTACTAAAATGCAATTTTTATCAGGCATTACACAAGGCTGCTCCACTTTAACAGATAAGTCTTTGATTTCCTCAGCTTTTTCGAAAGGAATTGAAAAATAAAAAGAAGAGCCACCCTCTTCATTTGATTCAACCCAAATTTTACCTTTCATCACATTCAAATTTCCTCGGCAAATTGCCAAACCCAAACCTGCTCCACCAATTGTTTTAGTTGTTTCAATTTCTGCTCTTCGAAAACGATCAAATATTTTCTCCTTCATTTCAGGATCAATTCCAATACCACTATCTTTCACATAAAATAACAGCTGAAAACCATGTAATTCGTAACCAAATTCCACATTTCCTTTTTCTGTAAATTTTTGAGCATTACTCAGCAAATTATTTAATATTTGACGAAATTTCACATCATCAGTAATAATTTTCAATCCCTCTTTTACGCCTTTATTCAGTTGCAAATTAATTCCATCTTTCAAACTAACGGAATAAACGTCATAAAACTCATCTAAAACTGCATTTACATCAACCACATCTCTTTCAAGAATAATACTTCCGGTTTCAATCAAAGATAAATCTAACACATCATTTACCACATGTAGCAATTGATCCGAGCTTTGTGTCAAAATATTCAAATATCTGTCTCTCTGCTCTTTTGTTATATTACTATCTCTCAGAAGTGCTGCAAAACCAATAATCCCATTCATGGGAGTACGAATTTCGTGCGACATATTTTGTAAAAATGATGATTTTAATTGCTCACTTTCTCGGGCTTTTAATTCGGCATTTCGTATTTTTATTAGATGTTTTTTCAATAAATAATAAAAAAACCAACCTGTAATCAACACATAAAACCACCCTTTGTAAGTCTGAATATTCGTTAAATCGTTGGCGTCAGATATTAATATATTTAAAATCCTATCCGAAAATAATATCCATAGGCCTCCAATTAATAAATATCCAATAAAAAACTTATTTTCAAACCTCAGCAGCAGTCTCTTCACAATTTCATTTTTAGCCATTAAAAAACATTAAACCTTTATTAAAGGTTTACTCTTAAAAATAGTCAATTCTTAAAAATAACACAACAATTTATTATAATATAGTTAAAAGTAAATGAATATAATTATTCTTTAAACACATTATATTTTACTTGCCGTTGTTTCCATCTTTCCCGTGCATATTGCTGCATATCTTCAATTTGGTCATGCTCATCGAGGATTTCCAGTCCCAATAATGTTTCAATAATATCTTCCATGGTTACAATACCATCCATTCCGCCATATTCATCAACCACCAGTGCCATGTGTTCTTTTCGGTTTAGCAAATTATCCCAGGTGTTTAAAATTGTCTGAAATTCGGGAACAATAACAATCTTACGAGCTATATCTTTTAATCGTAATTTTTCTTCACCCTCGGCAAGTTTTTCAAAAACCTTCTGTCTCAAAACATAAGAGGTTATATTATCAGTATTTTTAGAATATATGGGAATACGGGAGTAGTATAAATATTCCTTTTTACTCATAAACTCTTTTAGGCTCATATTTTCGTCAGCAATTGCAACAACAACTCGTGGTGTCATTATTTCAGTAACATTTATTTTTCTTAATCGAATTAGATTTTGAATAATTCGGTTCTCTTTCTCCTCGAATATCCCTTCTTTGGTTCCAATTTTAGCCATAACAGATATTTCTTCTCTACTAACACTTCCTCCTTCCTGTTTATTAGATAATAAACGGGAAATATAACCTGTTAATACTACCAAAGGATAGGTAATTACAACCATTCCATTAATAATTAAACCCGATGCAATAGCCAACCTTCTCCAATACATTGCCCCAATTGTTTTGGGAATTATTTCAGAAAATATCAGTATCAGGAAAGTCAACACTGCCGATATTACACCAAAATAAACTTCTCCAAAAAGTTGAGTTGCCTGAGCTCCTACTCCTGCCGCCCCAATTGTATGAGCAATTGTATTTAATGATAAAATTGCAGAAAGAGGTTTTTCAATATTCTCTTTTAGTTTAATAAAAGTATTGACTGATTTTATTCCCTCTTCCTTTTTCACTTCTAAAAAAGATTGTGGAGTAGATAATAAAACTGATTCCATAACGGAACACAAAAATGAAACAAAAAGAGCTAGAAATAAATAAAATAAAAGTAAAACCATTTAATTATATGAATTAATAAAGCATGTAATTTACCAAAAAACACAGGGATTTAAAACTGTTTCTTCCTGATAATACTCTAATTATTGTGAACAACGGATCTTGCATTTTTCCCAACAATTGTAAACTTCTTATACAGTGTACTTCCCAGCTCATCTACAAAAGTGAGCAGATGTTCTCCTTCCTTAGGACTTAATTCCATTTGATGCACACTACAAGTAGCTCCAATAAACTCTCCATCCAAATGCCAGTACACCTTCATTTCAGGATCGTGATGTGCCATTTCAAACACAACTTTCCCTCTTGCTCCATCCAAATCAATGGGCACAAAAATCCTGTCGTTTCCTTTCGGATAGATTAGTTCCATGGCTGTAGATTCAGTTCCTACACAATCATTACGAAAAGGAGGTAATGGCCTATAAAGCGGATTTCTTTTCTTATAATACCATTCCATAGCCGGTGGCAGCACAAACCACGATTGATGTATCATATTACTCACCTTTTCGCAATTGGAATTTACCCGGAAACATTTCGACTGATCCAAATGCACCAAACGATGATAAGGACAAACCTCTGTTTCTAATCCCTGAGTACAAATCCACGTAGAATCTACTTCTTCGCACCATCTTCCGGCTCTGTGCCCACTTTTACGACAGATGGGAACCATTTCCATTTCTGGGTAAGGCTGTTCGAACCACTCGCCCTTGGGCAAGAGGTTAAAAACATCGAATAGTATCGGAGCTGCTACACCTACACCTGTTAAGCCTGGTCGTCCTTCTCCATCGGCATTACCAACCCAAACTCCCACTACATATTTTGGTGTAGTTCCAATTGCCCAGGCATCGCGAAAACCAAAACTAGTTCCCGTTTTCCAGGCAATCTTTTGTGAGGATGAAAATGATTTCCACCCATTCTCGCCATCGGGGCGATTAACTTCCAGCAAAGCTTCAAAAGTTTGATAAATAGCCGAAGCTTTCACCAAGGATTGTGAATCCTTTTTACCCTTGTTTATTTCCTCATTAATATAAATTGGATTTCTGATATCCTTCGAAAAATAAGTTCCTCCATAATAGTTGTAGTGATTCAAAATGCGAGTCATGCTGGCATACATTCCGCACAAATCCCACAAACTACCTTCTGCTCCACCCAAAATTAGCGACAAACCATAATGGTTCGCAGGCCTGTTTAAAGTATGCATACCAAATTTCTTTAAAAAGAAATGAAATCGCTCCACACCATAATCTCTAAGCATGCGAACCGAAGGAACATTTAAAGACCTTGCCAACGCCTTTTGCGCCGGAACTGCTCCATCGTAACTCAAATTAAAATTTTTGGGAGAATAGCCTGCAATTTGAGTAGGAATATCAGGTACCAAAGTATTGGGCAAAATTTCTCCTTCGTTCAACATACTGGCAAAAAGAAAAGGTTTTAGCACACTTCCGGTACTTCTGCGAGAATGAATTATATCAACCTGATTACCATTATTTTCTTTACCTGTTTTTTCTGTATTTCCAACATAGGCAATGGCTTTCCCAGACTCTGTATCGAGTACCAAAACTGCCAAATTATGAATTTCATTAGCTTCCAGATTCTTTTGATGTTTCCGCACAATTTGATTCACTCTTTGTTGTAGAGAATAATCAATAGAACTGCTCACCCTTTCTCCTCTGTGGTCTTTATGAGCTCTATCAAGCAAATGAGGAGCAATCCTTGGCAGATGATTAATTTTTGAAGGAATATCTTCCAATTTTGCCAACTCACAAGTTGTTGAGTCAATCTCCTCCAAATCATAAAGTTTATCGAGCAAACGATTTCTTTTCTGCCGTAATCGTTCACTATTTTTTCCCGGATAAATTAAGGCAGGAGCATTAGGTAGCACTGCCAGTGTTGCTGATTCAGCCCAAGATAATTCATCAGAACTTCTCCCATAAAATCGCCAAGAAGCTGCATCCAAACCTACCACATTACCCCCAAAAGGTGCATGAGAAGCATAAAGGGACAGAATTTCTTGCTTCGAGTATCGTAACTCCAATCTCAAAGCCAAAATCATCTCAATCACCTTCTGGTATACAGTTCTAGCTTTTCCTTTTCGGGAAATTCGCACCAATTGCATGCTAATGGTGCTTCCTCCGCTAACCACTCTGCCCGCTTTTATATTTTGAACTATGGCTCTACTTAAAGAAATCGGGTTTACACCCGGATGCCAGTAAAAATATTGATCCTCGAAAGCCAGCAAAGACTTTTCGAATTTCATGGGAGTTTTTTCCAAATCGGGAAATCGCCATTGTCCATCATTGGCAATTCTGGCGCCTAACAAATCACCCTCACTACTATAAAGGATAGTAGATGTAGGATCGGTAAACAACTGCTTGGACAGTGAAAACCAAAAAACGACAAACACAAGAAAAAATGCCAGCAAAAAAATGCGGCATTTATTGGATTGGCAGTATTTAAAATTCTTACTATACAATTACTATATCTCCAAATATTTTTCGATTTGTAAAATTTCTATCTCCTGCTGATGACAAAACTTAAAATTATCTAAATCATCAAACCATTCAATAACTTCTTCTCTTTTCATTTTAGTTGGTTTATCAGAGATACAACTTAAATAACTACTCCATGGATATTCTATAGGATGATCACAAAAACCATGATGAATTGGATTATTTTGAATGTATAAAACCAATTGTTTTAAATAGTTTTCATGATTAATCTGCTTTCGTTTAAAAGGTCTTTCAAATAAACTTCCGTGTCGATCATGACGCTTATTATAATATTTCGTGTACGAATTAAATAAATGAGATAAGTGATTTTTAGGATTCGGAATTCTAACGCAGTCAGGTCTTACCGACGCTGACTGGTTAATCGTTTCCCACTTCATTTCATCGAACCTGACAGCGTCAATAGACCTGTCAGCGTTGGAATATTTATAAATTACATCCTCCTTTATCCAAAGTAAAAAATGAAAATGATTAGGCATTAAACACCAAGCATAAGTATCAGCAATAGGGTCTAAATATTTTTCATACAAATGCAAAAACCTTCTATAGTCATTATCTGATGAAAACAAATCACAAGAATTAATGCCACGGATATAAATATGATAAAAATATCCTTTTTCAATAGCTTCCATTAGTTGCAACCTTTCAATATTTAATCAATTAATGCGAATCCAGAGTTGATCTAAAGTGCTAATGCAATGAAAGCAGCAGCTAACCTGCCAAAAGTATGTATCATTAATCCTTTTGTAGATCTGACTTTACTAGCTTTTTGAATATCTGTTTTTTCAATTAACCAATTGAATATTGCCTCAACAGGTTGCCTAATTCTGGATACTGCCGTTGAGAATAAATCATCAGCAGCTTTAATTCTCTGTTTTATTATATCTGGCATTCCTTTTACCCCTTTGATTGGAGCAAGAGTCTGAGAGTTTTGATGTTTCAACATATTCTGGTTAAGCTCATTAATAAAGTATATTTTATCGCCAAAAAATGTTCTGTTCTCAATACCTGACCATGCTTCTTTAAAAACATTAACATCATTAACAGAAGCAGGAGTAAATAGTATTTGCTCAGGATGTGGCAATTTACCAATACGTCTGAAACCCAATAAATGCAGTTTCATACCATAATAATAAATACCTTTTGTCGAGCAGAATCCTTTATCTGTTATTTCTGTTGCAACTTTTCCAGAACGTTTGCCTGAACAGGTAATAATTGGCATTGAGTCCAATAAACTTTGATCCAGACAACAATCTTCCGGCTGATAGTCTGACAAAAGTATTTCAACTAACCGGGCAAAAGCTCCACTTAGTTTATTAAGTCTGTTATTAAAGGCTTTATAGCCTACTAACTTTGGAAACCATGATCTCAACCAGTCAGAAGCAAAACGGTGAATTTGTTTTACTTTTATATGCTCTTCATAGTGCATACAGTATAAATAAATGGTCATAATTTCTTGATCGGTAAATTCAGGTTTACTGTTATTACTGAATCTTTCACAATAAAATTGAAGTTCTTCAAACTTTTCGCAAACCAAAAAGTAAATTCTTATTAACTTGTCGTCTTTATCCTTGGAAATCATATCTAATTGTCACTTCGAAACTGACCTCAAGATACTGATTTTCAAGGATTTAAACAAATATACTCCACTGATAATCAAGGATTTAACAAACTTTTTTTATTGTTTTTTAACTCTGGATTCGCATAATTACATTATAAACCTGATAGCACCACTCAAGCTGTCAGACATTAAAAAATCATTTACTTCACAACCTGTATTTAAATCTAATAATATTCATTGACTTATTTCTCGCAAAGTTCGCAAAGCATTAAAAAATATCAAGAACGCAAAGAAATGACTTTTAACTTTGCGTTCTTTGTAAATACTTTATCGCCCTTTGCGCAATACTCTTTTTACTTCACCACCTCAACCCACTTGCCTGGTTTTCTAGCATTGATTCTATCGTCGTACATTGCCTCACAATTTACGGTTGGCAAATAGTACTTTCCAACATAAGCTGCTGTTAAACTAATGGTAAAAGTTTTGCTTTTCTTTTTCTTCAAATCAAAATAAGTATAAACACGATCGTCACGAATATCCTGATAATTGGGCTGATCTCCTTTATTCACCTCGTCAACTTCACCAAATCGGGTTTTTAAAATTTCCCAACCCGATGGGAAGATTTGAGTCAATGCCATTTGCTCGTAATCGTTCATTACACCAGGATTTTCGATTGTAATTTTCGCTTTAAAATCAGTTCCCTGCTGCAATTTACTTATATCAATGGTATTGCCCTGAAGATCTTCATAAGCAATTGTCAAGTTCAAATTCCTCTCTGAAGAAGTCTGATCGCCCGTTTCTGGAATTCCACTTGTGCTTAATCGAACATACAAGACTCCATCAGCAAGGTTCTTCAGTTTAACTTTAGGCGATCCAGCACTTACATCCAAAGGAATTTGGGTAATTGGTCGATAACTTGTTAACTCTTCCTCAGCTTTACCATTAAGAGAATAAGTAAATCTCATTTTACCAGATTCGCCATCACCCACAAACTCTGCCATAGCAATTAAGCAATAAGCTGTGGTTTGTGTACTCATCCAAGAATTGCTCGATAATTTTTCAGACAATTCCTGAACCAATGGAAATGCTTTCGTCTTCTGTCCTACCAAACTCAAAGTTTCCAATATCATTGCTTTGTCGCGAATCGATGATCCAAAACTACCTGAATGTTCGCGGTAGGCTGGAATTTCGGTACTCAATCCCTCAATTAACTCTTCGGCAACTTCTTTCTTTCCAATAATTCGGTAAGCAGCTGCCAATCTCCATTTTGCATCATCCGATAAGTTCGATTGCTCACGCATTCTGTTCATTGCTGATAAATCAGGATAATCGGCCAAAGCCAATGTGTACAAACGATAAGCCTGAATTAAATCGTTTCTGCGATAATAATATCCAGAATGAGAAGTTGCTTTCCACGATTTTGCTGCTGATTTCTGATATTTTACCCAAGCCGATTTTAATCCTACAGGCAAAGTGTATCCAGCTTCTTCGGCGCGCATCATAAAATGACCTGCATAACTTGTTCCCCAGGAATTGGCATCGTTTCCTCCCGGCCAATAGCTAAACCCTCCATTTGCCAGCTGAAAGCTCAACAAACGACTTAAACCTGCACGAACATTATCTTCTATTCTCTGTTTCTGATCTGCACTTAAATCAACAACTGTTTCTAAAAATAACTGTGGAAAAACCGCTGATGTTGTCTGCTCGATACATCCGTGGGGATAATCAATCAAGTACTCCAAACGACGACCAAAATCGATTGGCGGAATATTCGACAATTCCAACACAGCCTTATTTGTTCCTTGCATTCCCGGAAGCTCTGCAAGATATTCCCAGGATTGTCCATTTTCCAATAGCGTATCACTTACGTTCGTTACTCTTGGATTTGGATTTCTTACATCCAATTCAATATCGTAAGTTGCTTTATTACTTCCACTTTCTGCTAATATTTTAACCTTAGCAACTCCCAGTTTCGATGCAACTTTCAAATCGAAATCAACAACTTGCTCCCCAACTTTATCAAAAGTAAGATTCTTTGTTTTTTCTGCTAAAGGCAACAAATATTCATTCGGAACAATGCTTAGTTGTACATTTTTTACCTTTGGATCCATTGCAAACACGGTGACTGGCAATTTTACTGTTTCGCCCGGACCAACAACTCTTGGCAAGGTAGCTAGCACCATTAAAGGCTTGCGAACCTGACAAGTTTTCTCTGCCGATCCGTAGGCTCCATTATCGCCTGCAACCACCATAGTTCTTACCGATCCCACATAATTTGGCATGCTAATTCTATGTAATTTCGAATCGCCTGAATGAAGCATAAATGGCCCGTAGCACATCACAACAGGTTTAAAACGATTTGCTTTGGCTTGTTTCTTGCCTTTCAAATCTTCATCACCACCAATGGCAAAAGCTTTTTCCAATCGCGCACCAAAAGCACCCATTACCATATCATACATGTCCCAGGTTTTCACTCCCAAAGCTTCGCGAGCATAGAAAGTATGCCACGGATTCGGCGTTTTAAACCGAGTTAAATCCAACAATCCATCATCAACAACTGCAATGGTATAAGTCATTACTTTGCCATCTTTCTCCGAAACGGTAAGTTCAAATTCCTTTTCCGGTTCCAAAACGTCTGGCATTTCAATTTTCGGATTCAATTTTGTATTCGGATCTTCCACCAAAATCGGAATTACTCCGTACATTCTTATTGGCAAATCGTTCTCGACCTGAGCATGAGGCTGCAATAAGCTCACGTGTACATAAGCATTAGGAGCCATTTCCGGAGTTATTTTAAATGTAAATTCCGATTCTCTGGATTCTGTATCTACCCAAAATGCATCTAAAACTTTTGCTCCTGTTTCTATGCTTACCAAAGCCTTACCTGATTTCGAAGATGGAATGGTAATTTTAGCTTCCTCGCCAACCTTATACTTATCCTTATCGGATACAAAAGACAGAAGGCTTGCATTTCCTGGCATTCCTTCAGGAGTTCTGCCATACCATTTCGAGAAATATGCCGTGGTTCCTGCAGAGTGTCCTCCTTCTTTGTCGGTTACTTGAATTAAATATCTACCATAATCTCGCCAAGAGTGATATGGAATATTCAGCTTGTAAGTTCCCACACCATTTTTTGTAGAGATTGTTTTAGTAGCTACAATTCTTGTGGAGCTTCTTCCGATATAAGAAGCCAAATTCTCATTGTTAGAATCCCACCACCAGCGCCAATCAATTTTATAGGCTTTTATTTCAATCTTATTCCTACTCACAGGATTTCCATCGGCATCGAGAGTTACAATTTTTAATTCATGATCAGTATCGGTTAAGTACCAACCACGTTCCGATTCCGGCATTCTAAACCCAACAAAAGTTTCATAAGGCGCAAACTTCACTCTTTGCATATCGATACTAAAATCACCTCCTTTTTCGAATACTTTGGTAATAAAACTGGCATTTAACATTCCCGGTGCCGACTTATTTCCTTTTAGTTTTAAATCAACTTTAGCCTGTCCGTTCTGATCTATTTTCCCATCAAAAATTACCTGCTCATCTGCTCTAAAATCTTTGGCAGGATCGTCGAAAACATATCTATCGTAATTTTCGAATGATGTTTTAGTTGGTGTAAATCGTAAGCTAACATTCGATTTTAAATTTCTGGCAATTGCTCCATGCAACCACTTCACTTCCAAATTCGCTTTCTGACCTCCGCTTTTCGCTTTTAAAATCTTTGTACCAAAATCGAGATTTATTTTTAAGCGATTTGGCTTAACGGTCTCAATTTTAATGGTTTTTCTAAATGTTGCCCCACCAACTTTAATTCTTGCCGACCAATTCCCAGTAGGTGCATCGGCTTCGGTATCACAAGTAAAAGAATAGAATCCATTAACACCTGCAGTACTCACTCTGTGCACTACAGTTTGCCCTTCGGGATTAATTAATTCGAAAATTATCGGATGATTCTCTGGTAAAATCTTAGCTATATCTTCCAACACAAAATTCAGATACAACTTATCGCCCGGACGCCAAACGCCACGTTCGCCATAAATGTATCCTTTAATTCCTTTCTGAACCGTTTTTCCTCTTACATTGAAATTACTTAAGGATAAAGCAGATCCATCGTCTAAGCGCAAATATCCTCTTTGATTTTCTTTTTTGGCTACCAATAAAAATGGTTTTCGATCTAACTGTACTTCTGCCAAACCGTTGTTATCTGTTTTTACTCTAGCCATTAACTGCTTTTGATAGTTGTACACTTCTAAGTCAACAGCTGCTTCAGGATTAGCAGTTAACAGGTTCGAAACTGCAAAAGTGATAGAGTTATCGCTTCCTCCTTTGGCTATCAAACCTAAATCCGAAGCAAAAATATTGCGCTTTACAAATCGATTAGATCTGTAATAAGATACATGACAAGGATTGTCCTTTTCGCTCCATTTGTATCCAGCAGGATAGTAATAATTATCGTACCAACCCGGTTTATCCCAACTCTTCATTTCTCTTTCCAGCTCCTGCTCGGCCACCAACTCATCCACACTAGTTAGCTTATCCTCTTTTTCATTATCATCACCACAAGTATACATGGAATATTCTTTTCTGAATCGCAATTCTACGCGATAAATGGCTCCTGGATTCACATTTACAAAATCAGCAATATCAATTGTATATGCATTCCATTTTCTTAAATCTACTGCTCTGTTGGTACCTAAATCGATTCGCTTTTGAAGAATTAAGCGAGCTACACGTTTCAGGTTATCCACCTGATTAATTCTGTTATTTTGCAAAAACTGATGTACATTGTTCTCGAACACCTCAATTACGCGTAAATCAACCGATTTTAAACTCACTGCCTCGAATGGTAAAATTAGTCCTTGCGAAGAAGGAGAAATCACACCTTTTCCAATCAATCGAACGGCAGGTTTGATATTCTCAAAAACCAATTCAATTTTACGACTCTCTTTCAAGGCATAATTCATGGCATTTTTAATTCCTTCCTCCAAACGAATTACTTTTTTACCTGACAATCTGTAACGAGGATATGCTCTCACCTCGTTTCCATCAACAATAAATTTAAACCCTGCCTGTCCTTCGATCCGAATCAGGCCTTTCAAATTCTGATCTTTTTTCAAAGGATCGGTAAAACGAATAGAAACATACTGCTCTGGTTGCTGAATTACAGTCGCACTCATCACCTTAAAAACATTCAATGCAGGAATCTCCACTTTTTTATTTCCGCTTTCCTTCACATTTATCAAAGAACCATCCCATCTTAATTCCAATTCCCCTTTATCTTCTTTACGTATTAAGCTATCCACAACAAAATGGTGCAATTTTCCATCGGCAGAATGAGTCCATGAAATTGGTTTTTGCTCACCATTCAGTTTGGCTTGTAAAACCGATTCTATTTCATCATCAGGAATAATATCTGCAGTTGTCAGATATCCTTTGTATTTCTGACTAAGCATATCCGTTTTATCGTAAGATTGTAATCCTTCTCCGGTAAAACTGAAACTTTGCTTTATGGTTTGAAAGCTAAATTTTAGTGTTTTATATTTCTCGGGTACTTGAATTAACTTACTTAAATCGGCTTTGACCTGATAAACCTGAGCAGATTTCATAGTATTTTCAGGACGAAACTCAACCAATCTGGGATCTTTCCAATAAGCTTTTCCTTCTATTTTAGGTGAGATACTTATAATTCCATCCTCCAATTCCTGTCCCGGTACTATTTTCTGCTCACAATTATTCACCAATCTTATTTGGATAACAGATTCAACCGAAACCACACCCGAAGTGAATGCAGATATATATTGCCCGAAACCAGGATCAACTTTGCGTTTCACTCTCTTTTTATCTTTACAGGAAAATATGGCCGTTATCAGAATCATCGGCACAATCAAAAGGCAAAAAAGCTTTCTCATTTGTTATAGTATTGGAATTAATTTTAGAAGCATAATATTAACTATTGAAAATGAATTATCAAATTAAAAGCCAATCATAATCATTCTAAAATAAAGTTGATATTTAAATTCATTTTGTAATTTCACCACGAAATATTTTAAGCTCAAAACGAATACATTAACTACTTAGCAGAACAATCCATCATATCTTTTTTCGATTATTAAAAAAAATCAGGCAACCAAACACATCATTCCTGCATTTTAGTAGATGTAAGTCATTAATAAATGATAAATACTATTTGTGAAAAGACTCATTAAAGCACTTAAAAATAAGAAACCGAAAGCTCAGCAAAAGGTTTTCAATTTGTATGCCGATTATTTGTTCAGAATCTGTTATCGCTATTTGAATAATCGCGAACAAACAGAAGATGTGTTATCGCAAACTTTTTTAAATGTATTTGATAAGGTTCACAAAACAGATATTACAGAAGAAGCGGCTCTAAAAGCCTGGATGAAAAAAGTAGCCATTAATCAATCCTTAATGGAGATTCGGAAACATGTTCAGTTTTCGCAACCTCTTACATTAATTGAGGAAATAGAAGAATCGGAAATTACCAGCGATGAAAATTTATTAGAAAATGATTTAATTCAAATGGTATTGGCTCTTCCCGATGGTTACCGCACCGTATTTAGTTTGTATGCCATTGAAGGCTATAAACATGAAGAAATTGCGGAACAGCTTAATATTTCGGTAGGAACATCGAAATCGCAATTGAGCAAAGCACGCAAGCTATTAAAGAAAATGATTAGCAAAACAGAAATTAGCAATGAAGCAATCCGTTGAAAAACAAATAAAAAGCGCCTTCGAAAATTGGGATAATCAAAAAAGTGAGATTGGTTTTGATAAGGCGGCCTTATGGAACTCTATGCAGCCCAAAAGGAGTAAAGTTATTTATCTGACCTGGTTTAGAGCAGCAGCAATTATTATCATTCTGTTTTTGCTTGGCGGTTTGGGACATTCATACAGAATGAATCGATGCTTGCAGATAAGTAACAATGAGCTACTACTTGAATTGAGCAAAAAGCAAGATGTACAAAAAACAGAAATTAAAAAAGAGATTGAAACAAAGGTAATTTACAAAACACAGATTAAAACTGTTGAATCGAAACATGCGAAGTTGGCTTTATCGAAACTCAATGCAAAACTAGAAGAAATTCAATTGAAAAACACCAAATTAAAAAAACAACTAAATCAACAAAATATAGCCAGTAACATTTTAAGCGATAGCATTATCAACTTACAAGCTCAACTTAAGAAATCGAGTGAGTGGTATGCGCAACAGTTAAAAAATATTGAAGGTAAAAACCAATCGAACCGATTATCTATTGATATTGATGAAGAAGCTTTACTGGCTTTATCGAAGAATGGTTCGCAAAATAAAACAACAACAAACTACCCTGCTAATAAATTAAAAATCACATTTAAAAACAGTACTCGTGAATCGGGAACATCGGCGCCATTGTTCAAAGATATCACGAGCAAATAAATCAGAATCTTGTTTATTCACAGATTAAAATACAAACAAATGACAAATAAAATAATTCTACTCAGCGGTCTTCTCTTTCTTTTCTCGATTAAAGCATTTGCAACAAACGAAAATAAATTTAATTCGGACACCATACGCATGCAAATGCCTAATGGCACAACCATTGAAAGCAAATTAACCTACGATAAAAAGCACAATTTGGAAGGTAGTGTCGATATCAACCAACTTCTTGATGATTTTTTAAAACATTGGGCAGTATTGAATATCCAGGAACCAGAAGGAAATAAAGGCCTACACATTACCTGTTCAACCGAGAAAGAATACATCAATTTAAAAGACAATCAAAACATTATCTCTGTTAAGGAAGTTGAAATTCAAAAAAGAATCTACTTTCCTACTGATACTGCCATTGCATTGATAATTAAAGGCAACAATAAGGTAGAATTAAACCCACAACTAGCCATTTATTTTAATTCGGTAAAGCAATTAGAGGAACTCAAAGAATATGATTTCACTCAAATTCTAAAAAATACTGATGGACAAATCAATAAAGATGATTATTGGTATACAAATTCAGCTCTGTTTGCGGCTTGGGTAAAAATAAACGAGGACAACTCGGCAGAACTGCTTCATCGAAATAACACCATGGCATCTTCGAACGATCAAATTGTAATTAGTGCAGGAACTTCGCTCGAAAATGTAAAGGGAGAATGGAATGGTAGTTTTTATACAAAATTAACGCTTATATTAGGTAATAAAAACATTCCTAAACATGCCTTTTCTATTGGATATGAATGGATGTATGATTTCTCATCAGGTGATGAAAACATTAATCATTGGGTCGATTTAGGCTACCAATACAACTTCTCGAAAAATCCAAAAAAGCAAGACTGGTATAATTTGTCTTTAGGATATCTGGCAAAGCGAAATGGGGATTTATTTGATAAAGATACTTTCAGACTTGGAATTAGCAAAAATGTACATGAAAACATTAGCATTGTTCCACAAATTTATTTCAACGATTTCTTTAAAGATGCTTATCCAGGATTTAAGATTAAAATACACTTGTAAACATAAAAAATGCCTCAAGCCAATATGTTTGAGGCATTTTTACTTATTTCTTTTTAATCTTCGTCAGTTCCATTTTACGGATTCGTGCCCGAACCGCACCTTTGCTTCGATTTAGCTTAGTTGCCATTTCACCAACGGGAACACCATCAAAAAACAGGTTAATCAACTCATCATCGTCGTCTCTACTCCAAGGATTAAAAACGATTTTATCCTCTTTATTTTTATCAAAATCCTTCTGATTCATATTCTTTTCCAATTATGCTCTTTTCTTTCTTCCATTAGAAGAACCAGATTTCCGTCTGCGCCAATCCTTCTTAGCAGAACCGTTTGATTTAGAAGAACGAGATTGAGGTCTTCTTCGGTCTGTTTTCTTCACTTCCTCTTTTGGTAATTCTGCAATCTCATCAACCGAAAAAGGATGATCTTTCACAACAGGAATAGTCTGCTTAATTAGCTTCTGAATATCTTTTAGGTAAGGCAATTCATCCTGACTGCAAAACGAAATGGCAATACCACTTGCATTGGCACGCCCTGTTCTACCAATACGGTGAACGTATGATTCCTGAATATTTGGCAAATCGTAATTCACCACCAAAGCCAATCCTGCCACATCAATTCCACGAGCAGCAATATCGGTGGCAACCAAAACCTTTGTAGTTCCTTCTTTAAAATTATTTAAAGCTTTCTGTCGGGCATTCTGCGATTTGTTTCCATGAATTGCCTCGGTGCTGATTCCTGCTTTCTTAAGTATTCTAGTTACCTTATCGGCTCCGTGCTTGGTTCTCGAGAACACCAAAGTAGAATCTAAGTCTCTTTCTTTCAGAAGGTGCGTCAATAATTTGGGCTTCAACCTTTTGCTGGTAAAGTAGATTGATTGCTCTACTCTTTCGGCCGTTGTTTGCTGTGGTTTAATAGTTACCTTTTCGGGATTTCCCAATATCTGCTTCGACAGACTTACAATTTTCGGAGGCATAGTAGCCGAAAAGAAAAGTGATTGTCTGCGTTTCGGAAGCTGATCGATAATTCTTCGGATATCGTAAATAAAGCCCATATCCAGCATTTGGTCTGCCTCATCCAACACAAAGTATTTGATATCCCTTAAGGAGATATAGCCCTGATTAATTAAATCGAGTAATCGTCCAGGGGTAGCAACCAATACATCTACACCTTTAGCCAATGCTTGTGTTTGTGCTCCCTGCTTAACGCCACCAAAAACCACAGTATTCTCTAGCCCTGTATATTTTCCGTACTCACTAAAATTATCTTTTATTTGTAAAGCCAGTTCCCGCGTAGGAGTTACTACCAAAGCTTTTATTTTTCGCTTTCCTTTAGCTGATTGCTCCTCATACAAATGCTGAAGAATTGGAATTGCAAAAGCTGCAGTTTTCCCGGTACCTGTTTGGGCACAACCCAGAAGATCTCTTTTTTGTAATAAAACAGGAATTGATTCTGCCTGAATAGGTGTTGGATTTGTATAACCTTTCTCCTCTATCGCTCTTAAAATAGGTTGAACTATTTCTAATTTGTCAAATGTCATATAAAAAATGTAAGCGGCAAAGGTAAGTGAATAGTTTTAATTATCAGCATTTCTTCAATAATAGTTATTAATCAAACATTTACGAATAACAAAGTCCAAAATATAAGTGAATTGATATTTTGGACTTATGCATTTCTTAATTCCAATTTAACGCTATTTTTTAGTAAGCATATTTAGAAGCATTTTTGCTACCAATGCAGATGATGCAGGATTCTGTCCGGTAATTAAATTTCCATCCTGTAAAGCATAAGCAGCCCAGTTCTCTCCACAACTGTATATTCCACCATTTTCTTTCAACATATCTTCAACCAAGAAAGGTACTACTTTTGTAAGCTGAACAGCCTCTTCTTCTTCATTACTAAAACCGGTTACTTTTTTCCCTTTTACAAGAAATTCTCCCTTAGCATTTTTCACATTTTTTAGTGCTGCCGGCGCATGGCAAACAAAAGCAATTGGTTTATTTTGCGAATTAAAATCTTGAATTAATTTTACTGAAGTAGCATCATCAGCCAAATCCCATAGCGGTCCATGTCCACCAGGATAGAATACTGCATCGTATTCTTCAAAATTAATATCTGCCAAAGCTATCGTATTTGCAATTTTTTCCTGAACAGATTTATCTTTGTTAAAACGCTCGGTATCCTCAGTAGCATTCTGCGGCAAATTTGAAGTAGGATCGACTGGTGCTGCACCTCCCTTTGGTGTTGCTATTGTAACTTCTACTCCTCGATCAATTAATGTGTAATATGGATTGGCAAATTCTTCTACCCAAAATCCTGTTTTGTGTCCTGTATCTCCCATTTGAGAATGAGAGGTTAGTACAAATAATATTTTTAAAGCTCCTGTAGTTAGTGACATATTTTTAATATTTGTTATTTACATTTCTTATAATTAAACTTTTACTATCATTTTCCCATTGTTTTTTCCCTGGAATAAATCGATAAATGCTTGTGGTGTATTTTCAAATCCCTCCACAACTGTTTCTTTCGATTTTAATTTTCCTTCCTGCAACCACTTTGCAATTTGCGACATGGCATCTCCGTATTTTGCTGCATAATTAAAAACAATAAAGCCTTGTTTTAATACTGATTTTTTAATCAGAATTGAATCTAAACGAGGTCCCATTGGCAAACTTGTAGCATTGTACATGGAAATAGCACCGCAAACAACAATTCTTGCAAATTGATTCACATTCATCATTACAGCATCGGAAATTTCACCACCAACATTATCGAAATATACATCAACACCATCCGGACAAACTTCGGCTATTGCATTGCTTATATTTTCGGTTGTTTTGTAGTTAATTCCTGCATCGAATCCATATTCCGATTTTAGCACCTCTACTTTTTCATCGCTTCCTGCAATACCAATTATCCGGCATCCCAATAGTTTTGCAATTTGCCCAACTACACTTCCTACTGCCCCTGCTGCTCCAGATACAACAACAGTTTCGCCAGTCTTTGGTTTTCCAATTTCTGTTAAGCCCAAATATGCTGTTAAACCAGTCATCCCTAAAATCCCTAAATAGTAAGATAAAGGAGCTCTGCTGCCATCCACTTTTAATAATTCATGGCCTTTAGAAACCTGATACTCTTTCCATTCTAACATTCCTGAAACGAAATCGCCTTTGCTAAAACCTTTCAATTTCGATTCAACAACCTCAGCTATCATCCCCGAGCTCAATACTTTATTCAGTTCGAATGCTTCGATGTAAGATTCACCTTCCATCATTCTCCCTCTTAAATAGGGATCTACAGAAAGATAAGAAGCTTTCAAAAGCATTTCTCCATCTGATATTTTTTTTTGCTCCTCATTTACCAATTTAAAATCTGATAATTTTGGCACTCCCACTGGTCTTCTATTTAATTGAATTGTTTTCATATTAATTACTTTCTATTTTATTAATGAATGTTCATTCTCTTGTGAGAATAAAAAAACTCATTCCCTTAATTACACTTACACTCCTATTTCTTCAATTTTATCTGATTCAACAATTGTATAATCTGGTTTTACCTGAGCCAGAACAAATATTGCATTTGCTATGGTTTCGGCTTTAATTGCCCTATATTTTTTCCATTTCCCAATTAAAAAAGGCTTTAAAATACCCATGATAATAGATCCAAGTTTTTCGGCCAATCTTTTTTCTGTTCGCTTTCCTTTAATTAAAGAAGGTCTCATCACATACACATGCATTATTTTTTGTCTTAACACAAGCTGCTCCATTTCCCCTTTTATTCTGTTGTAAAATATTTTACTTTTTGCATTTGCCCCCAAAGCCGACACCACAATAAAAGTATCTATTTTATTGATTTTACATAGCTTAGCAGCTGCAACAGGAATTCCAAAATCAATTTTCTTATATGTTCCTTTATCCTTTGTTTTTTTTGCTGTAGTTCCAATGCAGCAAAAAACCTCGTCAGCTATAAAATCCTTTTCAAATTTTTCTAAACTTAACAAATCACCTACGTACTCTTGTACCTTAGGATTAAGCAAATTCAAACTTCTACGAGCAAAAATTTTCACTTTTGTATAAGCTTCATCTTTTAAAAGTTGATTTAATAGTAATTTTCCTGTTAAGCCACTCGCTCCAAGTACAATTGCTGTTTTTCCCATTCCATTATTCTTTTATATTCTAATGCTATCCCAGGCTGCCTGAAATGCCTGATCAAGATTTTGTTTATTTATTTGATACAGTTTGCGTTTTTGCATATTCATTAAGAACGACAAGGAATTAATTGCATAAGCATAAAGAATATAAGGAGATACATCTTTAATAATTCCTTCTTTTTGTCCGCGTTCCCATAAATCCAGCAATGGCTGTAAATGTTTTAATCCTTCCTGCCTAACCTCTTCATCAATCATGCTTGTATTATCACATTGCGATAGAAACCACGACTCTTCTAACTCTTTTAATTTGTAATTGGCAATATTATACCATATTAATTCGAAAGCTTTCTTAACTGGTATACTCTCCGAATATCCTTTAAAAGCATGATGGGTATAAGCTTTCTTTTTTTCAAGATATAACTCATTAATAAGATCTTGTTTATTCTCAAAATAGATATATATAGTTGCTGGTGATACCTTGGCCATTTTTGCAATTTTAGACATGGGAGCAGCATGAAAACCATTGTTATTTACCAGACTCAAGGTTGCATTTAACAAAGCATTCCTTTTCTCCTTACTTTTCTCTCTTATTGCCATAGGGCTATTCTATTAATTTATTATTAACTTCTGCTATCTGCTTTATTTTCCAGGCCAGTGCCATAAATAAAAACTGAATTGGTAATCGGATTAAAGCAGCTTTTTGCGATCCTATTGCGGGAGTATCAGAAAATACATCCCAAATATGAATGGGCAAAAATAATATCATTAAAACAAAAATACCCAGAGCTGCTACTCGTGAATATTTTTTGCTAATTAAAAAAGCACCTAACACAATTTCAGTTAAACCTGATAAGTAAATTATCTCGATTTTATATTCTAAAAAATCTGGCACAAAAGGCAGAAAAAAATCTGGTTTAAAAAAATGTTGCAGACCTGCTACAACTATAAAAACTGCAAATAATATTCTAAGTCCAGTCCAAATTAAACTCCTAAGATTATTCATTTTATTCAATCCTTTTATTGACTTTTGTTATAGCGAATATAAACAATCTATACCACAAAATGAATGAACATTCATTTTTTAACTTTTATTTACAAATTGCTCCCTTCTGTAAATTTGTAATCTGAAAAATTACAGGATTCCTAATTGCAAATAAGGCTAACATAAAAACAAAAAAAAGGACTACAAACAGCAGTCCTCTCAATTCAATTATCGTATTTATTTTTACATAAAAAACTCAGGTTCTTTGCGTTCCGAGCAGTTGTTAAAAAGCTTTTCTCTTACCCCATCGATAAACTCATTATTAAAAACCCGAGCATTTGTAGGGCAAGCTTTTATGCAAGCACAACAACGAATACAATCTTTAGAATTAGTAAGAACCTTATCGGTCACATCAATAACATCAACCGGACATACATCGGCACAAATACCGCATAAATCGCAAAGTTCTTCGGTAGTTGTTGGAGCTATATCAGGCATTTGACCTTTTGTTTTGTAAGGAATATTCCCTGGAACATCACAAACTTCAAATCCCTTTGCTTGGCCATTTTTTATTTTAAGTAACAGCTCTTCTGCAAATTGCTTTGCCTTTAAAGCGTCAGCCTCATCAGGACGATTTTTAGCAATCGGCTTACTATCTGTAGAATAAGAATGTTCTCCAATAAATGCGGCGGCTGCAATTGGTGTAAACCCATTCTCTAGCACAAAATCCTTTAACTCAATTAAAGCATCGTCAAAATCTCTATTTCCATATACTGCAAGCAATGCTACCGGAGCTTGGTTTGCTTTAAATTTCTTTAAATGCTCTAAAGCTAAATCTGGTACACGACCGCCATATACCGGAATTCCTATAATTGTAAGCTCATGCTCAATTTTTACATTTTCGGATGCTCTAAAAGCCAAAGGAGTTAAATCAAACTCATTTATTTGCTGTGCTCCTAATTCCTGACCAATGATTTTAACAATTTCTTTACTGGTTCCGGTTGGAGAAAAATAGATTAAGTTAACTGCTGGTAAATTCATGTTTTGTTCTTTATTCTTAATATTTGATATAAAGGTAAAAACAATAGTTGAAAATATTAGTTTTAGCTAACATATTACATCGGTAATCCAATAAATAAAAAATCTTCCTATTCTAAAACAGAATCGGAAGATTTTAAATTAACTAATTATATGTAGTACGTTTACATGAAGCCACCGCCACCTTGTGTTTCGTGCGTATCTCTTTGTTTTCTTTGTTTGGCTTTGTTTTTACCGCTACCAAAGCGGTACGAGAAACCAAGATATGCAGTTCTGCTTTCCCAGTGAAATTCTCCGGATTGAGTGTATGGAACCTCCGAATCGAATTTAAACTTCATTCCTTCGAAAATATCATTTACCCTAAAGGTTAAAGTTCCTTTTCCTTTCAATATTCTATAGCTTGCACCCGTATTAATCATCCACATTGGATCTACGTCGAACTGAAGGTCTTTTCCACCTCCGCGATACATGGCAAACAATTGAAACCTTAATTTTTTAGTAGCTGTAAAGCTATTGGATATCCTAACATTAAAGGAATTGTTTGTAATCTCTAAATTCTCTCCATTTGAAACACCTGTTTCTTTTTGAATATACAAATCGGAACTGGCATTCATCGACCACCATTTAAAAAATCTGTAATTGCTTGATATTTCCAATCCATAACGATCATTACTATCGGTATTGTAATACGACATTTCTACTTTTTCGATGTCCTGCGGATCTTTATTCAATACTCTTGAAATATTGCCATTTACCCTGCGATAGAATGTTCCTATTGTTGCAGATCCATTCTTAAAACCTTTGGTATAGTTAAACTCGAAGGAGTTGGTAAACTGAGGATCTAATTCAGGATTTCCAAACGAGCTAATTAATGGCGTACTCCACTCTCTTATTGGGTTTACCTGCTGAATAGAAGGTCTATCTACACGTCTACTATAACTTAACTGAAACTGATTTCTTTCGCTAGGATTAAAAGTAAAAAATACCGAAGGATACACAGTAAAACGACTATCGGAATACTTCGCTTTTTCAGCCCCTTTAACAAACTCACCATCTACCTCATATTGCTCAAACCTGGCACCAATTTGCATCATAAACTTATTAACTTTATGATTTATATTCATATATCCCGAATAAATACTTCTATCGTAAGTAAATGCCGAATTATCGACTGCAGTATTTGTAAAATCGTATTGATTTGTAAGTCTATAATTATCGGTATCGTTAAATCTTAGCTCCAAGCCCAATTCTAATTTGGTATTTTCTGCCAGCGGATTTGTATAATCGAGATTTAAAAGTGTATTGGCGTATTCATTATTAATATCATCAATATAATTAGAGCTTAAATCGTCGGGATTAAGCAATTCACTGTAAGTGGCATCTTCAGGAGAATCGCTCTCGCTATAGGTTGCTTCAAACTCCAAGTTATGCCCTTCTTTTTCGAAGTCGATTTTATAGTTAAAATTATACGTGCCCGTAGAATTATTCGATTCCGATTTCATTAAACTATGATAGTCCATTTCTGTTCCTCTGTAAATTTTTGTAGAACCATTAAATAGACCATCACGAAAATTCTGTGTGGTATAAAATGAGAGAGTATTCTTTTTGTTTAAATAAATATCGGCTCCAAACTTAAGCAATTGAGAATTGTTATCACTTTTAAAACTGAATTTCTGATAAATATCATCATCTAAAATAACATTTCCACTCTCATCTTTCGAGCTTCTCAAAACATCACCATAATTATCTCTTTTACCATCGTTAGCTCCAAAATTCAGAAAAAAGTTTACTTTACCAGTTTTATAGTTCATATCTAAAGAACCATTAATACGAGTATTTTCGCCACGGGTAACACCCAAATTTACATTACCATTAAAACCAATATTTGAATTCTTGTTTAGCACAATATTAATAATTCCACTCATTCCTTCGGGATTATATTTGGCCGATGGATTAGTAATTAACTCGATACTTTTAATCGAAGTAGAAGGAATTTGTTGTAAAACCTGAGCGGCACTAATATTGGTAGGTTTACCATCAACTAGAATTCTAACATTTTCGTTTCCGCGCAAACTTACAGTTCCTGTTTGGCTATCAACACTAACCGATTGCACATTATTTAAAAGCTCCGATGCAGTTGCTCCTGCTGCCGTTAAATCTTTTCCTACATTTACTACTTTCCTATCAACTTTTTGAGTCACAGTAGACAATTCTGCTCTTACTGTTACCTCACCCAAAAGCTCTGTATCTTCTTCGAGCTGTACAGTACCCAATTTGTGTGCCGATATTTTAGAAGAAAAATTAAGCTTCCGCAGATAAGGTTTATAACCCATATACTGAATTTCGATGGTATTTATTCCTCTTGGTATTTTTCGGATCATAAATTTACCTTCATCATCAGTAATTCCTCCGGTAAGTATTTTATTATTAGCATCTCTAATTACCACATTTACATACGGCAAAGGCTCTTTGGTTTTAACATCAACAATAATTCCTGTTAATGAACCACTTTTTTCTCCCACTGGCGTTTCGGTTTCAGCATGAACTGCAAAACTGCACAGTAAAATAATGGCTATTAATATTTTCCCTCTCATTAGTTCCATTTTTAAGATTAACAATTTGAAGCCTGACTACATTTTAAATAAGATGGTTACAAATTGTACCCGCAGATCTCCTACTGTACATACAAATTGTATGTAGCATACTGTACACTTTTTACAACCATTCTGCAGCTAAATTATCACACACAATGCCAATAAATATATCTTACACATTATAAGTAACTTACAAAATAAGAAATATCTTTTTCGTCTTCGTTACAGTTCGATATCGTACAGTTCGTGTTCGATTTAAGCGGCAGCAGTAAGATCTGTTAGTAATAACAAAAAATTGGGGGAGTTTGTTTGGTGTGGATTTTTTTTGGAAAGTAAGTAACAAAAAAAAGGACAACATAAATGTTATCCTTTTTCGTGATCCAGCCAGGATTCGAACCTGGGACCCACAGCTTAGAAGGCTGTTGCTCTAATCCAACTGAGCTACTGGACCGTCCTTATTAAACTTTTTTTTGCGCTTTTAAAAAAATGGTGATCCAGCCAGGATTCGAACCTGGGACCCACAGCTTAGAAGGCTGTTGCTCTAATCCAACTGAGCTACTGGACCATTCCCTTAAAAGGCGATGCAAATATAGGAATTTATTACTTTCCTAAACAAATAAAATTGCATTTTTTTTCAGTAAAAAACACCTACTCATCAGTAAGAACTTAGGATTCAGCCTTTATCCAATTTACAAGACCTTTACATTTTATAATTTGCTGTAATTTATCTGGCAAAGGAGGAGTTTCGAAGTATTGATCGCCCAATTGTATTATTCCTTCCTGAAAATCAATTCTCAACACATCTCCTTTTTTGTAAAAATCGACAATTTTGCGGTTTACAATTAGTAAAAGTCCTTGGTTTATTGCCGAGCGATAAAATATCCGGTTTACCGATTTTACGATAACAGCCTGTACTCCGGCATGTGCTAAACCTACTGCCGGATGCTCACGAGAACTACCACAGCCAAAATTATCGCCGGCAATTAAAATATCACCTTGCTGCACTCTCTGTGCAAAAGAATCATCAAATCCTTTGAACAAATAAGGAAGAATACCTTTGCCATCGGAACTCAAAACCTCGTAGGTTAAATTTCCGGCGAACATCTGATCCGTATTTAAATGATCAATATCGGAATAATCCCAAACGCCATTTTCTTTTCTATTCTCTTTATCTGGGATGATAATTTTAGCACTCTGTTTCTTTTTAAATGGGAATTGCTTGTTTTGACAAGAATTGTTTTCTGGATTAGTAATTTTACCTGTAAGTGCAGAACTAGCAACTGTAGCTGGAGATGCAAGATATATTTGAGCATTTTTATTGCCCATTCGTCCCAAAAAATTTCTGTTAGCTGTTGATATTACCGTAAAGCCATCGGCAGGAATTCCTTGTCCCGTTCCCAAACAAGGTCCGCATGACGCCCCCAAAATAGTAGCTCCTGCTTTCATTAGCTTTGTAATAATTCCCTCTTCTATAGCTTTCAGATAAATCTCTTTGGAGGCTGGCGCTACCAGCAATTGAAATCCGGCAGCAACTTGTTTTCCATTCAATATTCTTGCTGCAATTCGTAAATCCTCTAATCGTCCATTTGTACAAGTCCCTATCAAGCCCTCATTTAACTTCACCCCTTTTACTTCTGATATGCTTTTAACATTATCGACATGATAAGGAGCGGCAACTAGTGGAAACAAATCGTCTAAATTAATTTCGTATTCTTTAAAATATCGTGCACCTTCATCGGCCCAAATGCCTTTTACTTTTTGCCCATAAAATGCTTCCAAAACCATATCGGGTGGAAAAACAGCATTCTTAGCGCCCATTTCGGAAGCCAGATTTGCCAGGCACATGCGATCAGAAATGGACAGGTTTTTCACTCCTTCGCCATGATATTCGATAGACATGTAATTGGCACCAGCCGATCCAAGCATCCCAATTATCCACAAAGAAAGATCTTTGGCATAAACACCTTTGGGTAATTTCCCTTTTAGAGTAATTTTAATGGATTCGGGCACACGAAACCAGGTTTCTCCGCGCTTCCAAAGACCTGCAGCTTCGGTTCTGTCTATTCCTGCAGCCAAAGCATTAAATGCACCTGCTGTACAGGTATGACTATCGCTTCCAACAATCAACATTCCGGGTTTTGCATGATTTGCCATGAGTTGATGACAAATACCGAAACCTGCATCGTAAAATTTTTTGACTCCCTGCTCCTGCACCAATTCTCTAATTCTTTGATAATCGTTTGCCAGCTTTGCATTTGTAGGTGGTGCATTGTGATCCAAAACAATCAGGAGTTGATCGGGATTTTTCACCTTTTTACCTCCCATTTTCTGGAATGTTTTTTTTATGCTGGCTGTATTATCGTGTGTTAAGACAATATTGGTTGTTTTAAAAACAATACTGCCACTTTTTGCCCCTAAAATTTTCTCAACGAAAGTTAATTTTTGCATAGTGCTAGTAGTACTAAGTGAATACAAAGTATTGAACAACATAGCTCAAAGAGTAATTATATTTTACTTTTTGTAAGTTCATACCATACTTCGTTTACCTAAGTGGTAAAATTTCCTAAAACAAACCACCATTTTGATAAATCTCGAGTTGAACTTCAGAAAAGCGTTCTCCTTGTACCGAAATATCCTTAGAGATATTAGTAATTTTGCCCGTTTCAAAATCCAAACGAAGTAAATCACCATTGGCTAAATTTAATTCTAAAATTGCATTGCAGGTCATAATTGGGAAAGCAGCATTAATGGCATTTCGCTCATAAATTGCTCCGTAAGATTCTGCAAGAACAGCTTGAATTCCCAATGCTTTAAAACAATCAACCGCCTGCTGCCGTGAACTTCCACTACCAAAATTCTTATGAACTATAATAATATCTCCCGGTTTGGCTTTTTTGGCAAAATCTTCGTAGCCTTCCAGATTATCGAAGGTATATTGTCCCATTTCACTACTATCTGTAATAGAGAGATAGCGATTGTGAAAAATCATATCTGTATCGATATTATCAATTGGAATGTACCATACGCGACCTTCTATTTTTTTGGGTTTATGGATGATTTTAGAAGTCGAACAAAGCATTGTTTCCACTTCTTTTACTTTTATATTTTCCTTGCCAAATTTCACAGGAAGCTCTGGAATCTGATCGTGCGAAACAATGCAGCCTGCAATTGCCGAGGCGGCAACTGTTGCTGGAGAAGCCAAATACACCTCTCCTTTTCCCTGCTTACCAGGAAAATTTCTATTCCCAGTGCTTATGCTTACTTCTCCTTCTCCGTTTTGTCCAACTTGTCCGGCTGCACAACCGGCACAACCGGCATTGGAAACCATTGCTCCTGCTTCCTTAAAGATATTAATCAAGCCTTCCTTAAGACATTCATTCCAAATTTCGTCTGTAGCTGGCACAATCTTAAAAACAACATCTGGAGCTACTTTTTTCCCCTTTAAAATACTTGCTACAATACGAAAATCATCCATTCGTCCGTTGGTACAGCTTCCAATAAAAGCAGAGTCTATTTTCACTCCTTTAACATCGCTAAGGGGAACTGTATTATGCGGTTCTCCTGGCAAAGAAACCCTAGGAACAAAATCATTCAAATTTAAATCAAAAACTTCTTCATAATGCGCATCATTATCAGCTTTTACCAAATCAATATTTTTCCCATTTCTAAACTTACTGTATTCCATTATGGCATCGTTTGGAGTAAACAAAATGATAATACATCCCATTTCTGTTGCCATAGATGAAATTGTGATTCTTTCATCAAGAGTTAGTTCATCTACCTCCCTACCATAAACCTCAACAGAGTATCCAAGCAGAGAATTCGCTCCAAAAAGATTCAACAAACCCAAAACAATATCCTTGGCATAAATTCCTTCTGGTCGTTTTCCATTTAAATTTATTTTAACAGATTTGGGAACTTTAAACCAAACTTTCCCCTTATGAATTGCAGCAGCAATATCCTTATCGCCCATCCCTTGTCCGAATGCTCCTACGGCACCTAAAATATTAGCATGAGAATCGGTTGTTACAGCAGTAATTCCCGAATAAGCCAAACCTTGTTCGATTAAAGTATGCGTTCCTATACCAACATTAATATCGTATACTTTTATTCCATTATCCCGGGCAAACAATCGGCATATTTGCTGATTAACAGCATATTTCTGATCTGAACCCGTTGGGTTGCAATCGAAAGTAAAAAAGGTTTTTTGAGGATCAGCAATTCTTAAATTGTACTCCTGAATATTTTTAACCACATTGGCTCCACCAAAATCACGGGCAGCACGAATATCAATTTCAATATCAACAATATCGCCTGGTTTAACAGTACTCTCTTCGGAGTGATTTGCCAAAATCTTCTCGATTAATGTCATTCCCATAGTTCAAGTATTTTAAAGGTAAAAAACTACAGCCCACCAAAACAACCCCTCCTTTTCAATTTACGGAAATAAATTGGCATCCTTCATGATTTTCAGTTAATTTCTAATTCAATTTTATCGAATTATAATCTATAAATTATAAGAGACAAATCCTTTTCCTTTACAATTGAGCAATTATCTTTGCAATTCAGTTAAAACAAATGAGCAAAACATACTCCGGAAATATCCCCAAGCTTTACGCAATTAAAATTGCCAAGTGGTTCATGCTTACCATGCCCATTATCGTTCTTTTTTATCAGGAAAATGGGTTGAGTATGCAGGATGTTCTTACTCTTAAAGGAATTTATTCGGTTGCTGTTGTAGTTCTTGAAATTCCTTCGGGATACATTGCTGATGTTTGGGGAAGGAAAAAATCATTAATCTTAGGTTCCATTTTAGGCTGTTTGGGTTTTATCGTTTACTCTTTCAGCCATGATTTCTACGGTTTCTTAATCGCTGAAATAATCTTAGGTATTGGTAGTAGTTTTATATCCGGATCGGATTCGGCCATGCTTTACGATAGTCTGCTTAAAATGGGTAAGGGTAAAGACTACCTAAAACAGGAAAGTCGAATAATGTCTGTCGGTAACTTTGCCGAAGCTCTTGCAGGTATTGCCGGAGGAAGTCTGGCTTTAATCAGCTTAAGAACGCCTTTTGTGTTTCAATCATTTATTGCTTTTATTGCCATACCCGCCTCCCTTTTATTAATTGATCCGAACCAAAATTCTGCAAAAATAAAAGTCGGATTCAATCATATTTTAAGTATCATAAAATTCTCGTTGTGGGACAATGCAATTCTGCGTTGGAACATTGTTCTCTCATCGGTAATTGGATGTGCTACACTTACTCTAGCGTGGTTTATTCAGCCTTACTTGCGCGATTTGAATCTGGAAGTAAGCACTATTGGTGTAATTTGGACTCTCCTGAACCTAACTGTTGGTTTCGTGGCTTTATCTGCTCATAAAATAGAAGCTTATCTTGGTAAAATTGGAACTTCGATATTTATTGTGCTTGGAATTTCCTTGGGCTTTATTTTAACAGGATGGTTTAATTCTCTAATTGGCGTTGGTGTACTTTTCTTTTTTTATATTGTGCGTGGAATTGCCACTCCTGTTTTAAAAGATTATATCAACAGAATAACTAAATCGGAAATGCGGGCAACGGTTTTATCGGTTCGTAACTTCATTATTCGAATCTGCTTTGCTCTTGTTGGTCCGTTTTTGGGTTGGTATACCGATCATTTCACCCTTTCTTCTGCTTTAATGCTAGCTGGAGTAATCTTCTTTATACTAGGTGGAATTAGTGTGTTTTTTATGGCAAAGGTAGAGAAATAAAAAACTGTGCTCGATCTACAAAAGATCAAACACAGCTTTCATTTATTTTAGGTTTTGATTAATAAAAATCCCAGAAATCATAAGCATAATCAACCTGTTCTTTATAATCGCCCAAGTCAACAGCTTTCTCTTTCATTTCTTTCTGCATTTCTTCCAATACTTCTTTAAATTCAGGTAGAAAAGCCAAGTTTGTTGTTTCCCAGGGATCATTTTTATAATTGAACAAAAGTGTAACCCGAGAACCTGAGACAAACTCACTTTTTGTCTTTCTATCGTAATCTTTCGCACGAACAAATTCAATTAACTTATAATCTCCTTTACGATATGCTCTTTGATGCTGACGATAGGCATGATAAGTATAATCTCTTACTTGTTTTTTTTCTCCTTTAATTATAGGCACTACACTTTTCCCATCAACCGATTCGGGAATTGACACCCCCGTTAAATCACAAATAGTGGGAAAAATATCGTAGGTGTATGTTAATGCATCGATTCGTTTCCCTTTTTCTTCCACATTAGCACCAGAAATAATGAATGGAACATGAACTCCATCCTCATCGTAAACACTTTGTTTCCCCATTAAACCGTGGCAACCAACAGCCAATCCGCTGTCTCCAGAAAAAACAATCAATGTATTTTCATACTCTCCACTTTCTTTTAATGCCTTGATTACTCGTCCAATTTGAGCATCTAAATGAGTAATGATCGCATAATAATCGGACAAGTGCTGACGAGCAATTTGAGGTGTTCTCGGCCAAGTTGCCAAAGCCTCATCGCGTAAAACCAAGTGTCCATTATCGAAAGGATGCTGTGGCATATACGACGGAGGCAATTGAATACTATCAACCGGATACATATCCTTATACTTTTGTGGCGCCTGACGAGGATCATGAGGAGCATGAAAGGCCAAATACATAAAAAAAGGATCTTTCTTATTGTAATTCTCGATATATTCTATCGCTTTATCGGCAAAAATCTCTGAGGTATGTGGTCCGTCTTCTTCTGTTCCTGTAGGGCCTCTCTTATCATCTTTCGTAAGTGCTCTACGAACAGTATTTCCATTCTCATCATAAACCAACAAATAAGCATCTTTTTTACTAAATTTTGCTTCCTTATCCCAATCCCAAAGAGGCATTCGAAAATGATCGGTAAGATAAAGACCACGTCCCATAACTGTCGATCCAGAATCGAAAGAACGAACCAAAGATTTGTTATCCTGATGCCATTTCCCAACCATTTGGGTGTTGTAACCAGCCTTCTTAAACGCTTCTCCAATGGTAGTCTGACTTTTAGGAATTACATGCCCTTGCCCTTGCAAATGAAACAACTGTCGACCAGTCATTAACATTCCACGACTTGGCATACAAGTTGCGCCCGAAAAAGCACCCATCAAATAAGTATTTGTAAATGCAATCCCATTATTGGCCAAAGCATCCATATTAGGTGTTTTCACATCTTGCTTTCCCAGTGCATGAACACCCGAATATCTATGATCATCCGTAAAAATTAGTAATACATTTTGCTTTTTTACTTTCTTTGCACTGGCAAGTTTCGCATTAGAAAATACGAACAAGCTCATTACAAGAAAAAAAGCACCAATACCTTTTTGTTTGAAACACATAAGTTTTTCTATTTATTCTGTTATTGAATTTGATACTTTTCACCATTAATTTCAACATTATTTACCTTCAGACTTTGCACATCATCCATTACAACTGGATATCTATCGTCCTTACTTTCTGTCTTAATTACTACATTTTCAATATCTAGCGATTGAATATGACGTCCCATAATTCCATAAGATGGCAACACACCAAAAAAATTGAATTCAGGATATCTTTTTTCATCTTCCTGAATAACAAGTTTTGACTGCTCTTTCGTTCCTCCTCCGGGCAAATAAATCTGAATGTTCTTTAATTTCACTGCTTCAATAAGATGCTTTTTTGTTCCTGTCATTAAAATTCCTGATGGTGGAGAAACTCTTGATTCTTCCTTATTCCAAGTGGTTGCTATCACATTGCTAATTGTAACATTGCTTATACTACCAACTTCTTGTTTTGGCGCATCTCGGTAGGTACGTAAGCGTTCACCCAAACGAATAAAAATTGGCATGTCAACCTTCTCCATTTCAATGCTATCAATTTTAATATTATGGATATTAGCACCATCAACACTTAAAATTTTAATTCCTCCCCCACGCGTTTCGTGGATGTAACAATTTGTAATTGTGATGTTACGAAAATCGCCCATAGATTCGGTTCCAAACTTAATGGTTCCCCAATCACTTTTTAATTGACAATTGCTAACTTCAACATTTTGAGTAGCAACGGGACTAGTGGTTTTAAAGCAAATGGCATCGTCTCCTGCATCAATGGTGCAATTTTTAATTACTGCATCTTTACTTGAATCCAAATCGATACCATCATTATTTTTATGCGCATGGCTATGAATGTTAATTCCATCTACTAAAATATCATTGCATTGAAAAAAGTGACAGGTCCAGGCTGCAGGTTGCTTTAAAGAAATATCAGTCACAATAATTCCTGATGATTTAACAAAACGAACCAAAAAAGGACGATTACTCACATATTCCTTCAATTTGATTTTTTCAATACCGAGTTTTTTCAATGTTTTAGCCAACTCAACCTGCTTAAACAGCTGTCCTCGTCCATCAACAGTACCTTTTCCAATTAATGCAATATTCTTTGCATTTAAAGCACCAATCAAGCATTTACCACGCTGCTGTCCGACGGCATCGGTAAATGGATCAATAAGCTGATAATCTTTTGGATTCGAACTACCAATTAACTGCGCTCCCTCTGCAATTTTCAACTTTACATTGTCCTTTAAAAGAATAGTTCCGGAAATGTACTTCCCATCACTAATTAAAACAGTACCTCCGCCAGCCTTACTACATTCGTCAATGGCTTTTTGAATGAAGCTGGTATTCAAGCTTTCACCATCTCCTTTTGCTCCAAAATCTTGAATATTCCAAACCGTTTTTTTTGTACATCCTATTAATAACACGATTAAAATAAGTCCTACAAAACGGAAGCTTCGCAATTTATTTTTCAACATCTCCATTGCCATTTAATTTTCAATGATTTTTTTTCTCTCGATCTTCAAACAATAAGCAAAATCGCAAGGTTTATCTTCTGGAAAAGCAACTATTAACTCACTTCCTATTTGTTCCCATTGGATTTTTTCATTGGACCCAATCAAACTTATTTTTTCTATTTGCCCAGGATACAATTTCCCATTAAAACCTAAACTTTTAATGTGTAATTTATCGCTTGGCCAATCCAAACATATTGCATATAAATTATTTCCTTTTTGCGTAAAACGGATATCTTTTTCGGTATAAACAGGAATTAATTTACCCTGATTTTTTCCTTGACCATGATGCCCCGGATTGGTAACTTTTGCAGGTCCTTCTCCATAAATAACCCAAGGTGATGTTCCGTAAATGGCCTCTCCATTTAGTTTCAACCAGTCGCCCATGGCATACAATTCTTTTTTCACTTCATCAGCAAAACTACCATCTGCTTTGGGAGGTACATTCAGTAAAATACGACCATTTTTACTGGTAATATCTGCCAACATATCAATTAACATGTTTGCATCTTTCAATTTATTTTTAGGATTGTAAAACCAAACCGTTGGCCAAACCATATGCTGCTGCATGTTAATATCAGCCATCCAAGGATCGAATTGCAAACCATCCAAATTACCATTTTCGATATCGCGCATTGCAACTCCTGGAGGAATATCGAATGATTTGTAAATGAAACCAACCTCTTTTCCCCATTCCTGAGCTTTGTTAAAATACCGACTCAAGTAGGCTTGCTGAACATCTTCACGAATCCCATTCATGTAAATTCCTTTCTCGGTTTCCATTACTTTTCCTTCCTGCAACAACTTCTGTTTTTCCAGTTGTAAAGTCCCACCAAAACCAACATCTGTCCATACAATATCAGGTTGATACATTTCCATTGCCTCGGTCATTCTCTCTAACCATCCCTGCAAATATTCTGTTCTAAAACGACCTTCTTTTCCATACACTTTGGGATCTGTTCCTCTTACTACATTCTCATGTTTTGGCGATACGTAAGTTGTATCGGTAGTGGAAATTTGCCCCCACAAAGTACTACTGTGAAAAGATGCAATCAATTTCATATCTCTTTTACGAATTTCACTTGCTAGGCTTCCAAAAATATCAACTTTAGGTCCTTTTTTAACAGAATTCCAATCGGTTATTTTCGAATCCCAATTCAACATGCCATTCACATGCCAGGCTACCGGACCAGCAAACTGAGCTCCGGCACGTTCAAACAAATCAACCCATTCTTTTGCTGAAAATTTTTCACCTTTCCATTTCTCTATTGCTTCTGCATGAGGCATTTCATTATTTCCACTTTCGAGTACAACCGACTGAGCTCCCCAGTGACTGTAAATTCCAAACTTTGCATCTTCGAGCCATTGCGGGGTATTGTGCTTTCGCAAAGATGACCAGTTGGCTTCATATAGATTTTGCTTGTCTTCTTTTTTCGCTGTCTCATTAACACATGCAGAAAATGAAATACTCGTTGCCACAACGAACAAACTCAAACTCTTTTTTAATAGATTCGTTTTAATCATTGAATTATGTTTAGCTATCTTTTAAATTTCTCAAATTATTTTCTTTCTATTTTAATTACAATAAGTTTATCTTAATTCTGTAATTTCGTACTTTTTCCCATTCACATAAAACTTTTCGATATTACCATTGGCCACATCATTCAGTATGATTGGCTTACGAGCATCCTCACCAACAATAGTTAAATGAAAATTTTCGATGAAGACATTTTCCATGTGCCTCATGTAAACACCAGAAGCAGGCAAAGTTCCAATAAGACTAAATTCGGGCCACCATCCCTTCAGGGTTTCTAAAGTATATTCCTTAAGATCTGTTTTTGTGGCATCTTCTTTTGTACCACCACCCGAAACAAAAAATTGAATGTCTTTAAGAATAATATTTTCGATATTATAACCGGGTAAACCTGTGAATAGAAATGCTGAATTCTTATCGAGTTCTGTATTGTCTACTATGATATTCTGGAAAGTAAAATTCTTCATTTCTTTCATCGGATACATTTCTTCTGGAGTATCGTCGCCCGCTCGTTGCTGGCAAAAAGTCATAAAAATAGGTCGTGGTACATTTCTCATTGTAAGATTTGAGAATACCATATTCTTCATGGCACCACCTTCGTTCATTTGGATTTTTAAACCCGAATCTTTAATGTTCTTAAAGGTGCAATTGGTAAGGGTAACCGATTCGAAATCACCCTGAGACATTAAGCCTATGCGCATTCCGGCCCATTTTGTTTCGAAAATACAATTGGAAATAACCACATCTTTACAAGCTTTGTCTTTCGATGAAGATTGCAAACAAATTGAATCGTCGCTGTTATCAAATGAACAATTGCTTACTCGAACATTGGTGCAGCCATCAAAATCGAGGCCATCACCATTTCCATTAGAACGACTATGAATTCGAATGCCACACACACTAATTTCATGACAATACAACCAAGCAGAAGTCCAAGCTGCTGGATTAATAAGCATAATGTTATTCAGATGAATATCGGAGCAATTCAAAAAACGCAACAACATTGGTCTACCTGTCTTTCTAGTAAAATATTTTTGATGACCATTTCCGTCGATAGTACCATACCCCTCAATGGCAAAAGATTTTGCATCTTGCGCAAAAATGAGGCACTTATCCATGTGAGGTTCATTTTTGTACATATTTTTATGCGTATTGTCGGCATAGTCAGCAATATCAGGACTTCCCAATAAAACTCCTCCATTCTCTATATGAAGCGTAACAAAATCTTTCAAATAAATTGTTCCTATTACTACCGTTTTTCCGCCCGGGATAATTACTGTTCCCCCTCCATTTTCTGTACAAGCATCAATTGCAGCTTGAACAGCTTTGGTATCTTTTGTAAGACCATCTGCTTTGGCTCCAAAATCAATTACATTAAAATCTTTAGCAAATACTTGAGCAAAAAAAACCATCATCAAGCAAATTAGCAATCCAATACTTCTAGTAAGTTTATTCATTTTCTCCATTTAGATATATCATTAACAATTCAGAACTTGATAGTTCTATCCGAAACGATAGATTAGTATATATCTACAAATGAAAGAGCTAGATGGTTTTTAAACGGGGTAACAAGAGGGTAAAAAATGGGGTAAAATATCGCAATTCCTTAAATTCATACAATTTACCCCTTGAACAATTTAAATTATATAATGATCAATCTAATCATTAGCGAAGCATATAAAACAGCCTCAGGAAATTAATATGGTAGTATTTTGATCCTATTCTTTTAGACCTTGGAAGCGCATTTTTCAAATGACAATTGACATTCCTCATTCAGCATTGACTTGTAATTAGAGCAGAATCGACTATAAGCATTCAAGGCTTTTTGTTTTTGTTTAGAGTTCAACAAGGCCTTCACTAAAAAACACAAGGCTTCTTCACTTAGCGAATCAATCGTTAACCAAAGTGCTGATAATTTATTTAGTGATCTCCATTCTTTCTGAGAAAATAACAAAGTGCAAGAGTTTCTTAATTGATCTATATATTTATCGTTCAGTAAACGAACCAAACCATCAAAACTCTCATTCTTTATAGGTTTACAAAGACTTAATTTCTTAAAAGGCAGATTAAACTTCTCTTCTTCTAAACATCTTTCAAAAAAGAATAAGTCTATAAAGCAGTGCTCCGAATTATCAATTATCCACTCCTTGTTTCGATAAACCAGAGACAAATCATCAAACTGTTTTAGCAGCGTTCGCAACCTATGGATATTGGTTCCCCGATTATTTTTTTGTTGTGCCGCATCATCTGTCTCCCAAAGAATATCAGACATTTCTTGAGAACTTATATTTCGATTGTAAATACGTGGAAACAACAATATCAAGCTAAACAATCGAATTAAAGTCGGTGTAAAATCATGCGAAATATCCTTCCCTTCTTTATCAAAAGCCCTAAATGAATCAAACAGATAAAAGGCATTTTTTTGTGGAAGCTCAACTGGCACATCCCCCTTCTCCAACTCATTTCGAGTATTCTTTAATTTCTTTTGCGCGATCAACCATAAAATAAACATGGTAACAAATAGAACCACAGCTAATATAGAAACATATAAAGTGTACGGTGTTTTTTGATTTTGCTTTAAGAGAATATCTAATTTTCCGTTGTACACAGCCTTAATTTCTGATTCGGAAAGAGCACGATTCCAAACTGCAAATTTGGTCATTTGCCCATTAAAGGTATTTCCCCAAATACTTTGACCAATCGTTATTACCTCTTCTTTTCCAGTTCTCCCCTGTATTCGTTTGCTATCAATCAGTTGTCCATTCACATAAAAGTTAGCTCTATGATTGTAATTTAAAGCTATAGCTAAATGCACCCATTCTCCAAAGTCAGCATAAGAATTAGCCGACTGACAACTATACACCATTGGTACATTAAACCACAAACGCCCTTGCTTTAAAATATACCGAAAGCTAAAATCCCGATTGCCTGCAAGTGCCATTACCCATTCCTTATCGGTTGGTTTTGCCCAAACAGAAATGGTCATTTGATTATCAAAGGAAAAGCCTGATGTTTTAATATGTGAATTATCGGAATGAAAATCTGCCACCATTCCTTTAGTACTATCCGAAATAAATTGAACGCCAACACTCTTTTCAAAAGATTTTGGCTCATCAGAAATATCTGAAAACTTTCCCGAAAGAGGCATATAAGTAGCTAACTGGTAAGATAATTCTGGAATTATTCGACTCTCCTCAAATGCCATTTTCATTTCGAGAGAGGTGAGAGCCTTACTCCATAATTTCAAATCATCAATGCATCCTTCTGCATCTACCTCATACCTATCTTTACCAACAAAAAGTTCTCCCTTTTCAGTCCACCATTCCGAAGAAATACTATCAACAAGAATACAATCTCCATTCAAATAAATCCCAAGATCTCCCTTCTTGTTGATCGTAAAACCAAGATGCTGCCACTCATTATCGGTCAAGACGCCTTCAGTATCAATGTCTTTTTTATAATAATGATTGAATTGCAGTGTGCGGTTTGATAAGTATCGAAAATAAAAAACTGAATCTTCTCCTATAATAGTTCCTGAATGAACATCAATATTTTCAGGACGAAACCAAAATGCAACAGATAGAGCCGTATCTCTATGATTGTTCTCAATCACAAAAGCCTTATCCGACGGAATAAACTTCGCGACATCGGCCCTAACCTCATTATCAAAATATGGTTTTAGATTAACATCAGCTTGCTTTGCCAATACATTTAAATCGTCAAAAAAAAATAAACCCTCCTCATTTAATTGAGAAAATGCATTTAAAATGAAAACAAAATAGAATATCGAGGCAACTAATATTTTCATAAAAGATTTAATGTATAGAATCGCAAAAGAAGTACGCATAAGCATACTCTTTCACAAATTAACAAATTTGAATCCATTTTGTAAAAAGAATCAATAAATAGTAAGGGGGTATTAATATAGTACAAAAAGGGGGTAGATAAATGCACCGCGACCACAAGCAATTACATATCAGAACTATATACACCAAAATCCCCTATTTTTATCATGCATAAAAAATCAAATAAGTTTAGCTTTCGTAAAGTATTTGTATAGGATACTGCTCCTTCACTTCATATTGATATGTTTAACTTTGAATTTATTCATTACATCAATGAATAATATTTAATCGGTCACGATAAAACCTATAATTAAACATCGAAAATTCCATGATTCAGTTTAAACCAATAGTAGTATTAATAAGCTTTTTAAGCTTAATTAGTTGCTCTCAAGCTCAAGAACAACCTAATATCGTTTTCTTGCTTTCCGACGATCAAACCAGCATAGCAACTGGCTGTTACGGAAATGAGCAAGTAGTAACTCCAAACATGGACAAACTAGCAAGTGAAGGAGTAATGTTTACCAATCACTACAACACAACTTCTATTTGCATGGCAAGCCGTGTAAGTATTCTAACAGGAATGTACGAATACAAAACTGGATGCAATTTTATGCACGGAGATTTAAATCCAGAAAAGTTAGACAAGAGTTATCCCGTACTATTACAAGAGGCTGGCTACTTTACAGGCTTTGCTGGCAAAGTTGGTTTCGAGATGGACACAACAGAAACCGACAAAATTAAAAATAAATTACCTGTTGGCTACTTTGATATGTGGGGAGGTGGACCAGGCCAAACTTTATATAAAACGGCAAAAAATCCTAGCATAGCTAAATATGCTGAGAAATATCCACATAGTTCAAGAGCATATGGTGCATGGGCTAACGATTTTATTAAAGAAGCTAAAAAATCGGGCAAACCTTTCTGCATGTCAATCAGCTTTAAAGCTCCACATCTACCTTTTACTCCTGATAAATACTTCGATTTTGTTTATGAGGGTAAGAAATATAAAAAGCCTGCAAATTATGGTGCTGAAAATGCAAAACACTTATCGCCTCAAGCAAAGTCTGGTCGCCAATATAATGCCTATGATTTTTGGAGAGAATCGGAAGAAACTTATCAGGAAGCCATCCAAAAATACAATCAACTAATTCATGGTGTTGATTATGCTTTGGGAATGATTAGAAAGTCACTGAGAGAACAAGGAGTAGATAAAAATACCATTATTATTTTCACAAGTGATAATGGCTACAGTTGTGGTGCTCACAATTTAGGTGGAAAAGTACTACCATATGAAGAAGCATCCAAGTCACCATTTATCATTTATGACCCTCGAATTCCTAAAAACGAAAGGGGAATTAAACGAGAAACGGTTACCGCAAATATTGATATGGCTCCAACTATTTTAACTTATGCAGGAATTGACATTCCTAAAAACATGGATGGAGAAAACCTTTTACCACTAATACAAAAGCCAAAAGAATTCAAACGTGATGTTATTGCATTAACTAATATGTGGGGAAATGATGAAATCCAAGCTATGTCAATTGTTTCGAAGGATTGGAAATACATCTACTGGCAATATTCAGATGAAAGAATGAAACCAAGCGAAGAGCTTTTTAATATTGGTAAAGATCGATTGGAAATGAACAACCAAGCGAATAACCCAAAATACAAAAAGAAATTAGCTGAAATGCGCAGACTATACGACAAGCAACACAAACATCTAACAAAAAATGCAATTGACGGAAATGATTATCCTAAATACTCCATCCTATTCGATAGAAATGCCAATGCTACAGACAAGAAACCTCATTTAACTGGAAATTACGAAGAGGTTTTAAGACAAAATGCATTGATAAAAAAATTGAAAAATAAACAGAACCATAAATAATAAAGCATGTTATTCTTAAAAAAACTTGTATTTACAGCAACTGCAATAGCTCTTTGTATAGGAAATACCACTGCTAAAGCACAAAGCGATAAAAAACCCAACGTCATTCTTATCATTACTGATGATCAAGGCTATGGCGATGTTGCTGCTCATGGCAATAAAGTAATCAAAACTCCAAACATGGATAAAATGCACGATAATGGCGTTCATTTTTCTAATTACCACTGTGGTACAACCTGTGCTCCAAGTCGATCTGGTTTAATGACAGGTGCCGATGGCAACCGTGCTGGCGTATGGCATACCATTGGTGGATGCAATATCCTAAGAGAAAAATTTGTAATTATGCCTCAGGTATTCAAGGAAAATGGTTATTCAACAGCCATGTTTGGGAAATGGCACTTAGGAGATTCCTATCCATATCTCCCCGAGGACAGAGGTTTTGACGAGACTGTTTATCATGGTGCTGGTGGTATTGGTCAAACTCCTGACTACTGGAAAAATGACTATTTTGACGATACATATTTCCGCAATGGAACCCCAGAAAAATTCAAAGGATATTGTACCGATGTTTTCTTCTCAGAAGCAATTGACTATATCGAACGTAAAAAAGATGAACCATTCTTCGTTTATCTATCTACCAATGCCCCTCACGGACCATATAATGTAGAGAAAAAGTACTTCGATATATATAAAGATGAAACTTCGATTACCGACCGACAAAAGGCTTTTTACGGTATGATTACCAATATTGATGACAATATGGGAATCCTTGATGAAAAACTAGAAGAACTTGGATTGAAAGACAATACTATTCTAATTTTCACTACAGACAATGGAACTGCAGCAGGTCACTCAGGAAAACCAGGTAAAGAAAAAGGATTTAATGCAGGAATGAAAGGTCACAAAGGATCGCAATACGAAGGTGGGCACCGAACACCATTTTTCATTCGCTGGAAAGATGGAAAGCTAACTGGAGGTAAGGAGATTAATCAATTAACCATGAACTTTGACATTCTTCCAACTTTAATTGATTTATGCGACTTAGGTAAAGTGGATGGTCCTGCTTACGATGGAATCAACCTTGCTCCAGTAATAACAAATCAAGTAGACAAATTACCACACCGCTATTGTGTTGTAGACAACAACAGGTTGCAACAACCTGTAAAATGGAGAATGTGCTCTGTAATGGACGACGAGTGGCGATTGATTGATGGAAAGAAATTATACAACATCAAAAATGATCCAGGTCAAAACAAAGATATTGCTTCTAAATATCCTGAAAAGGTAAAAGAAATGAGAGATGCATATGAGAAATGGTGGACTTATACATCCAGAGATTTTGGACATTACGAAGCTTATAAAATTGGAGCTCCCCACATTAAAGAGTACCTAATTACAGCTCATGACCTACATACATTTACCGCTAACGCATGGTCTCAATCTTATGTACGCGATCCTTTCTCGGGTAAAAAACCAGCTTTAGCTAAAGGATATTGGATGGTTGATGTTCAAGAAGAAGGAGAATATGAAATTGCCTTAACAAGATGGCCTCGTGAGTCAGGTTTAACATTTAAAGATACCGTTAAACAACAAGGCGTTAAAACCAAATGGACAGACATTAGACCTGCTGGTATTTTTATCGATCTCAAAAAAGCAACACTTGATATTGAAGGAATACATATGGAAAAAGAAGTTGATATGACTCAAAAAGAGATCAGTTTTAAAGCGTACCTCTCAAGAGGACGTCAGCATTTAGAAGCTTCTTTTACAAATAGTGAAGGTGTTGATTTTTCTGCCTTCTACGTTTATATCAAAAAACTAAACTAATTAGGCCCAAACTATTACTACTAAAAAAAAATCAATTATGCTTAAAAATATATTCATTGCTTCCATACTTTCAATCTTTGTCAGCAACAATAGTTTTGCAGACAAAAAACCAAATGTCATTGTAATTTTAGCAGATGACCTTGGCGTAGGAGATGTGTCGAATTACCGTCGAATGCATACTAACCAGATCATTTTAGAGACACCAAACATTGATAGGCTTGCTACCTCAGGAATAAAATTTACCAACGCTCATGCTCCTGCAGCTCTTTGTGCAACTTCCCGTTACGGAATTATGACAGGAAATAGTTGTTACCGAAGCTCATTACCTTGGGGTGTTTGGGGTGGTTACACAAAATCTGTAATAAGACCCGATCAATTAACTTTAGGACGTTTAATGAAGCAAGCTAATTACAATACTGCATTTTTTGGCAAATGGCATTTAGGAACTACTTTCAACAGAAAAGATAACCCAAACAAAGAGTATGTTCCGAATAAGAAAAAGAAGATAGAAGATGAAGTCGACATCACTAGAATTGTAGCCAGCGGCCCTAATCAAAATGGATTTGATTACAGTTTCAATTTACCATCGGGAATTCAGAATGTTCCTTACGCTGCTTATGAAAATGACAAGTGGCATCCTTTAACAAAGGAATCTACAATAGCAGTAATTGATAAAGAATACATGGCCTCTTTGGATCTTGAATTGGATAAAAAAGAAGGATTAGGCGATTCGAACTGGGAACCTAGAAAAATTGGCCCTCTTTTGGTAAACAAAGCGGTTGATTACATTAGCAAAAATGCCAATAAAAAAGAGCCATTCTTTATGTACTATTGCTCACAAGCAGTACACACTCCGCACTCTGCAGCAAAAGAATTAAATGGTGTAAAAATAGCTGGTACTACTCCATCAAGACATATGGATATGATTAAGGAGCTTGATGTTCAAGTAGGAATGATAGTTGAAGCCTTAAAAGAGCAAGGTATTTATGAAAATACGGTCTTGGTTTTTACTTCGGATAATGGAGGATTACATGTTGATGGAGATACTTGGAATTCACATCATGAACCTAGTGATATTTACAGAGGTTGCAAAAATGATCCTTACGAAGGAGGACATCGCGTACCTTTCATCGTATCATGGCCTGATGAAATTAAGGCAAATCAAAATTCAAATCAACCAATTCTTGGCCTAGATATAATGGCAACCCTAGCAGCTATTACAAAGCAGAAAATCAGCGAAGAAGTTGCACAGGATTCATACAATCTACTACCTGTATTGAAAAATAAAAAAGGAGCCAAAACACACCCATATTTAATGGTTCAAGCTGGCTCTCACAAAGAGGTTATTATCATTGATAAAGGTTGGAAATTAATTATTCAAGTAGATAAAAAAGACAAAACTAATAAAACACGAACTCCAATTGCTTTATTTGATTTAAATAAGAACGAAAAAGAAGACGAAAGGTACAATCTTGTAAACGATAAAAAACACCAGAAGAAACTAAAATATTTATTCAATAAATACAATGATACTAGAGATAATAAACCATTTACAGGAAAACATTTTTAGTATAATTATTGGAAGGTAAAAAACACTTTTTCACAAAAGACAGTTAACCTTTTTAGTTAGCTGTCTTTTTCATTAAAAATAATTCAATCTTCCAAATCAATCACCTCACAAATACATCATTAATAACTTTCATTCTCATCATATCAACGGCTAAAAAACCTATTAAAAAGTGACAATTTTAAGCATTCAAACCAAACCCGAACCAACCACCCTAACCGATTGAATTTAAATAAGAAACAAAGAAGTTGCCTTTTACTCCTTCAATATACAACCTACTAATAAATGATTTTACCTCCCTCCAATTGAAAAGCACCCCTTTTTAGCCAAAATATTTGCCCATAATTACACCCTATTTTCAAGACCTTTGCTAATAGAAAAAACAAACCGTTTATGAGAATAATAAAAAGCTTATTTTTGAGTCTATTTTTCATTGTTTTTATTGCAAGTGCATCTCAATCTGCATATGCTCAAGACATAAATTTTAATGACTCGTGGCGCTTCTTAAATGAGGATGCTAAAGGCGCCGAAATGGCAAACTTTGACGATTCGAACTGGAGAAAATTAGATCTTCCTCACGATTGGGCAATTGAAGGCCCGTTTGACGAAAAATACAATGCCCGTTGCGGCGGACTTCCTTTCCACGGAACAGGATGGTACCGTAAACATTTCAAAACGCCAGAATCTGCAAAAGGTAAAGTTGTTCGCATCGAATTTGAAGGTGCAATGTACGATGCTCATGTTTGGGTAAATGGAAAGTTTGTTGGAAATCGACCTTATGGATACATCGGGTTTGAGTTTGATATCAGTAAAGAATTAAAATATGATGGTACAGAAAATGTAATTGCAGTTCGTTTAGAACCTCAGGATTTATCTTCAAGATGGTATCCAGGTGCTGGACTTTACCGCTCTGTATGGTTAAAAATTGACGAACCTGTTCATGTTGCGCAATGGGGAACTTACATAACAACCCCTACAGTAACAGAAAAAATTGCAGTTGTTCAAAACGAAACTACTGTAGTAAATAAAAGCAATCAAAAAGCAAATATTACGGTTACTCACGAATATTTTTCTCCCGAGGGAAAATCGGTAGCATCAGTAAATGAAAAAATTGAAGTATCTGCTAATACCTCGGCAGTATCTGCTCTATTTTGCAAAATAGAAAAACCAAAACGCTGGGATATTGAAACCCCTAACTTGTATAAAGCTGTAACTACCATTACTCAAAACGGAAAAGTAGTTGATATTTACAACACACGCATTGGTTTACGCTCTATTGCATATACTAAAGATGGATTTTTCTTAAACAACAAGAAAATCCGTTTCAATGGAGTTTGCCTACATCATGACAATGGAGCTTTAGGTTCTGCAGTATATCGCAGAGCAGATGAGCGAAAGCTACAAATTATGAAGGACATGGGTGTTAATGCCATTCGTACCAGTCACAATCCACCATCAAGAGTATTTCTAGACTTATGTGATGAATTAGGACTGGTAGTTTTAGATGAAGCATTTGATGTTTGGAAAAAAGCAAAAGTACCAAATGGCTACAATGTGTTTTTCGATGAATGGGCAGAGCGTGATATTAAAGATATGGTAAGAAGAGATCGTAACCATCCATCGGTTATCATGTGGAGTACCGGTAACGAAATTCTAGAACAAGGAGATAAAAAGAATGGCTGGAGAGTTGCAAAAATGTTGAATGACTATTGCAAAGAGATCGATCCTACTCGTCCAACAACTGTTGGAATGAATAACTATTCGAATCCTTATAAATTCAATTTCGCACAACAAACTGATATTGCAGGAATTAACTATAAGCCTACAAAATACAGCGAAGTGCGCGAAACATATCCTGAATTACCGATTTATGGTTCTGAAACTTCAAGCTGCACTAGTAGTCGTGGCGTGTATCATTTACCAATCGAAAAATACAAAACTCACGAATCTCTGCATGTTACCAGTTACGATTTAATAGGACCACCATGGGCATATCCTCCGGATGTTGAATTCCACTTTCAGGAACAAAATCCTTACAATATGGGAGAATTTATTTGGACTGGATTCGATTATTTGGGAGAACCAACCCCTTACGGCGGAAAAGACAATTCGACCAATGGATATTGGAATGGCGACTGGCCATCACACAGTTCATATTTTGGAGCTGTCGACTTGTGTGGATTCCCTAAAGATCGTTTTTACCTGTACCAAAGTCACTGGACTACAAAACCTATGATTCACCTGCTTCCTCACTGGAACTGGAAAGGAATGGAAGGAGATACAATTCCTGTTTATTGCTATACCAACTGCGATGAAGCTGAACTTTTTGTGAATGGAAAATCGATGGGAAGAAAAATAAAAGGAAAAGATTTAACTGAACTGATCGTAAAATTCCTTCGTTACGAAGGAGAGACTTTCCAATCGAAATACCGCTTATCATGGAATGTACCTTACGAAGCAGGAACTATCAAAGTTGTAGGTTATAAGGATGGTAAAGCAATCTTAGACAAGCAAATATCAACAGCAGGAAAGCCTGCAAAAATTAATCTTTCGGTTGATCGTAATGAAATTGATGCTGATGGTAGAGATTTAGCTTATGTAACTGTTCGCATAGAAGATAAGGACGGAAACCTTTGTCCGATGGCCGATAATCTGGTGAACTTCTCTGTTGAAGGATCTGGAGAATTAATTGCCGTTGACAATGGAAACCAAATTAGTTTAGAATCTTTTCAGGCAAATCACAGAAAAGCATTTAGTGGAATGTGTTTGGCAATTGTAAAATCGTCAAAAACAAATGGCATAATCACATTAACTGCAAAATCGAAGAAGCTAAAAAGCTCACAAATTGTTATTAAAACTAAATAATAAATAAAGACCTGATTGTTAAAAAAAGCAATCGAGCATACTCTACTATCAGTAGTAGCAATAAAAATTCAAACAGATGAAAAGAATATTTATTTTGACTTTGACTCTTTTAACTCTATGCAACATTGCATTTGCTAAAAAGAAACAACCAAACATTCTGTTTATTATGTCTGATGATCATGCTGCTCAGGCAATTGGTGCTTATGGAGGCTTATTAAGCAGTCTAAATCCCACACCAAACCTTGATAAATTGGCATCGGAAGGTATTCGATTTGAAAATGCATTTTGCACTAACTCCATTTGTACACCAAGTAGAGCATGTATTATTTCAGGTCAATATTCTCAGACCAATGGTGTTTTGGATTTAGATCATCCATTGGATACAGACAAACAATATCTGCCAAAAGAATTAAAAAAATTAGGATATTCTACTGCTATTATAGGTAAATGGCACCTGCACACCGAACCTGTCAACTTTGATTATTACAAAGTCCTTCCCGGACAAGGAAAATATTTCAACCCATCATTTCTCGAAAAAGGAAAAGGCAATTGGCCTAAAAACAAGGTAAAATCGCAAGGACATTCTTCCGATGTAATTACTGATATCGCAATTAATTATTTGAAAAACAGAGATCAGTCGAAACCATTCTTTTTAATGCACCATTACAAAGCACCTCATGATATGTTTGAGAATGCGCCTCGTTATGACGAATATTTAAAAGATGTGGAAATTCCAGAACCTGCTAGCCTGTATAATCAACCATATTGGGGTTCGGAAGGAACACGTGGAAAAAATGACAGTCTGACCAGTTACATTGGAACCTCAATTTCACCAAGACACCAGCAAAAACACAGAAAACCAACAAATTACGCCAATCGTTTTTTTGGAGATACAATCGATGCAAAATTAGGAACACACTTGGCTTATCAAAAATATCTAAAAGATTATTTACGATGTGTAAAAGGTGTGGATGATAATCTGGGTAGATTATTCGATTATCTAAAAAAAGAAGGCTTGTGGGAAAACACTATCATTATTTATACCGGCGATCAGGGAATGATGCTTGGAGAACATGACTTAATTGATAAACGCTGGATGTACGAAGAAGCAATGCGAATGCCATTTATTGTACATTATCCAGACATGATTGAAAAAGAACAGGTATCTGATTTATTGATTAACAATACCGACTACGCTCCTACTATGATAGAACTTGCTGGAGGAAAAACTCCAGAATATATGCAAGGTTGCAGCTTTATAAATACACTAAAAGGAAAAGAAGAAAAAAATTGGAGAGAAGCCACATACTATCGCTATTGGATGCACATAATACATCATTATGTTCCTGCTCATTTTGGCATAAGAACAAAACAATACAAGTTGATGTTTTTTTATGGAGCTCATTATATGCCAAAGGAAGATTTTAAAGGTCATTATTGGGCTACACAATACAAAGGGATAGATAAGGAAACACCACATTCCTGGGAGTTTTACGATTTACAGAATGATCCACAAGAATTGCACAATAAATACAATGATCCTAAATACAAAAGTGTAATTGAGAAATTAAAAATACAATTAATTAATAAGCGTGAATCATTAAACGAAACAGATAAAAATTACCCTAAAATCGAAGAAATAATTAAAGAAAACTGGAATAATTAAATAAGTACTAATAGTGCAAACATTAAAAAATAGATAATAAATTACGTACTACATTCTGCTTATATGAATAAGTCGGGATGTTAAAAACAAAAAATATGAAAATTACCCACTTGCGAGTATTCGCTCTCATACTAATTGCAATTACTACAATTGGATATGCGAATGCAAAAAAGAAAGAGAAATTTAAAGAAAACTGGGAGTCCTTAGAAAAAATAGAACAAGTTCCGGAATGGTTTCAAGATGCTAAATTTGGTATATATGCCCACTGGGGTCCGGTTTCGAATGCATTTGAAGGTACCGATCCAGATAAATTCTATGCTGGCTGGCACGGAATGAAAATGTACGAAGATGGTGTAAAAGTACCTACTAAAAATGGCAAACCAACAAGTAATTTTATTCATCACTCCGAACATTTTGGCGATCCTGCAAAATTCGGATACAAACAATTAATAGAAAAGTTTGATCCATCTGGTTTTAATGCAAAAGAATGGGCCGATTTATTTGCTCTTTCTGGTGCTAAATTTGCGGGTCCTGTTGCAATGCATCATGATAATTTCGCTATGTGGGATGCTAAATCAACACGCTGGAATTCTATGAACTACGGAGGAATTGACCCTTCGGCAGCACTAAAAAAAGAAATTGAAGCCAAAGGAATGCGATTTATGGCTTCATTTCATCATGCATTTACATGGCAATATTTTGCACCTGCTCACAAATATGGTGGTGTAAGTCCAGAAGACTACGACTTATATACAAATCCTCATGAACTGGATTCAGAAACCCCTGATGCACGTTTTTACAAAGAATGGTGGGCTAAATTAAAAGAGTATATTGATGTTTATCAGCCAGACCTAATTTGGTTCGATTGGTGGTTAGAAAATATGACTGAAGAGTGTCGCAAGCAATTTCTTGCTTACTATCACAACAAAGGATTAGAATGGAACAAAGAAGTAGCTGTTTGTTACAAGGAAAGCACATTCCCAGCATCTACGGCAATTAAAGATTACGAGCGCGGTCGTCCAAATCAACCAGTAGATCAAATGTGGTTAACCGACACTTCTCCAGGGGCTTGGTTTTTCCGTCCGGGTGCAAAATTTAAAACACCAAACGAATTAGTTGATATTCTTGTTGATATTGTTTCGAAAAACGGTTGTATGCTGCTTAATGTTCCTCCAAATCCTGACGGAACTATACCTGAAGTTATGGTAAACCTATTAAGCGAAATGGGAAAATGGTTAAAAATAAACGGCGATGCTATTTACGGCACCCGAGTTTGGACTATTTTTGGAGAAGGCCCAACTCGTTTACCAGAAGGAGGACACAAAGTTGAAAAGCATAAAATTGTTTACCAAAACACAGATATTCGTTTCACCAAAAAATCTGATAAAGAGTTTTATGCCATTGTATTGGATAAACCAGAAAAAGAAACTGTTATAAAATCTTTAAGCACTCAAATTGGAGTATTAAATTCTAAAATTAAAAACATAGAATTGCTTGGAAGCAATGAAAAAATTGAGTGGAAAAGAAATGAAAAAGGTCTTGTTATTAAGGCACCTAAAATTTTACCTTCAGATTATGCTCATTCTTATAAAATTACTTTAGTAGGATATACAGAAAATAATATTGGTGGTGAGGTTGAAGATCATGTAGACTAAGCTGTATAGTCCTTCAAATATTTATTTAGGGTGTAGAAACAATTCTACACCCTCTTTTTTTATAATCAAAATACTATTAAATAGAAGCAATAAAATTGCTTAAATTGGTATTTCTATCGAGGTTCATTTTTTTTCTTAAACGATGACGAGCCATGTGAACACTATTAACCGATATTCCGAGCAAATGAGCCATTTCTTTACCCGAGAAACTCAATTTAATTAAAGCACATATTTTTAAATCGGTAGGACTTAAATCTGGTACAGCATTTCTTAATCGCTCGTAAAAATCTTCGTTAACCGATATAAAACGATTATTAAAATCCTCCCATAAACTATTAGAGCTTTTAGATATTGAATTTACCAAAGAATCGGTCATTTTATGCTCATGCGAAGCATTTAACTGATCGGCCAAAGTTTTAATTATCTCCTCTTTCTCGATTAATTTTAAAGTTGAAGCTGTCAACTCTTTATTTTTTATGGCTAGTAATTCCTTTGACTTTTGTTCTTTAATTACACTGGCTTCTTTCTCTTTTTGGTATTTCTTTTGCTGTTTTCTATTTCGAATAATCAACACAACAAAAATAAGAATAAACAAAAAAGATACAATTACAATTCTAAAAACTAATATTGCACGCTCTTTATCAGCCAATTGTAAGTTTATACGATTTAACTCTTTATCTTTATTAATTAATTCTTCGCGATAACGATTTCTTACTTGCAAAAAGCCACTGTTTCTTTTACGTTTGGCACTAAAAAAATTTTCATTAATATTTTTTGATTGTTTAATGTTTTTATAGGCTTTTTCAAACTGCTTATTATTGGCTTGAATCCATGCAAGTCTCTCGAGTAAATATGCCTTTTGAATAATATTTTTACTGTGCAACTTTAATAATTTTATGGCTTTTTGCAGATATTTTAATGCCAGCTTATCATTGTTAATTTTTCTGTATTCTTCACTAATTTTTGAGTAAATATTAATTAAGAACTTTTTATTTTCAACACTATTATCAGTATTATTTTCTACAATATTTATTATCGACAACATTAGGTTTGTTGCATCTTCGTGCTGATTATTTTTATATAAAAATGTTGCTTTTTTAGCATCTAACATGGCTCTTTCAAGTACAGTTTGATTAATTGTATCCGAAAGCATATAACAACTATCTAAATAACATTTAGCAGTATCTAATTCCTTATATCTTAAATCTAACAGCATTTTATGATAGTAAGAAAATATCATATCCGAAGAAGTTATTTTTCTATTTCTATACAATTCTCTATTAAAAGCAAGCGCTTTTTCGATATATTTTTTAGCCTCTTTTTCCTGATTAAAAGTATAATTAAGCATTCCAAAATCGTCGTATGCCTTTGCCAGCAATACAGTATCACCATATTCTTCCGATAAAAACAAAGCTTCACCAGAATGATCAAATGCATCACTAAAATCTAATTCTGCACGCTTAATTTTACTTAGAGATAATAAGGATTGAATAATGTTCACGGTATCTTTCTCTTCAATTCCTTTTTTGTAGATTTTACTTAAAGCTAAAACAGAAGAATCTACAGCAATTTCACCCGAAGAATCCCCATCATTCTCCTGATCTCCCAAAGCCTGAGATTGTAAAGTTCCAATCCCAACAATACTTATAAGAAGAAATATTACAACTCCCCGTAACAAGAAACCAACACGCATCTTAACCCTCATATTTTAAAGCAATTGCAATTAATTATTTTGACATTCACAAATGTATGTAAAGTCTTTGTAAATATGACATACGAAAGTTGTATAGTTTTTGTATGAATAAAAACAATTCGAAAACTGGTAATTTTAATAGTTTTGTCCTGTCAGTTTTTTATTCTATTTCAGAAACAGAAAAAAAGGAAATATGATAAAAATTGTAGATTAGTTTAAATACACTTTCGATTATAAGTGCCATTGTTATTTGATATGATGGCACTTATTTTTTACTTTAGTTAAGCCAGTTAATCTACCTCAATTTCCAATTCATCGTAAGCCAAAAACACATTCTCGGGTAGCTCTGCTTCCACTTCGTCGTGAAAACCCATTTGATGACTAATATGAGTAAAGTAAGCTTTTTCTGGCTTTAACTCCTCCACTAAGGCCAAAGCTTCGGAAAGAGAATAATGTGATATGTGTTTCTTTTTTCTAAGAGCATTTACAACCAAAACCTTAAGCCCCCTCAACTTATCTTTCTCCTCAGGCGAAATATAATTAGCATCGGTAATATATGCCAAATTCCCTATCCTATAAGCATAAACAGGCAACTTAAGATGCATTACTCTTATTGGCTGAATTCTTGTTCCATTAATATTAAAAGGATCTCCATTAACATCAATTAAATTCATTTGCGGTATTCCCGGATATTTAAATTCAGCAAACACATAAGAGAATTCTTGCTTTAACGATTCCTGTACCCTTTTTTCGGCATAAATATTAACAGCTTCCTTATTCACCCAATTAAAGGCTCGAATATCATCTAATCCTGCTGTATGATCTTTATGTTCATGCGTAAATAAAATGGCCGAAATATTATCAACTTTTGCTCTTAACATCTGATACCGAAAATCAGGACCACTATCAATTACTATGTTTTGTCCATCAACGTGTATTAATACTGAAGTTCTAAGTCTTTTATCTTTTGAGTTTTTAGACAAACAAACGGGACATTTGCAAGCTATAATAGGAACACCTTGCGAAGTACCAGTTCCCAAAAAAGTTAATTTTACCATTTCAAATTTAGATTTTTTTTTGACTGGCAAGAATTACTTATTAGCATTCTTAAATTCTTTTCGGAAGGACAAATACAGCAAATACGACAATACAACAACAGCCAATACAGCCGAAGGAATTGCAGCCTCTTCTCCAAATAAAGTTAATGCGGTAACCACTGAAAAACCAGAACTTTTAATTGTTACCAAAAGATTCTGACTTGTAGCAATGGAAGTTTTAACCCCTAGCTTACGGCTAAGCAAGGTAAATATCCAACCTAATCCAAAAATCCCTAAAAATAAAACAAGGGAAACCAGCAATAGTATTTCAAAATTAGAAAAAAATACTTGTCTATTTAAACCTACAGCCGTAAAAATTATGAATGCAAATCCCCAATCAACAATTCGCCCCCTTACTTTTTCTACAGTAGGTTTTATTGGTTTCCAAAGTAAGAATCTGGAAATTAGCAAAGGAAGTAAAACCAACTGAACCATTGCAATAAATAAAGTTAACGGGTTAATACCTCCATCGATATTGGAAAACAAGCCTATAATTAATGGTGCAAAAAACAGAGAAGACAAAAATGCACCTAAAGTTCCCACAATTGCGTACTTAAGATCACCTCCCAAAATATGAGAGAAAGGAATTACAGCAACACCAGGAGGAGTTGATGCAATTACTACAAATCCTAAAAACAACTCTGGCGTTGGCATTAGCCAGAACGATAGTGCAATAATTACAGCACCAAAAACCACATAGTTCAATAGCGAACCTACAATCATTGGCTTAATCATATCTTTTAAAGGAAACATTGCTTTCGAAGAAATTCCGGTTGTAGAAAAAGTCATAACCACAGCCAGAACATAAAAAGTGTAATTTTTAAATAAAATAGCATGTTCACCAACAAGCAGACCTAAAACAACTGCAAGCACTAAAATAAAATTTCTGTTTAATATGATTTTATGGAATAAGTAATTCATTTTTTATGATTGTTTTATTGCAGGCAAAGATGAAACATTTTTGCAGTCTTTCAAAAATATTAAGAACGATTCCAAATAAATATAAATAATGTAAAATGTTTGCTTCTGAGTTGGCAGGCAAATCAAAATGCAATCAACTTATTTTGTACATTTGCCGAAAATAATTCAATCATGAAAGGTAAACTTTTTTTAATCCCAACTACATTGGGCGATTCTGAAATAGATCAGGTAATTCCAAATCCGATACAAAAATTAATTCCGGATATAAAACATTTTATTGTTGAAAACATAAGAACAACAAGGCGTTACCTTAAAAAAGTTAATCGCGAAATTAATATCGACGAGCTTAGCTTTTATGAGTTGAACAAACATACTTCTCCGGATGATATTTCGAGCTATTTAAATGCCTTAAAAAATCATGATATGGGAATTATATCGGAAGCTGGTTGTCCCGGAGTTGCAGATCCCGGAGCTGATGTTGTAAAAATTGCTCATACTCAAAACATTCAAGTAGTTCCTTTGGTTGGTCCGTCATCCATTCTATTGTCATTAATGGCATCGGGCTTTAACGGGCAAAATTTTGCATTTAATGGATATTTACCTATTCATGCTGCCGACAGAGCTAAAAAAATTAAGCAATTGGATAACCGCTCTTTAAACGAAGGACAAACCCAAATGTTTATAGAAACACCTTTTCGAAACACGAAAATGGTAGAAGATTTAATTAAAAATTGTAGTCCGGCCACTAAACTTTGTATTGCCGCTGATATTACCCTCGAAACCGAATATATTAAAACCATGCCTGTGAAAAATTGGAAAAATAAAATTCCAGATCTTCATAAAAGACCTACCATATTCCTAATTCACAGAGACAAATAAGAACATAAAAAAAGCGCAGAAACTATAAATCTGCGCTTTAAATTTTAATTACTTTTCTATCTTTTCATAAAAATCTGGTAATACTTTTTTAAAGTTATCGATAGCTACTTGTAATTTATCCGTTGATCTCCCTCCGGCTGCATTCATATGCCCGCCACCATTAAAATATTCTCTTGCAATAATATTAATTGGCACATTTCCTTTCGATCGAAACGATATTTTTACCATATCGTCTTTTTCTATAAAAATTACAGAAATCAACATTCCCTGTATCGATAAAGGATAATTTACAAATCCTTCGGTATCTCCATCCTTATAATTAAAACGAATTAAGTCTTCTTTACTCAGTTTAATAATTGCTGTATTGTATTCATTTAATACTTCCAAACCATTATCCAAACAATAACCAAGTAATTTCATTCTATCGGGAGAAAAATTATCGTATATATTTGAATGAATTTTACTTTTATCGATACCATTGGCAATTAAACTCCCAACTATTTGATAAGTTCTTGGCTGAGATGAATTATAACTTAAGCCTCCGGTATCGGTAATAATACCTGTATAAAGACATTCAGATATTCTATCATCAATCATATTTTCATCGCCCAAAGCCTCTATAAACTCATACATTAACTCACAAGTAGAACTCATTGTTACATCAGAAAACATTAAATCAACAATTGGCTCTGGCTCGGGATGATGATCGATCATAATTTTTTTTGCATCAGTCTTCTCAAGAACTGTTTCCAAATCGCCCGAACGCTTAAAGGAATTATGATCTAAAATAAATATCAAATCTGATGAATTTAAATATTCTTCTGCCTTTTTCTTTCCATTAGTATAAATCCAAACATCAGAATTCTCTGGTAACCATTTTAAAAATACCGGGTAAGCACTTGGACTGATAATTTGAACTTGCTTTCCTTTTTTCTTTAAATATTGATTCAAAGCCAAAGAAGAACCTATGGCATCTCCGTCGGGTCCTGAGTGAGGTATTATGGATATTTTATTGGAGTCGTTCAATAATTGCTCAGCTTTTTTTATCAGGCTATTATTAATTCTATTACATAAAGTATTCATTCTATCGAGAGTAGTTTAGTTCAAAATAAGGGCATAAAGATACAACAGTTCCTTATAAATTGCTTGCATGCCTAAATGGAAATATTATTTTTGTATACAAAGTTAAATTTATACAATATATTATAATGAGAAGCGACAGAACTTTCACAATGATTAAGCCCGATGCAGTTGCGGCAGGAAATATTGGAGCAATTTTAGCCAAAATTAACGAAGCAGGTTTCCGAATTGCTGCCATGAAATACACACAAATAACAAAAGAACAAGCAAAACAATTTTACGAAGTTCATAAAGATCGTCCTTTTTACAACGACTTAACTGATTTTATGAGCTCTGGCCCAATTGTAGCTGCTATTTTAGAAAAAGAAAATGCTGTTGCAGATTTTCGAAAATTAATAGGAGCAACTAATCCGGCCGAAGCAGAAAAAGGCACTATTCGTAAAGAATTTGCAGAATCGATGTCGAGAAATGCTGTACATGGTTCTGATAGTGACGAGAACGCCTGTATTGAAGGAGCATTTTATTTCTCTTCCACCGAGATTATTTAAATTAAATACTGCTTAGCAGTCAATTCGACACATATTGAATAGGCTGCTGGCTTACTTTTATTATAACAATTCTTTAAAAATATAAGCTAGTATTACCTCACAATAATATCATCAATAATATTAGCTTGCACTTCTCTGTTTAAAGCTTTTATTAGTCCTTCTCTAATCATCATTAACTCATTGCGAATAACCGAAGAACGCACTTTCACAAATAATTTTCGGTTGCGAATATAAATATCGGTAGTTGCATTGGCTACAGTTTTTCCAATAACTTTCTCCCAAGAATTTACCATCTCATACTCCTTCAACCTACCATCTAAATTACTTTCTTTCAACACCTGACGAACAAGTGCATCTATTTTTTGAGTTTTACTTCTTCTCATATCTATGAATTTACGATGCTGCCATTATTAATCACAAACAGCTGATATTCCAAGGCAGAACCTGAAAGAATTTCATCGAGATGATCGCGATTGGTATCTGAAATAAAAATTTGCCCAAACCGTTCTTCCGAAACCAGTCGAACAATCTGCTCTACCCGAATAGAATCAAGCTTATCGAAAATATCGTCGAGCAGCAAGATAGGGTTAAAACCGGCAATTTGCTTGATAAATTCAAATTGTGCTAATTTTAATGCTATTAAATAAGATTTTTTCTGTCCCTGCGATCCCATTTTTTTTATCGGATATTCTCCCAGATTCAGCATTAAATCATCTTTATGAACACCAACAGTTGTGTATTGCATAACCTGATCTTTCCATCGGGCATTGTCCAACAAGTCGCGCATGGAATGCTCATGAAGCTGAGATTTATATTCCAGACTTACATTTTCGTTTCCTTGCGAGATTATATTATAGTACTCCTGAAAAACAGGCATCAATTTATGCAAATAGTCTTTTCTTTTTTTATAAATCTCCGATCCAAGAATCACCAACTGTTCATCCCATATACTTAAGGTATCTTCATCGTATTTTGTTCCTGAAGCAAAGTCTTTCAGCAGTTTATTTCGTTGTTGAATTACACGGTTGTAACGAATTAAATCGTCTAAATATTTTCTATCGTACTGCGAAATAACGCTATCCATATACTTGCGTCTCTCCTCGCTTCCATCGGTTATTAACCTTCCATCGGCAGGCGAAACCATAACAATAGGTAACAAACCAATATGCTCCGATAATTTCTTATATTCCTTTTTATTACGCTTAAAATTTTTCTTCTGACCTCTTTTTACACCACAATAAATTACTTCCTCCAGCTCTTTTCGCTTATAATTACCTTCCAACACCATAAATTGTGCATCATGATTTATATTCAACTGATCGCTTGAGGAAAAGTAGCTTTTACAAAAACTAAGGTAATAAACTGCATCAAGTAAATTTGTTTTTCCAACCCCATTATTTCCAATAAAACAATTGATTTTAGGAGAGAAACAGATTTCGAGTTCAGGAATATTTTTATAATTAATTAGAGATAACTTTTCCAGATACATGCATAAAATAATTAGTTGACTCTGCAAAATTACTAAATTAAATCAATTCGAAACCTGCTTTCCTACTGTATAATTTAAGTTCATATTCTGTATTAATTTTTAATAAAAACATGCCTTATATTTGTTAAAAAAAATTACATTTGCGTTAGAAAAAATAAACCTATTAATTATTTGAGTATGTCAAAGCATAAAAACGATCAGGTAACTGAAGATAATTTTGAAAATTTAGAAGAAGCGTTAAGTAAGACTGAACAATATATAGAAAAAAATCAGAAAAAATTAACAAGTATTGCTTTCGCCGTAATTGTGGTTGCTGTAGCTATTTTTGCTTATCAAAAATATTATAGAACACCTCTTGAACAAAAAGCTCAAAATCAATTATTTCAGGCTCAAAGATATTTCGAGCAAGATTCATTTAAATTAGCTTTAAATGGTGATGAAAATTATCCTGGATTTATTGATATTGTTGATGAGTTTGGTTCAACTACTGCAGGTAATTTATCGCAATATTATGCTGGAATTTCTTACTTAAGAATAGGCGAATTTCAAAATGCAATAGATCATTTAAATTCTTTTAGTTCCGATGATTTTATCTTAAGCGCTCTTGCAAAATCTGCAATAGGTGATTCTTATATGGAATTAGGAGAAAGTAAAAAAGCTGCTTCAAACTATATGGATGCAAGCTCTTTAAATTCAAATGATTTTACAACTCCTATTTACCTGCAAAAGGCCGGCTTAGCATACGAAATGACAGGAGATTATAAAAAAGCATTAACTGCTTACGAAAAAATCGAAAAAGATTTTGCTAAATCAGCTGAAGCCCGTGATGTTGAAAAATACATTACTCGCGCTAAAGCAATGATAAAATAAAATATTTTAAATTAAGAAAACGGAGATCGTACTGATCTCCGTTTTTTTGTGCCTATAATTTATAAATCTCCTTAAAACCTACTATTAAATGTGCTCTTTCTCTGCATTAATACGGTTTACATTATTCCTAAATTGAGAAATTACAAATGCTTTTTATATTCATATCGTATCTATTTAAATAAGCATCCGTGAATTCGGATTTTAGAAAGCATATAAGCTCTATTATTAAATTAACTAAAATATTTAATTGCAAAACACAAATACCTTATTACAGCTCCTTATTCTTATTCGAATTAAGGCATAAATTAAAGCTCCTTATAATCGATCAAAATCAATAAAAAAGGGGCTCTCTTGTTTACTCCAAATATTTCCAATTTTATTGCAATTACACCTATAGGAACTAAAATAATAATACTCTACTCAGTTAAATTACGATATGCATCTTCTAAAAATTAATAATAGCAAAGTATTTTTCTTTTGATATTCGAATCTAGATTCTTTACAATTTGCCATAAAATAGTCTCTACTCTTCTATAATAGCATCAGTTTTATTAAAAAAAATGTTTTTTTTACACACTTACAGATTTCTTTAAATTTTAATTTATTCTTTTGCGAATATAATAATAAGTAGTCCGCATAAACAGCAAGCATTCAATCTCAGCCTTTTACAAAAAAACAGCTAAAACAAAGCAAAACTCAAAAATACCTTTAGATATTGATTATCTATACATTACAAGCAATTACTCTCCTAATTACTGATCAAATAAAAAACATCAAAAAAAAAATTAAAAATATCCTCTAGAGAATCAAACACTTACATAAAAAAGTTCATTTTTTTTAAAAAAAATATCATGAACCCCTTGTATATTCTACCAAAGCACCTATATTTGCAACCGCAATACGGAAACAAAGTTCTTTAAATAATTGCAATCGGGGAGATACCAAAGTGGCCAACTGGGACGGACTGTAACTCCGTTGACTTCGTCTTCGCAGGTTCGAATCCTGCTCTCCCCACTCCGATTTAGATTGAAAACGTTCAATCATATTAAATCATCAATGCGGGAATAGCTCAGTTGATAGAGCATCAGCCTTCCAAGCTGAGGGTCGCGAGTTTGAGTCTCGTTTCCCGCTCAATTTTTTTTGAAATATTTTTTGGGGAGATACCAAAGTGGCCAACTGGGGCGGACTGTAACTCCGCTGACTTCGTCTTCGTAGGTTCGAATCCTGCTCTCCCCACTCCGATTTAGATTGAAAACGTTCAATCATATTAAATCATCAATGCGGGAATAGCTCAGTTGATAGAGCATCAGCCTTCCAAGCTGAGGGTCGCGAGTTTGAGTCTCGTTTCCCGCTCAATTTTTTTGGAGAGATGGCAGAGTGGTCGTCCCGAAAGCTTTCGGGAGCGGTATCTTGAAAATTAACCAAATGAAATACTGGAGAGATGGCAGAGTGGTCGAATGCGGTGGTCTTGAAAACCATTGTGCGGCAACGTACCGGGGGTTCGAATCCCTCTCTCTCCGCAATTTAGAGTTCATCTAGAACCAAACAGCTGTAAATCCATTGATTTACAGCTATTTTTGTTTTTAGGACATTCATTCTATTTCAAATAATACTATTAGGAATGGGGACTCTACGGTGAACAAATTCACACTCCTACCTTGTTCACCAAACATCTCATAACAAACTGTATCAAAACATATTAAACTAGACCAACTTCTAAATTTTATTTTTTAAAGTGCTTGTTTTTTCGTAAATTGTATTAAACATTATTCATCAATTTACGATTTTTTGATGAAATCCAGATGATGATAATGGTAAATTAATCAGGTATGAATACCTTTTCTACGCTAAATATCAGCTTCTTAATACGTAAGAACCGCACCAATAAACATGGCGAGGCTCCCATATATATGCGTATATCTGTAGATCAGCAGCGTGTTGAAATGGCTACAGGACGATATATCAATCCTACAAGCTGGAATGGAAAGCTCAACAAGGCCTTTCCTAAAAAGAAAGGTGGAGTTCAAATCAATCAATTCCTGGATGCTCTTAAAAACGGAATTTACGATCATCATACCGAAATGGTAAAGAATGGAGAAGACATTAGTGCAAAAAAACTCAAGGCTCGTTTTCTTGGTATTGATGAAGATAGAAAAACGCTTTTACAAGTTTTTGAGTACCACAACAAGCAAATTTCAGAATTGGTAAGTATCTCCTACTCTCGTGCCACATTGCAAAGGTATGTTACAACTCTGGATCACATTAAGAACTTTTTGAAGTATCAATACAACCTTAAGGACATTTCCTTGCATCGAATTAAGTATTCCTTTATTATTGATCTGGAACATTATCTGAAAACTGTTCGCAAATGCAATAACAATACGACATACAAGTACATCAAGAACTTTAAAAAGATCATCATTCTTGCCATTAAAAATGAATGGCTGAACAAAGATCCTTTTGCAAAATACAAATCCGCCTTGATAGAAGTTAAAAGAGAATATCTTACCAAAGATGAACTTTTAAAGCTTGAAAACTTAAAATTATCAATCCCCCGTTTGGATTTTGTGAGAGACATCTTCTTATTCTCATGTTATACAGGACTGGCTTATGTTGACGTTAGCAATCTAACTACAGAAAATATCAGAAAAGGAATTGATGGTAACAATTGGATCATTACGCAAAGAAAGAAGACAAAAGTGCCTTCTAATGTTCCACTACTACCTGTTCCGGAACAATTAATAAAAAAATATAGTCTATCACCAGGCAAAAAAATGGAAAACAATATTTTTCCAAGCTTGAGTAATCAAAAAACAAATGCCTATTTAAAAGAATTGGCTGATCTGGCTTCAATTGATAAAAACCTAACTTTTCATACAGCCAGACATACTTTTGCAACTACTGTTACTCTTGCAAATGGTGTTCCTATCGAATCCATAAGCTCTATGCTTGGCCACAAAAATATTCGTACCACTCAAATTTATTCTAAAGTAGTAAATGAGAAAGTGGGTAAGGATATGAGTAAGCTCAGAAAAAAATTGTAGTATTCTTATCCAGTTACAACATTTACAATAGGATTTCGCCACACTTTATTCCACCAACCTTTTTACTTAAAATCTATCTTCCAATAAGAGACCAACGGGATGTTTTCAATGGTTTTGGGCATACCAAAACATAAACTTGCTTAGTACTTTCTTAAAGAAATTTTACTAATAGAAAAAATGCCCCACTCTTGTTTCCATCACCAAAATTTAATCTTACATACATATTGTAAGGCCTTCATACATGCGTAAACATCCCTTTTCTTAAAGGTCATGATTTCGGCAAAAGGAAGCGAAATAAATGGGATGTGCGCTTGGAGGGAAAATCATTTCAATGTGTTTTGTGTTGCTACAAGCAAAGTGCTGTATCAGTTTTCTTTTTAAACTGATACAGCTTTTTGCTCGCTCAACTTCACAATATCAAATCTCAAAAAAACTCTTTGTAATGATTGGGCGCCTTTATGCCGAACTCTTTTGACAAAATCATGGCCGAATTCAACTTTGTGATCGCATGTATTAAAGACTATATCTTTTAAACTACTTTTATACTCTGATGACATGTAATCAATTTAATACAATCTTTATTTCTTGTACTCGGGACAATCAAGCTTTTCATCTCTGATGAAAAGTTCCTGCTGAAAGGCACAAGAGTTTTTGTATGACAAAAACACAACTTGCATAGCCCTACTTAAGCTTCGGTTAAACCTTCCTTTTTCCATTTCCAATTGGATTTATTTTTTAAAATACCAGAAATTTAAGCACTCTTTTTTCATTGCCAACTAAAATTACAACAGCATAAGTTTTGTGTGCTCTAAACAATGATTTATCATTAAAATCAAATTGATAAATAGCACTATTAAAACCTGCTCTTGAATCAATTTTAATAGCTCGTTGCACATCAAATATTTGTATATTTACATCCTCCATTTTATTTAAAACAAGGTTTAAGTGAAAATCACCTCGATTAGGATTCGGATATAATTTAGCTTCCATTACATAAGCTTCTTTTGGTTGAATAAAACCAGCTTTTCGTTTAGTACTTATATTTGCTACATTAACTATTTTTTCAACATAATCACTACATTCATTTTTAAAAACATACATACCAATATCATAACTACCAGCTTGCAAAACACGAAACCAAATTGAAGCATCTTGCTTTTTAATAACTTCCATCTCATTCGGAAAAACCCACCTAACCGAATCAGGCATTTCCCATGAAATATCTACAGCTACAATAGTATCCCCAACAATAGCTTCTACAGGAATAATAAAATCGGCAACTACCTCATAATCCAAATACGAAAGATTAAATTCGTGCTCTGCTTTACACCCCTTATCTGTAGTAAGCTTTAGAAGATAATTACCCTCTTGATATAACTCAACTTCTTTTTCATTACTAAATTGAACATCATTGTAAAACCAAGAGCTATTTGCTCCTTCAATACCAGAACTTACGATTTCAGTTTGATTTTTACACAAGAAATATTCATTAGGCAATTCTATTGTTACTGGCACTGGAGCTGTTAATTCAGCCTCCAACTCTTTCTTACAACCGTTCACATCAGTAACCTGCAACATCATTTCTCCTGCCCCTAAATTGTTAAACCACCCTTGCTTATTTGATTCTTCGTTTAAAGAGTATATATATTCAGGACTTCCCCCAATGGCTGTCATTAAAATGCTACCATCATTAATACCAACACAGTTTGGCGATTGCAGACTACTCACATATAGTTCCAATTCTTCAGGACCGGTTATTTCATACTCTGCTTCATCAAAACAATTGTTAGCATCACTTACCGTAACAGAGTACGAACCTTTTCCAAGCTGATTTACTACCGTTGAATACGAATCATCCAACCCTCTCCAAACTATATCATAAGGAGTAGTTCCATTGTTAACTTCAATTACAATTTCACCATCTTTAGATTCATGACAACTTACCTCCTTGAGTTGCTTTAGACTAATTTCCGGCCCACTCATTTCCTCAACCAAGAATGATTTTGTGCTTGTACATGAATTAGCATCTGTAACTTCTATAAAATATTCTTTTGCTCTTAAATTATTAGGATGTAATTTATCATTCGGATAAAAATCGCCCCAATCCACATAATAGTCAGGAGATCCACCAAATATTTGAATCTGAACAGAACCATTACTACTATTACAAGTACTATGTTTCAAGTCAATAAATTCAATATTTAAAGCTTCAGGCTCCTCAATATCTACATATTTACTTTGAACATTACCTAATTTATCTTTTACAAAAATTCTATAACTACCTGCTTTTAGTCCTGTAAATTCATTCGACCTGTTAAAATCGATGGCATAATTTATAGCGTAAGTGTAGGGTGCAGTACCTCCATTAGCCCTAACTGTTACTTCTCCACTATTATCTCTATTACAAAGACAATCTCTCTTTTCCAGTTGTATAATAATTTCATCTGGCTCTTCAACTTCCACTTCTATTGAATCTAATACACCTTTTGAATCCCTTACTCGAACATGATATAAACCTGCTTTTAAGTTTTCAAACTGATTGGTAATTGTCCAATCTCCATGATTCAACGAAAATTCGTACCCCGGCCACACTGCATAAGGCCATCCTCCAACTGCCGAAACCTGCAAGCCCCCATCTTCGGCTCCATAGTAGCTAGTCATTACAGGGTTTGCAACAATACTTAGTTTACTGCCAGGCTCCTTTATGCTTACTGTCTTTTTTAATCCATTTGCAATTCCAAAATCATTATTCCCATAAGGACAATTGTTTTGATCCCAAACCTCTACTGTATACTCCCCTGCATATAAATCATCTATTCTTTCATGTTCACCGTTAAGATATTTTTCTCCTTTATGGTACCACTGATATCGATATCCACCATTTCCTCCACTTACTCTTACCTGTGCAGCTCCATCATTATTTCCAAAATCCGTTACCCCCATTACATTAAAATCAATGGACATTTCATCGGGTTGTAACATTTCTTCTTCCTGCTTAAAATAGCAGCCCAGATCGTCGGTAATTTCAATTATATACTTACCTTTTCCCAACTGATCCTGATTCCACTCTATACCTGTAGAACCATTTCTAAATGCTTCTCCATTTTTAGACAGCACATAAGAATAATTTCCTGTAGCACTTATACCACCTATAATTTCACTCTCCAAAAATCCATCTTTCGCTTCATAACACTGCGGAATTACAAGGTTAAATTTCTCTATGTGCAACCAATCTGCTTGTTGTAATTGTTGTTCGTCAATTTTTATTCTACAAGCATTAATATCTCTTACCTCAATGATATATTCTCCCGTTTCAAGTGATTTAAATACTGCATTCGTAATACCTCTAATCGAATCCAGTCTATCTGTAGTTTCAGAATGTGGCATTTTATTAAGTAAATAATCATAGTACCCACCACCAAAAGATACTCCTCCCTGTATTTGCACTTTTATCTCGCCATCTGATCGCTTTGAAATATCACCCATGTCCTTCTCATGACAGGTTGGAATTGTAAAGTCAATTCCGGTAATCTCTAAGGAATCGGGCTTTCTTAATTCAATTATCTTGTTTAGTTTGCATCTATTTACATCAGATACCGTATAACTAAACATTCCTGCATCCAAATTTTTGAACACAAGATTTTCATCAACTGCAACATTTCCCAACTGTCTATCACCTCTTTCATCAGTTTGTTCTATTGTATATTCCGAGGTGCTTGTAATAGGAATACCTCCTAATGGGGTAATTTTTACCGAGTCTCTTAAGTACGAACATCTAATTTCAAAATCTCCTTCATAGTGCGATGTTTCGATATCAAAACCAATTGCAGTTGGCTCTGTTAATACAATTTCCTTTTTATACTCACATGCTTCCAACTTATCGGTAATACTGAGTTGATATTTGCCCGCGGGTATATTTTTAAATGTTTGAATTTCATTACTTACATCTTCGAATTCCTGAACTATAGAAACATTCGTCAATTTAAGCTTATACGGAGAAATCCCTCCTAAAGCCTGTACTTTAACACTATCGGTTAAGCCATTACATCTAATTTCAAATCCTTCAAAATTTGAAAGAATTATATTGGATTGAATTGGATCGGGCTGTTTTAAAGTAATTGCACTCTCAACAAAACAATCTGTATTATATGCTCCTGTAACCTTAACATTATAAATGCCAGCAGGCAAATCCTCAAAAAACACTTCTTCGTTAGCATGCTTAGTTACCATTTTAGTATTACTTGCATCAAACAATTCAAAAGTGTAAGGAGTAATTCCTCCTGTTGCTCTTGCCCATATACTATCTGTTGCCCCAAAACATTTGATTTGATATTGTTCTGCTTTGTTTGATTCATACAGATTGCTCGATAACTCCAATTGCAATTCCAATGGTTCTTTTAGTATTGGTTTGTATTGTTTTGGACAATTTTTGGCATCCACAATATCAAAAACCGGCCCTGTTCCCGTTACCTCAAAATCTACATATCCTCCCGATTCAGATATTACATTCGTTTCTCCATTATAGGTTATCTGGTATGGTGCAAAACCTCCTTCTACCATCACACCAATTGTTTCTCTAGCTCCGAAACAGGTAAAATCGAAAACTTCGCCAGTTTTATCATCAACGTATTTTGCCGCATCTCTAACAAACTTTATTTCTTCAGGTTGATTTAATTTAAAATCTACTTTATTGGACTGACAACCTCTTGAATCGGTAGTAAGAATACTATAATTGCCAGCTCCGAAATTTTTCGCTGAAACTCCTACATCTTCAGCAACTTTGTTTAATTCTTGATACAAAGATCCTTCTTTCCATATTTGAACAGAATAATTTGCAGTACCACCATTCACTATTATTTCACTGCCATCTTCACTTCCAAAGCAATCAAAATTAGCAACACCGCCCTCACTTAGTATATCAACTCCCAATACAAATAATTGATTTACAATAAAATTAGGCTGGCGCAATTCATTTTCCATTTTAAAATAGCAGCCATTGTCATCTGCTATCTCTACCAAATACTTTCCAGCTGATAAATTGCTTTGATTAAATTCCTTTCCAACTCTTCCAGCATTAACCTCTGCTTCTTTAGTTATGGTATAAGAGTATTGTCCATCTCTAGTTGTTCCACCTAAAATATCACTTTCCCAAAAACCATTATCGTAGTCAAAACATGTTGGTTCCACAAGGGTCATATCACCTTCAATAATTTGCAATAAATCAGGCTGCCCAAGATTTTGGGAATCTTCTACTCTACATCCATTTGCATCCACTGTAACAAATTTATAATTCCCTGTTTCCAGAGAGTTAAATACCGGAGAATTCCCTTCTATTTGTCCCAAACCAATATCGGGCTGACCAACAACCAATTGGTAAATATTGGTGTTATACCCCAAAGTGGCACCTCCGTTAATGCTTAATTGAATTTGTCCATCCTCTTTTTTCGAATCATCGCCCATATCCAATTCATGACAAGAAGGAATGCTAACAGCTCCAAAATTTATCTTAAGCTCTTCCGGCTTCTTAATTTCAATTGACTCTTCAATAGTACAGCCATTAATATCAGTAAGTATATATGTATAATGTCCTTCATCTAGATTATCGAATCTTGTCGCTCCTGTATTTTCCTTAGAAACATTTGATTTACCATCACACATTTGCAATAAATTGTAAGTTGTGCCAGCTCCTCCTTCTGGTGTCACATCAACATATCCTAATAAATCTGAACATTTTATTTGAAAACCTCCCTGATAAACTGTTGTGCTTAGATTTAGACTTAGTTTTTCCGGCTCAATTAAAATAACTTCGCTTGCGAGCTCAACATTATAAGAATCTCGTAGAATTAAATTATAAGTCCCTGCAGGCATTTCATTAATATCCTTCTCCAGGTTTCCCAAGTTGGTAAATGAACGTGACACTCCAACACCATTTACCGTTAAAGCATAAGGGCTAATTCCTCCAATAGGTTTAACTGTAATGCCCCCCTTTAAACCTTTGCATGCAATATCAAACCCATTGGTTTTGTGGTAAGTAATTGGCAATTCTAATTTCTCAGGCTCTTTTAAGGTAATAACAGTTGTTTCAGAACACCCCAGATGCTTTCCTGTTACACTTACCTTGTATGTTCCTGCTTTTACACCTGTAAATAAACAGTCACCATTCTCTGATTGTTCTGAATCAATTTCTACATCATCTTTTAAAAGTTTTATAGTATAAGGAGCAATACCGCCTGAAGCTTTCACTCTTATTTCATCGGTTTCACCAAATTGCTTAATGTTATATACCTCCCCAGACCCAGATGTATAATTATTAGGAAATAAATTCAGGCCTAAAACAGCAGGTTCTTTTAATTCAACTTTAAAATTAGGTTTACATCCCAATGCATCTGATATCTCAATTTGTGGTTTTGTTCCCTGCACATCAAAACCTGTTGTGCCACCAGAAATATTTATCTCCTTATTTGTACTTCCATATTTTAATGAATAAGGAGCTATACCTTCACTCACTTCTAGTTCTATGGTTTCAACATCTCCAAAACATTTGTAATTAAAACCTGAATAATCTGCATAAGTAGGAGTAACTTGCACTTCTGATGGTTCTTTCAGCTCAAAAGTTTTATCACTACCCAATGAGCATCCATTCGAATCTTCTATGACCAAACTATAACTTCCAGCACTTAAATTTCCAATTACAACTTCAGTATCTGCACTATCAACATTATCTTTTTGTGAGTATAATCCTTTAGATAAGGTATAAGTATAAGGCTTGGTTCCCCCACGTATTTTAAATTTTACTTCACCATCGGCATATCCATTACAGCTAATATGAATTTCCTTACCAATTACCTTTTTAGTTCGCACAAAATCATAAATTTCAACAGCTTCGTTTTCTTCAAATGTTCTTTCAATATTTGAAGCACAACCATGACTCTCTTTTGCATAAAATGTGTGAGAGCCTGCATTCACATCAAAATCAATCAATTCATTCGAAATAGGTGAATTACTATCAATTTCCTTATCTAAATCAAATTGATAGGTACCACTCCCTCCTTGTGCAGATACTTGAAAATTAGTAGTTGCCCCGAAACAGGAAATTATTGGTAGGTTCTCATCCGCAACTATAAACTCAAATTCAAGATCTCTGGTTAATACAGCTGTTCCTTGACCGATACAACCAGCAACATCTTCTATGTACAAAGGAATATTCTTCCCTTCACCATAACCTGGCAATTCTAACGCATCGGCTAAAACTCTGGGTTTTGTACTAATATTATCATTATCCAAACTATACTTATAGCCGCCAAGCCCACCTTTAGCGGTGATATTGTCTATATCAACAACATATTGATCACACTTACTATTCGAGATAAATTGTGCATATTTCTCCAATTCTATTTTATCATTTTCAATTATTGTAAAAGGCACTGTTTCATGCCCCAACAAAAAGAATCCATTATATTTCGTTTTGTCTTTGTCTTCATAATTCTCAGTATTGGATGGATTAAATCCATTACTAACAGTTAGTTCATAATCTCCCTCACTTAAATTATAAAAGGTAAACTCGGATGTTTCGAAAGTTTTCGAATCAGAATATGTATCATCTGTTTTCCACACTGTTGCCCTATATGCCACAACACCACCATTGGTACCTAAATCACCATCAACTTTTATCTTTATTTCTCCATCGCTTCCTCCAAAACATGTAACAGTCTTTTTATCGCCCCCCGAAATTGGCTGTATATCTGGATAATGCGGGAATACATCCACAATTATTACTTTATCCTCCTCTATACATCGTAAAGGATCTTTGCCATCAGTACGAACTATCGTTTGAACTTTAAACTTAAAATTCCGATGGAATTTATTCGATTCAGGTAATTGGTAATCACACGTTCCATCCGATGTAATATTTGATCCTGTTTTACTGTCAATGGCTGGTACAAACACAGGAATATCTTCGTATTCATCTATTAAATTATCATAATAAAATTGATACAAAGGACTATCAAATCCTTCGTGAATTACAAATAATTCACAATATCTAGTAAGAGTTCTAATTTCTTCGTTTGTAAGACTAGAATAAAGGTTAGGATTTGCTTCCTCTTCTGCTGTAAGTTCTCGTCCCAATGCTGTAGCCCATGGAAAAGAACCATAAGTACCTTCATAGGCATCAATAAACATATAACTAACAACCTTTTGCCCTGTTGCATCAGGAGTTGTTGCATTATCAATTTGCACCGACCATTCATACTCAAAGTTAGCACCTTCAGGTTTATCTACTTTTAAAGGTACTACTGAACCTTCCTCAAAGCTAGTTTCATCTGCAGAAGGACTTGTAATTTCTATTGAGGGTGGTGTAATGTAATATTCTACTTCAATCATCCAACATGAATGTACATCACTCCCCTTAGCACTTTCAATTTTTTTCGTATGCCATCCCGGTGAATTATTATCCTCCAAAAGTGATTTCACACTAAAATCACCATACTGTACATGTTTATCAGAACTATTTCCTCCGTCATGTTCCCATCCTTTAAAACTAAAAGTATAATCTGAATCCGAATAATAATCTACTAATGTTTTACCTGATAATTTAACTTTCTTTTTATAAAGCCAATACCCAGGTAAATAATCATGATCAAAATCTTGCCAATACGATTTATCAATCTTAATTCCACTAGCGAATACATAATCTTGCTCTACATCATTTTTCCAAAACCTTAACCTACACTCTGCCCAACTATCATTATCATGAATATATCTCCCACATATTTTATTTAATCTTATCTCAATCTCCACCTCCCCATTGTAAACCAAATCTTGCGCTTTTACAGAAAAAATTCCAAATAAAAAAGCAAGTATAAAAAAGAGTAAAAATCTAAATTTCATATTAATGTTTTTTAGGATGTTAATAAAATGTGGCTTTCAACAACAATAAACTAGTAATGAACATTATACACTTCGGTAAAAGGAGATTTTCCACCATCTTTGTAAATGGCTTGCAATCGATACTGATAATGGGTATTTAAAAGCACTTGAGTATCCTCAAACTGAGTTTTATTTTGGACCAAACAATAGAATTTCAACTTTTCGCCTTCTACCGCTTTATAGATGTTTACCTGTGCAATTTGTTTGTTGGCAGCTTTCCATTGCAACAATATATGCCCTTCGTATGTATTTGCCTCTACTTTTACCTCCTTTAATTCTGGACGGAAACCATCATCAGCAATCTCTGCTTGTAGCCATTTCTCAGCTGACGATTGATTTTTCGCTGCATCTTCGGCAATGATACAATACAGGTAAGCAACTCCCTTTTTTGCACTCTCATCTATGTAGGTTTGAATGGAATCGGCAATGGAAAAGTTTGCAATGGTATCACACAGGACACTCCCCTTCGACTTTCGAAGGAGTTTTTCAAATTTGGTATCTACAGAAAAACTATGTACCCAACTTAATTTAATGCCGTCATCCATAATTTCATAATCTGAAAATATGGGTGGCACTGGTGGAATAGTATCTGGTTTCTGTAGCTGTAAAGCCTCACTTAACTCAGACTGATTAAAGCGCTGATCGATAGCTGCAACTTTGTAGTAAATTTTTGGTGTTAAATTGTACAAATCAATTGAGTCTACAAAAAATGTATCTTGGGTATGTACTTTAGTAATCTGGCTAAATTCATCGACCATAAAATTTGATCGAAACACACGGTATCCATTTATATCTTTCTCTTTTCCTGCACTCCAACTTAAATGCACCAAACCTGTGGAGTCTATTCTCCCTTTTAAGTTGACTGGTGGAGCCGGAGGAATACTATCCTGCAGTTGCACCAATAATGGAACCGAATAAAAACTATCGTCGTTTACTCCTGTAGTTTTAATTTTATAATAATTGGTACTTAGAGGTTCCCTATCGATAAATGATCTAACACTCTTATTCAATATTCCAGATACAGATTTAAAATTTCCATTTGGTGTATTGGCTCTTAACACCTCCGTATTTTTTACATATTGCCCACCATCCGAATCCAACTCCCAATAAATCTCTGCTTCACCATTTTTATTAATTTGTTGGTCGAGATCAGCATAAGCAATTCTATATTGTGGTTTTCCCATTACCTTAACTGGTTCGGAATACGGTCCTTTTTCACCAAAAGCCGTTAATCCATAAATACGATACTGATACTCCTTTAGCAATTCGGGCAAAGAATCAGTCTTCATCATATCCATAGGAATATCACCATCATCGCCGTAGGTTAATACAATTGGAGATTTGTTAATGGCATGGAAAGTTTTCCCATCATCATCCGAACGTTCTACCATATAGGCATTGTACACAGTCGATAGCAAAAACTGATTCCATATAACCATTGCTCTTTTTCCATCTACTTTGGTGTGCAAACCCAATGGTTTTTGCAATGGCTGATAATCGGCTACGCCTGTATAAACATAGCCTGTATCAATTTTGGCATTTAAATTTGTTGGGTAAACACGATACAAATACATTTCATTTTCTTTAATGTCTGTATCAACATAGTTTAATCCCATTGCTTTGGAAACACGTGCTGACTGATCGGCTGCAAACATGGCAAAAGAGTATCTATTTTCCTGTTCTCGGGTTTTGTGAATCATCTGCATCATGGGGCTTTCTTTGGGGTCAACCAACTCAAACTCCTCACCATATAAAGCCTGGGCAGCCACACAAAGCCAATCGTAATCCATAACAGTAGAATCCTGCATGGCATTCTCCCACCATGCTTCATTTTTGGCTTTTATTCCTTCCTGCAACAACTTATATTCGGGTTGAGCCAACTGCTTGCCATTACGATACAAAACAAAACGCTCCAAAGTATAACCCAAAATATTTGCCTTTTTCCACAAAATATGATGATTAGGCGCCCAACGCAACAACACCTTATCTTTTTTAGGCGAAGCCAGAAGTGCTACACCACGCTTCACTTCAGTTTCCTTATCTTGTGAATAAACAAAACTTACACATAAACTCAATAAAAATATTGTTACTAAATGTTTCATTGCTATTAAATTATTTCGAATCTTTTTGTCAAAATATGGGGAGCTTCAATGGCCACTCCCCAATTTTTAATCTATTTTATTGTGCTGGAGTATACTCCCAGAACTCTAATGCTTCATTGTCTGTACCAATATATATTTTGTCATTTAAATTGAATGTAAAAAAATATGCACTAAAATTTATTGGACAATGAACATCTTCTACCATTTCTTCTATGGTAAAATCATAATCTTTAATACAAAAGACATCCTTATAGCCTTTTTTAAATACATCCTCGTTTTTCTCATCTTCTTTTGGAAACACAACGCTCCACCCAACTTCATAATATTTATTATTAATATCAAAACCATAATTACCATAGTAAATAGGCTCATTATTTTCCATATAAGTATCTGTTGCATAATCATAAACAAGACCACTAATAAAAACATTATTTCCCCTCACAAACACACTTTCAACTATTCTTGAGTGTTTAAAATTACGAGAAGGGCAGTCAGAAAGTCGAATCCATTCATCAGTATCAAGATTATACTTCCAAAGATCATTTTGATAATCTTCACTGACGTATCCCAAACCGTAATAGAACGTATTGTTCACAACAAAGCTTATTGCACCATTTCTTTCTACTCCAGGAAAATCTGCTCTTGCCTGAGAATAATCACCCAAAAAGTTGAAAGTTTTTAGTGTTTTCCCTTGTAGGATCAATAATTCCTCATCGATTACACCTACTGCATCTATTTCTTTATCTTGAAGGGATAAAATTTCCTTGTATAAAACCCAACTATTGCTATTGGGCTTGTATTGATATAATTTTTTCTTATTCAAAACATATCCCAATTCATCTTTTGAAAAGCCAATACCTTTTCCCAGATTCGAATTTGGTAAATCTTGCTTTTTTGCCCATACTCCTGAAGGCAGGATTGTTAGCGAATTTCCTTTATCAAAAAACTGATATCCACTACCATTATAAACTTTTATAGTGGCTTCACCAGGCTGAAGATTTTCCGGTGCTGTAACATAAATATCATACCCTGTTGCAAAGCCAGTCCCTATTGTACTATAATTATAATATTCGCATAACTCCCCATTAATTTCAACATAAATATCTGGAACTAAGTCATCACCATTTTCCTTAACTGGCAACATCATTGGCGATATAAAAACAGTTAAACACTTACCTGATCTAAGATACTTCACTGGTAATGTGAAGTAATCGAAATATTTAAATGTAATTTCACTTTGACTTTGCACTCCATTTACAACTAAACTAAGTTCAATATCTTTATCTCCCTCATAACCATCTGGTGCAATAAACGTAATTTCGGTTTCGGAAGCTTCCAATATTTCGGCCTCATATAAACCCAACTCTAGGGAAATAGCATCTTTGTTGGCAGTGAAGTATTTACCAGTAATGGTCACCTTAGTTCCTCCAGCACCTTCTTTAGGGTTGATATCAGTAATTTCTGGTTGTGCCATCGTAAAACTCATATCATACTTATTCATGTAAGTATCGGTTTCGGTCTGTATAAAGGCATTGTAAGAATATTCTTTCCCTTGCTCTAAATTTTTTAATTCAAAAGAAATAATTCCTTCATTGGGGCTTCCCTCCAAGTATTGTATTGTGCCATCGTCTAGAGTTGAAATATCGTCGTAACCTTCTGCCCAAACAAACCCATATTTAAGAATAGGTTCGGAACCCGATTCTGTAATTTCTGCATTAATAACAGCCGTGGTATTGGTAACATCCGTTGCTGAATTGACTTTTATAACTGGTGGCACAAAAGGTTCATCCTTATCACAACTGCTCATTAGTAGCAATACAAATACAATTAAATAGTAGTTTTTTAAACTTTTCATAGTTATTTTAACAATTATTGTAATATTTTATTCTTTTGTTCTACTCAATCCCTATACACTCCAGGTAATCCGATACAAATCCATAAATACTTACAATATCGTTCTCGTATTCGCCATTCTCTATTTTCTCTATCACTTCGGGACAATCGGGTGCAAACTTTGCCAATTCCTTTTTAAAGGCATACTGAAACTTTAAAGAAGAGGTAGATTCTCCATAATCATTCCCAGGCTTTTGAAGAATTACAGCATCTTCGTAGCGATACATTTTTATTTTACTGGATTCAACATAAACAAAAGCAAAACGGCACTTTCGCGTCTGAATTTCCGCTCCACCTCTGGCTTCTTTATTGGCATTGTATGAAAATTTTACCGGTACGTATTTATGAATAGATCCGGTATCGCCACCATTAAAACTACTCCTTGTAAGATATTTACAATTCTTAGCTTTAAACATTCTCTTGTTAATTCTCCCCAAAGAATCAATGGTCAGTAGAGTAGCACTTTTCCCATCCAAATACGATGGATCCTTTATTGTACTACTTTTTAGTTCGGTATTTACTTTTACGTAGCCCTCGTGCTTATCTCCCTCATTGGTTTCTACTCCGCCATACAGGTAGCCCAATGCTTTAAACCTTAAATAATTCTCATGCTCCTTTAGCAATTCTTTATTTTTTTTCGAAAAGGAAACCGAAGTAAAATCTCGTTTAAAATTTCCATTCTCGTCGGTATGTAGTTTTCTTAAATCGATTCTTTTTTGAACCATTTCGTTAAAAACAGTACTGCTCTTTCTCGAATTTAACTCATTAACTTTTGCGTTATAGAAAATGGTTTTCTCATTATCGCCCAATACATAGTTTGCACTGATAACATTGGCATATAAAGCCCATAGCACTTTCCTATCCTTTTTGTCGCTCTGCTCGTAATCTTTTGTTTTCTCCAACCAAAATTCGATACATTTTTTCCCTTGCTCCTGTAATTTTAATTGATTAGCATCGGTAAATGGCAATGAAAACAAAGCCATATATTCACTGGTAAGTTTGTTGATTTCTGTAAAATCGTAGCCTTTCTTTTTCTTTACCAGATAAAAAGGAATTTGAGTTTTACCTACATAAAAGTCGAGTTTGCTTACCAAAGGTTTACCCAGGTATTTTGTAAAGTAAGCCACCCCTTCGTACAAATCCTCCTTGTATTTTTCTATGTTCTTTTTAATTCTGCTTACAATTAGATCCTTAGCCAACTTGCGACTCGTAATTTTTTGCTTTTTATAGGCCTTAATCTCTGTAATTGGAAACTCATGCTTTTTGTTTTCCTCATAATATTTTGTTCCTGCTTTATCGCTGGCAATAATTTGAACTTCGCAATAAGCCGTTAACTTGCTTTTGTAAGCAGCAATACTATCGCCTTTTTGCCTGTTGTCTTTTACTTCAACTTTAAACTTTACATCCTTATAGCTTATTTTTACAGTAAGTAAAGTATCCCAATAGTCCGAATGCCTTAAATAATCGAACTGGTTTAATGCAAGAGAATTAAATATACTTCCGTTTTTTAATCTATCTTCCTCTAATTTTACTGGCTCTAAATTTATCTCATCCATTTTTCGGACCGACTCGAATTTAATTTTTCTTAAATCGATTGGAGCATAAACAATTTCGTACTTGTTTATACTAGCAGGTACTACTGTAGATGGCAAATGCCATTCTTTAAAATAAACAAGTTTCTCTTTTGCTTTTTGGGCAAATACACTAGTAGAGATAAATAAGGTTAAAATAATCAGCTTGTATTTCATAGTTTTTATTAGGTTTTCGATAATTAATTCAGAAATTTTATTGGGATTCTATAAACCACACGATGCAATCGTGCGGAAGCAGGGGGTATTTATACCTTAGAATCATCTTCTCCAAAATAATCTGCATTATACTTTATTAAATAAAATACGGACATCACTGTAAACAAAATTCCAGCTAAAGTAAAAAACCAAGCCATCCAATATGGTGGCTTATAAGCCATTACCATTTGATCATTTACAACTATCTGTCTTATATATACGCCATTTAGATCTGTCCACACTTTTATTGAATCTCCTATTTTATACTCATAAGGTTCAATTATCTTTCGTTCTTTTCTCCTATCCGCATAATACAAACCTGTATCTATTTTCACATAAAATAAATTCATTTCCAAATCTATTCCTTCGTCGTAATAAGATGTTTCCCCAAACGAATTTAAAGCACCACTATGCAACTCCAAACCTTTAGGTGTTTCTGGAATATCTTTAAACATATGTACTCCTCCTATCAATGAAGCTATTCCAAAAGGAAGTCCAACAAAAAGGGCTCTTAAATATCCACTCTTTTTAAATATGTTCATTTTATTGCTTTTAATTTTTCAATTTCTCTACCAATAAGCTTATACAATTCTGGATATTTATCTTTTAATTGCTTCAACTTAAACTCATCAATTTTCCCCCACGCAGTAGCGGGGGGCAACTAATTTTTCTTGCTCTTTAAATACCCTACAATTCCACACACACCAAACAATAACATAAAAACGCTAAAGAAAATAAAAACTCCGTCGCTACTAAAATTTGAATCTAAAACTCTATATAATCTTCTTAACAACTGATCTCCAGTACTTCCACCCTTGTCGTATACTAAACTATCATAATTACATATAGAATATAGAAGTAATAAACCTGAAACCACAAATCCCACTAAACACTCCATCCAAATATTAAATCTCTTTTTCATATTCCTCTATTCCTTTTTCTATTTTTTGATTAACTTCTTCCTTGTAAATATTACTCTTAAAACTTCTTATTATGGTTTTATTTACTCCATATTTTAATAATCTTTTAGTAACAAATACTGGATTAATTTTTATTTTTCTTAATAGTATAGCATACATTCCTTCATCAACTTTAACAGCAACATTGCCTATTGCTGTTAAAAACAAGTCTTGTAAACAATATTCAACACCTTTTTTCAAAGCCTCTTTAATTCCATTATTCGTTGGCTTTAAAGTTCCTTTCACTCCATTTCTCAGACATCCCAGAGCATAAGCATATTTAGTATTATTAATATGTATTGCTCCAGAAGCCCAAATAACATTATTAAAATCCACACTATCTACTGCCTGTGAAAATGGTATTTCATCTAGAATCGTGTAAGTCAAAGATTGTATACCAAAATCTATTAAAGCAGCATAAGCTGATTCCGACACAATCTCTATAGCTTTTTTACCAGCAGCGTAACTACCTAATGTAGACACCGTCAAACCCAGATCAAAAAGAGTGGCTATATCATCTTTTATTTGTTCTGAATGTTTCTCTTCAAGTATATAATGCAATAAAAAAGCAGGAATATATGCAACTGATTCTCCTGGGATAAAATCCGCTGGTAAATATCCTTGTACATTTTCACTCATTATTGCAACATATTCAAATGATTTAAGCTGCGCCAAATACTTTTCATCTTGTAAAATTGATATCCAATCGTTTTTCGTTGAGATCTTAAATTCCCCAGTTCGAACTAAATTCTCAGAAATGAATATTATATCTGGACTTAAGGTTTCTTCCCAATTAAATACTTTGGTATAAATGTCACCCAAATAATTGAAATTCTGTCTATATATTTCCGTTACATCTGGTGTCGTATTTTGGATTTCAAATTTTGCACATGTAAATAAAAATTCCTTCCTGTTTTCTCCATCCAGATGCGCTATAAACCTGTTAATATTATTTCCTTTCCTTAGTACATTAAGCAACGCCATTTGTTTCTGGTTATCACTCTTGCAAGACTCAATTATCTTTAAAATAATCTCTTCTGTGTTGACACAACTTATATAATCTGTAGTCATTGTAAACAAATCGGCTATTTTATTAAAAATATGGCTAATATCATTCGGAGACATGCGATCATACTCTTGATAAGGTAAAATTGCTAAATGATTTAATAGATCAAATTTATCCTCTATTGAATTGATTTTTATAATCAATTCTCCTATTTGGTGATTATATTCCGATAAATCTGGGTACAAATAGTCCTGAAACAGATCAAATTTATCGATCGAACTAATGACAAGTACTTTCCCATATAAAACATCTGCACGGCCATAATGTATTTGACTATTAACCTTAGTAGGAATAAAATCAATAGCTTCACGAACTTCTATACTGATTTTTTCAAACTGATTATCACCCAATATTAATTCTTTCGCATGGTGTCCAATCCAAGGATAACCATCCGCTTGGTAATTCAATTTTTCACCATGAACATATGCCCATCTGAATTGCTCCAATAACTTTTGCGTACATACAGGATCGGAAACCAACTGACTAGCATTCCCCTCTTCTTCCTGCCCCCACAGCTTCACATCCCTCAAGTTGTGAATATCGTCCCACTGGTATTTGCGCAGTTGTTGTCCGTCGGCGTAGTCCATTAGGTTTTGAGTAGAGTTTTCGGGAACGGAAGGAAAATCCTGAAAAGGGTGGCTTAGGCGGAATTCGCCATGAGCGACCTCGTGGGCGATGGTTCGGCACAATGCATTAGTCGGATTTATATTGTTGCGTTTATGTATATCGGTAAATATAAACCCCCAAGGCCTCTTTTTAGGCATAAAACCTGCTTTGCTGGCATTTTTGGCTTTATCAACCAAAAACAGGTAGGTTTTGTTATCGTCATAATCACCAGAGCGTTTCAAGGCCTTAATCACCTTGTTCATTTCCTTGGTGTAATTGCTCAGCATTTTCGATTCGCCATCGTCCAATCCCTGGCTCATGTCGTCGCTGTATTCTACTTGTACACCCGCATGCTGGCTCACTGTCCATCGCACATTGGCGGGGCTATAGGTATCATTTAAGTAGGTTTCGAGCTGTGCCTGTGGTATGCTTGTACTATTTCCATTAACCGGCACCAGAACCAAATTCTTTTCTATTTGGTCGTAGCTGATTACATTCAGTGCACCTAAGAGTACTTTCTTCGTTTTTTGGGTGCTGTCGTCTTTTACATTGTAGTAAGCGGTAATTTGTTGTACATCTTCGTGAAAGCTACCTCTTACGTTTAAACTGAAAACATCGCCCTGTTTTTGTGGCGTAATTTCGGCTCCCATTGCATTCATAAAATGAACGGTATCGATCTGCATGCCATTGCTTAGCTGCATTTCTACGTTCACCTCATCGTTGCCATTGCTGCCAATGCTTTTCCATGCTTTTAAATAATACTGCTTGGTGGTATCGCCCAACTGCAGGCTTTCGTAGTAAGGCAGATAGGCTTTTTTCTCTTCTTCTGTTAATCCAATTTCGTGACTGTCGAAACCATAATTCTGATTGTCGTGAGCCAGAAAGAAAATGCCGTTGGCGGTAATCTGAAAATCGCCACTGTTTACCTTATCGAGAATTTGGGCTACTTTATCGGCTCCTTCCTTAATCAGATCTGCTCCTTTAGGATCATCCAATGCCAACAAATCTCGTCCTCGCTCAATGATTTCTTTGGCATCCTCCAACTCATCATTTAAGTTGTTATCGCCTAAATCATCTTGCAAATCGGAAATATTGTCTACAATATCTTCGGCATCCTCAATGGCATCGTCAATATCGTCCCATATATCATCATTGAAAAAATCGTCGGCACCATCGCGAATATCGCCTCCCAATGCGTATACATCGGAACCTACTACCCTAATTTCTCCGGCAGTTAACTGAAAACTTTCGTTTACCCTAATGTTTTCGAACACCGTGCGCAACTCCACATTGCCCAACAAACCAATACGCACTACTCCACTACCTGTAAAAGATCCCCTTCCGCTGGATTTTTTTACCAATACTTCGAATCCTCCAGCCTTAATAATATCGCCTGGCTGTAGTTCGTTTAATGCCGGACTGTTATCAATTTCGGGCACATCGGCACTTTGTCCGCATTCGACCACTTCCTGTTCTTTCGAAAGTGTAAACTGCTTAATGGCTGTAAAATCGCTTTCTAAACTTTCGCATTGTGCTTGTACTTTATACTCGTATGTTGCACCTGGCTTTAGTTGTTTCAATTCAAAATCGGGAAAAACAGACTGTTGAGCATACCACTTACTGCCCTCTACATCGCGTATTTGTATGGTAAATGAGCTGTGATTTTGTTGTGGTATAATGCTTAGTTGCGCCGAACCTCCCAGAAATGGATCTACATCGACTGCAATTGGTGGCTTACACTCCTGTCCGAAAACAAAACTTACCACAGGCGAATAACCTTCGTTTTTAAACATCTCCTTTTGCTCGTTGCTAAAGGCACGAACACGGCAGGCATACTTACGACCAGGCATCAGCATGGGGTATTGTGCATCGTAAACAAAAGATGTGTTGCGAAAGATGGTTTTCAGTAGTGGTTCTTTGGAACGAATTGCCTCTTCGGCCGACTGATTCACAGGCCAAATTTCGACCAGAGTAAACTCATACTCCACATCAGCCAAAGCATTTTGAGAATTCATGTGCCGTGGCAACCAATTAAAAAAGATAGATGCCGGATCGGAAGCTTTTACTATTTTATTATTGGTTGGCGTGGTGATTACAGGAGGTTCATTCAGTATCATCCAAGCCATTGTTGTAGCTGTATTCGATACTTTTTCTTTACGACGAGCTTCGAATACCTCTACGGTAAACTTGTACACTCCTTCGGGTAATCGTCCAGTTTTTAAAAATTGATTTTTTGTAATTCCTGCAAAATTTAGATGTTCGGGTGCCAAGTACTCTTCCAATCTATCGCCATAGAGCAACTCGGGCGTTCCGGGCAGTAATAAAACAGGGTTTTTGGGAACAAAATCGTCTTTGGTGGTCAACTTTATTCCCTGCCCCTCAATGCTAATTCGAAGACGCACCGAAAGATCTGTTCTTTGTAAATCTTTCAGTGTTAAATTTACCAATAACTTTTGATTGCCTCCCTTGTAATAATCGGCCAAATGTACCGAATAAGGAGGTATAAGCTGAACATTACACTGTACCGGATACTGTTGTGCATTACTTTTACCTGCCGATATCAGCAGACCAAAGAATAGTAAGAGAATGGAAAGCAAGTTTCCTGGTATACGTTTATTCATAGTTCAATCAATCGTTAATTTTGACTGTTTTTATTTATCTTCTTTACTTCTGGTATAATACATTCACAAGTAGCCAAAGAACTACTTCTTTATTTATCCCTATTTCCTAAAGAGACTATAGGAATCTACACCTAAGTTTATTCTTATTTATCTTTTACACAGCGTACGCAAATGCCGACGCTCTTGTGTATTGATCTTCTTTCCAATTGCTTGTCATCACGATTTTTACTAAAACTTCTATACAGGTAATCTCCGGATTCCAACTCTGTATTCGTCCAAAACTCAGTACCAACAGGCCAAAGCACTCCTGTTCCATCAATATTCTGATATCTACTTCCACAGTAAAAAAACACATCAAAACCAGTAATATAAATCCCTTGCTCAATATCCGAATGGGTTAAACTTTCTCGTTTACCAAAACTTTGAGCCTCTTCATTATCCATTCCCATTTCTAATTCCAGTTGTATCCATTCTTCATCAGTAGGTAAGTGCCATCCTTCGGGACATGATAATTGAGCAGCAACCAAATTGTAATAAACATATCCTTTTTTATAAGAACTTGTTTCCTTAGCCTCATTTACATCGGTTCCTGAGTAATCTCTAACATAGGTATATGCTTTAAGGGGATTGCCTTCCTCAATAGGATAAACTTGCGGTAAGTACTTTAAATTGTCTACCATCCAGGTTCGTGATCCAATCTCAACAGTACGATATACATTTCCATCTCTCTCATCGGTAAAACTTCCATAAATTTCAGGAGTTGTGAATTCAAACGCCTCTGTATATGTAGTTCCATTCTCATTGGAAGCAAAAGCCTTTAAACAGTATTTTTCCTCCCACTTTAAACCTTTTATAGTAATGGTAAGTTCACCTTTACCTTTTCCTGAGACTTCTTTGAATTTAAAATAATCCAAATCTACACTAGTACTACTACCAACTACTACTCCTCTTTCTAATACGTCATATCCACCATCATAAGTAACATTCAATTTACATGTAGCTGATCTTGAATCAAAACTCACTAAGTCTGCAGATAATTTTGGAAGTTTAGATGCAAGAGTTGTAAATTCTTTTTGATCGCTATAGGCAATACCTACTTCATTTTTGGCATAAGCACGTGTATAATATTTTACACCATCTTCGAGATCTTCTAGAAATATCAAAATATCGTCGGGATAAACATCTACATATTCACCTGGCCTTCCTGATGGATCAGGCTCAACATAATCCTTTTCAGTAGGATTGGGATTCTTTCCATAACACACGCCACTTTCCAAAATTTTCGCCCCTCCATTGTCCTCCACATCAAACACAAAAATCGCAGAAGTCTCTTTAATTTCTATAATATCTTTCACTTCAACAGTCGGAACCGTCGGATCATCACTTTTATCACAAGATTGAACCAGTCCTGCAAGGCTAATTATTAGTCCAAAAATTAAGTAGTGTAGTTTTCTATTCATCTTTCTTCTTTTTTTAAATTATTGTACTTTGTTTAATTCATTAAATAAGGAACCACCAATTTATTCGAATAGGTTACCTTATTAATTCCCGGCAATACATAACGAATAACCACCTCGTATTTTCCACCTGTTTGAAATGGAAAATGTTTATTCAATAAATTGCTTAAATTCTCTTTCTGAGGCACAAGAGATACTTTAGCCACCTTGTTTCTAAATTCTATAAAATCGTTGTAAGCCACCGGAGCCAAATTGTAATTCAAATTGAAATACTGTGTTTGCACCTGGGGGTCTTCGGCTGTATAATTTGTTTCTGTAATTAGTGGGTTGGTAACATCCTGAGAAATGTTCACTGCATAAACCGGAGGCGTTCCCAATACATCGGCTTTTCTCCAGTCTAATGTATATTTTCCTGCCAATGGATATTCTCCATACATCAGTGGGTTTAATCCATTTTTGAACCAACGGTTATTTTGCTGAGCTTCGAACTGTATTAATGGTTTGTAATCGTCTCCACCCTTTAATTCATTTTCACCAAATATTTCAGGAGAGTTAAACATTACATTTGCCTGATATATTCCTGTATATACAGGCCATTCCCAACTCTGTCCGAATTGTATTTTCTTGTATTTTTCTTTAAATGTCCTGTAATCACTTGTCCTAAAGAAGTTTTCGTACAACTGTTTTTCTTCTACTGTTGTTATACTCGAACCTTCTTTTGCCTTTTTGTTGTTTATGGTTGCATCCTCGTTACCACTCTCTTTCACCACAACATTGGCATCTATTTTACTTGTGCTAAATTTTGGAAGATTGACTAATTCCTGTTTGTACACTGAATTTGTAGTCATACCCTTTGGAATCTCGAAATTAACGGTACGATCCGTATAAGAAATATCTCCCATTAATGTGCTTCCATCTTTACGGGTCATTCTCATTTTCTGATCCCACTTGTCGCTAGCTTCAAACAAGTAAGGCTGTCCTTTTCTCAATTTTATATACCCCGCTTTGTATTCATCTTTAAAAAAGTTGAATTGATTTGATACGGGATAAGAGTAAGCAATATTTCGAGCCGGAATATGAGCAGGAGCCGGGCCAGTTGTGAAATCTCCTTTTTCCTCCTGAGTTTGTCCTTTCAGCTTTTTCCATACCCCACCTACTTTTTCTTCAAAGCTTACTTTCACCGTGTAATCTATTTTAGTTTCAGGCGGAAGTATATCTAAAGAGTTAAAAATAGCTACATCATTATTTTCGTTCCATTCAATAACACCCTCTATATTTTTCCCACCTGCTTTCAGGCTTATTTCGTCCAATTTTATGCGGTAGGTTTTCTCAATTTCATCTAAATCGACCATTTCAAATGCTTTGCCTATTTCCATATTAAAAACCGATTGAAATGCGGTGAACACATCAACCTCGGCTCTTCCGTTTTTAGGTGTTACATCTGAAATTACATCCAGTTGGTCTAATACACTTCCACCAACCAACTCACATTTATCGCCAATGGTTACTTCGAACTTACAACGTCCTTTTACCAGACCACCCAAAACACTGTAATGGCCACCAACAGTACCTTTCATCCACAATGGGTTTGGTAATTGTGCCTGTAATAAAGTAGCTGCTCCAATATTTAGGATGTGAATTTTTTTGTGCTTGTGAAAAATCTTCACCCTAATTCCAATTTCTCCATCCAAATAGGCATAAGCCTGTCCGTTTGCATACCAACCATCAATTCCCGGAGATTTTCCACTTCCTTTACATCTTACTTCGTTTCCATAATTCTTTAACATGATATCGAAACCAGCCCCGGCTTTAAAATAACCATAGAATATTAAAAACCTTAGGTCTCCAGTATTGATACTAACATTTGAGCCAAATGCAAAACCTTTACCTGCTCCTAATGCATTAAAATCACGCATGTAATCCAAATCGTCTGCACCTAAAATATCAGCCACCTCATCGGGTGGTGGTGGACTCCCTAGGATCTTGGTTCCCACCATAAAATAGCTACCTGTTTTTAGTATTCGCATTAGTTTAATTCCTACACGATCTTCAGGAGTACCCATATAAAAATACCAGTCTTTAGGGTCTACATGAAATTCAGCCCAACCAGCTCTTCCATTTGAACCAACTCCTTGAATTATTCCTCCCGGTACATTCATAAAAACTTCGAATGCTCCGTGTAAACTTTTATTTGGAAAATCGTAACTAACTTTTGCCTTTGCTGCTACAGTCGACTCTCCTGCAATTTCACTTTCTGAGCCAAACATTTGTGTTTGAACATCGGATTGCCCTTTTAAACCAGGTAAATTGACACTTTCAATCAAGTTATTTAATCCATTATCCAGACTTTTGCCTAACTTCATGCAGCTTTTTTGTAAAACATCGACTCCAGGAAGATTTAATGGGGATAAAAATTTTCCATTTCCCTCAAAAGAAATGTAATTCAACCCTCCATTACTGTTAAATGAAGTTTCGAAGATCGTTTCAACTGTAACTGCCGACTTATCGGGCGATGCCATATCTGCTCTAGCTTTTAAACCAAGACCTGCTTTTTTATTGGGCACATATACAATTCCGCTTGGCGTAGCACCAATACTACCTGCTCCTAATGCTGTTCCGCTATGCGACATTCTATTATAAACACCACCTCCAAAAGAATAGATACTTAATCCTGGAAATATTGGGACTCCACTAGGTATTGTAAACATTCCATCAGCATACCAATAGCGGTATCCTTCCACACTTCCAAATAATGCGGATGCCTGTAAATCAATACCAGGGGTAAATGAGGCATCAACCATACCTTTAAAACCTGATCCATAACGAGAATCATTTTTGTACCATTGAGCAAAACCTTTGAGTTTAAATCCTCCTTGGTCTATATCTATCCCCAGTTTCCCAATTTCTAAACCAACATATTTAAATTTTATCTTCTCAGGATCTTTCTCTGCAAGAATGATAGCTTCAGCAATACCCCCAAAATTATCACTCACATTAATAGTCATATCGAGCCCTAAACCATATTCATTTAATTTTCTTTTGGTAAGAGTAATTCTATTAAGTTGAACAGGTAAAAAACCAAGTTTTTTCGGATGATCTTCACACCCCAAACTAAATCGATCTGCATCTAAAAATGGCTCTCGTGTTGATACTGTTAATCCCTCGAAAGAAATATCTCCAATATTTAAAAGCTTATCTTCTGGCACCATCGACCCATGCATTACAGCTTTTGGATGAAAACGCTGATCTTCTACATCAACTTCTAAATAAGAAGATGGAGCAAGTATCACTTCTGATTTAAACAAAGGAAAGTCCAAATTTTCTTTCACTGTTGCCTTCACATAATACTTATCATTCGGTTGAATTAACCCATTGTATCCTAGTTGATCTATTGCTTTTGTAATTGGTATCAAAACATCACCATTAAACCAGGCTTTTCGAAATTTATTATACCTCAATTCAACACCTAAAGTATCAAGAGAAAAATCCCAACCACTCATATCACCTTCTTCAAGTGTTATTAAATTATTACCTCCAAATTCACCTGTAAAACCCATTTCATCAATTATAGCCTCCCTTAAGAATAATTCAATATTCTTTTGCTGATTTTTCTTACGGTATTGACTTGGAATTTCTACATTTAAGTCTTTCAGGTAAAAGCCTTGCCATAAAGTACTATTGGGCTCAGGCATTGAAGTAGACTGATAGCCTGTAGGAAATACCATTCCTGATGAATTGTAGGTATCGCTAAAATCGAAAACTGCATGATTGGCTCTAAACTTAAACCCATCCAAACCTTTCACCTGAAATGGATCCATACTAACATCAGCAACAAAATCTGAAAAATTTTTAATTGAGGTTTCGAAAGCAGCTGTAACCAACTTTTTATTAATGGTATCTGCAGGCAATAAAATATCAGGATTAAATTCTATTTTCCCTTGCAATCCCATTCCTGTATAACCATTACAATCCCAATCGACAAAGGTTTTTTTATTGTCTCCAACAAAAACCAGCTTCATATTTTTATTCAATTTAAAAGACTGGTTTCCAATTAGCATTAAGCGTGAATCACCAGTAAAACCGCCTTTATTAAAGCCAATTCTGCTACCGGCAAACCCAATTTGTCTTTTCGAAAGAGGAACATCAATCAAAGCAGAAGCACACAATTCTCCACCTTTGGGTGTTAAAAAAATAGAATCGATACATATCGTTACACCGCCATCACCTATAGCTTGATCTTTTCCCAGTGGTAGATCAAACGATTGACTTGAATTTATAAGATCTTGTATCTTTCGTGATTCTGTTCTGATTTTTTTTACTGTAGCTATCAAATGTTCCATTCGCTTTATATCTCTGGTATTAAGCAAGGAGGCCGCAGTAGAATTTACTAATGATTGACTTGAATCCTTTGAAACAATATATTCACCATTAAAATCATTATTTGCCTTTGAAATATTTGCAATCGCCTTAAAACTAAAGTTCAAAGACAATATGATGAGCAAAGAGTAAAAATTCAACAATTTTACCTTTCTTTCCATTTTGATTTTATCTTTCATAAGCATATTCAAATCAATTCTCATTTCTGTAGTTAGCTTAAAAGCTATAATTATAGCCTAAACTAAAAGTGAATTCTGCATATTCTTTTTCCTCATTCCTATTCATATAATTCATACTCAAATTAAAACTGTGCTTCTTTAAGGCATAAGCTCCATTACACCTGATCACATAAATTCTATTTACAAAATCACCATCCCGGTACGATCTATTCCATGATCCACTCAATGCAGTTCTCAAATTCTTTTTAAATCTTTTCGACACACTTAATGTTGGTCCAAGTGTTAAAGCATCACTGGTCTCCATATCGTTATAGTTCCCATTTATAGATGAAGACAAGGAAATACCATTATTTTTCCAGCTAAGACTATGAGTAATACCTGTACTATAGAACTTATTACCCGACTTACTCTTTTGTCCTTCTTGCTTTTCTGAAGCAATTTGGATGTTCATATTTACATTAAGATTTTGCCTTAAACTAGTATTTTTAATATCTCCCAACACTTGCGATAAATTAAGCGACATATTTTGGGACACCTGAGTAAAATCCAATGTATCATAAACCTGTTTCTGATTTACTTCATTAATATTCTCAAAGTCGGATCTGATATTGGTATAAGATGTATAATTAGAATAAGATAAATTCAAGTTGGTTTTAGCCCCAGTTTGTATACCAATATTTACCGAACCTACAACATTATTCATTTGTGATTTTTTCTCATTTTTCAAGTCATTCCTTTGCAATCCGGCATTGGCTGATATATTTAAGTGTCCTTTAAAAAATTGCTTTGTTGTTGTTATTGATATGTTCTCCATATCATTTGTGAAATAGTAGGCTCCCAGTGTTTGATATTCAGGATCAACCCTTTCATACAACATTGACACACTAAAATCCTGACTTTGATAACCAATATCTGTTTTTAGAGCTGTATAAACCGAACTTGTTGAATTGGCTTTCATGAGCCCCTTGGTTAAGCGAAATACTCCAGAATTCTTTTCTCCCCTACTTTCATGTCTTTTGTCTTTCGTTAACATACTATTAGTTAGTTCAATTCCAACAAATATTTTGCTAAACAGATTTTTACGTACATTTACCCCCAACACCAAGTTTTCCATGGGTGTAATTTCGGTATTATCAGGAATCAGCTTTACAGAATGCTCATCATCTTTTGCTCCAAATGCAATTATGCTTATATCATCTCCCTTATCTTTGTAATTAAGTTTTAAGCCATAGCCCATTCTTTTATATGAAAACAATGTTTCCTTGTTGTCATTTACTGGTTCTTCGGCTTTTCGCAAGCGCCCAATCATTACACTTGTACTCCACTTACCCGGCGGTGTTAATTCCAGTCCCGCTCCCAAAAAACTATGCCCATTTAGGGTATAAGGGGAAAAACTCATTGATGAATATCCTGCATACAACTTCACCCATTTATAGGTAGGAGTAATTCCTATCTGGTTAAAACTAACGCCATGTGACAATTCTACATCCTGATTAGAATAAGTGAAATTTAATGGAATTGACCATTGCTCAAATAATGAGATATTTAAGTTCCCCGTGGCATAAAAGGTATGTGCTTCTCTATTACGAGCTTTACCTATAGCCGAATAGTTAACATTATTAACTGCAAAACTTCCTGAAAATTGCACCTTCTTACTATCTAACACTTGTTCAATATCCTGTGCATTTGCCACAAACAAGAATTTAAATAGAACCAGTAACAAACACAGAGCCTTTAAAGAAATACTATAACTTTCCTTTTTAATAATTATTTGGATACATTTAATATGATAAAACTTACTATTCATTAGCGATAAATAATAAATTTAATTCGTCTATTTTTTAATCGCGCCTGTCCGTAAGCATTAGCTACAATTGGTTTCGAATTCCCCTCCCCAAAATAGTCTATCCTATTTTCTTCTATTCCATGCTCTTCAAAGTAGTCAGATATAATTTCAGCTCTATGTACTGAGACTTCTAAATTTTTCGCATCGTTTGCCATCATATCAGTATAAACACGAATGTGAATAATCGAATTTTCATGCTTATGCAGACGTTCAATTAACGAATTGATAAATTTCTTCAGACTCTTATCAATAATTTTGTGTTGATCAACAGTAGTATAATCCCAATATTCATCATCCCAGACGTATTCTTCTTTCTTTTTGCGCACAAGTCCTCCAGCTTTTTTAATTCGGTCAGACAATCTAGGCTTCTTCTTTTTACCAAAATTTTTCCTTAAGGATAAAACAATTTCATTACTAGCCATATAACTAGAACTAATTTTTGATGTTGTAATGGTTCGTCCTACTCTAATTGAATAAAATGATTGAGAAAACTCCAGAGCAAAAGCATAAGCTTTATCCAAAACATACCTGGGAATTAGTTCAATACACCCTTCTTTAAAGAATCCTCCTTCTGAATTCTTCCAATTATACATCATCTTCAAACCTAAATTTACCCACTGATTATCATCATAAAACCTGAAATCCCCATCTGCCAGCACACTCAATTCTCTTCCAAGTAAAAAATTATATCCACCCTGCAAACCATATTGATAAGACAATCTATCATCATTATCGTAACCAGAAGTATAAACTGGACGATTTAAATTACTCACTGTAAACCCAATATAAGCCCTAACTCTTCCATCGTAAACTGTTTTTTCTAAACGAAGCCCAGAATTCCAGGTGGAGTATCCATCGGACACATCTTGAAAATCTTCATTTATAGCCAAGCTTGGACTAAAACCTTCACCAATTACATACTGACTACCTGTTGTAAAACCATTATTATTAAAAAAACGCTGAAGTACATTCCAAGAAATACCAAACCCCAAATTCAACTCATCGGCAACCTGCAATTGATAAGCCATCGCTACTGTGAAGTTCTCTTCTTTCAATAAATGATTTGATGAAAGATCTTCGGACATAAAAGACACTCCAATTGCACCTTTATGATTTCGAGGTTTATCATTTAAAACTGGAAGTACACCAGTAATTAAAGATGTAGTAAAACTTGGTTCTGAATTAATTCTTTGAACACGATTATAAAAACTAACTTTTGCATAGGGCATTTCTACAATAGAGGATGGATTATATTGTAAAGGTGATTGATCATAGCTCATTAAAGGTATTTTTTGAGCTCTAAGATGTAGTGATATTACAATTAAAAATAATAAACTTATTTTCCCTTTCATACTGGATTACAATTTATCTATTACTCTAGCTTAAGAAATCAAGCTACATCGGTTAAAAAGGGCCTAATAAACTTGAATATTTCATTATGTTACTTTAACAACACAACAATAATAAACACTAATATGTTAATATGCAATATTTTTAGTTAAAATATATTAAACTATTTTTTATTTCACCTCCCCAATAAACTATCAAATAACTAATTTTATAATCCATAAATAAACTTTTTACAAACCCATACAATACCTTCAAACCTTGCTACACCAACAAACACGAGCTATACACATATCAACACTACAATCCTAACAATAAGAGCATAATAAAAAACTTATTGTTATTTAACTTCACAAATAATTTTTTAAATTTAAAAAATATATAATGTTTTTAAATTCAAAATGTATAACAAACCCCATAATTTTAATTCTACTGCAAATAGAAAAATCATAATTTCCATAAGTATCCTATCAATATTATTTTATTTGCTTATATTCGAACATAATTTATAAGCCCTAAATATGAAATTATTTTTTAAGTTAATTACTTGTTGTTTCACACTATTGCTATTTTCAAGTCCTTCATTTACTCAAGAGTTTAACAGAAAAGAACTACAATCTTTTTTTAAAAATGTAATATCTAACTCTAATTTAAATTATAAAACACCAGTAAATTTCGGTAAAAACAAAATTGGAATTTTGAAAGACTTAAATTTATACCAAAATGATTCTAGCCTAACTGTTCGAAAATTTTCTTATCTTATTGCTAATAATTTAACAAAAAATGACACCAATTTAGTTCTTCAACAGAATGTGGTAAACTTCCTACTAAATGGTTTTAACGATTCTAATTCTGGTATTTCTGGAATAGTAAGTGATTTTTTAAAAAGCTATCCAAAAAAAAGCTACAATGCCAGTGCCCATGATAAAATACTGGAATTACTTTACACAAAACCTCCTTATTATCATGAGTTAATCAAACTTTCCGGGTATGTTAATCCTAAATCTACCAAAGAAAATCTGACCGAATTGCTAACATCCGGAATTATAAAAAACAATGAACCGTATTGGGCTGCTAAACTTGCCCTCGCTAGAATTGGAGATCATTCAGCAATAAGATTCTGTATGTCAAAAATAAAAGAATTAGAAGTTAATGATGATTTGATTTATGATTTTGTACCCGATCTAATTTACACCCATCAACATGAAACTTTTGATTTTTTAATACAAATCCTAAATAGTAATCAAAAAGACTGTGAATCATCAAATGCTGAATCTACAGAAATGATTCTGTGTGGATATAGAATCATGGAATTTTTAGCCCCGGTAATCAAAGACTTTCCATTGCAAATTAACGAAAGTGGAGATATAGAAACAAATGACTATACTAAGTCTCTTCAATTATGCAGAGATTGGTTTATACAAAACCCGGACTATCAGATTATAACAGAAAATTACTAATCGACTTCTGACAAAATGATAAGAAAATTATTTTTAGCCATATTAGTTTTGATTCAATTCAACCTATGTATGGCACAATTTCAAGAAAAAATCTACTATGATATACCAAAAGTAAACAATAGCAAATGTGCATGTGGCGACATAAATAGAGATGGTTTGCAAGATATCGTAATAATGGGAGAACAAGTAGATAAAAATGTTAGTGGCATTTACATTAATCAAAATACTCACTTTTCACAAATGATAATCCCTGAAATGACAGCGCTTAGCAACGGTTCCATTTCTTTAGCTGATTTTAATAATGACAATTTTTTAGACTTATTTTATACTGGAAGTGATAAAGAAGGTAACAAATACAGTCTATTATTTAAAAACATTAATGGCAACTCATTTTCTAAAATCACCACTTCATTTGAACAAGTAAATCTTAGTAGTCATGCTTGGTTTGATTTCAATAGCGATGGTTTTCTTGACTTAATACTGTCGGGATTAAATATTAATAATAAAGCTATTACTAAAATATACTTAAACAATAAAAACGAAAATTTCACACTTTATGAATCTAACCTAGCAAATATTTATTCAAGCGCAATAAAGCCAATTGATTACAATAAAGATGGATGGACGGACCTATTGCTTACAGGGAAATCTGAAGGTGCTAAAAGAGTTTGTTTTTTATACAAAAATGAAAATGGCAATACCCTTAAAAAAATAATTGAATTAGATGGATTAAGCAATGGAGATTCTGAATGGGGAGATATTAATAATGATGGATTTCCAGACCTTGTTACAGCAGGCTATAACGGAGAAAATTACCAATCAAAAATTTATACTAATAACAATGGCACACTAGAATTTTCTCAAAATCTATCTATACCTCTTGGAGGATGCGAATTGGAATGGATTGATTTTGATGGAGATGAAGATCTCGACTTATTAAGTATAGGAGGGATTAACAATACAAGCCCTAAAACAGTTCTATATGTTAACCATAATGGTATTTTTTCAAATTCGAACATAGAGTTTGAAAATGTATTTTCGGGATGTCTGGCAATTGCTGATTTTAACAATGACAAAAAAACAGATATATTTATTTCAGGAACACAAATTCCACAAGGACCAACATCCACCTTTTATTTAAATAATCAATCTTTTATTTATGAGAAACCAACTCCTCCAACCAGTTTAAATTCATCAATAAATTATCCAAATGTTGTATTAAGCTGGAACAAAGGTTCAGACAATATTGCAACACCAAACAGCTTACAATATCGATTAAAAGTTGGTTCTGCCGAAAATAATTCTAACTTCTATCCATTCTACTCTAATCTGGAAACAAATGAAAATCTACTTACTTTAGGAAATAATATATTAAATAATCGTATTGAATTACTCAATCTACCTGAAGGGAAATATTACTGGGCTGTTCAAAGTATTGATATTGCAAACAACACTTCAACTCTATCAGACTTTCAATACTTTTTCATTAATACTCCTGCAGATTTAGGAAAAGATTTAAATGTATGCCTTAACGAACAAATACAATTGAGCGTTGAAGAAGGAAACTACACAACAAACTGGTACTCCAAAAGTAATGGTAAAATAGCAAACAATACCAACAATATCACTTTACCCATTGTAAAAGATGAAACCATTTGGGTGGAATTGGTTAAAGATTATGGTGGAATTGTTTATGATACCATTCAGATATTCTGTCAAAAACCTCCTGAAATTGACCTAAATAACTACATATATTCGTGCCCTAACGAAACCATTACCATCAGTCCTGTTACAAATGGTTCAGCTTGGCAATGGAAACAATTCAATGGTAAAATTCTTGGCTCCGAATCAACATATAGCTTTAAAAATACCCAAAAGGATTCTTTGATTCTTATTGTAGAATCGGACTATAAATGCATTTCAAAAGACACATGTTTTATTAACCAATACGAGTCTCCAACAATTAATTTAGATAGTGAATATTACACATGTAAAAACAATGAAATATCAATTAAATCAGACGATTTCCATAAAATTCAGTGGCTAAATAACAAAGGAGAAGTACTTCTTGAAAATACACCAGAATTTACTTACAAAGTAGATCAACAACACGAACTATATCTAAGTGTTGAAAATGAGAATGCCTGTACTGCAAAACAAAAATTCACTTTAGTTCCTTACCCTTTACCAATTGCTTATGCCGGGAAAGATACCTTACTATGCGAAGGAGTAGATGCAATTGTTGGACCTGAAATATTAGCTAAAGAAGGTACTCCCCCTTATGAATATTTTTGGACTTCGCTAAATAACACATTCTCATCCTCCGAAATGCATCCTGTTTATACTGCACTCAAATCAACTGAATTTATTTTGAACATAACTGATCACAATGGTTGTACAGCTAAGGATTCAGTAACATACACTGTAAACCCCAAAAGTATTATTGATGCAGGAACCGACCAAGCATTTTGTCTTGGAGAATCTGTAAGTCTGGGAAGTGCTCCTACTGCTCAAAACAGTCTTAAAGAGTATACATACCAATGGGTTCCGGCTACCGGACTAGACAAGCCTAATATTGCAAACCCTGTCGCTAAACCTGCAATTACAACCGAATATACATTAATTGTAAACACGCACAACTGTGAAAGTTTAATCGATAAAGTAAAACTAACAGTACACCAACCTCCCGTAATAACAGCTATCCTAGACACAACGGTAGGGTCAAATCAACCATTTATTTTATGGGCAAAAGGTGCTGACAGCTATGAATGGACACCAGAATTCCCCTTAAACGACGCCCAAAGCAATAACCCAAGGGCTATCATATCAGAGAATACAGAATTCTCAGTAATTGGATATTCAGATTTTGGTTGTCAATCGAATGAATTTTTCTGTATGGTTACTGTTATAAATGATGTTTATGTCCCCACACTTTTTACCCCTAATGACGATGGTAAAAATGATCACTTTCTGGTATATGGTACCGGAATTTCTGAATTAAAAATAAGGGTATATGATAATTGGGGCAAAGTAGTTTTTAGCAGCAATAAAGTTTCCGAAATTCAATCAATCGGATGGAATGGAACTATCAATGGCAAGAAATCCCCTGAAGGAAGTTATATATGGGAACTCGAAGGTAATTATTCAGACGGTAGATATTGGAAAAAAACCGGCACAATCTATCTTATGAGATAAAATATCTAAAAATTAAATACATACACATGAGTGAACCCTATGGTGAACATCGTTTTTCAACAAGTATAAAACCATTGAAAACATTACATATTACGAGTTTAGTTCTCCACCCTCTCTCTCCGCAAATTAAAATGCAAATACCTAACAGCTAGGTGTTTGCATTTTTTTTGGACAACATTTGGACAACAAAAGAGAATTTTCTTCTTTTTTTACTCTTTTAATAGAATTTCCCATTGACCCCAAAAAATACTTTCAGCCTTCTCCCTTAATCCTTCATTCAATCTTATAAATAAGTTTAAGTAGTTCTACTTTGTGATCATTATTCAACAATTCATCTTCTGATTCTTTTAAGGGATTTAGCCAGTTTGCCTTTTGCTTTGCCCAGTCAATGTATTCTTGTTGATTTGCGGAATGATCAGAATGAATATCCATAGCTGCTATATAGGAATGAATACTTTGAGATTCCTGCCATAAAAAAGCCCTATTTCTTAGAATCATGAATTTTTGAAATTCATCTTTGAAGTCCCTGGCAAACTTTTTGCCTAGCCCCGAGGAGGGAACGCCTTATTTCCTGTTTCTTTTTTGGGAAAGATAATTCAAACAAGAATTACCTTTCCCTTTTATTTAATTTAGCTCCTGATAAATTTTATCAAAAGGCATTTCTCCTATTGGTTTTAAAAGTCGTAAATCAACATACCAATATTCTTTTTGAAGCTTCTTCATTACCTGTATGGCTTTGCTATTATTCTTGCCTTCTATAAGCACAAGAAAATAATTTCGAAGTATAAACAGATCATTTGTACTTATTTTTAAAGCCTTTTCAAAATACTCATATGCTTTTTCATATTCAGCCATATTTGCTAATACATTAGCCAAAGCTCCTAACACATCTAAATCATCTGGTGTATCATGATAACATTCACGTAGAAGTTTAACTGCTAATACATGATCTCCATTTCTATCAGCATCCAACGCTTTATTATACTTTTGCAAGACTTTAATAGCATCTGTAGATAATGCAAAATTTGTTACCCTATAATTAATAGGGTCAACAATGGAAAGTGGAATATCCACTGATCGGTATATCTCCAACTCGTTTTGATGAGGGAAATGTTGTTTAAACTTTCCTGAGTCAATCAGACCTTTAAAAGTAAACCAGTCTAATTTCTGAGGCTCCAATATAGCTTTGTAATCTAAAATATCTTTGATTTGGGAATCAGACGTTATCCGATTTACCAAATCTTGAATTGAAAAACCCTTTAAGTATGTATACGACTTAAGAATTGTTATTAAATCAAAATAATTCACTTTTAAGCAGGAATCTATTTCAGTATAAACATTCTCGTAAGAATTGGTAACAATCCATTTGTGTTTTTTACCAGATCTATTATTAAAATAGCTCTCCACTCTATTTATCTGCCTGCTTGCTTTGCGATCGGTATTAATGTACTCAGAGTATGCGTCTTTCAAATTCAGTCTCATCTTTGTCCTTTTCAACTGAATCAAAATCGTATCCTTACCATCACTAACTTCTAAATCTACATCACCCTCTCCTTCTCCAAATTCATGTCCATCAAAAATATTTACTTCAAAATGAAGCTTTCTAAAATGCTCTTTCAATATTTTCTCCATTCCAATGGCGGTTTCCTTCCTAACCTTATTATTGAAAGGTTGATCTAACAATTCTAAGGCATTTTGAGAAATTGAGTAGAACCAATCGTTATTTGCCAAAAAATGAATCGGACAAAAAATGAATTCACCTAATTTTAAAAACGGCTTCTTAAAAACATCATATTTCAAATTAAAACGATCAATTTCTTTTCCCTTTTCAGGTTTATAGCTAATTGGTTTACACAGAGAAGTAATTTTAGTATTAACATCTTTTTCTATTTTTGATTGAGCATCAAATATGTCATAGAACTCTCTAGGTTTAATAAATGAAAAAGGCAGATTATCTATTCCTACATAATCAGGAGCTTGCTTGTACATCTTCCTGTATGCTTCAAACCAATTCAAAATATCTTCATTGCCATAAAAAAGATTTTCGATAACTGATCTCATCATATTTGAAGCTGAAATAAGCGGTTGGAATATTCTCTCTGAATTTAAATTATTCGCTGCAGGAAACTTTGAGAGATTCAGATCATTCATAAATTTATAAAGTGCATGAGTTTGAGTCTGACATCTCCATTCGTAATCAATATCTGCCTGCGTAGATTCATCTGGGAATAAAAAATCACCATTTTTTAATTGATTGGAAAAAATATCCCTAGCGTCAGACAAATAGTCTACTTTATTAATATCATAACGTTTCCCATCAAGTTCCCACTTATAGTAATCTGAGGAACTTCTATCAAATGAAATAAGCCCGCCATTATCTTTTGGAGTAAGCTTAGGATCGAAACAATAAGGATCTACTCTTGTTTCAATAAAACTCAACCAATTACGAGTGGCAGTCATCAATTCACTTAGTTCACACAAAACACTTTGAGATGAATTGATCCTTTTTAAAAATGCATCTTTAATTCCCTCTGGATTAGGAGTATGAATTTCGACTCCCTTTGGAAGTTTAGAGAAAATCATTTGAATTAGCATACTATACAATCGCCCCAAATAATGCGAGTTCACATTATTCCTGTCATTATAAAAGGCTATTTCTATTGCTATAGTAATTTCAATTAAAACCTCATGAAGTTGCATCTCCGAACCTAGAAATTTCATTAAGGATTCTTCTACGTTATTCCATAACTTCTTTTCATTATCTGAAATATGCTTCCAGACATCCCTGTGAGTACTGCAATTAGAAAGAATAGACAATTCCTCAGAATTGGCATACCAGTCATTTTTTAGAAATGACTGAGTAACACGTACTCTATCAACAAAAAGTTCCGGCGACAATTTTAGGACTGCTAGTTGGAAAGGCTTGGGATTTTTTTTACTATCAGCACTCCAGCATTTTGTAAAGTTCTTATACAAAATTTCATCTGCACGATGCGTGCATAAAAGTTTACGCATCAGACTTTCGTCATCTGCAATCTTATTACAAAAATTATAGTTTTGGAACCACTCTTTTTGAAGATCTTTATCAGTTAAGAAATTAACTGCATCGTCTTCGTTAAGAGTTAGTACATGCGATAAGGCAGGGATATATTCTTTTTTAGAATATAATTCTCTTGCCTCTTTTTTAATTTGTTCGTTCATCATAGCTAAAATATTAAAATTATCGCACTGCGAGATATTCGCCATGATGTTGTGCAAATATAATTTTTTTATTTTAAAAAAATACAATTTAACAAAGTAATCTATTCTATGAAGTAATTTGAAACATCCTTCTTTATAATATAGTTTGCAAAATCTTTAATGTATTGTGGCCATTTCTTAAGATTGTAATTCCAATAACGATATAAGGGAATTAAAGATCTCCCTAACAAATTAGATTTACCTAAAATATGAGGTTCAATAGATAATTTTATTAAACCCTAATAATCTTTATAAATAATGAAGAATCTAAAAACCAGTGTATCTTAAGTGTTAACCCACACAAACTCCACTCAGAGTATACACTTTTAATAAAAACGAACTGAATAAAAGCTACTACCGATTGGATAAATTAGTGGGCTATATTTTGCAGCCCAAATATTCCCTTAAGGTTAATTGATTAGCCGTTATTCGAAATCCTCCTCTTCAAAATCCAATTCATCATCTTAATCTATCTCATATAAAACAGTCCATTCATTGTCGCAATCGGGACATGAATAAACAGTACCAGTTTCAGTGAATGATGAGCCGTAAGCATTCTCTTCGTGGCATCGTGGGCATACAAATATTCATAATATCTTATTTTTATTAAAATGAATTTAAACACTCTATTTTTTTAACTTCTCTCACAGAGAACCAATTTAGGAAACAAGCGGAACGATCAAGAGGATTTTAAAGCCCATAACGATTTTTTGCCGAGGTCCCAAAAGAGAAAACCATTGTTCCTGTTCTCCTTAAATTTTACAATTCATACCGGTATAATTCTCTCATCATAATCGCCATCAATTATGTCTTTAATTTCCATATTATCAAGTGTTGCTTTTGAAAATAAAAATGTGGCTTGAAACTTATTATTTTTCTTCGTTATATCACCAAAATTAGCTTCAATGAATGGTTTGCTTGATAATTTTTTGCATTTCCATTTTTTATTTTCAAACAGATAACCCGCCATAGTTTGTTGTGGCGTACTTCCCTTTGCACTTTTAGCATTATTAACTCCTTTTATTACTTTTACTTATCATCTTACTCATTATGCAACTTTAATATTTTATGAAATTAAATAAAACACAAATTCAATTTGTAGATCTTTTTTTTAATCGTTGTCTGAAAGCCTATCCACATTCATGTGCTTATTTAAAATATGCTCGTTATCCACAAACAATACTAGATATTGAATATCCTGAGAGACAAATGATTTTTGATCATTTATTAGACGAAGGATTAATTGAAGGAAGTTATGAACATCCTTCCTATTTTAGACTTACAAAATTAGGTTTCAAATATAAATCTTATCAGATTTACTTAGAGCACACAATAAAAAGCATTCAGAAACCAATTTTAAATGTAGATGAAGATTTAAATGTATATGCTCTTTATAGAGAGGTTAATAAAGATGAATATTATTTTGTGTCTGTTAAGCAAATTGAAAAATATCATGGTATGGATGATATAATATTTTCTTGTTTTCAAACTAAATTTGATGAAGAAAATAGTAGCATTAGAATAATTGATAATATACCATTACTTATACCAGAAAAGAATTTAAGGTGTTGTTTATTGCAACGTAACCATCCGACCAAGCCCATCTTTTCTTTCATTTTTCGATAATTTAATTTTGGAGCATGACAAAAGAAGAAATCATGTTTAAGGAGGTTGAGTTGTATTTGGAGAGCGATTTAAATCAGTATGAATTTTCGAAGGGAAAAGATTATACCCGACACGGATTACAGTATTGGCTGAAAAAATACCGTTTGCAAAATCCAAGTGAGGGATCCTGTCAATCTGAAGGGCATTTTCAAGAGATCAATTTATCGGATGGCAAAAAACAGGCTGAAAAAGTTATGGAAATCACGACAAAATCGGGAACTCAAATTATAATTTACGAGTAGATGATTGCAATTTCAACCAACACAAAAATATTTGTCTACAGTCAGCCTTGTGATATGCGCAAGGGCTTCGATGGCTTATCGGGTCTGGTACAAAACAGGATGCAATTGGATCCTATGAATGGATACCTTTTTGTGTTTTTCAATAAAAACAGGACTCATGTAAAGATATTATTCTGGGATAAAGATGGATTTTGTATTTATTACAAGCGTTTGGAAAAAGGCACTTTTAAGCGACCAACAGCACGAATTGATACTCCTAATTTTGAGTTAACTAATGAAGAATTATTCATGATTTTACGAGGAATTGATTTTGAAAAATGCAAGAAGCGTAGAAGATATTTATCTACAAATTTTGTTGATTAAAATTCTATGGATAATCAGGTTTTTAGAAGGCTTTGATGTATTTTAACATCATGAGTTTAAAGCTGGAAAATAAGAGCAAAGATGAACTTTTGGAGTTAATTCAAAAGCAAAATTTGTTGATTCAGGAAAATGAACAGACCATTACCAGCCAACAAAACTATATCAAACAATTACAGCGCATTGCATTTGGTAGTAAAAGTGAACGTTTTGCAAAAGGTTCTGTTGACGAAAATCAATTAAGCCTATCTTTCGAAGAACTTGCCCAAAAAGATAAGGATATAAAGGATGAAACCGTAAAGGAAAAGATCAGTTATACCCGTAAAAAAGCCAGCAATCATAAAGGAAGAAACAAACTGCCGGAACATTTGCCTGTGCGTGAAATCATCATTAATCCGGAAGAAAATATAAATGGCTTAAAGAAAATTGGCGAGGAAAGAACCGAGATTTTAGAATATACACCAGGTAAATTTTTCAAGTTGGTTTTAATTCGTCCAAAATACGAAAAAGAAAATCAGGAAGGTGTCTTAATTGCTGATATGCCCTCACGTCCCATTGAAAAATGTTTGGCCGGAAATGCCCTTTTATCTTCTATTTTGATTAATAAATATGTGGATCATTTGCCATTGTATCGTCAACGCCAGATTTTCAAACGAGCCGATATCGATATTGCTCCATCGACCATCGATTCATGGGTACAGCAGTTGGGTGATCTGTTAAATCCGCTGTATGAAGCCATGGTGAATACTGTTAAAAATGATGGCTACCTGCAGGCTGATGAAACGCCAACCCGGGTTTTAGATAAGCAGAAAAAAGGCAAAACCCATCGTGGATTTTATTGGGTTTATCATTCGCCGCTAAAACGGATGGTTGTTTTCGATTATCAAAAGAGGCGAAATAAGGATGCTCCCCGAAAAATATTGAATGAATTTGCCGGATATTTGCAAACCGACGGATATAAAGTTTACGATCAGTATAAAAATAAAAAAGAAGTTACCCATTTGGCCTGTTGGGCTCATGCCCGCCGATATTTTGAAAAAGCACTGGATCAAGATCAAACCAGAGCTGAATTTGCAATGCTCCAAATTCAAAAGATATATGCCATCGAAAGAGAAATATCAGATTTATCTGCTGATCAGAAAAAAGCTGTTCGCTTGGAAAAATCACTTCCGGTTTTGAATAATTTTGGAAAATGGATTTGTAATGAAAGCAAGTTGGTACTTCCCAAAAGTTCCATTGGAAAGGCATTTTTATATGCCATTAATTTATGGGATAGTCTGCTGGCATATCTATATAACGGAGAATTATTGATTGATAACAATCCCATTGAAAACAGTATTCGTCCCAATGCACTTGGTCGCAAAAATTACCTGTTTGCAGGATCGCATGAAGGTGCAAAAAGAACAGCTATGTTCTATACATTTTTTGGAACCTGTAAAATGCACAATGTAGATCCTCAAAAATGGCTCAATTCAGTACTTGAACAAATTGCAGATCATAAAGTGAATAAATTGTATGAGCTATTTCCTCAGAATTTAATGTAGTTGGTCGGATGGGTACCTAGAAAGCAAATTCTTCAACAAAAAAGGGTAAACTTTACGTCTACCCTTTCCTTTTAATAATTTCCAGCTTATTTAATAAGCTTCATTTTAGCTGATAATACCCTTTTGTTGGTGCTTTATAGCTAGGTAAAACGGATCAGTTTCAAAAGTTGGGTCTGCGTACAAAAAGGAATACCTTTGCTGATAGAAAAAACACTTTAGATTATATATGCAAAAGTCACTACTCTCACTATTTTTTCCAGAAGGTCTTTTAGATTATTTTAATATAATAGATTTTAAAGAGGTTTCTAGCGGGAAAGAAATTTACGAAAGAAGATTAACTATTTATTTAGAAGAAAAGAAGATTATTCCTGAGGAATATAAGGATTATTCTATCAAAGCCAGTGGTTTTATGCCAGCACGAGAAATAGAAGATTATCCCATTCGAGATATGTTAGTTAAGCTTAATGTCAAGCGTCGTCGTTGGGATGTTGTTGTTGATGGCAAGAGTAAAAAAGTAAGTAGAGATTGGAATTTGATCATTTCAGGAACTCGCATGTCTGCAGAGTATTCTGCTTTTTTAAAAGAAGTTAGTCGATTTTAATGCGATCAGTATTAAAAGCCTTGAAATATATTTAGGAATAAATGGTGATAAATTTCGAAGACAGTACAAAACAAATTTAAGTGGTTTTGATCAATGGGATAAAAAGCTACACGCCAAAGATTACCTGATATTTCCTGAAAACATAGGTTCTAATTTAGCTCTTGATGAAACAGCCTTTTCAAATGGAGAGTTGTATACCATTCTCAGTAACAAAGATAAAAAAGGAAAGCAAGGTAGCTTGGTTGGTGTGTTTAACGGAACACAAGCTGATTCCATTATAAGTTTAATTCGCGAACACATTTCAGAAGAGTTGCGCTATACCGTTAAAGAAGTTACTCTTGACATGGCTGGTAGCATGAATAAGATCGCAAGAAAATGTTTTCTAAAAGCTGAAATCACTACAGATCGATTTCATGTGCAAAAGCTGGCCAATGATGCCGTACAAGAGCTTAGAATTAAGCATAGGTGGAAGATAATAGATGATGAAAATGCAGAGTATAAGAAAGCGAAATTAGAAGGAAAATTGTATAAACCTGAAATATTGGAAAATGGTGATACACTGCGACAATTGATGGCTAGAGCTCGTTATGCATTGTATAAATCTCCGGAAAAATGGACTACATCTCAAGAAATCAGAGCTCGTTTATTATTTGAAAGATTTCCCGAAATTAAGAAAGCATACAGGCTCTCGGATGGACTTAGAAAAATATACAATCAATCTTTAGAACCAAATGTAGCAAGACTTAAACTAGCACAATGGTTCGATGAAATTGAAAGAGCCGGAATGGATTCTTTTAATTCAATAAAAAGAACTTTTGAAGTACATCATAAACAAATTGTTAATTATTTCTTGAATAGAAGTACAAACGCTTTTGCCGAATCTTTAAATGCTAAAATTAAAAATTTCAGAAGATCTTTAAGAGGGATTGTTGATTTAGATTTCTTCCTTTTTAGGTTATCTAAAATTTTTGCTTAGCTAAAAAAAAATGTGGAGTAGACCCAACTTTTGATGGTGACCCGGTAAAACTCCACCTACATAAATAATAAAGTCTCCTTCTTTTAAAATAGACTTACCTGAATTATCTACAAAAGAAAAATACTCTGGATTCAAATCGAAACTAACTTTTTTAGTTTCTCCAGCCTTTACATTTACTTTAGCAAAACTCTTAAGAGATGTAATAGGAAGAGCAATTTTATGTCCTTAGTCTTATTTGTAATGTACACTTGAACCACTTCTTCTCCATCAATACCTGATGTATTTTCCACATCAATCTCAACTCTTACTTTTTCGCCAAATTTTGCCGATTTTGAAACTTTTAAATTTGAACATTTTAACTTGCTACAAATCAAACAATTGCATATCTAAACTATTTATCCATTTTTTCACAAACCCATATTTTTCTGGCAAAATTTCTCTTCCCGCTTTTACTAACACTACAGGAATCTGCTACTCTAAACCCTATGCTGCCAATTAAATTTGTAATATCCGAAGTAGATACAATTACTAGCAAATCTGTAACTTTTGCTGTTGACTCAATAATATGTAAGATATCGTTATGGCTTGCACTGCTAAATAAATTGTAGGGTAAATCGATAATAGCTGCTTCATAAAGCTCATTAATATCTTTAATATCGGAGTGATATACATTTGCTACGTAATTAAAGTAAGATAAATTTTCTCGTGCATCCATACATACCTTCCAATTAATTTCACAACCTTCGATATTATATCCTGCAAAACAAGCTTCTAGCATTATTGTGCCTACACCACAACATGCATCAAGTAAATGTGTTTCTTTATTTGCCCTTGTGGCAATATTAACCAACGATTTGGCAACATTTATACTTATTGAGTTGCTGTACGAACATGGCTTTTGTTTGTGTTTATGCCAGGCAAAATTATCTTTTGTTAAGGTCCCAAAATACCAAACACCTTCGTAATAACATAAAGCATAAGTTATTATTGGATTATAATAATCAGGATTACCCTCTATGCTATATCCTATATCTTTTAACTTTTTAAGTCTCTTAGCATATTCAGTTGTATCGCCATTAAAAACTAAATATTCAACCTTAAAACCTTCAACACATATTTCTTGTTTTCTAATTTCATTTATTAGCGCAGAATAATCTTCCGAACAAGATATAATATCCAGTCTATTCTTAATAAAAGCACTATTGGAAGGTTCTATTTTTATATGAGAAAAAAACACTTTATTCTTTTCTTCCTCATTAAAAATATATCTCGATTCTAGTTTACACAACTCACTTTCAGTATTGTCGTAACTAAAGGAATAAATATATTTGCTTATCTGCATATTTTATTTTTGCCCGTAATATTCTTTTATCAACGGAATTTTAGTAATAAATGGCAAGCTAAATACAAAAGTCGTTATATTATCATTAATTGATATAAATATTTCTTACGCCGTAATATTTTTACAATTCGATTATATCTAATTTCTGATAAATTCCATATATATCCACTAAAATTAGTTGTACTCATAACTTGAAGAAATTTATTAACAAATAGACTCAACAAACAAGATTATTTAATTATGCAAACATATATTTACAAAAAACAATTATAAACAAACTATAAAACAGTATAACTTTATTTCTCTTAACCTCTATCCAAAATCATAATTATTACTTAAAATAAGGACTTGATATCGGACAATATACAAGTACAATTTATCAATAATAGTATTTATTACTGCGTATGTTATTTAGCTTAAAAATTGACATTCCGTAACAAATACTATAGATTATTTTTTATCCCGATCTAAATTTTATGAAAAACTTTAATGCTAAACACGAAATAATAAAAACTAAGTCGTTATATTTATGATTACATTTTACAAATAAACAAGCTAATCACTAGAACAATGGAAAAAATTAATGTTTTAATTATTGGAGGTGGTGCATCTGGACTTCAAGCCGCTATTAGTGCAAAAACAAATTACCCTGACAAATCTGTTATTGTAGTTCGAAAAGAAGAAAAGGTCTTAGTTCCTTGTGGTATCCCATATATTTTTGGTTCGTTACATTCTACCGATAAAAATATTTTACCTGATAAAATGTTAACTAATGTTGGAGTTGAAATAAAAATAGCCGAAGTTACAAGTATTGACATCGAGAATCATATTTGTTATTTATCAAATAAAGAAAAACTCTATTTCGAAAAACTTGTATTTGCTACAGGTTCTATTCCAACAATTCCTAAATGGCTAAAAGGTGGCGACTTAAAAAATGTTTTTACCATTCCGAAAGATAAATTCTATTTAGATGAGATGTATGCCAAATTGAAGGGTTTGAAAAAAATCATTACAATTGGCGCTGGATTTATTGGAGTAGAAATGTCGGATGAACTAACCAAAGCAGGTCGGGATGTTACTCTTGTAGAAATTGAATCATCGATTTTAAATAGAGCTTTTGACAAAGAATTTGGCGACAAAGCTGAAGAATTATTAAAATCTCGTGGAGTTAAAATTATTACAAACAAAGGTGTAAAAGAAATTGTTGGAAAAGACGGTAAAGTTCAAAAAGTTATATTAACCTCGGGAGAAGAGCTAGAAGCCGATGCTGTGGTACTTTCCATGGGATATGTACCAAATACAAAACTGGCTAAAAAATCTGGTCTCGAATTAAATAAATATGGATTTATCAGAACGTGTGAATACATGCGCATAGATGATTGTTCGAACGATATATTTGCAGTAGGAGATTGTGCGGAAAAAAGAGATTTCCTAACCCGAAAATTATGTACTACTATGCTAGCTTCGACAGCATGTGCAGAAGCCCGAGTTGCGGGTATGAGTTTATATGAATTAAGCCCTTGTAAATCATTTAGTGGAACAATTGCAATTTACGATACTGCAATTGGCAATACAGCTTTTGGTACTGCTGGTATTATTGAATCGAAAGCAATTGCCGAAAACTTTAGTGTTGTTGTTGGAAGTTTTACCGGAATGGACAAACATCCTGGCACACTGGAAGGTATGCACGAACAAACTGTAAAATTAATTGTCGCTGCCGATTGTGGTATGATTTTAGGCGGTGAAGTTTATGGCGGTAGTAGTGTAGGTGAATTAACAAATTGTATTGGATTTTTAATTCAAAGCCACACAAACATTAAAACTTTATTATCAGCTCAAATTGGTACTCACCCATTACTTACAGGTTCTCCTGCTGCTTATCCCCTAATTAAAGCTGCCGAAGTTGTTGCAAAAAAATTAAAACGACAATTCTAAAAAAAACACATTTTTATGAAAAGGACTTCGAAGATTAATAACGAAGTCCTTTTTTTATATCAGTATTTTCTGAAACCTGGAACTTTTATCATTTTCTTAAAACATTGCTTCTAACAACAGAATCCTATCTATCTTATTGGGCAGATCCTACAACATAAAAATTTAACAGTTGAATTTAATTACCCACTATTTTTTAAATATCTCTGCCTAGCAATAAGTTAGAAAAACTACATCAATACCCTTATTATGAAATACAGAAAAGCTTAATAATAACAATCATTTTCACACATTACCGAACATAAATATGATTCTTTTTAATACTATTAACTAAGATACTGTAGTCTGTAAAATTCACCATAATTATTAATTGATTTACACTTTTAAATCGCATACTAAATTATGAAAATTGTTATTGTATAATTTATACATCGATTTGGAACAACTTGTAAATTATTCTTATATATTTGTTTTGATTTCTTTTGAAACATATCATTTTCATTTTACTAGTCTAATCTAGATAAAACACGCCAATAAATTCGAAAGAAAAATAAGACTAAAAGAGAGTTCATACACTCTAATACTGTTGAGTTTACCCAAATACCAACAGTATATTTAATTTGTATCAAGACACTTTATTTTTACTCATAATAAAGCGTAACATATTGTTTTTATCCTAAAACCAAAGTAAATGATGAAACCAAACATTTATTTAAATTTAACGCCTGAAGCTTTAGTTGCCTCCATGCTTTCTCCTGAAGAATTTGGAAGCTATATGGCAATTGGCACTCAAAAGCGCTCGCACGGTCAGGTTATTTTTATTGAGGTTGACAGTGAGCTTATCGAGGATATTCTTCCTACAGAATACATAAAAGAAAGATGTGTTCCACAGGAAGGAGGCCGACCTAAAAGTTCAGTTTATCTTTCCATTTATAGAGTATTGGAAAGCATTCCTGTTTCAGCTTTAAAAAGTTTATATCTAACAACAGATGATGGGCGAACAATGGAAATTAAAAAAGGAGATTATCCTGGCGATATTAAATCTACAGCACATTTGTATCAGGAACTTTGCCCGGTAACACCTCGAATTATTAGTAAATTAGCTCCTTCACAATTCTTAGATTATATGACAAAAGGAGAAGAAAAAATTTGTGTTCCTAAACTGGCATTTGTAGAGTTACAATTGAATGGATTAACAGATGATTTTGAAAATTCACCTGCACATAACCTCCCATATCCGAATATAGATCACATAAGAGATTGCTTAAAAATTCTTAACAATGAACCCGGTAAAGTTCAAAAAACCATTGAGCGTTTCTTTCCCCGGGATCTTATTTTTAGAACAATTAAAAACGGTTTTTTCATCGGCGATAATAACGAAATGATTTATTATCCTTTTCCTTCGGAGGAAGAATTGAACAATAAATATTACGCATGGTGGAGATCAGCTAAAGCTATTGGATTAAAATAAAACATAAAAACATAATAAAAATGCAAAACATTAACAATATTTTTTGGCTGATCCCAATTAGTTCTCTAATTGCACTAGGCTTTGCCTTTTACTTTTTTAAACAGGTGATGAAAGAAAGTGAAGGTACCGATAAAATGGCAAAAGTAGCATCTCATGTTCGAAAAGGAGCAATGGCTTATTTAAAACAACAATATAAGGTTGTAGGTATCTTTTTCCTTATTATAGTAGTTCTGTTTTCGATATTGGCATACGGTTTTAATTTACAAAACGAATGGGTTCCAGGAGCCTTTTTAACGGGAGGATTTTTTTCAGCTTTAGCCGGCTTTTTTGGTATGAAAACAGCAACTTATGCTTCGGCCAGAACAGCAAATGCAGCTCGAAACTCACTCAATTTAGCTCTTAAAGTAGCTTTTAGAAGTGGTGCTGTTATGGGACTTGTTGTTGTAGGTCTTGGTCTTTTCGATATCTCGGCATGGTTTATTGTACTTAACTATTTTGTAGATGAACCTAGTGTAACTCAAAAAATGATGATTATTACCACTACCATGTTAACTTTTGGTATGGGAGCATCGGCGCAAGCCTTATTTGCTCGTGTTGGTGGTGGTATTTTTACAAAAGCTGCTGATGTTGGTGGTGATCTTGTAGGAAAAGTTGAAGCTGGTATCCCAGAGGATGATCCCAGAAATCCAGCTACCATTGCCGATAATGTTGGTGATAACGTAGGTGATGTTGCTGGTATGGGAGCCGACTTATATGAATCGTACTGTGGTTCGATATTGGCTACTGCAGCTCTTGGTGCTGCGGCCTTTATAACAAATCCCGAATTACAAATGAAAGCAATTATGGCACCAATGTTAATTGCTGCGGTAGGCGTTATTCTTTCTATTATCGGTATTTTTATGGTTAAAGCCAAAGAAAACGCTACTCAAAAACAACTACTAAAATCATTGGGAAGAGGAACAAACATAAGCTCAGCTTTAATTATCGTATTCTCATGGATTATACTTTATATTCTCAAACTAGATAATATTTGGGGAATTTGGGCTGCCATTGTTACCGGATTAATTACCGGAATAATTATTGGTCGCGCAACAGAATATTATACATCAGAAGAATACAGACCAACACAAAAAATTGCAGAAAGTTCCAACACAGGAGCTGCTACAGTTATTATTTCTGGTTTAGGAATGGGAATGATTTCGACAGCAATTCCTGTTATAGCAGTAGCTGTGGGTATTATATTCTCATTTTTATTTGCTTCCGGATTTGATATGGCTAACATGGGCTTAGGATTATATGGTATTGGTATTGCTGCAGTAGGAATGCTTTCTACTTTAGGAATTACTTTAGCAACTGATGCTTACGGACCAATTGCCGATAATGCAGGAGGAAATGCAGAAATGTGTGAACTCGGTCCTGAAGTTAGAAAACGTACCGACGCTCTTGATTCTCTTGGAAACACTACAGCTGCAACAGGTAAAGGTTTTGCCATTGGTTCTGCTGCTTTAACCGCTTTGGCCTTATTGGCTTCTTATATCGAAGAACTTAAAATTGGAATTATTCGCTTACTCGAGACTGCTGAAAGTTATGCCTTTCCGAATGGTAATGTAGTATTTTCGGCTAGCGACGTAAGTTCAATAAGCCTAATGGATTTTATGAACTTTTTCAAAGTTAATTTGATGAATCCAACAGTACTAATTGGAATTTTTATAGGTTCGATGATGGCATTTGTATTTTGTGGACTAACCATGAATGCTGTTGGCCGTGCCGCTGGAAAAATGGTAGATGAAGTTAGAAGACAATTTCGCGAAATACCAGGCATTCTATCAGGAAAAAATGAACCTGATTATGCAAATTGCGTTGCTATTTCGACCAAAGGCGCTCAAAAAGAAATGTTACTACCATCGATTTTAGCCATTACCATTCCTATTGTTGTTGGATTAACATTTGGTGTAGCCGGCACAATGGGCTTACTTGTTGGCGGCTTAGGTGCAGGTTTTGTTTTGGCTGTTTTTATGGCTAATTCAGGTGGAGCCTGGGATAATGCAAAAAAATATGTAGAAGCCGGCCATTTAGGAGGTAAAGGTTCAGCCGCTCACAAAGCAACTGTAATTGGTGATACTGTAGGAGATCCTTTTAAGGATACTTCGGGTCCCAGTCTTAATATTTTAATCAAATTAATGAGTATGGTTGCAATTGTAATGTCTGGAGTAACCGTTGCATACAGCTTACTATAAAACAACTTATATTTCAATATAATTTAAACTTGAATGAGGTTAAGCAATTTGTTTAACCTCATTTTTTTTTGCTTTAGTATTACAAAAAAAAATCAAAATACAGTAAGTTTAATTTTTGTAAATAATTTTACTTTCCAAAAGCAATTAAATCCAAACACGAATTATAAGTTTTAGTAATACTGTAAAATTCTCTTATTTATTTGATTAAATAAAATATTTAAGATATTCTTAAATGTGATATTATAGATACAAATGAACAATTTTTCTTACATTCGCGTCCTAAATTGATATTATACAAAGCAGGTGGCATCTCCCTGCAAGGAAGTAAAAAAGTGAAATGACATTAAACTGTAATGTTTTCTTTTGGACTTCAACTAAAAACTAAAAAAATGCAAAACGAAATTTTATGGCTAGCCATGTTGCTGGCAAACTTTCTATTAATTATTCTTGCGTATCGAATTTTTGGCAAGTGGGGACTCATTATTTGGATTCCGATTTCTGTTATCGTTGCTAATATTCAAGTTATTCAAACTGTTGAGTTTTTTGGGCTTGTAGCAACCCTAGGCAATATTGTTTATGCTTCGTCGTTTTTGGTAACCGATATTTTATCTGAAAATTACGGAAAAAAAGAGGCGAAAAAAGCTGTTTGGATAGGATTTTTCAGTCTTATTTCCATGACCCTATTAATGAATTTAGCACTACTTTTTAAACCACTGGAAGGAGATGAGTTTGCAGGTATTGCACACGAAGCCACCAGCACCATATTTAATTTAATGCCTCGTATAGCAGTAGCTAGTCTTGTGGCATATTTACTTTCTCAACGACATGATATTTGGGCTTATCATTTCTGGCGCAAGCGCTTTCCAAAAGACAGTCAAATTTGGATACGAAATAATTTGAGCACTTCGGTTTCTCAGTTGATTGATAGTACTAGTTTCGTTCTTATTGCTTTTTTAGGTGTGTTTGAAACTGCTGTTATGTGGGAAATATTCATAACCACCTATTTCTTGAAATTTATTGTTGCAGCTGCCGACACTCCATTTGTATACTGGGGTAAACGCATTTTCAAAAAAGGGAAGTTCTATCTGGAATAACACTTTTTGTATTTTGCATTCTGCAATGTACTATTATCTCAGAACTAAACACTTGCAGTTTAAGCATCACTGCAAGTTTGTTATATATATTTTCTCAAGGTATTTTTTAAGTACCCATCAATTCGTGTAGACTAAGTGCGTATTTCTTTTAGAAATATAATAAAGTTTTATCAATAAGCAATTTGAGTAAATTACTCATTTAGCGGAGCTAAATTTATTATTGTATAAAGCATAAAAAAAAGAGAACGTACTTTCGCTTCTCTTAAAGATATTGTAGTATTTTTTCATACCATTAGTTGTATATCAAAATTAGGGAGCAAATGTAGTTTATTGCTATAAATCAATCCTTTATTCATGATATTTTTCCCACAAATCACAAATTTTAAGAATACTTATCTACAAAATTTAAACAGCAATCTAAATCGATTAATTTTAAATACTATATTAATCTCTTCTTATAAATGAGCTAGTAATTCGTTCTCTTACTGGCACTTTTCTTATTTCAAACTCATCCATAAGTCCATTATCATTGTACTGCACAGATCGTTTTTCTAATTCAATTTTGCCATCTATTAATTCCAATATTCCGATTCTTACTTCTGGTTTATTATAACATCCTCCCGAACCCAGATTAATATACCTGCACCTTCCTGTTTTATCATTCTCATCATGTTTGTGTCCATAAAATATCATTTCAGAATCTATTCCATTAAACAACACATCTAAGTCTTCTATACTTGGACTCTCTATTCTTGGCGCAAACCAATTCTGTTTTTTGTTCAATCCGTAATGTTGAAAAGTTATTTTTCGACCTTTATCTATCTCCAAATCTAAAGAAAACTTCCATTTTTTTACTCTATTTCTATAAGCATTACCAATTGCACAATTTATCCAACTGCGATGCTCTACTTCCTCCTTGCTCATCCAAGCAGGTATCGGATTTGGTAATCCATAAGCATACCAATAGTCATGATTTCCCATAACAAACTCCATCTCTTTAATTGAAAATGCAAAATCTAAGCATTCTTTTGGATAAGGGCCAATTCCAATCAAATCACCAACATGAACTATCTTCTCACATCCATTGTTTCTGAATGTTTCAACTCCCTTTTTTAAGGCTTGTAAATTTCCATGTATATCCTGAAATATACCCAATTTCATACTAGTAATTTTTTAATAATAATTTTATTTATGTGATTTTTATTTGTCAATACTCTAAACTTAAAACCGATTAAAGTTACTTATTTATATTGTGAACAAAGCTAATTCAATCAGTTTCCTGCTACATTATTAACTTCTTTATAAAGTCTAATTCTTAAATGTGTACAACAATATTCTTACATTATAATTACCGTATCTATTACCAAATAATAAAAAATGATTACTCATGATTATCTCCAATAAACCTTTATGCTAAGCTCACAACCTTTGCTCTCATAAATTAGACAAGATTTAAATAAACTAATTTCCCAAGTTTATAAATACTATATTTCACCTTCTTCAAACAAAGCGCAAACAAGGCATAAATCCTGTATATTCAGCAACTACATACAGACTCTAATTAACCAACACTACATTTTTAATAAGGTATTCTGTATTAAGCAAGCTCTATTTAAACTTGCAAACAATCAAAAAGCGCGTTATCTTCGTGTTCGAACACGAAGATTAAAATACTTTAAATCAATATCATTATAAAATAAAATTAATTTATACTTGAAAATAATGTCCTGATTTTCCGTGTTCGAAAACGCTAAAATATCGAAATTTTAAAATATCATGAAGAAGTTTTTAGACAAAGATTTTATTCTCGAAACCGAAACAGCGAAAAAACTATATCACGAATATGCAGCCGATCTTCCAATTATAGATTATCATTGTCATATTTCGCCGCAAGAAATTGCAGAAGATAAACAGTTTGACAATATGACTCAAATTTGGCTATATGGCGATCATTACAAATGGAGAGCCATGAGAACTAATGGTGTAAAAGAAGAAGGCATAACAGGAGAAACTTCATCTGATTGGGAAAAATTTAAAAATTGGGCCGATACAGTACCTTACACCCTTCGTAACCCCTTATATCACTGGACTCATCTTGAGTTAAAGAAACCATTTGGTATTGAAAAAATTCTAAGTCCAGATACAGCCAAAGAAGTATGGGATGAGTGTAATCAGAAATTAAATACTCCTGAATTTTCGTGTAAAAACTTAATCCGTAAAGCCAATGTTGAGGCAATAGGAACAACCGACGATCCTGCCGACTCATTGGAATACCACCAAATAATTCGCAATTCAGGATTTGAAACGAAAGTAGTTCCTTCCTGGAGACCAGACAAAGCAATGGCGGTTGATAATGCAACAGAATACAACAAATATATTGACAAACTATCTGTCGCAGCAGATATGGCTATCTTCACTTTCGAGGACTTATTAAATGCCTTAAGAAAACGCCACGATTTCTTCGCCGAAATGGGGTGCAAAGCATCGGATCATGGCTTAGAACAATTTTTTGCTGAAGATTTTACTCCTGAATTAGTATCTGCAATATTCTTAAAAATAAGAAGTGGCCTTGAGTTATTTAATGATGAAATTTTAATCTTTAAATCAGCAATGTTATACGAATTTGCAGTTATGGATCACTCTAAAGGCTGGGTTCAGCAATTCCATATTGGTGCAATTCGTAATAACAATACCGGAATGTTTAAACAGCTTGGCGCTGATACCGGATTCGATTCAATTGCCGACAAACTGGTTGCCAAAGACATGTCGAAATTTTTAAACCGCTTGGCAATAGAAAAAAAGCTTACAAAAACAATTTTATACAATCTTAATCCTGCTCATAATGAGGTTTATGCAAGCATGCTTGGAAATTTTCAGGATGGAGAAATTGCTGGTAAAATTCAATGGGGCTCGGCATGGTGGTTTCTCGATCAGAAAGATGGTATGGAGAAACAGATGAATGCACTTTCTAACCTTGGGCTTTTAAGCCGATTTGTAGGAATGCTTACCGATTCACGTTCATTCTTAAGCTACAGTAGACATGAATATTTCCGTAGAATTCTTTGTAACCTTATTGGCAAGGATGTTGAAAAAGGCTTAATCCCATACAATGAAAAATTGCTAAAAGAAATAGTGCAAGGAATTTGCTACTATAACGCAAAAAACTATTTCAATTTTTAATCAAACTCACAGATATAAAACAAATAAAGTGGAAACAAATATCAAAAATAAAATAGCAGTTATTACAGGAGCTGGTGGCGTTATATGTTCAACAATGGCCAAATCCTTAGCTGCGATGGGTGTTAAAACTGCATTGCTGGATATTAATGCCGAAGCTGTAGAAAAATTAGCTCAGGAAATTGAAAAAGAATACAATGTAGCTTCTATTGGAGTAGCAGCAAGTGTTCTTGATAAAAAATCATTACAAGATGCAAAAGAAATAATTAACAATAAGCTTGGAAGCATAGATTTTTTAGTAAACGGAGCTGGAGGTAATTCCCCTCTTGCAACTGCTGGTGTTGATCAAATGCTTGATACTGATCTTGAGAAACTTGAGGACACATTTTTTGGAATGAAAATGGAAGGTTTTGATAAAGTTTTTGATTTAAACTTTAAAGGAACTATTCTACCAACAATGGTATTTGCAATGGATATGATAGAAAAGAAAGAAGGATCTATTGTAAATATTTCGTCGATGAATTCATACCGACCACTTACTCGAATTGCAGCTTATTCGGCTGCAAAAGCAGCAGTTAACAACTTCACACAATGGTTATCTGTTCACTTCTCGAAAATGGGTGTTCGTGTAAATGCAATTGCTCCTGGTTTCTTGTTAACCAATCAAAACCGTTTCTTGTTAACCGATGAAAAAACGGGAGAACCAACCCCAAGAGGAAATAAAATTATAAACAACACACCAATGGAACGCTACGGTACACCTGAAGAATTACAAGGTACTTTGCTTTATTTACTTTCCGATTGGTCGGCGTTTGTAACCGGAGTAGTTATTCCTGTTGATGGTGGATTTAGTGCATATAGCGGAGTTTAAAAGAAAATTATAGTTAGTTAAAAGATGTGTTAAAATGAAAGATAATCTCTTATACCCTATCGTTCATTTTACACATTTATAAAAAACACAATATGGCTTTAGAACAAACATGGAGATGGTACGGTCCTAAGGACCCAATCTCATTACAAGAAATTAAACAAACTGGAGCTACGGGTATTGTTTCAGCACTTCATCATATCCCAAACGGAGAAGTTTGGACAGTCGAAGAAATTAAAAAAAGAATTACTGAAATTGAAGCCGTAGGACTACGTTGGTCCGTTGTTGAAAGTGTTCCAGTTCATGAGGACATTAAGAAACGAACATGGAACTTCAAACAATACATCGAAAATTACAAGGAAAGTATTAAAAACTTGGGTGCTTGCGGTATTGAAACCATCTGCTATAATTTTATGCCTGTATTAGATTGGTCGAGAACAGATTTAGCTTTTGAATCGGGAGATGGATCGAACGCTCTTAAATTTGAAATTGATATTTTTGCTGCTTTTGATGTTTTTATCCTAAAAAGAGAAAGTGCAAAAGCTGATTATTCGGAAGAGATTTTAAAAAGAGCTGAGGCTAAATTCAATTCCATGTCGACCGAAGAAATCGAAAGAATTACAAGAACTGTAATTGCCGGACTACCTGGTGCTGAGGAATCTTATACTTTAGAGAGCTTTCAAAAAGTATTAGATGGATATAAAGAAATTGATGCTAAAAAACTTAAAAAACACCTACACAAATTCTTATCTGAAATTATTCCTGTAGCTGAAAAAGCGGGAGTTAGAATGGCAATTCACCCAGATGATCCTCCTCGAGCTTTACTAGGCTTGCCACGAGTTGTAAGTACAATTGAAGATGCTTTAGAACTCACAAAAGTTATTGATTCTGTTTCCAATGGAATTACTTTATGTACAGGATCTTTCGGAGCTGGTCATTTTAACAATTTACCTGAAATGACAAAAATTCTTGCTCCAAGAATTAATTTCGTTCACCTAAGAAATGTAAGCAGAGATGCCGAAGGAAACTTCTTCGAAAATTACCTGTTCGATGGCGACATTGATATTCCGGCAGTAATGAAAGCATTATTAATTGAAGAAAAAGAACGGAAAAAATCAGGCCGAAAAGACTGGCAAATTCCTATGCGACCTGATCATGGAAATAAAATGCTTGACGATCTTCCCAAAAAAACAAACCCAGGATATTCTCTTTATGGCAGAATGAAAGGATTAGCTGAATTACGTGGGTTAGAACAAGGATTAATGGCTACTCTTAAGTAAAAATTATAGATTCTCGTTTTAAACAATAAAAGTTAGAATAAATCTTTAGCTCCAAATAAGGCATGAAAAAAACACAAGTAATTTCTAAGCTACTTTTAAGCATAATCTCTTGCTTTCTACTCTTTAGCTGTCAGGAAGCAAGTAAACACAAAACTTTAAAATTAGCTCATGGTTTAGATCCAACGCATCCTGTTCATAAAGCCATGTTGTATATGGGCCAAGAATTGGAAAAAATCTCTGATGGACAAATGAGCCTTGAAATTTATCCAAGTGGTCAATTAGGGTCCGAACAGCAATGTGTAGAACTAATTCAGTTAGGAAGTTTAGCCATAACAAAAGTTTCGGCAGCCATAATGGAAGGTTTTACAAACAACTATCAGGTACTTGGCTTGCCTTATGTTTTTCGTTCAAAATCTCATTCTTTTAAAACTTTAGACGGTCCAATTGGTGAAGAATTATTGGCATCGACCGAAAAGTTTAATTTAAAAGGCTTGTGTTTTTACGATGCAGGAGCCCGAAGCTTTTATACCATAGATAAAAGTATTGAAACTCCTGAAGATTTAAAGGGCTTAAAAATGCGTGTAATGAAGAGCCAAACAGCCATGAGTATGGTAAAAGCATTAGGCGGCTCCCCCACACCTATTTCCTGGGGCGAATTATACACCGCACTGCAAAGTGGTGTTGTTGATGGAGCAGAAAATAACCCTCCTAGTCTTTATACCTCACATCATTACGAAGTATGTAAAAATTATTCTTTAAACGAACACACCAGAGTTCCAGACGTTTTAATTATCAGCACTGTTATTTGGAATAAGCTAAATAATCAACAAAAAAAATGGTTACAAGCTGCGGCTAAAAAATCGGTAACTAAGCAACGTGAACTGTGGGCTGCTTCAGAAAAGGAATCTTTAGAAAAATTAAAAGAAAATGGAGTCACAATCACCTATCCTCAAAAAGATAAATTTGCAGAACGTGTTCAAAGCTTACTCGATTCTTACCAGGAACAACCTGAATTGTATCAATTAATACAACGTATTCAAGCAACAGAAGACTAATCTTGTAGAACTTATGACATTCAAAAATCAATTAGACAGAATACTCGAAAAGATACTTATTAGCCTTATGTGCATATTAGTGCTCGATGTACTTTGGCAAGTAATAAGCCGCTATGCACTGGCATCGCCCAGTTCCTTTACCGACGAATTAGCAGGTTTTTTATTAATCTGGGTCGGATTATTGGGAGCTGCTTATGTAGCTGGACAAAAACAACATTTAGCAATCGATTTATTACTGCAAAAATCATCGCCAGCAAATCAAAAACACCTGCTTCGTTTTATTAATGTTTGCATTGCATTATTCGCTATTGGAGTAATGATTATTGGCGGAAGCTGGTTGGTTATTACACGCTTTCAGTTTAATGTTAACTCGGCAGCATTGCAAATTCCTTTGGGTTATATCTACCTAGTTTTACCTCTTAGCGGATTAATTACCCTTTACTACTCAATTGTATTTATTGTTGAACCATCAGAAGAATTGAACTAATGGAATATATTGGAATTATTGTTTTAATCACATCATTTTTATTCTTACTGATAGTTGGTGTTCCCATAGCTTTTAGCATTGGAATATCGGGCATATTAACCATGTTGGTAAGTATCGATTCATTACCTGCTTTTGCAACTTTTGCACAAAGAATGGCCACCGGATTAGATAGTTTTGCTCTCCTGGCAATCCCCTTTTTCATACTCGCAGGAAATATTATGAATAGTGGAGGTATTGCCATTCGATTAATAAATTTAGCCCGTATTTTAGTAGGCCGATTACCAGCCAGTTTAGCTTTTGTTAATGTATTTGCCAATATGTTATTCGGAGCAATTTCAGGCTCAGCAGCAGCATCGGCATCGGCTATTGGTGCCATTATGGGCCCGCAAATGAAAAAGGAAGGCTACGACGAAAGCTTTAGTGCTTCGGTAAATATTGCATCGGCAACTACAGGTTTATCTATCCCTCCAAGTAATATCTTAATTGTGTATTCACTTGCTAGTGGTGGAGCTTCCATTACAGCACTTTTTCTGGCTGGATATATTCCTGGAATCTTAACCGGATTCTCTATTATGCTAACGGCAATGAGTATCTCAATTTATCAGAACAAAGGCATTAGTGCCATGCTAACAAGCCTATTAAAAGTTTTTATTGGCATTGCGCTTATCCTTTCGGTGATTTATGGCTTAAATCTACTAAAAGCAAGCTCACCAGCTGGATTTAAAGGGGTTAGCTCTACTCTTGCGGCTTTAGTAATTGGCTTTATAGCCTATAAATTACGTAATAAAGGAGCCGGCATGAAACGAGGATTAAAAATTTTATGGGATGCAATTCCTAGTTTATTTTTACTAATTATCGTAATTGGTGGAATTATCGCAGGATTTTTTACCGCCACCGAAGCTTCAGCTGTTGCTGTTCTTTACGCTCTTGTTTTAAGTTTAATCTACAAAGAAATTACAATTAAGGATATCCCAAAAATTGTACTTGGCTCAGTAAAAACAACTGCCATTGTATTAATTCTTGTAGCCACCTGTATTGGTTTATCATGGATTATGGCCTATGAAAACATTCCTCAAAATGTAAGTGCGGGTTTATTAGGACTAAGCGATAATCCAATTGTTATCTTACTTCTAATTAATCTTATTCTTTTATTTGTTGGTGTATTTATGGATATGACTCCGGCAGTACTCATCTTTACCCCTATCTTTTTGCCAATCGTGGTTAATTTAGGAATTGATCCGGTACATTTTGGAATTGTTATGGTACTTAATCTTAGTGTAGGATTATGCACACCACCTGTTGGATCTGTTTTATTTATTGGATGCAGTGTTGCCAATATAAAAATACAGCAGGTTATAAAACCCTTACTTCCTATGTTTATAGCTATGATCGTATGCTTGCTTCTAGTTACTTACATTTCGGACTTAAGTATGTTCTTACCTCGTTTTTTCGGGTTTTAATTAAGTATTAGTTTTGTAGTCGGAATTAATTTGGCAATTCCGACTACAAATAAATAACATAACCTATTAACTTAATTGCATAAAGGGAATAGAATGGCAAAAATTCGCATAAAAGATATAGCTCAACAAGCTGGTGTATCGGTAGGAACCGTAGATCGTGTTCTGCACAATCGCGGTGAAGTTGCAAAAAAAACAAAAAATAAAATTCTGGAAATTGCCAAAGCAAACAATTACCAACCTAACTTAATTGCAAGAGCATTAAAGTCTAAAAAAGAGTCGGTTTTTGTTTCCTTACTACCAACACCAACACAAGATGATATTTTTTGGAAAAAACCCCTTAATGGAATTAATGATGCTGCTTCTGAACATGAACAATTTCAGTTAACAGTTAAAAATTTCTTTTTCGAAAATAATAACAATCAAGATTTTATAAACCAAAGCGAAGCTATATTAGCACTAAATCCTTCCGGCGTTATCTTCTCTCCTGTTTTTACAAAAGAAAGTTTGCATTTTACCCAACAACTAGACAAAAAAGGCATTCCTTATGTTTTTATGGAATCGAAATTAAAAGACAGCAACTACCTAGCCTATGTGGGTAGTGATGCCTATCAGGGAGGAAGAGTTGCCGCCAATATTATTGACTTTGGTCTGAACAAAAACGATGATATTTTAATTGTTAACATGGCAAAAAACCTTGAAAATGTTCTTCACCTAAACAAGCGCACACAAGGTTTTCTAAGCTATTTTATGGATAAGGGTAAAAATGAAGGTCTCAAAATAAATCTGGAATTATCAAGTTCAAACAGCAATCAAATTAAAAGCAGGCTAGATTCTGTTCTTAAAACCAATAAAAACATAAAAGCGATATTTACAACTGGATCAAAAGCCTACAAACTAGCCAAATACCTACAGAAGGAAAATCTAAATAATATTATTTTAATTGGATTCGATCCAATAGAACAAAATATCGAATACCTTAACAATGGAGCTATTAACTTCCTTATCGGCCAACACCCCTATCAGCAAGGATTTAAGGCATTTAAAAAATTATACGATCATGTAATTCTTAATCATGAAATTACAAAAGATGAAATTTTACCCTTCGATATCATTAACCAGGAGTGCATTAATCTGTATCAGTTTTAAACTAAAAAAAAAGTAATATTTATCTTCCTATATCTGCACTTATTTAATGCCAGAATATTTAAATCACCACAACATTGTTTATAATAATTATAAATAATATCACACATCTAAACTCACTTTTCTTCTTCTATTTCAATCTAAATAATTGAAAAATCGCTGAATCTACTGCACTTTAAACTAATACTTACTATACATATATGAGCTTCGTTTTTAATGGACCGTAAACGAAACAAGCACAAATAAATTTGCTAATATTATAAAAGTAGATTACCTTCGTGTCCGAACACGGATTAAAAAAATAAAAATTCGTAATAGTATTTGAAATGACTGAAAACGTTTCAAATTATTTTTTCAAATTTTCCGTGTGCGTAAACGTAATTTTTATAGAAAAATTTTAATGCAAGAAATAAGCGATAAAATCGTGAATAAATATTTCAATTTTTAATCATAACGAAACAATATTATAAAGATGAACAAAGTTGTAACTTTCGGTGAAATCATGTTAAGACTTGCAACTCCGGGATATGCAAGATTTTCTCAGGTAGATAATTTTAATGCAACCTATGGTGGTGGAGAAGCTAACGTAGCTGTTTCTTTGGCTAACTATGGCTTAAATGTTGATTTTGTAAGTCGTTTACCTAAAAATGATATAGGACGTGCTTGTATGATGGACCTAAGAAAATATGGTGTTAATATCGATAACATTGTTTGGGGAGGTGATCGTTTAGGAATTTATTTTTTGGAGACTGGTGCTGTAAGCCGTGGTAGTAAAGTTGTTTATGATAGAGCTCATTCTGCAATTTCTGAAATAGAATCGGGAATGATCGATTGGGATAAAGTATTTGAAGGTGCAACATGGTTCCACTGGACAGGAATTACTCCAGCAATTTCGCAAGGAGCTGCTGATGTTTGTTTAGAAGCTATTAAAGAGGCCAATAAAAGAGGAATTACTGTATCAACAGATTTGAACTACAGAAAAAATCTTTGGAAATATGGTAAAACTGCCGATCAAGTTATGCCTGAATTGGTTGCTGGTTGCGATGTGATTTTAGGTAACGAAGAAGATGCAGAAAAAGTTTTAGGTATTAAACCAGAAGGTGTTGATGTAACAGGAGGACACGTAGATGCTGAGGCATATCTTTCTGTATCTCAACAAATAATGAAGCAATTTCCTCGTTGTAAAAAAGTAATTACGACTTTACGTGGATCAATTAATGCCAATCACAACTCATGGACTGGTGTTCTTTACGATGGAGAAACTTTATTTAAAGCAAACAATACTTACCAAATTACTCACATTGTTGATCGTGTTGGTGGTGGTGATTCATTTATGGGTGGATTAATTTACGGATTAATTACATGGCCAAAAAATGATCAAAAAGCATTAAACTTCGCAGTTGCTGCATCATGCTTAAAACACACCGTTTATGGCGATTACAACCAAGTAACTGTTGATGAAGTTGAAAAACTAATGGACGGTGATGCTTCTGGTCGTGTAGCACGATAAGTAATTGGATTTAATTAATAACAAACAGGTAAAATAAGAGGTGTAAAAGTGCAATATGTTTCTAATATCTCATTTTTTATCATCTCATATCATAAAAAACAATGGCTAGATTTTCAAGAATAGAAGTAGCATTAAAAATGAAAGAAACAGGAATGATTCCTGTTTTCTTCAACTCAGATATTGAAGTTTGCAAAAACATAGTAAAAGCATGCTATAGTGGTGGTGCTCGCTTATTCGAATTTGTAAACCGTGGTGATTTTGCTCACGAAGTTTTCGCAGAATTAAATAAATGGGCTGCCAAAGAATGTCCTGAAATGATGTTGGGTGTAGGATCGGTAATTGATGCAGGTACAACTTCATTATACCTTCAATTGGGAGCGAACTTTGTGGTTTCGCCAATTTTAAATGCCGAAATGGCAAAAGTGTGTAACCGCAGAAAAGTAGCATGGTCGCCAGGATGTGGTTCATTAACAGAAATTTCTTACGCAGAAGAATTAGGTGCTGAGGTTGTTAAAATTTTCCCTGGAGCACAAGTTGGTGGTCCAGAATTCGTGAAAGCGGCAAAAGGTCCTTTCCCATGGTCATCAATTATGCCAACTGGTGGTGTTAAGCCCGAACGCGAAAATTTAACTGCTTGGTTTAAGGCTGGTGTTCATTGTGTAGGAATGGGTTCTCAACTTATGATTAAAAAGTCAGACGGCTCATTCGATTATGAAGCAATTGAAAAGGCAACAGCAAATGCAATTTCAATTATTAAAGAAATCAGACAATAATAAACAGATTATACTGCTTAAAGAATTACTGTGTTTATTTAAAATAAATGATAAACATATTGTAAAATTAGCTTTTTAAGTTTCAATTATATAATTAGTCAAGCTTAGTGTGATAATAAGGCAAAACGGATTCGAACACAATCACCTCGTCCGTTTTGTCTTATCACCATTAAGAACACAGTAAACTTTCAAAAAATTAGTAATCTTTAATTTTGTGATAAAATTGATTATAATTTTATTTCATAATTGTAACAATTAGGTTAGCGCAAAAGGAAAGAGTTTTCTCTTTCCTTTATTTTTTAAATATGAGTAATACCAATAGTTTTTAACAATACTATTTGTTTTTTACTTAATTAAAAATGCAACTTTAAGTTTACCGGCTTTATTCCTTTCTCTCAAAATTGGAAATGAAATTTTAATGATAAAATGGTAAAAGCAAAAATTCGTATAAAAGATATAGCTGAGCAAGCTGGTGTTTCGGTAGGAACTGTAGACCGTGTTCTTCATAACAGAGGAGAAGTTGCATTAGAAACAAAAAAGAAAATTTTAGAAATTGCAAAAAATAACAATTACCAACCCAACCTAATTGCCCGAGCTTTAACTTCGAAAAAACAATGCGTTTTTGCTGCCTTACTTCCTACTCCAACCGAGGAAGACATTTTCTGGCGAAAACCTCTCGATGGCATAAGTGAAGCTGCAGCTGAACTGGCACAGTTTCAGGTTAAAGTTGAGAAATTTTTCTTTACACATTACGACGAAGCCGATTTCATTAAACAAACAAAAGATATACTTAAATTACAACCCTCAGGTGTTGTATTCCCTCCAATATTCAAGAAAGAAAGTCTGGATTTTATTAAAAAACTAGAAAAAAAAGATATTCCCTATGTGTTTCTTGAGGCTAAAATAAATGAGTGCAACTATTTAGCTTATGTAGGCTGTGATGGTGTTCACGGAGGAAGAGTTGCAGCAAATATTGTAGACTGTAGTATACCTGAAAATAATGACATTTTAATCATTAATCTGGCCAAAGACCTTGAAAATGTACATCATTTAAATAATCGTACTCAGGGATTTTTAAGCTATTTCATGGAACACGGACGAAATAAAGGACTCAAAATCAACATTGAAATTCCGTCATCCAAATCAATCATAATCAAAGAAAAACTCGATAAGGTTCTATCAAAAAATAAAAATATTAAAGCCATTTTTATAACTGGATCAAAAGTTTATAAAATTGCAGAATACCTGATAAAAAACAAGCTAGAAAATATTGTTTTGGTAGGCTTCGATCCTATCGAGCAAAATATTAAATACCTGAACAAAGGCGTTATCAAATATTTAATTGGTCAGCACCCTTACCAACAAGGATTTAAATCGGTAAAAAAACTGTTTGAACACGTAATGCTCCACAATTCTATTTCCCGAGATGAAATATTACCCGTAGACATTATCAACAGAGAAAGTTATAAGCTGTACTAAGAATATAAAAAGAGCTCAATTGCATTAAAATTGAAGCCTAATGTGAGCTCCTTCTTTCACATTTTTATTCAGGAGAATTGCACCATTACTTTTTACAACTTTCACATTTATTTGATCTTTCTTTCTACGAATCTGAATATCAAAATCCTCACCAAAAGCTTTAATCTTTTTCATTGACATCTCATTCCAGGCAGCAGGCAATCTCGGAGTCAATTCAAAACTCTTTAAACCTTTGGGAACAATACCGAATAATCCTTCGGTAAACACACGGCAATACAAAGCACTTTCCGCCGATAAATGAGCCATATTTCCTTCCGGATAAGCTTCCACCACATACGGTACTCGATCTCCAAGTAACCTTTTCTCTGAAAACTGAACCAACTTTTCCAATGACTTTTCGATTTCTCCTGCAATTAAAGTTCCTCGCAATGCATACAAAGTTCCTCTGTCCCAAAATATTTTAGAGATCTCTTCATTCTCACTGTTCTTCTCAACATGAACTCCATTATCGGTCCAAAGCCTTTCGAATAAAGCCTCAATGGTTGCACTTTTTCGTTTGTTTATACCAACAACCAATGGCAAGCAAATCCAATGTCGTAAATGCCTATGTTCCTTGTAATACTTATAGGTATCCAAACCTTCAATATTTGCTCCAAAATAGTTTTCTATTGCCAGATATAAACTTTGCGATTGCTTTCTGTATTTACGAATTATAGCATTCGATTTCTTTAACGATTTTGCCAAATCAACAGTATAGTTAAGTGCTCCGTAATATAATGAGGAAGTAGACAAATTCGCATTTCCTGTTTCAATTCTGCCTTCCATTTCATCCGATTCAGACAAAACAACTCCTTCTGCATTCAACTGTCGATTACAATATTCCAAACACCATTCGATAAGTGGCCAAAGTTCTTTCGCTGTTTTTTCATCACCAGCTGCCAGTGCGTAATGAGTAGCTCCGTAAGCAATCATTGCAGCATCTCCTCTGTCGAGTATAAATTCTTTTACCAAACCTTCAATTTCGAACGAATAGCGAATTGCAGCATACTCAGGATTTATTTCCTTGGCAAAAGCCCGAAAAACATTCATGGCCGACTCATTTCCTATATCATATCCCAAATATGGAAAAAATGGATTGATATACTCAGCCTGATCGTTCGCCCATATTCCCACATAATATCTGCCTCCTCCAGGAGAATGAATCAATCCCAATTCCGATTCAAAAATACTTTCAGATGCACGAATTTTAGAAAACTCAAATAGCGTATTTAGAACCTTATTGGGTGTTTCCAATTGTAAAGACTCTTTCATCTCAGCAAGAAAATCAAGTCTCTTTTTCAATGTATTCGATACATCTTTATCAGAATAATTCTCTCCTTCTTTTTTAGCCATGAGCTTTATAGAAAAACTAATTTTTTCCTTTGGCTTTAGCTCGAAATAATTCGGAGCATCCGAAACAATTCTTCTGGAATATTTTCCTTTGGCACCAAAATCTTCATAATTCAATTCGGTATTAGCAGAATTTATTTGCACAACCGAATCTGATACATTCTGAATTGTCCACATTTCCACAAATAGTCTTTCGTCTGTTGATGGAAATAGCGAACGAGTTAGCTCCAATCCACTTTTCGAAGCTTTGTGCTTAAAATTTAGCAAACCATTTATAGAAACCTCTTGCAATGCACCTGGCACAAACTGTATGTTATTGATATATAACTTAGGTAATATTTTATCGGAATATTCATCCTGAAGGTATGCACGATAATCATGAAACCATGAATCTGTTTCACTTTTAAATTGATGGAGTTGAGGAAAAAAGATTTCGCGATTTAATTCCAGTTTACCTTCCTTATCAATTGAATAGCTTACAATTCCTGCAACTCGCTTACCCGACATTTCAATATTATCGGAATAAGGTAAATTTTCAGTATTTGACAAATCTAATTGAATCTCATTTCTGCTGTAAATATTCCACTTTTTCTCTATCTGAGCATTCAAATCAATGGTATAAACTAAAGCAAGCAGACTAATAATTATTCTAAACATTTGTAAATCGTTTTATTCAATTTCCAATAACATCCATTCATCTTCAACAAGTCCGGCCAAAATATTTTGTACACAAAGATTCCAGCTTATAAAACCAACAAACTTCCCATTCTCATCAACATGTGTATCGGCTGGCGCAAGAGGTGCACCAGTGTCAGCATGATAATTTTCGTGCATGCTTTCGTATTTTTTAATATCCGCCAACAATAATTTTCCAAGTGTTGCCGCCTGCCACTGCAAAGCAGTTTCGAATCCATAATTTTTTAATCCTATTGAATAGATATAGTTGGCAATTGGCCAAACAGGTCCCTGCCAATTCGAGAAAGGAACAATAATATTTTTGTTATTGTAATCAGGATCAGATTTCGATAAAGAACGCAAGCCATATTTGGCTTTCATACAATCAGGATTCAACAGGTAACGATTAATCATCTCGCTGCCATCTTTCTGGTTGAGAATATTTTCCATTAATGGCACAAAGCATGAATAGCTCACACGCTTATAATGCTTTCCCGTTTCCCGGTCAACATTATAAAACATTTTATCTTCCTTGTTCCACAGATAGGTGATCATCGCCTTTTTAATTTGCTCTGCTTTATTTTTCAGCATTGTTGCATCATCATTATACCCCAATTGTTCTGCAATTTCTGCTTGTGCAATAATCTCGCGCAATTGAAAAGTACTGGCATCGCAAGCCAAAAATGATCGCTTATCCTCTTTCCAGAAGTAATTCATTGCCGGATTATTATCTGCACCACTTTGCATGGCATTGTCCCAATAGTAAAGTCCATAAATAGTGTCTAGCTGAGTTTGATCGCGATAAGCAAGAACTTTCATCAAAGCCTGATAATGCTCTTTTACCCACGAAAAATCATTCATTCCCTTCGATGCGAAATACACTCCCTGAGAAAGAAAGGGTTTCATGGCAAACTTGCCAAAAATAGGACGTGGCCCTTTGGTTGTTGCACAACCCGATACATATCCATCTCTATCAATTCCTTCAATCAGGTTTAAGGCCCAATATTTTAAATATTCAGGCTTGCCCTGACTCACAAAATGATTTCCCATAAAAAAACCATCCCAATCCCACATTTGTTTGTAAAAGCCTGCTGGTATCAGGTATGGATATTTCAGATATCCTTCGGCAGGTTGGATTACATTGGGACTTAATTTCTTGAATTCAACTTTTACTTCGTTGTAGATTTGAAGCAATGAATCCTGACTAATTTGATTTACTTGTTTTGGTAGTTTCTCTTTAGGGTTTGGCGTATTGCAAGCAAACAAAAACACTAGCAATAGTAGTGCAGATAATCCTTGTGTCATTTTGGGTAGATTAATTTGTGGTTTGTGAAGACTAAGATAATTATAATTAGGTTTCAAGCCTGTCAAAAAAAAAAAAAACCATCCAAAATGATGGCTAAAAATCTAAAAACACTTCCTCTCAAAATATCAAAGATGATAAAACACAATGTAGAACTACAAAACATTGGTGCATTTATCCTGCTATTAAGAATCTAAAATGGATGAATGGAAAGTTTTTTGTGATTTTTAACATCTTGAAACTCTTTTGATGCTGACAGAAACTAATAAAAAAAGCAAGTCCCATTACAGAACTTGCTCTTCAACTTATAAAACTCAACAATTACAGCTTATCAATAGCTGCTTTCAGGTTCGAAACAGATGGATGAGTATTGTTCCCTCCCGCTTTTCCGTTTTCGTTAAAGAAAATATCAAAAGCTTTTGCAGCATTTTCTTTATCCTTCTTATGCAAGTACAACTTTGCCAACATGATATTTCCCATGATGATACCATTTTCTTTATCAGCTGCGAAATTTTCAGCTATTGAGATAAAATCATCTACAATCTTTTCGGATGCGGCTAATTTTGGAGTGTGTAAAATCTCATCGCAAATACCATTGTAATTGTATATGTAACCTCTTTCACCTTTTAATGCTTCTGCATCTTTAATCTTTGCATCGTACCATTTTTGCAATTGATTGTTCTCAATATAAAAAGCATAGGCAAATCTGTTCTTCACATCATCTAATCCTTGCAGAGTAAATTGCTTGTTGCATTTTTCAACTTCAGCATTCAAGTCTACTAAACTTTTACACTTGGTAGCATACAGTCCCAAATGCTGATAAATAGCACCTACAAACAAAGATCCATAAGTATAATCATCAGTCATTTCTTTTACCTGATCCTTATTCTCTAACAGATAGTTGAATTCTTTAGAACCATAAGGATAATTTGCCGAAGAAATTACATAGAACTGCTCTTTGTTCATGTATTTTTCAAGAGAAGTTTGCTTAATGATTTCTCTTGACACTTTGGCCATACTTTCTTTATCATGCTGAGCTTTCACAGCTTTTAAGTAGGTCATTAAGAATTTCAAATCTCTGTTACCACTTTCATATTTGGCTTTCAAAGTGCCAATTCTCATAGATGGATCCAATGCAGCCTTTCCACCTTTAATTAGGTCTTCGGCTGGCATCCCTCCTACCAATTTGTGAACAGCATTTCCGTTCGCATCAATAAAAAGTAGAGTTGGGTAAGAGCGAACACCATACTTTGTTGCCAACGCAATGCCTTCACCCTTTTCACAATCCATTTTTACATTTACAAAATTTTTATTGTAAAAATCACCTACCTCTTTTTGCGGAAAAATATTCTTCGACAAATGTTTGCACGGCCCACACCAAGTTGTGTAACAATCCATGAAGATCAACTTGTTTTCCTTTTTCGCTTTTGCCAAAGCTTCCTTAAAAGTTCCATGTTCGAACTCAATTCCTTGTGCGAATAGGCCACTGCACATCAATGTGGCTACTAGTAATACTAAAATCTTTTTCATCTTTTCTCTTATTTTATTTTGCTTGATTTACGTACTGCTTAAGTGAATTTACATAGCCTTTTTCCATATCATTTTTAGCCATCTTTTCAAGTTTCACCAAGGCCTGCTTAAGCTCATCTTTCTTTCCGTTTGCATCCAAAGCCGAAACCAGAATCGTATTATTGGTAAACGAATCATCAGATTTCAATGCTTCTTTAATCCATTCTTCTGCTTTTTTCGCTGCCTCTGGAATTTGATTTATTTCGCCACCAACAAAGGCTCTGGCACAATTTGCCAAGACATTAGCCCTATTCGAGGAAGCATTAATTTCCTTCTCAGCTTTTGGCAATTCTTCCTTGGCTAGTTTTGTTGCTTCTTCGGTCTTTCCTTGTTTCATCAAAATATTGATATACTTAGAACGCCAGGTAACATTATTCTCCAATTCAAGTCCTTTTTTGCACCATTTTTCTGCACATTTCAATTCGTCCGGAATATCAGCAGGATTTTTTTGGTAAAGCATTATATCGATATAGTGATTGATTTCCCAAGCTGTTGCATAATTCTCTACATGGCTATCCGCAACTTCACGAAAATCTTTATTCTCCCAATCTTTTCCCAGGGCAGTAGTTAAATAGTTGGTAATATGCTTACGAAGCGATTCATCAACCATTTTACTTGCTTCTCTTAATTTATCAGCTACTTGAGCCCCTTCAGAATTTACTCTCTTCACAAGATTCATTTTGAAAACCGTAAAAATGGCCAGGTCAATATCAGCCTTACTCGCATACTTCTCGTACTTTGCCTTGTTTTTCACGAAATATTCGAAGGCAGGCAAGTTATAATCATCCAGATATTTTGAAACAATCACAAATACAATCCTGGAATTCCATTTTTCAACACCTAATTCGTTCAAATATTCAGCAATTACCTTTCCGTAATCCTGATTGGCTTCTTTTAAGGCAGATATATAGGCCAAAACGGTTTTCTCGTCGCGTTTACCTTCTTTGTACAACTTTTCCAGACTCGATAATTGTTTGGTAGGATCCTTAGCTGTTTTTGCCATAGCAATAAATTCTTCGCTGCTTTTTCCGCCAACCGATTTATACACAAGTTCTCCATCGCCATTTATAAACAGTAAAGTAGGAAATGCCTTAACTTCATACTCTTTAGCGAAAGTTACCCCTTCACCTTTTTCAGCATCTATCTTCATTGAAATGAAATTAGCATTCATATATTCAGCTACTTTTGCATCTTTGAATACAGTTGCTGCCATACGCATGCATGGTCCACACCAATCGGTAAATACATCCACAAAAATTAATTTGTTTTCTGCTTTGGCTTTGGCTTTAGCCTCTGCCCAGCTTCCATGTTCAAAATTGATACCTTGAGAAAAAACACTACTACTTATGAGCAATGCTATTAATATTCCGAATATTCTTTTCATCAGATTCTATTTAAAATTAAACTTGTTTCTACTTAGAAAACATCTGATAATTTCAAGTGTATGAATTGGAGGGTGAATTATTAACCTTAATTAACCTAGACTTCGTTTCATTTTATGAAATCATATTCATAACAAGCTTATGGTTGTTAAATTAAAATTAATCTTATACGCTTTTTCCTCGAGCCGGATGGCTCTTACTTTTTGGCTTGACCCAAAAACTAAGGAAAAAACTCAAGGCGACATTAAAAATAAAAGTATAATTATTGTAATATCTAAGTGCGGCCGCGTGATCTTCGAACAAGTTCTCAGCTTCCCGGTCTTACTAAGATATTCCTGCAATTCTACTCCTATTTTTCATGATGCCAAATGCCTCAATTGAAAGGAGTATAAGATTTTATTTTCCTACTTTTAAACATCAAAACCTTTTCTTACAAAAAAAGACCAGCTTTTACACTGATCTTTCCTTTCTTTATATCGCTTATTTTATTTCAAAAGCTCTTCAACACGATTTCTAATTGCTTCGCCATGTAATCCTTTGTCTATGATTTTTCCATTCGGATCAATCAGGAAAATTGCTGGGATTGCAGTAATATTGTATGATTTACTTACTGTTTTGGTATCGCGAAGCTGCGCCCATGGCATTTGTTCTTGTTCAACCGCTTTTAACCATGCCTTCTCATCACCATCGGTACTTACACTTAAAACTTCCAGACCTTTTGAGTGGTAATCGGCATAAATTTCCTTTAAGCCAGGAATACCAGCTCTGCATGGTCCACACCAGGATGCCCAAAAATCAACCAATAGGTATTTCCCTTTGTAATCCGAAAGAGATACTTCTTCTCTCTTATCTGATTGTAAAGTAAATTCAGGAGCTTGTTTTCCAACAGCAACTCTCAATTGATTATCTCTTCTGGAAATCATTTTATTGATGTAATAAGAAGAATGAATATCCTTTGAAAAGGAGTTGATAATTTTTGTTAGTGTCTCAGCATCGGCACCCCAATATTTTTCGTAAAACAATTGACTTAATGGAATACTTGCAGAATACTCTTTGGTCAGCCCCCAAAGTTTGGCATCATAACCATCCTTAATTTCTTTTTCTTCAGCACTTAGGTTCCTTTTGTATTTTAACCCACTATAAATTTCGTAGTTTAGTTTTTTCAGCAATTGCTGGTACTCATCATTAAGAGGAGAACCTTTTCCAGTTAGTTTTCCTTCTTTTTCGGTAATTGTAATCACATCTGGTTCAGAAAACAAGGTATAGCTTTTATACACTTTTCCCATTCTAAAATGCAATTTTCTAGCTGCCAGCTCTGTATCAATTTCTAATTCAAATTTGCCATCCACAATTTTTGCATTGTAGGACAAGCTATCAGCCTCTTGTTTTGATTTTACTTCCTGATATGGATAGATTACAAGCTCACCATCTCCAGCAGAAAACTGACCTTTAATAATACACTTGTCACTTTGCTTGCTACATGAAAATAGCATTACCAATGCCACAAAGGCAAATAGTTTCATCAACTTCATTATGAAAAAATTTAATTTTATAAAAAAAGATTATACCGAAGTTTTCAATATATGGGTAGAGTAAAAACCCCGGAAAATTCCGGGGTTATCTTATTTTAACTCGTTTTTCTAACGAGGGTTTTGCTCAATTTCAGAATTCTTCAGAATGTACTTTCTTGCGAAAGGTAAAGCCCATTTGTTATCACCAGGAGCTAAAGTGAAGTTCTCCCCATCGATTGTATGAACAATAGAGATGTTTGCATTATCGTACGCATTGTAACGACGAATATCAGAATAACGAATTCCCATAAATGCCAACTCTCTTCTTCTTTCCTCTTTTACAATGATCAAAGCCTCTGCTGCATCTGCTGCTGTTAAATCAGCATAAGCTGCAGTTGCAATTCTATGTTGACGAAGTAAATTAACATCATCCATTGCATCAGAAGCATTTCCTGCTCTGGCATTACATTCTGCACGTGTTAACAACATTTCAGGTACGGTTAATCCATAAGCAGCACCCGTACTGCCATAATAATAATAGTACAATCTTGTTCCAGGTGCCGACCATTCATAATCCAATTTACCTGTAAATCGTAAATCATTCACCTGATCAAACAAATCCATAAACTCCTGCGAAGGATAAGTCAAATGATAATCACTCGTAGGTTTTTTAAGTAATGTTTGTTCTTGATTTAAGTAACGCTTACCTGTACTTAAAAGACCAGGATACCATGAGTGTGGAGGAAAGGTGTTATAATCATCTAAATAAGAATGAAACCCTAACGATATATCAGCATATTTTAGTGCATTGGTAAAGTCTCCCATAATTAAATAGGTTCTTGCCAATAATGCACTGGCAGATGCTTTTGATGGTCTCCACAATTGCTCTGGTGTATCAGGCAAGTAATCGTATGCTTCGTTGATATCATTCAGAATTAAATCATAAGCTTCCTGAACTGTTCCTCTTGCCAAACTACCTTCAATTACGGCCTCTAATCTCATTGGCACTCCCAAATCGCTCGAAGCTGTAGAAGAATCATACTGCTTTGCGTAAATATTTATCAGTTTTAGGTATGAAAATGCTCTATGTATTTTAGCTTCAGCCTGCAGTTGCATTTTTTCATCTTCATCTCCAGCTGCATCCAGAACTTCGTTGATAACGGTATTGGCTAGGTAGATTACAGAATATACTGTATTCATACTTGCATCTTCCTCCGATTCTAAATAAAAATGGTCTTCAAATTTATAAGCTTTAGTTGCATACTCAGGATAAGATGCACCAATAAAATCATCTCTCAAATCAATATCATCATCAACCCAAAGATCAAGATCTGCTGTTTCTGTAATAGAAGCTCCCGAATAATTATTGGTATTATCCAACAAAAGTCTGTAATCTTCTGCCTTCGAAGGAATCACCTTCCCCTTAGGCTCAATATCCATCCAATCGTCGCACGAAGTAGCAAAAACTGTCAGAATTAATAAATATATAATATTCTTCATTTGTAATATTTTTAAGGGAAGAAGCTTTTACTCCTCTTCCTGATCATTATCAATTAAAATCTAGCCTTTAAACTAAATGTATATTCCGGTCTGATTTTACCATAACCCGATTCACCAATAATATTTTCCGGATCAATGTCCTCATCGTTAAATGTAATAACACCTAAGTTTCTAACCTGAGCACCAACATTTAAAGATTTAAGACCTACTGATTTAAACCATGACTTAGGAAGATCGTAAGACAATACAACATCGTTGAATCTGATATGAGATGCACTTTCTACATTATGACTACCAAAATTTGAATAAGTTGACCAATAACCACTCACCACATTTACATCTTCAGGTAAAACAGGCACATCAGTTCTGCTTTCATCTCCCGCTTGTCTCCATCTTTTTTCGAAATCCTCATGAACAACATTCAACTGATAAGCACTCTTCAATGAACTATAATCAACTGATGACACTCTAAATACATGTCCTAATTTGTAAGTAATCAGCATGCTTAATCGCAATCCTTTATAACTAAGAACATTCTGAAAACTACCATAATACTTAGGAGTTGTACTACCTTCATATTTTAATCCATCAACTTCTTCCATTGGTGTGTAATGATCTATCACCTCTCCATTCTCGTTGTAAACCTGAGGCATTCCTTCTGTAGACAATCCTGCCCAACGGTACGAATACAAATGATTAAGTGGTTTTCCTACTCTGGCACTACTGTTTCCCCAATATGAATTTACTGCACCACTTACAGACTCGTCAGCCAATTCTACTTTTTCAACATTGTTTTTATTGTAAGAGAAGTTTGCAATGGCATTCCATTTTAAATCCTTATTTAAGATTCCAACATTTACAGAAAAATCCATCCCTTTGTTCGACATTTCCGCAAAATTCATCAAAGCACTATCAAATCCATAAATGGCATTTAAAGATACATCACCTAACAAATCGGTACTTTGTCTGTTGTAATATTCAATCGATCCTGATACACGATTGTTAAACAATGCATAATCCACACCAATATTTGTAGTTGCTGTCTTTTCCCATCTTAAATTTGGATTTTTTGGATTCTGAATGTATGCAAACTGGTGTTGTGTTTGCCAATCAGATGTAACTGCAGCAGTTAAATATGGACTGGTTGTTTTATCGATATTACCACCAGTACCATAAGTTGCTCTAAAGGTTAATCTGTTCACAAAATCAAGGTTCATAAAATCTTCCTTGTGAATTTGCCAATTGGTACCAACCGACCACAATGGAACGTTACGATACTCTTTACTTGCACCAAACAGATTGGAATCATCTAAACGAACACTACCGGTTACCGTATATTTTTGATCAAAAGTATATCCAGCATTACCGTAATATGAAGCATATCTGTTCTTCAGGTATGAAAAACTTGTATTATCTGAAAGTTTTGAAGTCCAATAAGAAAAAGCTCTAGGATATTCTGTATCGTAATTCACTTTCTTATATTGCAAACTAACTGGATCATAACCATATTTGGTCATATCATTACTTTCATATTCTGTCTGACGGAACTCAACACCACCAATTGCATATACCTGATGCTTTCCTTCATCGAAAGACCTGTTAAAATTCAACTGTGCTCTTGTGGTAAAGGATTTTGAATATGCATTTGCGTCAGATCTAATCTGTCCCATAGGGATAGGATATACCATTTTGCCATCAGAACCAACATGCGCATACATATTTACCTGATTTCTCACGTAATATGTATTTTCATTATAGATATTCTGACCTTTTTGATTTCCCCACTCATATTGGTAACGACCCTCAAAATCTAATCCTTTTAGAATATTCACATTTAATCCAGCCTGCATTCTCAAATCAACATTCTGATTTGAGTTATCTTTATTCTCGAACTCCTGGAATGCATTGTATGTCCAGTCGTAAGGAGAATTATTCACTGCAGCATGAGAATCTTTTGCTTCCTGAGCATAACCATAAGGTGAAGCCACATAATCACCATTCTCATCTAAAATTTGTTGATAAGAAGCTAATGAGCTCAAGGAAGGAGCTCCATTACTCTCAGAATTTCTAATGGTTGCAGAAATTGCTGCATTAAAGCTTACACGATCAGATAATTTTGTTTGAAGTCTTATATTAGACACTATTCTATCATTTTCAACACCTTTCATATAGGTATTGTTATCATCGTAACTTAATGATGCATAGTAATTGCTCTTTTCGGTAGCTCCGTTTACAGATAAGTGATATTGCTGACGAACTGCTTTTCTTAAAAACAAATCTGCATACTCATCACGCACGTCAATCCCTTTTAGACGATTGATAATAGCGTCTTTTTGAGCTTCAGTCATTTGTCCATCATTAAACCTCAAATACGTATCCAATCCTTCTTTATAAGCAGGTTGACTTAAAGCCCAAGGAGATGGTAACTCTTTGTATTTAAAATCAGCAAAGTGTTTTTCCAGTTCTAAGAAAGATTCTGTTGAAGCACGTCTTAAACTATAAAGATCTGCTTCTGGCGTAATAGAAAATGTAGAAGAAAATTCGATATTTGCTTTCCCTTTTCCACTTCCCCTTTTAGAGGTAATTACAATTACACCATTAGAAGCACGTGCACCCCAAATAGAAGCAGCTGCCGCATCTTTCAAAATGGTCATACTTTCCACATCATTTGGATTAATCTTCTCCAAATCCCCTTCGATAGGAAATCCGTCAAGTACAATTAGAGGTGATGTACTCGCATTCATTGAAGAAATACCACGAATGGTAATCGCGCCATTCTCAAATAACACACCAGAAGTTTGACCTTCCAATTTGTCGATGATATTTAATGTTGCTCTTTCCTCAAGGGCTTCAGCAGATACTTTTTCGAATGATCCTGAAGCACGTTCCTTAGAAATAGTTTGATAACCCGTAACCACAACCTCAGCCATCTGCTCTGTATCTGCAGTTAAAGTTACGTTTTGAACAAACTGACCAGTATAAGCAATTTCTTGTGGATTCATTCCCACAAATGAGAAAATCAATACGGCATTTTCGTTTTCGATTTCGATGGAATAATTTCCATCAATATCTGTGGCAACACCTACATTGGTGCCTTTAATTACAACAGAAACACCTGGAAGAGCTACACCAGTATTATCGGTTACTTTTCCTTGAATTTTTTTCTTTTCTTCTTGTTTCGATTTAGGAGCAACATAAGGTTTTTGTTTTACAACTACTACCTTATCAATTACTTCGTAGGTAAGATTGGTATTTTCTAAACATGAATTAAGTATTTCTTCAACAGTAGCATCTTGTTCCGATACATTTACGTTCATAATACTCTCAACATCATCTAAATCGTAAACAAAAGAGAATTCACTATTGTTACGAATTTCCTCGAACACCTCGATTAAAGTCTGGTTTGTCATTTCCATGTTGAACCTTGTATTCTGCGAATAAACACTTGCAGAAAGCTGAACAACACTCAAAACCATTAGCATAAATGTAAATTTCATAGCTAATAAAGGTTTGTAGAGATTCTTGCGAAAGAAACTCCGGGTTCCATTTTTTTCCATAAATTTGTACTTAGGGTTTAACAATTCAATTCCTTGCAGGGAATTGGGTTTTTATCTATTGAGCAGGGATTGTTGCAGCAAGCTCTGCTCTTTTTTTTATTACTAATTTGTTACAGTTATAATATTCGATTTAATTTCAAAATTCACTTTTTCTGTTTTCGACAGGATATTTAATATTTCATGAATGTCCTCGTATCTTTTCACCTCAACAGAAAATCTCTTATTAATTACAGATTGATTCATAAAAAAGACTTTAACATCGTACCAACGCTCCAGTTTTTCCATAATGGTTCCCAGGCTGGCTTCCTTGAAATAGAAAATTCCATCTTTCCATAAAGCATATTTGCTGGCATCCACATTTCTTACTGCAAACTGATATTCATCACCTGCAATACTGGCCTGCTGATCTGGCTGAATGGTTACGCTTTCTTTTCCTTTTCTCAACCTCACACTACCTTCAACCAAACTTGTGGTAACTGTATTCTGATCGTGATAAGCCTCTACATTAAATTCCGTACCTAAAACTTCCACTTCAACATCTTTTACATCAACAATGAAAGGCTTTTGCTTGTTATGTGCCACATCGAAATAGACTTCACCGGCAATCCAAACTTTTCTTTTGTCTTCGTTAAACTGAACCGGATATCTAATTTCTGAATCAGAATTCAGCCATACATTTGTTCCATCGGCAAGTGTTAGCTGATATTCACCTCCTACAGGAACTTTTACCTGGTTGTACAGCATTTCTTCATTCTCATTCCCTGAAACATAAGCCAACTGACCTTTCAAATTGCTAATCAATGTTCCATCTTTTTCTAAAAAATCTTCATTTTCGGTACCTTCCAATTGTACTGTTTCACCATTATGCAATTGAAGAACTGCTTTCGATGATCCTGGTTCAATCTTTATCTCTGCCAACTCTTGTCCCATTTCAATATCTTTTGTAGAAATGTGTACAAGACTTGCAATCAAAACACCAATTACCAGTACTGCGGCAATTCTCAAACTCCATTCTTTCAAGCGAATTACTTTTCTTTCCGGCTTAATTTCCTGCTGAACCTTAGCCCATGCAGCTTTTTTATTTAAAGATTCCACATAAGCATCTCTGCTTTTACGCTTCTGTCCTTGTTTTATTTGCTCGTACAAATTTTTATTATCAACAGAACTATTCTTCCAATTCTCTAACACTTGCCCCTCTTCAGGTGTCAGGTCATCAATTAGTTCTCTCGATATTAATTGAGCAATTTTATATTCGGTGTGTAGTTTTTCCATTTAGAATTTTTCTTTTCTATTAATAAAACAATCGAAAAAGTATAGTAGATGAATGCAAGATGAAAAAAAATAAACATTTTTTAACATCCTTAGTCTAAATATGTTGAAATTGCCTGATTTCCTGAAGCTAAGAATGGTAGAATGGTAGAGTTTCGACTTCGCTCAGCTACCTGATTGCAAAAACAAATAGATTTAGAAGATATAAGTCATTATTCACAGGTTTGATTTTATCAGTCTTTGGGAATTGAGATTTGGGAATTTGAAATTGGAATCCGCAACTTGATACTTGATACTTGATACTTGATACTTGATACTTAATACTTGGAACTTGGAGCTTGGAGCTTAAAGCTAAACCTCTCCCAACAGCAAGAGCAACAAAAAGAAATAATCTTTCAGCTTGGTTCTTAAAGTTTTTAGGGAATTGTATTTTAGTGTTTTTACGGTGTTGACCGAAACCTCAAGTCTATCGGCAATTTCCTGATTTTGTAGTCCTTGCAGACTTAGCATCATTACTTTTGCACTTTGCTTTGGTAATTTCTCTATTGCTTGCTGAAGAATTCGGTAAGTTTCCTCTTCAACAATATGGTTATTAAAATTTAAGAAATCTTCTTTAATCAAACTATCAGTATACTGATTTCCCAGCTTATCACGCCTCAAGTGATTTAAGCTCATATTTTTCACCATCACATACAAGAAGGATTTTAAAGAAGAAATAGAGTCGTATTTTTCTCTGGAATTCCAGAGTTTTATAAAAGATTCCTGTGCAATATCCTCAGCCACACCATCGTCTTTCACGTATTCGCGCGCTAACACACACATAGAAGGATACAATTGATTAAAAAGTTCCTCGAATGCTTTTGCATCTCCTGATTTTATGCGGCTAAATAGAGAGTTAGTGGTCATAGTTAGTGGTTATTGGGATTCAAAAATAGAAATTGATTCCAAGAAATCAAATTTGATAACTATTCTGAGGTAACAAAATGCGGATATTTTCATAAAAGGGGATCCACAAATTCACACAAATGGACACAAATTTCTTACATATACACAAATTAAAAAATAGAAAACTATAATATAATGGGCGTCCAAAGCTTTTCGGATTAAAAATCCTGAACTCAAAAAGCTCTGAATACAAATGCGTCCAAAGCTTTTCGGATTAAAAATCCTGAACGCCAAAAGCCCTGAATATAAATTAAGACTAGCAAAAAAGGGGTCCACAAATTCACACAAATGGACACAAATTTCTTACATATACACGAAAAAAGGGGGCCACAAATTCACAAAAATAGACACAAAAAAAGCAGTCTTCCCGAATGATTGAGAAGACTGCCAATTGTAAATTGAAATTCTAATCGAACTCTGTGAGAAGACTGCCAATTGTAAATTGAAATTCTAATCGAAAATTCCTAACTCGTTAAATAAAGTAATCAACTCAGGATTTGATGGACGAGGAGCACTTTTAGATACAATCTTTCCTGCAGGATCGATCAAAATAAATCTTGGAATACCTGTAATAGCGTAAGCATCTGTGAACTGCTTATCCGAAGCAATCAACTGTACTCCACCTAATTCTTTGTCGGTAACCATTTTTTTCCATTTGTCTTTATCCTGATCAACAGAAATACTTACAAACTCGATGTTTTTACCATGGTATTTATGCTCTACTTTTTGTAAATGAGGAATTTCACCCCTACACGGTCCACACCAGGTTGCCCAAACATCGATATAAACATATTTCCCTTTAAAATCGTCCAAAGAAGATGTACCTCCAGCGCAGTTTTCGTAGTCAACAAACTTAGGCGAAGGCATGCCTTTATCCAGCTTGCAAACTTTATTGTACAATTCGGTAACTTCTTTTATCTTGTCTTCTTCAGTGCAACACTTCTTAAACTCTTCGTATAAAGCATCTTTATCTTCTGAACCGGTTAAATTCCTGAGCATCGTAATATGTCCAAGTCTGTTTTTTAGATCCTGACATTTGAATGAATTAAGCACTTTCATAAAACCCAACATCTCAGAAGATAATCCTTCTTTTTTATATAGCTGATTTCCTTTTACAGTTGCATATCCTCTGGCAAAAATGTAAAATTCGCTTGAATATTCAGCTAGTTTTTCATCACTCAAATCCACTTTATCAAATTCAGCCAAGAACATTTCCGAAGGTTCGTAAGTATTATCCTTCGATATGTAAGGATAATAACTAATATAAGTTGTCAAGTCGGCATAATATTTTGTTTCCACAGCTTTTCTTTCCAACTCTTTTAATGAAGCCGGAATATCTGTTACCTTCTCAAACTCCTGCATTAGCTTAGCTGTATTTTCTTTTGCTACTTTCATAAATCCAGCTTCATCCAACGAATAAACCTCTTGTACTTTAGCTCTTTCGGCATTGCTCATTTCGGATTTTACCATAAGATAATGATTAAAAGAAGCTAAATCACCACCAAATTTCAGGGTATTTTTAAAATCATTGGCATCGGCAGTAATTTCAATCACATTAGATGGAAGTCCATAAAATTCAACAGAATTTCTTCCATACATCAGGCCTGTTTTTCCAGCAGCTAAGGTATCTGAAAATACACCCTGATCATTAACAACAACTTCAATGGTGTTATTATCAGCATCTCTTAACATTAATTTTCCTTCACCAAAATTTTGCAAGTTACCTTTTACAATAACATAATCGACATTCTCCTTTGGAGTGCATGAAATCATCATCACTAAGGATAAGATTCCTAGTAGTACGTTTATTTTTTTCATTTTTTAAAATTTATATTTTACGAATAAAACCTATCTTGCAATTAACTTCTCAACTTCATGATAAAAATCCTCTTTCTCACCTACCGAACGCAATAGAATTTTTCCATTTCTATCCAATAGAATTTTAGTTGGAAACCCTTGAACATTGTATTTAGCAACAAAATCCTGTTCGCCTTTTCCTACCAAGATGTTTGGCCAGTTCATACCTTTTTTCTCCATGCATTTCTGCACTTTTTCTACATTATCATCTTTGGCAACACCTACAATTTGCAATCTATCAGCATGTTCATCGCGGAATTTTTTCATTTCTGGTACACCAGCTAAACAAGCACCACACCAGGTTCCCCAAAAGTCGATAATTACATACTTACCTCGTAAAGATGTCAGGTCAAAATCACTTCCATCTAAAGTATTCTTACCAGCAATTGCAGGTGCTTTCATTCCAATTCCTGTTGTTTTAAATCCTTCAACTCTTTTTGCTAAGGCTTTGTAATAAGAAAGATCTTTATACTTATCAGCATCAACCTTTTCCATTAATTCAGCTACTTTCTCCATCTCAATTTGAGAACGAATAATCATGTCTTCCAGCATCCAAAGGCCAGCAATGGATGAAATGTGTTTCGAAAAGAAGTCCATTTTCGCCTCTTGTTCTAACTTCCCAAGTTCCTCTCCTCTTTTTTCATCTGCCTTTACAATAGCTTCACTTAAAGTTGTATCCGACATATGTTTAACCGCAAGGTTAGCTGCTTCGTTCATGTAAGGATAAATCTTAGAATTCAATTTTGCCATTAACTCATTCTCAGGATCACCAGAAGGGTAAGCATCACAAAAGTCTTTCGCTTCACCATTCACCTTAATGTCAGCACCCGGAAAGGCCACATAATGTAGCAATACACATTTAGTAGGAATGTAACCTCGCCCAACCATTTTCATTAACTTTTCGGTACGGAAAGACATTCTTAGTACTGTTGGTTCTGTGATTGATTCTGTATGTGAAAATTTTCCATTCTCTACTTTTACTGTATCCATTCTCCAGCCATGCTTTGCACTAGCATCTCTAATAGCTCTAAAACCGTTTACATTATCCAAACCTTTAATGGTTCCAGATATTTTATACTCTTGTGCTTGTACTTGTAAAAATGTTAGCGCTACCAGGCACAATGTCATTAACTTTTTCATTAGCTTATTTTTTAAGAATTATACTTAGAAATGATTTTTTCCAAGTCTTAGATTTAAATTCTGTGTTCATTAAACAATTCAATCAATTTTTTATCAGATGGCCTTGGCGCATCTGCTGATATAATTTTTCCATTCGGATCAATTAAAATAAACCTTGGAATTCCTTCTATCTGATATTTTTTAATAAAATCCGATTCTCTTTCTTTATCAGCAATCACCTGAACACCTCCTAATTCTTTATCATTTACAAATTTTTTCCATCGGTCAATACTCTTAATATTATCAACCGACAAGCTTATAAACACAATATTTTTATCGTGATATTTCTTCTCCACTTCTTTCAGGTAAGGGATTTCGGCTTTGCATGGTCCACACCATGTTGCCCACACATCGATATAAACATATTTACCCAAAAAGTCGCTTAGTGAATTCGTACCACCATTTGCATTTTGATAGTTGGTAAACAATGGAGATTTCTGTCCTGGTAAAGTTGTCTTCAGTTGGTTATATTTTTCCGTAATCTCCTTTTTATACCTTTCATTCGAAATGTTTTCCATTAAAATATCATAACACAATTGCACCTCTTTGGTACTTACAACAGCAGGTTTACCGTAAAAATACAGGAGTCTATCTTTTACATTTTTATCCGTAATTTTACTTGATAAAAATTGTATAAACTTCACTTTATCATCTTCGTAAAAATCACCAAGTTTTTCATATTCAAAAGAATAATACTTTTTTAACAAAAATCCGTATTTAACTGATTTTTCCAGCTCTTTCGGATCCTCCATATTTACAGTTTTTACTATATCAAGAAAATTATCTGAAGTCTTAAAACTTTCATTGCCAACAGCTTTCCCATGACGTTCCTCATAGTTCAAATAGCTTGCTATAATACGATAATGAATATCTCTTTTTTGAGATGCAACAAATTCTTCTGTTAATTCTTCTTGAGAATCAAGCAACTGGTAAATAGAATTTTTATAAGCTGCTTTTGCTTTTACAAACTCAGCTTCGTTTAATTTAAGAATGGTAGAATATTGTTTGTTGTGATCTTGGAAGAGTTGGTTATATTGTAACAAATAATTATTTATTGGGGCTGTTTTCCCGCTATACTTTATTGTCGATACCAATTCATTACAATCAGCAGTTAAATTCAGATGCTCACCAGGTTTTAAATGTATTGTCACACTACTTTTATCAATACAAAAAATAAAATCTTTTGCTCCCTCCAAATAAATGGTATCTGCAAAAGCACCTCTCTCATTAGGCTGCAAACCTTTCTTTTCATGTAAGTATTGATCTCCTAGTGGAACAAAAGGCGATGAAACCAACCACATGTTTTTTCCTTCGCAATTTGAAAAGGAACCGGTTATAAGAGAATAATTTACATCTTCTTTTACTGTATTTACACACGCCATGGCAATTATACAGCAAACAAGTATTAGCGTATTTTTAAACATTTCTATTATTATTTTAGCTTAGTTCTAAAAGTCGAACAATTTTTTTTGCAGAATAGGTGAATGAAAAGTGTAATTTTTAACCTTAATTAACCTAGCAATAAAATTATTAATGAATAATTAAGAATGAGTAATTATAATTACCTGCACATTTGGACTATTTGACTATTAGACTGCTTAACTTTCATGAACAAAAAAAAGCTCACCATTTCCCGGGTAAAAAACAACAAATAACCCGGTAAACAGTGAGCTTGACACTCATAAAAAAAACGTAGTCTTTCTTATAAATTCTTATCAATCAAATCTATGATTTCTTTTGAATCAGGATGTGGCGCTTCTCTTCTAATAATACGACCATCTTTACCAATAAGAATATATCTTGGAATTGCCTGAACCATATATTTTTTCTTCATATCATTTTCATTCAACTCCGTATTTAGCTGAATTCCCTCGAACAAGCCTTTGGTATCCTTAGCCATTTTCTTTCTCCAGGCCTTCTCATTCTCATCTGTTGAAATGCATAGGAAAACGATATTCTTGCCTGCATATTTGTTCTTTAAAGCAACATATTTTGGCAAACCTTTTACACATGGTCCACACCAGGTTGCCCAGCAATCCATCATTACCATTTTGCCTTTAAAATCGGATAAGGAAACTTCTTTGCCATCTTTATCAATTAAAGTGAAATTTGGTGCCATATCGCCATCTTTATATGAAGCTTCACCAGCCTTATAATCCTCATAGCGCTTCATACTTGCTTTGTCAATAACTTTGGTATAAATCACAGAATCCAAATAAGCACGAACTTCAGGATCGCGAGTACGCATGTAACCAATTGTTAAACCGCTATACATTGATTCTACAATGATTTGAGGAAAGTCACAAGTCTCTAAAAAGGCAATTTTAGCTTTATAATAAGCTAAGGATTCTCTTATGTTAGAAGATAGTGCTGCTTCCATTTCTTTGAAGTACTTTTCTCTTACATAAGAAGCATATTCCCTGTTCTCTTCATACAATTCAAAATCATTTTGGGGAATTTGATCAGCAAAATAATCACTGAATTGCTTTGGTATCTCAAGCTCTTCTGCTTTCAGGTATTTTCTAAAGTGTCCATACAATTTAAAAACACTATTGTAATCTAGTTTTCTATTCAATTGCAAATGCTTTATAAAATCCTGATCAAGGGAATATTTTTTTGAATACTCCTGAATCAATTGATTCCCTTTCTCCATTTCTGTCAAAAGAAAATTAGTAAACTGCTCTGGATTTTTACCATAAAGCATTGGCAAGTATTTATCCTTAGCTTCAGTATTATTGTATTTCGATCTCTCTTTTGTGAACATCAGCTGATATAACAATTCTGATTCTTTGGTGTTTTCACCCGAAATTGTAATAGCCTTTTTGTCTTTGGAGAGAAAGGCATTATAATTAACAGTAATATGTAGATTAGATCCAGGCTTCAAGTACAGAGATAAACGATTCTCATGTCCAAACGAAAGATCATAAAATCCTTTTTTCAAGGAATCTGATTCCAAACTAAATTTACCTTCTGAATCGAGAGTCAGTTCTCTATTTTCTGACATTCCATATAAGCCCAAAGTTTTTGTATAACCTGTAACTTGTCCTTCAATAATTACCTTACTTGTTTCTTTTTGCTTTTTTTGCTCGCATCCGATAAATAGTATGCTCACAATGGCAATTAAATAAATTATTCTTTGCATGATTTTTTTTCTTTATAGTTCCAATTCAAACTCTTTCTTTTTCGGCGGAAAACATATTGATGCATCGCAACACTGGTAATACAACCAACATTTTATACTCCCACTATTTTCGGTATTTTCTCCAAGTTTAATTACCTGCTTAAAAGTATTCTCTCCTTTGTAAATCAAAAGCTTATCTTTTCCAGGATATGGAGCTGGCGCAGATTTTTTCCATTTACCAACTAACTCAACATCTTCAGGAAGTTCAATTCCCTGTTCCGTTTTAATGTAGGCTTCACCTGCTGGCACATAGGCATAAATGTGATAACCATCCATGATTTTGGTCTTGATCGTCACCACTTTTTCACCTTCCTTTTCGCCATCCAGGATCACAGCTCCAACACTTACCGGATTTTCGTGAGTTGGCTCTTCCAGTTCTACACTAGCAACGGCTTTCTTCTCTTCTACTTTCTTGTCTTTTCTTGGGCGAACATCAGGGTTTGCATCGGCATCGTTAATCAACCAAACAAATCCACCCGATTCGGTAAAGAACATCTTGTCTTTGTTTTTGTTGTACCAGCTTCTCCATTCTTTGGCAGTTGCAAAATCTTCAATGGTGTAGCGCCATAACAATCTGTTCGCTTTCTCAATGTCTTTTCCTTCTTCCAATAAAGAAATGGCTGCATCTAAAATTTTAATATCATCGTTAGCAATTCCAAGACTCTTCGCATCTTCGTCTACTCTTAAATCATAAAATCCATCTGGTTGAGAATAGAAGTATGCTCGGTTTTCATTTAGGAATGCTCTAACTTTTATTGTATCCAAGCCTGTTATGCTACTCCAGGTATTTCTACCAATATTCTTTTTCAAGTAATCATGACGAGAAGGAATTTGCATTTCTCGCATCGATAAAGTCATTTTTTCTTCTTCTGTCAGCTCTTCACCTTTAGCTTGCTTTTCTTGTAGTTCTTTCTTGGCTTTTGCAGATTTCGCATTAATATCTTTATAGAACTCTACCGTTCCTCTATAAGCTTTTTCTGTTGTGTAAAAAAGTAGTTCCTCAATGAAAACTTTGGTGGCAATTCTGGTGTTGTATTTCTTAGCAATAAATCTCTCAGCTTTATGTTTGTGAGTATACACAATGGCATTGGCAAAAACTTGCTTTGCTTCATCAGTCATATAATCCGGCGATCCTGCAAATCCCCATAAAAAATGATTTCCGTGACGACCAATGGCTACAGCAGTTTTTTGCTTGTCGCATTCCCCGCTTGAAATAATTTCTGCATCAGGAGAATCTTCGAACCCCCAACCACGGGCAACCATTCCTATTCGGTAACCATTACCATCGTGGTAACCTTCTGTATTTACTTCCCACATTGGAATTTCGGCTGGCATATCGCCACCATCCCACGATTTTAATATTGGTTTTGGAGTCGGACGATTTTTTATTGTTGGATTTACTTTAAAGGGGCCTTTAAAAATGGCATGATCGAACTTGGTATGATGCGCATGACGATCTAAACACAAACAGTACCAATCTAATTTTGTCCCTAGAGAACTTCCCAGATTAGCAGATGGGTGACCTATAAATACGGAAGGATAATCGTAATCAGCCGGTAAGAAAACCGCAGGTTCATATTTTAAAGTTGCACCTGTTTTTGGATCTCTTTCATATACTCTTTCTTTTATTGGCTTGACATTTTCATCGAAAATGGTAACATCAAATTTTGCTGATAAATCTGCTGTATATTCTCTGCAATCAACACTTTCAACTTTTGTGAAATATTGGTTCAGGTAATCAACGAAAGCAGGCATACGGGTTTTGTACTCCTGAGCGAATCGCTCTTGCGATATCCAGGTTATATTCTTTTTTTTTGGCATAGGTTTTTCAGGACTATAGCCAACATAGAGTACACTAATATCTTGTTTTGTTTGCGCTTGAACTGCTGTTACCATCATGAACATGAGAATAACAAATAGTACTTTTCTGATCATAACATTAAGAGTTATTGGTTCGAATTAATTGTAAATCATTTTGTGTGTACTTTCCGAGAGGAATTTTGGTCAATAGAGTAAATTCTGTTTAGATAATTAAAACAGAATGATCCTTAAAAAACGGGTAGGTAAAAAAAATGTCAGGTATTTCAGGTTTGAAACACCTGACATTTTAAGTTGATTAAATCAACTCATTTTATTAATAAGTGTTTTGTTGTAAAACACCTTGGGTCACATCAATATCAGATTGAGGTAATGGACGAGCAAATTTTCTTGATTTTTTCTCAAGTGTTAAGGTCTGAACACCTTTCGAAAACTCGATTACATTCTCTCCAACAGGATAAAAATTTCTGGTCATTTCTACATCATCGGCTGCATAATCGTTATTATTGAAACGACGTACATCAATAAAGCGTTGTGTAAACGGCAACTCTCTTCTACGTTCTTCCAGAATTTCAGCAATTGCTTCATCTTGAGAGCTTGCTGATAAGTTAATTGCACTTGCATCGGCAGAATTATCCATACGCTTAGCACGAAGAATATTAGCAGTACTAATACCTTCTGACCATTGACCTAAACGAGCCTGACACTCTGCTTTTACCAACAACATTTCAGCAACAGTTGGACCACTAGGAATCTTATCGAAGAAGAAGATATAACCAGGATGAGAAATTGTTAAACCTCTGTCATAGCTATAATTCTGTACAAAATGATACTTAAATCTCAAATCGTTGGTTTGATCATATAAAGCAATTAATTCTTCGGATGGAAAATAATTCCAATATCCATTATAAAGGAATCGGAAATAATACAATTCTTCCCATTCCATACGATATGGAGCAGCTCCCTGAGCATCACTTGTCCATGGCATAAACAGATCTACATATCCACCTTGTCCATCAGACGCTTGTTTTGGAATAGTTGAATATGACATATCGGTATTGTAATCCATCATATTATCATGAGCATTTAAAGCTGCCTGAGCATAAGACTGAGCTTTTGTATAATCACCCATTACCAAATAAACACGAGCTGCAAAGGCATTAATAGCAGGAGTACTTGCTCTCCAGCTTCTATAATAATCACCTTCCATCTCCAAATTGCGAGTTAATTTAAAAGCTTCCTCCAAATCAGCCAAAATAAAATCCCAGGTTTCCTGCAATGAAACTCGTTCTGCTGACTCTTCAAAACTGGTAGATGCTTTAACTGGTAATCCCAATTCATCCATATTCTCTGCAGCGTAAGGCAAACAATAAGTGTTTACCATTTGATAGTAAGAGTATGCTCTGATAAAATGAGCTTCAGCCTTAAGCGCTTCCTTTTCAGCATCTGTTCCGGAAACAGTACCTAAACTACCAAGAACCAAGTTGGCAGCAAAAATCTTCTTCCATTCTGCCGAATAGTATCCTCTATCCTCCTGAACTGGCAAATATTCGACATCCCATGTAGCATAATGAGCCACACCAATATCATATACACTTGGTTTATTGTCATATAAAGAAGTCATTAAACCAAAATCATCAGTTCCAAAAATAAAATCCAGATTCCCTTCTGCATCAAACTGAGTATAATCATTCAACAAAAACTCCAAATGCTCCGTTGAAGATGGGACAATAGATTCTGACTTATTTGGTGGTTCGCTCAAAAAGTCGTCGCAAGAAGCAAATAAAACCACCGATGCTAATAAAATTAATATATATTTCTTCATCATTATAATCTTTAATATTTAATTATAAGCTAACTCTTAAACCAAAAGTAAATGTCTTTTGTGGTTTAATTGATCCCTTTGGATACTCAGGATCCTCATCGAAATCATTCCAAAGTATTGTTCCCAAATTATTAGCTTGTGCATAAGCCTGAACTCTGCTTAATCCTAATTTTGAAGTAAATTTCTTAGGCACATTGTAAGTTACATTTACTTCCTGGAAACGGATATGAGATGCCGACTCTGTTAAGTAAGACATGTAAGGAACGTATCTGTCATAGAAATAGTATCTACTTTCGCTTGTTGGAATTGGTACAATCTCATTTGGATCTGCATTTGCTACTTCAGAATATAAAGAATTCACATTAATATTACCTCCCCAAAGAGCTTTATAATTAAACCCTGTACGTCTGAATTTATGCCCAAATTTACCTGTTACTAGGAACGACACATCAAAATCGTAAATTTTAAATGAGTTTTGGAAACCAACAATATAAGGAGCAACTGAAGTTCCCTGAGCAGTCATATACTTTCTTGCATCGGTACCAGGAGCCCATGTAGTAATTGGATAAACAGCTCCATCAGTACCATTAATAACCGGCTTCATTAACGGATCTGCTTCTGTACCAATATTACTTAAACCACCATACTCATAAGCCCAAATAGTATTGGCATCCTTACCTTCAGAATAAGCACTTGATCCACCCCCATACAAATCGTATTGTCCATAAGTAGTTTTAAAGAACTTGGTAATTTCGTTTTTATTGTAAGCAAAATTTAAATTACCAGACCATCTGATATCTTTACCAATAATTGGTAATGTAGTACCTAATTTTAATTCGATACCTTTATTTACCATCTCACCATTGTTGAACTTCTGTGTTGAGGTTCCGGTCATAGATGGCACTGACTGATTAACGATCAAATCCTTACCTAACTTATGATACACCTCAATTGAACCATGCAATTTAGAATTCAGGACTGCAAAATCAACTCCCACGTTAATATTTCTGGTTTTTTCCCAACGAAGGGTAGGGTTACCAAAATTCGATACACTTGCTGTTGTTTCACCAGTATATCTGTTAGCCGATCCATCAATAGCTAATAATGGATATGGAGAAGTTGATGGGTCAAAGTTTCCAAGGTAACCGAAAGTACCACGTACAGTTAATCGATTCAACCAATCTACATCAGCAAGGAAATCTTCCTTAGACATTTGCCAGCTACCACCAACCGACCAGAAAGGAGAATAACGGTACTTAGAATTATCAGTAATCAGATTCGATGCATCTGTACGATAACTACCAGTAACTGTATACTTATCGTTATAGGTATATGACAGGTTGGCAAACAAAGAATATTTTCTCGAAGTAGCATAAGAAAAACCACGTACATCATCTAAAGAAAGAGGGTAATAATAACCTGCATACCTCAATGGAGATCCAAGCCACATGCTTGCATTTGCATCGTAAGTTTTTAGTAAACGTCCTACTCCAATTCTTTCGTCATCGTAATAACCATAGGTATCAACAGCATCACTTCTTTCAATTACTCTATTACTAATCTCTGTACCAGCAATAAAGTTAATAGAGTGTTTCTCTGCAAAGGTTCTGTTGAAATTCAACTGATTACGCCAGTTGTAATAGGTAATGGTCATTCTATCCTCCTGTAAACCACCACCATTCGGCATTATTGGATCTACAGCACCTGTTGCCTGATCCCAGGATGAAGTTTCGTTTACCATTTTTCTCATGGTAAAAGAATTTGCTCCAAAAATATCTTTATTCTTTCTCTCCAAACGCTCGTATAATATCTTGGAATTAATGCTTAACCCTTCCATAAGTTTGAAATTCAAACCTGCCTGAACTCTGGCATTAATTTCTTCGGTATTAAAATCTCTTGAATTTAATTCCTGAATTGGATTATATGACCAATCTGAATATGGGAAACTTTCCATAGGAATCATGCTATTTAATACCGGAGTATAATAGAATAAGTTATTTAAATTGGCTTGTGTTCCATCTGCATTTAATAGCATTTCGTAAGGCTGTAAACCTGTAATTGCTCCATAAGCATCATACTTACTTATCACTGGATCATATGCCTGAACACCATTACGATCTTTTGAAGAATACTGCATCATTCCTGAAAAATCAAAATCCAGCCAATCAGCTAATTTTGTATTGTTACGGAAGTTTACTGTTCCTTTTTCAGACTCATTCCCAATAAAGTTATCTTGACCTCTTTCATACATTAAAGACAGTACATTCGAAGTAACTTCGGTACCTCCCGAAATACTCAAATTGTATTGCTGAGTGAAAGGATTCTGCATTAACTGATCTTCAAGTTGTCCTCTGTTATCCAATCCAGCCAATCTGCTTAAACCAGCATTCATGTCAGCTTCAGAGATATTACCCAGTCTATGCTCATTCATTAAAATAACCGCCTGAGAGTGAGGTCTACTAGCTTGATTAGTCATAGAAAATGGTAAAGTCCAAGGACTTGTAGCTGCCGCCATATCAAACATTTGTCTCTCATATTCAATAGTTTCAGCACTGGAAGCTCTATTGGTTAAATAACCTAAGTCGATCATAGAAGAAGTTTTCCAGAAAGAAGAAAAATCAACTTTTAGTTTTCCTTTTTTGGCTTTTTTAGTTGTAATAACAATTACACCATTAGCCGATTTTGCTCCCCAAATAGATCCTGCTGCAGCATCCTTCAATACAGTAATACTTTCTACATCGTTAGGATTAATGGTAGCAAATGGATCTACTCTTTCAATAAGCTGTCCCCACTCATCTGTGATCTCTTCCTGAACAACAGGGAAACCATCTATAACAACCAAAGGCTGAGCATCACCAAATAAACTTGATTGTCCACGAATTTCGAAATCGTAAGAACCATCGGCACGAACTGTTGCATTTACACCTGCTAGTGTTCCTTGCAAACGCTCCGAAATACTTGAAGCTGCTTTTTCAATGTGATCTGTTGCTACCTTATCAAATGAACCAGAAGCTCTTTCCTTAGAAATGGTTTGGTAACCAGTTACCACAACTTCTGCCATTTGTTCAGTATCGGCAGTAAGAGTTACATTTAATAACTTTTGTCCGGTATAAACAAATTCCTGAGGCATCATCCCAACAAATGAGTACACCAAAACAACATTGTTACCATCGAACTCAATGGTATATTCACCATCGATATTGGTTGCTACACCAATTGTTGAACCTTTTACCATAACAGAAACACCTGGTAAAGGAATACCATCTTCGTCGGTAATTTTACCAGTTACTTTGTTCTTTTCTTGTTTTACAGGAACTGGAGCAGGTTTTACCATTTCTTTAAAAGTAATTACCTCTTCTTCCACTTCACATTCCAAACCTCTTTCTCTTAGTAGTTGATCAAGAACTTCTTTTACTTCTTCATTTTCCACTTCGATATCAACCTTAGCCGAATCATCGAACATGTCTTGGTAGTAAACAAAGCGCAAACCAGTTTGCTCTTTGATTTCATTTAAAACATCAAGAATAGTTGCCTGTTCCATCTCCATACTTACTCTTTGATTCTGTGAGTAAGATTTTGCCGTCGCACTAAACGAAAGAACTAGTATTAAAAAACTTAGAATTTTCATTTTTAACAGGTTTTTACGCCACTTCTTTGTGAAGAAACAGCCTAATGGGTTGTTTTTTTTCATAAATTTGTAATGTTAAGAGTTAAAAATTCGAATAAATATTTTGCCGATATTTATTCAGGGATATTTAGACGGAAGGTTTTTGCCGAACTTTCCGTTTTTTTTATTTCATTTTTCTGATATTATTTTGATTTCACAACGATTACATCTCCATTTACATCGAACTGTACATTAGTACCTTTCTGAATAAAGTACAGTAACTTATCAATACTGTCGTATCGCTTCATATCACCAACCAACAATTGTTCTTTGGACTCGTGATCTGCAAAAAATACTTTTATCTGATACCAACGCTCCAGTCGTTGCATGATATCCTCTAAACGCTCATTCCTGAAAATAAAATTGCCGTCTTTCCAAGCGATATAAGGATAAACATCCACTTTTTGCTTGCTAGTACTTCCGTTCTTACAGTTTGCCATAAATAGTTCACCAGGAACCATTTTTTCTTCCACATCATAAGATTCCATAGTAACACTTACGCTACCTTCTACCAATACAGTTTTCACCAAGCTCTCATCGTAAGCATTTACATTAAACTCGGTACCATAAACTTTTACATCCTGACCGTGAGCATTCACAATAAATTGCTTATTCTTGTCTTTTGCCACATCAAAATATGCTTCACCTTTTAAGAATACCTTTCTGTTTTTACCAACAAATTCTACAGGAAATCTCAGTTCCGAATCTGCATTCAACCAAACACGTGTACCATCTGCCAATTGCATGTTGTACTCCTGACCTCTGGCCACTTTAATGGTATTGTAAATTAATTGATCGGCTTTCGATGCCTTTGCATCGTAAATAATTCCTTTTGCAGAATCAATTTTCAGAATCGAACCATCCTTCTCTCGCAACCACTTTTGCGTTTCCTTCAACTCCATCGATTCTCCATTGGAAAGAATCAATTCAGCTCCTCTTTGTCCTGCTTCAATAACTTCAACCTGTGCCAGCTGTTCTTCTTTATTAAAATCGGTAAACAAAACTGTAAGACTTACTCCAATAATTACTGCAACAGATGCTGCAATCGACCAGAAAGGTATTTTCTTTTTGCTTTTTAATTTCGAATTAATATTCTTTTTAGCAGCAAAAACATTTACCTTTTCCCAATTGGCATTGTTATTTACCTGATAGTATGACCTTACCACATCGCGATAGATTTCTTTATTTTCATCGCTTTGGGCAAGCCACTTCTCCATATCTTTTACCTGATCTTCAGAAGCTTTCCCCGCCAAATGGTCAACTATTTTATCAATATAATCGGTGTGATTATCCATTCTTTCTTTTTGATTTGTTAGTGGAACAAAATTTTTATTGAAATGGGTGAATAAAAAATGATTTTTTTTCAAGATAATTAGAAAAAAGCGAAAAACAGGGGCTTTGACCTTCGACCTTTAATTAAAGAAATCCTTCGTCGCTCCGCTTCCCTCAGGATAACTGCAAGCTTTCGACTTTGGTTTTCGGTTTTCGGTTATCGGTTGTCAGCAACGACCTTTGGACTTTGGATCTTTTATTTGTGAAAATTCCTTCCATTTGTGTCATTTGTGGATCCTTTTTTTAAGCCCCTTTAGGGGTTTGGGCTTTCGATCTTCGACCTTTGACTTTCGACCTTCCAGCTTTGCTGGTCCCGCCCCCTACCTCGGAGGTACAAAACCGGAGCTTTGATAATGTGGCATTTAGCAGTCAGCTTTCAGCAAATTAGTCAATGGTCAGTAGTCAGTAGTTAATGGTTAATGGATTTTGGACTTTCGATCTTTGACCCTTGATTAAAGAGATCCTTCGTCGCTCCGCTTCCCTAGGATAACTGATAATTGAAATTTTATTTCATAAAGAACAGAATAAACAAATCTTGTCGATCTTTCAGGCTTTCTTTCAGTTTAGCCAAACCTCCTCTTAATAAGGTTTTAATGGTGTTTACCGAGACTTCCAGTTCTTCTGCTGCTTCTTTGTAACGCATATTCTGAAGCATGATACATTCTACCACCATTTTGGTTTTTTCTGGTAGTTCGTCCAATGCTTTGTGCACTTTTTGTATTCCATCATCGGCCAAACGCCTTGCTTCTTCTTCTGCGAAATCAAAATGAGAAAATTCTGCTGTTTTGGCCAATACATCAACCTTCTTAATTTGATTTAATGAAGCATTTTTAACCAGTGTAAACAAATAGGAACTTAATACTTTTGAAGTCTGCAAACCCTTATACAATTCAGCATTCCAGAATTTAATAAACTGCTCTTGTACGATATCTTCGGAGAGATGAATATCATTCAAATAGGCATTGGCGAATAGGACAAGCGGCTTGTAGTATCTTTCAAAAAGATTGTCTAAGCCTTTCTTATCGCCTTTTTTTATAGCTCCTAAAATGATGTAATCAGTGGGCATGCTTAATGTGGTTAGACTACAAATATATTTATGATTTTAAAAAATCAAACATCTATTTCATAAAATTGTCATATTTAGTGATAAAAAGAAAAATAATTCGTTTTTAATTATTTACAAAAATATATTTATGTTATTGTAAATATATTGCTAGTTTTTACTCGTTATCTGTTTAGAAAAATACAAAACATAAACAGATTCTCTTAAGCAGGAATAATATCTCACATACAACAAATTAACCTAATTACTTTTAACTATTTTTTACATTAATATTTAGACTTGCTTCTTTATATCAATAATATGGAATAATGCTATAGCCTAAATATTAGTATTTTTATCATAATTAAAAAGGACAAACATCGAAATGCTTGCCCTTCCTATGTAACACGTATAATTTTAATTCTTTTTTAGCCAAGCTGTTTTACAATCATCTCTTCCAGCTCAGGTTTTGATGGAATTGGTGCAAATACATCAATAATTTCACCTTTTTTGCCAATAATCATAAAACGGGGAACGCCTTGTAAAATATACTTTTCGAACTCAGTTCTGTTACAAATTAATTGCTCAGAAGTTTTCTCATGCTTTGCCAAGTATTTTTCCCAGGCTTTTACATTTGTATCAATACTAATGGACACAAATTGTAAATTGGCATTGTCTTTATATTTTTCGGCCAGTTTCTCGAAATATGGCGATTCAGCCTTACAAGGTCCACACCAGGTTGCCCAAACGTCAATTACCACAATTTTTCCTTTGAAGTCAGATAAATTAACAGCTTCGCCAGCCTGATTCTTCATATTCAAATCATCTGCCATTTGTCCCGGCATAATTAAATCATACTTAGCGAAAGACTTGTTAATGGCATCCAAATATTCTTGCGTTTTAATTTGTTCCAGACATTCGTTCTTTTCATTAAGAACAGAAGCAATCGGACCGTTAAAACCAAGTTGCATGATAAGTGGATAAGCCTTCCCAAAATCAAGAATCTTCTGATCGAAATTCTCTTCTCCAACAAGCTGAATACATCTATCTACAACCGAAAGATAAGTATCCACATTCAAGTAATCTGCATCATTACCATTTGCACAATAACGATCAATATCATTCTTGAAAAATGCCGTAGCCTCCTCTGCGAATTGTTTTATTTTATCTTGTGGTACTTTAGACATAAATGCCGCATAAAAACCATAAGACTTTAATGAATTAGCTGCATCGAACACGATTCTGCCTTCTTCCATTTTCCTGAATTTCTTGCTCACATTTTGTAAGGCATCCAATTCGGCTTGTCTGGTTTTTACCTTTGTGGCAACACGCTCACGAACCATTTCTTTTGTAGGATTATCTTTCAACATATTCCCACCTTGAGTAAGGTACGACCCCCCTTTAGGAAAAGGTTTTGTTTTTAAATATTCACAGGCTTCGACTGCATCACCAGTAAAACTTCCTACTTCTGGCTTATTCATATCGCAAATCAATTCCAAATGATCTCCAGGAGAAAGATAAAGAAGATTTCTACCTAAACGATAGTATGCAGCTTCCTCTAATTCAAACATTACATCAAATCGATTTTGATCATCTAAAGTAATTGTAACCCCCTCTTTTAGTAACAAACCTACAGGAGAGTGTTTTGTCATTTTAAATTCGTTTGCAAAGTTTTTCAACTCACCTTTAAGGTGAACTGTTTTGGGTTTTGTTTGACATGAAGTAAATGCCAAACAGATACTTAGTATTACTAATAAATTTTTCATTACGTTTATTTTTTAGGCTCAGCCTGATTTTGAATTCTAATGGACAATTCTCGATAAATAATTTGACTATTGCCAGTAGAACAATACTTATAAGGAAATGGGTGAATGAAAAAAGCTTTTTCTTCGAACAGTTCTACAATGATTCATACGTATCTAAAATTGAAGCACTTATTCTGGGAAAGTAAATTATGTGCCTTAAGTACTTAAAATTATTAGCATTTCAACTTTAAGTAGTTTCACCAATCCACCCTGACTAAATACCAATTACATTATTTCAATTTTCTTCAAATACTCTAGCCGTAAGGCTCTTCCTTTCTCCATTGATGAGAAAGGAAGCAAAGAATCTAGGGCGCGTAAGACCAAACTTCTTCTACTTGAAAACTTTAAGTGCGGCGAGGTGATCTTCGAACAAGTTCTCAGCTTCCCCGTCTTACTAAAAGTTTTCTGCATATAAAAAGCTTGCCCTTCCAATGCCCATTGAATCCGATCTCATTTTTGATTTTTTGAACTTGATATGATTACATTGCCTCTATAGATTTCTTAAGGTCAAGTGTACGCTGATCTGCTTCTTTTCCTGTTGATTTTATTTTCTCGATAGCTGTATTCACATTTTTCAAAGCCAATTCTTTATTTCCTTTTGTTTTGTATAAAAATGCATTACAAGTATATGCGTTAGGTAATTCTGGTTGAATTGCGATAGCTTTCTTAACCCATTCCTCAACCTTTTGCAGTACGATTTTATTTTCAACAGCTTTAGGATTCATCAATAATTGGATTCCTGTACTTACCATCAAATTACAATACATTTCGTTACTGTGATTTTTAGCAACTTCAAAATCCTTTTCTTTTAAGTCGATTAGTTTTTCGAACATTCCATTATTTAAATAAAACATTCCATAAAAATTATTTAGCATACTTATAGTCTGTTTACCAGGAACAACTTTTTTGTAGGCATTTATTATATGGTCCAAGTCCTCAATACTGCTACCCATAGCTATTTTTCTCAAGTCTCCATAAAAAGTCATCATGATGAAACCCGAAACAGATTTTTCATCAGAAATTTCAATGAATTTTGCCTTATTTTCAACTACATAATTAAATTTTTCACTCTTATAATCTCCGCCAATGCTCAAATAAGTTTTAAAATTATCGTCCTTAAATAAATCCTCGTTAGATAGATTACTTAAGAATTCACCTCCAACTTTTTTCAATTCTGCTTCCAGGTAATTCTTTCTTAGCAGACTGATATACTTGGATACAATTGCCTTAGTTCTATCTCCTTCTTCGTACTTTACTCTCACATATTCAAGGCGCTCGGTAGGATCTGCAGACAATTTTGCATCGGCAATTAATCCTTCTGGATCTGTTCCTCCGACTCTTTTGTACAGAACATTTCCTTCTGCATCTAAATACAGTAAAGTTGGAAAACCTTTTACACCATATTTTTTTAACAAAGCTGGCCCTTCTCCTTTTTCCATATCCATTTTAAGGTTCACGAAATTGGCATTGAAATAATCACCAACTTCTTTTTGTGGGAATACATTTTTTGCCAAGTGTTTACACGGACCACACCAAACGGTATAACAATCCATAAACACCATTTTTCCTTCTGCTTTTGCCTTATCTAAAGCTTGCTGAAAACCGATGTGTTCAAATTCAATTCCTTGTGAAAAAACATTGCCGCAAATAAGCAATGCCACTATCATTCCAAATATTTTTTTCATTGTATTTTGTTTTAAATCATGTTACTGAGGTATAGAATGTACAAGCCACCTAAACCCCATTCCTATTTTTAATTATTATTTATATTATAAAAAATTGAACGCCACATTAGGTTAGAACATATCGAATTACAATTCAGTTATTATTTAATTCCTTTTGTAATATCAGAGATATAATCGCGAAAGAAATTAGATAAGAAATCATCCTTTCCTTCCAACTCTTTCAAGCAAGTTTTGCCAATTTCTGAAGCTGCAGTGGTATTTCCGGCAATAACATTCGCTTTAATCAACAAAATCTTGTGCGAGATTTCTTTTCCCGGAATTACTTTCGATTTATTAGCCCATTCAACAGCTATTTTCTTATTTGCATAAGAAGAATAATCTTGATTTCTCAAATTAGAATACATTTTTTCTATCAACTCAAAATAAACCTTCTCTGTTTCAGCATAATCTGATATATACTCTTTAGCTGACATTTCGAAAGATGAAAAATTACCATCTTTTAAAAGCTTAGTCCATTCCCCTTTCTTTGAAAAGCAGTCAATATTTTCAACTCCCCAATCAGCATATTTCTTAAGAAGTTCGTCATAACCATTCTTACCATAACTACTAACTATATAAGGTTGAATTACTCTATTAATAGTTCTTTCAAATTCCCATGCATTGGATACATTAACAAACTCAGTTCTATGCCTTACTATATATTCCATGGTTTTACTTTCAGGATTAATTCTGACATCTTTAATCATTTTCCAGCATAAAGCATCCAATTTCTCCTTATCTGATAGTTGTTTGAAGTATTCATCAAACTCACCTCTGGCATTGCAATCGAAAGCAAAATATTTTTGGGCTGTTTCAAAAGATCTATCACCATTATTCCATTTTTCAACAATTGCGCCTACTCTTTTATCTTCATCAAATACAATTTTTGCCTCTTCTACCAAAGGCTCTGCCTCTTTATATCCTATCGAGATATGAAGGATTTTTCCATCTCCATCCAACCACATTAAAGTTGGATATGCAGTAATTTTATATTTTTCTGCAATTTTTGGACTCACTCCATCATTTTTATCGGCTTGTAGCTTATAGCAAACAAAATTTTTATTGAAGTAATCTCCTACAAGCTTATTTGGAAATACCTGCTTCGATAATTTTTTACAAGGCCCGCACCAAGATGTGTACACATCCATAAACAATGGTTTATTCTGAGCTTTTGCTTTTGCTAGTGCTTCTTCGAAAGTGCCATGTTCAAATTCAATTCCTTGTGAAAAAACATTGCCACAAATCAACAATGCCACTAACATTCCAAATATTTTTTTCATTGTATTTTGTTTTAAGGTGTACCCCTATGTTATTATCTATATTGTAGACACAGGAGAATTACGAAAGGTCAGTGGAGAGATAATGTTTTTAGGTTAATTAAGGTTAAAATCTAATGATGAATTATTAATTAAGAATGATAAATTGAAAGTCAAAGGGTGACTAATTTATAAAATGCTAATTAGTCACCCTTTGACTTCTCTAACAAAAAAACAGCTCCCAAACTGGAAGCTGCTTCACAAAAAACCGTTTTATCAGCTTATAAAGCAATAAAACCACACGTATTTGAAAGTCAAGGGGTGACTAATTTACAAGATGCTTATTAGTCACCCTTTGACTTATTTCTATTTTAAAAGTTCTTCTAATTTTTCATCAAGTTGTGTTCCTCTTAAATTCACTGCTACAATTTCACCTTTGGCATTTACCAGGAAGTTAGCAGGTACACCTTGTACACCATACATTTGAACTACAGGACTTGCATGTGCTTTTAAATCTCCAACATTAATCCATGGAATTTGCTCTTTATCTGAGGCTTTTTTCCATGATTTTTGTACATGATCCAAAGTGAAAGAGACAATCTCAAATTCTTTGTCTTTAAAATGTGAATAAGCTTTTTTCATGTGAGGAATTTCTGCACGACATGGCGAGCACCACGATGCCCAAAACTCTACCAAAACATACTTATTTTCTTTTAATACATTAGCCAGATTAAACGATTCTCCTTCCAAATTTTTAGCAGTAAAATCCTGTACAATGCTACCAACTCCTACCGTTTTTCTATTTTTTGCAGCTTCCTCAGCCTTTTTCATACTGTATCTGTACATACTAATTTCTGGAACTGTTCCAATCTCTTTCTCCAAGCTTGCTAACTCCTCTTTAATATTTTCCATTCCTCGAAGATGAGAAATGCACAACAATCTCACATATGGATCTTCATGATTTTCAAATAGTTTTGTATATGCCACTTTTAAGAGATCCGTATGCTTTTTATAAAGTTTCATAAACTTATCCTTAGCCAACTGATCTTGCTCTTCTTTTTTTAATCCGTAGAATTTTTTAGAGAACTCATCCAACTCTTTTTTCGCAGAATTAATCTCCGCATTCTCAGCAATATCCCTAAAAATTATATCATTATAATTACCTCCTAAAATAGTAGCTTTCTTAGCATCTGTTTTCAGTTCCATTAGCAACTCTCCAGACTCTGCAATATAATTCTGTTTCCAACCTGCAAATTCACCATCCGAAGTATATATTCCTAAATAGGCCGATTGTGGGTGTTCAATTTCACCTGCAAGAATAAAGTTCCCCTCTATGATTTGTGCTTTTGCCAAAACTTTTAATCCTAAGTCAGAAGTATCTTGCACTGCTATTCTAAACTCATTACCATTATACTTGTCCCAACCAGTACCTGTAATGTGGTATTTATTATCTACTTGTGTTGTACAACTAGATATTATTGCTAAAAGAGCGAATAATATAAAATTAAAACTTTTCATTTTATTTAATTTTTAAAAAGCCTCCGAAGAGGCTTTTATTTATTATAAAACTATTTATTAAACTTGTTTAGTAAGTATTTTGCTCAACTGATCCACCAGTTAAGGTAATCACTTCCATAGGAATTGGACGAGCATATTTTCTCGTACCTGGTTCAAGTGAATATACTTTCGAAGTAGTAAAATCAATAGCAGACTCACCCACTTCAAAGTAATCTTTCGATAAAATTATTGGACTGATTAAACCTTCTGCATTTAAGCGTTTTACATCGTACCATCTAAGCGATGTAAACGGAAATTCTCTCCATCTTTCATTGGCAATCAACTCCACAGCTTCTTTTACAGAACCTGCCACAGGTAATGCCGAATAATCGGCAGCAGCGAATCTATTTACTCTCACCTTTTCTACATTTTGCATGCAGGTCGTGAAATCATTATCTCTTGCTGCACATTCAGCAAGAATTAAATACATCTCGGCAACATCGGTACCTGTTAACAGATTACCATTTCTAGCATATGTCATATTATTCTCGGTTAAGCCAAAGAATGTTTTGAAGTAAGCATCCGAGAAGAAATACTGCAATCTCAAATCTTCAGGTTCATAGACAGCCAATAATTCATTACTTGGAGTTATAAAATAGCCGGTTGCATCATCATAATACATTTTGTACTGACTTTCCCAGCTCGTATAAAATTCAGGACTATATGGAGCAATTCCTGATGTGTGAGCTACTAAAGAACCACCATATGAAGGCGATAAAGTAATGTCATTTTCTAAATTTATCATTGTTGAATGAAGAGTAATCGCTTCTTCTGCATACTTCTTAGCATTAACAAAATCGTGAACATACAAGTAATATCTTGCTGCAAGGGCTGCTGCCGATGCATTACTTTCTCTCCAACTCTCGATTCTTGGTTTATCAATTTTCAGCCCTTCAATAAGATCAGCTTCAATTTGTTCAAAAGTTTCTTGTAATGAAGCTCTAACAGTTAATTGACCAAACTCCGTTTCATTCTTTAGAGGTATACCTAATTCGTCCCCATTCTCATTAGAAGGATACAAACAGTGTTTCAATGCCAAATTGAATTGCTTATAGGCCTTTATCAAGTGTACCTCAGCTTTTAAATTTGCCTTTTCATCAGCATCTCCTTCTAAACCATCAATTGAGTTGATTACAAAGTTTGCAAACCATATTGCTTCATAAGCTGCACTCCAAGAAGAATTACTAACGCTTGATATATCATCTTTCCAAACACTTTCCTGTATATCAGGAAAACTTAACCAAGGTCCGAACACATTATATACTTCCTGAAAATACTCTTGGTCACCGCAAGTATTAGAAAAGTTAACATCTTTAATAAAACCTCCTGAGGTTCTATTCAACAACAAGTTAATGTCAGAAACAAATTCCACTTCCTGCTGATTTTTATCTGGTTTTTCATCCAGGTACTCATCACAGGATGTAAAAAGAAATACTGTAATTAATATATATATTAAATTTTTCATCGTTATCCTTATTTAAAATTTAAGATTTAATCCTAACGTATAAGTTCTTTCCGGCTTAAAGAAATATCCATTTTTTGGATAATCTGGATCTATATCTTTATCATTAGCAGTCCATAACAAACCAACATTGCTTACATGAGCGTATAACTTTAATCCGGAACAACCCATTTTTGAAACAATAGATTTCGGCATTCTATACGACAACATCACCTCTTTAAATCGAATAAATGATGCATCCTCAATTCTTGATTGCAGATAATTAGAAGTTGGCCCATAGGACACATAATTTGGAACTGCCACTTCAGGTAAAGCAAACTCTCCTACCTCTTCGTGGTTTCCATTAATCATTTCATCCAAATTCTCGTGATGATTCTGTCCATCGCCTCTAAATCCGTATCTAAAACCATCAGTTTTCATTTTATGACCGAATTTACCCGTTATAGTTGTAAGCAAACTAAACCCTTTGTATGAAAATTCATTCGTTAATGATGTTACGGTTGGTGCAATTCGACTTCCAGCATTCCACAATAGATCTGGGGCAAAAACTCCTGTACTACTTATATTGGTATTTGCGTCATAAACAGTACCATTTTTACCTATTACTGTAGGAATACCATTTTCATTTAAACCATTAGACTTATAGTACCACAATGGATACAGGGCATAACCTTCAACAAACTTTTTCGATCCTATATCACGAAGTAAGATATCAACCTCATTAACCTGAGTTACCTTATTCTTATTATAAGCAAAGTTTAGTATTGGTCTCCACTTTACTTCACCAATTTTAAAGTTACCATTCAAGTTAAGTTCAATTCCCTTATTTTCCATTGCAGCGCCATTAAAAAACTGAGATGGCGTACCATCCGTTGACGGCAAAGAAATTCTTGCTAGCAGATCCTCACTTTTCTTATTGTAAACTTCCAGGCTACCAAATACTTTATTGCCAAACATGGCAAAGTCAAGTGCAAGATTTAACTGCTTCACTTTTTCCCATCCCAAAGTTGGATTTCCTAATTCTATTAAGGAAGCATAGTCTACGCCTGCACCAGAATAGGGTGTACTACCTGGATTGAATTCCATTACAGGAACTCTTGCCGATTGAGAAGGAGAGTTACCATTCACTCCATAAGTTGTTCTCAATATTAATCGATCCAACCATTCATAATTAGCTAAGAAATCTTCTTTAGTAAGCTGCCAACTCGCTCCTACAGACCAAAATGGAGAATATCTAAATTTAGGGTCATCAACAACCAGATTTGAAGCATCAGTTCTAACACTACCGCTCAATGTATACTTGTCCTTAAAGGTATAGGCCATATTTGAATACAATGAGAAATTCTTCTGAGTTAAGAATTTTGTTTCTCCACCTCTAGATATATTAGTTGTTCTATAAGAAGGATAAAATGCCTGCGTTAAACCCGTATATTTATTTGGCACAACATTTCCGTAATTTCTAGGATTGTAGCCATACAACCAGTCATCTTTTGTTTCAAACTTATTCCAACTTATCTCAGTACCTGCAATGTAGTTGAAACTGTGATCCCCATAGGTCTTATTGAAAGAAAATTGATTTCTAAAAAGAAGAGAGCTCGTTTGAGTATTCTTAATATATGCAATTTGTCCTGTTGGAACCTGATGTTCAGTAATTGTATAAGGATTTCCTAAAGTCAGTTGGTCATAATCGGTAACTGCTGAGGCATTGATTAACTGTCTTGTAAACCATGAATCTTCACCATAAATATTTTTGGTATCTATTGTTCCTCTTTCATATTGAAAACTAGATTTAACATAAATTCCGTCGGCAATTTTAACATTCAAACCTCCATTAATTCTATGATTTAGAGTTTTTGTCTTAAAATTCTGAGACCTCATATTTTGTAATGGGTTATTCATAAAGCTATCATAAGCAAAACCATCAACATGAGTTAACAACTGATTCAGAACTTTCGTATTGTAAGTTCTTGGGCCATTGGAATTAATGTGTGCATAATTACCATCTTCATCTAATAAAGTTTCGTATGGTGACATTTCTTTAATACTTCCAAGGCCCACACCACCACTTTTCTGATTCTTGATTTGAGTCATTACGGCAATGTCAAAATCCAACCACTCTCGCACTTTCATGATATTTCTAAAGTTGATCAAGACATTGTCATCATGATCTTCTTTCATCACCTTATTGTTCTTGTTATACATTACAGAAAGTGAATACCTGTTTTTCTCTCCTTGTCCTCTTAAAGAGATATTATAATTCTGCGATGTAGCCTTACGAAGCATTAAATCTTTAACCTGCTTTTTGTAGTCTTTTTTCATTAAACTTTGTAAGGCTGGAGTATCTAAAGTAAAATTAGCCCAGCCTGTTCCTCCATTCGCCAAATGTGCCTTCTGCTGTTCTTCGAATTGATCATGACCAAAAGTCTGATTCAATCCAATGCTAGTAATACCTGTTGATACTTGACCATATCCTTGCTGCCATAACATCATCTCATACTTTAATTGAGATTCCGAGTTTGCAATAGGATTAGCATAAGCCAAATCCACATCATCACTAAACTTAGTATAAGCCTCTATATCAACCTGAATACCCTTTTTAGCATTTCCTTTTTTGGTAACAATAACAACTACTCCGTTGGCAGCTTTTGCCCCCCATATCGAAGCTGCTGCAGCATCTTTCAACACAGTGATTTTATCAATGTCATTTCTGTTGATTGTTTCAAAACCGCCATCAATTGCGAATCCATCAACAACAATTAATGGATTTGGTGATGCTTGAGTTAAAGAAGATTCTCCACGAATTGCAATTTTTGTATTACCATTTTCATCAACTGTAGTTTGAATACCAGCAACTAATGATTCCAAATTGTCTCCAATTGTTTCATTCGGGCTGTTACTTACATTTTCGCTGCTTAAAACAGAAAATGAACCTGTAGCTCTTTCCTTAGAAATAGTTTGGTAACCTGTAACAACTACCTCAGCCATTTGTTCGGTATCGGCAGTTAGCGTTACATTCTGTACGATTTGACCAGAAAAAACAACTTCCTGTGGCATCATTCCAACAAAAGAAAATACCAAAACTGCATTATCACTTTCCATTTCGATAGCGTAATTACCATCGATATCAGTAGCAACACCTGTGCTAGTACCTTTTACAACTACAGAAACACCAGGAAGAGGCACTCCTTCAGCATCAGTTACCTGACCTGTTAAAACCTTTTTCTCTTGTTCCGCTTCTTCAATTACCGAAGCTGGTAAAACTTCTGCTTTGTACACAACAATTACTTCATCTTGTACGATGTAAGTTAATCCTGTTCCTTCCAAAGCCTCATCCAACACCTCTTGAACATTCGAATCTTCAACATTCATGTTCACTCTCACATCGGGGTTAATTTCATATTCTTTGTACAAAATACCATAACCTGTTTCCTCTTTCAAGTGATCGAACACCTCTAAAAGAGTCGCATTGTTATAGTTGGCAACCGAAACTTCCTGAGTAAATCCGTTAGCCATAACGCTAAGGTTGCATACAAAAAATAGAATAATAAAATTCCTCATCATCCAATACCTTTTTAGCCACTTCCCTTGGTTAGCCGAGAAGAGGCAATTCCATTTTTTTTTCATAAATTTGAAATGAATTAGATTTAACATTGAATACCTCGTAAGTATTCATTAATTCCCCGAAAAATGTTGGCGCATTTTTCGGGTTTTTTATTGGGTTTTATTTAAAAAATTAAACATTCGTTTTCTCTTTATTTATAAGCACTACGTGCTGTAACAACTGTTCCGTGCACATCAAATTCTACATCGGAACCATATTCAAGTAAATTTAGAATGGTTGAAAAATCATCGAACCTTTTCATTTCACCGCTAAACTTTATCCTCATAACTTTCTGGTTCGTCGCAAAAAATTTCACTCCATACCATCTTTCTAACTTTCTCATGATACTCCCCAGCTCTTCATTGTCGAACTGAAACTTTCCATCTCTCCAACCAAAGTACTTATAAGCAGCTACTTCTCTGATTTCGCCTTTCACATCACCCTTATAATATTGGACCTGCATATTTGGTTTTATCATTGATGATTGAACCACACCGGCCTTATTTTTCAAATCAACTCCAACACTTCCTTCCAACAAAGTAGTTTGCACCTTAGCTTCATCGGGATATGCCATTACACTAAATTCAGTTCCATAAACCCTCACGTCCATATCATCTGTTTTTACAATAAATGGGTGCTTGGTATCTTTGGCAACTTTAAATATTGCATTTCCTTTTAAATGAACTACTCTCTGTTTTCCCACAAATTGATCGGTATATCGTAATTCAGAATCTGAATTCATCCAAACGGTAGATCCATCTGATAACTGAAGCTTGTATTCGCCTCCAATTGGAACAACTAACTTATGCCATTTGGCTTGCACATTTGCTAATTGGCTCGCATCATAGCTCAGTTTGTTATTCCTGTTCAGAACTTTACCGGCAATCAAAGTATCTCTTTCTTCCTCCAAATTTATTGTAGAACCATCCGCCAAAACCAAAGTTGCTTTATTGCTACCTGGTACAATTTGTTCAACAATTGCATCGCTATAATCCTCTGCTGTATTCATGGTCTGATACACCAACATTCCTCCAATAGCCAATGGTAGTACAATTGCTGCCGCATATTTCATAAAACTTAAGAACAGCTTGCGTTCTTTTGGCTTCTGCTCATCAATTTGTGATTCTATTTTCTGCCATGCATTTGCAGAATTAATATCATCGTACTTCAATTTCTTTTCATCTAATGCCAATTCAGCACTTAAACGCTTAATAATCTCTTTGTTTTCATCAGACTGATTCCCCCATTCATCAAGCTGCACTTGTTCTTTTTCAGACAGTAGGCCAGACTGTTTTCGATATAACAGTTCAGAGATTTTAATATATTCTTTGGTGTGATTCTCCATTTTCTTTTTCTGGTTTTCTATTAGTAATACACATGAGATTAAGGAAAGGACAGTGAGAAAGCAGAAAAAAATTACTTTTTTTCTGAAATTTATCTATACAGCTGTAATTTAAGGCTTAAATAAGGAAAGACAAAAGCTTCAAACTCCAAAAATCAAATCCCAAAGGAAAAAGTATAAAGGAGAAATCAAAAATGCAAAATCCCAAAAATCAAACCTCAAGGGAAATACGTTTAGCAGATCGTAATTCGTAATGATATACTCTCATTGGACTGTTAAACTATTAGACTTTATTACAAATCTAGAAGCTGTGCCAATATTGGTAGCAGGAAAATATGATCTTTCAGGCGAGCTCGAAGAATATCCAAAGCTCTGTTTTTGTGATATTTTACGGTGCTTGTACTTAAATTCAATTCTTCAGCGATTTGCAGATTTTGAACTCCATTCATACTCATCAAACAAACATTTTTAGTTTGTCCTTCCAGTTCATCAACTGCCTGAAGTAGCATTCGGTAGGTTTCTTCCTCAATCATCTGATTTTTGAAGAAGGACTCTGAAGATTTTAATTGAATTTCTTCCTGTTGATGTTGTTTGATTAATTTGTTTTTTCGGAAATGATTTAAAGCTCTGTTTCGAACACTAACATAAAGAAAAGCTTTAATTGTTGTAGGATTTTCAATGTTTTCTCTCTTTTCCCAAAGTTTTACAAAAACCTCTTGCACCAAATCTTCGGCAACATCAGATTCTTGCACGAAATTTTTAGCAAAAATCAACAGTCCCTTGTAAAAGGCATCAAATATTTGCTTAAAAACAGATCGATTTCCTTTCTTAAAAGATTCAAAATCTTTGGAAGTAATCATAGTGGTTTTCTGGGTTAATGGTCAGATCAAAGATATTTTATTTCTTCAAATTTCAAAAACAAAGAAGCCATCTATTATGTTCTTAGATACAAATCTGTATCTGGTATTTCTGATTATAGGCCTGTTAAGACTCTATTAAATTTTATTCTCAACCTATAAAATGATGCAGATATTATAATTTTATCATGAATACTTAAAACAATAACACATCCTTTTATTTGTAAAATATAAAAGAAGTTTTAAATTATTAACATCGGCTTATCTGTAATATCTTATGTAGCTTACTAATTACATATAAACAAAAACGCCTACTAAAAATACATATTCATCGCAAACTCCAACTCAAAATCGGGATGCATCGACAAATCAATGGTTTTCATTTTGGCAAGTGTTTCATCCAATTTATCGGCAAACTTTTCATTGCTTACATGCAAAACTGCTCCTGCTCCTGATGTATTGCCAACCAGTACAATTGGCACTGTATCATCATTTGGTATCAAGCCTATTTTAACAACATTATCAGGATTCATATAATTTCCAAAGCCGCCGGCTAGATAAACAGAATCCAACTGTTCATAAACAAGATCAGCTTCTTGCAACAACAATTTAACGCCAGTAAAAATGGCACTTTTTGCTAACTGTACTTCGCGAATATCTTTAGGGGTAATGCAAACAGAACAAGCAGAACCAGATTCTTCAGTTGATGCCAAAACAAAATCTTCATTCAAATTACCATCTGCTGTAATATGTCCTTCTTCCAGAAGAAAAGCCATAATATCGATTAATCCTGATCCACAAATACCTACTGGTGGTTTATTGCCTATTGTTTGATATCCTTTTTTATTGTACAAAGAAATGGCTCCTTCGAAAGCTCCCATTCCGTGTTCTATATTAGCACCTTCAAAAGCCGGCCCGGCCGCTGTGGCACATGCATAAATTTTATCGGGTGTAACAACAGCCATTTCGCCATTGGTACCAATATCCAAAAACAGATAATTTTTAATATTACCGGGAGGATTTAACGAAGCAATACCAGCAACAATATCGGCACCCACAAAAGCAGATGCTGACGGAAGCAAATAAACATCAATATCTTTATCAGCGATAATTCCGAGAACCGATGAAGATATTTTTTTAGCTTCGGTAAAAGGAGCACGAAAAGGCGCAAGCGCCATTGGCATTGGGTTTACGCCACTTAACAAATGTAACATGCAGGTATTGGCTGCCACCGATATTTTATTGATTATAAGAGATGACTTTTCTCTTGTAAAATTCCTGATCTCTTCATTTATAGCATCAACAATCAGCTTTTGCAAGTTATGTAAATTCTTCTGATCAGAGCAGTAATTAATTCTTGTAATTACATCAGCACCATATTGTACCTGCGGATTTTCTATTCCTCGAGTTTGTTCAATATTCCCCGATAATAAATTTAGCCAATAAAAAACAACACTGGTTGTGCCAATATCAATTGCCAAACCATATTCATTTATACTATTACTTTTCTGCTTATCAGTCTGCAACTCGTTTAAAAGTAAATTAGAACTTAAAACCTGTGCCTGATTAGAATTTTCGGGAATACGTACATGAATATCTTTTTTGGGATAGTAAGAACAGGCCAAAACTTCACCCTCTTCATCTACTTTAACTTTACACTTTCCACAGGTACCATTTCCTCCACAAGGCGAAGCCACTTGTATTTGCTCTGCTTGCAATATGCTTAACAAGCTCTCGCCTTTTTTATAATTTTTGGTACAAACTTTTCCTTGATAATATACATGTACAAGTGGCATTAGCAATGTTTTTTTGAATTACGATATATACAATTGGTACTATTACACGAATGACAAGCATGTTTCTGAAAGCGAACTTTTTCCCCAACACCTATAAAACCACTAATGGATTTTACAGGATTCATTAAACAAGATTCGCTTAATTGAATACCACAAAAATTATCAGGCAGTAAATCAAATAATTTTCTTTGTTCCATTACGTTCCAATCCATATACCCTGGACTGTATCGATTCGTTATGGTTAACCCTTTTAAAGCGCATTCTTCCTCTATTATAGCCTGCATCTTATCCATAGCCTTTTCTACAATCACCGAGCCTAACAAATCAACCAAATAAGCTTCAAGAATAAGTCCCTGAGAATTTAATTCCTGAATTCGCCTACTCACCAGATTACCTGCAGTGCAAGTAAAAATTGCAATATGTGTACTATTTGTATATTTTTTTATAATAGATTCACCAACTTCAAAAGCGTTAGCACCAATAATTACAGTACTTTTATTAATCGTAGCTGGCATAATTACATATCCACCTTCAATTAAAGAAAAAGAAAGACTGTTAACAATTTCATTTTCCAAAAATTTTGAGTAATCAGGCATACTATCATCTATGCGAGCCAATTCTTCCATTAGCTCAACAGTTATGTCCAGATCTTTTAACTGAAAATTAAAATGTTTTGATTTTGTCGTATTCACTTTTAATTATTAGGATTAATCTTTATTTACAAGTTAGATTTTATGCTGTAATTTTTAAACTTCTTTCTTAAATCTGTCACCATTAAATTATCTCCAAATGCGATTAATTCGCTTGGGCCAACATAATTATCCAACACCACAAATTCCATAGAGTCAAAAACCGAATGAACAGACATTACACGCCCATCATTTAAAGTAATATGTCCTTTAATACGAGGACATTGCCAATGTAATTCTTCAATAAAATTTCTTAATTGCTCTTCCGATATCTTTTCGTGAGTTCTCAACACACAGGCTTTCATATCTGGGCGACCTTCTGATTCTTGTCCCTTATAATCTTGTGCAGCTTTACTTTTTATTTTATCATTTACTGCAAGAGCTTTCCAATCTACTCTTCCATAACTTGTCCGAATTATTTCGGCATAAGGATTAAGTATTTTTAGCTCTTTACTAATTAATTTATCTGTATCAGATTTAATTAAATCTATTTTATTCAAAATAATTTTATCAGCTATCATTATCTGATGTTTGAAGCGCACCAATGAACTCAAGCCTTTAAAAAAATTAAGGCCATCAACTAGACTAATTATTTTATCAAGACTAACGATATTTTTAAGCTGATCGGTTTGAAGAAGTTCAATTATACTTATTGGGTCGGCCAATCCTGATGCTTCTAAAAAAATAAGTTCGGGCTGATAATCTTCAATTAAAGTCTTCATACTTTGCACAAAAGTATGAAGCTGACACACACAGAAGACAGAACCATTATTAATCTCGACCAATTTAAAACCATCACTTTTGTGCTTTAGTTCTTTACCATCGATACCCGAAGCTGCAAATTCATTTTGGATAACGGCAATTCTTTTTCTGGGAGACAACTCTTGCAATAAATTACTTAAAAGTGTAGTTTTCCCACTTCCTAGAAAGCCTGTAATTAGGTTAAATGCAAGCATTTTTTATATTTTGTGTCATATCACAATTTAATTGTTCTAAGACACAAAGTTCAGAAAAACAAAAATCAACACTCTTCTGTACCCTGTGCCTTTGAATGACTTAAGTTTATTAACCTGTGTTCCATTAAAACCATCTATCACAGAAACTCAGGTTATTATTTTTTTGCTAAATATTCTTCAATCTTAACTTCAATATCGCTAAGAGGAGGAATTTGTGAAGCAAATTCGACATTGCCATCTATTACAATAGTTGGAATAGCACGCACACCAAGAGTAGCCATCATTTGAACGCCCTCCTGATCTTTTATGCGATGTTCTTTATAAATTACCTTATCGCCAAAAGGCTCAGATGCACGAACCACCGCATTATACATGTACTGACAAGGTGCACATGATGAAGAATCTAAAGTCACTACATCAATCACCACTTTATCTTTGCTCCAGTGAGTCGATAAATCGAGTTTTTCAATTTCAACACTTGTAGCTTCCGAAGCGCGCAATTCCCCTTGCAGGACTTCATCATACACTAATTCGCCAACAGCCTGAAGATTCTTAACAGGAGTAGCCATTGCTAAATCGCAACCTGGTGCAAGAATAAACCCTTTCTTTCCTCCAATATCCATACATTCCAGGGCATCACGACGCGAAGCTTCCTCATCTCCCATTAACAATACAACGGTAAGTTTCATATTACCTCCAAAACTCACATTATGCTTTAAGGCCATATCACGAACAAAATCCAAAGGTATATTTTCATCGATAGAAATATTATCTGGCTTAGTCTGACACATTACCTCTATATTTTGCTGGGCATTACCACACACAAAAAACGAACTAAGAGCATCGGCTTCACGAATAAAATCATTTATTTCCGAAACATAAGGCTTTACAAATGTTTCAAAACTCATAGGATCAATCTGGCTGGTCATAGGATCAACAATAGCAATCACATCTGCTCCAGCTTCTATATAATTCCCTGCCATCATTTTGGCAACATCTGTTGCAAAACGCATTAACTTGTGAGTTCCTTCGGGATTCATCATCATATCCATAAAGATATCGGTACCCAGCAAATGAAGAGCCAAAGTAAAGGGTCCGGTAATAAGTCCATAAAGAGCCAAATCGGGATGCTGCTCTCTCAAACGCTGAGTTGCCTCCATTACCATAGGAATTCGAGCTTTACAAGAACATGGCACTTGCATATCTTCAAGCTTTACACCCTCTTTTAATGGATGCGACACGACTGCAGGTGGATTATCATCGGCCCAAGCCAATTTACAACCCAAGGCCTCGGCTTCTATTTGCAAATCGAAAGCAACCGGAATCCCATCAGGATTGTATAATTCAATTGCTTTATTAACACCATTAACAATATTATCGGCCGATTTTAAATATTTGGTAGCTGTCATCCCAAGCAATTCGCCAGCATGTGCTCCTACAAAAGGAACCCATGGAATACGCTCCACTTCTTCGAGACGCATTGCTTTTTTTATTAATTCAAATCCTTTCATGTTTACTATTTTTTACGAACTAGGCAACTGTTCTATTTAAAAATTCAACTGTACCTTGTGGATCAGGACTATAATTATCGGCTCCAATTCTTTCACAAAACTCCTGATTAACAGGTGCACCACCTACACAAACGGTAATATTATTATTATGCTCTTTTATTGTCTTGGTAATTTTTTCCATATTGTTCATGGTAGTAGTTAATAAGGCAGACAATCCAAGTATTGCTCCAGGATTTTGCTCTGCTGCTTCAATAAATGTTTCAGCTTTAACGTCAGTACCTAAATCAATTACTTCATAACCATTCCCTTCCACCATCATGGCAACAAGATTTTTTCCAATATCATGCAAATCTCCTTCTACGGTACCAATAATAAAGGTACCTTTCTGAGATCCTGGATTACTAGCAAAATGTGGTTTTAGATGAACCATTGCGGCATCCATAGCTTTCGCCGACATTAGTACCTGAGGCACAAACACTTTATTTTCACGAAATTTTACACCTACTTTTTCCATACCTACAATTAAAGCTTTTTGCAGAACATCATCAGCAGATACTCCCTTATTAAGCAATTGCTCTGTAAGCTCTCCTGCACCTTCCTGATCTTTCATATTAGGTGGATATGGTGATTGTTTGTTTATTTTACCAAATTCAATACAGTATGCTAGTTGTTCAAATAACTCTTCCATTTTCCTTTTATTTAGTTGACTCAAATACTTTTGTAAAAATACTTCCAATACATTTTATTACTTCATACAATTATGTCCTCTTTTTAAACAAAACCGACTTATTTATTTATTAGTGCTTTATTATCGGCCTTTTAAGAACATACATTTGAAATATTTACGTTATTATCGCTTTTGTGCGAGTATTAAATCAATAAATGCAACAATGTTTTCAATAGGAGTATCTCCTTCTGTCGCATGCGAGGGGCAAAAGATATAACTTCCTTCTTTACCTAATTCCAGTAAGTGTTTTGTTTCTTTCACAACATCTTCGACACTTCCATAAGGCAATGTTTTTTGAGTTGAAAGACCACCATGAAATGTTACTTTTCCTCTGTAAGTAGAAAGCAATTCGTCCACATCGAGTACTTCTGGCTGAAATGGATTGATACTGTCAACACCAGCTTCAATCAATTCGGGTATGATCTCTGCTATATCACCACACGAATGAATTAACTGATACTTCCCATAAGATTTGGTATTGGCATACATACGTTTTAATTCGGGATAAATAAATTCCATCCAAACTTCTTTTCCCATTAACAATTTCTTTTGCGAACCCCAGTCGTCTCCAAAATAAATTCCATCAACCTCGGGATAGCGTTCGCAAACATTTTTAATTACAGCAATATTAAAATCAGCAATTTTACGCATTAAATCTTTCACAAAATCAGGATATAACATAAAATCCATGAAAGCATTTTCCATGCCACGAAGGCACCAATAACGCTCAAATAAGCTAAATCCAATACTGTACAAAACAAATTTGTCTTTATTGGCCGCTATTTTTTCTTCAATACCTGCGTACAAAATTGGATTTTCCGGATCGGGAAATTCGTAACCTTCCAGTGTTGGTTCAGGAAGTACCAATCCTTCTACATTACCTATATCTTTTTCAAGTGTCATATTCCAGACAGTTCCGAAAATATCCTTCTTCCTATCCTTATCAATATCAATCTTAAAACCACTAGACTGACCAAGTTTTATAAAGTGATTATCAACCAGTTCTTCAACATCTACATCTTCACCATAATGCTTTTTCATTTTTTCGAGAGCCTCTATGGTAAATTTACAATCCCATGGCACATAAGGTGGTTTTTTACCATCCAATACCATTTTTATTACTTCCTTTTTCGTCATCACTACAGTTCCTTAATATTTTCAACTTCGACATTATTAGTGCTTTCTACACGCGTTCCATTTGCTGTGCGCACGCCATAAATTTCACATTCAATTCCGGTTAATTCCTTGTAAGTATCGAATACACCTTTTTTAAACTCCTCTAATTTATCTTTGTAGATAAGCGATACCATACAACCTCCAAAGCCTGCACCTGCCTGTCGCGAAGCAACTACACCAGGAGCTGTTGACATTGCTTTATACATCTGCTCCATAGCATCATTTGCAATTTCAAATAAATCTCTGGCTCCTTCGAAAGAACGATTAAAAACATCTTTCAATAATGGGTAATCTGCATTTGTAAGAGCTTCTTCCAATTCGTGAGTACGATCATTTTCTTCAATAATAAACTGAGCACGTTTAGCTGCTCCTTCTGATAGTTTATCTTTATGCTTGTGAAAAAACTCAATACTTACATCGCGTAAGTGAGTAATTTTACTGTCAATTTTAGCAAATTCACTCACAGCTTCTTCGCATTGCGCTCTTCTATCGTCGTATTCAGAACCATGTAAAGTACGTGGTTTATTGGTATTACAAATAGCTACCATTAAATCTTTTGGCCAAGCAACCTGAGTGTGGGATAACTCACGACAATCTAATTTTATAGCTTTATGTCTCTCCCCAAAAATTACCGAATACTGATCTAAAATTCCACAATTAACACCTACATAAACATTCTCGGCACGTTGACTCAACAAAGCCATTGTTTTCTTATCAATTTCGAAACCTGAAACCTGCGCCAAAATTGCCATCATTGTTGCCTCTAAAGCGGCCGAACTCGATAAACCCGAACCTACAGGTATCGTACTACAAAATGCTCCTGTAAAAGATTTTAGCTTATGTCCTTCATCAATCAGAACTTTTGCTACTGCACTTACATATTTTCCCCAATCATCACCTTTAGTCATTTCACCTGTTGCAGTATCGATACTGATACTTGTATCAAAATCGCATGAATACAATTGAATAAGACCTGATGCATTGGCAGTATAAGCACATTCTATTTCAAGATTAATAGGCATGGTTACTACATAACCGTGATTATAATCGGTATGGCTACCCATTAAATCAACACGGCCTGGGGAATAGGCTAAAAATTTAGGTTTTGCCTGATAAAGTTCATTAAACTTACTTTGTAAATCACAATTCATTATTTGGGTTTTTTAATTCGTTTGTTTTTATAAAGTCAATAATTATTGATCTAAAAATTGAAATGACCTTATGGATTTTTTATTGCTACAATATTAAATTATATCGATTGCAATATTTTTCTAACAATTGTTAAGTATTTAGTTATATTTGCATGTAAGCTTAAACAAGGCAAATAAACTCACTATGATACCAAATGTTGAAAAAATAAAACTTAACAAAGGACATTCGTTTCATGTAGGAACTTACTCTGCAAAATATTTTGAACGTTCGTGGCATTATCATAACGAATTTGAGCTATTATTAATAACCAAAGGCTATGGAACTCGTGTTGTAGGAGATAACTCGAGTAGGTTTGCTGTTGGCGATTTAGTGCTCATAAGTAGCAATTTACCTCATGCTTGGTTTTCCGATCCTATATTTTTTGAACCCGATAATGATGAACATTGCGAATCGGTTTATATACAATTCGATCGTTCTATATTTGGCACCCGCTTTTCTAGCTTACCAGAAATGCAATCCATACAAAACCTCTTAAATACAGCTAAATATGGATTAAGATTTTCTCCTAATAATTCAAATGTTGAAATCATAAGTCTAATTTGCGACTTTCCTAATTATCAAGGCATTGATCGTTTAGTATATCTTATTAAAGTGCTTGATTTATTTCAAAAAGGACATTACGAGCCCATAGTATCAAAAGACTATTTTGACAGCCTTTTTGTTACCAAATCGAACAGAATAAAGAAAGTTCACGAATATGTAATGAATAATTATATGGCAGATGTAAGCGTACAAGAGGCCGCTAAATTGGCAGAAATGAATGTAAGTTCCTTCTGTCGATTTTTTAAAAAAGTTACCCACAAAACTTTTTCTCAGTTCGTAAAAGAAACTCGTATTGACTTTGCCCAGCAACTCTTAATCAATACAAATTTAAGCTCTAATCAAATTGGTTTCGAATGCGGTTTTAGTTCTGTAGCCTATTTTAATCAATGTTTTAAAAGTATAAGTGGAATATCTCCCTTGGAATATCGTGCGAATTTTAAGAAAGTTTAGTAATTATAGATCGCAACAAGTTACCAATGTCTTTTTTTTGCAAAACTGCCCTTATTCATAATTTCTGCTTCATTTTAATGCAAAAAATGTTTTTTTCGAGTTTTCATTAAAAAAACATCCCTCCTACAATACACTTGTTATTTTTATTGATTCTAATTAAGAGAATATCACTAATTCTCATAATAATTCTATATAGCTAGAAAAATCAAGCCACTTAGTGTACTTTTTACAACTTGATTATGCATACGTTTTCGATTTGTCGAAAATCTTTTTTGACTTTCTAAAAAAAACATTTTACATTAGCATCATAATTAGTTAGTGTAGTTTTTACACATTTCATAATAACACACTAGCAACAAAAAATACTAATGACAACAAAAAGAATATTAAATCAATACATTTCAGTCGATTGTGTCATTTTTGGATATAATGACAAAGAGCTACAAGTTCTTCTTGTGGATAGAACACTTACTAATTCCAAAACAGGAGAAATTGAATTTACTGATTTAACATTAACAGGTAATCATTTGTTCGAAGACGAAACAATCGACGAAGCAGCATACCGAGTATTATTCGATTTAACCGGATTAAAAAATGTTTTTCTTAATCAATTTAAAGCATTCGCACATCCCGATCGATTAAAAAAAGAAAACGATAGAAAATGGTTATTACACGATGGTCGAGATCCTAATAAGAGAATTGTATCAATTGGATTTTTCTCTCTTTTGTCAGCCCAGAATGTAACATTGGAATGGAAAGGAAGAAATGTTAAATGGGTTCCTTTATCTGAAATTGGCGAATTAGCCTTCGATCACAACCAAATATTAAACGAAGCATTAGTTGCACTTCGCAATAAAATAAAACACGAACCTATTGGTTTTGAGCTTTTACCCGAAAAATTTAGCTTAACCGAAATGCAACATGTTTACGAAGTAATATTAGGTACTAAACTCGATAAAAGAAATTTTAGAAAAAAAATTGCTCGTATGAAATATCTTATTCCAACCGATGAAAAACAAAAAGGAGTGGCTCATAAACCAGCCCGACTTTATGTTTTTAGCAGAGATGCCTACGAGAAAACAAAAAAGGAATTATTTGATTTTACAGTCTAAACAAGAAAAATGTCGAATTCACAAAAAATATCAATAAAAGAAAAATTAGGTTATGCTCTTGGCGATGGCGCAGCTAATATTGCATGGAGAGGAGTAGCTACATTTCTTTTTATTTTTTACACCGATGTTTTTGGCCTAGCGCCTGCTGCCGTTGGTGTACTAATGCTTGTAGCACGATCATCCGATGGTATTAGTGATGTTTTAATGGGTATTGCCGGCGATAGAACCAACACCAAATATGGTAAATTCAGACCCTGGGTTTTATTCACGGCCATTCCGCTAGCAGTAATTTTATCGCTGCTATTTACTGCTCCTAATTTTTCTGATACCGGAAAAATTATTTATGCATACACTACCTATATCTTATTCACCTTAATTTATACGGCCAACAATATTCCTTACGGAGCCTTAATGGCAGTAATGACTGACGACGATAAAGAAAGAACAAGCATAGGATCATTTAGAATGGTTGGCGCTTTTGCTGGAGGCATGTTAGTACAGGGAGCATTACTCCTTTTAGTAGCTTGGTACGGAAATATTAATCCTACAATAAACGTTAAAGAGCTAACATTCGACAAATTCGAGCTTACAGTATCTGCGGCTAAAAATGTAGAGAATGTAAACATTTCAACCAAAGATGGAATCGCAAATTTTATTTGGGCAGATAGCACAAATAAAACAAACTTACCTACTCAAGGCAAAAGTTTTAGTATAGAGGCGAACAAAAAATACACTTTCATAGTTAAGGGAGAAGAGAATCTAGACAAATCTAAAATTAAAGTTATTGATCAAAAAAGAGGATACAGTAACTCCATTTATTTAATGTCTGTGTTTCTTGCTATTTTCATGATTATTACTTTTTTGAGCACAAAAGAGCGTGTACAACCTCCTAAAGAACAAAAAAACAATCTTCTAAAAGATCTTAAAGATTTACTTCGAAATAAGCCCTGGCTAGTTCTGCTAACTATTGGATTACTATTTAGCATATACAATTCAATAAAACAGGGTATTGTTGTAATTTACTTCTCTCACTATCTGCACAACCAACTATTGGCAGCTTCTTTTATGGTAGCACTTATGTTTGCATCCATTGCAGGAGCAATGCTAACTTCCCCATTAAGTAAAACATTTGGTAAAAAGAAACTGTTTACCTACGCTCTTATTTTTTCGGGAGTAACAAATGCAACTATCATTTTTTGCGGACCAAATGATTATACGGTAATTTTTATTTTAGGAATATTATCAGAGTTTGCTGCAGCAATATTTCCTACTCTATTCTTTGCTATGCTTGGTGATGCTGCCGATTATTCTGAATACAAAAATGGACGAAGAGCTACAGGATTAATCTATTCTGCCGGATCTTTTGCCACCAAATTTGGAGGTGGTATTGCTGGTGCAATCATAGGATTTATATTAGCAGCCTTCCACTATAACGGACAAGATCATCTGGCAATACAAGGTGCAATTCCTGGCATTAAAATGCTCATGAGTTGGGTACCGGCAATCATAGCAATTCTAGGCGCAATTTTTATGACTATTTATCCTTTAAACCAAGATAAAATGGATATGATCACTAAAGAATTACAAAGTCGCAGAATAAAAAATAACGAATAATAAGAATATAAAAAGTGTGATACACATTTTATAAAATAAACATTTTAATTAAAGTATTATGAAGTACGGTTTCTTTGATGACACCAATAGAGAGTATGTGATAACATCACCAAAAACACCTTTTCCATGGATTAACTATCTGGGAAACAAAGACTTTTTTGGATTGATATCAAATACAGCGGGAGGATACACTTTTTATAAAGATGCGAAATTTAGACGATTAACCAGATATCGCTACAATAATGTACCGATTGATATGGGCGGACGCTACTATTATATAAAAGATGAAGAGTGCACATGGAATCCCGGATTTAAGCCAACACAAACCCAGTTAGACAAATACGAATGCCGTCATGGACTTAGTTATACTCGTTTCTTAAGTAGTAAAAATGGACTTTCATCCAATCTACTTTGCTTTATTCCTCTCGATTATATGGGAGAGGTACACCTGCTAAAACTAAAAAACGAAACCGATAAAGCCAAAAAAGTAAAACTTTTCTCTTATGCAGAATGGTGCCTTTGGAATGCTGAAGATGACATGACCAATTTCCAGAGAAATCTTTCTACTGGAGAAGTAGAAGTGGAAGCTTCTGCCCTTTATCACAAAACAGAATACAAAGAGAGAAGAAATCATTATGCCTTTTTCTCAGTAAATTCAGACATCGACGGTTTTGATACCGATCGTGAAACTTTTATTGGCATGCACAATGGTTTTGATAAACCTCAGGCTGTTGAAAATGGCGAAGCTGGAAACAGTATTGCTCATGGATGGTCACCTGTTGCATCGCATTACATCGAAGTTGAACTAAAACCAGGAGAAGAAAAAGACTTTGTTTTCATTCTTGGATATGTAGAAAACATGGAGAATGAAAAATGGGAATCTAAAGGCGTAATCAACAAAACCAAGGCCAATAAAATGATTGCGAAATTTGATACTACCGAAAAAGTAAATAATGCTTTCGCCGATTTAGAAACTTACTGGTCTCAACTGTTAAATAAATTTCAACTAAACAGTAAGGAAAACGAATTAAACAGAATGGTAAACATCTGGAATCAATACCAATGTATGGTTACCTTTAATATGTCGCGAAGTGCAAGCTTTTTCGAAAGTGGTATTGGCCGTGGCATGGGATTCCGCGATTCTAATCAGGATTTAATTGGTTTTGTACATCAAATACCAGAATTAGCTCGCGAGCGAATTCTAGATATTGCTGCAACACAATTCGAAGATGGTGGATGTTATCACCAATATCAACCATTAACAAAAATGGGAAATCATGCCTTAGGTGGTGATTTTAACGACGATCCTCTTTGGTTAATTCTTTCTGTAACTACTTACATTAAAGAAACAGGCGATTTTTCAATTCTTGAAGAACAAGTTCCTTTCGATAACGATGTTAGCAAAGCAAAAAGCTTATTCGAACACTTACATGTTTCATTCTACCATGTAGTTAATAATTTAGGCCCTAATAACCTGCCTTTAATTGGTCGTGCCGACTGGAACGATTGTTTAAACCTAAACTGTTTTTCAAGTAATCCTAATGAGTCCTTCCAAACCACAGGAAACAAAAAAGGAAGAACTGCCGAATCGTTAATGATTGCAGGACTTTTCGTAGTTTATGGTAAAGAATATGTTAGCCTATGCAACAAAATCGGTAAAGAAAAAGATGCCAGCGAAGCTCAAAATCATGTGAACAACATGATCGAAGCAGTTAAGAAAAATGGCTGGGATGGAGATTGGTACCTAAGAGCTTACGATTATTTTGGCAACAAAGTGGGTTCTAAAGAAAACGAAGAGGGCAAAATATTTATCGAATCGCAAGGCTGGTGTAGTATGGCCGAAATTGGATCTGAAGATAATATGCCCAAAAAAGCACTAGATAGTGTAAAAGAAATGCTCGATACTCCTTATGGTATTGTACTAAACAATCCTGCATTTACCGAATATAAAATTGAATATGGCGAAATATCCACTTACCCTGCCGGATACAAAGAAAATGCAGGTATTTTTTGTCACAACAACCCATGGATAATTATTGGCGAAACCTTATTAGGAAGAGGTAATAGGGCCTGGGAATATTTCCGCAAAATATGCCCTGCTTATCTCGAAGAAATAAGCGAACTACACAAAGTCGAACCTTATGTGTACTGCCAAATGGTAGCCGGAAAAGATGCTTTTAAACCGGGCGAAGGAAAAAACAGCTGGTTAACAGGAACCGCATCTTGGAATTTCTACGCAATCACTCAATATATTTTAGGCATTCAGCCCGATTACGATGGATTAAGAATTGATCCTTGCATTCCAAACGAATGGAAAGAATACACCATTACGCGCCAATTCCGAAGAGCAAGCTACATTATTCAAATATCTAACCCTAAAGGAATTAACAAGGGCGTAAAATCGATGGAAGTAGATGGAAAAATAATCGATGGCAATATTATTCCATTATTTAATACAGGTACTCATCAAGTAAAAATCATATTAGATTAAACTTAGTTAAAAGATGAAAATCAAATATTATAACATACCACTTTTGTTTTTTGTTGTTTCGTTAACAGCAACGATTTGTTCTTGTAAAACAAACATAAAACCAACTCCTGCAAACGAACAACTTATTCTTATCAATCAAGTTGGATATGAATGTAATGCCCCTAAAAAAGCAATGGTTAGAACCAATACAAATCTGTTTCAGATTAAAAACAGCGAGGGTAAAACAATACTCGAAAAAGCTGCCGAATCGAAACAATTTTGCTCATTATCAGGCGATACAATCCAATCTATCGATTTTTCAGAATTAACAGATAATGGAACCTATTATATTGTAATAAATGATAGCATCATCTCTAATAAGATAATCATCACAAAAAGACCTTATGCGAAACTTGCAAAAGCTTCGCTTAAGTCTTTTTATTTTAATCGATCGGGAGTAGAAATCGACAGCATACATGGAGGCAAATGGGCACGTCCGGCTGGTCATCCCGATACTCTTGTTTATTATCATGCCTCGGCTGCCGACAAAAATCATCCTGAAAATAGCAGTATTTCATCTCCAAAAGGATGGTACGATGCAGGTGATTACAACAAGTATATTGTAAATAGCAGCATTTCCACTTATACCTTACTATTGGCTTACAATTCATTTCCAGATTATTTTTCAAAACTTAATGAAAACGTTCCCGAATCGGAAAATAAAATTCCAGATATACTAGACGAAGCTCTGTACAATTTAAGATGGATGATGAGCATGCAAGATCCTATTGATGGAGGTGTTTACCATAAACTAACTACCAAAAATTTTGAAGGTTTTGTAATGCCTCACGAGGCAACCAATAAAAGATACTTAGTGCAAAAAAGCACAGCAGCAAGTCTCGATTTTGCAGCAACAATGGCTTATGCTGCTCGTTTATTTCAAAATTACTCAAACGATTTACCTGGCTTGGCCGATTCTTGCTTAATTCAATCGGAAAAAGCCTGGGAATGGGCTGTGAAAAACCCCAATAGCCTTTACATACAAAGCTCTGATATTAAAACTGGAGCTTACGACGACACAAATTTAACCGACGAATGGTTTTGGGCTGCATGCGAATTATATCTGGCAACAGAAAAATCAAAGTATGAAACTAAACTAGCACAAACAAAAACCACAAGTAATACTCCTGCTTGGCAAGAAGTAAGTACTCTTGGTATTTTATCGCTTCTTACCTCCAATAAAAAAGACGAATTTGAAGCTCTAAACACAGATTTTATAAAATATACCGACGAATTAATAAAATCTGAAAATAAAAGTCCCTATCGTACTGCTATTAAAAATTACGTTTGGGGAAGCAACTCTATATTTGCCAATCAAGGCATGTTAAAACTTATTGCATACCAAATTACTAAGAATTTCAAATACCTGAACTCAGCAAGAGAAAGTTTAGACTATTTGCTTGGCCGAAATGCAACTGCTTATTGCTTTGTAACAGGTTTTGGAAGCTTAAGCCCTCTTAATATTCACCACCGACCATCTGCTGCCGACTCTGTTAATCAACCAGTTCCAGGCTTCTTAGTTGGTGGGCCAAATTTAATTGTTCGAACCGATTGCGGACCTGATATAATCAGATCTGACTACCCTTCTAAATCTTATATTGATAAAGAATGTAGTTATTCCACTAACGAAATTGCAATTAACTGGAATGCTCCTCTTGTTTTTTTAACCTGCGGAATTGATAAATGCTATGAAAAATAAAAAATGCCGGAAAGATCTGTTGGCCCTGTCCTTCCGGCAAATAATCCATAACAAATTAACGCTAATGAATCATCTCAAATTTATGAAAAAATCTGACAATTCAAGAGCAGCTTTAACCTGCTTGAAGAAAAGGAAGCAAATGAATGGCAATTGGTTATTTAAACCTGCCCTTCTAATGCTAGCTGTGCTGTTAAATACAGCCTTAGTTTTTGCTCAAAATCCGGACAAAAAAATATCCGGAAAAGTAATCGATTCATCTGGTATAGGCTTACCAGGTGTTAACATCTCTCTTAAGGGAACCACAACAGGTACAGTTACCAATATCGATGGAGATTACAGTATTACTGCAAATTCCGAAAACGTTATTGTATTTAGTTTTATCGGACACACAACACAGGAAATCTTAATAGGCGATAAAACTACAATCAATGTTACAATGCTCGAAGATGCACTAAGTGTAGACGAAGTTGTTGTAATTGGATATGGTGTTCAAAAGAAAGCCTTAAACACAGGATCTATTTCCAGTGTAAAAGGGGATGAATTACAAAACACTCCAGCTTCAAGAGCCGATCAGGCAATTCAGGGACGTACAGCTGGTGTATCTGTATTAGCTACTTCGGGTTCGCCAGGAGCAGGAACAAATATTCGTATTCGTGGTGTTAACTCCAACGGAAATTCGAATCCTTTGTTTATTGTTGATGGAATGAAAACTGGAGATATCAACAATATCGACCCTAGTGATATTGAATCGTTCGACGTACTTAAAGATGCTGCCTCGGCTGCTATTTATGGTACCGAAGGTGCAAATGGTGTTATTATTATCACCACCAAATCGGGTAAATCAGGAAAAGGGAAAATTAGTTACGATTTTCAGTATGGTTTCCAAAGCTCAAGAAGCGATATGGACCTTATGAATGCTAACGAATATCAGCAATGGATGACTGAATCGGGTGCTGGAACTGTTGAACAAAACGGTACCGATACCGATTGGTTAGACGAAGTTTTCGAAGTTGCTCCTATGCAAAAACACCACTTAAGCTATACTGGTGGAACAGAAAAATCGAGTTATATGATTTCTGGTTCTTACTTTTCACAAAATGGTATTGTAGGCGACGAGAAAGCTAAATATGAAAGATTTACTGCTCGTGTAAATGCTAAAAGTAGTGTAAAAGAATGGTTAGAAGTTGGTAATAACTTTAGTTTTTCTCATTCTAAACAAAAATATATTGGTGAAGATGATGAGTACAGAAGTGTGGTAAACAATGCACTTTTAATTGATCCACTTACTCCGGTTACTTATGATGGAACTCCTGATAATGTACAGAGTTTATTAGATGCAGGAAACACCATTTTACAAGATGGAAGCGGACGCTACTATGGTTTAGCTCAATATGTAACTGGTGAAACTGCAAACCCTCTTGCCTTACTCGATACTTATCACAATACAATTACTCAGGATAAGATTTTAGGTATGGCTTATGCTACTGTTAAGCCAATTAAAGGTTTATCATTCACCACTCGTGTGGGATTGGATTTAACATACCAAACTCAACATTCGTGGGCTCCAACTTACTATTTCTCTAGCGAGAACCAAAACTCGGCTACTTCTGTTAGTGATAATATTAACAAATGGTACACATGGTTGTGGGAAAACTTTGCTACTTACAACACTAAAATTGATGATCATGAATTTACCATTTTAGCCGGTTATTCTGCCGAAGAGAATCAGGAACCAGACTGGACAATGTATTCTGGTCCAATGATTGCCGAAGGGGATCAATATGCATATCAAGGTTACACAACTTCCGATGAGTTTGATAGAACTGGTGGTGGTTACATAAATCATACCATGACATCATATTTCGGTCGTTTATCTTACAACTATCAAAACAGATACATGGCTGAATTCTCGATTCGTCGTGATGCTGCAGACGCCTTCCCTACAAACGATAAATCTGCTGTTTTCTCAGCTGCATCTTTGGGTTGGATTGTTTCTGAAGAAGATTTCTTTGATATTAATGGTATCGACTACTTAAAATTAAGAGGTAGTTGGGGACAGAATGGTAGTAGAGCCAATCTTCCAGGAAACGAAGATCGTGAATTCTGGACATTTGCAGGAATTCAATATCCCGATGCTACAGATTCATACCAATCTGGTGCCGAAATTGACAAATTAATCAATCCAGATTTAGTTTGGGAAACTACAGAACAATTAGACCTTGGTTTAGACTTAAGATCATTAAACGGTAAACTGTCTTTCTCTATGGACTATTACAAAAAGAAAACTAAAGATTTAATTTTCGTAGCTCAGGGCCCATTATCAGTAGGTAACGAATACCCATTTTCTAATGCTGGTTCGGTAGAAAATAAAGGTTTCGACTTTGAATTAGGATACCGCAACAACGACAATGAGTTTAAATACAGTGTAAACTTAAACTTATCTACTCTCGATAACGAAGTAACCAAACAAGAAGGATCGCCAATTGCTGGTGATAACCTAAGAGGTTACGACCTTACCTGGTTCGAAAAAGGTTTACCTGTTTGGTACTTTAAAGGTTATAAAACCGATGGTATCGATAAAGCAACCGGAGCTCCTAATGTTGTTGATGTAAACAATGACGGAGAAATTTCTGCTGCCGATCAAACTTATATTGGTGATCCTCATCCAGACATGCTTTACGGTGCTACTTTTAATGCACAATACAAAGGCTTCGATTTTAACTTGTTTATTCAAGGTTCGAAAGGTAATGATGTATTTATGGGATGGTTCCGTTCCGATCGTCCATTCTCGAACAAACCAAAATTCATGTACGATGACAGATGGACTCCAACTAACACAAATGCAAGCAGACCAGCTGCCGACAATACCAGCGACTATGTTTACCGTAGCGATTTAATGGTATCAGATGGTTCATACATGCGAATCAAACAAATTCAGTTAGGTTATACTCTTCCTAAAACTGTAAGTGAGCAAGCAGGTATCGAACGTGCCAGAGTATTTGTTTCTCTTGACGATTTCTTCACATTTACTGATTATGAAGGATTAGATCCTGAGGCAGGTAGTTCTACAAATACCAGACAAGGTGTTGATCGTGGTATTTATCCAATTTCCGGTAAAGTAATTTTCGGTGTTTCCGTTAATTTCTAAAAACATTTAGTTAATATTTTTTCTAAATAAATTTCTAAAATGATGAAATATTCAAAATTATTTAAATATATATTGGGAATTGCAGTTGCCATTTCCAGCACTTCGTGTAACGAAGACGAATTTCTTGAGATCGATCCAACAGGAAGTGTAACCAGCGATAATTTCCTAAATACCGAAGATGAAGTAAAGCTGGCTATTGTAGGTGTATACAATGCCATGCAAAATAATTTCTCCAGTGGTAGCTGGGCTAGTGTCTATTTTGTAAAAAACCTTCCGGCAGATGATTGTCTAGCCGGATCATCGGAAGGTGACCAAACAGGTTATCAAAATATCGATGACTTTGCCATTCAAACCGATAATGATAAATTAAAACTAATTTGGTCTAATTTTTACAAAACAATTAGTTCTACCAATACAATCATTAACAAAGTTGAGCCCGATACCGATGGTAAAAAAGAAATGATTGCAGAAGCAAAAGCATTAAGAGCATACTCTTATTTTGAGTTAGTAACACTTTTTGGCGGTGTTCCTTTAATGACGGTTAATCCAGTTAGTTCTGATGAATATCATCTACCAAGATCAAGTGCTGCTGATGTTTATGCTCAAATTGAGAAAGATTTTTCGGAAGCAATTACCGATCTTCCTCTTAAGAGTGAATATAGTGCTGCAGATCGTTACCGCATGTCGAAAGGTGCTGCACAAGCTTATTATGGAAAAGTTCTTTTATATCAAAAAAAATATGGTGATGCTGCAACTCAACTGGCTGCTGTAATTAGCAGAGGAGAATATGATTTAGAACCTAATTTCGCAGATGTTTGGAGTAAAGATTCTGAATTTGGTATAGAATCATTATTTGAAGTTTCATATACATCTCAGGAAGCTTACGATTGGGGTAACTTCCCTTGGGGCGGTGGCAACGAAAATAATATCGAAGCTCAGCTACAAGGACCTCGAGATGCTGTATTTAATTTGGAAAACTCGAGTCTCGACATTGTAAATGGTTGGGGATTTAATTCTCCATCTGCTAAAATTGGACAAGCATTTATTGATGCCGGTGATACTGAAAGAAAAAATGCTACCGTATTATCTGCAGCAGATTTTGAAGCAACAGGCGGTGTAGTAAAAGATCCAAATGCACATGACTACGAAGGCTATATGCGTTTAAAATATGTTACTAAATCTTCTGATACAAGCGAAAGTGGTGTTCCAGAATTGAATTACACCATTAACTGGCGTTTGATGCGTTATGCCGATGTATTGCTTATGGCTGCCGAAGCATACCACTTCTCTTCTCAGGATGGATTAGCATTAATTGAGCTAAACAAAGTAAGAGATCGTGCTGACTTAGAAGACATTGAAGCATCTGACGATATTTTTCAGGCTATTGTTACAGAAAGACAATTGGAGTTGGCTTTTGAAGGAAGCCGTTACTGGGATTTAGTACGCTGGGATTTAGCATCTCAGGAGTTAAGTAACTTAGGTTTTACATCCAATAAACACGAATTATTCCCTATTCCACAAGCTGAGATTATTGCGAACGATGCAATTGAAGAATCAGATCAAAATCCTGGATATTAATAATTACTTTTAATATTTGAATCATACAATAAGACTACCTCAGTTATGAGGTAGTCTTATATACATAAACATTACAAGGCTTCTATTATGAAAAACTTTATTCCTGTTTTATTATTAGCATGTGCTGCTTGTTCGCAACCAAATTCGCCTAACAAAACACTAATGGCTAAAAATTTTAATGCCGAAGGCAAAACCGCAACAATAATTACTACTGCAAAAGATACTGATTTAAGGTTGCAAAAAACAGGAGAAACAGTATTCCAAAAATCGAAACAGGCTCTCGAAACCGAAAATTCTATTTTTGTGAATCCAAACAATACATTTCAATCTTTTATTGGAATTGGAGGAGCCATAACCGATGCCTCGGCAGAGGTATTTGCAAAACTATCAAAAGATAAACAAGAAGAACTACTAAATGCTTATTACAGCAAAGAAGGAATTAACTACTCCTTAATGCGTACATCTATCCATTCCTGCGATTTTAGTAAAGGTAACTTTACCTATATCGAAGAGGGTGATAAAGCATTGAAAACTTTCTCCATTGATGTTGATAAAAAATATCGCCTCCCAATGATCAAAAGAGCCATAAAAAAAGCAGGAGGCTCTATCCTATTTTATGCAAGCCCTTGGAGTCCTCCAGCTTTCATGAAAGACAATAAAAACATGCTTAAAGGAGGGAAACTTCTACCAGAATATTACGACTCGTGGGCTATGTACTACGCAAAATTTATTAAAGCTTACGAAAAAGAAGGAATACCTGTTTGGGGTGTTACCATACAAAACGAACCTATGGCTACCCAAAGTTGGGAATCCTGCATATATACAGCCGAAGAAGAACGTGATTTTTTAAAAAATCATTTAGGACCTACTCTTGAGAAAGAAGGTTTAGGCGATAAAAACATTGTAGTGTGGGATCACAACCGCGATTTAATTACCCACCGTGCCAACACAATTATGGATGATCCTGAGGCTGCAAAATATGCCTGGGGAACAGGTTTTCATTGGTACGAAACCTGGAGAAAAGGACAGCCAATGTTCAATAACCTGCAAAAAATACAGGAAGCTTATCCTGATAAAAAATTACTATTTACCGAAGGCTGCAACGAAGCTTTTGATGCGGAAAAATACCAGTACTGGCCAAATGCAGAACGCTATGGTCACTCAATGATTAACGATTTTAATTGTGGAACAGTTGGCTGGACCGATTGGAACATTCTATTAGATGAAACAGGCGGACCAAATCATGTTAACAACTTATGCTTTGCTCCTATTCATGCCGATACCAGAACCGATAGCTTAATATATACACCATCTTATTACTTTATAGGACATTTTTCTAAATTTGTGCACCCCGGAGCAAAACGAATAAGCACAGTATCAAGTATTAGTTTTCTGGAAAGCACATCGTTTATAAACAAAAATGGGGAAATAATTACTGTAGTTATGAACTCATCTAATAAAAAAATGACCTATAAACTATATGTTGGATCAAATATTTCTGCAGAAATTAAAATTCCACCAAGAGCTATTCAAACAATTTTATACTAAAAATCACCATTAATAAAAACCTAAAACTCAGAGCACATGAATAAGTTATTATTCTTTGGTTTCTTTTCCATTTTTTTTATCACAAATGGTTTGTCTGCACAAACAAAATCCAATCCAATGGACTTGAAAATAGAAAAAATATTAAAACAACTCAGCCTTAAAGAAAAGCTTGACATGTGTCATGCTCAATCCAAATTCAGTTCCAAGGGAGTACCCAGACTTGGTATTCCGGAATTATGGATGTCGGATGGACCTCACGGCGTACGTGCCGAAATTGAATGGGATAGTTGGAATCATGCTCAATGGACAAGTGATTCATGTACTGCATTCCCTGCTTTAACTTGCCTAGCTGCAACTTTTAATCCCGAATTATCAAAAAAATACGGTAAGGCAATTGGCGAAGAAGCCAGATATCGCAAGAAAGATGTTCTTTTGGGACCTGGAGTTAACATATACCGAACTCCTCTTAACGGAAGAAATTTCGAATACATGGGCGAAGATCCTTTTTTGGCTTCAAAAATGGTTGTCCCTTATATTCATGGTGTTCAGGAAAATGGCGTTGCTGCCTGCGTAAAACACTATGTTTTAAACAATCAGGAACATTGGAGAGATCACATTAATGTTGAGATAAGCGATAGAGCTTTGTACGAAATTTACCTACCGGCTTTTAAAGCTGCTGTTCAAGAAGGAAAATCGTGGTCGATAATGGGAGCCTACAACCAATTTAGAGGACAATATTGTTGCCATAATGAACTATTAGTGAATAAAATATTAAAAACCGATTGGGAATTTGATGGTGTATTAGTTACCGATTGGGGAGCAACTCACAACACAAAACAAGCAGCTCTTTACGGATTAGATATAGAAATGGGAACCGGAACCGATGGATTAACCAGTTCGTCGAAAAATGCATACGACAATTATTACCTGGCAAACCCATTACGCAAAATGATTGAAAATGGCGAAATTGATGAATCGGTTGTTGATGAGAAAGTGAGAAGAATTCTTCGCTTGATGTTCAGAACAAGTATGAATAAATCTAGACCTTTCGGAAGCATGAATAGCCAGCAACATTTCAACGTAGCTCGTGAAATTGCTCAAGAAGGAATTGTACTATTAAAAAATGAAGATAACTTCTTTCCTATCGATCCCAAAACAACAAAAACAATAGCTGTTATTGGTGAAAATGCTACACGAATGATGACCATTGGAGGAGGTTCTTCCGAATTAAAAACCATTCATGAAATTTCACCTTTACAGGGATTTCAGGAATGTTTTACCAATGCTAACATTCTCCATTCAATGGGATATTCTTCAGGTCCTTCGGTTTACGGACGTGTTATTCCATCGAAATTAAATGCCGATTCTTTAAAAATAGAAGCAATTAAAATTGCTGCTCAAGCTGATATCGTATTATATGTTGGTGGCTTAAACAAAAATCATCATCAGGATTGTGAAGGTGACGACCGCCTTAAATTCGGACTTCCTTTCGGACAGGATGAATTACTTTCCGAGATATTAAATGTGAATAAAAATACAGCTGTAATTCTGGTAAGTGGAAATGCAGTGGAAATGCCATGGATATCAAAAGTTAAGGCCATAGCTCAGGTTTGGTATTTAGGAAGCGAAGCCGGACATGCTATAGCAGATATTATTTCCGGAGCCATAAATCCATCAGGGAAACTACCATTTACTTTTCCTGTAAAACTAGAAGACAATTCGGCTCATTCGTTCGGAGAAATGTCTTACCCTGGCGATGGCATTAATCAGAAATATAAAGACGACATTTTAGTAGGATATCGCTGGCACGACACAAAAAAAATAAAACCATTATTCGAATTCGGATTTGGCCTTTCCTACTCTAATTTTAAAATCACAAAAGCCTCTAGCAATAAAAAAACATACCATCCCAACGATATTATAAATCTTTCCTGCGAAATTAAAAATACTGGAAAAGTAGATGGAAAAGAAACCATTCAGATTTATGCCAACGATACGGAAGCATCTGTTTTACGACCATTGAAAGAGCTAAAAGAATTTCGAAAAGTAAACTTACAGGCAGGAGAAAGTAAAACAGTACACATTAAAATCCCGGCTAAAAATTTATCTTTTTTCGATGATTCTAAAATGGAATGGAAACTAGAAAAAGGGCAATTTAAATTGATGATTGGAACATCCTCACGAAATATCCATCAATCAATCAGTATTAAAATAGAATAGCATAAAACATGGTGAAAATGAGAAAATATATATTTTTTTGGACTGCCAGTCTCTTCTTAATAATATCCTGTACCCAAAAAAAATCAGGAGATAAATGCGACCAGTTCGTTGATGAACTGCTCTCACAAATGACTTTGGAAGAAAAAATTGGTCAGCTAAACCAATATACAAGTCACTGGGAAATGACTGGTCCGGCGCCAAAAAATTCTTCAGCACAAAAACGTTTAGAAGATATTAAAAACGGGCGAGTAGGTTCCATGCTTAATGTTTTTGGCGCTAAAGCTACTTATGAAGCGCAAAAACTGGCAGTAGAAAACAGCAGACTAGGCATTCCTTTACTTTTTGGATACGATGTAATTCATGGATACAAAACCATGTTACCCATACCATTAGGAGAAGCTTCTGCATGGGATCCCAGCATTTCTAAACAAGCTTCTCAGCTTGCTGCAAAAGAAGCTGCAGCTGCTGGTTTACACTGGACATTTGCTCCCATGATGGATGTAGGAAGAGATGCCCGCTGGGGACGAGTTATGGAAGGTTGTGGTGAAGATCCTTATCTGGCAAGTGTACTTTCGGTTGCAAGAGTAAAAGGTTTTCAGGGTGAAGATCTTTCGAAAGAATATACTATTGCTGCATGTGCAAAACATTTTGCAGCTTATGCCTTTGCCGAAGCCGGACGAGACTACAATACTGTTGATATAGGAAGCTATACATTACACAATACTGTTTTACCTCCTTTCAAAGCTGTTGCGAATGCTGGCGTAAGTACTTTTATGAATTCTTTCAATATCATCAACGGAACTCCTGCAACTGCAAATCCATATCTGCAAAGAGAACTTCTAAAAGACAAATGGAATTATGATGGTTTTATAGTTTCCGATTGGGGGAGCATTGAAGAAATAGATTATCATGGAGCTGCCGAAGACTTAAAACATGCAGCACAATTAGCTATAAATGCTGGTTCGGATATGGATATGGAATCGAATGCCTATCTGCCCTATTTAAAAGAATTAGTTGAAGAAGGTAAAGTTAAAGAAAGTGTAATTAAGGATGCAGCCAGAAGAATTCTTAAAGTAAAATACAAACTGGGCTTATTCGAAAATCCATACAAATATTCAAATCCAGAACGCGAAATAGAATTAATCAATAATAAGGAAAGCCGTGATATCGCAAGAAAAATAGCACGCCATTCTATGGTGCTACTTAAAAATAACAATAAGCTTTTGCCTCTCTCCAAGCAAACCAAATCTATTGCCGTAATAGGTCCTTTGGCCGATGACAAAAATTCGCCACTGGGAAGCTGGAGAGCTCAAGCAATTAAAAATTCAGCGGTTTCGTTACTGGATGGGATTAAAAATGCAGTATCTCCGAATACAAAAATCAATTATTCAAAAGCTTGCGATTTAGCTATTGGAAAAAGAAATTTTCGAGATGAATTAAATTTTAGCACTACCATTAATCAGCAAACCATATTGTCAGCAATAAATACTGCAAAAAAATCAGATATTGTAATTCTGGCTTTAGGCGAAGATTGTTTTCAATCAGGAGAAGGCCGCAGTCAGACCAATATTAGATTAAAAGGTGCGCAAATGGAACTTTTCAACAAAATAAGCGAACTTAATAAAAAGATTATAGTGGTTTTAATGAATGGTCGTCCTATTGCAATACCCGAAATTGAAGAAAAAGCCGACGCCATTTTAGAAACATGGTTTGCAGGTTCTGAGGCTGGAAACGCCATTGCCGATGTTTTATTCGGCGATTTTAATCCATCGGGAAAGCTAACAATGTCGTTTCCCCGAAATGTTGGACAATGTCCCATTTATTATAACCACATGAATACAGGACGCCCTAATTCTACTGGTAATGTATTTTGGTCGCATTATACCGATGCTCCAAATACACCTCTTTATCCTTTCGGATATGGCTTAAGCTATACAAACTTTAATTACGGAGCAGTTGAAACAGACAAAAAATCTTATTCGAAAAACGAATCTGTTAAACTAAATTTTATTCTCTCTAATACAGGAGAGTTTGAAGGAGAAGAAATTGTGCAGGTTTATATTCAGGATCCAAAAGCTAAATATGCTCGCCCAGTTAAAGAGTTAAAAGCATTCCAGAAAGTTAAACTCGCTTCTAAAGAAGAGAAAAGAATCACTTTTGAATTGAATAAAAAGGATTTTGGATACTATTCTCCTAAGGGCGAATTCCTTTTCGAATCTGGCACTTACTATATATATGTAGGATGTAATTCAAGAGATGTTCAAAAAATAGAGATTAGTTTTATAGATTAGTTAAATAAGAAAACCTACAAAAAAAAATCTGGTAGGTTTTCTTATTACCACATAAATCAGTTTCAATTTTAGAGGAATCTCAAAAGTAAACTGATATCTCATTTAAATTGATCTGATTTGATATTCCTCAATTTAAAAATCAAATTCAGCATTTAAATTCCACTTATTTTGCTAAAAAAAGTTAAACAATATATCAATATTAAAATTTACTTCAGATAAACAGTTTAACTTACAAAAAAAATGAAAATTTTATATGCCTTATTTTGAACACCTTGAATTTTAAAATTTGTTAAACTTCAATAAAATCGCTTGTTTCATTTCGTAAACTTATATTTTTTACTTATTTTCAAACTAGAAAGATTAATCAAATAGGCTTAACGAAGCCGAACATGCGCAGATCATAAAAACCGGTTTATATTTATCAAAATATTAACTTATACACACGCGTGTATATTAAAATATAGGAGGAATTGTAATGAATATGAAAATGCAATCCGTGGGTTTTAAAGCAGATAGTAAGTTGGAAGCCTTCATCAACCAGAAATTAAAGAAGTTAGAGAAGTTTGAAAATAATATTACTACTTACGAAGTAATTTTAAACATAGACAAAGCCAGTAACAGAGAGAATAAAGTTGTTGAAGTTAAAATGAATGTTCCCGGAAGTGAGCTATTTGCAAAAAAGAAAAGCAAAACATTTGAAGAAGCAACAGATTTGGTAGCAGATGCACTTCGAAGCCAAATTCTAAAATATAAAGAAAAAAGATAATCCTCGAACAGAAACGGAGCTAATTAGCTCCGTTTTTTTTATTCCTTAAATCCAACATCACGATGCGAACCATCACAAAATGGCTTATTTTTAGAAGCTCCACACCTGCAAAAATACGATGCACTCTCTATAACTTCTCTTTGTCCATCGGAACGAATTAATGTAATTGGGCCTTCAACCATTAACGGGCCATTTTTCATTAGCTCAAGCTTTTTACCTGTCTCTAATGCTTTTATAGGACCTTTATCCGCCTCATCGCTTTCCGGACTATTCATATAAAACGATAAAGCTCTCGAGGGGCATTTCTGCACCTGCTTAATAATTAATTCTGTATCAGCACCCTTCATTTTAATCCATGGCCGGGTTCCTGGTTGAAAAACAAGAGGTAATCCTTTAAAACATTCACCAGAATGGATACACAATTCCGAATCATAAACAACCGTAACCTCACCATTAGAATATTCTTTTTTTGTATTCTTCATAGCATTTAATTTTTCGAATTAATAAGCATATCATATAATTTACTACATTTTTAAAAATTATGCAGAAATTTATTTCCAAACTTTAAAAAAAACATTTCACAGACAATCAACTCATTCTGAACATGCTGCAAACAAAGAAAAAATAAGACATCATAAAATATTTAATTTAGCACAATAAAGAACTTGCAGATAAGAAAAATTGTTCTACTTTTGTCGCAGACTTTTAAGAAAGGTACACTATTAAAGTTACCGAAAACACACGGGTGTAGCTCAGTTGGCAGAGCACTGGTCTCCAAAACCAGGTGTCGGGAGTTCGAGTCTCTCCTCCCGTGCAATAAAAACCTTTCGATTTTTTCGAAAGGTTTTTTTATATAAAAAAACCGCATAAAAGCGGTTTAATAATTTTAACTGTTAATATGCTCGTTCGAGCTTTTTGGGATCAGTTTCAAAAGTTGGGTCTGCGTACAAAAAGGAATACCTTTGCTGATAGAAAAAACACTTTAGATTATATATGCAAAAGTCACTACTCTCACTATTTTTTCCAGAAGGTCTTTTAGATTATTTTAATATAATAGATTTTAAAGAGGTTTCTAGCGGGAAAGAAATTTACGAAAGAAGATTAACTATTTATTTAGAAGAAAAGAAGATTATTCCTGAGGAATATAAGGATTATTCTATCAAAGCCAGTGGTTTTATGCCAGCACGAGAAATAGAAGATTATCCCATTCGAGATATGTTAGTTAAGCTTAATGTCAAGCGTCGTCGTTGGGATGTTGTTGTTGATGGCAAGAGTAAAAAAGTAAGTAGAGATTGGAATTTGATCATTTCAGGAACTCGCATGTCTGCAGAGTATTCTGCTTTTTTAAAAGAAGTTAGTCGATTTTAATGCGATCAGTATTAAAAGCCTTGAAATATATTTAGGAATAAATGGTGATAAATTTCGAAGACAGTACAAAACAAATTTAAGTGGTTTTGATCAATGGGATAAAAAGCTACACGCCAAAGATTACCTGATATTTCCTGAAAACATAGGTTCTAATTTAGCTCTTGATGAAACAGCCTTTTCAAATGGAGAGTTGTATACCATTCTCAGTAACAAAGATAAAAAAGGAAAGCAAGGTAGCTTGGTTGGTGTGTTTAACGGAACGCAAGCTGATTCCATTATAAGTTTAATTCGCGAACACATTTCAGAAGAGTTGCGCTATACCGTTAAAGAAGTTACTCTTGACATGGCTGGTAGCATGAATAAGATCGTAAGAAAATGTTTTCTAAAAGCTGAAATCACTACAGATCGATTTCATGTGCAAAAGCTGGCCAATGATGCCGTACAAGAGCTTAGAATTAAGCATAGGTGGAAGATAATAGATGATGAAAATGCAGAGTATAAGAAAGCGAAATTAGAAGGAAAATTGTATAAACCTGAAATATTGGAAAATGGTGATACACTGCGACAATTGATGGCTAGAGCTCGTTATGCATTGTATAAATCTCCGGAAAAATGGACTACATCTCAAGAAATCAGAGCTCGTTTATTATTTGAAAGATTTCCCGAAATTAAGAAAGCATACAGGCTCTCGGATGGACTTAGAAAAATATACAATCAATCTTTAGAACCAAATGTAGCAAGACTTAAACTAGCACAATGGTTCGATGAAATTGAAAGAGCCGGAATGGATTCTTTTAATTCAATAAAAAGAACTTTTGAAGTACATCATAAACAAATTGTTAATTATTTCTTGAATAGAAGTACAAACGCTTTTGCCGAATCTTTAAATGCTAAAATTAAAAATTTCAGAAGATCTTTAAGAGGGATTGTTGATTTAGATTTCTTCCTTTTTAGGTTATCTAAAATTTTTGCTTAGCTAAAAAAAATTGTGGAGTAGACCCAACTTTTGATGGTGACCCGCTTTTTGTCTACAAATTCTACATAAACTTCTCTAATCTGTTGTTTTGAGAATCCTCTTTTAGATTTTTTGTTTTTGGGACGTCTTCTTTTTTCTTTTTTGGGTTCTGCTCTAAAAGTTTTCGACATAACTTCAAAGTATATATTACTTAAATAATAAACTATCAGTTACTTGTACGAAAAAAATTAAACACACGTTTCATTAAAGCTTGATATAAACAAAAAAAGATGAATCAATAAACGATTCATCTTTCTCTTTAATATCTTACTATTTCTTATAACAACTGCATATCATACAATTTTTTATAAGCTCCATCTTTTTCAATTAGTTCATCATGCTTTCCTCTTTCCACAATTCTTCCTTCGTTAAACACGCAAATTAAATCAGCATTTTTAACGGTTGATAAACGGTGAGCAATCACAAGAGAGGTTCTGTTCTGCATTAACTTATCCAGTGCATCCTGTACCAAACGTTCCGATTCGGTATCCAAAGCCGAGGTTGCCTCATCTAAAATCATGATAGGAGGATTTTTAAGCACAGCACGTGCAATACTCAAACGCTGACGCTGACCACCCGAAAGTTTACCTCCACGATCACCAATATTAGTATCGTAAGCATTTTCGGTAGCAGAAATAAAATCGTGAGCATTGGCAATTTTAGCAGCTTCAATCACATCTTCTATTGTCGCATTATCAACTCCAAATGCAATGTTGTTAAAAATGGTATCGTTAAACAAAATCGATTCCTGATTTACATTTCCCATTAAATTACGCAAATCCGTCATCTTGTAATCACGAATATCAACACCATCAACCTTAATACTCCCCTCGTTTACATCATAAAATCGTGGCAATAAATCAACGAAAGTAGTTTTACCCGAACCCGACTGCCCAACTAGTGCTACTGTTTTTCCTTTTGGGATTTCCAAATCAACATTCTGCAACACTTGTTTTTCTCCATTATACGAGAAAGTAACATTTGTATATTGAATTGAACTAGCAAATTCATTTACATTTTTAGCATCACTCTTATCAGTAATAGTAGATTTTGCCTCTAACAATTGATCGATACGATCCATAGCCGCCAATCCTTTCTGTATAGTATATGCTGCTTTAGAAAAAGCTTTAGCTGGTGCAATTATCATGTAAAACATTCCTAGGTAAGCAATAAAAGTTGCTCCACTTAAATTACCCGAGCCATTAAGAATTAACATTCCTCCGTAACACATAATTGTTAACATTACCAAGGTTCCCATAAATTCACTAACCGGATGAGCCAACACATAACGGCGCATCATACTATTCATAATTCTTCTGTAAGAGTTACTTTCTTCGGCAAAGCGATCATTCATTTTCTCTTCGGCATTAAAAGCCTTAATAATTCTCAAACCTGATAAACTCTCTTCTATGGTTGATAAAATATCTCCCATTTTATTCTGTCCATCTCGCGAAGATTTCTTCAACTTCTTACCTGTTAAACCAATAATATAACCTGCAATTGGCAACATAATAAACACAAATAATGTTAGCTGTGGGCTTATAGCAAGAAGTCCGATTAAATAAACCAAAATCATGATCGGATTTTTAAAAATCATATCTATCGAACTCATCACCGAAATTTCAACTTCCTGTACATCGCCTGTTGAACGTGCAATAATGTCTCCTTTCTTTTCAGCCGAGAAAAAAGGAAGAGGCAATGAAATCATTTTATTGTAGATCATCAAGCGCATATCTCTTACCACACCATTTCTAATATTAACAGAGTGATATGATGCCAAAAAAGTAAATAACACTTTAAAAAACACCATAACTAATGCAACAGCTGCTATAAAAAATAAAGAAAACTCAGCTCCATACTCATTTTTTACTAAGGTAATGTAGTAATTAAAGTTATGCGCTATTACATCCATATTCACCTCCCAAGGCATTTTCTCAAGTACTGAAATGTCTACACTTTTATTAAAAAATGTATCTAATACAGGTACGATTGCACCCAACGAAAAAACACCAAAAATGGCTCCCAACAGATTATAAACAAACATCATTATTGTATCTCCTTTGTAAGGAGGTAAAAATCGTTGAAGAACCTTAATAAAATCTTTCATTAATGATTAAATATGTGAAAAAAATTGATGAGAAAACCTCGGTTAACCCAATAAAAACAGGCTGTAAAAGTACAACTCTTACAGCCTAAAAACAAGGTATTAACAATTATTAATATTCTCTATATTCCTGTATAATTATCAGGACTAATTGTCTTTAACTGAGCCTTTAGCTCATCGTTAATTTCAAGTGTATCAATAAATTCGGCAATACTATCTTTTGTTACATGAGTATTGGTTCTGGTTAAAGCTTTTAATGCTTCGTAAGGATTTGGATATCCTTCGCGACGAAGAATTGTTTGAACCGCTTCGGCCACCACTGCCCAGTTTGCTTCCAAATCGGCTTCGAAAGCTTCCTGCGAAATAATTAGCTTATCTAAACCTTTTAATAATGATTTAAATGCAATAATAGTATGTGCAAAAGGAACACCAATATTTCTTAAAACTGTTGAATCGGTAAGGTCGCGCTGCAAACGTGAAATTGGCAATTTAGCTGCCAAATGTTCAAAGGTTGCGTTTGCTAAACCAAGATTACCTTCCGAATTTTCAAAATCAATAGGATTTACTTTATGTGGCATAGCCGACGATCCTACCTCACCTTTTTTAATCTTCTGCTTAAAGTAATTCATGGAAATATAAGTCCAAAAATCACGATTTAAGTCAACCAAAATAGTGTTAATTCGCTTTAAGTTATCGAAGATTGCGCCCATATTATCGTAATTAGAAATCTGAGTAGTTAACTCTTCTCTTTCTAATTTTAGAATATCATTAACAAAATGGTTTCCAAACTCTTTCCAATTAACATCCGGATAAGCAACATGGTGCGCATTAAAGTTACCTGTTGCACCACCAAATTTAGCCGAACATGGTACGCTCTTTAATAAATCAAGTTGTCTTTTTAAACGATATACATAAACCTGAATTTCTTTTCCTAAGCGAGTTGGAGAAGCAGGTTGACCATGCGTACGAGCAAGCATAGAAATTTCTTTCCAGTCATCGGAAAGACTTTCTAATTTACCAATTAACTGATCCAATAACGGATAATACACATCATAAACTGCATCACGCAATGAGTATGGTGTTGCGGTATTATTTATATCCTGAGAAGTTAATCCGAAATGGATAAACTCTTTGTATTGCTTAAGATTTAAAGCATCGAATTTTTCTTTTATAAAATATTCAACTGCTTTTACATCATGATTGGTTATGCCCTCAATTTCTTTTACTTTTTTAGCATCTTCTATCGAAAAATCAAGATAAATACTACGCAAATCAGTATAAAGATCTTTATTAAAATCTTTCAACTGTGGAAGAGGTACTTCGCAAAGTGCAATAAAATATTCTACTTCAACCAACACTCTGTAACGCACTAAAGCATACTCCGAAAAATACTCACCTAATACGTCTACTTTGTTACGGTAACGCCCGTCAACCGGCGAAATTGCTGTCAAACTTTGCATTTCAAAAAAATTAAATGTCAATAATGGTTATTTAGAAAATCAAAGGTAATTAAAAGCTACGAGATGTTAGATATTAGATACTATATATTAGAGAAGAGATTTAAAATTTAAGTTCTTTTAGTATTTCACATTTAATCTTATTTTTGTTAAAACATAGAAGCAATCTAAAAGCTGAGATCTAATCTACAGATAAGATTATTTTCTCTCAACTTATTTCTCACATCTCTTATCTATATATATTATGAAACTCTTTAAAGATTTTGGATTTGGCTTACGAACTTATTCCGAAGCCATAAATTATATTTTTAGAAAAAAATTAGCCTGGTTCTTCATCTTTCCTGTACTTTTAAATATTATTCTTTTTTGGATTGGTTGGGATTACATTGGAAATTTATCGGATCAAGTCGAATTATTTTTAAAAAGCTGGTTGAATTTAGAAAATGCCAATTATTGGGGCTCTGAATTTCTGAAAGCTACAATTGGTGGTTTTATCTGGGTGGTTTTTAAAGTTTTATTCTTTTTGCTATTTGCTTATTTTGGGGGATACATTATTATTATACTTATGTCGCCGGTCTTTTCATATCTCTCCGAACAAACAGAAAAAATTCAAACTGGCCACGAATATCCATTTCAGTTTAAACAATTCATTCGTGATATTATTCGAGGAATATTTATTGCAGTTAGAAACCTATTAATCGAATTAGCATTTACTATTTTAATATTTTTTCTGAGTTTTATTCCAATTATTGGTTGGGCTGCAGCTATATTTCTTTTCATTATTTCAGCTTATTTTTACGGATTTTCATTTATGGATTATGCCATTGAACGTAAAAAAATGAATATCACGCAAAGTGTACAGTTTATGAGGGAAAACAAAGGAATTGTAATTGCCAACGGATTTGTTTTTTCACTTTGCCTTATTGTTCCATTTTGCGGAGTCTCCTTTTCTAGTTTTGCCGCAATAGTTTCTGTTGTTGCAGGAACATTAGCTGTCGACGAAATTTGGGCAAAAGAAAATAAGTAAAATCAAATCATTCTTTAAACTTAATTTTTATCTTAGGTATAGATATTAAACTACAATAAATATGAATCACTTGTACAAAATAATTCTATCTCTCTGCCTTGTATTTTTTAGTATAAATCTACATGCACAACAAACAGTCGATAGCATTTCCAAATCGACAGATAAACTGGTGTACAAATTCGATATTAAACGGGAAATTGGGCCTGCCGCCTGGCGACAAACTAAAGATGCCTTTCGGGAAGCAAACCAATTAAACGCCGATCTTATATTAATTCACATGAATACTTACGGAGGAATGGTTGTTCATGCCGACTCTATTAGATCTGCCATTTTAAACAGTAAAATTCCTGTTTATGTATTTATTGATAATAATGCAGCATCGGCAGGAGCATTAATTTCAATTGCCTGCGATAGCATATATATGAGAAACGGAGCCAACATAGGAGCTGCAACTGTTGTAAACCAAACCGGACAGGCAATGCCCGATAAATACCAGTCATATATGCGTTCTACAATGCGAGCAACTGCCGAATCGCACGGTAAAGACACCATTATTCAGAAAGGAGATACCATTTACAAATGGCGCCGAGACCCTTTAATTGCCGAAGCAATGGTAGACCCAAGAACTTATATTGAAAATGTTATTGACACAGGTAAAGTACTGACTTTTACTCCGGACGAAGCCATTAAAAATGGATATTGCGAAGGAATTGCTAACAGCGTAAGCGAAGTTTTAGATAAAGCTGGAGTAAAAACATATACTATAAAAAGCTACGAACCTTCAGGAATTGAAAAAATAGTAGATTTTATGATTAACCCTGTATTGCAAGGAATACTAATCATGATAATTATAGGAGGAATATACTTTGAACTCCAAACTCCTGGAATAGGATTTCCAATATTAGCATCGGCCATTGCTGCAGTATTATACTTCTCTCCTCTCTATTTGGAAGGCATGGCCGAAAACTGGGAAATTATTCTTTTTGCCATAGGAGTTATTCTTCTTGCCATTGAAATATTTGTGATACCAGGTTTTGGAGTAGCAGGTGTTTCTGGAACAATATTCATAATAGCCGGATTAACACTAAGTATGGTCGATAATGTAGCTTTCGAATTCGAAGCAAGACACATAAAAGCAATTGTAGCTGCATTATTACTAGTTATCTTCTCGATGCTACTTGCAATTATCGGCTCTATTTACCTAAGTAAAAAACTATTTTCATCGAACTCATTACTTGGACATTTAGCCTTAAATACTGTTGAAAATACCGAAGAAGGATATATTGGTGTTGATATGGCTGCAAAAAATATGATAGGCAAAAAAGGCATAGCTCTAAGCGTACTTCGCCCATCGGGAAAAGTGTTTATAGAAAATCAAATTTACGATGCCAAATCGGAAGATGGTTTTATAGATAAAGACACAAAAGTTGAGGTTATTAGATTTGAAACAGGACAGGTTTATGTGATAAAGGAGGAAGACTATGAATCAGATCAAACTTAGAGAATATGAAACACATGATTTTGATGCAGTAAATGGTTTATGGCAGCTTACAGGATTAAGCGACACAAAAAGAGACGATTCGGCAATTACCATTGAAAAAAGTATTAAAGCTGGCGGTAAATTCTGGATTCTTGAAGACCTAAGGGCCGATGAATTAATTGGCACATGCTGGATAACAAATGATTCGAGAAGATTGTACCTTCATCATCTGGGCATTCACCCTAATTATCAGCAAAAAGGATATGGGCGCTTGCTATCAGAAAAAGCTTTAAGTTATGCACAAAAAATTAATATGCAGATAAAACTTGAAGTACACGAACATAACAAACTAGCTATAAAACTATATAAAAAACTAGGCTTTAAATATCTTAATCAATACAATGTAATGATTAAGCGAAAACACTAACATATACACTTTTAATCTTTACACTACAATGGATTTTTTTAATCAGCTAATTACAGAAACTGAAATTACCGGCGAAACAATTTTGTTTAGACTGGTACTTAGTTTTATTGTTGGTGCCATTATAGGAATAGAACGAGAAACGCATAAACAACCAGCCGGATTAAGAACACATATTCTTATTTGTATGGGTTCAACTCTAATCATGCTACTTTCGATCTTTATACCACAAACTTTTCAGAATTTTCAGAATGGAGATCCGTCTAGAATAGCCGCCCAAGTAGTTTCAGGAATTGGTTTTTTAGGTGCAGGTGCTATCATGAAATTTGGTGTTAACGTAAAAGGGCTAACAACAGCTGCATCGATATGGGTTATTGCAGCCTTAGGCCTAACAATAGGGGCCGGAATGTATACAGGTGTTATTTGGGGAGCAGTAATACTCCTGTTTGCACTTGTTTTAATGGATGTAGTTGAAAAAAAATTATTCCCCAGTAAATTTATTAAAAGGCTTCATATTTATACAACTGGAAACACTGTTTCGCAAAACGACTTTTTACCTATCCTAAAAAAATATAAAATCTCTGTACGCACAATAGATTTGGAACACTCACTGGATGAAAATAGACTAAATTATTTTCTCACCATTCAAATTTCAGAATCGGTAAATCTTAAAGAGTTTATTTCTGATTTAAGTAGTATATCAGAAATTAATAGAGTAAAATTGCAACAAATATTATAAAAATAAAAAGCATAATTTATCTGATATAAGCTATGCTTTTTATCTTTTAAAACAATACTCATGAATTTATTATCAGAAGAAGGATTTATCGATTTTTCCAAGCTTGAAAAAATCACAAAAAAACCAAAACTATTTGCCAAAGATGATGGTAATTTCTGGCAAGACCCTTATATATCAGAACATTTACTATATGCACATTTAGATAATGAAACAGATCAGGGATCGAGGAAATACGATTCCATAATTAGAGCTGTTAACTGGTTAAGTACTTATTTAAAGCTTCCAGAAAATAGCAGTTTACTAGATTTAGGATGCGGACCAGGATTATACAGCGAGAATTTCTTTGGACAAGGTTATAATGTTACAGGAATAGACATTAATCCTTACTCAATTGAGTATGCAAAAAATCAGGCAAAGGAATATGGCTATCCTATTCAATATAAGTGCCTGAATTATCTGGAAATTGATTATGAAAATGAATTTGATGTAATAACACTTATATACGGAGATTTGTGTGTTCTATCTGATAAGGATCGTAATTTACTACTCAAAAAGATTAATAAAGCTTTAAAGCCCAATGGTTACTTAATTTGCGATGTTTTTACCAAATTTTATTTTCAAAATCAAGAAAAAGAACAGGAATGGTACATAAGCGAAAAAGAAGGATTTTGGAACGAAAAAGAGCATTTATTGCTACAATCTCATTTTAAATATAAGAAAGAAAAAGTACGCTTAGATAAATACACAATTGTTTTAGCAGACGGAAGCATGCGCACTCATCACATTTGGAAACATTATTTTTCGCTTAAACGAGCTATAGATATGATGAAACAACATGCTTTTATAGTAAAAGATTACTGGTCTAACCTTGAGGGAAAAACTTACGAAAAAGAAAGTCAGTGGATTGGAATAGTGGCTCAGAAAAATCAAGAATAATATTTTCTGCTCAAATAGCATTATTAGTTCACTATTATTGGTAATCTTAAATTTAAGAAAATAAAAAACCCGAAAGAATTACTTCTTTCGGGTTTTAAGATAAATAAACTGGTGGGTTTATTATTCTTTGTACATTTTTTCAATAAGATGATTGTATTTTTCCTGAATTACTTTTCTCTTTAATTTTAAAGTAGATGTAATTTCTCCGGCCTCAATTGTAAACTCTTTAGGAAGCAAAGTAAATTTCTTTACTTTCTCAAATCTTGAAAATTCTTCCTGTAATTCTTCGAATCGTTTCTCGAAAAATTCTATAATTTGAGAGTTAGCCAATAATTCTTCTATTGAATTAAAAACAATATTTTGTTGAACTGCATAAGCCTGTAAAGGACCAAATGCAGGCACAGCCAATGCTGTTACAAATTTTCTACAATCGCCAATTACCGCTATTTGCTCAATAAACTGATCGTTTACCAGAGTAGTTTCAATTTTTTGGGGAGCAACATATTTTCCACCCGAAGTTTTCATTAGATCTTTAATTCGATCTGTTATAATCAAACGTCCATTTTCGTCAATTCTACCCGCATCGCCAGTACAAAACCAACCATCTTTCATTACTTCGGCAGTAGCTTCAGGCTTTTTATAGTACCCTCGCATTACACCAGGACCTTTTACCATAATCTCATTATTAGCACCAATTTTAATCTGGCTGCCAATAATAGTATTTCCTGCTGTTCCAAAATCAATATGTTTATCGCCATATAAACTTACAGTAGCCATTGTTTCGGTAAGTCCATAACCAACTTTAACATTAATTCCTATTGAATGGAAAAACTCCAGCAAATCTCTCGAAAGAGGCGCTCCTCCGCAAGGCATAAAATTAATTCTTCCCCCAAAAATACCTCTTAATTTACTCAGCACCAATTTATCGGCAAGCTTATGTTTAAGATTTAATAATGTAGGAATCTTTTTTTCGAACATACTATACTGATTATAGTATTTTTCTCCAACCTTTACCGACCAATTTAGCAATGCTTGTTTTAAAAACGATGCTTCCTTCGACTTATCTTTAATTCCAGAAAATATTTTTTCATAAATTCTGGGAACAGTACACATTAAAGTTGGTTTTACTTCTTTCATCACTTCCGCAATTTTTTTAGGGTCGCGATTAAAGTAAACTTCTATTCCTCTATGGAAGCAGAAGAAACACCAACCTCTTTCATAAACATGACTTAAAGGCAAAAAACTAAGCGAAACATCCTTATCCGAAACATTTAATTCCTTATCGTGAGAAACCAGTACACTGGAAATATTTTTGTGATCTATCATCACACCTTTAGGTTCTCCTGTAGTTCCCGAGGTATAAATTAGGGTTGCCAGATCGTCGAATTCTCCACTATAAAAACGTTCGTCGAATTCTTTTCCCATGCCAGAATTTTGTCCGTCAATAAGGAATTCATCCCAATATAGTGATCGATCATAATCGGTAAGTTTCGTTTTCTTATCAAAAACAACTACCATCTTAACATGAGGAACGTCTTTAATAAGTTCCATTGCACGATCGTATTGTTCCTGCTCGCCAACAAATATGACTTGAGCTTCGGAATCTTCGACAATATATTTTGCTTCGGCAGCTGAGTTTGTAGGATAAATTGGAACGGTAACACCTCTAACGCTCATAATAGCTAAATCGGCTGTGATCCATTCTGGCATGTTTTGGGAGAATATTGCAACAGATTGCTTCTCTTTAACACCCAATTTCATAAGAGCTTTTGATATTTGGCGAATTTGCAAACCAAATTCATTCCAGCTTACACCAACCCACTTATCATTCTCTTCATCTTTGTAGCGCATTGCAATTCGATCACCAAATTTTTCAATTCTATCACGAATTAATTTGCCCCAATGTTGATACTCCATAAAAGTATTTTAGTTGTAAAATCGGAGCAAAGATAAGCATGTTTCGCTGATTTAAAAGGTTTTCAGCTTATTATGAGTTTTGTACAAATGTTAAAAATCATTAATTAAGAACATAAGCTAAATTCCATTCTAAACTTAACATCTTACATATAAATATCTTATACAAAAAACAACCCTCAACATAAGTTAAGGGTTGTTAGTTTATTCTTCGTCTGATTAAATACAGAATAAATACAATAATAGAAGCTATTTTACGTAAAAATCCATTAATTTTTCTCCTTCGAGTTCGGCTTGCAAACGATCACCAATTTTTACAGGTCCTACTCCTTCGGGTGTTCCTGTATAAATTAAATCTCCTATTTTTAAAGTAAAAAATTGAGATAGATATGCAATTAAGTAATCAACAGAAAAAATCATATTTGAGGTATTTCCTGTTTGTACTCTTTCACCATTTATATTCAAATTAAAATCAAGATTGTTAATCGATTTAAATTTATTTTTTGGTATAAACTTACTAATTGGTGCTGCTCCATCGAATGCTTTTGCCTTTTCCCATGGTAATCCTTTCTTTTTGCATTCGGCTTGAATATCGCGCGCTGTAAAATCAATTCCCAAGGCGACTTCTTCGTAGTAACGGTGAGCAAATTCTACGGGTATATTTTTACCTACCCTACTGATTTTAATAACCAATTCTAACTCGTGATGAATATCTTTCGAAAAATCGGGATAATAGAAATCGTTATTATTTTTTAACAAAGCAGAATCGGGCATAGAAAAAACCACTGGCTCGGCAGGCACTGGATTATTTAATTCCTTGGCATGATTCACATAATTTCTTCCAATTGCTAGAATTTTCATATTGCTAAGATATAAATGTTAAGTTTCAGAATTGAGTTTATTTATTGAATCCTCTGAGTTTTATTTCGGTTAAAATTTTCTTTGTGTACAAAGGAAAATCGCTATTCATAACCCAACCATAGTATCCTGGTTGCTTTTCGAGTACTTCTTCAACTGTTTTACCCTTATTTTTTCCAAAGTTAAATCTCTCAACACCTTTCTCATCAATAATAATAAAACCTGCAAAATCGGCATTTTTATTTTGAGATGAAAAAGTTGCCAAATACTCTATATCATTTTCCAGATTATCGTATTTATCCAATTGCGATTTTAAAACCTCATAAGTGGCTTTTGTATCGGCCTCGGCACCATGTGCACCTTCTAACTCTTTATTACAGTAAAATTTATATGCTGCCGTTAAAGTTCGCTGTTCCATTTTATGAAAAATAGTTTGTACATCCACAAACTTTCTTTTTTTCATATCAAAATCGATATCAGCTCTTAAAAACTCTTCGGCTAACAAAGGAAAATCGAATCGGTTAGAATTATAACCAGCCAAATCGCAACCTTCCAAATATTTTGCTATAATTTTACCTAACTCCTTAAAAGTTGGTTCATCTTTTACATCTTCGTCTTTAATACCATGTATCGCCGACGACTGCGCAGGAATTGGAATCCCCGGATTAACCCGAAAAGTTTTCACCTCTTCTTCTCCATTAGGAGCAACCTTAACAATACAAATTTCAACAATACGATCTTTTGCAACATTAATACCTGTTGTTTCTAAATCGATAAATGCGATTGGATTTTTTAAATTCAGATTCATTGATCAGTTTCTTATGAATTCGTTTATTGTGTAAAAATATAAAACCTAACAGAAATAATCTCTCTGTTAGGTTTTTAATATTTTATTTTTTGATTTTAATTCTGTTTATGCGTTAATCATCATTGGCATTAACAACATCAAGACATCTTCGTCGGCATTTTCATTATCGTAAGGTAAGAAGATACCTGCCCTTGTTGGATCCGATAATTCAATTAATACATTCGATGAAGAAATATTTGAAAGTATCTCTAATAAGAATACTGATTTAAAACCAATTTCTAATTCTTGTCCCTCGTACTGACAAAGCAATCTTTCTCTTGCCGAAATTGAAAAGTCGATATCCTGAGCTGAAACAACCAGTTCGTTTGCTTTTAATTCGAACTTAATTAAATTACTTGCCGGATTAGAAAATACTGATACACGTTTTAATGTATTGTACAATTCTACTCTGTCAATAGTAATTACGTTAGGATTATTTTTAGGAATAACCGAATTATAACTTGGATAATTTCCTTCAACCAAACGACAAATTAATTTGTAATTCGAAAGCGTAAAGAATGCATTCTTATCATCGAATTCTACTTTCACAGGATTTTCTTCTTTCGGAAGAATGTTACGTAAAAGAGAAGCTGGTTTTTTAGGTAGTATAAATGAAGATTCAACATCAGATCTTCCATCCAAACGCTTGTAACGAACCAATTTATGTGCATCAGAAGCTACAAATGTTAGATCATTATTTCCCAATTCTACAAAAATACCATTCATTACTGGACGAAGCTCGTCATCTGCGGTAGCAAATAATGTTTTAATAACTCCCGTTAGTAATACATCACTTTCTACGGTAATATTCACTAAACTACTTTCCTCTTTCTCAGGAAGCTTTGGAAAATCCTCTCCATTTTGACCAACAATACTAAACACTCCATTTTCCGATGTTATCTTTACCGCTAAAGAGGTAGAATCGATATCGAAAGTAAGAGGTTGTTCAGGAAATTCTTTTAAAGTATCAGTCAAAATTTTAGCCGGAAAAGCAATTACACCATCGCCATGCGAAGTTTCCAGAGGAATAGTGGTGATTAATGTAGATTCCAAATCAGATGCAGTTGCCACCAATTCGCCATCTTTTAGCTCAAATAAAAAGTTATCTAAAATTGGCAAAGTATTCTTACTACTAATTACTCTACTGATAGCTTGTAAATGACTTAACAATTCTGTACTTGATACTACAAATTTCATTTGCATAATATTTAAAAATTTACCTAATTTTCTGTGTTTCAAACCTTAAATAAAGATAAGCAATTAAGATTTGTATTAAGTGGTGAATATACAAATTTATTAAGGATTGTACTTACTCTTGAATTAAAAAAAATCTTTGTCTTTCTCTAATAATGTACAAAATTATTTTTTAATTCCATTTTACAGCATAAGTAAAAAACTGCTAATAGTTTGAAAATCATAAATCGAATGATTTTCAACTTTTAAATTCAGCACAATGGCATTGTAATTCGCAACAAAAGTAACATTTAAGATAAAAAATTTGCAATCAATTTCCTGCAAATTTTCTTTTCCGCATATAAAAACGAATTAATCCGAAAATCAGTAATAAAAACAAAGGCAATAACACATTAAATACTTGCCAGAATATGCGCTCCGAACGAATCTTCGTTTTATCGAGCAAACGCAATTTTACTTCTCTTGCTCTTAAATTCATCCACCCTTCATTATCGCATAAATAATCGATACAGTTTAAAAGGAAGTTTCGGTTGCCATAAGTTTTTCGTGAGTACCTATCGTAGCCCAAAGCTTCAATTTGTCTGTTTTTACCTACTCCGCGCACGCGATTTTTAATTAAATCTCCATCTGATATTACAATCATTTTAGCAGGTTTACTTTCTTCTTTAAAAGTTTTACGATTAATACCTTTCCAGGCACGATTTTTAAATGCCGATTTAAATTTGCCCTCCAGTAAAACTGCAATATTTTTTTTCCCATCGGCAAAATACTCGGGCAATGGTTTTTTATTGACAATATCGAGGCGAATTACGCTGGGCACTTTTTCTAAACGTGTATAATTAGAACTACTTAAAAGTACTTTTTTGCTGATATTTTTATTGTCTCCTACCCAATCGATAGAATTTGCAAACTCGGCTTTTACCACATTTAACTTTCGGGTAATTGGATGATTATCGGGACAATTTAAAAGAGGAGAATAATACCACGAAGCTGGTGTAAATTTAGCTTGCTCGCCTGGTAATGCTGTTTGCACAGGTATTAATTGTCCCTGAATATCCATTACCAAATCAGGATTAATTCGCAAACCATAAGTAAATAGCTGATCTTCTATATTTAATGGTTTATAGTAAGCTATTGTACTCTCTTTTACCGATAAACTATCCATACTGACCTGTACCTCATCGACCAACCATAGCACACTTCCTCCAGCCATTATGTACTGATCTATCTGATATTTATCGTCTTTTGCAAACTCTTTTCTTGGCTGAGCAATTACCAAAACAGAATAATCTTTATTTGTTTGATTCAGTTCTGTAGCTTTCACTCGCTCAACTTCATATCTTTGTAAAAGCGATGCGGTAATATCTGCAACTTCATACTCATTTAGCTCTTTGTGTCCGGTTAAAAATGCTATTTTTTTGGGTTTAATATTTTGCAACAAACGAATGGCTTTGCTCAACTCAAATTCCAGTGTTTCTACCGAATGATTTAAGTTCTCTTCTGCCGAAGCTCCACTACTACTTTTAAGTAAATGTACTGCTGTTTCCTTCTCTTTATCGTGAACAATAATGCCTGGAACAATTATTTTTTGTTTTAAGCTTCCATCGGTAGTTTTTTCCTGTAAACTGGTAGGTTTTAATCCTCTAGAAACCAATTGTTCAAAAAACTCATTCCTTTTTTTAGGATTAAGTACATCATTCGGATTAATTACCGAATAAGTAATATTAACATTTGAATAGGCCGCAAATTCGTCGATCATTTCCATACTGGCCTTTTGCAGCTTGGCAAATCCATAAGGCAAATCGCCTGCCAAATATATCTCAAAAAACAAGTCTTTATCGAGAGACTGTACCAGTTGCTTCGTATTATCAGAAAGAGAATATCTTTTTTCGGATGTTAAATCCCAACGAAAAAAATAAAATTGCAAAACCTGCATTATTACAAATAATACAAGTAAGGAAAGCAATAAATTAAATATATCTTTTTGTCTTCTATTTTTTGCCATAACTTTATTACTTACCATTTCCTGCTTTTAAGTACTGTTTTTGTGATCATAAGAAATGCTACAATTACTCCTGCAAAATAAATTACATCTCTGGAATCAACAACTCCTTTTGATAAAGATCTGTAATGTTCATTTATACCCAAAGAATAAATTGTAGTCTGCATATTCTGAAAATAATTAAGCTCTGCCAAGTAATCAAATCCAGTAAAAAGAAGAAAACTAAGAGCTAAAGCAAATAAGAATGCTACAATTTGGTTCTCGGTAATGGAACTACAAAAAACACCAATTGCTACATAAACTCCTGCCAAAAGAAACAGTCCAATAAAAGAACCCCAAAATGCAGCAGAATCGATACTTCCTACCGGACTGCCCAAATTATATATGGAGAAATAATAAACCAAACAAAATAACAATGAAACAACAACTACCAGTAAAGCTGCAAAATATTTAGCCAAAATAATTCCTGTTTCACTTATTGGGCGTGTATAAACCAGCTCAATTGTTCCCTGTTTTTTCTCGTCGGCAAATGAACGCATGCAAACCGCTGGAATTAAAAAAAGATAAATCCATGGGGCTATTTCGAACAATACATTTAAATTTGCATAAGCCGAATCGAGCGGATTTGAAGGGCCAGGAAACACCCAAACAAATAAACCTGTAGCAATTAAAAAAACGGATAGAATAAGATATCCGGTAAGAGAACTAAAAAAAGTTCTAAACTCCTTAATGAGAAGTGGTAGCATAAATTGTATTCTATTAAACTTTATATCTACAAATTTGCAAAATAATTTCAGTAGAAAAAATCTCTTTGCCAAATCATTTAACTTACATAAATTTGAGCATGAAAAATAGAATACTACTTATTCTCTCTATTCTTACCTTTAACACGACTTTGGCTCAGGAAAATACCTCTAAAGATATATTTACAACAAGTCTTAGATATCATTATGGCGTAATATTACCACACCATAAATCTATTAGCTATTTGGTAAATGATCAAATTTCGGCTATTGAGTTAAATCTTGGAATTGTTCCAAATAGTGATAAAAACTGGGTTTCTTTGTATAAAAATCCAGAATTTGGAATTGGACTGTATCATACAAGCTTAGGGAACGACAAATTTTTAGGCAATGCTACGGCAATTTTTCCTTACATTAATTTCCCTATTACCAGAAAAAACAAATGGGAACTTAATTTTCAGTTGGGCTTTGGAATGGCATACACAAAAAAGCATTTCGATCCTGTAAACAATTACACTAATGTGGCAATAGGATCAAAATTTAATGCTTTTTTAAAATTAATGACAATAAGTTCGTATGCAATCCATCCAAAATGGAATGTGAATGGAGGTATTGGATTCTTTCACATCTCAAATGGAGCTGTTAGTATTCCCAATAAAGGCTTAAATGCAGTAACTGCCAACTTAGGAGTATCTTATTATTTAAATAATAAAAAAACACACAAAAAATCTACGTCTATAAATTATCCTAAGTTAGAAAATGAATTTTCCCTTATTTGGAGCAATGGCATAAAACAAACCAGTGTAAAAGATCCTCATAAATATTACAAAACAGGTTTATCTTTGAGTTACTTAAAAGGAATTAATGCAAAACAAAAAATAGGTTTGGGTATCGATTTATTTTACGATACATCGACCAATAGAGGAAATTGGAATTTTGAGCCCCAAACTGGTTTTAATGACCGCTTTAGTCAATCCTTTTTTGTTTCGCACGAATTATTTATACAAAAGTTTATAATTGTTGCAAATGTAGGAGTATATACTCTTTATAAAACCGAACCTGAAAAACCTGTTTATACCAGAATTGGACTTCGATATGCACTAAGTAAGCACTTTTTAGCAAGCTTATGCTTAAAAGCTCATTTAGGAAAAGCAGATTGTATTGAATGGGGAATTGGTTATCGAATAAATACAAAGAAAAATGAGAATAGTTAACATATTAATTATAGCAATATTACTGTGCATAACTGCCTGCAGTTCGTTTAATCCTTTCGAAGAAGAAGGCGATTATACAGAAAAAAGAGTGGTATTGGATGGAATTACAGCTATCGAAAACTTAAATACTTTTCAAATCGTTTTTATTCAAGACGAAGAAGAATATATTGTTTTAAAAGGAGGTGAAAACCTTATTTCTAAAACCGAAATTATTACTAATAATGAACTTTTAAAAATAAATCACTCTTACAGTAATAATACTCGAAATTTTGATCTAATAATAGTAGAAATACACCTAAAAAATTTAGATAAAATTACTTGCTTAGCCCCAGCTAATATTTTATCCAAAAATACATTAACAGGCAAACATCTTGATGTAATAATAACTTCTGAATCGGAACTTGTAGAAATGAGTTTAAATCTGGATTACCAAAGTTTAAATTTTCACTCTCATGGAAGTGCCTGTGGAGCTTACGAATTTTATGGAAAATGCCCTAAAACCAATTACACTCTAAACGGAGTGATTAATATAAATGCCAGCAAGCTTCAAAATAAAATTACAAAACTGGCTCAAAACGGAATTGGAGAAGCTCATATTTGGGCTAACGACACATTAAATCTTACAATTTACAGTAGTGGCGATATTTATTACAAAGGAAATCCTGAAATAGCAATCAATCGAGTTCAGGTAAACAATCAAAGTCCGGATGCTAATGTAATACAAGAATAAGCGGCAATTCTATTTCTGTAAATCTTCATAAATCATCTTTGCAAAACGTGCAGACGCACCTGCCCCACCCAATTTTTCATTCAGCATTTGATAATTGTATAACATCTGACTGCGATAATTTTTATCAAATAGAATTTGATTGAGTTCCTGACTAATCATCTCTTTATTGCAGGTATGCTGAATTAACTCTTTCACAATTAATTTATCCATTACTAAATTAACAAGCGAGATGTACTTTACTTTTAGCAATCGCTTTCCTATTGCAAACAAAAGTCTACCTCCGCCAGTTAAATAGCAAACCACCTGGGGAATGTGAAGCAAAGCTGTTTCTAAAGTTGCTGTTCCCGAAGTAACCAAGGCCGCTTTCGACTGCTGCAATAAATCGTAGGTTTGTGCATAAACAAATTTAACATTAGTACCTGTCGCTACCTGAGCATAAAATTCCTTTGTTATAGATGGTGCTGCAGCCACCACAAACTGATAATCAGGAAAATCATTTACCACATCGAGCATTACAGGTAAAACTCGTTCTATTTCCTGTTTACGACTTCCTGCCAAAAGAGCAATAATTGGTTGCTGCGATAAATCGTTTTTTTGAGTAAAATTTTCGAAAGACTCATTCTTATTAGGTCGATTTTCGATAGCATCTAACAGTGGATTTCCTCCAAAACTCACTTCATAATTGTGCTTTTTATAAAATTCTGTTTCGAAAGGAAAAATGGTAAACATTCTATCTACATAAGCTTTAATCTTTTTAACTCTTCCCTCTTTCCATGCCCAAATTTTTGGGGAGATATAATAATGAACGCGAATACCATTTTTCTTAGCAAACTTTGCCATTCGAAGATTAAACCCTGGGTAATCAACCAAAATTAATACATCAGGTTTATACTCTAGCAAATCTTTTTCACAAAGAGAAAAATTAGCTTTAATCTTTCCTAAATTTTTCAATACAGTTACAAAACCCATAAAAGCAGTTTCGCGATAATGCTTCACCATTTCGCCTCCTTGCGCCTGCATTAAATCTCCACCCCAAAAGCGAAATTGCGCTTCCAAATCCTGAGATTTTAATTCCTTCATTAAATTGGATGCATGAAGATCTCCCGATGCTTCGCCTGCTACAATATAGTATTTCATGTTTTTTGAAACTTAATTTCCGATAAGTATCGGGATAAGATTTGCGATTTACAATTTCTTTATTAATTCTAGTTATCTACATTCCAAACCGGAATATCATAATAGCAAAAGAATATAGAATAGTTGCCAGCAAAACGCCTCTAGCTGCTTTTAATAAATCGCTTTTAATAAAAAGAAAGAAGAAAGCAATATTACCAAAATATACCCCCAAAGCCATTACCTTAGTGTAAATACGATGAATTAGAAGACTATCCATAAATTCCTGAATTGTCATTTCTTCCTGGAATTTCACAAGATAAGCCAATAGAATTGAAAGAATTGGTACAACAATACCAACAAAAACACCCAATGGCATAGAGTTAATCTTCGATTTCATAATCCCAGGTTTTAAGATCCTCTATCAATTGATGCGCAGTCATATCAATTTGAGTAGGAACAATAGAGGCAAATCCATTATTAATAGCCCATTCGTCGGTTTCTTCGGCTTTTGGCTCAGCATTCTTAAAATATCCTGTTAACCAGTAATAATCACCACCAAAAGGATCCTGTCTATGATCAAACTCCTCTTTCCATTTGCCATCAGCCTGACGACAAACACGAGCACCGTTTATTTTTCCTTTAGGAAAGTTTACATTTAAACAAACACCTTTTGCCAATCCTTTTTTTACCAGATTTGAAAATATATTACGACCATATTTTATACTTTCCGAAAAATCTGCATCAGCTCTAAAATCATTTAAAGAATAGCCCACCGATGGAATTCCATTTAAACAACCCTCGATAGTAGCACCCATAGTTCCCGAGTACAAAACACTAACAGAAGTATTTGCGCCATGATTAATTCCCGAAACCAAAAAATCAGGAGTACGTGGCAATATTTTATTCAATGCCAGTTTAACACAATCTACTGGAGTTCCTTTACAACTGTAAATATGTAAATTCTCTTCGTCTCTAACTTTTTTTATTCGAATAGGTACCTCAACGGTAATAGAATTAGATTTACCTGAGTTGGCACGGTTTGGCGCAACAACATAAATATCGCCAAAACCTTTAACAATAGCCACCAAAGCTTTAATTCCCTTGGCATTTAATCCATCGTCGTTGGTAACAAGTATAATTGGTTTATCGTTCATATTTTTATTTTGATAATTGTACAAATATATCCGAATTTGAATCAATAATCAATCCTCTCACATGATATTTAATTTAACAACAAAGAAAAGCATAGAATTAGAAAAGAAATAACAACTTTTAAAACTCAAAATCTTTACATCTATCTATTAAACACTTAGAGCAAATTTAGTAAAACAAATAGCTTTACAAATAATACAATGATTACTAACCCATTTTAAGCCCCCAACATCTTTGGTACTTGAGCCTAAAATTTCTACTTTTGTAAGCTTGTAAACAGGAAGCAAGCTCATTGTCTTCCCTGTTCTTGTTTTGATAATTATCTGATAAAATACACATACAAATGAAAGTATCGTACAAATGGCTTAAAGATTATATCGATATTGATCTTTCGCCTGCTGAAATGGATGAGATCCTAACTCAAATTGGATTAGAAGTTGGTGGAATTGAAAAATTCCAATCAATTAAAGGTGGTTTAGAAGGATTGGTAATTGGTGAGGTAAAAACCTGTAAGCCACACGAAAACTCTGACCATTTAAGCATTACCAGCGTTGATGTTAATGGCGACGAACTTTTACCTATTGTTTGTGGAGCTCCTAATGTGGCTGCCGGACAAAAAGTTGTAGTTGCTACAGTTGGAACCATTTTGTACGATGGAGATGAAAGCTTTACCATTAAAAAATCTAAAATCAGAGGTGAACTTTCTATGGGTATGATTTGTGCCGAAGACGAAATTGGTCTGGGTGCTGGTCACGATGGAATTATGGAACTTCCGCAAGATGCTGTTGCCGGAACTCCTGCTGCAGAATATTTCAATATCGAAGACGATTTGACCATTGAAATTGATTTGACACCTAACCGTATCGACGGAGCATCGCACATTGGAGTCGCTCGCGATATGGCTGCTTATTTAAAGCAACAAAAAGAGATTGATTATAAAATGCCTTCGGTTGAAGATTTTAAAATTGAGAACAATAACTTGCCAATCGAAGTAAAAGTTGAAAATAATGAAGCTTGCCACCGTTATTCAGGTGTTTGTATCAGCGGAATTAAAATTGCGGAATCTCCTGAATGGTTGCAAAACCGATTAAAAGCAATTGGTCTAAACCCAATTAATAATGTGGTAGATATTACCAATTATGTGTTGTTTGAGACTGGTCAGCCATTACATGCTTTCGATTATGCCAAGATAAAAGGTAACAAAGTATTGGTTAAAACCTTAGCTGATGGTACTCAATTCACCACTCTTGATGAAGTTGAACGAGAATTGAACGAGAAAGATTTAATGATTTGCAACGAAGAAGAACCAATGTGTATTGCAGGAGTTTTTGGAGGAATAGAATCTGGCGTAAGCGATTCTACCACCGATATTTTCCTTGAAAGTGCATATTTCGACTCTGTATTTGTACGTAAAACAGCTCGTCGTCACGGATTAAATACCGATGCATCTTTCCGATTCGAACGTGGAACCGATCCTAACAATACCATTTACGCTATGAAGCGTGCAGCTCTTTTAATTAAAGAGATTGCTGGTGGTACCATTTCTTCTGAAATTGTGGATATCTATCCAAGCCCAGTTGAAGATTTCAAGATCGAGGTAAGCGTTAAGCGTATTGAAAATTTAATTGGTAAACAAATTGGAAAAGAAACCATTAAAAATATACTAACAGCTCTAGAAATTAAAATTGAAAACGAAGATGGTGACACCTTAAATCTTTTGGTTCCTCCATATCGTGTTGATGTAAAACGTGAAGCTGATATTGTAGAAGAAGTACTTCGTATTTATGGTTTTAATAATGTTGAGGTTCCTTCGAAAGTAAACGCATCTTTAAGCTATGCTCCAAAACTAAACGAGCACAAACTAAGAAATACCATTGCCGATATGTTATCTGCAGCGGGTTTCAACGAAATAATGAACAACTCTTTAACCAAATCTTCTTATTATGAGGAATTGGAAAAGCTTAAACTAGAAAACACTGTACGCATATTTAATCCCCTAAGTTCCGACTTAAATGCAATGCGTCAGACTTTACTTTTTGGAGGTTTAGAAAGTGTAGCTTATAATATTAACCGTAGAAATGCAGATTTAAAATTTTACGAATTTGGTAAATCATACCAACACTTTATAAATCCTGAAAATGAAAATCCGGTAAACAACTATTTCGAGAAAGAGCGTTTGGGATTATTCATGAGCGGAAACAAAACTTCTGTAAACTGGAACTTAAAAGAAGAGCCTACAAACTTTTTCCATATAAAATCTTATGTGGAAAACATTTTAAGCAGACTAGGTTTCAAAATTGAGAAATTGAGAATTAAAGAAACAGAAAATGAACTATTTACAGAAGGCTTAAGCTACGGTATCAAAAAAACTGTTTTGGTTGAAGTAGGTATGGTTAGTGGTAAAATTCTGAAAAAAATGGACATTGACACTCCTGTTTTTTATGCCGATTTCGATTGGGCTACTCTAATTAAAGAAGCAATTAAGAACAAAGTTGGCTATACCGAATTACCTAAGTATCCTGCTGTAAAACGCGACCTTGCATTGTTAATTGACAAATCAACAAGCTTTGCCGAGATTAAAACAATAGCATTTAATTGTGAGAAGAAACTATTAAAATCTGTTTCTTTATTCGATGTTTACGAAGGAGAAAAATTAGGCGAAAATAAAAAGTCGTATGCAGTAAGCTTTATCCTTCAGGATACTGAAAAAACTCTAAACGACAAGCAGATTGACAAAATCATGCAAAAACTAATTAAGAGCTACCAAAAACAATTAGGAGCTGAGCTTCGTTAATTGTTAGCAGATATTATTGAAAAGCCGATTCCCATTGGAGTCGGCTTTTTTATGGCAGTATCTTCGTCAATAAAATTCAGATATATCTTGCTTTGTTTCCCAAAAAGCTTTTTCTAATTTAAAAGCTTTAATTCTGACTTATAAAAATAAAATATGAATCTTCTTCTTATATCTGTAGCACCAATAGCCATTATTCTATTTTACGTTTACTATCGCGATAAATACGAAAAAGAACCTATTTCCTTACTCGCTAAAGGTATTTTGGCAGGTATAATTATTTGCATACCTGTAATATTTGCCGAGAAAGCAATCTCTGCTTTTCTACCTCTTATTTTTACAGGAAAAATAGCCTATGCTTTTGGCAATGCCTTTTTAGTAGCTGCTCTTTGCGAAGAGGCTTTTAAACTTTTGGCAGTTTACATTTTGGTATGGAAAAATCCTAACTTTAACGAACGATTCGATGGCATTGTTTACGCAGTATTCGTATCCTTAGGTTTTGCTCTGGCAGAGAATATTATGTATGTATTTTCGAACGGAATGAGCACTGAAATTGCAAGAGCTTTCACCGCTGTTCCTGCACATGCTATGTTTGGTATTATGATGGGATATTATCTGGGCTTAGCAAAATTTTCAAGAAAAGGAAAAACTTCCCTACTTCTTCTGGCATTCATAATCCCATTTTTGGTTCATGGCATTTACGATTTTATTCTAATGGTTCAAATCAGCTGGATTCTTACCCTATTCTTCCCATTCCTAATTTACCTTATGCACAAAACAAATGAAAAAATGACCGAACTAAATGATAAGTCAATTTTTAGATATAAATAATACTTAGTAAGTTATATTGTAAGTATTTGAGCTTATTGTGATGTTTATTACATAATTGAAATAAAAAAAATTGTAGATTAATCTACAATTTTTTTTATTCTAAAAGCTTCCCAAAAACAGCTTTTAAATTGAAAGCCATCGAATAGTATTCTACATACAAACTCTTAATTTTTACAAGCTGGTATTAATCATTTTTCAGGATACTTTTAAAACAATCTTACCCACATGATTTTTGTTAATAAATTCCTTCTGAGCTTCAACTATATCTTCAAGAGGATAACTTGCTGCAACTAATGGAACAATATTTTTATTTTCGATATGCTTTATCAGGTTAGAAAATACATTTTCACCTAGCACTGTACAACCAAAAAAGCTCAAATCCTTTAAATATAAAGTTCTTATATCAAGCTTTACATGCGGATTTCCTATTGCACCCGCCACAGCATACCTACCCGATGGTTTAAGAGTATCTATTAAAGCAGGCCATTGTTCACCTGCTACTAAATCTATAACAACATCAATGGTATTTTCACCTAATATCTCAACTATATTTTCGTCTCTTGTTATAACTTCATCGGCTCCAATACTTAAAACTTTCTCTTCTTTTTTCTTGCTTGTAATACCAATTACTTTTGCTCCACGAGCTTTTGCCAACTGAACAGCAGCAGAACCAACACCTCCCGAAGCTCCTGTAATTAGTACTTTTTCTCCTTTAACAACATTCGCCCTTGTTAACATATTTTCTGCTGTTGAGTAAGAACATGGAAAAGAAGCAAGCTCAATATCGCTAAGTTCACTTTTAATTGTGTAAGCATGTTTGGCAGCCACAACAGTATACTGGGCAAAACCACCATCGCACTCCGAACCAAAATACCATGTTTGTTTAAGAGTTTCTCCATTAACTTCATTTATACTTGGCTCAATAAGTACCCGTTCATTTAATCGATGAGTACTCACCTTATTACCAACTGAAACTATGTATCCACATACATCAGCACCTTGAATTCTAGGGAATTTTAAGGGATTTCCCGACCAACTGGCGTCCTCACTCTCTCCATCGCCCTTTGAATACCAAGCCTTTCGTGTATTAATATCCGTATTATTTACAGCTGCCGCACCTACTTTAATTAATACCTCATTAGGTCCTGGTTTTGGTACAGAAATATCATTACGAATTTCCAACATATCAAAATCACCATGTCCGTTTAGGTAAACCCCTCTCATTTTCACTGGTATATCAGTCATTTTATTTTTTTATCAATGTCACTAACAACATTTTGAATTATTACAACTACAAATCAGAAGCTTACAAACAAACTACCTTACATATTTATTTTATTGATATAATTCTGTATAATTTTTTAGTACCTAAAACGATTATTTATCAGCCCAGTAGTCCATAACAAAAACATCTTCTAATAATGTTTTCATTTCTTTTTGCACAGCTAAATTTGCCTTATGAAAAATAAACTTTTCCCTTGCATTACGATCAATAAAACTAAAAGTAAAACAATAGTCGAACCCCTTACTTTTCCCTTCTGTACTATTATTTATACCCCATTCCAATTTTTCAATATCAGGAATTTCGTTTTTCAATTTTTTAAACTTAGCTAAAACTTTGTTAATTTTTTCAGGATTAATATCTTTTTTAAATTTAAAACTTACGACATGTCTTAAAATTTTTCCTGATGTATTAGCCTTAAGCGAAGATAACTTATAAGCTACCAATTTTCTTAATCCGAATTCATTAGAACCAGCTACAAGAAAGTAATCATCATCAATTTTATGGGATTTTAAACCATAATAAATAGAATATCCTGTTTCTAAACAACTTATCGGACTTAATATACCTTGTTGATTTAATTTACATAGTTGAATACTGGCATCATCTCTTGTTCCCACAGCTAAAATAGCTTCATTATTGTTTTGAGATATAATTTCGATTCTTGTTTGCCCAAATAGTTTTGTTTTTTCATCATCCTTTAATACAGAATGAGGAATTAACTCTCCTTTTTTATTAAGCATAAAAACGCTAAGCGCATCTCCATGATAAACAAAATCTGTTTTTTTTATAAAACCTGATCTCTTATAGTATTTATGGTGTCTGTGCCCAACAATTACATAATATTTATCGCCTAGCTTTACTCCTGTAAGAGGATATGTACCAGTTAAAAACCTATCTGTTGTATTGTCGTCTATATTATTAACATTTTTAAATTTACCATTATTATAAACCCTAAAACTACTTACACCATTATCCTGAAATCCGCCTGTATACAAAAAAGTTTTATTATCTATTTTATGTACAAACATCCCTATAATACCATCGGTGTGAATTTTATCATTGTCTTTTATAGATTGAACATGGCTAAGCTCACCATTATCGTGAATTTTAAAACAGCTTAAACCCGGTGTTTCTTCAAGGCCTCCGGCAAAAAGATAAGATGAATTTTTCATGTGAACCACCTGTAGTGTAATAGCAGTACCAATGTGGGTTTCCTCGGTATCTTTTATCATAAATACCCGCTCAAGAGTTCCATTATTCAAGATTTTAAAAACCTCAATGGCATCTCCAAACTTGTTCGCTACAAATAGAAAATCAGTACCATTAATATTGTCGGCAACCATTCCTCTTGCTGGTCCTTTTTCCTTATAAAGCTCTTGTTTTGTAAGGTGAATTAATTTTCCATTTTTGCTCAATTTAAAAACGTCAATATCTCCAAATCCACCTGCAAAAATGTAATGACTACCATTTTTTTCATAACTGGTAACCGAAACAGTGTTTTTGCCTGATACAGACTGATAATCGGTTCGAAAGAGACCTATGGTATCTGAAATTTGCGCTAAACAAAGTTTAGAACAAAACAAAATACTCAGAAGGATATATTTCTTCATACTATTTTAATTTATTTACTTTTAACACTACTTACAAGACTGGCAAAATACTCTAATTCTTATAGATTTATTGTAAGAATTTTAAATACTATAGTTTATATAAAATCCCGAAACAGAAAGCTAGCCTGCAAATTAAAGATATGTTACTTTTATTTTATAAACTTATCCAAATAAGAATGTAATAATTTTTATACTATAATATTTAAGTACTTTCCTCAATCCGATTTCTTCCGGAGCGAGCTTTTCAATCAAAACAAATACTTAATAGTTCATTTTTATGAAGTTCTTACCATGATGCATTCAATATGCTTTTATTCATTTTCCAATGTCCAAGTTCTTACCCAATCTATTCGCATGGTATTTATCGTATTGTCATTTAAATCAGCTTTAAGCGCAAGACCACCAAGCCAATCGGCTTCATTAGTCCATAAATCGAAAATAATTTCCAGATCTCTCGTAAATTCTCGGTCTGAGTAAATTTTCCCCGATCTGTCATGCCCAACAACAACAGTACCAGCAGGTTCTCCATCTAAATAAAACTGTATATTCTTAGCATCTTTCCACCAAACACCAAAGGTATGATAATCCTCGTTCCATTTTACTCCTTTAAGTGGATTAGCATCCGATAAGTTTGTATTTAAAAAATTATCCTCATCTCGTATTTCTACTGGCAATTTTTCAGAATCGGCATGAAAATACTGTGAATTCATTTGCACTGGAAAGTCGGGCTGACAATTACAGGAAGGTTTTGAATTATTTTCAATAATATCGATCTCATCCCGATTAGCTGAATTTCCATTATTCAGCCAGTAGGTATTATAAGCAGAAATATGGGCCGTTTTTATTTTAGCCTCGGTATACATTGGGTAGCTAATCTCTGCCTTTGAATGAATTCTTGCTGTTTGAAACCATCTGTCTTCAGGATTACTTTCATTCAAAGTGGCCTTAATCCATAAATGTCCATCAGTTACACCAGAATTTTCGTCTGATTTCGACATATAAACAGGAACACCATAATTCCAGGTCGACTTAAACCATTTATTAGCATCCCAATTGTCGAATTCGTCGGACATACTTTCCAGTTTCTTCCACACTTTACCATCGGGAGTTGTATTATCTATAGACACAAAAGAAGGCATATTGGGATCTATATTTGCAAAATCTTCTGCCGTAGGAGTATCATCAGCTGCAACTACAGTTATGCTTACCATAGCGGTATCATCATCTCCATCCTTATCGGTAATTGTATAGGTAAAACTATCTGTTCCGTTAAAATCTGCGTTGGGAATGTATTCGAAAACACCATCGCTTAACTCCAAGGCAGATCCATTAACAGGCTCTGATAATAAGCTATAATCATCTCCATCTCCTCCATCATCACCAATATTATCATTCTCAGAAACTATAATTTGATTTGAAACACCAGAATGACTATTTTCCTCCACCATAAGCTTATCATCTACCCCCTTTGGTTGGTCATTAGTAAGCTCAACATCCGATTCAGAACCACTGCTACAGCCAGTTAAACATAGAAATACAGATAGAATTAATACTACAAAAGTGTGGGCATTTGAAAATCTTTTTTTCAGCATATTATTTATTTTTATTTCGTTTAAAATTGACGAAATAAAATTATTGATACTTTTATAAAACTAGCTATCTTCGAACTAGACAAGAACTGAACAAAGGCAAAATACTATTCCCCATATATATTTTTGAGCGATTTAAAAAATAATTCTCCAGCCTTACTTTTTCATCTCACTTTTGTATTTACTAAGGGCTCGTTCTCTGGCAAACCTATGCTCGATCATAGGTAAGGGATAATCCGGAGTTCCATATTCGGGCAAGTACTTGTTAATATAATCGCCAGCAGAATCGAACTTCTTTAGCTGTTCTATCGGATTAAAAATTCTAAAATAAGGAGCCGCATCGCAACCTGTTCCGGCAGCCCATTGCCAGTTTCCATTGTTCGATGCCAACTCATAATCCAATAATTTTTCAGCAAAATAAGCTTCTCCCCATCTCCAATCTATTAAAAGATGTTTACACAAAAAACCTGCGGCAACCATTCTCACTCTATTGTGCATGTATCCTGTTTCATTCAGCTGTCTCATTCCGGCATCTACCAATGGATATCCGGTTTTACCATTACACCATTTGCTAAAATCATTTTCATTATTTATCCATTGAATACCATCATATTTCGACCTAAAATTTTGGATAACAACTTGTGGAAAATGAAACAAAATCTGCATAAAAAACTCTCTCCAAATTAATTCACTTAAAAAAACAGAATCGCTATGCTTTATCATTGCTAATATTTGCCGAAGTCCAACAGTACCAAAACGAAGATGAGGGCCCAAAAAAGTTGTAGAATCTAGAGCTGGAAAATTACGCGTATCGGCATAATTCTCAACATTCTGCATATTATATGCTTTTACTTTTATGGAAGAAACACTTAAGCCCAAATATTCTCGACTGGGAAAAGGTAAATTTATAGAATAAAAATGAGCATAATTAGGAGCAGGAATGAGATCTTTCATACTGTATTGACTTAGCCATTTATTTTTATAAGGCGTAAAAACTGTGTATGGAGTTCCATCCTGTTTCATTACTTCGGCCTCTTCGTGTATTACCTGATCTTTAAAAAGCCGAAACCCAATACCTGAATCTAATAATAATTCCTCTATTTCTTTATCTCTCGCAATGGCATAAGGTTCGTAGTCTTTATTGGCAAAAACAAGATCAATATCGTATGTTCTAATTAACTCTTTCCAGATGTTTAAAGGCTTTCCTTTAACTACTAAAAGTGAAGAATTACAAACTTGTAAACGCTCATTAATATCAGCAAGAATATCATAAATAAAACTAAGCCTGGCATCATTTGCAGGTAATTCATCTAGAATGTTATCATCGAAAATAAAAAGAGGCAGCACATTTTCAGAAGACTCAATAGCCTTCCAAAGGGCTGTATTATCATCGAGTCTAAGATCTCTTCGAAACCAAAATAAACTAACTTTCATATATCAATTATTAAAGAAAATATATGCATTTAAAGATGTGGCTATAAGTAGCCAAATAAAATACGGAGCTAAAAAAATTGTTTTATAATTAAGTATCCTGCAATATTTAAAAAACAAATATCCGATAAGAAATAATAGTAAGCTAATATTGATCAGCCCGAAAGCTATTTCCTGAAAATAAAAAAACACAGGTGTCCAAAGCACATTTAAAATCCATTGAATAGAATAAACAATAATAATTTTTTTTTGATTTGTTGATTGTATTAAAAAGGCCATATAAAAAGCAAAACAAATCATTATTATAGTCCAGGCAGCACCAAACATCCAACCAGGAGGTGTCCAGGGAGCTTTAAGTAAAGTTTGATACCAATCGGAGCTAACTCCTGTACTGGTGAACAAGCCACTAATAGCCAAACCCGAAAAATTTAAAACCAGAAAAAGTAAAATTCGTTTTACCATAATCAATCCGTTATTTTTTTCAACATTCCTTTAAATATAAAAGCATGAAAAGGCAATACAGAATACCAATATAATCTTCCCAATAATCCCAAAGGACGAAATGTGGCTGTTTGGGTTAATTTTTCATCATCAACTTTAAATTCTAGCCATGCCTCACCAGGCAATTTCATTTCGGCATATAACAAAAGGCGACCTTCATTTTTATCGGCATACAAAACCCGCCAAAAATCCAAGGCATCACCTGCCTTTAAAGTTGTATTATTTGTTCGACCTCTTCTTAATCCAACCCCACCTGCAAGTTTATCGAGAAATCCTCTTCCTTTCCACAGCCAATCGAGATAATACCAGCCATTATCGCCACCAATACTCCAAATTTTGGCAATACAGCTTTCGCGATACTTATATAATCTACTTCTTTCATCTGAGAAACATCCATAGGAAGGTACATTAATAAAATCGGATATATTACCCATTATTCGTCCACTGGAATAGGAATCTTTCCAACTTGAAACAATATCGTTAGTTTCAATTTTACTAAATGCTTTTGATAGAGTTTCTTTATAAGTAAGAGGTTTAATTCCTAGAATACGATTAATTTCATTATTTCTACATACAACTTCTATTTTCATACTATTCACAAGAGCCACTGCCAGTTTATAAGAGGTAGAAGTCACAAAATAAAGCCAATAGGAAGATAATCTTGGAGTCATTACCGGAACAATATAAATTCTTCTTTTTAAATTTCTAATTCCAGCAAACTCCAGCAACATATCTTTATAAGATAGAATATCGGGTCCTCCAATATCAAAATTCCTGTTAAATGTATTTGAATTAAAAATAGATTTGGAAAGAAAAGTAATTACATCGGAAATACCAATTGGCTGACAACGAGTATTTAACCATTTTGGAGTTATCATTACCGGTAATTTTTCAACCAGATCTCTTATTATTTCGAAAGAAGCACTTCCCGAACCTATAATAATACCAGCTCGCAGGGTTGTGGTATTGTAATTTCCTTTGTTCAATTCATTTTCAACAATTTTTCTTGACTCAAGATGTTCCGATAAGTCAGACTCATTAACAATTCCACTTAAATAAATTAGATGTTTAACATTTGTTTCGTTTAATGCATTTGTAAAATTAATAGCCGATTCTTGTTCTAATTTCTGATAATTGGATGATGCAGACATAGAATGCACTAAGTAATAGGCACCATCGATATCCTTAGGAATATTTCGTAACGACTCTCTGTCCAAAAGATCATTCTGGATAATCTCAATTTTTTGCTTTAAAGAATCAGGGACATCGAATCGATCTTTATCTCTAACACTGCAAACTACACAGTGTCCCTGCTGAACTAAAACCGGTAATAATCTTCGTCCAATATAACCTGTTGCTCCTGTTAAAAGTATTTTCATAATAAATAATTGTAAATAAGACAGACATTTCCAAGAATCAATTACTAAATATTTTTAATTTGCTTTTACTATAGGTGTTGTATTATTTTCAGAACATAAAACAACTAGCAAATTGCCTATCATCTTTGCTTTTTGTTTTGGAGATATCTCCATGTTCTCTTCAATTTCTTTTAAAGCCATTTCTGCTATTCCAACAGAACCTTCAACAATTTTCTTTCTGGCGCCGATAATTGCCAGTGCTTGCTGTCTTTGTAACATTATTGCAGCAATTTCGGGAGCATAAGACAAGTTGGATATTCTTGCTTCCTGAACTTCTATTCCAGCAATTGCCAACCTGTTTCTAATTTCATTTTCTAAATCTTTATTTATTTTATCCACTCCCGAACGCAAGCTAAGTTTACCCGAATCATCTTCTAAATCGTCGTAAGGATAAGTGTGAGCAATACTTCTAAGTGCGGCTTCCGATTGAATTTTCACAAAACTTTGATAAGACTCTTCTCTATTCTCTTTCTTCACTCCCGATTTCATATCTATTTCTGTAGTAACTTCAATATCAAATATGGCTTTGTAGGTATCTACAACTTTCCATACTACTACCGAACTTATCAAAATTGGATTTCCCTGTTCATCATTAACTTTAATTACATCGGTTTCCAAATTCCTAACTCGAAGAGACACCTTCTTTTTAGTATAAAAAGGATTCAACCAAAAAAAGCCATCATTTTTTACCGTTCCTTTATACTTACCAAAAAAAATAAGAACCTTAGTATGATTTGGAGTAATAATAAAAAGTCCTGTAAGCCAAACAATTCCAATTATTGATAAAATAATAACAATGGGAACTAGGTAAACTTGAGATAAAAAAATTAGTAATAAAGGTGATAATAACAGAACTATACCAATGAATAGATGTCTAAATCCGTTGTTTCGTAATTTAATTTCTTTTTCCATACTATATTGTCAAATTTATTGTAATCCGATTACTTAAAGTACACTTATTTTCTTATAATTCATTATTACACTTATAGTATTTACAGAACTTTTTATTGCTTAAATATCAAATCCCGAAACAATAACACACAAACAAAGCAATTCTTAAGCTACTTCTTGTATATTCTGTGCAACATTATGACTATTTATAAAACAATATTTAATTCAAATAAAACAAAGCTTTTTACTAGCCGAACGAATATAACATATTTTTTACACTACTCAATCAAATCAGAATTAACAGATATCATAAACACACCTACTATATATACCTAATTAACAATCATTAATTTAATAAAAACACATTCTAAAATTTAAATTAAATTACTTATGATTAATTTTCTATAATAATTTTCACTGAATAAAAAATTATTCTTAATTTCGTACTTCTTAACTCAAAACTCTATTATTTATACCAAAAATACAATCTAAATATTCTAATATTAGGTTTAAGTAAAAAGCCTCAAGTTTAAAATGACTACAAAACAAAAACTAATTCAAATACTAGCCGCTCTAGGATTAATATTTAGTAGCTTAATCAGAATAAATTTTAACATAAATCCTAATTTTGAATTTCAACAAATATGGTTAAGAGTTCTACCTTTTCCTTTCTTTGATTATGCAGGTAAATCTCACGACTTATATTTAAGCTCTACAATAATTGGTTACTTATTTTATGTTTTATCAGGACTCTGTATGCTCAAAGAAATAAAAACAGATCGTTTATTGTTACCTTTAATCAGTGGATTTCTTATTTTAAGTTCTTATGCAATTTACTTTGAAACCTCTTCTATACTTCAAGACATGCATTCTTTATATAAGGGACAACACATGAGAATTGGTCCAACACTATTTATTATTTTCCTCTGGGTATATTCAAAATATCAAAAAATGATAATCAATAAAATTTATACTTTTTAGAAAAAAACACTCTAAATACAAAAGCATAAATTTATTATCACTGTAAGCTTAAGATACTTATTTTAAGGTATATTCTTTTCTTTTTGAAGTAAAAAAAGAGAAGTGATAAGTCAGAATCAGTGCTTTCTGCATAAATATTTACACCCCTAAAATTTGATATTCTATAAAAAGCTCCTACATTTGTTTCGTAATTTTACGAAATACGAAATACATGAAAGAAGTAAAAGAATTTTATTCAATTGAAGAAAAGCAATTGGCTCGATATGCCAAAGCATTATCGCACCCCGTAAGAATATATATTTGCCAATTGTTATCGAACCAAGCCTGTTGTTACAGCGGCGATTTAGCAACTGAAGTGCCAATCGCTCGTTCTACCCTTTCTCAGCACCTTAAAGAACTTAAAAACGTAGGTTTAATTCAGGGAGAAATTACCCCTCCAAAAATTAAATACTGTTTAAACAAAGATAAATGGGCTGAAGCTCAACATTTGTTTAAAGAATTTTTCAATTAAAAAATATTCAACATTTATCAATCAATATATAAAATATAAATCACATAAATAAAAAATAATATGGAAATTAAAGTATTAGGACCCGGATGTAAAAAATGTGGCACTCTTGCCGAAGCAACAAAAAAAGCTGTAGAAGAATTATCAGTAGATGCCAACATCACTAAAATTGACGATATGGTACAAATTCTTTCTTATGGTGTAATGTCAACTCCAGCCTTGGTTATTAACGAAAAAGTTGTAGTGAGCGGAAAAGTGCCAAGTGTAGCCGAAATTAAAGGATTTATCGAAAAAGCATAACTATTAACAATATACAAAACACAATGAAACACATAATAACACTTAGCATTGTAATATTAGGCTTAAGCTTTGGGGCTTGCCAATCGAATACAAAAAAGGAAACAGCACAAGCTGCAAGTCAGACTAGCTGCACGGGCGATTGCACAAAATGTGAAAAAACTGCCGAAACAAAATCAGTTTTAAGCACGGCCGAAGCTGGAGTATATTATTTTCATGGCGACAGAAAATGTAAAACCTGTAAGGCTGTTGGAGCAAAAGCTAAAGAAGTAGCAGAAAGTCTGAATGTTAAATTCTTCGATATTAACTTCGATCAGGAAAAAAACAAAGCTTTGGCAAAACAATTTCAGGCTAGCAGCTCTGGCTTATTTATCAAAAGTGCTAAATCCGATAAAATAGACGATTTAACAACTTTTGCATTCAGAAATGCACTTAACGACACTCCTGCTTATATAGAAAAATTGCATACGGTAATTAAAGCAGAACTACAATAAACAAAAAATGGAATATTTAGATCAGCTACTATCACAAAGTAATTTCCCAATATTCTCGGCATTTTTACTTGGTATAATGACTGCAATTAGTCCTTGCCCTTTGGCAACTAATATTACTGCTACGGCTTATATTAGTAAAAATTTGGGCGATAAAAGAAAAATTTTCTTTAACGGATTGGTTTATACCCTAGGTCGTGCAGTTAGTTATACTGCCATTGGACTTATACTGTTTTTTGGAGCCAGCAAATTCGATGTCTCGAGTTTTTTTAATACTTATGGTGAAAGACTATTAGGACCTTTATTAATTATAATTGGGATATTTATGCTGGATTTAATATCAATTAAATTTCCTGGTGTAGGTAGTATTACAAACAAGCTAAACGGTGAAAAAATACGAGGGAAATACTGGGGAGCTTTGTTAATGGGAATGATATTTGCACTGGCATTTTGTCCATACAGCGGGGTACTTTATTTCGGGATGTTAATTCCCCTGAGTATTTCTCAGACCAATGGACTAATTCTACCCGTAGTTTATGCCATAGCAACAGGACTTCCTGTAATTATTATTGCCTATTTACTTGCATTTACTCTGTCGGGAGTAGGTAATTTTTATAATAAAGTAAAAAGCTTCGAATTCTGGTTCAGAAAAGTAGCAGCGCTTATCTTTATTATAGCAGGCCTATATTTCACTTACATATTTTTTATTAACTAGATACGAGATTCAAGAGCATCCTCTACTCACATCTAAGATCACTTTCAATTATGATTAAATCAATACAATTGACAAATAAAAAACAACTATTATTGGTTCTAATATCCTTACCAGTTTGGTATTTTCTATATGTGAACCTCCAGAATATTGTCGATTTTATTACCTATACGGTTTTCGGAATGCAGAAAGAAGCACATTTAACAGAAGCTGTTAATTTTTTCATATTCGAAACACCAAAAGTTTTTATGCTATTGGTCTTGGTTATTTTTGGCGTAGGAATTATTCGCAGTTATTTCTCTCCAGAAAAAACGAAAAACTTTCTTGCCGGAAAATCTACTTTTTTTGGCAATGTAATGGCAGCTTTACTTGGTGTTTTAACTCCATTTTGTTCTTGTTCTGCCATTCCTTTGTTTTTAGGATTTGTTGAGGCTGGTGTACCTTTGGGTGTAACTTTTAGCTTCCTTATTGCAGCCCCTTTAGTAAACGAAATTGCTTTGGGAATGTTGGCAGAAGCTTTTGGATGGCAAACTGCACTTCTTTATACATTTACAGGTTTATCAATTGCCATTATTGCGGGTTGGTTAATTGGCGCTTTAAAACTTGAAAAATATGTACATGAATGGGTTTACGAGGTTAAAACAGGACAAACTGATATTGATACAACCAAACTTTCTTTTTCGGAACGTATTCAATCAGGATTAAATTCGGTAAAAGAGATTGTTGGTAAAATTTGGTTGTACATTGTAATTGGTGTTGCAATAGGAGCAGGTGCTCATGGATATGTACCTGAAGATTTCATGGCAAACCTAATGGGAAAATCGGCATGGTATTCGGTTCCATTGTCCATTCTTATTGGAGTTCCAATGTATTCTAATGCTGCGGGAATTATTCCAATTGTAGAAGTACTAGTTGCTAAAGGAGCTGCATTAGGCACCACTTTGGCCTTTATGATGTCGGTAATCGGACTATCACTACCCGAAGTTATTATCCTAAAAAAGGTTTTAAAAATGCCTTTGATATTAACATTTGTTAGTATTGTTGCTATTGGTATCCTTATAGTTGGATTTATTTTTAACTTTATCTACTAAAATAAGGTATGAGATAAAGAAAGCAATGCATAGTCATTCAAAAAATATAAGTAACTCAAACCCTATCGTACTATTCGATGGGGTTTGTAATTTTTGTAACACCACGGTTCGTTTTGTGCTTGCATACAATCGGGCAGAAAACATTCGCTTCTCTCCTCTTCAGTCTGATTTTGCCAAACAATTGCTTGCTCAACACAATCTATCTTCAGATGATATTGATACCGTAGTTTTCGTCCAAGACAACAAAGCCTATACAAAGAGTTCAGCAGCTTTTCAAATTGCCAGGCATTTGATCTATCCTTGGAAAACACTCTATTATTTAAAGCATACCCCTAAAAACATTACCAATTGGATTTACGATCTGATTGCCAGAAACAGATATTCCTGGTTTGGCAAAAAGAACCAATGTATGGTTCCAAAACCTGAATGGAGAGAAAGATTTTATGAATAAAAAGCATAAAAAAGCCGGACTCGTAAAGAAATCCGGCTTGTAGTATCTTTTGACTTTAATTAGTCTCCAAATGCAATACCAACACCTTTTGCTGTAGCAACAAGATTTGCTTTAGGATCAACAAGATTCTGTTGTCCAATAGCTTCAGGAAGAGGAACTCCAACAACTTCTGGATGACGGTAAGCTACCATCTGTCCAAATTTACCTTCCAATACCATTTCGAATGCTTTAACACCGAATTGAGTTGCCAAAACACGGTCGTAAGCTACTGGAATACCACCACGTTGTAGGTGACCAAGAACAGTAGTACGAATATCTGCTTCAACACCTGCAGCTTTTAATTCAGCAGCTAAACGATCGGCAGCCCCACTTAACTTTAAGTTAGGATTACCAACTTCGGTACTTTCTTCTGCTAAAGCATTACCACCTTTTGGCATTGCACCTTCAGCAACAACGATAATACCAAAACCTTTACCTTTTAGGAATCGGGTATCTAATTTTTGCTTTACTTTCTTAATATCATAAGGAATCTCAGGAATCAAACAAGCTTCTGCACCTCCAGCAATGGCCGCACTTAAAGCAATCCATCCCGCATCGCGACCCATAGCTTCTAAAACAAAAACACGGTTGTGAGAAGCTGCCGTTGTTTTCAACTTATCAACAGCTTCGGTACAAATTTGTACTGCAGTTTGATAACCGAAAGTAAAATCGGTAGCTGAAAGGTCATTATCGATAGTTTTAGGTACTCCAATAATATTCAAGCCTTTTTCGTAAAGAGCTTGTGAAATTTTTTGAGAACCATCACCACCAATACTAATTACAGCATCTATTCCCAGATATTGCAGTTTGCGAATCATTTCATCAGAACGATCGGCAGAACCCCAGGAACCATCTCTGTTTTTTACTGGCCAAGCAAATGGACCCCCTTTAGTTGTAGTACCAATAATTGTACCTCCCTGATAGTGGATTCCCTTAACGGCTGCATCATCTAATATCTTAATTTCTGTTGGTTCCTTCAAAATTCCATCGAAAGACTGAATACTTCCAACTACTTCCCAATCTTTTTCTTGAGCTGCACGTTTCACAACGGCGCGAATTACAGCGTTCAACCCAGGGCAATCACCACCCCCAGTTGCAACTAATACTCTTTTCATAATTGTCAATTTAATATATTTCAATCAATTTGCTTGGCTAGCGCGGCTAAAATAATTATATTTTTCCAAAACGAAACAAACATTTTCACAATCAATGCATTGCAATCGATTTCGAAATCATTTTTTATAATGATTTTGAATTATTAATTTCATTTTATATTTATTATAAGATTAATCCATATCCGATTTTTAGTAAAAAACATTTAAATAAAATAATTAAGACTTATAAAATACAAAAAGTTATAATTAGTAAATTGAATAATCCAAGCAGATAATAAGTTAGCACTATTACAAGAACTAAAAAAACAAAACACTTAAATATCAGAAAATATGGAAATTAAAATAGAAAATTCAGATATTACCACTTTAAATACCGATGCAATTGTAAATGCTGCCAACTCAAGTTTACTGGGAGGAGGGCACAATTCATCGGGCAGCAGGGAATAAACTTTTAGAAGAATGCAAATTACTTAATGGATGCGAAACTGGGCAGGCTAAAATTACCAAAGCTTATTCTCTTAGCTGTAAGCATATAATTCATACAGTAGGTCCCATTTATACTGGCGGTAATAAAAATGAAGCACAACTTTTAACAAACTGCTACAAAAACAGCATCATCTTAGCCGAAAAACATAAACTTAGAAGTATTGCATTTCCTAATATTAGTACTGGAATATACGGATATCCGAAAATAGAAGCAGCAAATATTGCTGTTAGCACTGTTAAACAGCAATTGCTAAATTGTAAATATCTAGAAAAGGTAGTTTTTTGCGTTTTCGATAATGAGAATCTGGAACTATATAAAAAACTGCTTAAATAGTAATATTTTCCTCAATGGCCTCATCGAATTTCCAACGTTTATATTTACCCCAATTTAATATACGCTCATAACCTTTTGCTTCTAAAAAAATAATTACTTCCTGCGTTTTTAAGCTAAGATCGCAGTATAAAATAAGATACTTATCGGGGGGAATTTGAGAGTACCATTGCTCTACTTTATCATAAGGAAAATTTTTAGCCTTGGGAATATGTCCTAACAAAAAATACTCTTCTTCTCTAACATCAATAATCCAAATATTATCATTCTCTTGTTTACTTAAAAGTAAAAGTTCCTCGGGATTAAGGTATTTGGTTAACACCTCTCCTTCTTTTGAAACATAACCCTTATAATTTGGCACATGAATAAAATACCAATATACTCCAAACATAAGAGACACAAACGAAAATACAATTAAAGCTAAATCCATAATATGAAATCAAAATCAATGAAAATTTACTTTTTAACTAATTGGTATGCAAAAAAAAATCTCCTTAATGGAGATTTTATATTTTAAAAGCTTAAATGCCTATCGCTTCATGGTAGCAATAAATGTATTTTCATCTAGGAAAAAATCTAATGCATCGTTAATCGAAGGTAAAATTACATCAACATGATCGATAATATCTTTATGAATACCTTCACTTTGTAGTGTTGCAATTGAAATTACCGACTGAACAAAAAGTCCAATATCAATACGTGCATTACCTATTGCCGCCACATTTCTACTTCCAAGAGATAGTAATACATCTTCTTTTTCTCTTGAATTACTTGCTTCGTAATACGCAATTCCGCTCGATAAAGCCAAATCGCGTGCATTTCCTCTCTGATCAGAAGAAATCATAACCACATTTACGCCCAACATTTGAAGACGATGAATTCTTTCAACCACACCTGGAACCATCTCACCTTTAATAGTTAATGTTCCATTAGAATCTACCACCAAGGTATCAATATTTATAATTCCAACACCTGGTACATTATAACTTAAACTCATAGATTATTGTTTTAATTTTTTACCAAAATAGTATTTTTTAATTAAAGCCTAAAGGATTTAAAAAACTTCTTTTTGTATAAAATTAAACGCACTTACCCGTTCTTATTTTTTAAAATCGGTAACTTACACCAATCGCTAGATTTTCCTTAAATTGTATCTTCGATCCTGTATCGTCATCGGATATTATGTGAGTAGAAACAGTACTTGACATATATTGATTAATTGGCATTTTTAATATCATCTCCCAATCGATATCCACATTTTTAGCTTGCTTTGTATAATTCGAATAAAGAGTTACTTTGTTTTGTAACTGCATATCATCCCAAAATTTTACTTTGTGAGTAAAATTAACATAAGATCCAATTTCCTTTTTAACTTTCTCTCCTTTCTCAACACCATATTTGGTCTGATCGATTAATACTGTATCGTTTACAATTGTATATTTTGCCGATAAAGGAGAAAGTAGAATTGATAAATTTTTATTTGGTTTATAATCCATACCAATTGAAGCTATAATATATGCAGGAGCAAAGAAATTAGATTTTAAAACACGAGGTGCAGAACTTGAATAAGTATATCCTTTAAACATTTGTGTTTTTATATTAAACTGGGCTGAGTAGTACCAGTTTTTTACCGCTTTCTGTCCATATTTTGTATTTAACTCAATTTTATCTTCATTTTTCCTAAAATCATTATCTCCTGATTTTAAAAGTCCATACTTTACAATTAAACTATTGTCCCAGGTATGTTTTCCCTTTTTATAATTAGCAAAAGCATTTACTGTGGATAGAGTTGCTATGGAACTTTGTCCGCCTCCCGACCAACTATCACTTACATGTCCCTGATTAAAAGACAAACCTATGGTAGCTCCCAATTTCCAGGTTTGAGAATAACGTTTATACTTACCAAGTTTAGCTAGTTTGTATTGATCCTTTGATAATTTCTCCTCCAACTTTACACTTGTTCCTCTAAGTTTAGAACGTTGCACCGATTGCTGATAAACATCATCATCGACTAATATCCTTATTGATCGATCAGTAGTATTTTGAATCCAAATTCCAATGGAATCTCTTTTATTCTTCTTTAACCAAAAGCGTTTAAAATCCTGTTTACCATTATTAACCCAAAATTTAACCGAATCATCCATATAGTTTTTTACTCCCATAAAAACGGAATCTCGACTTATCTCTCTTATCCATTGATGAACAGGGTCGTGCTCTACATAATTATATAATTCATCCAAAGCCTCAGCTTTCCACGATAATTTAGGCTGAACTTCCTCTATTTGTGGCAAATCGGGTTGATAGCTTAATGCTTTTTCAAGCTCTACTTGTTTTTTAATTTCCCGCAAAGCATCTTCGGTATTTCTATGATCAATATATTCTTTTAAGTAGTATACCATATTCCGAATACTATCATTACCAACATATTCCAACAAAGCATTTACAGCATCCTTAACCGAATCGGTTTGATGATAAGGTTTGCCATAATCCATTGCCAATTCTCTAACAATAAATCTAAATCCAACATTATCTAGATGATGTAGCGGATCTTTAATATTTGTAAGAACCGTATCATTTTTAAAATATTTTAATGAATCCTTACGATTATGCTTTAGGCGAACAATTGAATCTTCCAGATTTATCTGATCTAATAAAAGAGAATCTTTCTGAATTTTTTTTTGAGAAAAAATTACAATTGGTTGAATAAATAATAGTAAAACACAAAATAGTCGAATCATTGGGCTCAGTTCTGTTCGGTGTTAATAATTAATTGGCTTTGGGGAACTTACATAAATCAGATATAATATATTAATATCATGTCCGGCACATGCAAAAATGTTAAAATTATTTCGATCTTAAAAGAAATAACGTCTTCAATCTTATCAAAAAACAGACCAAAAGCATTTTTAAATAATCTTCACAACAATTCAAACGATTGCATTTTTTTTTGTCAGATTTTTTGATTGATCCAAAAATATTATAATTTTGAATTGATAGAAAATCAGAAATCATGGAAAAAAAACATCAACTTCCGAAACTGACACACAAAATCTTTCTTAATATCAAAAATAGAGATGAGTTCCACTTCTAAACTCACTTTATAATTATTCGCACTATAATTTTCTTACAATTAAATGTTTAATAAACAGATACAAAAAGTATTCTGTAGTATTACACATGCCGTTATGTTATGTATCATCTATTTTATTCTGTCAATACAGATAGCAATAGATGCATCGAAACGCGAATTATTTAAATAAAATAAATCACATCGTCAATTTAATATTGATAAAAACATTAACAACACACAAAAAATATTATTATGAAATTACCTTTCGCAGAATCATATAAAATTAAGATGGTAGAAACCATTAAAAGAAGTACTCGCGAACAAAGAGAACAATGGTTAAAAGAAGCTAATTATAACCTGTTTAATCTTAAAAGCGACCAAGTGTTTATTGATCTTTTAACCGACTCGGGAACCGGAGCAATGAGTGACAAACAATGGTCTGCAATGATGCTAGGCGATGAAAGTTATGCCGGAGCACGTTCGTACTACAACATGAAAGATGCCTTAAAAAATATTCTTGGATTCGATTTTTTTCTACCCACTCATCAAGGACGTGCAGCCGAAAATGTTCTTTTTTCGGTATTGGTTAAAAATGGCGATATTGTTCCTGGCAACTCACATTTCGATACCACAAAAGGTCATATTGAATTTCGAAAAGCCAAAGCTGTCGACTGTACAATAGACGAAGCCTTCGATACTGAAATTAATCATCCTTTTAAAGGAAATCTTGACCTTATAAAGCTAGAATCTGTTCTTTCTGCCTATCCTAAGGAACAAATTCCTATGATAATAGTTACCGTAACCTGCAACACATCTGGAGGACAGCCTGTTTCTATGGCTAATATTAAAGCCGTAAAAAAATTGGCAAATAAATATGATATTCCTGTTTGTTTCGATTCTGCACGATTTGCCGAGAATGCCTACTTTATAAAAACACGAGAAGAAGGATATCAAGACAAAAGCATAAAAGAAATTGTAAAAGAAATGTTTTCTTATGCAGATATGGCAACCATGAGTTCTAAAAAGGATGCAATAGTAAATATGGGTGGTTTTATTGGCATGAAAAGCGAAGAACTTTGGAAACAAGCATCTACTTACAACATCATGTTCGAAGGATATGTTACTTACGGAGGTATGTCGGGTAGAGATATGAATGCATTGGCACAGGGTTTAGATGAAGGTACCGAGTTTGACTATCTTGAAACAAGAATTAAGCAAATTGAATATCTGGGTAGTAAATTAGATGAGTTTGGTATTCCGTTTCAAAAACCAATTGGTGGGCATGCTATTTTTGTAGATGCAAAGAAAATTTTAGCTCACATTCCAAAAGAAGAATATCAGGCACAAACCCTAGGATGCGAATTGTATTTAGAAGCCGGAATTCGAGGTGTTGAAATAGGAACAATTTTAGCCGATAGAGATCCCGAAACCCGTGAAAACAGATATCCTGACTTGGAATTATTGCGACTGGCAATTCCAAGAAGAACATACACCAATAATCACATGAATGTGATTGCTGTAGCTCTTAAAAATGTTTTTGATCGCAGACTTGAAATTAAGCATGGTTTTAAAATTATTACCGAAGCACCAATAATGCGACACTTTACCGTTCAATTAGAAAAAATTAATTAACGAACAAATCAATACCTTAAAAGCTCCATTCGTGGAGCTTTTTTTCTGTTCAACTATGAAAATGAGCCTTTGATAACTTTTATTTTCCCGAAACCTTAAAAATCCGTACTTTTAAAATAAGACATAAACTACGAGCCTAAAATATGATCTGAACTCTCTCTAAACAATCAAAAAAGCAAAATCTAACACAAAACAACACGCTATGACTACAATTGATCTTAAAGTTACACTCCAATTAGATGAGGACGAATACTTTAAAGTTGGAGATCACGTATTTACAAAAAATGACAATTTAAAATCGCTGGAAGAGAAAATACATTTTTGTGGTTCTTCTGCCCTTAAAATTTTTAAAGAGTACGAAGGCAAATTAACTCTGGAAGTAATGGATAACTGGACATCCTTACTTAAAGCTTTAAACCAAACAACCTCATGCTGTGCCGTTTGGGATAATAGAAGAATTATAAAAGAACTAGTTGAAAAGCAAGATCACCCTGTTTCGTGGTATGTAAAAAACTGCAGAATTTGCTAAGATTACCACTTAATTAGCTATTCAAAGACTTTCACTAATTCGAAAGTCTTTTTTTTAACATCAATAACTTCAAATAATTTTATAGATTTTAGGTGTAGAACACTTTATACTAAGTACGAAAATTTTTTGGCTAACTTAAGCTCATAAACCAACATTTACCCCCTATGCAATACAATAATAAACTGCTATAAAATGAGAAAGGCTACCACCCAAAACAAACAAATGCCAGATAAAATGGTTAAATGGTAATTTTTTCCAAACATAAAAGACCACTCCCAGAGTATAAAACAAGCCACCTATAAAAATCCACTGAAGACTTAATGTGGGTAAAGCATGACTAAACATCTTAAAATTAAATACCAAAATCCATCCCATAAAAAGATACAAAAACAAAGAAATCCAGCGATATCTACCCATTAAATAGAGTTTGTATATACTACCCAAAAGCACCAGTATCCATAAAATTGAAAGGTATAGTTTCCCTATAAAATTATCGAGATAAATAACCAAAAATGGTGTATAAGTTCCTGCAATCATTATAAATATACTAATATGATCGAATTTTCTATACTGATCACGCTTTGCATTATTATACATATAATGATAAACCGAAGATGCTACATAAAGCAGCAAAAATCCTAAAACAAAAACCAATACTGCAGTAAATCCTTTCCAAGTTTGCGTTTGCCAGCTTTTAAATAACAAATAAGTTCCAGCAGGTATTATAAATACTATTCCCAATACATGTGAAATCCAATTGGCCAATTCATGAACTGATTCCTTGTCGGATAAAAAACGATTCTTTTTAGTTGAAACTCTACTTATTAATACTAATAACCACTTCATTGCTTGTAAATAAGATTTATTATTTCAGAACAAGATACAACCTGTGAAAATTAATTCAACTATCTCTAATTAAAAAACTTTATTGAGAGCATAATTTTTTTTGATATCTTCAAGATCATTAATTAAAATGAATCAAAATAACTTTCATATGAAAAAAATATTCACAATAATAATTATAAGCCTATTTCTATCATCTTGTGCCGAAATGCAAACCGTTCTTAACCAGTATGCTTTAGAGCAAAACAAACCATTAACAAGTAGTGAGGTATCGAGCGGATTAAAGGAGGCTTTGCGAGTAGGAAGTGTAAATGCAGCAAATATTCTAGCCGCTGAAAACGGATTTTATAAGGATGAATTAGTAAAAATTCTTTTGCCTCCAGAGGCACAAACTATAAGCAAAAACCTGAGTTTAATTCCCGGAGGTAAAGATTTGGTTGAAAAAGTTGAAATTAGACTAAACAGAGCTGCCGAAGATGCCGTTAAACAAGCAGCTCCTATTTTTGCATCGGCAATAAGCGAAATGACAATAGTAGATGCTTTTAATATTCTTAAAGGAGAAAACAATGCCGCTACTTTATATTTACAAAGCAAAACTTCTGACAAATTAAAAAAGCTTTTCCTTCCAAAAGTAAAAGCATCTTTAGACAAAAAATTATTGGCAAACATATCAACTAACGAGTCGTGGAATTTACTTACCCAAAATTACAATAAAGTAGCAGGTAGCTTTGCAGGTAAAATTGCGAATTTAAAACCTGTAAATACAAAGCTCGACGAATACGTAACAGATAAAGCTTTACAAGCTCTCTTTCTAAAAGTTGCAAACGAGGAAAAGCAAATTAGAAAAGATCCTTTGAAAAGAGTTAATAATATATTAAAGCGAGTATTTGGTGAACTAGATAAATCTTAACAAATGGAGTTAAAAACAAAACGCTTGCTAATTCGCAAAATAGAGGATCACGATGCTATTTCTCTATACAAATATCGCCATGATAAAGAAGTTAATAAATATCAATCCTGGATTCCTAAAACCATAGAAGAATGTAATTTTTTTATAAAAAAAAGAGTTAATGATAGAATTAATATTCCTAACACATGGTTTCAATTCGTGCTCATAAAAAAAGATAGCTCCGAACTAATTGGTGATATTGGTCTGCACTTTATAGGAGATGATGGGCATTTAGTTGAACTGGGATTTACCATTGCAAAAGAACATCAAAAAAAAAATTATGCGTATGAAGCTTTACAAACTATTATTTCTTATTTATTTAATGTATTAAACAAACATAGAATAATTATATCAAGTGATCCGGCTAATATTGGCTCTATAAAATTGGCAGAAAAACTTGGTTTTAGAAAGGAAGCTCATTTTAAAGAGAGCCTTATTGTCAACGGAGTATGGGTAGATGACCTTATTTATGCTATTCTTAATAAAGAATGGAAAGTACACATAATCTAATATACTCATTATAATACGAATGTAAAGACGAACAATTTTATTAAAAATTGTTTGGAGTAAAGAATTTTTACTTACCTTTGGCGCGTTATAAAGTCTGTAGGATGAACATCTCCTCTTTTAATTTCATTATCATTCGTTACCTTTTCATTCCCTTCCGGAATAAAAATTAATGTGATTGTTACTGGTATTACAGAGAGTTAAAGACTTTCAACATTAATTTATTATTTTAAAAAAAATTACCATGGAAGGAACAGTAAAATTCTTTAACGAGTCAAAAGGTTTCGGTTTTATCAAACCAGCAGATTCAAGTGAAGACATCTTCGTACACGTATCAGGTCTTGTTGACGAAATTCAAGATAACGACAAAGTTGAGTACGATGTTGAAAAAGGAAGAAAAGGTTTAAACGCCGTTAATGTAAGAGTAATCGACTAATTAGATTACTTTGATATTGAAATAAAAAAAGCAGCCAAATGGCTGCTTTTTTTATTTTCGTCTAATATGTAATTCATATTGAAATATGAAACTTTACTTCTTTTTAACCAAAGCTACATTAACCGCATTCATTCCCTTAGGACCACGTTCAGTTTCATAAGTAACTCTATCGTTTTCTCTGATTTGATCTACCAAACCATTAACGTGAACAAAAACACTTTCTTTAGTAACTGAATCTTTAATAAATCCGTAACCTTTACTATCATTAAAGAAACTAACGATACCTTCTCTTGCATGTTCTTCTTCTGCGAAATCGCCACTGTTGCGAGCTCCCAAAACAATATCTTCTACATTAATCTCTTCCTTTTTTGTTGGATCTGGAGGAGTTGAAGTAATATTACCAAACTCATCGGTATAAGCAATCATATCTTCAAATGATTTGCCTCCACCAGCTTCTTTACGTGCTTCTTTACGTGCTTCCTTCTCTTTTCTTTTCTGAAGTTTCCTTTTTTCTTTTTCCTTTTTGTTGTAAGTTTCTTGCGATCTAGCCATAAATTTTTTTAACGATACATTAATGATTTTTAAAACCTTAATGATCTCATTTCAGTAATAACTAAACTACTGTTCCAAAGTCATAAAGGTGTTGCAATGTACGCATTTATTCTAAGAATTCATTCAATAATTAAAGATTAGCTTATTAATTAAAAACTTCTATAGGATTAAAATAAATTGAATGATCTCAAAAATGAATATGGTCAATGATATTTTTTATTAATTTAAATGGCTAAGCCATAACCCATAAAAAAGTCACATATCCTATGGAAAACAATTTACAAAACAACAATAATGGCATAGAAGCAAAGCAATGGTATTTACAGATCTCCCTTTTATTTTCTTGCATACCAAAAAATATCACCCAAGTATACTCAAGATTCATAAATACAAAAGCTGGCAATTTTAAATCAATATTCTTAATTTTTGCTTACAAACTCCTTTAAATCAGAAATTAAAATCTCTTCAATTTCAGAAAAATGGTTTTTTGGAGTTTTTGTAAATAACATCCCAAAAATGGAATACATTTTATAATCTATTTTACGTAGTTCTAATGGCTGCACAAACTTTTTTAACAAGGCTTCATAATTAAAACTTGTAATCTCTTCTGAAGGAATACCGGTAGAGTTATCTAGAATTATTAAGGAGTAAATTTCATCATCCATTTGCTCCAATACGTTTTCCCATTTAGGTTTTAAATTGCTCAAAAAATATTGATAAGAGTTTATTCTTGTAGCCATATACGTTAAATCGGCAGTAGTACACCAACCTCCAAAACGCATAGGATTTACTTCGATAGGAATTAATTTTCCGTTCTTATTAACACGAACTTCAACATGTACAGGAAAATTTTTTAAACCAGCTTGTTTTCCCAATTCTCTTACAAATTCGGTAAACTTGGGCAGATAAGTCTTTAAAATATCTTTAGATGTAAAGTAAACACGATCGCTTACGTCGGTTTCTGAAGCAAAAAGATGCTTAGATATTCCCAAAACAGTAGCTTCTCCTTCCTCATCGAAATATGCATCGAAAGCAAACTCCTCTCCTTCAATAATTTCTTCGATTAAAAAACTAGATGCATTAACAACCTCTAAGGGAAACAAACTTTTAGCATTAGTAAATTCATCTTTTATTAATTGCTTAACACGATACCAATCTTCATTATTTAAAACCTTATGAACGCCTAAACTTAAAAAACCAACTGCCGGCTTAATAATAAAAGGCATTGGCAAGTTTTCTAATTTAATTGTATCCAAGTCTGTTAAATTTATTTCACAAAAAAAGAATTCAGGATAAATATTCTGTATTAATTTTCTAAACTCAACTTTATTCTTAAAAACATTAATATACTCGGGCAATTTAGTAAATCCTAAATGCTTAACAACCCAATTAATTGAATTTTCGGAGTTGGTATACAAACGACTATTAGGATTCTTTCGAAATTTTTCGATAATCTCTTCTGGATTAATTAAAGACAATTCGCCATGTTCAGTTACATTTCCTGTATCTAAAACTGGAAAATTGTATTTCGCAATTGTTTCTTTTAAAAAATTAGAAACATAAGGTTTATCCAATAAAATCATATTGTGTTTGTGTTAAGTATAAGTTTTGCAAAGCTACAAAATTAGTTTGTGGAAATCTACCTAAAAAATTAAGGGTTCACAATCGGTTTGGTAGTAGTTTAAACCACTAAAAAAAATCTTAAATTTGACTATCTCCGAGCTATTTTTCAACTTTAGTTCAGCTATACTGAAAACCATATTTTCTTTATTCTATCCTGCTGTCCGATAAAATTTCAAACAGTTCCCTTAAAAAAACAGGAGGAAACTATAAAACCCATGAAGCAAAGCTTGAGAAATTCTTCTAATAAAAAAAGATAACAATAAAATAAGTAAGCAAAATACTAGATCTAAAATTATTTAGAAACTACTTATCTACTAGAAGAAAATAAAGTAAAATCACTTTTCTTTTAAACAATGAAGCTTCTTTTCTTACGAATTAGTACTTTTCAGAATCGAAACCAACACAAATTAGAAACTGTGAAAGAGAAAATTCTACTTAATTATGCCATTCCTTCTGAAGGTCTTAAGGGCTTAACCAATGAATTTGAACTAATTTATCCCGATAAGGAATTCTTTACAAAAGAAGAATTAATCGATTTAATTCCTGATTGTACTGGACTTTTATCCATTTTTAACAGGGAGATTCCCAAAGAAGTAATTGAAGCTGGCAAAAAACTAAAAATAATTAGCAACTACGGTGTTGGTTTCAACAATATTGATCTTGAATCTGCTAACAAACAAGGAATTATTGTATGCAATACGCCCGAATCGGTTTGCGAACCAACAGCCGAATTATGTGTAGGTTTAATATTATCACTCTCCAGAAAAATTGTAGAATGTAATTGTGGATTAATAAACAATCCGAATTTTGAATGGGGAGTAATGAAAAATTTAGGCCATACGGTAAGAGGTAAAACTCTTGGAATTATAGGTATGGGAAAAATAGGTAAATCGCTTGCTAAAAAAGCCGAAGTATTTGGAATGAAAATTATTTATCACAACAGAAAACCCATTGTAAATTCACCTTATGAATATTCTAATTCTGAAGATTTATTATCTAAAGCAGATATCGTTTCTATAAACTGCCCACTTACACCTCAAACTCATCATTTAATAGATACAAATGAATTTAAGTTAATGAAACAAAGTGCTTTTTTAGTTAACACTGCTCGTGGACCAATTGTTAGTGAAAAAGCATTAGTAAAAGCCCTGAATTGTAAAAAAATAGCAGGTGCAGCTTTGGATGTATTTGAAAATGAGCCTTTAATTCATCCTGATTTATTACAAATGAAAAATCTGGTTTTGGTTCCTCATATTGGAACCGCATGTATCGAAACTAGAATTGAAATGGCCAAAGAAGCCTGCGAAAACATAATTTCCTACTTAATTTATGGAAAATGCAAAAATAAAGTAAATTAGAATATTCAATTTTATTAAATATGTTACTAGCCATTGATATAGGAAACTCCAATGTTGTTTGCGGATTATCTGAAAACAATCATTGGACCGAACAATTTAGAATACACACTGTAGCCAATAAAACTTCCGATGAATATGAAGTTATTTATCGAACCTTATTACAAAGTAGAAATGTTGATTTAAAGCAAATTAACAGAATTGTTGTGAGCAGTGTTGTGCCTTCTTTAATTTTCCCCATTAAAGAAATGATCAGGAAATTATTTGGACAAGAACCATTAATTCTGGGTCCGGATTTATATCCTCGTTTAAGTATTAAAATTCACAACCCTTACGAAATTGGAACCGATCTGGTTGCAAATGCAGTTGCTGCACATAATAAATATAAAGGCAATTGTATTGTTGTTGATTTTGGTACAGCACTAACTTTTACAGCCATAAAATCGGATGGCGATTTATTAGGAGTAAGCATTGCTCCCGGATTAAAAACAGCAATGGCTTCCTTGTCGAGAAACACTGCCAAATTACCTAATGTTGATATTGCTATTCCGCCTTCCTGCATTGGTAAAAATACAACTCATGCCCTACAAGCCGGTGTTGTCATGGGATACAAAGGATTGGTTCAATATTTATTACAAGAAATCACCAAAGAACTAAATGGCAAAACAACGGTTATTGCAACTGGTGGATTATCGGGAATTATGCTTTCTATTATTGACATATTTGATGAGCATGAACCAATGTTAACTCTAGATGGCTTAAAAATAATTGGCAATCAGTTTTATAAATAGCTAACAATTAAACGATGGGAATCGAGATAGAAAGAAAATACCTGGTTAAAGAAGAAATGATTAATCTACCCAAAAGCGGTAAAAAATTAATTCAAGGATATTTATGGAGTGAGCCTGACAAAAGTCTGCGAATTAGAATTGCCGATACAAAAGCATTTTTAACCATAAAAAGTGGTAATAATATTTTAAAAAGAGGAGAATTTGAATACGAAATTCCTATTAAGGATGCAAATGAGCTTCTGAAAATGTGTGATCCCAAAATTGAAAAAACCAGATATCTTATTCCTTACGAAAAACACATCTGGGAAATTGATGTTTTTTCGGGAGCCAACAAAGGATTAATTGTAGCCGAAGTTGAATTAACAAACGAAAATGAAGAAATTAAATTACCCAATTGGATTCATAAAGAGGTTAGTCACGATTCCCGATATTTAAATGTGTCATTAATTAAAAATCCGTTCACTCAGTGGTAATATCTCTAGATCAGTAAAATTGTCCATTTTTTCAGGCATAGGTATAATTGCTTTGTATATAGATTCCTGTATTTTGGTACGAACATCCATTTTCATCAATTTGGTATTCGACTCATCCGGACAAATTCTATTGGACAAAAAGATATATACCAATTCGTATTTTGGATCAACCCAAACCATTGTTCCTGTAAACCCAGTATGCCCAAAACTTGATGCCGAAGCCTCACTACAAGTTGGTCCTCCTTTATCTTCACGATCTAAAAAAGGTTTATCAAAACCTATTCCTCTTCGATTTTCTCCTTTGGGATATGCTCTTTCTGTAAACTTTTTTATGGTTTCCTTACTAATATATGTTTCTCCTCCATAAGAACCTCCTTGAAGATACATCTGAATTAATTTTGCTAAATCGCCAGCATTCCCGAATAATCCGGCATGTCCAGCAACACCACCCAGCATAGCCGAAGTTGGATCGTGCACAAAGCCCTTTACCAATTGTCTTCTAAAGAACTTATCGTTTTGAGTCGGAACAATTCGATTCAAGCTAAATTTATTTTGTGGATGATAGCCCAAACTACTTGCTCCCAACAAATTATAAAAGTGTCTTTTCGCATACTTATCTAGGCTCTCGCCCGTTACTTCTTTAATCATTTCTCCTAACATAATAAAGCCTAAATCGCTATACTTGTAAGCATTTTTTTCAAGGTACTCCGAATCGAGAATATGCTGAATTATGGTATCCTTATAATTTTTATTTATGTATAAATTATTAGCTACCTGTATTGGAAATTTATCTGTTTTAAGTTTAGAAAAAACACTTTTCTTAAACCTGTAATTTCTATCGATATATAAACCATTGGCCACTTTCATGCTATATCGCTTCGAATATCTTCTATTAAACAATTGACCATTAAAACTAGCCGAATCGACTGCTTCCCAATGAAAAGGCTTCCAGCTTAACAAGCGTGCCTCATGAGCCAAAATCTTTCTTATTTTCAGAGTATCCTTATTCGATTCTTTAGCTTTAGAATAATACAATCCTAAATTTTTGTCAATATTAATCCATCCCTCATCGCTTAACTGCATTAAACTTGGAAGTGTAGCTGTAATTTTTGTAACAGAAGCTAAATCGTAGATATCAGGATTTCGCACTGCAATTTTTTTTGCATAAGAATGATATCCATAAGATTTATTAAAAATCACTTTCCCTTTTTTAGCCACAAAAACCTGACATCCAGGTGTTGCTTTTTGTTTTATTGCATCTTCAACAATAGAATCTATCAGATGTAATTTTAAAGTACTTACTCCTACCTGTTCGGGTAAAGAAAATCCAAGTCTGTTGCGCTTGGTTTCGTAACCAGTACCTACAGGAAAATTTTTATTTATGCTAACCGGTAATTTACCTTTGGCGGCCAAACCACCAAATACAATTTGAGCCGATGCCATTTGCGATTCGCGAGAATCCTGATAAGAAAGTAAAATAGCTTTCACATTCTCCAGATTTTTATACAAACTTAAAGCATAAGGATTTGCAAATAAGTTAAATATAACTTTTTTATCTTGTGATATTTCCGATAAAAAGTCAATTGTAGGTTCAGTAATTCCAAACTTTTTAGAGGCTCGCATATCATTATCATGCTTACTCACAATAATCAAATTATACTTATCCAGCTTTTTGCGAAGCTGCTGAAAAGCCTCTTTCGACGCATTTTTTTCAATCTGATAAAAATCCATATCAGCATAACGACCTAAATATTCCTGATACCGGTTTCGAATAGAAGCACCCATTGCTACTGTCGCAATTTTAAGAGTATCTAATCGTTTTAAAGGTAAAATACGATCTTCATTTTTTACTAATGTAATAGATTGCTCGGTTAATTTTCTGCGTAAAATAAAACCTTCTTGTGTATTTAATCCCGACCAAATCCCATTCATATTAATGGGTTTATAATCGCTTAAGCCCAACCAATATTTAGCTTTTAATATTTTCTTGCACTTTTTATAAATATCAAGCTTCGATAATTCACCTCGCTCAATAGCTTGTTTAATCTCTTTTAATGCAATTCCAACATCTTCGGTAAATAGTAAAACATCGTTGCCAGCTATAAGAGCTTTGGCATCAACTACTCCTTTGGCATAATGTTTTCGCACTCCCTGCATATTTAATGCATCGGTAAATGTTAATCCTTTAAAGCCCATTTCTCTTTTAAGCAAGCTGGTAACTATAGGCTCAGATAAAGTTGCCACTTTTTGGGTGCTGTCTAAAGCTGGCACATTAAGGTGTGATATCATTATCCCTCCAATTCCCTGATTTATTAGCTTTTTAAAAGGATAAAGTTCTATTGAATCGAGTCTTGATCGGGAATGATTAACAAGAGGTAAATCAAAATGAGAGTCTGTATCGGTATCTCCATGACCCGGAAAATGTTTCCCCACAGCAATAATTCCCGAATTTTGCATTCCTGTAGCAAAAGCATAAGACTTATTACTTACATTGTATCTGTCTTCACCAAACGAACGACTGTTAATTACAGGATTTTCCGGATTATTATTTACATCCAAAACAGGAGAAAAATTAACATGAACACCCAAACGCCTGCATTCCTCTCCAACTTTTTTGCCTAGCTGATAAATTAAATCGTTGTTTTGTATTGCTCCAAGCATTAGTTGTCTTGGATAACTTATGGTTTGTTTTAATCGCATTCCCAAACCATTTTCAGCATCCATACCTATCCACATAGGTATTTTCGACATGCTTTGATACCAATTTGTTAGTTCGGCTTGCTTTCCAGGTTCTCCATTAAAAAATATTAGTCCTCCAATCTGATATTTATTTATAATACTTGCGATTCGTTCAGAATCCTTTTTATTCCCATTAGAATAGGCTGCAATCATAAATAGTTGTGAAATTCGTTCTTCTTCGTTCATTGTGGAAAAAACAGAATCGACCCAAACATTCGGTCTGTTCATCTCATCAACAAGAAGATACTGATCGTTAACATAGGTTTGAGCTTTAAGAACTGTTGCAAAAACGAATAAAATAAACAGAATTATAAACTTTCTGTGACCATATATATATATCATAAAATTCTCTCTTAAGCCTAATTTCATTGAGGTATAACAAATTTATAAATCCCTTATTAATTATGAGAATTATTCATCACTAAAAATCATTCTTTAATAAATTTATTACGAAAATACAGGCAGAACAATCGAAAAATAAAAACAAAATAAAAAGGGGCAAAGCCCCTTCTTAATTACTTACAACTAAAAACCATATTTTAAACTTGAAATTGGATCGTATCAAGTTGAATATGCTTATTAAACATTATCTTTATGAGATCTAACATTTTCGATTTGAATAGTAAATATATTTTAAGAAAAGTGAAAATACAAGTGTCAAATGTGCCAAGTTTTTTAAATTGAATATAATTAAAACTCACACTGCAATCAACCCCCTATATAAATATCTACACATCAATACTTTAACATCTAATATTTAGTTTTATATTTTGTTTTTAAGTGAGAATTATCTATTTTGAATATAAATATAATTGTAATACTAAGCTTAATCGAAACAAAATGAAACGATTTACTTTAACAATTTGTTTACTGATTTTTTCCTTTTATTTACTGAGTCAAAAGTATGAGAACATTAAAATATCAATTGATGATCAAGCTAATATAACTGCATCGTCGATTCTTAAAATGGATTTCCCCGAGATCAGTAAAATAAATAATTGGCTGATATCAAATAAAAAAATAAACCTCGAATATTATAAGCCTGCAAAAGGAAAAGCTATTATAAAAGGAAATACAATTATCAAACTAAGTAAAAAAGCATCGGTTTTTGAAAGCAAAATGTATTTCTGTATTCACATAAAAAAAGAAAATACGAATACAATATTTGCACTTAATGATATTTATTACGAAACGCTTCCCCAATATGGAAAACAAGGCTGTCCTGCAATTATAAGCTATCCCAACGATTGGTTTTCTAAAGATAATTTGTATAAAAAATCGGGAAAAGAACGCTGGTTAAATGCTTTGGTAAAACAAAATACCATTTTAAAAACCAAAGAAATTCTGAGCGAAGTCCTCTCTTTTATCAATTCATAAAATTACAATTTGTTTCTTTAGATCTTAATTTTTTAACCGCTGCACTAATTTCTTTAATTGCTGCATCTATTTCTATAGATGTTGTAAACCTACCAATAGATAAGCGTAAAGTGCCCATTGCATATTCCATTGGTACATTCATAGCTGCTAATGTGGCCGACATTTGAACCGAATCGGAATGACAAGCTGCACCTGCCGAAGCAGCAATATTTTTCATTTCGGATAATATTTCTTCTGCTTTTAAATTTTTAAAGGATACACTTAAAGTATTAGGTAGACAATAATTAGTATTACCATTAAATTGTAATTGACCTAAATTATTTAATCCTAATTTTAATTTTTGTATTAATTCTCTCTCTTTTTCCATCCGTTTTTCAGGATCTTGCATTGCCAACTCAGCAGCTTTTCCTAATCCTGAAATTTCCAGAACATTTTCGGTTCCAGCTCTTCTGTTTGCTTCATGATCGGCCCCATGTATTAGCTTTTGCAAGTTAATTCCTTTACGAACATATAAAACACCTATTCCCTTTGGCCCATAGAACTTATGCCCCGCAACACTTAATAAATCTACACCTAATTTCTCTACATTAACGGGAACTTTTCCTACTGCTTGGGCACAATCAGAATGAACGGCTATTCCTTTTTTCTTTGCCAATTCCGAAATATCGGCTACTGGTTGCAGGGTTCCTACTTCGTTATTGGCATACATTAGCGAAATAAGAATGGTATCCTTGCGGATTGCATTTTCAAGATCCTGAATTTTTAATCTTCCCGTTTTATCAACTGGTAAATAGGTAATTTCAAAACCTTGTGTTTCTAAAAACTTACACACTTCTACAATTGCCGGATGTTCAATTTTACTGGTAATAATATGCTTTCCTTTGTTCCTATTTGCAAATGCATAACCTTTTAATGCATAATTATTCGACTCACTTCCTCCACTTGTAAAAACAATTTCCTGCGGACTACAATTTAATAGTTTGGCGAGCTGTTGGCGAGATTGTTCTACTGCTTTTTTAGTCTGCTGTCCGTACCAATGCGAACTAGATGGATTCCCAAAAAAGTCTTTTAAGTAAGGCATCATTGTCTCTGCAACTTCGGGAGCTACAGGTGTTGTGGCATTATAATCAAGATATATCATTATTGAGGTAAACAATTAAAAGTAAAAACTAATTATAATCTAATTCAATATTTTAAACTCTGTTCTTCTATTTTTAGCTCTTCCCTTTTCATTGGAATTATCGGCAATAGGCTTACTTGAACCATATCCCCGATAAGTAAGCCGATTATTGGAAATTCCATTTCTATTTAAAAATTCGCACACCGATTTTGCTCGATTTCTCGATAATTCCAGATTATATTCTTCGCTACCAGTATTGTCGGTATGTCCACCAATTTCAATCTTTAAATCAGTCTTTATTTTTAATAAATCGATAAGCCGATTTAATTCCAATTCCGATTTGGGCAAAATTTCCCAAGAGTCTATGGTAAAAAATACATTTCGCAAAACAACTTCCTCTCCTATCCGAAGCTTATGCAAAGGAATATCAAGCACTTGCGCCTCTGCCATATTATCATCATTTATAAGTGAAAAATAATCGGAATAAAATAAATACCCTTTACTTTCTGCAGCAAAAAGATACTCTTTTCCGGCAGGTAAACACAGTAAATAATTACCATTAATCCTATCCGATTGCAATTGAGCAACAGTATCTGCAGTTTCTAAATCGATTAAAAGCAAAGAGGCATAAAGAGCTTGTTTGGTTTCCGCATCAAAAACCTTTCCCTTTAGCCAGGCAACCTTTGGAGGCCGAAGTTTATCGGGTAAATCGAATATAAAAATATCCTTACCCTTCCCCTCTACTCTATCAGATGAAAAATAAGCCTTATCGCTTTTTGCATTTATTACCAAGCCTAATTCATCAGCAAAAGTATTAATCGGATATCCCAGATTTACTGGTTTTTCCCACAATTTATCTTTCTTGCGAATCATTTTATATAAATCGAATCCACCCATTCCCTTCATTCCATCCGATGCAAAAACTAAGTACTGATTGCTGGCATGAATAAAAGGAGACATCTCATTATCTCTAGTATTAATCGATAAATTAATTGGCTGCGACCATCTTTGCTTTCCATCAGCTAAGGTTTCCAACAAACGCGACTGCCAAATATCCATTTTTCCTTTACCGGATTTTCGATTGCTCACAAAATACAATATTCTTCCGTCGGCAGAAATGCTAGGCTGAGCATCCCAGGCAGCAGAATTAACCGGTTTACCCAAATTTATGGGCTTAGACCAAGAATTACCTTCCTTTATAGAATAATAAATATCGCATCGCCCAAAACCCTGCTTGCGATCGCAAGCCGTAAAATACATATATCTGCCATCGGCTGTAATACTTTGTGCTCCCTCGTTATTGCTCGTATTTATTGCTTCCGATAAGGTTTTTGCAGGTCGCCATGCAGAATCTACTTGCTGCGAAATCCAAAAATCTTCCTGAAAATTAATACGCACTTCTCTATCTGATTTATTTTTCGGACTTAATCTGGTAAATACCAAAATTTCCTCGTCGGCAGTTAAACTTGGCCAATATTCATCATATTCCGAATTTACCGCTTCTCCCAAATTGACGGGCTTAAAATCCACGGGATTTCTCATCATATCAATAGCAAAATTACAATTCTGCCTGCCTTTCTCTGCCAATTGTTTATTTCTCGAAGATATTTTTGGATAGGATAAAAACGCCTTATATCTTCTCTTTGCTTTTAGATATTTTCCTGTTTTCAGATAAGCATTTGCCAAATTAAAATGAACATTAGGAAAATAAGAAGAATCAATTGCAATCGCTTTTTTATAGGCAATTATTTCCTGCTCAACATTACCCATTGTATGCATAACGTCTGCCTTAAAAAGCCAGGCTTCAATAAAATCGGGACTTTTTTTTATGGCTTCCTCTAACAATTTAATTGTTTGTTCATTATTTCTATTACGATAAGTTTGTGATGCCTGTTCGTAATATGATATTGCTTTTCGCGATTTAACACTATACTTTTTTTGTGCAGAAATCGGCAAAAGCAAAACAAAAAGAAATATGAATAACAGATAGTGTTTAAGCATAATAAAATAAATATTAATCCAAGTAACATTAAAAAGTTTTCGAATTATCTATCAGTAATATTTTAATAAACAAGAAACTAGCGATGGCAAATTTCAGCATACAAACAAGTTCTGCAAGCATCCTGATTTTCCACCTGTGAGAAAGGTATTTCAGGATTAAAAATCTCCTCTATCATATCCCTTAAAGCCTCTGAAAATTCTTGCTTATAAGCTCTATAATCGGCAACTAAAATTGGCTTGCCGCGACCTTCTTTCTGAGAAAGCACACACGAATACTTCTCGTTATAAAACTCTTTTAAACTATATACTCCCGGCGAAATAGGATCGCTACACTTTCGGTTATCTTCATAAAACATACAATATAAAAACGTTTGAAAAGCCGCTTTATTTCGATTCTTACCTTCTTTTTCGAACAAGGAATCAATATCCTTAAAAAAAAGATTAGCTTTCCCCGTTTTGTAATCCAATATCCGAACAGTTCCATCCAACTTGTCAACCCTATCTATTAATCCACCAATATTTACTTTTCTATTTCCCGAAATTAGAATCTGAATTTTATACCTATCCTCGAGAGAGAGAATTGAAAAAGGAGCAAACTGCTGATCTAAAACCAAAAGGCGGTCGATATATTTTTTAAGAATATCAAAAATTAACAAGTTTCTGCCCGAAATTTCAAGCTTTTTCTCTTCGCTAACATGAAAATAATGCTCCCGAAAAGCTTTCTTTAAAGTATCCTCAATTAAATCTTTGTTTTTACGAATGCTTTCAAGATCCTCTTTCTCTAGATTTTTTCCTATGTATGGTTTATATAAATCCTCGAGTGCATTGTGAAATAAGTTTCCAAAAGTTGGCGGATCAATTTCCTCCATAACTTTATCGGGCTCTTTTAAGCCTGCCAAATATTTAAAATAAAAACTCAACGGACAAGCCAGATAGGTATTTAATGCCGAAGGAGAAAAACTTCTAAAATCCGCTTTACAATATTCGTTTAAACGATCTAAAATTCGTTGGTTTTTAATAATTGATATAGGCTTAGCCTCTTTTAATGATATATCATAACCCGGACTACTTTCCAGAATCGTAAAATCGGATTCGTATTTTAACTGATATAAAAATCGGCTCATTTCCCCATTACTAACTCCATCGCCCTGTGTACTATAAAGCAACTTAATATCTTCGGCTCTTTGAATTAAACGGTAAAAATAATAGGCAAAAATAGCATCCTGATGATCGATTGTTGGCATTCCAAAGCCCTTACGCAAATGATAAGGCACAAACGAATTTGCGGCCCCTGTTTTTGGCAATTTTCCTTCATTCATAGACAATACCACCACTTTTTTAAAATCGAGTAATCGGGTTTCTAAAATTCCCATCACCTGCAATCCTGCCAAAGGTTCACCCTCAAAAGGAATACTTAGCGATTGAATCATTTTATCTAGTATCTTAAAAAAAGTATCTTGCTTAACATCTATTTCATGCTGATTTAACAGAGGATTTTAATCGCTTAATGGCAAGAAATAAATGATAGATATACTCCTGCTCTATTTTATCAACTAATAATTTTTCTTTCTCGCTCGATTCTAGTCTCTGATATACATTCTGCAGCAAATTCAGTAAATAAATGGAAAATTCTTCCACATTTTTTACTGGTGTAAACAAATTCTCAATTACCTCATCGCCTTTTATTGTACTTTGCGGAACCCTAATTTTATTAGATGTTAAAATTTCCTGTGTAAGCTTATGTGCCAAATCTGGATTTACCGAATTTAAATATTGATGATTTAACAATGCCAACACTTGTTTGTGATGAAATTCAAATTCACCAGCTTGTTTTTTCGCACTTTTCTGTAAATCGATAACCAATCGCAAGAGACTTGCCACTGGCGTATTCTTCGCCGGATATCCCATTGTTACATTCACATTATCGATACTGGCAGGAATAGAATGTAAAACCGGAAGCAAGAGTTCCTCATCGGCCAAAACAATTGCTGTTTCTTCGGGAGCCACGTCTTTATCGCGACAAAATTTATCGACCAAAGAATGAGCATATTTAGCCTGCCCTACTTCCGACGAAAGAGAAATAAACTCAACATTAGCCTTGGTTTCTCTAATACTGTTAAATTTAACATTGGTTTTGGGCGAAGGGAATCGTTTAAGATTTTCTCTTAAAAACAAGCCTGCTTCATGAAATGGATTGTTAAGATATGACTCATCGTAATCCCAATAAAAATCGGCTAAGTTTTGTTTTTTAAAGGTAGAAAATAAATCTATTTCACACTTGTTTAATGCATTAAAACCAATAAAAATTACGCGTTTTACCTCAAGTTTTATTTCTCCCGACTCCAATTTATCAACTAAATACCTAGATGCCATTCCTTCAAAAGCCAAGCCTTCGGCTTCCAATTCTTCTTTTAAATCGGAATAAATACCAAATAGATTCTCCCATAAATTCACAAACTCCTTTTGATGCTCGGAATATTTCTCGGGCCTAAAAGTACTCCAAAAAGACTGAATTGCAGAAACTTGCTCCTCATCCAAATAATCAAAAAGGTTATCAATCTCTTTTTCTTCAGCTAAATTCTGGAATAAATGTTTTGCATTTACTCTATACTTATCAAGATCATCAAAGTCGCCGAGAAGCATTTCACCCCAATGATAAAAGTCATCGAAACTTTCTCTCACCTTCATTCGTTTGATATATATCTTATACAAACGAAAAAGTAAACCTAAACTATCCTCAATCTGAAGGTGTGAAAGCGATCGGAAAAATTCGCTGATCGTATTAATTTTTGGAGTCCACATTGGACGATCGACCAGTTCGTTTAAAAATTTTGAAAAAAACAAGCCGGCTCTCCTATTTGGAAAAACCAAACAACAATCGGAAAGTTCATTTCCATATTTAGAATAGAGTTCCTGGGTTATTTGTCGTAAAAAAGAGTTCATTGGTTCAAATTAACAGTGTCTTATATTTTATTCCTTATTGTAAGGATAAATAATATCAATATTTTGAGATTTATACATACCGTTGGGATTTAAGCCCAATTTGCCCTCTGGAATTTCAACTTGCTTTTTCTGATAATAATCAAGCCAAAAAGGCAAAAACTCATGGGTATTCGGATTTTTGAAAGTCATGGGATTTAAAACAAAAATCGCACTGGAATCTCCAGTATTCACAAACATTTCATAAATTAGTTCGGAACAATAATAGTTAGAATCACCAATCAGGTAAACATCATCGTAAGGCAATCCTATTAAAGTTTTGCCATATTCTATGGCTGCATTTATTCTATCTTTATATTCCGATTTTAATCTGGCAACAGCAACTTTAGGTTCTCCTTTATCATTTACATTTCTATTTAAAAAAGTATCTAAAGGTGTTAGTGAAACTCCCTTAGATATAGCTTCCAAAATAAATACTTTTCCCGTTTTATCGATCTCAACAATTCCAACATGAGAAAAATTAAGTTGCTCCTTACCTCCAGTAACAGATTCTATTGCATCGCTTATGGAATCGGAATCTAAATCCTGAAAAATCAAATCCCCTTTCTGTAAATCAAAATGCATTTTTTTTTGTAAATTATTGCAGCTAATAAATACAAATGTAAGAGTAATAACAAACACTAATCGAAGCAATATCATATTTTAATTTTTTAATGTACTAATTGCAAAACTAAAGTACTCCGAACTCTCTACAATAAAAAAGATATCGTATTTTTTTTATCACTGTTAAATAAATCGGCATATAGAAAAACTCTATAAGCTGATTATAAAAAAAAATAAGCTTTTCGTCTTTTATTACTTTTTTAATAACTTGAACCGTTTCAAAATTAATACATTTGTTTAAGCGACAACAAAAATCAGATAAGAACAATAAACAATTATATGGATAAATTCAGTTTTTTAGGTAATAGTGAAATCGAATATATTGATGAACTATACCAATCCTATAAAGATAATCCCGAATCAGTTGAAGAAAGCTGGAGAACCTTTTTTCAGGGATTCGATTTTGCTACTGCTAAATTTCCTGTAAAACAGACTTTGTCTGAGGAAATCCCCGCTGCAAATAAATCGATGAGCAAAGAATTTAATGTTATGAATTTAATTCAGGCTTATCGTCAACGTGGGCATTTATTTACAAAAACCAATCCGGTACGTAATCGACGAAAATATTTCCCCACTTTGGATATCGAAACTTTCGATTTATCTGAAAGCGATTTGGAAACCTCATTTCATGCAGGAAAAGAAATTGGAATTGGTTTTGCTAAATTAAAAGATATTGTTTCTCATCTTCAAGAAACTTATTGCCGATCGATAGGAGCTGAGTATGTATTTGTACGTCATCCACAAATGTTAAAATGGCTGCAAAAGAAGATGGAAAGTACTAAAAACACTCCCCACTTTACCGATGAGCAGTGTAAGCACATTTATTACCACCTTAAAATGGCAGTTGGTTTCGAAAACTATATTCATAAAAAATTTGTTGGCCAAAAACGTTTTTCTCTGGAAGGTACCGAAACTCTTATACCTGCTCTTGATGCCATGATTGAACGTGGAGCAGAATTGGGAGTTCAGGAATTTATTTTTGGAATGGCTCATCGCGGACGCTTAAATATTCTTGCTAACATACTCGAAAAACCTTATGCTAACATTTTTAAAGAATTTGTAGGAGAAGAATACGAAGAAGACATAGCATTGGGAGATGTAAAATATCATCTTGGATATGGAAATACGGTTAAAACTGATGATGGTAGCGAAGTAAAACTCCATTTAGCGCCAAACCCTTCTCATCTAGAAACTGTTGGCGCTGTGGTTCAAGGCATTTCGCGTTCAAAAATTGATAACGATTATAAAGGAAATCAGGATAAACTAGTACCTGTTGTTATACATGGCGATGCTGCAATTGCTGCACAGGGAATTGTTTACGAAACAGTTCAAATGGCACAATTAAAAGGATATAAAACAGGAGGAACCATTCATCTGGTAATTAACAATCAGGTTGGATTTACCACCAATTACCTTGATGCACGCTCGAGTACTTATTGTACCGATGTTGCCAAAGTAACACGTAGCCCTGTTTTTCATGTAAATGGTGATGATGTTGAATCTTTAGTTTTTACCATAAAAATGGCAATGGAATATCGTCAGGAATTTAATTCCGATGTATTCATCGACATTTTATCGTACCGAAAACATGGACATAACGAAGGTGATGAACCTCGTTTTACGCAACCTATTTTATATAAAGAAATTGCAAAACATAAAAATCCACGTGATCTTTATGCTAAGCATCTTATCGAAAAAGGTATTTATACACAAAGTGATATTACTAGTATAAACTCGGAGTATACCAAATTACTTGACGAAAAATTTGAACTTTCAAAAAACTTCGATAAAGTTGTTATTCAACCCTTTTTAGATAATTATTATAAAAATATCAGATACTCAACAGATATTGATTTTGAATCATCGCCCGAAACAGGTGTAAATAAAAAAACATTACTAGCTCTAGCAGATAAAATAACAAGTCTACCTAAAGATCTCAAGTTTTTTAAGAAAATTGGCAAGCTAATGAGCGATCGTAAAAATATGATCGATAACAATCGTTTAGATTGGGCTATGGGTGAATTACTAGCCTACTCCAGCTTGTTATCGGAAGGAAATTCGGTAAGAATTAGTGGACAAGATTCTGAACGAGGAACTTTCTCGCACCGACATGCTGCTTTGGTAATCGAAGATTCTGATAAAAAATACTTTCCCCTTAAAAATCTGAGCGAAAATCAGGCCCCATTCCATGTTTACAATTCATCTTTAAGTGAATATGGTGTATTGGGATATGAATATGGTTATGCTATGGCTCATCCTACAGGATTAACAATTTGGGAAGCTCAATTTGGCGATTTCCATAATGTGGCACAGGCTGTTATAGACCAATACATAAGTGCAGCAGAAGATAAATGGGGAATTAAAAACGGACTGGTTATGTACCTGCCCCACGGATATGAAGGACAAGGTGCCGAACATTCTAGTGCAAGAATTGAGCGATTCCTGACTCTATGTGCAAACAATAATATGCAAATTACCAACCCAACAACGCCTGCAAATTTGTTTCACATGCTAAGACGACAGATAAAACGTGAAATTCGTGTTCCTTTGGTATGCTTTTCTCCAAAGAGTTTGCTTCGTCATCCTGCCTGTGTTTCTAGTATAGACGAATTATCGAAGGGACATTTTCAGGAAGTAATTGACGATAACAATGTTATTTCAGAAGAAGTACGTCGAGTTGTTTTCTGTTCGGGTAAAATCTATTACGATTTATTAGCCGAAAAGAATAATTTAAATGCCCAAGACATTGCTTTGGTAAGAATAGAGCAATTGTATCCTTTTCCTCATCAAAAAACAGATCAAATCCTAAAAAGATATCCAAATGCTTTATTACACCTTTGGGTTCAGGAAGAGCCAGAAAACATGGGAGCATGGCAATTTGTAAACTATGCATTTAAAAATAAAAATATAAGCTTAGTTCCTGTTGCACGTCAGGCAAGTGGAAGTCCTGCAACTGGTTTATCTAAAATTCATGCCTTAGGTCAAAAAGAAATTATTAATAAAGTATTTAGAAAGTGCACATGTAAACGCAAACTAAAATATTGTGGTTTGCAATGTGTTGCAGGAAGCTCTCATGAAGAGATTCTTCGTCAACATGAATATTTCGAGAAGAAGAAAAGTAAACTGTTAATGTAAACCAAAAACACAAGGATAAAGTACAAAGTATCAAGAATGCTCAAGCAAAATATCAAACTCTTTCTTGATACTTACTACTCTTTAGTTGATTCTAAAAACAATAAGATATTCAAATGATTGAAATAAAAATACCTAGCCCAGGAGAATCCATTTCTGAAGTAGAAATAGCCAGTTGGTTTGTTGCCAGCGGCGATATTGTTGAAAAGGATCAGGATATCGCTGAAATTGAATCGGATAAGGCAACACTAACTCTTGTTGCCGATGAAGGTGGAAAGATTGAAATTCTGGCACAAGAAGGCGATACCGTAGAAGTTGGATCTGTTGCCTGTAAAATTGATACTAGCTTTGCAGGTGAAACACCAGCTCCCAAAGCTGAAACTACAAAGGAGGAAGCTCCAGCTAAAGTATCAGAACCTGTTGCTACCGAAACAAAAAAAGTAGAATCTGATAATTTTAAGGATGTTAAGATTTCTCCTGTAGCCAAAAAGTTAATGGAGGAAAACCAACTTTCGGTAGATGATGTAATTGCCGGACTTCAACGCTTATCGAAAAAAGACATACAGGCTGTTGTTGATATTAAGGGAAATGCACCAGCTATTTCGGATCAAACTAAAGAAATTTCGAGAGATGCAAAGCGTACTAAAATGACTAATCTTCGAAAGAAATTAAGTGCGCGTTTGGTATCGGTTAAGAATGAAACTGCAATGTTAACTACTTTTAACGAAGTAGATATGACCGCGGTAATGGAGCTAAGAAAAAAATATCAGAAGAAATTCGTAGAAACACACGATATCAAACTTGGCTTTATGTCTTTCTTTACTAAAGCAGCTTCGGAAGCCTTAAAACTGCATCCGGCAGTAAATTCGATGATTGATGGTGACGAAATTGTAACACCTCAGTATGCCGATATTGCAATCGCTGTGCAAACACCTAAAGGTTTAATGGTTCCTGTAATCAGAAATACAGAAAGTCTAGGTCTGGCCGATATTGAGAAAAACTTAATGAGCTTGGCAAACAAAGCTCGCACTGGTAAAATCAGTTTAGATGAGATGACTGGCGGAACCTTTACCATTACCAATGGCGGCGTTTTTGGTTCTTTGCTGAGTACTCCAATTATTAACCCACCACAATCGGGAATTTTAGGAATGCACAACATTGTGGAGCGTCCGGTTGCAGTAAATGGCAAGGTGGAAATTCGTCCAATGATGTACATTGCTCTCTCCTACGATCACCGTGTGATTGATGGTAAAGATTCGGTTGGTTTCCTTGTGAAAATTAAAGAAATGATTGAAAATCCACACAAAATGCTGTTCGATGGTAAAGATCCGGATAGTTTATTGTTAGGCTTATAAAAATTTACGGATAAAATAAAAGGCTGGAATCTCGATTGAGTTTCTGGCTTTTTTGTTTTGACTCAATCAAATAGTATTAATCATACCCCGACATTTACAGCTTGCTTATAGTCGGAGCATGATGAAATAAAAAAAAACTGTCAGAATTTAAAATTCTGACAGGGGTAAAATATTATCGAATTGCTAATTAAATCTTAGCATTAACCATTTCAACGATTTCGTTCTCCAATGCTTGGGCCTTGTCAACAATTGCTTGTCCTTTAGCAATAATATCGGCAGCCCAAGCCTTATCGGTAAGATCGGCAGCGTTAATCTTCACATTCATGAAAGCACCAATTACACCCGAACGAGCAGCCAATGCACCTACACCCGCATCGGTAACTGAATTAGGGTTTCCGATCTCGGCCATTGCTTTGGCAACATCCATAGAACCTAAACAAAGCTCCATGGTTTGGAAAGGAACCATAGTTGCAAATTTAGTTGCTTCTTCCATAGCCTCGGCACGAGCAGCTTTCTCCTCCTCCGTTTTCTTAGGCATACGAACAGCATCCATAATTTTATTAAAGGCATTTGTATCCTCATCAACCAACCAGTTTAGTTTGCTATGATACTCTTTGCCTTTCTCAGCCCAATCGGAGAACTCTTCCCAACGATCGTCCCATCCTGGCTTGTGAGCCGAAAGGTTGGCAACCATTGATCCAAGAGCAGCACCCATTGCACCCATATAAGCAGAGATAGATCCTCCACCCGGTGCCATAGATTCTGAAGCTGTTTCTTCTACAAAAGAAGTTAAGCTCATATCTACCAATTTCTTCGCTCCTTTTTTCGCTTCATTCTCTAAAATATACTCGATAATTTTCTTATCAGCATCGAATGGATAAAGCTCGTCCAAGCCTAAAGATTTAACAGCGATTTTGATGATTTCACGATCGGCAATACCCGTTGAACGACCTTGCATGCGTAGGTAATGCTTACCAGCATCAAGCATAGCTTGCAATGGCACTACACCTACCAATTCCGATCCTGTAACACGAATTCCACGAGCCTGAGCTTTAGCACAAACCTCATCGAATGCCTTATGAATAGGAGTAATAGAAATATCAGTCATATTCATAGAAATTTGGGCAACACCAAACTCTTCGATAAACCAACCAATAGCCTTAGTAGCCTTTAATGTACCTGGAATCATTACTGGCTTACCATTCTCATCTTTTACAATTTTTCCTGTGATAGGATTTCCCTCACGCTTGGTACGTCCACGCTCGCGAACATCGAATGCAATAGCATTTGCACGACGAGTAGAAGTTGTATTTAAATTGAAATTATATGCAATAAGGAAGTTACGTGCACCAACAGCGGTTACTCCACTTTTGACAACTGCTTCGGTAAACTCGGCAGGCCCAAAATCGGGTTTCCATTGTTCGGTTCCAATACGATCTTTAACTGCTTCGTACTCTCCGGCACGACAAACAGCTAAATTTTTACGTTCAGGAATTCGGGCAGCCGATTCGTAACAGTAAACTGGTACACCTGCCTCTTCGCCAATACGCTTAGCCAGCTTGTGTGCATACTCTACAGTCTCTTCCATCGTAATATTTGCAACTGGCACCAAAGGACAAACATCGGTAGCACCAAAACGAGGGTGAGCACCCGCATGCTTGCTCATATCAATTAGTTCAGCTGCTTTTTTTACAGCACGAAAAGCTGCTTCGCAAACCTCATCGGGAGTACCTACCATGGTTACAACCGTACGATTTGTTGCTTTACCAGGATCAACATCTATTAAACTTACGCCCTCAACAGATTCAATCTCGTTTGTAATCTGATTAATGATATTCATGTCGTTCCCTTCAGAAAAATTAGGAACACATTCGATTAGTTGTTTCATTTTAATTTAGATATGAGATATGAGATATTAGATATGAGACTTTTCTCAAGTCTAATCTCTCAAATCTTATGAATTAATGTTTGTTATTTGTTTCTTTCTCAACGCAAATACACAAAGACGCTAAATTTTTCTTTGTGTCTTAGCATTTTTTACTGTAGCCTTTGTCCTCTCAAAATTACAGCATCAATCAGGTTGCTACCATAAGCATAAGGCATAAACTCGATAGATGGAATTTCTTTGGTGATAAAAATATTGGCAATTTTTCCTTTGGCAATACTTCCTAATTCTTCCTGAACACCCATAGCATAGGCCGAATTAATAGTTGTAGCATTAATCGCCTCTTGTGGTAGCATTTTATAGTTAATGCAAGCCAAAGACATCACGAATTTCATATTTCCCGAAGGTGAAGATCCTGGATTAAAATCCGAAGCCAAGGCAACAGGTAATCCTGCATTCATCATATCGCGAACAGGGGAACATACCATATTCAAAAAGAAAGCCGCTCCCGGCAATACAGTTGGCATAGTTTCAGAACCCTGCAAACTTTTAATTTCTTCATCACCCACAAATTCAAGGTGATCTACCGATAAGGCATTGTATTTCACTCCTACCTGAATACCTCCGGAATAATCCAACTCATTGGCATGAATTTTAGGTCTCATTCCGTATTTCATTCCAGCATTTAAAATTCTATCCGTTTCTTCTACGGTAAAAAAACCTTTATCACAAAACACATCAATATAGTCGGCCAATTCTTCTGCGGCAATCACCGGAATCATTTCGTTAATGATTAAATCAACATATTCCGATTGGCGCCCTTTATATTCAGATGGAACTGCATGAGCTCCCAAAAAGCTAGCCTTAATTGTTAGTGGAGTTGTTTCCTTAATTCGCTTAATTACACGAAGCATTTTCAGTTCATCCTCAAGGGTTAATCCATATCCGCTTTTAATTTCAACAGCACCAGTTCCTAAGCTAATAATTTCATGAACACGCTCCATTGCCGACAGATACAATTCTTCTTCACTAGCTTCATGCATACGTTTTGCCGAATTTAAAATTCCACCTCCACGCTTGGCAATTTCTTCGTACGAGAGACCTTTAATTTTATCGGTATATTCTATTTCGCGACTTCCGGCATATACCAAATGGGTGTGCGAATCACAAAACGAAGGAAATACCATTCGACCTGTAGCATCAATTTCTTCTACCTGATCAAATCCTTCCAGTTCATCGTAATTTGGCATCTCTTCCATTTTTCCGAAGTCGGCTATTTTTTCGTCTTCAATTAGCAAATATGCATTATTAATGCAATTTAAATTTGCCATATCGGTTCCTGCCACCCACTTTCGTGGATTTTCTTCTACCTGAACCAATGTTTTTATATTGCTTATTAGCATCTTCATATTACAACAATTTAAAATTATCAATGTTAATATGAAAAGTTAAGTGTAATACTGAATAACAAGAGCTAAAACAAACAATACTAAATTATTGATTTTTAGGCTCAAAACTCATTCTTACACTTACAAATTCACACATTTACTTTATAATGCAAATATTAAGGAAAATTGGTCAAATTGCAAACCTTTTCGAACTGCAGTTTAAATTTATTTTCGAATGTATTTTCTATACATATTTTTCTAATTTTACGCCTTAATTCGTAAAGTATGCATGCGCATTTTCAGATCGAATTAGGCACTATTAATAATCTGTAATCGATTTATCATGTTTAAGAAAATACCACACACTTATGTTATTGTTTTTGCAATAGTCGTGCTATCTGCACTCTTAACCTGGATTATTCCGGGAGGAGAATTCGACAGAACCATTGTAAATGTTAATGGAACCGATAGAGAAGTTATCGTTCAGGATTCCTATCATCAAATCGAAAGTCAGGGACAAAGCTGGGAGATTTTCTCTTCTTTTTTCAAAGGATTTGTCGATAAGGCCGATATTATCATGTTTATTTTGGTTATTGGTGGTGCTTTTTGGATTATGAATGCCAGCAAATCGATTGATGTTGGTATTTATTCCTTCCTAAAATTCACACAAAAACTCGAAAAAAATAAAGCTATTCGTAAAATTGGTGTCAATAACATTATTCTAACTTTAATAATGCTGGTGTTTAGTGCCTTTGGAGCCACTTTTGGAATGAGCGAAGAAACCATTGCTTTTACCATTATATTTGTACCTATGGCAATAAAAATGGGCTACGATTCTATTGTAGGAGTAGCCATTTGTTTTGTTGCTGCAGGTTTAGGATTTGCCGGAGCTCTTTTAAACCCTTTTACCATTGGTATTGCTCAGGGGTTATCAAATTTACCTCTTTTTTCGGGCATAGAATATCGCTTATTTTGCTGGCTTGTAATTAATTTTATCGGCTTTGCATTTATTTTAAGATATGCTGCTAAAGTTCGCAAAAACCCAAAATCTTCTTTAGTTTACACCGACGATGATTACTGGAGAAAGCATCATGATACCGATATGGAAGCAATAGAATTTTATACGCCAAAATCGGCTTGGCTAACCTATTTTATTCTGTTGGTGAGTATGATCGTATTTTCTTTTTACTATCCGCAAAGCACATTAAAAATTGGTAATTCGGAAACAACAACTTATGTTTTGCCTATAATAACAGCTTTATTTGCATTAATGGGCTTCTTTTCCCTGCGTAAATCTGTTCACTTCTTTATTCTAAACTTATTATTATTCACAATTATTTACCTAATTGTAGGTGTAATGGGATATGGTTGGTATATCATGGAAATTGCTACCCTGTTTTTTGCTATGGGTATTTTCTCGGGAATTGCATTTAGTAATACAGCCAATGAAATTACTCACTTATTTCTCGACGGAGCTAGAGACATTCTATCTGCTGCTATGATTGTTGGGCTAGCGGGAGGAATTCTAATTGTTCTTCAAGAAGGAAATGTGATTGATTCGATTCTTTATTATATCTCACAATCGATGAACGATTTTGGTAAAATGGCGTCGGTTTCTATCATGTATCTTATTCAAAATATAATTAATATCATTATACCTTCGGGATCGGCAAAAGCTGCTCTCACAATGCCAATGATGTCGCAATTTTCCGATTTAATAGGTGTATCGAGACAAGCTACAGTAATGGCTTTTCAGTTTGGAGATGGATTTACAAATATGATTACACCAACATCAGGCGTATTAATTGGAGTACTTGGTGTTGCAAAAATACCTTACGAAAAATGGGTGAAATGGATTGGTGGTTTTATGGTAATATTATTATTATTAGGCTTACTACTACTAATTCCAACTGTAAGTATGGAATTAAACGGATTTTAATCAAAAAAATAATTCAACTACATCTTAATATCTCATAAAATAAGTTTATAAATTAAACTTTAATCTAAAAATTTTATAATCAACAATATATACAAAAATTCACTTAACACCCTTATTTAAAATCAATAAAGCACCAAAAATAAGTATCTTTAAAATTATATATTTATTGTACTATAAATTAAAAGTTAATTTTGATACTACTATTTAGAATAATTCCAAATAATTAAATATCTTTGTTACGTTAACTTAAAATCAAGAATAAAAAACAAACCAATTATGGAATTTGAATTTTCTACTGTAGCTATAGCATTTGGAATGACTCTATTTGCAGGACTTGCCACTGGAATAGGTAGTGCTATTGCTTTTTTTGCCAAACGTACCAATACTAAATTTTTAGCATTATCTCTGGGATTTTCGGCTGGCGTAATGATTTATGTATCACTTGTAGAGATATTTCAAAAGGCTAAAGATGCTCTCATTATAGATCATGGAAAAACAGCTGGCACATGGTATACCGTACTTTCATTTTTTGGAGGAATTTTATTTATTGCAATCATCGATAAATTAATTCCATCATTCGAGAATCCACATGAGGTAAAGAAAATTGAAGATCTCGACGAAGCAAAACTAAAAAACAAAAAACTAATGAGAATGGGAATGTTCTCGGCTCTGGCAATTGCAATTCACAATTTTCCGGAAGGTTTAGCAACATTTGCTGCTGCCTTAGCCGATCCAACAATAGCAATTCCTATTGCAGTAGCCATAGCTATTCACAATATTCCTGAAGGAATTGCCGTTTCCGTTCCTATTTATTATGCTACAGGCAGTAAAAAGAAAGCATTCCTATTATCTTTCTCATCGGGATTAGCAGAACCTGTTGGAGCTTTAATCGGATTTATTCTTATTTATACAGTATTAGGTATAAACAATACAATTTTTGGTGTTTTATTTGGAGCCGTTGCCGGAATTATGGTTTTTATATCCTTAGATGAATTATTACCAACAGCAGAAGAATATGGAGAACATCATATTGCAATTTATGGATTGATTGCCGGAATGGCAGTTATGGCAGTTAGCTTATTGTTGTTCCTGTAAATTCAAAACTAACAGGATCTCAAATCCTTTACTCTATATGCCCTGATTTGTAATCAGGGCTAGCTTATGCTTTCTATTTTATCTTTGCTTGCTTCTTTTCTTCCCGCTGATAAAGCCTACAATAACTTTTCAAACCACAAGGCTTACATTTTGGTTTTCGAGCCAAACAAACATATCTACCATGTAAAATCAACCAATGATGAGCAGTAGCTATCAATTCTTCGGGAATGTACTTTACCAGTTCCTTTTCTGTCTCCAAAGGAGTTTTTGAGTTTGTTGTTAAACCCAATCGCTCCGACACACGGAAAACATGAGTATCTACAGCCATTGCAGGTTTATCGTAAACAACCGAGGCAATTACATTCGCTGTTTTTCTACCTACACCTGGCAATTTTTGTAATTCTTTAATATCGTCGGGAACAATTTCTTTAAAATCTTCGACCAGCATTTTTGCCATTCCCAATAAATGTTTTGCCTTGTTATTAGGATAAGAACAAGAACGTATATAATCAAATATATTTTCCTGAGTAGCATGTGACAAATCGAAAGCTGTAGGATATTTTTCGAATAATGGCGGAGTAATTTGATTTACTCTTTTATCGGTACACTGAGCCGACAAAATTACCGCAACCAATAACTCATAAGGATTTGTATACTCTAATTCTGTTTCGGCAATAGGCATATTTTTCTGAAACCAGGATATAATTTTTTCGAATCTTTCTTTTTTACGCATATTCTTCTTTATTAAAACTGAAGGGTAACGAAAATACGAAACTCTCTTTAATAATTCACTTTTAAACAAAGAAATCGGTACAGAAATTAGACGTAATTGTAATTGCTTGAGACTTATTTGTAAATTTGCATTCTCATAAACAAGAATTGAAGCAAATGATATCATATTTACAGGTTGAAAACCTTAGCAAAAATTACGGAGATCTAACATTATTTGAAGGAATTCACTTTGGCGTTGGGCAAGGACAAAAAATAGCTTTAATTGCAAAAAATGGAACAGGAAAAACTTCCCTTTTAAATATTATTGCAGGACTAGACTCTCAAGATGAAGGTGATATTACATTCCGTAATGATATCAAAATAGCATACCTACAACAAAATCCCGATTTAAATAATAGCAATACCATACTAAACGAAGTATTTAATTCAGATGATCCTGTGCTTTCTGTCATCAGAGATTACGAAAGAGTAATTGATGAAAATGATGAAGAAAATATGGCAGAGGTCCTAGAAAAAATGGATCAATATAAGGCTTGGGATTATGAAAATAAGGTGAAACAGATTCTTTCAAAATTAAAAATTACAAAATTAGAACAGCTTATTGGCGAACTTTCGGGAGGACAAAAAAAGAGAATTGGCCTGGCAAAAGTATTAATAACTGATCCTGATTTTTTAATTCTTGATGAGCCCACTAACCATCTGGATCTTGAAATGATTGAATGGCTGGAGGAATATCTTAACAAATCGAAGGGTACTTTGTTAATGGTAACTCACGATCGTTATTTTTTAGATCGTGTTTGCAACGAAATAATCGAGATGGATGCTAATTCGATATATACCTACAAGGGAAATTATTCCTATTATCTTGAAAAAAGAGCAGAGCGTATAGAAAACACAAATGCCGAAGTAGGAAAAGCTCAAAAACTGCTAAAAACAGAGCAGGAATGGATGCGAAGAATGCCTCAAGCTCGTGGAACAAAGGCTAAATACAGAATTGATGCTTTTTACGATTTAAAAAAGAAAGCTGCTGCCGGATTTAGAGAAGACAGTATGGAACTAGATATTAAATCGGCCCGACTGGGTAAAAAAATTCTGGAACTAGAAGGTTTATACAAAAACTATGGAGACCTGAAGATTCTTGAAGACTTTAGTTATAAATTTCAGCGAGGAGAAAAAATTGGTATTGTTGGTAAGAATGGAACCGGGAAATCGACCTTTTTAAATATTATTACCAGAAATATTGAAGCTGATTCGGGTAAAATAGAAATTGGCGAAACCGTTGTTTACGGATATTATAAACAAGACGGAATTACAATTAACGAAAACGATAGGATTATTGATGTTATTAAGGAAATTGCAGAATCTATCGATCTGGGAAATGGGAAAGTTATGTCGGCATCTCAGTTTTTAGAGTACTTCCTTTTCCCTCCTAAAACACAATATAACTACGTATCGAAACTTAGTGGCGGTGAAAAACGTCGTTTGTATTTGATGACAGTTTTAATGAAAAATCCGAATTTCCTTATTTTAGATGAGCCAACCAACGATTTGGATATTATGACCCTAAATATTTTAGAAGAATATCTGATGAACTTTAAGGGCTGTTTAATTATTGTTTCGCACGACAGATATTTTATGGATAAAGTTGTTGACCAGATGTTCGTATTCGAGGGAAAGGGAAAAATTAGAAATTTTCCTGGCAATTACACCATTTATCGCGATACAATTGATGAAGAAGAGAAAGAGCAAAAAAAATTAGAAAAACCTATTAAAGCAAAAAAAGAAAAACCTAAATCACAATCAAGCAATGCAGCAAAAAAACTTAGTTTTAAAGAAAGAAAAGAATTTGAACAATTAGAACTAGATTTAGAAAGCCTTACTAAGGAAAAAGAAGAGCTGGAAACAGCTATGAGCTCAGGAACACTTTCGAACGAAGATTTATTACAAAAAGCAGGTAGAATTGAAGACGTTATCAATTTAATTGATGAAAAAGAATTTCGCTGGCTAGAGCTAAGCGAAAGAGCTTAAACATTAACTTTTGTTAAACATTACCTATTTTTTTTGAGAATCATAATAAAAATTAGAGCTTTGTGCTTTAAGAAAAGAATGCATGAAAGATTTTACATCAGGAAACGTAAGTAAACTTATTTTTAACTTTACCCTACCCATGTTATTGGGCAATGTATTTCAACAACTTTATAATGTTGTTGACAGTATTATTGTGGGTAAAGTTTTAGGCAAAGAGGCACTTGCATCGGTAGGAGCTTCGTTTCCTATTATTTTTACATTAATAGCATTACTAATTGGCATTGGATCGGGGTTCTCAATTGTAATTTCTCAGTATTACGGGGCAAAAAATATTAATAATGTTAAACGTGCTATCGACACCATGTATATTTTTCTATTGGTGGCCGGATTAGTATCTAGTATTTTTGGCATTTATTTTAGCGAAGAACTTTTCGTACTATTGCAACTACCAAACGAATTAATTCCTCAAGCTACCAGCTACTTAAATGTATATATGGCAGGAATGGTTCTTTTTTTTGGATTTAGTGGAACCAGCTCTGTTCTTCGTGGACTCGGCGACTCAAAAACTCCTCTTTACTTTCTTATTTTAGCCTCACTTTTTAATATTGCATTCGATATATTGTTTGTTATGGTTTTTAAATGGGGAATTGCCGGCGCAGCTTGGGCCACCGTTATTGCTCAGGGAGGTGCTTTTATAAGCGGAATAATTTACTTAAACAGAACTCATAAAATCATAAAATTCTCTCTTTTTAAATTGGTATTTGATAAAGAGTTATTTATTAAAAGTTTAAAAATAGGATTACCATCGGGTATTCAGCATACTTTTGTAGCCTTGGGTATGATGGCACTTTTAGGAATCGTAAACACATTTGGTACCGATGTAATTGCTGCATATACTGCAGCAGGCAGAATAGATTCTTTGGCCATGATGCCTGCAATGAATTTTTCGCAAGCAGTAGCTGCCTTTGTTGGTCAGAATTTAGGTGCCAACAAAATAGAAAGAGTAAGAAAAGGATTTAAAGCAACCTTTCTAATGTCGAACTTTTTCTGCATACTCATGACTGCAATTATTATTATATTCGGGAGTCAGTTTATGAAATTATTTACCACAGACACTAATGTTATTGCAATTGGAGAAAAATATCTGATTATTGTAAGTTCGTTTTATCTTTTATTCTCTACAATGTTTACAACAAATGGAGTTTTACGAGGAGCTGGCGACACCTTAATTCCAATGTTTATTACCTTATTTTCCCTTTGGGTAGTCCGTATTCCTGTATCTTATATCCTATCTTCGAAAATAGGAGAAACAGGTATTTGGTGGTCTATTCCTATTGGATGGTCGATGGGAACAATTTTCTCTTATTTGTACTATAAAACCGGAAAATGGAAAACTAAATCGGTGATTTCACATACAGCCTAATTTACAAATCAGATGTAAGTCTCAAAAAAGTAAAATTGAATCAACAGGCATTGGACTAAATATTTGTAAATCCACTTCAATCTCTTACCTTTGCGGAAATAAATTTCTCGAATATGTTAATATCGATGACAGGCTTTGGTAAAGCCACTCTCGAATTGGAAAACAAAAAGGTTTCCATCGAAATAAAATCCCTAAACAGCAAACAGCTGGACATTAATACTCGAATTCCTAATCTTTACAAAGAGAAAGATTTAATTCTGAGAAATGAAATCAAAAATAAACTTGAAAGAGGTAAGGTTGAGCTCTCAATTTTTATTGAAAGTGTTGGAACTGATAAGGAGACAAAAATTAACAAACCTATTGTTGAAGCCTACTACAATCAACTTTCAGATTTATCTGCAGAGCTAGGGATTCCAATGGAACAGGAACCAATTCTTCAAACAATAGTTAGACTTCCTGATGCTCTTAAAACAGAACATCAAGAGCTAGATGAAGAAGAATGGAATAATATTTTTAATGGATTTAAATCGGCAGTTAAAGATTTAAATGCATTTAGAAAACAGGAAGGCGATGCACTAGAAGAAGATATTTTTGCTCGTATTGGTAATATTGAAAAGCTATTGCAAGAGGTTCCTCAATTCGAATCGGAAAGAATAGAAACCGTTAAAACAAGAATAAATGATAATCTGAACGATTTTGTTGAAAAGCAAAATGTTGATAAAAACAGATTTGAACAAGAAATTATTTATTATCTTGAAAAGCTGGACATTACAGAAGAAAAAGTTCGATTAGCTAATCACTGTAAATATTTTATCGAAACTGCCAGTAATGGACATTCGATTGGTAAAAAGCTTGGTTTTATTGCTCAGGAAATTGGTCGTGAGATTAACACTCTTGGATCGAAAGCTAATAACTCCAGTATCCAGAAAATTGTAATTCAGATGAAAGATGAATTAGAAAAAATAAAAGAACAACTACTTAACGTATTGTAAAAATATATTTTATTTCTTTTAAGCGTAGAGCCACAAACTCTGCGCTTTTTTATAATTTTAATATTACAAACAACTAAATATGTCCGGGAAACTATTCATATTTTCAGCTCCAAGCGGATCGGGAAAAACAACAATTGTTCGTCATTTATTACAACAAAATTTAAATTTAGAATTCTCAATATCGGCTACAAGCCGAGAGAAAAGAGGTAGCGAAATAGATGGCAAAGATTATTACTTTTTAAGTGCAGAAGACTTTAAGCAAAAAATTGCCAAGGATGAATTTCTAGAATGGGAAGAAGTATACGAAGGTTGTTTTTACGGAACATTAAAAAGTGAAGTGGAACGAATTCGTAACAAAGGCAATAATGTTATTTTCGATGTTGATGTTGTTGGAGGAATCAATATAAAAAAATACTATAAAAACGATGCACTTGCTGTTTTTGTTCAGCCTCCTTCGATAAAAGAACTGGAAAACCGATTAAGAAACAGAAATACCGATAGCGAGGAAGTTATTGCAAAAAGAGTTAAAAAATTTGCTTTCGAGTTAGATTTTGCCCCTCAGTTTGATAAAGTTATAATTAATGACAAACTTGAAGATGCACTAAAAGAAGCAGAGTTTACTTTAAAAAACTTTATAAATCAATAAAATGAAAATCGGATTGTACTTCGGATCATTTAACCCGATTCATATCGGTCATCTGGCAATTGCTAATTATATGGCTGAATATTCCGATTTGGATCAGATTTGGTTTGTAGTGAGCCCACAAAATCCTTTTAAACAAAAAAGTAGTTTATTAAGCGATTATCATCGCCTCGAATTGGTAAACCGATCTATTGAAAATTACCCCAGACTAAAAGCCTCTAATATTGAGTTTGCTTTACCAAAACCTTCCTACACAATTGATACACTTATTTATTTGAAGGAAAAACATCCGGAATATAACTTCTCCTTAATTATGGGTTCCGACAATTTAAAAAGCTTCTCGAAGTGGAAGAATTATGAATTGATTTTACAAAACAATGACTTATATGTGTATCCGCGACCAGGTTTTAAAGATGATGAAATAGAATTAAAAGGAAATATTCATCTGGTAAATGCTCCACTTATGGAAATCTCATCGAGCTTTATTAGAGAAGCCATAAAAGATAAAAAAGAGCTTCCTTTCTTTATGCCCGAGGCGGCATACCAATATCTTAAAGAGATGCATTTTTACGAAAAGTAGTAAAATGAAAAAGGCAGGTCCCCACCTGCCTTTTCTCTAACCCAAAATGATTTTCAATACGAAGATTTAACCCTAAAACCTTATACAATTCATATTGAAACACCGATTCGATCAACGTGCCTAACCACTACACTCCCGAATCGGAGTGCAAAGGTAATTATTATTTTAACATTCCAAAGAGAAAACTTGCGTTTTTATCCTTTATCTTTAACTGTAAAAACCAAAACACTCTCTATCAAACAATTAAAAATATTTCATTCATAAGAAAAGGATCGCAAAAAATGCGATCCTTTCCAATTTGGGTATTCATTAAATTTCAATTATGATTTTTTAGGTTTCATAATAATCTCTACATGCTGATTATTATCAAATATTTTATTAGCAGTTTTTTGAATCATTTTACCAGTTAAACTCTTAACAATCTCATCATAATTTTTAGGAGCTACAATATTCTCATTGTAAATACAGTTATGCTCTAATGCATTAATCCAGAACTTATTCTTGTGTAAATTTTCTTCTCTTGACTTTTGGAAATATTTTCTTGCTTTATCCAAATCAACATCCGATGGACCATCTTTCTTTAATTTTTCGATTTCGCTATATAGTAAGGACTTCAATTTCTCAACCTTATCAGGATCGCAATCAAAATACATATTCATACTATATCCCTCATAAGGAATTTTATCAAAATCTTCCCAAGTAGATACTCCATAGGTTCCTCCTTCTTTTTCCCTTATTTCTTCAGTATATCTAAGATCCAAAATATGAGAAATTGCTTCCAAGCACAAGCGAGTATTACAATTGTATTTTGCCTCTCCAACAAAACTAACATACACACTTGCTTTAGGAATTTCCATATCCATAAAAATATCTCGATCGACAATACGATATGGAGGACGTACACCATTATCTTTAAAATCTTCTTTTCTGTTAATTGAAGGAAGCGATCCCAAATAAGTCTCTATCATTGGCTTAGCAACTTCTGCATCAATATTTCCAACAAAAATAAAAGTGAAATCTGAAGCATCTGCAAAGCGATCTTTATAAATTTCCCGAATTTTAGAAAACTCCACTTTCTTTAACAGCTCTTTGTTCATAGGCTTAACACGAGGGTTATAATCAGCCATTACAGTTCTAATTGAATCACCAAAACAAGACATTGGATTAGCACTCTTATTTTGAATTACTGCAGCATAACGACTCATTACACCTTTATATGTTGATTCATCGAAACGAGGATTTGTAAAATATAAATTTGTTAATTGAAGTAAAGTTTCAAAATCTTTTACAGAACTGCGACCGTCAAAACCTTCTTTTAATTCGGATACATAAGGACTAACACTTGCCACTTTCCCAGCTAATTTCTTTTGTAGAGATGTTTTATCGAAAGATGCAAGACCACTTTCCCCAACAATTACTCCAAGCAAGTCTGCTGATGGCATATATTCTGCTGGATACAAAGAGCTTCCACCATAACTGTATGCTTTCATCATAATTTCATCATCTTTAAAATCTGTTTTCTTGATGATAACTTTAAGACCATTTTCCAATTTCCAAATGGTGGCATCCAACTCTTTATTCAGGCTTGAATCAATTACTTTTCCAGCTTTTGGTGCTTTGGCAATTAAAGGTTCGTTTGAAACATTGTCTTTATAGGCTTTAATATCTTTTTTACGAGACTCAAGAATATATTCAGCTACCTTTTCCTTTGTAGGATATACAACTCCGTCTTTTTCCGGACCAGTAATACTAACAAGCATATTGTCATCATGAATCCACGATTGTATTTTAGCATTTACTTCGTCAACTTTTATAGCTGGAAGTAACATTTGAGCAATCTGATATTCCATTTCGACACCAGGAATAGGTTCATTTGTTAAAAAATTCTCAAAATACTCCCAAACGTAACTTTCATTTTTTTGTTTATCCCTATCATTAAAAGCTTTTTCTAGTCTACTTAATAAATCTGCTTTTGCACGATCCAACTCGGAAGATACAAATCCGTATCGCTTAATACGCTCATTTTCGTCTAAAAGGCTTATTAAACCAAGATCAATATTATCTAATTTTGCAACCGATACTGTAGTAAAAGCCGATTTTGTTCTAACCATGTCGCCATAATATCCAAAAGCATACACATAAGGTGGATTTTCGCTTTGTGTTTTTTCAGAAAAACGATCGCCCAACATCATTTCTATCAAATTCTGAATATATAAGTAACGCAAGTATGAAATATCTTTTTTTTCTGGAGGTACAACATCATTCTTATACATCACTCTAATTTGAGCATTTCTTGCCTCTTTATCGGTAGCAATAGCAATTAATGGTTCTTTATTATCAGGTAATTCAAAAAGAGTTCTCTCTTTAGGATTTACTGCTGCAGGAATTTTTGAAAACAAGTCGACAACTTTCTTTTCCATTTTCTCGGCATCAAAATCACCAACTATTATTATCGCCTGAAGATCGGGACGATACCAATCGCGATAAAAGCTTCGCATGGTTTCATACGAACAATTATCAATCACATCCAATTCTCCAATAACATCTCGCTCTGCATATTTCGAATCTTTATAAATCACAGGCATTGTGGCTTTACTCATTCTAAAATCAGCATTACGTCGACTTCTCCACTCTTCATGAATAACTCCTCTTTCTGCATCAATTTCTTCACTTTCAAAAGAAACATAGTTAGACCAATCATGTAATACCAGTAAGGCTGAGTCTACATATTCGGGCTTTGTAAGTGGCACATCCGATAAATTATAACAAGTTACATCGGTAGAGGTAAAAGCATTAACATTATGACCAAATTTAACCCCAATTCTCTCAAGAAAATTTAACACACCCTTCTTTGGGAAATTTTTTGTTCCGTTAAAAGCCATGTGTTCACAAAAATGAGCTAATCCATTTTGTGCATCGGTTTCTAAACTTGCACCTACATTATGAACGATATAAAAATCAGCTCGTTCTTTTGGCATCTGGTTACTTCTAATGTAGTAAGTCATGCCATTTTTCAATGTTCCTTTTTTTACTTTTGGATCAAGTGGAACTTGTTTCTGCGCAAAGATACCAGCAGAAATAAGTAAAGCACTTATTAAAAGAAGTGTCTTTCTCATTTGTTATTTATTTTTTTTGATTACAAAAATAAATTTAAGAATTATAGCATTTTAAAACAAGAAAATTATGATAATTTATTTGTCAAAATAAAAACATAAACAACAAACCACACAACAACACAACTTTCTTAATTACAATGAGGAATGTCCACACACTTAGAAAATACTGTTAATACAAGCCCATAAGCAATAAAATATTATTTTAATATTGAACAACAACTATACATTATAAAATAAATTAAAATACATTAATAAAAATCAATATATCAGCAAATTAAGCAAACAAAAAAGAGGAGCTCAAAACTGAGCTCCTCTCTCTTAATAAAATATTATATCTTTTAGTTAAACAAAGAGTCTTCTACTCCTTTATTTACAGATAATTCGGTAATAGACAATGGCATTTCCTGAGGTCCCATTTTAGTAAGCGTTAAGAAAGGATATTTAACACCATCAACTTCTTTATATTCTTTATAAAGAACTACAACGCTCACTCCATTTTGCTGCATAACTGTTTTAAGCTTTAAACCAGAATCAACAGAAAAGAAATCGTATCTTGAAATACCATCGGCATCTACAACTTCAAGTTTATATGATTTTTCTCCATCGACAGTTTCAGCTCCTACAATTTTCATTTTGTAACCTAAGTTCTGCATATTCAATTCAGGACACATTTGAGCCTGCAATTTAAACTTACTCAATTCGGCTTCTCCTGCTTGTTTTTCCTGACCCATTGCCACAATTTTAGCAGCTGCTCCATTATATACAACAGATTGCATTACCTGACCATTCATGATCATTTTCATACAGTATTTTTCGTTGTTTTTGTATGCCGATTCAACATTTACACTCATAGGACCCATTTTCATTTCGCCTTTAAAGCTAAGATCTTTTACAGCCATCCACTTATCACGACCACCAATTGCACTCACATAATTTTCCATAACCGATTTACAGGTTAAACCATCAGGAATTGCATTCGGATCTTCTTTAACAATATCACCTTTGTAATCATACTCCTCTACTTCTCCATCAGAATCTAACTTGGCCAAACGATTCTTATATTTTTTATCGCCAACAACAAGATAAACAGCATTATTCGGATCGGCATATTTCTTCGCCATAGCCTGAATATCATCTAAAGTAACTTTCTCTAATTTCTCAAGATAAGTTGCATAATAATCTTCAGGTAAATTGTAACGCTCAATTGCCATTGCAAAATCAGCAATTGTTGATGGAGCCTCAAGAGAACGAGCAAAATCACCAGCTAATGTAGCTTTGGTCATATCTAAATGATCCTGAGTTAATCGAGTATCTCTAATTCTATTAATCTCAATTGCCATTTCCATTAAAGCACTATCTGTAACTTCACTTTTAACTTCAGAAGCAGTATAAAATGTTCCAACTAATTTATCAGAAGATATACCAGAATATGCGCCGTAAGTATAAGCTTTATCTTCGCGAAGATTTTTATTTAATAAACCTAAGAAACCACGTCCCAACATTGAATTCATAACTCTTGCAGGAATCACATCAGGACTACCTTTTTTAAGATTTATTAAATTAATTACTTGAATAGTAGACTGGCTTGCTGCATCTTTATTAGACAAAACAACTCTTTTTCCTTCAATTTTTGCAGGCATTTCGTATTTATGAGTTGGCACATCTCCCTGCTCCCAATCTCCAAAATACTTTTTCACTAATTTTTTAGCTTCTTTAGTTGTAATATCACCTACAATTGCCATTAAAGCCACATTTGGTTTAAAATAACTTTCGTGATATTTCTTACAGTCTTCAATGGTAATATTTTTAACTGTTGCTTCGGTTACAACATCACCATAAGGATGATTTTCGCCATACAACACTCTACTTTTAACATTACCAGCAATAGCTTTAGAATCTGTTTTATTAGCTTCTAGCCCCGATAAACTTTGTTTTACAATCTTATCAAATTCATCTTGAGGAAATGTAGGATTTAAAGTTACATCAGCCATTAATTCCAAGATTTTCTCTTTGTATCTTGACAATCCACCCGCTTGAACTCCACGTGCTCCAGCACCCATTTGTGCACCAATAAAATCTATTTCTTCTGCAATTTGATCGGCAGAACGGCTAGCAGTTCCACGCTCCAATAATTCCCCTACAAAAGATGTATATCCAGCCTTATCTCCCTCTACTATTGGATCGATAAGTAAAGACATTGCAAACTCAACCTTAGGAAGCTTATGATTTTCTACAACCAAAACTTTCATTCCATTTTTCAGAGTAAAACTATCATAGTCTCCCAATTGAATTTTTGGTGCAGGTCCGGCGGCCGGAGCCTTTGTTCTATCAACTTGAGCACTGGCAGTAAATACAAAACATACAACTACAGCAAGTGCAAAAATTCTATATATATTTTTCATTGTTTCTCTTTTTTCAATTCTTCAATAATCGGATAATCTCAAATTTAAAATCCTTATTTATGAGATTATTAATTCTGCTTTGGCATATAATAAAGAACCACTCTATTTTTAGGAACAAAGTATTTTTTAGCAACTTTGCGAATATCTTCTTTTGTTACTGCAAAATACTTCTCTAATTCTTGGTTTACCCTTTTAGAATCTTTAAAGTATGTATAAGCAGTTGCCAGGTTTTCGGCACGTTTTTCGATAGTTGCATTAGAGCTTACCAATTCGTTCTCAATTTTATTTCTTAATTTTTGGAATTCTTTCTCCGAGATTAATTCATCACGAGCAATAGCAAATTGTGAATCCATTTCGGTTTCAAGATCTTTTAAATCAACACCCATATTAGGAATACCAAAAGCTAAAGTTAAACCCGGATCTTCGTTAGGCATTGGAAAAGCCATCATTTCAAGAGCCAACTGCTTCTCATTCACCAAAGTTTTATACAAACGAGAACTTTTACCATCTGTCATTAATTTTGATAACATATTAACTGCATAAAAATCTGGTGTTCCAACTGCAGGTATATGATATGCCTGTATTACAGCAGGCAGTTGAATATTATCATAAACAGTATCTCTTACCTCGGCAGTTTTTACAGGCTCAACAATTGAAGGACGATAAATTTCTTTTGTTCCTTTAGGAATTTCATCGAAATACTCCGAAACAAATTTCTTGGCTTCTCCAGTTTTAAAATCACCACAAATAGTTAGAACAGCATTATTAGGCACATAAAATTCTTTATAAAAATTCACAAAATCCTCATCTTTTGCATTTCTAATATGCTCCTCATCGCCAATAGTTATCCATCTATACGGATGTTTCACATAAGCTCTTTTCATGGTTTCAGGTAAAATTCTACCATACGGACGATTGTCGTAGCTTTGTTTTTTCTCTTGAATTACTACACCTTTTTGAGTTTTAATTCCAATTGCCTCAACTTTAGCATGCATCATTCTTTCCGATTCTAACCAAAGCCCTAAAGCCAATTGATTTGATGGAAGCTTCTCAAAATAATAAGTTCTATCTGAAGATGTATTTGCATTCAACTCTCCACCAGCTCTTGATACATATTTATCATACTGATGTCTTGGAATATTATCAGTCCCTTCAAACATTAAATGCTCAAAAAAGTGTGCAAACCCGGTCATTTCAGGATTCTCATTTTTTGAACCAACATGGTACATTACCGAAACTACGATATTAGGAGTAGTATGATCTTGCTGCAAAATAACATGCAAGCCATTATCCAAATCGTATTCTTCAAACTCAATTTTTCCATTTTGGGAAAAACCACTTGCTAGTGTAAACACAGCTAGCAATGAAAGCAGTAGAAGCCTTTTCATCATCATTAATATAGTTTTATATTATTAAAATATTCTCGACAATTGCCGAAAAATCAAAAACAATATTACTCGAATCTAAGACTAATTTCAATTTTATTGGATAAACCTATGTTTAACTCGATAAAGTAGGAAATAACACGGATAAACGAATTTTAATAAACAAAAAAATAAGTTTTGTTCATTATATTCTAATTTAACTACAAATAAATAGATGAAAATTTATACTTATTTTTTAAAAGAAAATTTATTTATAACAATAAGTATTTAAAGGAATAGCAGACATTCAGTACTACTTAATATTAAAATATTTTATTATAATTTGGAATCTTAATTGCACAATTAAATCCTATCATTTTAAATAATTTACTAATATTTTAACAACATATCTGCATGCATGTTATTTCTTCGAAACGAAAGTAGATAATTTATTATAAACAACACAAATTCAAAAAAGATATCATTACAAATTATTCCACTGCTTAATATAATAATGGTTTTTTTAACAAAAAAAGAGGAGTTCAAGCTGAACTCCTCTTTCTTATCAAAATATTAGGTTTGTTATTATCTATACCTCATGTACAACCTCTACACAACCAATTCCTTTTTGAATAGCTTCAATATTTAAAGGAATTAATTTGTGGTGACGTTCAGGAAGAGATTTTTCTAATCCTTTTTGTACATTTTCAATTTTTACGATTGGTTTTACTTTAAGAAAACCTCCCATAATAATCATATTAAATGTTTTTGGGTTTCCCATTTCGGTAGCTAATGCTGCTCCGGGAATTTTATAGATATTAATATCTTTTCTTTCTGGATGACGAGTAATTCCGTTTGGATCATACAGTAAAGTTCCGCCAGGTTTAACCTCTTCTTCGAACTTATCCATCGACTGTTGGTTAAGAATGATAGCAGTATCAAACTTTTTCAAAACAGGTGAACTAATTCTTTCATCGCTAAGGATTACAGTTACATTTGCAGTACCTCCACGCATTTCAGGGCCATAAGATGGCATCCATGATACTTCCTGGTCTTGCATGATACCTGAGTAAGCTAAAATTTTACCCATTGAAAGTACACCTTGACCACCAAATCCTGCAATGATAATTTCTTCTGTCATTTTTTTACAGTTTTAATTGATTTTAAATGGAGTTCTATTCATCTTTTAATGTACCCAATGGATAGTAAGGGAACATATTTTCTTTCATCCACTCATTGGCCTTAGTTGGAGTTACTTTCCAACCTGAACTACAAGTACCAACTACTTCGATAAAAGAAAGACCTTTCTTCTCTCTGGTATTTTCGAAACCTTTACGGATTGCTTTTTTCAATTTTCTAACTGCACCAGGTGTTTCGGCAGATTGACGAGTTACAAAACGAGTACCTCTTAAAGTACTTACAATTTCGCTCATTTTCATTGGATAACCTGTATTTGCACAATCACGTCCATAAGGAGAAGTAGCTGTTACCTGACCTTCCAATGTAGTTGGAGCCATTTGTCCACCAGTCATACCGTAAATTGCATTGTTTACAAAAACCACTACAATGTTTTCTCCACGATTACATGCATGCATAATTTCAGCACAACCAATTGATGCTAAATCGCCATCGCCCTGATAAGTAAACACATATCTATCTGGCATTAAGCGAGATGCTGCTGTGGCCAAAGCAGGAGCTCTACCATGAGCAGCTTGTTGCCAGTCAATATCAATATAGTTGTAAGCCAATACAGAACAACCAACAGGAGAAACTCCAATTGTTTTATCCTGAATATCCATTTCGTCGATAACTTCAGCAATAACCTTGTGGATTACACCATGTGTACAACCCGGGCAATAGTGCATCTCGTTATCTAAAAGAAGATCGGTTTTCTTATAAACCAAATTCTCTTTGCTAATTATACTGTTGATTTCAGTCGTTGCTGTCATAACTTATTTTCCTAAAATTTTTTCTTCCAATGCTTCTACAACTTCCTCAGGAGTAGGAATGATACCACCATAGCGTCCAAAGTGTTCTACAGGCACTTTACCGTTTACTGCAAGTCTAACATCTTCTACCATCTGACCAGCACTCATTTCTACAGAAAGAATACCCTTAACTTGTCCTAACATTTCCTGAATTTGCTTAGTTGGATAAGGGAAAAGAGTAATTGGTCGCAATAAACCTACCTTAATGCCTTTTTCGCGAGCCTGCTCTATTGCTTTTTGACAAATACGAGCACTTGATCCATAAGCAACAAAAAGATATTCTGCATCATCGCATTCAATTTTTTCGAATCGCACATCATTCTCTTCCATTGCACGATATTTCGCTTGCAATTTATGGTTGAAAATTTCCTGCTTTGCCGAATCCAGATCTAAAGAAGTAGAAATTCTACGTTTTGCCCCAGCTGTTTTACCAGTTGTAGCCCAAGCTCCTGATTGTTTCTCAATTTCTTCTGCAGTCCAACGAGGCTTATAATCAGCCAACTCAACCTTTTCCATCATCTGACCAATAACTCCATCGGTCAAAATCATAGCTGGGTTTAAGTATTTAAATGCCAATTTGAATCCAAGATCTACAAAATCATTCATTTCCTGTACCGAAGCAGGAGCCAAAACAATTAGTTTATAATCACCATGACCACCGCCCTTAACAGCCTGAAAATAATCAGATTGCGCAGGCTGAATTGTTCCAAGACCTGGTCCTCCTCGTACAACATTTACTACTAAGGCTGGAAGTTCTGCTCCTGCTAAATAGGTAATTCCTTCAGCTTTAAGGCTAATTCCAGGACTCGATGATGAAGTCATTACTTTTTTACCACAAGAAGCACCACCATAAACCATATTAATGGCAGCAACTTCACTTTCAGCTTGCAGGACCACCATCCCCGTTTCTTTTTGGGGGTTGCGGACCATTAGGGTTTCCATAATTTCGGACTGAGGAGTAATTGGGTAACCAAAATACCCATCACATCCACAACGAATAGCTGCTTCAGCGATAACCTCATTTCCTTTCATTAAACGAACGTCTCCCATTACAAATATTTTTATAAAATTTTCAGTTTACTAATTAGGATCTATTGTATTAACTTGCCTTTACTTTGTATACTGTTATTACAGTATCCGGACAAACTAAACCACAACTTACACATCCAATACATGCATCTGGGTTAGCCATATACGCATAATGGTATCCTTTACCATTTACGTCTCTTGCCAACTCGATAACTCCTGTAGGACAAGCTTCAACACAAAGGCCACAACCTTTACATTTTTCGGTTTCGACTACAATAGCACCTTTAAATTTTGCCATAGCATTAATGATTAAAAATTAAATGTTTTTCACACTATAAAGGTAACAATTCAAAAGTAATTTTTATGATTTTACTTTCAATTTATCACACTCTCAAAATAACTGAATGTCAACTTATTACACCTAAACATTAAAATTTACATTCAATCTAAATAATATAATCTATTTAGGATTAGGACTTTATATAGTTACAATCCTATTTTATTCTCTAAATGCTGCTGTTTTGCGAACTTTTCCAATCTGGATTCCAGATCTTTAAACTGCTTTCGTGAAATTTGAGAAACACAAGCGCGCAAACCCTCTTTTAAACTACCTGTTTCATTCAAACAAATAGCTGAGATTCCGTAGTAAAGTAATTGTTTATTCAATTCGGCTCCGGTCATACCTGGAAATGAAACTGTAAAATAAAATCCATCAGCTACAGGTTGGTTTACATCTGTATCATAAACTAAATCAAAACCATTTAGGGTAAATAGTTTCTTCATTATCTGTGCTCTTTCACCATACTCTTTAACACTTTCAATAAAATCAAAACTTCCCTCGTTTGCAGCTTTTAACATGGCACTTAATGCATATTGTGCCGAATGTGATGTTCCTGAGGAAAGAGCATATATAATTCTATATATGAGAGCATAACCAAACTCTTCTCCCCCAAATCTTTTTTTAAGATTTGGGAATTTTCTGCAGTACAATTCATCAGAAATACAAAGCAATCCAATTCTCTGACCAGCATAACTAAATGCCTTTGAACTGGAAATCATTAACACATAATTCTTAGTATAATTCGCAACACTTGGTTGATAAGGAGCAACTCCTGGCTTTCCTAAATCAGAACGAAAATCCATTGCAAAATATGCTAGATCTTCCATTATAATAACATCGTATTTGGTTGCTAATTCACCGATTATTCTAAGTTCATTATCGTTAAAACATATCCAGGCAGGATTATTCGGGTTTGAATAGATGATACCTGCAATATTCCCTTTTGATAAAAACTCCTCTAGTTTCGCTCTTATTTTGTCGCCACGGTAATTGTATACATCAAACGACTCATATTTCTGCCCCATTATCTCGAGCTGAGTTTTTTGAACAGGAAAGCCCGGATCAATAAATAAAATGGTATCCTTTTGAGCATGACAAGCACCAATAGCCATAAATGCCGCATATCCTCCCTGCATAGATCCGACTGTGGGAACAATACCATCAGACTTAATATCAATATTCATAAAATTCTTTACGAATTTAGAGCCTTCTTCTTTTAATTCCCGAACACCTTCCAACATTGGATATGCAGAAGCAACTCCATCGTCGAGTGCTTTTTTTTCTGCATCAATTCCAACTTTAGCTGGTTTTAAACCTGGAACTCCCATTTCCATGCGTACGAATTTCTCTCCCGACTCTTCTTCAATCATATTTACAAGCCGTACAACATCGCGAATAGAAGCTTCAGCCATATCTTTAATTCCACAAAGCTGTAGTTTTTTATCTACTATTTCTTTATTTATTGGGGTGCTCATCGTTCTTATTTTCTATGGTTAGATTGCTTACTTTTAATTAACAATCAAGAATTCTTATAGTTATAGCTTCAAGTTTCAATCTCAAAGCATACTCAAGTATATTTCTTATTAATCTTATGCAAGATTACGAATTTTAATAACAATTTAAAACAGTTTTAGCTTATTTTATTACAATCTAAACAAAGTAATCGTTTTAAATATATCAATTTAAAAGCGCCGGTTTTTAATTTACACTTAAATTCAAAAAAAAGGCTGATCGGAAAACCGTCAGCCTTATTATTTCATTCAAAAATTTTAATCTAAACAAATACCGGAAGAATTATCTCCAACCATTTATCAACTCTTTCATCTGTCAATTCTGATTCGAAATCTTCATCGATAGGCAATCCTACAAACATACCATCTACAAAGGCTTTCGATTCATTAAATTCATATCCTTCATCGGTAACTTTCCCGACAATTTCGGCACCGGTTGTTTTTAATACATCAGCTAAGTCTCCCATTGAGTCGACAAAAAAATCGGCGTAAGCAATATGATCACCCAAACCGAACATGGCAATTTTTTTCCCTTTTAAATCCAAACCATCTAAGCTTGGTAAAAAGCGATCCCAATCGTTACCCGAATTATCGGAAGACCAGGTATGTTTTCCCAGAGTAGAAACTCCCATAATTATATTGGAATACTGCGATACTACATCAGCATCTATTTCCTTAACCTTATGTACTTCTACTTTTCTTGTATTTATTTTTTCGGCAATTAATTTGGCAACTTTTTCCACATTACCACCTTCGGGTCCGTAAAACAATCCAATTTTACTCATAGGATAATATTTTAATGATAGTGTATTATTGTTTTCTTATCTTATACAAAGTTAAAATTATTTGGAACTTTTCAAACTTGCTACAGCAAGTAAAACACCCAAAGCGATTCCTAAAATAGCAGCAAATAAGACTTGAAAATCGACTGGCAATAAAAAGGTAATTGTATGGGCAGGTATCCAGAAAAATGGGATTGTTTTTTTGAATACAAAATTCCATTGCACTCCCCAATCCATATTTATAAATATTTTTGAGAACTGTATAGGTCTTAAGAAACCTTTAATTGTTCCTCCATTTGTCAAAATATGTGTATCGGTAATTTTATGTAATGTCATCATTACGGGTGCATATATTAAATTAAGAAATGCACTTGTACAAAAGGCCACTAGTAATTTATTAGCAGAAAAAGGTCCTTTCATAGCTTCAACTGCATTTTCAACACCTAAACTTGATAAAAATATTGGTGTTCCTGAAGCAAAAATTACAAATGCAAGTTTAATAGTTAATCCTAAGAAACCCCATACTATTGCTCGGGGAACTATCCCAAACCCTTTTTGATAATAATTACCCGTACGTATCCTTAAGCCAATAAGCTCACCAATACTTGCTAAAACTGCAAATTTAACAAAGCTAGTAATCATACCATGAGCCTTATTAAAATCGATATAAGCATCGAAAACTGTTTGTGATATAAAAAATGGAAGGAAAAGAAGAATAAATCCCGACCAAAATAATATGTCTTGTTTTTTCATTTTATGAATTGTTAAATACAACTGCAAGTTTTACTTACAAGTTCTTTTTTGAACAAATAGCATGAGAAAGGCCCCATGCTATTGTTTTATTATTTTTCTGCTTGCTCTGTGTAGTTTTCAAGCCCCTTAAAAAATCCAGTCTTCACCTCTTTCCATTTTATGGTAATTCCAATCAATAGTACAATCACAAAACAAATCAACATCTTCTCATTTTTATTCAGATCTTTCCACTTTCTCATAGCAAACTTTCGGTTATAAATTCCGAATTAATAAGTTTTTTATTTTTCTATTCTAATTCTTGCATCGACAGCAACAACGGCATCTTTATTTCCCAACAAAGGATTTAGGTCCATTTCGAAAATTTCGGGAGCTACTTTCATTAAAGCTGCAACTCTTGTAATTGCTTCAGCAAATTTATCTTCGTTAACAGGCTCTTGCCCTCTCACTCCTTTAATGATACCGTAAGATTTCAAACCCTGAATCATTTCGTGAGCTTCATCATTAGAAATTGGCGCAAGAGATGCTTTTACATCTTTTAGAACTTCGATAAAGATACCTCCTAATCCGCACAATACCATGTGTCCGAATTTATCTTCACGCTTTGCTCCAATAAACACTTCGGTACCACTAAGCATTTGTGCCAACATTACGGCATAAGTATCTTTAATCTGCATCATTCTCTTAAATTCGGAACGCACAGTTGCTTCATCTTTCACATTAAGAGTTACACCTCCTACATCTGATTTATGAACAGGTCCAACCACTTTCATTACCAGTGGAAAGCCAATCTCTTTTGCAAGAGCAACAATTTCTTCTTCTGTATCGGCCACTCCTTCTTTAGCTCTATCAATACCTGCTGCATCTAACAAATTATGAATTTGCTCAGGACTTAAATAACCATTTTCAGCCCCATCAATAATTTTTCGAATACCATCTTTATCAACATTTGGCAGATCAATTTCTTTTGCTTCAGGCTTAGCTGTATTGTATACTTTTGCTAATGCATCTCCAAAAATAACTTCATCGGGAAAACTGGTTCTTCCTTTAGCCATAAAATGTGCAATTTCATCTTTCACATTCACTACCGATGGAAGAATAGGATAAATTGGTTTTTTGCACTCTTTCATTTTTTCATGCAGCAAATCATACACATCGTAAACGGGGAATAATCCCGGACTACCAAAAATTACTGCCATAGCATCAATATTATCGAAGTCGTTTTCACAAGCATCTATAATATCACCTAACTGCTGAGCTGTTCCAGTAGCTAAAAAGTCGATTGGATTAGCTACAGATGATCCGGCATATAATTTTTCTAACAAAGCATCGGCTTTTGGTCCATCGATATGAGGCACTTCCAAACCATTATTAGAAAGCGAATCGGTTAACATTACAGCAGGTCCTCCTGCATGTGTTATAATAGCAATGTTTTTGCCATTTAATTCTGGATGCATAAATATGGAAGCCACTGTTGCCAGCTCATCTCTTCCTGCGCATCGAACAATTCCGGCCTTTTTAAATAATGCATCGACAGCCACATCGGAACTAGCCAATGCACCAGTATGAGAAGAGGCAGCTCGACTACCCGCTTCTGATCCACCAGATTTTATAGCAGCAATCTTACACCCTTTTCGGATTAAGGAAGAAGCATGCTTTAAGAGCATTTCTGGTTTATCGATATTCTCGATATAAAGTAATTTTACTTTACTACTCGTTTCCGGATCGAAACTTTCATCGAGATATTTCATGATTTCTTCCACACCCATTTGAGCTGAGTTACCAACCGAATAAACACTTGCAAAAGATAATCCTTTAGGAACAGCCGATTCCATTATGAAAACAGCTGTTGCACCCGATCCGGTAATAAAATCGCAACCTTTTGGATCGAGAGCAGGAATAGGAGTAGTAAAAACACCATTGTAATTTGGATTTAAAACACCTATACAATTAGGTCCAATTAAAGAACCCCCAACTGAGTTTATAGTATCAACAATCTCTTGCTCTAACTTGGCACCTTCTTCATTTTCTTCACTAAATCCGGCAGAAAGAATAATAAAAGCTCGGGTATTTTTCTCTTCAGCAAGAAATTTAATTGTTGAAGGACAAAACTTAGCTGCGATAGCAAGAATGGCAAGATCTACCTGAGGTAAATCTTTAGGATCTTTAAAAGATTTTACTCCTTGAACCTGGTCCATTTTAGGATTAGCAACATAAAGATCGCCTTTAAAATCGCCATCTATTAAGTTTTTCAGAACTTTTCCTCCTGGTTTTTGTACGTCGTCGGAACCTCCCACAACAACAATACTTTTTGGCTTAAGTAATTGTTCGTTTATCATGTTTTGTTGTTTGTTATTTTGCAATTTTTGTCAAATATAGTAATAATACGCACCTAAAATCATGATTTTTCATACAATATGTAAGTAAATTGCTGCTTTTTACTAAAAAATTACACTAGGCAATAAAGACCCAAGGAGTTTTTCTTCAAACGATTGCAACAAAAAAGCTTTTAAGAGTTTAGAATACTTTATTCCAATTTGAAAGTAGAGACATAAAAAGCTGAATTATTATCAGTAATTTTATCAATTAATTTAATAGAATCTTGTATCCTATGTCAAAAAATATTGGGCAAATTTTACTGCAAAATGAATATTCGAAAGAAGATATCGTTTGCTTATTGCAAGCTAAAGGAGAAGACGAAAAAGCTTTGTTTAGAAAATCGTCTGAAATAAAATTAAAATATGTTGGAAAAAATGTGTATTTCAGGGGCTTAATAGAATTTTCAAATATTTGCGAAAAAGATTGTTTGTATTGTGGAATAAGATCTAGTAATAAACATGTAAGCAGATACAATATTGCAGATGCAGAAATTTTAAAAGCAGCAAAATTTGCCTACGAAAATAAATATGCTTCTTTGGTCTTACAATCAGGTGAAAGATCAGACAAAGCCTTTATTAATAGGATTACTAAACTCCTTAAAGAAATAAAAAAATTAAGTAACAACGAACTAGGAATAACCATTTCGCTAGGAGAACAAACAAAAGAAACCTATCAGGATTGGTTTAATGCCGGAGCACATCGTTATCTATTAAGAATTGAATCGAGCAATAAGGATCTTTACAATAAAATTCATCCGAATAACGACAAACATTCGCACGAAACCAGATTGAAGTGTCTTCAATATCTACAAGACATTGGATACCAAACCGGAACAGGGGTTATGATTGGACTTCCTTTTCAGACTTATGAAGATTTGGCCAAGGATCTTTTATTTATGCAAAAATTTGACATTGACATGGTTGGTATGGGACCTTATATTGAGCATGACGAAACACCTCTCTATGAATTTCGCGACAGTTTAATGAGCCTGAACGATAGATTTAGATTAACATTAAGAATGATTGCTGTACTTCGGATATTAATGAAAGATATTAATATTGCTGCAGCAACTGCACTTCAGGCAATTGATCCTTTAGGCAGAGAAAAAGCTCTCCGGCTTGGTGCTAATGTTATAATGCCTAACATAACTCCTACCAACGAAAGAGCCAACTATCTTCTATATAAAAACAAACCCTGCATTGATGAAGGTGCCGACGATTGCACTAATTGCATGGAAGCCAGAATTAATATGGCTGATGGGGAAATTGGTTATGGAAAATGGGGAGACTCAAAACATTTTAGTAGGAGAATTAAGAAATAATAGAGTAATCTCCTACTTACAAAATCAAAAAAAGAAATGTTCGAAGCAAAGCTCAAACATTTCTTTTTATTTAGCTTTTAAGATCGAAAAAACATGTGTTGTATTTCCACTCCATCGATCATATAAATCTCTTTTTCAAATTGATCCATTTCTTTTTCGGTTCCAATAACCTGAATAAGAATTAAACCATAAGGATGACTTTCAGAATGCTCAATATCGTATATTCCCAATCTTGTTTTTATGGAATTTACATATCGAGCCAAAATTTGTTGAACACAAGCTTTTTCTTTTTCCTTATCGCGAATAAGAATACCAAAAATTCGAATTGTAGATCCAATCATGATTTCTAAATTTTAAATTTACCGGCTAATGTAAAAGTTACAAAAAAAGCACCTTTTTATAAATTTAAAATTCAAATAATCAATCTAAAAGTAAAGATCTCTTTCTCCATTTTTCACCAAACTCAAGCGCTCTTCCAATTCTTTAACATTCTGTGTTTTTTCAAGTTCCTTTTTCTTTTTATCAATCAGCTTATATCCTTTTTCCTTTACCTCCGGAGTTCCATAATCTTCGAGATATTCGGCCAAAGTTAAAATTGCATTTTGTGTACAATAACGCTTTATAAAGCCAGGAACCGAAAATTCCATAAAATGTTCTCCTGTTCTACCTAAACGATAACAGGCAGTACAAAACGAAGGCAAATATTCTTTGTCAATTAACTCATCGATTACTTCACCAAGACTTCTTGTATCTCCAATTTCGAACTGTTCATGATCCAACTTTTGGTCCTTACGAGATTCTTTAGAATAACCTCCAAGCTGAATGTTAGTACCTGCATCAATTTGCGATACTCCCAAACGAATAACCTCTTCTCTAACCTCCTGAGATTCTCTGGCTGTTAAAATCATTCCTGTATAAGGAACTGCTAATCGTAAAATAGCCACCAAACGAATGAACTCCTCATCGCTTACTTCGTATTTTGGATCTATATTAGAATCGGAAGCAGATTTTATTCTAGGAAACGAAATGGTATGTGGCCCGATATTATAACATGCCTCGAAGTGATTTACATGCCTAATTAGACCCATAACCTCAAATTTCCAATCGTACAAGCCAAATAATGCACCAATTCCAACATCATCAATTAAAGCTTCCTGTGCTCTATCAAGTCCTGTTAAACGCCAGTTGTAATCCTTTTTCTTTCCACTAATATGATATTTCGCATAAGCTTCGCGATGGTAAGTTTCCTGAAAAATCTGATAAGTACCAATTCCTGATTCCTTAACGATTTTATAACCTTCTATATCTAAGGGAGCTGCATTAATATTTACTCTTCGAATTTCACCATTACCCGATTTTACACTATAAACAGAACGTACCGAATCTGCAATAAAATTTGCATCATACATAGGGTGTTCACCATACACCAAAATTAATCTCTTTTGTCCATTATCTTCAAGAGCCGTAACTTCTGTTTCTATTTGTGAGTGAGACAAGGTCGTTCGTACTTGTTTTTTATTAGAAGCTCTAAACCCGCAATAAGTGCAGTTATTTACACACTTATTACCTACATAAAGAGGAGCAAATATTACAATTCTATCACCATAAACTTTTTGTTTTAGTGTTCTTGCTCCTTCTTTAATTTCTTCGATAAGTTCAGGATCTTCTGTTTTTAACAGAATTGCAGTTTCCTGCAAACTTAGCCTGTTCTTATCTAAGGACTTTTTAATAATTCGACGAACATTTTCTTTTGATGCATCGGCAGCGTCCAAAATTTCAAATATTTCCGCTTCGTCAATAAAAGGTTTCATCCTTTCATCTTTAATCCGATACTCTTGAGGTTTGTAAATCATTTTCATGTTATACCCTGTATCTTTCCGAGGCTAATTTAATCAACAGACAAAATTAACATCATAGTATTTAGTTAGTTTTCAATACAAAACTAATCATTATTATTCGAGAATGACAATAATTTTAGAGTTTAAGGTCCAAATTTTCGATATGAAAAAGCACAAAAAAAAACCCTCAACAAATGTTGAGAGCTTTCCATATAATCTTTTTATATTATTGATATTTTCTTTTCACAAACCATCTTTCGAATAAGCTCATTTCAAGAGTAAATCTACCATAATCTTCTCGAACATTATTATTATCAGTAGTTCCCATTTGTCCAAACTCAAAAGAAAGATTAATCATTCCTTTACCTCTAGCCATTGGAAATCCAACTCCAAAACTAAGTCCTTTTGTTTTTATTCTTTCATTCTCCACTCTCATATAGCCAGTATCATAGAAAGCCCCAAAACGATAGGTAAGTTTTTTCAACATTTTAGTTGCATAACCATCATTAGCCTCATAGGCCATTGCTAAAGAAAACTTATTCCTATCAAGTAAATCATTACTCTTATCGAACTTTGTGGTTTCGCTCCATCGTTCATTTAAATAATCTGCTCCAAGCCAAAACTGTTTACCTTTATTAAAACCAAGAGCTACTCCATAAGTTTCTGGAACATCAAATTTTCCGTGATCAGTATCGCTATATTTTTCAACATTTAAATTCAACACTTCGGTTTCGAGTTTGGCATTAACCCCAACTTTTGGCTGGTACTTTACACCTAAAACAAGAGAGTTTTCTTTGAATTCGTATTTATACTGCGCACCAACATTAAAGTGAATACCTTCTGAAATTAACTTTGTACTACTATTATAGCTATAAGAATAACTTCCTTCTGGAATAATTTGTTCTTCTCTGGTATTATTTCCAAATAGATAAATTCCATTAATACCTACAGACAAATTTTTTGTGAGACTTACTCCATGCGACCAAACTAACTGACTCAATCCTCCAGATCCCACTTGCGAGCGGTAAAAATACTCATCTCCTCCTTCAACCAATTCTCGTTTAGTCATATTATATCCTAAACTGGTATAAGGTATTAAAGAAACTGCAGTAGCGTATTTCGATGAAACTTTAAATCCAAACGAAATTTTAGAAAGGTTATAATCATTTACAAAATCATTATCATCGCCTTGTTGCAAATTGCTATATTTTGCAACCAATCCAAGTTTAAATATAAATCTTAAGCTATCGATATGAGCCAGTGCTGCGGGATTATTAATATTTAAAACTCCTCCATTTCGATATGCCAAACTAGCCATACCTGTTGAATTCAGAATATCTTCGTTCATTAACTCTCCTAAACCATAATAAGAATATGGTGAAGTGGTATTATTCTGAGCTTTTAATTCTGTTGCAAATAAAAGTCCGATTAAGCATAAAATCGAGATCTTATTTACATACTTTAATAAATTCATATTCATCATTAGTTTCGATATATATCGTACTTAAATTATTCTTTATTTAAACTATCGCTGCACTACATAGGTAACTTTTAGCCTCATCCTAAAATCAGACTCTATATCATTTTCAAAAATTAATCTATCGTAAGTATTACCAACTCCAGATTGATCAAATCCAACCAAGAGAGCATCTTCGTATTCTTTACCGTTAACAAGAATATCGTTAATATAACTTGTTAAACTCAAGCCATAAAAAGATTCATCTTCATTTTGTTCGTTTAGGTAATAATCGAAAGTTAAATTAGAACTCGTAGACGAATTAATAAGTGGAGTTACAAAATCGTTATCTTCATTTGTAACATATACATTCATTGTAGTTGTTGGTAATTTAATCATTTCATCATCGTAACTCTGATCTTTAGGATAGGCCAATAGCTCTGCTTTTAGAATACCACCAGTTAAACCTAAAGTAACAAGGTTCTCGACATAAGGGATATTAATTTTAGTATACATTCCAATCCCTCCCTGCACAAAACTTAAGTTATCAGTATCTTCAGATTTTAATTCTTCATCACGCACTACAAGTCTGCTAAGATCCTGCGGAGTTGAACTTCTATCAGAAGAATAGTTTACAAAGCTCTTGTCTCCATTTCCATCGGATGTTACCAAAGGAAAATCATGAAACTTAGAAATACCAGCTTCAGAATAATCAGTATCACTATAATACAATCTTATTTTAAATTTACTATCCGATAAGGCAAGATAAAACATATTGGTATTCTCATCGCCTGGTCGAATAACAATACCTTTAAAAAAATCGTACCATTTAATACTCTCTTCTACAATCTCGTCTTCATCATTCACATAATCAACAATTTCTTTACCTAGAGCTATTGCACTTTCACTTTCCATTTTAAAATACAAGCCTTCTCCTTTGTATTCTAAATTATCACTATCTACATCTTCGCTATACTCCGATTGCTTAATTGGATGCAAATAAAATTCGCCTTCAAAAAGTGGAGTCTCCTCATAATCAAACTCATTGTGTGCATAAAAACCGTACTGATCTTCTGGCACTTCCAAATCTTCTGTTAATCGATGTATTGCAATTGTTTGTGGCTGCAATGTATCACCATAATATCTACCATCTGTATAAGCAATAATGGCTAATGAATCGAATTGAATAGGCACATTAACTGTTGCACCTGCAATAGTTGTTGTACTTCTATTAAATGAAGATCCCAAATCAACCAAGCTATAAACCTCAGATTTTATTTCTCCAAAATAATCATCCTTATATCTTCCAAATACTGCACTACTAAAGTCGGATGTTAAAACTGAATCTAATATTACAGTCGAACTTTGAATTGTAAAAGTATCTACCATTACAACTTCGCTTGTTTCATCGATTAAATTGTTTCCAATCTCATGTTCATCTAAAACATCAGAATTACAACTTAAGAAAAACGCTACGATGGAAAAAAATAAAATTACATTAATTGATCTCATTCTCAGGATATAAAATACTTATCATATTATCTATTGAAGCAAAATCAGAATTATGACAACTGGAAATAGAATGTACATTTTTCTGATAACGCACAAATATAAATAAAATATTCAGACAATCTAATTATATCATTAATTGATAAAAATTGTTAAACACCCCTTATTTTTACTGTCTAAAAATAAACTTATAGATTTTTATTTTATATTTGTCGTCTACTTACAAAGGCGTATTGCTTTTTACCAAATTAAAAATTTAAATTAATAGATAAAATCATAACAAATGAAACAACGATTATTAATAGTATTTTTCGCATTATCACTGTTTATCTCAAGCTGTGGCAGTAGTAATGATTTGGATGGTAACTGGATAAAAAGCTCTTCTTTCGAAGGAAATGCACGTAGTGGTGCAGTTAGCTTCGTTGTTGGCGATGTAGCTTATGTTGGAACTGGTTATGATGGACAAGATTGCTTAAAAACTTTTTACAAGTGTGAACTTGATGAGTATGGTGATGTTAAATGGACTAGAGTTACTAATGAATTTCCTGGAGAAGCTAGAAGAGAAGCTGTTGCATTTATTTCTAACGGTAAAGCTTATGTAGGTTTAGGAGTAAATGATGATGATGATCGTTTAGGCGATTTTTACGAGTTTGATCCTGCTACAGAAACATGGAATACCACAAGTGTAGACATGACTGACGGTCCTTCTGCAAGACAAGGTTCTGTTTCATTCTCAATTGGTAACGTTGGATACGTTGGAACAGGTTACGGATGGCAAGAAGGTGATGATAGAAATTACCTTAAAGATTTTTATAAGTACGAAAATAATACCTGGACCAAAATTGCTTTTAACGGTGAAAAAACTAGAAACTCTACAGCTTTTGTTATCAACGATAAAGCTTATGTTGTTTCTGGAGAAAACAGTTTAAAATATGTTTGGGAATATGATCCTGCTAATGGATGGGACAGAAAAGAATATCTTGACGATGATAACGACTGGGAAAATGTACAACGTTATCAAGCAGTATCTTTCGTAATAAATAACAAAGGATACATTGTTACAGGACGTAGCTCAGGACTTTCAAGAGAAGTTTGGGAATATGACCCAACAAGAGATGATTGGAATGAAAAAACATCTTTAGAAGATGAAGTTATTTCAAGAGAAGATGCTGTTGCTTTTACTATTGGAGGTAGAGGTTTCTTTACAACTGGTACAGTTGTTGGTTCTGGTTCTTATTTCGACGATATGTGGGAATTTGATCCAACAATGGACGAAACTGACGATGATAACTAGAAAATAATTATCACATATAATAAAAAATCCCGAAACATTCAGTTTCGGGATTTTTTTATATAATACTTTTTTAACAAAGTTTAACTATTCTTGAATCTAAAATAATCTTGAATCTATTGGTTTCAGTACTTTTTTATTGATAAAAATATGAATTATATGGCTAAAAAATTCTCTAATATGTAACAAAAAAAGCTCATTTATTAGCCCTTAATAACACAATAAATGATAAAAAAAACCTCCGGCTAAGCACCGAAGGTTTCCTTTATCTTAATCAACTATTATTGTTGATATTCTTTAATAATATCGGCAACATCACCAGCAGCAACACGACCATATACACGCTCACCAATGGTTACAACCGGAGCTAAACCACAAGCACCAACACAACGCAGACAACTAATCGAGAATTTACCATCCTCGGTAGTTTCACCTACAGCCACATTTAACTGTCGTTTAAATTCATCAAGTACCTTCTCTGCCCCGCGCACATAACAAGCTGTTCCCATACAAATTGAAATGGGGAACTCGCCTTTAGGCACCATCGAGAAAAATGAATAAAAAGTTACTACACCATATACATGAGCAACAGATACATTTAACTCCCGAGCAATAATCTCCTGAACTTCTGCAGGCAAATAGCCAAAGGTATGCTGAGCTTTATGAAGCACATTTATTAATTCGCTTCCCTCATTATTAAATGATTTGCAAATCTCCACAAGCTTATCCACTTTGGATTTTGCTAATTTAATTTTTGCCATAATATTTTTAGATTTTAGATTTTAGATTTAAAACTCGAGGTTTCGTTTTTCCAACTTCAGCCCTACTCTTAAACCTTAATCTCATTCCTGTTATAAAACTATTCTATCTCAATATCATTACTCTTATCGAAATAGTGAGTATGCAATAATTTATGAGATAACTCACCACATGGCTTACCCAAAAATTCTTCATACAATTTAATAATGTATGGATTTTCATGAGATTTACGAATTGCCTTACCAGCATCTTCACGATAAATAGCTGCGGCACGTTTCTTTAGAATAGAAGAATCGCCATGATGCAATGGCTGACCGCCACCACCAATACAACCACCAGGACATGCCATTATTTCGATTGCATGATATTGAGATTTTCCATCACGAATATCTTCGAGCAATTTACGTGCATTTCCCAATCCGTGAGCTATACCAATATTAATTGGGAGTCCATCGAAATCGACAGTAGCACTACGAATACCTTCCATACCACGCAGTGATTCAAAGTCAACTTTCTCAAGAGTTTTACCTGTAAACAACTCATAAGCAGTACGAGCAGCAGCTTCGATAACCCCACCTGTAGTTCCAAAAATTACACCTGCACCAGTCGATTCACCCAAAGGATTGTCAAAATCTTCATCAGGAAGAGCTTTAAAATCCATATTGGCCTGTTTAATTAAATTAGCCAGTTCCCGAGTTGTTATAGAATAGTTTACATCTGGGTCTCCGTCTACCTTAAACTCATCGCGCTGACATTCATATTTCTTAGCCAAACAAGGCATAATAGAAACAACAATCATATCTTCACGCTTAATTCCCAACTGCTTAGCTAAATAATTTTTAGCTATTGGACCAAACATTTGCTGAGGAGAACGGGCCGTAGATGGAATTTCTTTCATATCAGGAAACTGATGTTCGAAGAAATTTACCCAAGCAGGACAACATGAAGTAAGAATTGGAAGTTTTACGGTTTTATCACCATCTAAATGTCTTTTTAAACGGTCTAATAGCTCTGTACCTTCCTCCATAATAGTAAGGTCGGCAGCAAAATCGGTATCAAATACACTATTAAAACCTAAAGCACGCAATGCTGCAACCATTTTTCCAGTTACCAATGTTCCTGCTTCCATTCCAAATTCCTCGCCCAATGCAGCACGAACTGCCGGAGCGGTTTGAACAACTACTGTTTTATTCGGATTAGCAAGATCTCTAATCAACTGATTTGTATGATCTTTCTCTGTTAATGCTCCGGTTGGACAAACAGCCACACACTGACCACAATAGGTACAAACCGATTTTTCCAAATCCATTTCGAAAGCAGGAGCCACAACCGACTCGAATCCTCTGTTAACAGCAGAGAGTGCTCCAACAGTTTGAATTTCATTACACATTGTTTCACAACGTCGACACATAATACACTTGTCCATGTCGCGAATAATTGAAGGTGAATAATCCACCTTATAAGTTGATTGCTCTCCTTTATAATGAATTTCGCGAACTCCCAATTGCTGAGCAATGGTTTGTAAATCGCAATTGCCTGATTTTGCACAAACCAAACAATCAAATGGGTGATCAGAAAGCATCAGCTCCATTACTGTTTTGCGTGCATTTAAAACACGCATAGTGTGAGTATGAACAACCATTCCCTCGTCACATTTTGTATTACATGATGGAGCAAGATTACGACGTCCTTCAACCTCTACAACACAAATTCGACAACCACCGGGTTTGTGCTCAATGCCCATATCACCCAAATTCATGTAACAAAGGGTAGGAATTTCAATTCCAATTCCTTTGGCTGCATCTAAAATAGTAGTTCCCTGAGGTACTTCTACCTGTTTATTATCAATGGTTAATTTGATCATTTTTTCCATATTAAGATCCTCCTTACTGAATGCTTATCGCATTAAACTTACATTTCTCCATACAAGCACCACATTTAATACATTTCGAAGTATCAATAACGTGAGCCTCTTTGCGCTCTCCTGAAATACAGTCAACTGGACAATTTCGAGCACAAAGCGTACATCCAACACAGAGTTCGGGATCAATTACATATTGCATTAAAGCTTTACATTGTCCTGATGGACATTTATGATCTACCACGTGCGCCACATATTCATCGTAGAAATTTTCGAGAGTAGAAAGAACAGGATTTGGTGATGTTTGCCCTAATCCACAAAGAGAGGTATCTTTAATTACAACACTCAGATTTCTTAATAAATCGAGATCTTCCATTGTACCTTTTCCTTCGGTAATTCTATCGAGTATTTCATACAAACGCTTGTTACCAACACGACAAGGAGTACATTTACCACACGATTCTTCCACCGTAAAATCTAAATAGAATTTAGCCATTGAAACCATGCAATCATCTTCATCCATTACGATCATACCACCTGATCCCATCATAGAACCAGCAGCAAGGAGATTATCAAAATCGATAGGAGTATCAAGGTGTTTCTCGGTTAAGCATCCACCCGATGGACCACCTGTTTGCACAGCCTTAAATTTCTTTCCATCTTTTATTCCACCACCAATTTCGTAAATTACTTCACGAAGAGTGGTTCCCATAGGCACCTCAATTAATCCTACATTATTAATTTTACCAGCCAAAGCAAACACTTTGGTTCCTTTAGATTTTTCGGTACCAATTTTATTGAACCAAGATGCTCCCTTATTAATTATAACGGGAACATTGGCAAAGGTTTCAACATTATTTACGTTTGTAGGCTTTCCATTATATCCCGATTCGGCAGGGAATGGAGGTTTTACTGTTGGCTCACCTCTTAATCCTTCCATAGAATGGATTAATGCAGTTTCTTCGCCACACACAAAAGCTCCGGCACCATAACGCATTTCAACATCAAAATTAAAGCCTGAACCAAGAATATCTTTGCCTAACAATCCGTAATCACGGGCTTGAGCAATTGCCACTTTTAAACGATCGATAGCCAGCGGATATTCGGCTCGAATATAGATCACACCTTTATCGGCACCCATTGTATATCCACAAATTGCCATTGCTTCCAATACTGAATGAGGATCACCTTCTAAGATAGAACGATCCATAAATGCTCCTGGATCCCCCTCATCGGCATTACAAACCACGTATTTCTGATCGGCATCATTTTTAGAGGCAAATTCCCATTTTAGACCGGTAGGAAATCCTCCACCTCCTCGTCCGCGCAAACCCGATTCTTTAATTTCATCGATAACCGATTGAGGAGTCATATCGCTTAAACATTTTCCAAGGGCTGCATACCCATCTGTACCGATATATTCATCAATATTTTCAGGATTTATAAATCCGCAATTACGAAGAGCAATACGAATTTGCTTTTTATAGAATCCCATGTGTTTGGAATCGCTAACCACTTCTTTTTTATCTGGATCAACATAAAGCAGACGCATTACCTTACGGCCTTTAACAATATGTTCATCTATAATTTCTTCGGCATCTTCTGGCTTTACTTCAGTATAAAAAGTATTGTCGGGAAGAATTTTTACGATGGGTCCTTTTTCGCAAAAGCCAAAGCAACCAGTCATTACCACCTGAACCTCATCTTCAAGCCCTTTGGCTTTTAGAGCATCCTGTAGATTATTTTGAATAGTCTCACTTGCAGACGCCCTACAACCGGTACCTCCACAAATAAGAATATGCATTTTATACTTTTCCATAATTGCAATTTCTTTTACGTTTATTTGTCAATAGTTTTGTAGTTAACAGGAATAATGCCATCTACTAATTCACCTTGCTTAATGTATTTTTCAATAATTTCATCAGCTTTTTTTAGATCAACATCTCCAAAAACAACAGGATCTTTTCCTGGCATTGTTACTTCAATAGTAGGTTCAGCATAGCAATAGCCCATACATCCTGTTTGGGTTACAATTGTCTGAATCCCTCTTTTGGCAGTTGCCTCAATAAGGAACTCCATCACCTCTTTAGCTCCCGAAGCAATTCCGCAAGTTGCCATAGCAACTTTAATCTGAATCATGCTCTCCGGATCGTTGCTTTTCTCCCTAAGGTCCATTTTGGCCTGCAGCTCTTCTTTTATTCTCTTCAGATCTGCAAGGGATTTAACTTTTGCCATAATCTCAAATTATTAAAGGTTAGAATTTAAATATTTATATTATTGTGTTTAGGTTCTCTTTAATCATCTCTTTTAGGTATTGCATAATTTCAGGATCGGATACCGAAACTCCTTCCAGCACTTCTTTCACCTCTTTGGTATCAAAAACATACTCTCCCTTATCGGTAATATGTTTATATAAAAAATCCATTTTTGGATTTGCACCTACCAGCAAAACCATTATTCCCGCAATATCACCAAGAGAAGGACGATCTAAATGCGAATGTGAGAAAATAGCTTTTAAGCTAGTACCCACTCCTTCCTTCGAATTTATCTCCACTTTTCCTCCTGTTTGTTCTGCATTTTGCTTTAGCAGAGACAGGCCCAATCCTACTTTTCGTGTAGTTCGGGTGGTGAAAAATGGGTCTGTTACTTTCTCTAGCATCTGTTTCGACATTCCAATACCATTATCCTTAATGGATATTGAAAACAAATCGAGCTTTTGACTCTCTGTAATTTCCAATTCCACCAAAGATGCTTCGGCTCTCACCGAATTCTGGATGATATCCATTATATGCATCGACAGATCTTTCAATTCTCTTCTTTCTATTTATTTTACGATTTCTACACTTCTTCCTTCTTCCCTACTTAATGCTTTCCTTACTTCAGAAAAATTCAATTCTTCGATATAAAAATCAGTAAATACATTTCCTATATTTTCTATATAATGTGCATCTGAACTTTGTATAAAATTATACTTGCTCAGATATTTGTTCTTTTTTAGAAACTCACTCTTTGTTGTATGCTGAGAAAGCTCTAAAGCATCCACCTTTAAATCGGGTGGTAAAAAGCCCAGCTGACTAATAATACTGTTCACTGTTTTGTTGATATGAGCTGGTATGAACAAACCATTTAATTGGTGAACTTTTTTCTCTATCTCGTCAATACTCTTATTTAAAGCAGAAATTAATAAACAATCAATCTCATTAACTATTTCTTCCTTTTCATTAACCACAACCTGATAACCAAATTTACTGGTATCATTAGGAATGTTTGGCAAGTGTTTATTCAAATATTCCTGAAACTGAGATAGATTATCTTCATCTTCAAAAAAACACAAACAGTGCACTTCTTCTTTGGTCGTAACTTCGGCACCCATTAAAACCATTATTCCTTGTTTCTTGGCCAGCTCTTTAATTAAGCTGGCATGCAGTGTTGAGTTATGATCTGTAATTCCTAATATATCGATTCCCTTTTCTTTGGCTTTTCGAACAATATTTACCGGACTCATCTCCAAATCGCCACAAGGAGATAAAACTGTATGAGTATGCAGGTCTGCCCGGAATTTTTTCATTCTTCTACTTTTTCTTAATCAGTTCATACAACTTCCCAGTAAGTTCAAAAGCTTCCTCATCAGAAGATAAAATCGGAATTCCTTCGAGATTACTTTGCTCGACAGCATCGGCTTCGGGCTCGTAAGCTTTTACCAGCACAACTGCAGCTAATTCTTTTAAGGAAGCAATGGCCATAATATTTTTATGTGTTTGCAGAGTTACCCAAATGTGGTTTTCATCGGCATTTCCCATTACATCACTTAACAAATCGGAAGTGTATCCTCCTTCTATCTCTCGATTCAAGCCTTGCTTACCACTACAAACTTTCAGTCCTAATTTTTCAACTATATCTTTTACTGTCATGGTTTATTAATGATCGTTTAATTTTTTCTTTTCAAATCTTTTTTTTCCCCAGGTATTTTCTGATATGTCAAATGATTCCTGTGGAGAAATTAGACCTTCCTTAGTGAGCATTTTTTGCAAGAACACACATTGAGTCATTTTTGCTTTTCCTTGTGCTACATCTTCGGCTAAAGCCTGACACCGTGGCGCACCGCATGCTCCACAATCAATTCCTGGCAAAACCTTCATTATCCGATTAATTTTTTTCATTTTCTGCATGGCCACCATCATATCAGAATCTAAACTCACAATAGAACGTGGTTCCACATCATTAATCGACATATTATCTAAAAGATACGAAGTGTATTTTTCAATTTCTTTTTCTTCGAGCACTGCAGGTTTATTTTTGTGATACCAAGCAGCTCTTTTCCTTAATCTTTCTATTGCTAAAAAACGATTTTCAGTTGCCAAAACTCCACCCGCACAAGAATGATCGCAAGCGCGCAATTCTAAAAAATCAACATCGGTAATTTCATCGTTCTCTAATTTTTCCAACACTTCTATTACATTATGAATTTCGTCGATTGCCAAACAACGCCCCGAATATTGCGATGCTTCACCATTGGTCAATGTCCAACCAATGCTTCTTCTGGAAATATGCTTATCCAAAACATCTTTTTTCCCTTCTGCCTTATTCTGTTTTATGCTAAGAAGAACTTTATTGTAAATAAAATCCATATTAATTACCCCGTTTATTAAGGATTCTTCTTCTCCAACCGGACTTTTTACAGCAGCAATTTTTGCAGCGCATGGAGTAACGTAAAAAACGCCTATTTCATCTTGCTTAAACCCTTCATCCATTAATTTTTTACGATAAAAAAGAGCAGATATATCAATAACAGGTTTTAAACGAATAATATGATCTACCAAAGCGGGAAATTTAACCTGTATTAAACGAACAATTGCAGGACAAAAACTTGAAATAAATGGTCTTTCCTGATGATGATGATTCATATACTCTTTTGTTGCTCCTAGCAGTACATCAACAGTTTCATCTACTTCGTATACGTGAGTAAATCCCTGTTCAAGGATAACAGAGTAAATTTGTTTCTCGGAAATATTATCGGGGAACTGCCCCAAAAGCACGGTTGGCAATAATGCAACCCTTTGTTTATAGTTAAAAATTTGAGTAAAATCGTCTTGTTCCACAATAATTGCATTAACAGGACAAGCTTTAAGACACTCTCCGCAATCGACACAAGCATTTTTATTGATACTCGCTTTTCCATTTTTAACACGAATAGCCGCAGTTGGACATACATTCATACAGTGTGTACAACCAATACAAACTTCGTCTACTACTTTTAATGCATGATAAAAATGAACTTCTTCCATTACATACTATTTAAAATAGTTAATTATTTCAAGCTTAGTACCAACATTAACAGTACTTGTAATATTCATGTGATCGGAATTACGTTTAATATTAGGCAATCCCATTCCTGCTCCAAAACCCATTTCTCTAACCTTAGGAGTTGCTGTTGAAAAACCTTCCTGCATAGCCTGATTTATGTCTTGTATGCCTGGTCCTTTATCTTCAATCTGAACAATAATTTTATCGGGTTCAACCTCAACCCTCATCACACCTTCGAAAGCATGTGCTACAACATTAACTTCGGCTTCGTATAAAGAAACAACTGTTCTTTTTATAATTTTAGGGTTTACATTGAGTTGTTTTAGTATTTTCTTAACCTCGCTTGAAGCAGAACCAGCCTTAGAAAAATTTCCCCCTTCTATTTCAAATTTAAACTTCATGCTTCTATTTTAATATACAGGTTGCAAACCAAGTTCTCCCAATACAGAACAAGCTTTAAACATAGAAAACCCGCACTCAATTAATACAATACTATTCTCACAAGCCAACTCTTTCATTTCTTCGCTTACTTTTTTATCCCTTACAAATAAAATAAACGAGATATCCGACATCTCGGATGTTCGAATAGTTTGCAAATTATTCAGACCTGTAATTAAAAGAAGATTTTCTGTATCTATAGTTAGTACATCACTCATTAAATCGGATGCAAATCCATAATAAATTTCCTGATTCGAATCGCAATCGCCACAAACAACACGTGCATTAAGTTTATCAACCACATCTAAAACTCTCACCATAGTCTATCGTTAAGTTATGTTTATAACTACATTCATTCATTACCGTACTAAGATAAGAATTTGATACAGATTAATAAATGATATTTAAAGGAATAGATATAAATATTATGAATAAATAATAAGTCTAAATAACACAAATTACCTTAGTGTAACTTTTTTTTTACTACTTACGCAAACCTTTTAAATAATCTGTTATTTCTTAAATTAAAATAGATTTGCTTCTTATGAAAAGACTTTTATTTTAAGAAGATTTTTTAAGTATATTCGTTTATCCTAAATTAAACAAATACGTATTAATACTTTTTTTCTTTAATTAATGACTCAAAAGACACAACATATACTTGTATTAATTCAAGATATGGACCATTTAGAAGTGGCTATAATTTACGCATTTAAACTTGCAAATATATTTAAGGCTGATGTGGTTTTTGCTCAACTTCCATTATCAAAAAGGATAGAAAATAAAACACTTCCATATCAGTTAATAAAAACACTAAATGTTTCTAATATTTCTTACAAAGAAGTACAAATAACCAATCCTGAAAAGGAACCAAACAATTTAATAAAAGAGCTGGAGGCAATTTTTATTGTAAGTCAATTTTCATCTAAAAGCCTAAATTATGGTCTAAAAAAACACAAAGCATTTAAGTATTTATACAGAGCAAGAATTCCTAGTTTTTTAGTTTGCGACAAAACATCAGTTAATTGCGATTTAACAAATATTACAGTACCAGTAAGCTATAAGAAAGAAACAAAAGAAAAAATGATTTGGGCCAGCTATTTTGGAAGATTCAATAATGCTATTATCCATTTAATTGTGCCAAATGAGAAAAATGAATCCATAATTAGAAAAATTAAAGCAAGTTTGTTGTTTACAAAAAAAATGTATGAGCAATTTAATTTCGAATACAAAATTGTAAAAACTGATGTGAAAAGTGGTCGAATAATTAATGAATCATTTCAAATATCGGAGCAATACAATTCCGATTTAATTGTATTGTTATCGCAAAATAGTAGAAGTTGGTATAGCAGTATTTTTGGTCCTGCTGATATTAAAATGTATTTGCGAAATAAAAAAAATCCTATTCTTTTTATCAACCCGTTAAAAGATTACTACCTACCTTGCAGTTAGTTGCACTAACTATATTATTTTGGCTAAAATTTTGACAGAAAGAATACTTCTTAAAAATATAGAATTTATCATTTGGATTGCTACCTTTAGGATGCAGCAAGATGATTAGACAATAAAAACAACATCAATTCTCTTTTCAAATCTGCTTTAATTATCAATCAGAAAAAAAGGAATTGCCTTTACTGGCAATTCCTTTTTTTATATACTAAACAGGTAGTTTTTACTATTTTACAATATTCATTTCATCTAATAAATAGCCTGCACCAGCAAATTTATCGACAATAAAAAGCACATAACGAATATCAAGAGATACGTTACGACATATTTCAGCATCGTACATTAGGTCGGACATCACACCTTCCCATGCTCTATCGAAATTTAATCCGATTAATTCGCCATTAGCATTTAACACAGGACTCCCCGAATTACCTCCTGTTGTATGGTTGGTTGCTGCAAAACAAACTGGCATTTCACCTTTCTCGTTCATGTAAGCACCAAAATCCTTTTTATGGTATAAATCTTTTAACTTTTGCGGTACATCATAATCGAAAATCTCTGGATTATCTTTTTCGATAATTCCTTCGAGTGTGGTATAATGATCGTAAGTTACTGCATTTCGCGCCTTATAACCAGATACTTTTCCGTAATGAACTCTAAAAGTTGAGTTCGCATCGGGGTAGAATGTTTTTTCGGGCTGCATTTCCATTAAACCGGCCATATAATTGCGTTGCAAGCTAACAGTTTTCAAATTCAACTTGCCATATATTGGTGCAATTTCCGACGCGTAAAAAAATCTGATACTATTTGCCAACACAAAAATTGGGTCTTTCGCCAATTTTTTACCCATCGACAATTTATAAGTACTTAATAGTTGATTTAATTTTTCCTGATCAGTAAATACAGACTTACTCATTGCCTTTTCTGCATAAGCTTGAAAATCGCCTTTATATTTTGTTCTGATATTGATAATTTCTTTAGGCAAATATTTATCCTCTAAATTATCGCTATACATTTTTAAAGTTGCCGCCAATAATTTCTTATCGGTTGGTTTGTTGTAGTTCTTAAAAAATGCGCTACTGGCTTTCAATAAAGATTCAACATACTCAGACACCTTATTTGCATCTTTTTTTGTTAATTGAGCAAGAGATTTAAACTTTAATGCAAATCCAACTGCCTCGGCACCTCTAAATCCGGCTTCTAAAGCATAATCTCTGGCCAAACTAACAGGTGTTAACTCTTTATAAAGGCCTTCCATTTCTTTTAGAATACCAGCATATTTCTTTTTCAAATCTGGCTGAGAATTTGCCCATTGCTCAAAGTCTTTTTCCAATTGCTGTTTTTTATCAATGGCATTCAATCTGCGAAGCCCTTTTATTTCTCCCTGCCATCTTTTCCACGAATTAGCAACTCCTGCATATTTTGCCGAGTATTGAATTCTTACCAAAGCAGACGCATCCATATCGGCTCTCATTAAATCCAGTTTCTTGGTTCTGATTTTAATTTTATGCGGGTTGTTAACTTCTGTCATCATTTTTAAAGCATGCGACGTAAGATACTCTGTTGTTGTTCCCGGATAACCAAATACCATTGTAAAATCATCCTGATTTACACCTTTAAGCGAAATCTTGAATGATTGTTTTGGTTTCATAGGCACGTTATCTTTAGAATAAGAAGCTGGCTTATTATCCTTATCTGCATAAATTCTAAACATCGAAAAATCGCCGGTATGACGTGGCCACATCCAATTATCGGTATCGCCACCAAATTTTCCAATTGCCGATGGCGGTGCTCCAACTAAACGCACATCTTTATAAATTTCGTAAACCGATAAAAAATATTGATTACCATTATAAAATGGCTTTACGCTTGCGCGATAACCAGAGTCTTTTTCGGCTGCCTCAACAATTTTCTTAATGTGTTTTCTAATCATTTTCTGACGATCGGCCTCTTTGGTATCGCTGGTAATACTATCTAAAACTTGTTGAGTTACATCAGCCATACGAACTAAAAAAGAAGCTGTAATTCCTTCGTTTACGAGCTCCTGATCTCTACTCATTGCCCAAAATCCATCTTTTAAGTAATCATGTTCCAGGGTAGAATGATTTTGAATAGCTCCATATCCACAATGATGATTGGTAACAATTAAGCCTTCATCAGAAATTAACTCTCCGGTACAAAAATGGTGAAACGGACTTCCTTCCCTTCCCAGGCCAATTACTGCATCTTTCAAACATGCCTGATTAATATTGTAGATATCGTCGGCAGAAAGCTTAAAGCCAGCCTTTTGCATATCTTCAATATTGTATTTTTTTAGCAACATCGGAATCCACATTCCCTCATCTGCTTTTACCTGACTTCCCATAAGCAAGACTATTGCCATGAGGAATAAACTCAATTTTTTAATCATTTTTTATGCTTTAGTATATGTTGTTTAAAATTTCGATAGTTCCTGATAGAGTCTTTGAATTGGCAATCCAACCACATTAAAATAAGAACCTTCTATTCCATCAATACCTATAAATCCAATCCATTCTTGTATTCCATAAGCACCTGCTTTATCAAAAGGCTTAAAGTTATCGATATAGTAATTAATTTCCTTATCGGATAAGACTTTGAAATGAACATCAGTTGTAGTAGCAAAGCTAACTTTTTTTTCCCTGTTCATTAAACAAACACCACTAATTACCTGATGTGATCTTCCTGATAGAGCTTTTAGCATTTTCACTGCATCCTCTCTATCTTTTGGCTTGCCCAAAATACAATTGTCAACACACACAATTGTGTCTGCAGTAATTACCAATTCATTATTTTTAAAATCAGATTTAAATGCTGAAGCTTTTAATTCTGCCAAATAAACAGGAACCTTTTCTGGCTCCATATTTTCTGGATAAATTTCTTCAACTTCTTTAGTTTTAATTTCGAACGATACCCCCAGCTCTTTTAACATCTGATGACGTCGGGGTGATTGAGAAGCTAGTATTAATTGATAATCTTTAAGATTATTCAGCATGTTTTATTTTATTATGAATTATAAATAATGAGTTTTAAATTTCACTCAAAAATAATTGTTTTTATTGTTATTACTTAAAATTATAATGTTACACAAAAATCTTAAAATACCTTTTAAAACATTTTATTTAAGCACATTATCATAATTTTCCTACCGTATAATTAACAACAAAAGCGTATGAAATACCCGTTAATATTGCAAAGCGAAATAAAAATAATCCCATTTTAAATTTATTACCTTCTTTATATTTTATTACATAATAGGCCAAAAGTAAAAGAGGCAAAATAATTAGCAAAGCAAAATACCATGGTGTAATTTTATCCATTGGAGCATTTAAAAACTGATACCACACCCCAAATACCGAAGCCGACAAAAACACTAATAAAAAAACAATTACAATTTTAGTCCACTTTAAACCAATTACAACAGGCAAGCTTTGTCTGTGAATTTCTCTATCGCCTTTTGTAGAAATTAAATCTCTTATAAATTGTCCAATTAAAGCACCAATAAATGCAAAAAACGAGAATGCTCCAACCCAATATAACAAGTAATTAAAATTTGTTTTCGAGGCTAACAGAACCTCTGCATAAGTATTATTTAATGGTGGTATTTCGTAAATAACCACTAAAAATGGAATTGCTGCTGATACCATTGCCATTAAAAAACTGCCCAACAAAAAATAGTATTTATACGAAGTAGAATAGAACCAGAGCAAGCCTCCTGCCATAAAAAAGATAAGAACAAATTGCCAATGTCCAATTTCATAAGAAATGTAGCCGCCCAGCACTATCGATATTCCCATAAAAACCTGATGCATTAGTAGTGCAATTCGCCTTTTTACAAGCCTTCCAACAACCACATCTTTTTTATTAAAACGATCTGCTTTTGTATCAAAATAATCGTTGATAATATATCCGGCAGCAGCCATAAAAACAGTAGCCAAAACCAAAATAATAAAATTAGTATCGCTAAACTGAAGCTTTATTCTATTGATTGCCAAAATAGGTTCAATAATAAAATAACGCATCACCACTTGTATTAGTGCGATAATAATTAAATTGGGGAAACGAACTAGCTTCAGGTAATTGTTCATTGGGCTTAATATTAATTAAAAGTGTTAAATACTTTGAATATTTGTATCATCCTCTATCCATTTTGAATGTGCACGAAGCACTTGTTCAATAACATCTCTTACGCATCCAAATCCTCCATCTTTATCGGATATATAATTTGATATGGCTTTAATTTGCTCAACTGCATTTGCCGGACAAGTAGGAATGCCAATTCGTTTCATCACTTCAAAATCGGGTAAATCATCGCCCATATACATGATATGATCCGGATTTAAATCATGCTTGGAAATAAAATCTTCAAAGTCTTTAATCTTATTTTTCGATCCCATATAAATATCTTTCACACCCAAACCACTGTATCGTTTCTCTACAGCATTCGATACACCTCCGGTAATTATGGCAACCGGATATCCTTTTTTTATGGCATATTGTATTGCATAACCATCTTTTGTGTTAGCTGTTCGCAACATTTCTCCATTCGCATCAATCACAATACATTCGTTGGATAACACTCCATCAACATCAAAAATAAAAGCCGAAACTTTCATTAAATCTTCCTTAAAAAACGCCATATTTTAATATTTAAATTCGAGTTTTAAAAACAATAAACTCAATTAGTCATTCTCTTTATTGTGCATTTTAAAAATGCTTTCACTCACAAAACTATACAATTTTTGAAAATCAGGAGTATCTTTTAAAGCCTTCTCGTGTGCCGATATTATTTCTTTATCGAATCGGACGGCAGGTCCCGTTTGTGCCGATATAGGGTCAAGCTCAAGTACTTTTTGTGCTGTCTCCTGAATTAAAGGAGTAAGCAACTTAAAATCAACAGCTTTCTCTTCTAATATTTTTTGTCCGATGCTATACATGTGATTGGCAAAATTACAGGTAAAAACTGCTGCTAAATGCAATTGTTTTCTCTGTTCAGAGGATATAGAATTTATATTTTTAGATATTTTTTTTCCTAAGGCAAACAAATCTTGTTTCAGAATTTTATTATTCGATTCTATACAAACAGGAATATTGGAGAAATCGACTTTTCGTTGTTTCGAGAATGTTTGCAAAGGATAAAAAACACCATAATTTTTCGCATAATTCTCAAAAACACTCATTGGAATACTTCCCGCTGTATGAACAGCATTTCCAATTGGCACCGGCATTTTATCAAGAACAGGCTGCAATGCTTTATCGCTTAAAGCAAACACATACAAGTCGGCATTTCTTTTAATTTCTTTAAGCAAATTGGTTGGCTCTGCACTAACTTTACTTGCAAGAGTTTTAGCCGATTCTATTGTTCTGCTGTAAATCTGTAATATCTCTATTCCATTTTCGTACAAAGCCAAAGATAGCTGTGTAGCTAAATTTCCGGCACCTAGTATTACAATTTTTCTTATCATATTTTTGATTTTATGATATTCCCAATTCTTGTGGCGATGCTGCAATTCGTTTTAAAGGTACTTTTCCTCTATCAATCATACCAAAAAGTTTTTCACATCCTTTTACCAAATCCTCGTACATATCTTCAGCTACCAATACCAATCTTTCATCTAAAAACTTAAGATGCTCCGCTTCTTCGGGCATATTTTTTCGAGAACACAACAAAAGCGATTTACTAGGCACAAAAGAATGGGTTAATTGATTTCGCAATCTATCGTACAGCCAAAAGTCTTTATTTACCGCGCGATATTCGTTCCCCATTAATATATTTAATGATTTAGAAAACCGTTTTGAAGATTGAGCACGAGCTTTTAATGGTTTGTTATCCAGAAAACAACCAAGGGCTTCTATGGCTTGCCCTATCATTATAAATGAGAAAAAATAGAATTCTTCTTTCTGCAAACGACCAATTTCGTCAATAAAAATTCGCCTGATAAACTCTTTTTCCTGTTCTGCTTTTTCCATGTCCATTCAACAAAGATAATTAAATACAGTATAGTATTTCGACTATTTCTATCAACAAAAAAGACCTTCTTAAATGAAAGCCTTTGGCAAATAAATATTATCATCTAAAATGATAACTACCTTTTGTCCATGTTTAAATTCATCTTTTTGAGCTAATTATCCTTATTAAGAACAAATTACAATCAAATTAAGTATAATCCTATTTTAACAATAACAAACTCTTATAATTTGATTAAACTAACAGCTGCTATACAATTAAAGCCATTATATAAATATTGATATTTTATTAAGCAAGACATAAAAAAAAGTGAAGCAATAAAAATTGCTTCACTTTTTTAATATAATTGGTGTGATTAAACTCTAGAAATTCACTTGGATTCTAGCTTTTACCATACTAATTTTTTCGTCTAACGGATATTGCCAGTTGTTAACATCCATATAGCTATAATTTACACGGAACATTACATTGCTGTTTAAATAATAATTTACACCAGCGCTATAAGTTTCTGCTTTTCCACCCTGGATACTTTTGTTACCTGCACCACCTAAAGCAGATGCTAAATCAGCAGGACCATAAGCTCCATTAAAATAAGTACCATCAATATCATTCAAATCAGTATTATCGTAACGAACAAGAAACTCGAAAGTTCCTGCTTTTGGACGTTTGATATAAGCAGATGATGAGTTGTAAGCATAATTATCACCTAAAAGGAAACCAATTTGAGCATAGTATGCATCCATTTCAATGTCACGCAACTCACCATACCATCCTGGATAATCGCCAGGAGTTGTAGGCCAAATATAAGTTACATAGTCAGCAGGACCATCACTCTGTAATTTAGAAGCATAGTCATCATCACGGGTAACTTTTGTTTTAGTGTATTCTGCTTGCAACATAAAAGGACCACTAAGAATCAATGATTGGATGTTAAAACGCATATCTGTTCTTGCATTCTGAATATCAGCATTCAAAAACTTATCCTCAGGACCAGCGGTTAAAACAACTTCACGGTTGTAATCATCATCGTTAAATGATTCGTTGAAACCATTAGCTTCAGGAATACGATAAGTAAACGAAGCTCCTAATTGGAAAGTAACATTGTCATTTACAATTGGGGTATAAGCTAACTTAGTAGTTGAAGCAAACCCTTGGTCTCCATCGTTATTATTATCTACCGAACCAGCAAACAAACCAGTTGATCCATAAAATTTATCGGTATAATAAGTATAGCCCAAACCAATGCTACGACCAATTCCCATTGCCTGAGTCATGTTAGAAGCACCAATAAAACGAAGTTCTTTACTAGAAGCAGCTGCCTCGATACCAAATGGCTCGAAAAAGTTACCAACAGTAAAAATACTGTTCTTCGCATGATTATATCTCAAAAATGCATCTTTAATTTTTACTTCGTCGTTACCAAAGCCAACATTAACCTTAGCACTCCATTTTCCCCACTTTACAGATGTTCCAAAACGGATATCCTCGATAGAAGCATCATCACTTAAATCAGTTACATCATCAAAATAATGAACTGCATCCATGTAAATTCTACCGTTAATGCTTACTTGATACTCTTTATCAGCAGAAGTTAATACAATTCCTCCTTTGTTCGATTCAGCAGTCATTTCTTTTTCCTGAGCTACTGCACTTGTCGCTACCATTCCTAAAGCTAGTGTAGCGATATATAATTTTTTTAACATATCTTTATCTATTATAGATTTAACAATTAGTAGCCTAAATTATCCAATACTTCCTGAGCTGTTCCAACTAACTCACGACCTTGATATTCCATTGACAAATCTGTTAAGTTAGTAAAGCCACCATCAATGAACATATTTCTGTTAACATCATAAGTAAAGTCACCTACAACAGTACGGTTTGCATCATCAAAACGTGAAACTCCACCATAATAGTAATCACCATTATATTTTCTCAACTGATCTTCAGTATCAAAAGAGTAAGCATGAACAATCATTCCTGCGCGGTGATACATTTCGCACATCCAAGGCTCAGTTAATTCAGGATAGTCGTTTGGATTACCAGCAATAGAAGGACCTGCAATATGACAATTGTAGTCTACTGAGAAATTAATAAACTCAGCTAAAGATTCGATTGTATTCGAAGGACGAACATAAGAGGCACTTTCTGACTCCCAAAGCAACATACATTTAGGCACACCTGGAAGCTCTTTTTCTAACTTCACAACAGATTCACGAGAAAATGTTTGAAGAATAAAACGACCGTTTGTATTAGCAACATCAACTTTTCCAGGAGTTGTTGCAATTGTTTTTGGAGAGTTTGTAATATTCCATCCTTGTTCAGTTAAGAAAACAGCTAAATCAGCTTCCATTCCACTGAATAAATATGGCTCTTTAGTCTCAGCATATACGCCTGGACGGTTACCGTTATCCTGAGGATCTACTTCAAATTCGTAATATCCAGCCCAAGTACCATCATCGTTTAAACGAGTCATATCTTTTACTGGTTCTCCATTAGCATCACGACTAATTCTGTAACCTTCAGCAATTTTCAATACTTCTTCCAAAGTAGAAATCTTTTGCCCTACGAATGATTCACGAGCATTTTCAGGTTCATCAATATTAAACCATGAACCAGCATCTAACTCACGTAATTGAGCTAATGTAAAAACACTTACAGGATAATCTTCTTGACCTGGAAAAATACTCTCAATATTAGAAGTACGACGAAGGTTTCCATCGTGCAAAGCAAGCAATACGCCATCTTTAGTTCTCTGAAGATCAAGCTCTAAATAGTCAGCACCCATATTACGAGCCCAACGAAAAGCAGCTTCTGTTTCTTCTGGAGCCCAAAACGTAGAACCACGATGCGCAATTACAGCATCAGCTTTAACGTAATCACGAACTACTTTTGCCTCTGCACTAAGCTCTTTTAGCGGATAGGTTTGATAGTTATTAAACTCATTGTAGTCTGGGGTATCATCTTCACACCCTGCGAACCCAATGCTTGACAAGATAAGTGCTCCTGCCAACAAATTCTTCACATTTAAGTTTTTCATTTGTTTTAAATTATAGTTTGTAAATAGTTTTTAGAAAAAATATTTAGAAGTAAAATCAAACTGCTCACCATCTATAAGCAGAATGATTTCACAATAAAATTCAACTAGTGTAATCCTTTATGCCCTTTATTTTCGAGAACCCAAGACATACCTATTAATACAATTGAGGCTACACATGCTCCTAACAGAACAATAAAACCACCAGTCCAACCCCAAGCATCAACTACAGCACCCATTGCAATATTGGCGAATAAAGCTCCACCCATATAACCAAACAATCCTGTTAATCCGGCTGCTGTTCCTGCTGCTTTTTTAGGAACTAAATCCAGTGCATGAACACCAATTAGCATTACTGGTCCATAAATAAGAAAACCAATACATACCAGTGCAATAGAATTTGCCACAATTGATTGGCTTGTCCAATACATAAACACCGATACAAATACCAATATCATGTATATAATACTTACGGGTGCGCGCTTTCCTTTAAATACCTTATCACTTAAATATCCGCAAAGTAAGGTTCCTGGTATGCCTGCCCATTCGTAAGCAAAATAAGCCCAACCCGACTCTTTTATAGAAAATCCTTTTGCTTCTTCAAGATATAAAGGAGCCCAGTCGAGTACACCATATCTTACCAGATAAACAAAAGCATTAGCAAAGGCAATTGCCCATAAAAGTCTGTTTTTAAGGATATATTTCATGAAGATTTCCTTCGCAGTCATCTCTTCCTCGAATTTTTCAGAATAAGAGTCAGGATAATCATCTTTATACTTCTCAATATTAGGAAGTCCACAAGACTGAGGCGTATCTCTAATTAATAACCAAGCTATAAAAGCAACCCCTAATGCAACAATACCAGGGAAATACAATTTAGAATGCCAATCGGTAAAAATAGCAACACCTAAAATCGCCAATGGTCCAATAATTCCACCACCAACATTGTGTGCTACATTCCAAATTGACATTTTAGTTCCACGCTCGCGAATAGAAAACCAGTGAACCATAACACGACCACAAGGAGGCCATCCCATACCCTGAAACCATCCATTCAATAACAACAGAATGAACATTATAGCTATCGATGATGTGGCAACAGGAAGTAAACCCATTGCAATCATTGTTACTGCCGAAAGTACTAGTCCTAATGTTAAAAAACGTCTCGCATTACTACGATCCGAAACATTTCCCATTAAGAACTTACTTAAACCATAAGCCACTGATACACCGGACAATGCGAACCCTAACTCAGTTTTAGAATAACCTAAAGCAATTAAATCTGGCATGGCTAAAGAGAATACCTTTCTTACAAGGTAGTAGCCTGCATAACCTAAAAAAATCCCAACGAAAACCTGTAAGCGCAAACGTTTGTAAGTAGGATCAATTTTATCTTCCGAAAGCAATTCTTTATGAACTGCTGGTTTTAAGAAACCAATCATTTAAATAAATTTAGAGTGATTATTTTTGTTTACACAGAAGGCTTATAATAAAACCTCTATGCTGAATTTGTTTGTTTTAGTCAATATCTGTTTAACTTTTTTTAAACTAAATACTCTGTACTCAAAAAGTCTTTTTATACTTACCTAACTATTATTTAGACAGAAATTGCTATTACTTATAAAATGGTTTTGCTTCTACACTATTAAACAAAAATTAAAATGATTTAATATTTTGTAAAATAGATGTCTTTATCACATACTTTACATGACAATATGCATATTTGTGCATTGTATCTTGTATTACTATGTAATATGTTTATAAAAAAAACTCACCTATACAATGAGTCACCTCTACAGTGTGCAAACGTATTAATAAAATCTTATTTGAACAAATAATAAACAATGGTTTTATTATTCTAAATTACTTATTATGTAGAGATTTATTTACTTACATATTTATATTTCAATATAAGTATTCGAGAATCAAAATTATTACTTATGTATATAATTTATAATTTCTGTTTTTATTCTCTTTTTTGTATAAAACCCATAATTTTCACAACATAACAATTAGTTAAAGTTTCTTGCCATTTTAGCTTAATATGCCTACAACTATTTTTTAACACTTACTTTCAAATTAGAAAGTTATTAAAAACACATATTACCTTTATAAATTATACTGATCAATAAATTTATATCTACCAAAACTATTTTTTTTTTAAAATATCGAAAAAAAATCTGGTTTGTGATAATAAAAAATATCACAAACCAGATTTATAATTTAAATGTTTAATCTATATTTTACTTAGAATTTAAACTCTAAATTCAGATATAATAATGAATTGTTACTTATACTGGATGTTTTATAATTAAATCCTTGATAGTTAAAAGCCATTTTCACATTCTTAACCGGAGCGTACTGTACTCCTGCAGTAATAGCACTACCATTATTATCGATGTTCCATTTTTCACTTTCCCCTTCTAAGGTATTTGAAGTCAGATAATCATATCTCCCGAACACTTCCCATTTCTTATCTAAAGCATAAGTTGAATATACCGATAAACCTTCCATGTCATGATCATCTGCTACACTTGAATATTTTGTACCATTAATCAATTGGTTGTACTCAGCTGCCAATCTGAATTTATCTGAGAATTTATATCCTGCAAAGAAAGACAATGCCGATACTGTTACATCATCTTCGCTTCCATCTTCATTAGCAACTTTAGCTGAATTTGCATCGGCGTAAACTTTAGCAATTAAGCCATTATTTTTATAGATTAAACTAGCGCCTACTTTTTGCTTACCATCTTCATCCTGAACTTTTTTGTAACCCTCCCCATTAATTACAAAAGCATTTGCCGAGAAATTATCACTCAATTTAAAGTTTGCTTTAATACCCAAATCTGCACTTGATCCAAATCCATACTGATCGTTAAATGATTTCATAATATAACGATATCCCCAGAATTTTTCCTGCTCTTTAAAATGCACCGTTCCAATCATACCCAACGAAACTTTTACCGCAGAAGATGCTTTCCATTCTAACTGAGCCTTCTTTAAATATGCGGTATAATCGCTACCACTATCATTTTTACCCACATCTAGTGTGATACTTGCTTTTAAACCTTTGGCAATATTATAATCGTAACCTAAGTAAGCTCTTTTTATTTCGAAGCTACTTTCTTGTTCTTCACCATCAGTCATATCGTAATGGTAGTTAAAAAATACTTTTCCATTTGCCTTGCCAGATGGAACAAATTCTGCTTTTTCTTGTGCAACAGCAGTAAGTCCACAAAATAGTGCAATAACACCAATAAATAATTTCTTTCCTTTCATTATGGTTTGTTTTAGTAGTATGAAATTTTAATGTAATTAAGTTGACATATTTTCTTAATACTTTGAGGCAAAACTAATTTCTTTCTGTGAAGAGATACAATTAAATATTTTAAGGAAACGTTAATTCACCTTAACAATATCTTAACATTGTTACAAAATTAAAGTAAATCAACTAATACTCTATACGCTTTAAAACTTAAATACGATCCAGATACTAATAAGATAAATGCACAAAAAAAGAGGTTCCCGTAATGGAAACCTCTTAAAATTAAGACTTAAGTCAATTATTTTTTAAAAATACCAAGATCTTTCAATTCTGAAGACATAATGTATTCTTTATGAGCTGCAACTTTAGCTTTACCCATTTTTACAAATACCTCACATGAGTTCTTGTATTTATCATTTCTTGATGTATCTGATAACAATAAATATCCCATTACAATATAACCTGCCATTTCTACCAATCTGCGGGCATGGAAATCAAGGAAATCATTGTGATCTGCACTAGTATTAATGTCGTGTACCTTAGCAACTGCCTCTTCATACATAGCAGTCATACCTTTTAAGGTAGTTCTTAAATACTCATACTGAGGATTCAAATCAGAAGCTTCGTACTCTTTAATTTGAGCCAAATAAGCACCAGTAGTTACCCCGCGAATAGCAGCAACAACTTGCAACTGTGAAGTTCCCTCGTAAATATTAGTAATACGAGCATCGCGAACCAAACGCTCAATTGGGTAGTCTTTCATATAACCCGAACCAGCGTGAACCTGCAATGAATCGTAAGCAATTTCGTTACAGAATTCTGATGAGAACAACTTCAATAATGGAGTAAATACATCAGCTAATTTCTGATATTTTTTCATATCCATTCTCTCATCCTTATCTAAAGATCTGTCTTGAGAAATGTGGAAATATGCTTTGTAAACATCAACAAAACGAGATGTTTCATATAATACTGAACGAGAAGCATTCAATTTAGCTTCCATATTAGTAAGCATTTCGTAAACCGCAGGGAATTCGATAATTGCTTTACCAAACTGACGACGTTCTTTAGCGTAAGCCAAACCTTCGCGGTAAGCAGCCTCAGCAATACCTACTGATTGAGCACCAACACCTAAACGAGCACCATTCATTAAAGACATTACATATTTGATTAATCCCATTTTACGAGAACCAACCAATTCGGCAGGAGCATTGGTAAAAACCAACTCACAAGTAGGAGAACCAATAATACCCATTTTATGCTCGATACGACGAACTTTAACAGCCATATTAGCTTTGTCGTAGATAAACATAGACAAACCACGACCATCAGAAGTTCCTTCTTCAGAACGAGCCAAAACCAATGAAACATCACCATCACCGTTTGTAATGAAACGCTTCACACCATTCAAATACCACTGATCTTCTTCTTTATTGTAAGTTGCTTTCAACTGTACCGCCTGAAGGTCAGAACCAGCATCTGGCTCAGTTAAATCCATTGCTGCAGTTGCACCTTTCGCAAAGCGAGGCAAATAGTTTTCTTTTTGCTCTTTCGAAGCAAACTCGTGAATTGTTTCAGCACAATCCTGAAGTCCCCAAATATTAGCAAATCCACCATCGGCACGAGATACCAATTCAGCAGCCATTACGTAAGGTACAATTGGGAAATTCAATCCATCGTACTCACGTGGAAGAGACATACCAATTAAACCTGCTTTTGTTAAAGCTTCGTGATTTTCGGCAGTACCCTTAGCATAGATTACACGGTCGTTTTCAACTCGCGGTCCTTCCTGATCTACACCTTCGGCATTAGGACCAATAATATCACCACAAATTTCACCAACAATTTCTAATGTACGATCATAAGAATCCATTGCATCCTCAAAATCAAGAGGAGCGTAGTCGTACTTGTCTTTATCTTCGAAGTTGCGCTCTTTAAGTGCAACAATTTTTTTCATTAGAGGATGTTCCAGGTGGAACTTCATATCCTCATTATCTGTATAGAAATTAGCCATTTCTTTAGGATGTTTTTTTGTTAATAATTTAAGCTAGATCACAAACAGTTAATACGCTTACTTCGTATTCTCTTTGTATTGCTTAATCATTTTTGGTAAAACCGTTGCAATATCACCAGTAATTACATAATCAGCGAAAGCATTAATTGGTGCATTTTTATCGGTATTAATTGCAATTACCATTGCCGATTCTTCCATACCTGCAGTATGCTGAATTTGTCCTGAAATACCGCAAGCGATATACAACTTAGGACGCACGGTAACACCAGTTTGACCAATTTGGCGTTCATGAGATGCATATCCGGCATCAACAGCAGCACGAGAAGCTCCAACTTCTCCTCCAATTACTTCGGCTAATTCTGTTAACAAGTTGAAGTTTTCTTTAGAACCAACACCATAACCACCAGCTACAATAATACCTGCGTTCTTGATGTTAACCTTAGATTTCTCCATGTGACGCTCGATCACTTTTACAACGAAATCTTCAGCATTCACATACTTCTCAACATCAAGCTTATTAACTTTTCCTTTATAAGCATCCGAAAGAATTTCTTTCTTCATAACTCCTTCGCGAACTGTAGCCATCTGTGGGCGACAATCAGGATTAATAATAGTTGCAACAATGTTACCACCAAATGCCGGACGAATCTGGTACAACAAATCCTTATATTCTTTCTTATTTTTCTTGTCTTCGTGATCGCCAATTACAAGACTTGTACAATCGGCAGTTAAACCCGAATGAAGAGCAGAAGAAACACGAGGACCTAAATCGCGACCGATACTTGTAGCACCCATCAAAGCAATTTGAGGTTTTTCTTCTCCAAATAATTTTACAATGATAGAAGTATGAGGAAGTGTTGTGTATGGATACAATCGCTTATCATCAGCAATCCATACTTTATCAACTCCATAAGGCATAATTTGCTTTTCAATGCCTTTTAATTCATGTCCAATAACGATAGCTTCCAGCTCACACTTTAAATCGTCGGCCAGTTTTCTACCCTTGGTAAGAAGTTCAAGACTTACGTCGGCAACTTGACCTTCTTCTATTTCGCAATATACAAATACGTTATTCACGGTATAATCTTTTTATAATTCCACTTTTGTTAGTACAGAAAATGAATTTCTCTGCACAGACGTAGCCTGCTGCGTCTCTAACAATTATCCAATGGTGTGATTAGCAATTAACTCTTTCATTAACTCACCCATATCGGTATCGGTAGGTTCAAGAACTTTTGCTTCTTTAGCCTGAAAAACTACATTCTCAATAGTTTTTACCTTTGTAGGAGATCCTGATAATCCAAGTTCTTCAGAATTGGTTTCAATATCATTAACGCTCCACTCTCCTATATTTAAATAAGGACGATCGTTGTGTAATGTTATATAATCTTCTGTTTCATTTTGCATTTCGGAAACCGCTTTTGCATGCTTGTATTTCATTACAAACTTCGCGTTGCGAGGACGACATTCAGGAGCAGATGCATTCACAGTAACAAGCATTGGCATTTTTCCTTCAACAGTCTCAACTCCACGTTCTAGACGACGCTTTACAACAATCTTACCTTTATCTGCCGATACTACATCTTCAGCATAAGTAATTTGTGGAAGACCCAGTTTTTCGGCAACCTGTGGTCCTACTTGAGCAGTATCACCATCAATTGCCTGACGACCTGCAATAATAACATCAATTTTACCCATTTTTTTAAGGGTACACGATAGCGCATAAGATGTTGCCAGAGTATCAGAACCTGCAAATGCACGATCAGACAAAAGAATACCATTATCGGCACCTCTATACAATCCTTCACGAATAATTTCGGCAGCTCTACCTGGTCCCATAGTTAAAAGAGTAACTTCTGTTCCTTCGTACTTATCTTTTAAACGTAGTGCTTGTTCCAAGGCATTTAAATCTTCGGGATTGAAGATTGCCGGCAAAGCAGCTCTGTTTACAGTTCCATCCGCTTTCATTGCATCTTTCCCAACATTTCTGGTATCAGGAACCTGCTTTGCAAGAACAACAATTTTTAAACCTTTCATTCTATTATGTATTTTATCATCAGTTTTTGATGCTGATTGTTTAAAGAACAAAACAATCGATTGTGTATTCGATATTATTTTGCCAACAATCAGCGAACCACTAATTATTATTTTTCAACACTCAATAATTCTATTAATATGATTTTATTTGAACCAAATATCCATGATAACCGGAATTTAGCAAATATAAAGATTAGAGTTCTTAAAACAAATCTTGATTGTGATTAATACCAATTAGTATTTAGAATGATGGATACGTTCGTTTTACTTGCAATCAATTTTTAAATATCTATCGACATTATAATTCAATTATTACAAATGGTATAATAAGGTATTATACAATATAATACAGGCCTTCTTTGCATCAGCAAAATAATTGGTACAACATCCTCATCTTTAGAATTAAATTAATTCTAAACGCACAAATATTTCAATCTTTCATAAAAGATAATTCTCGAAACAAATCAAGCCTTTATTCATCCAAAATCATTAATTTTGCTTTCAATAATTTATTGATTTCACAAGTATGATTACTTTTCTTACCGCAATTATTACATTAATTCTAGGCTATTTTATATACGGAAAATTCATTGAGAAATTTTTCGGAGCTAACGATCAAAATCAAACTCCCGCCATTCGACTTGAAGATGGTGTTGACTTTATTCCCATGCCAACATGGAAAATGTTTACCATACAGTTTCTTAACATTGCTGGTTTAGGACCTATTTTCGGAGCTATTCTAGGTGCCATGTACGGCCCCATTTCCTACATCTGGATTGTGTTCGGCTGTATTTTTATGGGTGCAGTTCACGATTATTTCTCCGGCATGCTTTCCATAAGAAATAATGGAGCCAGCTTACCCGAAATTGTAGGGAAATATCTGGGAACATCCATTCAAAACATACTTAGGGTTTTTACTCTTTTGTTACTGATATTTGTTGGAGTTGCCTTTGTTACCGGTCCAGCTGGATTGTTAAAAGACTTAACCGGTGGCGGTTTAAATTTATGGCTTTATGGAATATTTGCCTATTATCTGATTGCTACCCTTCTGCCCATAAATAAAATTATAGGAAAAATATATCCTCTATTTGGTGCGGCTTTATTAATAATGGCTTTAAGTATTGCAGGAGTAATGATATTTAAAGGAACAAATGGAAGTTTTCATTTGAATGAACTTTCTCTTGGCTCTCTTAAAAATCTACATGCAAATCCAGCTCAAAACATCCTTTATCCAATGATATTTATCGTTATTTCCTGTGGAGCCATTTCGGGTTTTCACTCTACTCAATCGCCAATGATGGCTCGTTGTATGAAAAAAGAGAGCTATGGCCGACCTGTTTTCTATGGTGCCATGATAGCCGAAGGAATTGTGGCAATTATTTGGGCAACAGCTGCCATGAATTATTTTGGCAATACCAATGGACTAAACGAAAGCTTTGCATCGGGACATAATCCTGCCTGGATTGTGAATGAAATTTGTAATACCTGGTTGGGTAAAGTAGGTGCTGTTTTTGCAATTGTAGGAGTAATTGCCTGCCCTATTACCACTGGTGATACTGCATTCAGAAGCGCTCGCCTTACCATTGCCGATATGTTTCACTTTAAACAAAGTTCCATTAAAAGCAGATTATTAGTTTCTGTACCTCTGTTTGCCGTTGGATTTTTCCTTTCTCAACTTGAATTCTCAACCATCTGGAAATACCTGGGATTATCAAACCAAATCCTCTCCATGTTCATGCTATGGACAGCAGCCATGTATTTGGCTATAAACAAGAAAAATCATTACCTAATCAGTATTCCGGCAACTTTTATGACTGCCATTTGTGTTACTTACTTTTTAGTTGCTCCGAACAAAAATGGTGGACTGGCTATTGATGTAACAATGGGATATGCAATTGGAATTGCCATAGCAGTTCTGGTATTCACGTGGTTTTTAATAGCTGCTAAAAAGAAAATTTCAACAGTAAATAAGAAAAAACTAACACTTTCTCATGAATTGAAGTAATCATGCAATTACTTTTTTGATAAGATTTTAATGGATCTTTTGGGAAAGGATAAAAACTGTTATTATCCATGTTTATGCTTTATATTCGTTGCATCTTGTTCTAACTTATTGGAACACCGATGACACCGATTTTTACAAATCATTTTTTATCCGTGTTTATTCTTTACATCCGTAAAATCTGTATTCCATTTTTGTAGAATACGAACGACACTGATCATACTGTTTTTAATATTTTTTTAAATTTATTCTCGATTCATGTTATTTAAATCAGAATCTAAAAAAAATACGCTCGCCAATAAGGTACGAGGTCGAATATTGTATTCTTTATCTACTCTAGTTAATGCATCATATATGGTATAATTGTATTTCTTTTGATCAAAAATATTTTTAGCTGTAAAATTCAACTCCCATCTGTTGTTTATACTATAGGTAAATTCAGCATCGGCAAGAAAAAGATGTTTTGAATTAGTACTTGATAATCTGTTATTATAGTGTTCCCCCAATAGTTGAAAATACCATTTGTTTTTATAGGAAAAATTACCTGACAATACCTGAGAAAACATTTCTGAGGATGAATGGGTTCCTGTGCTGCTTACGGACAAACTTTCTTTCATATATTTCATTTCGTAAGAAACATTCAACCAGGAAAACATTCTCAATTTCACCTTAGGCTTTACATCCCATCTTTGAGATGAATAAGGGGTTTCAATATCATTTTGAAAAGTGGTCCCATAAAAATCCATATACGAACCACTTATGCTTAAAATATTATGAGGATTACTTAGGCCTTTACTAATTTGTCCGTTTACCATCCACACTTTGGAGGTATTTTCCTGAGGAATAAAACCATTTATAATAAATTCGTCAACAAAAGATCGTTCTGAAATACGCCTGGATGTATTCCACAAACGAATTACACTTGCATTCGCAAAAAATGCTTTTAAGGGTACTTTATAATAAGTACTCAACATCAAAGACTTTCGAAAGCCTGTGTCAAAATTAAGAATTCCACGAGACAAATTTCGATAATTTTGAAGTAAGATTCCATTATAAAACTGCTGTTCTTCTATCGGTTGTTGAGCCAAACTGCCAGAAAACGAAGCTGATAAACGGGAGGTAAAATGATAACGAATATACATTCGTGGTGCTATCATAAATTTGGAAACAGATTTCTTTTCATCCAATACATAATCTCGATACCTGTATGGAGAAAATGAAAAAGGGACATTAAACTTAGCTTCTAGTCCTTCATTTTTATACTCCAGCTCAGGTCCAATAAAACCAGTCAGGTTATGTACATACAAATCATTATCGACTTGCCCAAATGTATTAGGAATCCCCGTCAACTTACTGTCCATTTTTCGAATTAAACCTAAAACTCCCATTTTCATAGACAGGGTAAACGGTTTTAAATAAAATGCCAGCGATGTATTTGTATTTGTATAAAACGCTGAGGAATTAATTTCCTGACGATCTTTATCGCCTTCCTTTACAACATCTAAATACTGGTGTTTTACCTGATAGGAATTATAAGAATTTAATGTATATGCTCTGTTTTCTGAACGTTTAATCAACTCGAAGTCATTGGAAAACGAACGAGAAGGAGTTGATGCAGACTGATTATTGGGATATGTGCCACTAATCGACATATCCATATCATCCCAATAAAAATCAGCATTTAGTTTGTTTTTCACATAGCAAGTAGATGTATTGGCATTTAAAATTACATTACCAGATAAATGATTTTGATGTGAAACAGATGATTCTCCTTCTTCCTCTATAATTGTTGAATCAGTTAAGAAGTACTTAGCAACCGAATAACTATTAGATTCTAGCCTATTATTTGTATAAGTTATTTGGGATGTTAAATCGCCATCCTTTCCGAGACTCCAGAGGTTATTTGTACTGAATAAATGTGATTCATTAAACCTTGCACGATTGGCATCAATGTCGCTCAAATAATCTGGTTCTACTTCCAAATAGTCTTCTAAACTGTAAGTTTTTGAATAGTTACTACTTATATTATCAAGAGAGAATGTATTTGTTTCTTGCACAATATTGGTTCCTGTATTATTCGTTTTATAGGTGTTTAGGGTTTGCATTTTAGATGTAAACCGCATCCCCACAAGCTCTGTATTCCATAAAAAAGGATCAATTCCATCGCCTGCACCAATATTTGCAGTACCTACCCAGCGTGCTTTGGCATCTTCTTTAAGCCGGATATTTATAGCTGGATTTTGTGAAAACGAAATGTCTTTTAATGCCTTTATGGGTTGATGATTTTCCATTACTTCTACACTTCCCACATCCTGATGATGAACATTATTGGTAGCCAAACTGTAACGTCCACCCAGTAAATCTTTCCCTTCAATATAAAACTTATTGATTGCTACACCATTATACTTTATTTGTCCGCTTTCTTCAATCTCAATTCCCGGCATTTTTTTTAATACATCTGCCAGCGATTTATCCTCAACTCCTGCAAAACTTGATGTCACATAAGTAATTGTATCTCCCTTTTCATGAATTCCCGGAGCTTTAACTATCACCTCCTTAATTTCAGTAGCCTTCTCTACCATATATACATCATAAATTTGCTGTTCTTTGTTCAATACAACAGCTTGCGATGCATATCCCAGTATAGAAAAATACAACTTATAATCTTCTGAGAAATCAGATAACTTAATATCATACTTACCATCAGGGTCCGTTTGAGTGAATTTTACAACCCTATTTTCGGAGGAACGAATGGTCACCAAAACATGAGACAATGGAACTTTTGTATTTTTATCAGCTACTCTTCCTGTTACAATAAATTCTTGTGCATTGAGATGCGAAACATTAAAAGTAAAAAGTAAGACACAACAATATTTTAATAAAAAGCTCATAATTTTATAGTGTAGATTTTAGAACTAACTCTATTTGCCCTAGCTAGACCTTATATTCAATAAATAATAATTACATAAAATAATCACTTATTCCCCAAGCCCTTAACTAATAATCACGCTCAATTAAATCGTATCGCATAATTTTTTGTGAAGAATTACTTCCTAGATCAATACCGCTTTCCATTTCTATATATCCACTCATGTTTATTAAATAAGATTTTTTTGCTTTTAGGAATTCAAGTCGTTTTGTTTTTCCAAACTTCTTACTTCCCACATAAGTCTGGCTAAACACAATCGGCTCTTCTTTTTTTTCTATACCTATTATCTCAAAATGGTATTGCTTACCAATGTCATACACCTCAAGAATTAAACCAGGTAAACCTCCAAATTTCCAGGGACCATCGTTAAGTGGGATTTCTAGGGCAAACCAGGCCTTCCATTCTCTACCTCGGAAAGTACAACTAGCCAACTGACAGGGATTATCCAGAATTGTTTTGGTGCTATCCAAAATTTTCCAGTTTTGTGCATTCAACTCATCTTCATACACATAATCCTGTAACGAGAGCCCATCGGTAACAGTAATCTTTCCCTCAGGATAGTTTTTATACACATAAGTTTTCATTCACTTGTGCGGATAATTAGAAGATGTACTCCCTTCCTTATCCATTGCATCATTAAAGATCTTCCAAAATTTTTTTTGGTAATTCGGAGTGCATATTAAAGAGTCAACCTGATATGAGTAATAGCTATAACATTTAGAACAACTATGCCCAATTTGAAGATACAACATATCCCCATCTGATTTTTTATATGATAGTGTATCTTTTAAATACACAAATTCATAAACACACTTCAAAAAAGACTCATCCAATTTTTTCTGTGCATTACAAAATATAGAGGTTAAAATTATGCAGATCGACAGTAATATTTTTTTAAGCATACATAGGATAATTTATAAAAAATAATAAAGAAGAGATCGCATTATAATAAATGTATCTCTTCTATATATACAATTTTAGCAACCGTCTCTCCTAGCACCTTCTCTGGCACCTTCTTTAGCTGCATCGCTAAGCTCGTTATTCAAAGCTATCATTAATAAAGTAGAACAATACTCTTCTTTTTAAACACCATCAACTAATTGGTCTAATTCTTGATCATTTAATAATTCTAACATAGTATTATTTTTAAAAAATATAAATTTCGAGCACTACTTTGACGGGTCTCATCGTCATTTAAAAATCAGCGGGCATATCCTTAAAGTGCTTCCAGGAATTGCGCGACACTTTATGCATGCTCCCACCTTTTAAATTGATTATTCTGCCAGGCTTTTTGCCTGTATAGAATTTTGTATTAATTAGAGTGTATTCGTTTATCTTCAATATCCCTGGAAAGTCAATATTTTTATGAATAACTTCCAGTGAATTTTTTAACATTGAAATTTTCCCCTCAATGTTAAAAACAAAACAAGTTTTTGTATTCCCAATTATAAAAACGATAGTATTAAAATCAATTTACTCCAATGCTTTGTTCTGGTTTTCCATTTGCCAAAATTTGAATTGCTTTTAGGTTCCAAAATGATCCGTTTAGGTCTTTTACTATTCCGCTTAGGTTCGAAACCGATAATTTGTGGTTCTTTATGTTTCCGTTTGGGTTCTGTAAGCCAAAATTTGAGGTCTTCTACCCATCTGTTTAGATTCGGAACCGTAAATTTTAGGTTATATAACCCAAACACTTCTATAAATAAGCCTTACTACTTCTATTCAGAACCTAAACACTTCTATTGGCTATCTATCTGCTTCTATGCAGAACCATAATACTTCTATCGAAAACTCAATAATATAATTCGCGAACTTATTCCTGCACACTTGCTTGCTCTTCATCGTTTTTTTGGGTACGACTAAAAAATTGTTTAAGATCCTTTTGTTTTGCCTCATAACCCGGAGCCGATGTTCCTGTTTTATAGTTGGTGTAGGCATAATCATCCAAGGCTGCCTGATAATTGTCATGATCATACAAGATCTTAGCATTATTAATCCCCGTAAGCAGGTTTTCTAATCGAGCAATTATCCCTTCCAAAACAGTACGACTATTAAAGTCATTTGTAAACTCATCCCAATCTACATCAGGACTTTTTAAAGCCGGCTGATTTATTGCATAGTCGTTCACTTTGTTTACAAGCAACTTATTTTGCTCGCTTATGCTACCATACTTACGGCGTTCATCACTACTCAGGTTACTCACCGTATCTGTTAATGCTGTCTCCAAACTTCCCAAACTTGTATTCACACTCTCTATTTGTTCTGCACTTAAGTGAATGTCATTCATATTTTTTAAAGTACTCATATTTTTACCCTTTAAGATTTAATTAATATATACTTTAACCTTTTTTCCACCTATAATCAAATAGTAATAATCTCTTTCATCCCCACCTTTTACTTTTGATAATTCGCACTGATTTAATTTTTGGGGAAGCTTACAATACTATTTATCTTTTTCATGATTTTAAATTTTGAAGTAATTAAAATGGTGATCTTTCTTCTTCAAACTTAGAACACGAAATCTTAATAAACGATTAGCTTTCTAATCGTACTCGGTGAGGAAGCTAATCAAAATCAGCTGAGTTTTCTAATTGAAATACAAGCATTTTAATGAACAAATAAAAAAAATTACAGTACAAATAGAGAAAATATCAGCTTTAGCAAACATTTAATAAATTCATTTAATTCTCATCAAGTAATGAGAATTAAATGATGATTTTGATGAGAAAAGAGAGGCATTTTTTTGAAGATCTTTTATAATTTAGAATAATTCTTTTTAAAAATATTTCATATTCTTAAAAAGAAAGATAATTTTACGTTATGAAAAGTAAATTATTTCAAAGGCTATTTGCAATAATGGTATTGGTACTTACAATGCTTATTTTTTCCCAGCTTATTTGGCTGCAGCAACAAATGGAACAGGAAAAACAAGCTTTTAAAGTAAAACTGGAAAATAGTTTGCAAAGCATATTAAACTTTCATGCCCTGCAAGGATATAGTACTCCCGATCCTAAAAAACCACACACAGCCACAATTACTATTGAAGAAACAACAAAAGAAATAGATAAAGGCAATACACATCATACGTATGAAATTAGCACTAAAAATTACACTGCAAATTTTTCTTTATTTAAGGCTCTTGAAAATGCATATACAGATATTAGCCTGGAAAGAAAAAAAATACAGTTAAGTATTGTAGACTCATTGTTTCGACACAATTTTACAGGACTGAACTTTATAGAAAGTTACAGCATGCAGCTTTCCGAGAATGGAAAAACAATAGATAAAGTGCAGATTAATGAAGATATCACATTAAAACAGGTACAAAAAAATATCTCTATAACAATTCCATTGGGAACAAAAGAGATTTATGTTTTTACTGCCAATTTCAGACTAAAAACCATACCCTTTTTACGCATGATGTTAATCTCTATCAGTATTTCAGGTATAGCCGTTATTCTTGTGGTTATTTTTATGATTTGGTTGCTACTTAAATTTAAACAAAAAGCAAATCAGCTGCAATGGCGCGAGCAGGCCGTAAGTGGAATTGTACACGATTTAAAATCTCCCATATCGTTCACCTATACTTTTTTGGATTATCTGGCCAGTAAAGAGCAATCGGCACCAATGCAAAAGCAATTAAATAATGCCAGCACCAACATTGCTAAACTAAGCAGCAAAATAGAGCTAATTTTAACCTTGTTTCGTGGTAAAAAGAAAACAATAGCTATGGAGCACAAAGCTTATCCTCTTGCTCAAAAATGTAATGAAATATTATCTGAATTGAATGTTATCTATCAGGAAAAACAGGCTAAATGCACTATAAATATTCCTAAAAATCTAAACATAGAAGTAGATCCTTTGTATTTTGAAATGGCATTACATAACCTACTCGACAATGCCTTTAAATATTCTAATACACCTGCAAAAATAGACATTACAACAAAAAATGATAAAAATGAACTATTTATTTATATCAAAGATTCAGGTAATGGTATTTCCAAAAGCAAACAAAGAAAAATTTTTCAGGAATTCTATCGTTCCAGTAATAATACAAAAGGACATGGCATTGGTTTATCGTTTAGCCGCCAAATTGTAAAAGCCCACAAGGGAAAAATTAAATTGAAAAGTAAGATTGGGGAAGGCAGTACTTTTTGTATTGTTTTACCCTTAAAGCAGTGTACAACAGCTTAATTTAGGAATTCTGCCCTATTAGGAAATCCGCTATAACTATCGGGAGGCGATAGCCAGAAGGATGTTTTTAGTTACATTTCTTATTCATTCACTCTTTAGTCTATCGACAGATTCCCTAAAAGGGAAACACTTATATCAGAAAGTAGGTTTTTGATTAATTACTATCAGGATAATAATATATCTCAATACTTGTGTATAAAGAGTAGTTCCCTAAAAAGAAAAATTCAACTCAAAAATACCATAAGTAATCTATTATTATTTAATTAATTATGTAATTTTAATTCTTAATTCACATAAGCAGTATACGAGATTTCAATTCAAGCACAAGTGATAACCGACAACCAATTTAAAATGAAGGTACTATTTGTAGATGACGATATTAATTTAGGCAATTTCATAAGTAATGTATTGGAAACAGATTACAATTATAGTGTACATTTCCAGAATACAATACTTGGAATTATACATATTATTGAAGATTTCGCTCCTGATATTGTTATTTTAGATGTAGAAATTGGGGAAAAGAATGGCATTGATACAGGAAAGAATATCATTGCTAATTATCCACAAATACCAATACTGTTTGTATCCTCACATACCGAAGAAGAAATGATTACAAGAGGAATAGATGTAGGAGGTAATGCTTATATCCCAACCCATTTCTATACCAATTCTGATCTCTTATATCAAACGTTTTACTACTCAAAAGCAATCTAATGCATTTGTATTTACCTCCAACTATAAACTTAATTTAAATACTAACGAATTGTTTTATGAGAATACACTAGTAAAAAAATTAAGTCCTTTCGAGAAAAGCACATTGGAATTACTGATGAAAAATCCAAATCAGGTAATTAGTCAAAATCAAATTGCAAAAAAACTGTGGAGCCATTCACCAAAAAACAAGAATACCTCTGGCATACAAAATATCATATCTAAATTAAGAAATATATTTAAAGGAAATAATTCAATTCAAATTGATACAGTAAGAGGAGTTGGGTATGTGCTTAATGTTTAGATACGCCTTTTAATAAAACACGAATCTCACTAATCAGACCGATTTTCACAAAGCATTCTTTATCTGTGTTTATTCTTTACATCCGTAAAATCTGTGTTCCGTTTTTAAAGAGTACTAATCAAATAAATTTTCCTCCATCTTTATGCAAAAAGTGCAAAGAATAAATAATCCTTTACACTTTTGTATGTTTTTTTTAGGCAGAGCATGACAAAATCAATCTTTTATGCTTGCCCTGTTGGTCCAAAACCCATTGGAATTACTGGTCCTTGTGGTCCCTGATTGGGATCTACATTTTTAATGGGGCCATTCATAGCTTCGAACTTTTTAATATTATCCTGTAAAGCTAACATGAGTCTTTTAGCATGTTCTGGTGTTAAAATAATTCTCGATTTCACATCTGCTTTAGGTAGGCCAGGCATTACTCTCACAAAATCGACTACAAACTCCGAAGAAGAATGTGTAATCACCGCAAGGTTAGAATAGGTTCCCTGAGCCACTTCTTCTTTTAACTGTATATCAATTTGATTGGATTTTTTTTGATCACTCATCTTAAGTTCTTTATTGATTTTATAATTTGCTATAGGTAAAATTAGGAAATATATTTTGAAAATGACTTCTATTCTGAACAATAAAAAAGGGTGTCTCCAATGGAAACACCCTTTAATATATCGAATTCTATTTTTAGAAATCTGATTTGGTTTCAAGAAGTTTTTCGTATTCTTCTTTAGCTCCAACAACAACATCTTTGTATTCTCTTAAACCTGTACCTGCAGGAATTAAGTGTCCACAAATAACGTTCTCTTTCAAACCTTCCAATAAGTCTGTTTTGCCACTAATAGCAGCTTCATTCAATACTTTGGTAGTTTCCTGGAACGATGCAGCTGAGATAAAACTCTTAGTTTGAAGAGCTGCTCTAGTAATACCTTGCAAAATCTGGGTAGATGTTGCAGAAATTGCCTCACGCGCTTCTACTAATTTCATATCTCTACGCTTTAAGATTGAATTAACATCTCTAAGCTTTCTTGCTGTAACAATCTGTCCGGCTTTCAATTCATCAGAATCACCAGCATCAACAACAACTTTCTTACCGAAAATTTCATCATTCTCGCGCATGAAAACCATCTTGTCGATAATCTGTTTTTCTAAGAATTTAGTATCACCCGGATCAGCAATAACTACTTTACGCATCATCTGACGAACGATAATCTCAAAGTGTTTATCGTTAATCTTCACACCTTGCATACGATATACATCCTGTACCTCGTTCACGATATATTCCTGAACTTTTGTAGGTCCTTTAATAGATAAAATATCTGCTGGTGTAGTAGCTCCTTCTGATAAAGGTGTTCCTGCTCTTACGTAGTCATTTTCCTGAACAAGAATCTGTTTTGAAAGAGGTACAAGGTACTTCTTAACATCTCCTGCTTTTGTAGTAACAACGATCTCACGATTACCACGCTTAATCTTACCAAAAGTAACCTCACCATCAATCTCAGAAACAACTGCAGGATTAGATGGGTTACGAGCCTCGAATAATTCGGTAACACGAGGAAGACCCCCTGTAATATCACCTGCTTTACCAAGAGCCCTAGGAATTTTAACTACCGATTCACCCGAAGTAACCATCTCACCTTCTGACACAGAAATATGCGCACCAACTGGTAAGTTGTAAGATTTTAGAATTTCTCCTGAAGAATTTAAAATCTTAACACTTGGGTTTTTCGTTTTATCCTTAGATTCAACAATTACTTTTTCAGCAAAACCTGTCGCTTCATCCGATTCTTCCTTATAAGTAACACCTTCAATTAAATTCTCGAAAGTAACCTTACCAGAAAATTCTGTAACGATCATTGCATTATATGGATCCCATTCACAAATAAGATCACCTTTCTTAACATCCTGACCATCTTTAATATACAATTTAGATCCATAAGGAATTGTATGAGTAGTCAATGTAATGTTTGTATTTTTATCGATAATACGTAATTCTGCCAATCGACCAATAACAACGTCGTACTTATCTCCTTCTTCAGAAGAATGTTCAACAGTTCTTAATTCTTCGAATTCAGCATAACCATCGTATTTAGACTCTACAGAGTTTTCGGCAGAAACGTTACCCGCGGTACCCCCTACGTGGAAAGTACGAAGTGTAAGCTGTGTACCTGGCTCACCAATAGACTGAGCTGCAATAACACCAACTGCTTCACCTTTTTGAACAGCCTTACCTGTTGCCAGATTACGACCATAACATTTGGCACAAACACCTTGTTTCGATTCACATGTCAATACGGAACGAATTTCTACTCTCTCAATTGGAGAATTCTCAATTCTTTCAGCAATTTCTTCTGTAATCTCAACACCTGCTTCAACGATAAGATCACCTGAAATAGGATCATATACATTGTGAACTGTTGTCCTACCTAATATACGTTCGTAAAGAGAAGCAACAACTTCTTCCTGATTTTTAATGGCAGTAGCAGTTAAACCTCTTAAGGTTCCGCAATCTTGCTCATTAATAATCACATCCTGAGCAACATCAACCAAACGACGAGTTAAATAACCCGCATCTGCAGTTTTCAATGCCGTATCTGCCAAACCTTTACGAGCACCGTGAGTAGAGATAAAGTACTCTAGTACCGATAGCCCTTCTTTAAAGTTCGAAAGAATTGGATTTTCAATAATCTGTCCACCAGTAGCACCTGATTTTTGAGGCTTAGCCATCAAACCACGCATACCACCTAACTGACGAATCTGCTCTCGGGAACCACGGGCTCCAGAATCAAGCATCATATACACTGAGTTGAAACCATCATTATCAGAGGCCAACTGAGTCATCAATGTTTGTGTTAAATTCGCATTTACATGCGTCCAGATATCAATAATCTGATTATAACGCTCATTATTGGTAATGAAACCCATGTTGTAATTATTCAACACTTCTTCCACCTGAGCATAACCATCAGCTACTAATGATTCTTTTTCAACAGGAACCTTTACATCGGCAAGGTTAAACGAAAGTCCACCTTCAAATGCCTTACGGTATCCTAAGTCTTTAATATCATCAAGGAATTGCGCACAAGCATCTACTCCACATTTTTTGAATACGTATCCAATAATGTCACGAAGCGCTTTCTTAGTAATCAACTGATTTAAGAAACCTGCTTTTTTAGGAGTAAATTGATTTAAAATAATACGTCCAATAGTAGTTTCTAAAATAGTATCTACTAATTCGTCGTTTTCATTCAAATCTTTTACTTTAACCTTAATTTTAGCATGAAGACTTACTGCTTTTTCATTAAAAGCAATCATTGCCTCTTCTGCTGAATAAAAAGTTAAACCTTCTCCTTTTGCACCTTTTCTTGGTTTAGTAATATAATATAATCCCAATACCATATCCTGAGAAGGAACAGTTACCGGAGCACCATTAGCAGGATTCAAAATATTGTGAGAACACAACATTAACATTTGAGCCTCTAATACTGCTTCGTTACCAAGTGGCAAGTGAACAGCCATCTGATCACCATCGAAATCGGCATTGAAACCAGTACATGCCAATGGATGCAAACGAATAGCTTTACCTTCGATCAATTTTGGCTGGAATGCCTGAATACCTAGACGGTGAAGAGTTGGAGCACGGTTAAGAAGAACCGGATGTCCTTTCAGTACATTTTCCAAAATATCCCAAACAACAGGATCTTTACGATCAACAATTTTCTTTGCCGATTTTACTGTCTTAACAATACCTCTCTCAATCAATTTACGGATTACAAAAGGCTTGTAAAGCTCTGCTGCCATATCTTTAGGTAAACCACATTCGTGCATTTGCAAGTCTGGACCTACAACAATAACCGAACGTGCAGAATAGTCAACACGCTTACCCAACAAGTTTTGACGGAAACGACCTTGCTTACCTTTCAATGAATCAGAAAGGGATTTTAATGGACGATTATTTTCTGTCTTAACTGCGTTTGATTTACGTGAGTTATCAAATAATGAATCAACAGATTCCTGAAGCATACGTTTTTCGTTACGTAAAATTACTTCCGGTGCTTTGATTTCAATTAGTCTTTTTAAACGATTGTTACGAATAATTACTCTTCGATACAAATCATTCAAATCAGAAGTTGCAAAACGACCACCATCCAATGGTACCAATGGACGCAATTCTGGTGGAATTACAGGAACAACTTTAACAATCATCCATTCCGGACGATTAATACCTTGCGAATCACGGAAAGCCTCGACTACTTGAAGTCGCTTTAATGCTTCATTCTTACGCTGCTGTGAAGTTTCTGTGTTTGCTTTATGACGCAAATCGTATGATAATGAATCAAGATCTAAACGACCTAGCAAACTGTACAAAGCATCTGCACCCATTTGTGCAATAAACTTGTTTGGATCGTCATCATCCAAATACTGATTCTCAGCAGGAAGTTCATCAAGAATATCAAGATATTCTTCCTCGGTTAAGAAATCTAAGTATTTTATACCATCAGCAGATTTAATACCAGCATTAATTACTACATATCTTTCGTAATAAATGATAGAATCAAGCTTTTTGGTTGGTAATCCCAAAAGATAACCGATTTTATTAGGTAAAGATTTAAAATACCAAATGTGTGCTACAGGTACAACCAATTGGATGTGTCCCATACGTTCACGTCTAACCTTTTTCTCGGTTACTTCTACTCCACATCGGTCACAAACAATACCACGATAACGGATACGCTTGTACTTACCACAATGACACTCATAATCTTTAACAGGACCGAAAATTCTTTCACAGAATAATCCGTCACGTTCCGGCTTATAAGTACGATAATTGATGGTTTCAGGCTTTAAAACTTCACCGCTGGATCTTTCTAAAATCTCTTCTGGAGAAGCAAGACTGATAGAGATTTTTGTAAAACTACTCTTTACTTGTTTATCTCTTCTGAATGCCATATGTTGAAAATTAGGAAATTAACAAAATAATTCAATAAAAGTGAATGCACGAAAACCGCACATTCACTTTATAATAAGGCTTATACTAATTTAACGCTCAAGCCAAGACCTCTTAATTCGTGCAACAACACGTTTAGAGATTCCGGAATACCCGGATTTGGCATAGGATCACCTTTAACAATTGATTCATAAGCTTTAGCTCGACCAATAACATCATCCGACTTAACGGTAAGGATTTCCTGTAGAATATGGGCTGCTCCAAATGCTTCAAGAGCCCAAACCTCCATCTCACCAAAACGCTGACCACCAAACTGAGCTTTACCTCCAAGAGGTTGCTGAGTAATCAATGAATATGGTCCGATAGAACGAGCATGCATCTTGTCATCAACCATGTGACCCAGTTTTAGCATATAAATCACACCAACAGTTGCTGGTTGATCGAAACGCTCACCGGTACCACCATCGTGAAGATAAGCTTTACCAAATGCAGGAACTCCTGCTTTATCGGTATAATTAGTTATCTCATCTAAGGATGCACCATCGAAAATTGGCGTTGCAAATTTTAATCCCAATTCCTGACCGGCCCATCCAAGAACAGTTTCAAAAACCTGTCCAAGATTCATACGAGAAGGTACACCAAGTGGGTTCAAGCAAATATCAACAGTTGTTCCGTCTTCTAGGAAAGGCATATCTTCGTCTCTAACAACTCTAGATACAATACCTTTATTACCATGACGACCCGCCATCTTATCACCAATTTGCAATTTACGTTTCTTAGCAACGTAAACTTTCGCCATTTGAATAATACCCGCAGGCATTTCATCACCAATGGTTACATTATATTTTTTACGCTTATTTAAACTATCAAGCTCTTTGAACTTAATGATATAATTGTTTAAAAGCTTTTTAATGGTTTCGTTCTTATCCTTATCAGTAGTCCACTTATTTGGATCAATTTCCATATAGTTGATATCCATAAGCAGTTTTTGAGTAAACTTAACTCCTTTAGGAATAATATCAACACTTAAGTAGTCCTTAACACCTTGCGATGTTTTTCCATTGACAAGAATAAATAATTTATCAACCAAACGATTTTTCAAGTCTGAAACCTGTCTTTGCAATTCTTCATCCAACTTAAGAATAAGTGGTTTATCAGATTGCTTAGATTTGCGATCACGAATTGAACGAGAAAATAATTTCTTATTAATAATAACACCACGCAATGATGGAGAAGCTTTTAAAGAAGCATCCTTAACATCACCAGCCTTGTCACCAAAAATAGCTCTCAATAATTTCTCTTCCGGAGATGGATCAGATTCTCCCTTAGGTGTAATCTTACCAATTAGAATATCGCCAGGTTCAACATTAGCACCAATTCTAATTAATCCATTCTCATCAAGATTTCGAGTAGCCTCTTCACTAACGTTAGGTATATCAGAAGTTAATTCTTCCATACCACGTTTAGTATCACGAACTTCTAGAGTGTACTCATCAACGTGAACAGAAGTAAACACATCATCCTTAACAATACGCTCAGAAATTACAATAGCATCCTCATAATTGTAACCTTTCCAAGGCATAAATGCCACTTTCAGGTTACGACCAAGAGCCAACTCCCCATCCTGAGTTCCATAACCATCGGTAAGAATTTGTCCCTTAACAACCTTTTGTCCTTTGGTAACAATTGGTTTAAGGTCCATAGTAGTACCCTGGTTAGTTTTACCATATTTTGGAAGATTATAAGTTTTAGAATCACCTTCAAAGCTTACAAATGCCTCTTCTTCCGTTCTAACATACTTAACAATAATCTTTGTCGCATCAACAAACTCAACAACTCCTTCACCTTCCGCAGCAATCTGAGTTCTAGAATCACGTACTAAATCGCCTTCCAATCCTGTTCCTACAATAGGAGATTGAGGATTAATAACCGGTACAGCCTGACGCATCATATTAGACCCCATCAATGCACGGTTAGCATCATCATGTTCAAGGAAAGGAATTAAAGAAGCCGCAATAGATGCAATCTGGTTAGGAGCAACGTCCATTAACTCGATATTTTCAATTTCCTCGAATGGGAAATCACCATCTTTACGCGACTTGGCTTTTGCATTTACAAAAGTACCATCTTCATTTAATGGTGCATTTGCCTGAGCAATAGTCAAACCTTCTTCTTCTTCAGCAGAAAGATACTTAACACCCTCAGATGATAAATCAACTTTACCTTCAACTACCTTACGATAAGGAGTTTCGATAAAACCAAGATTATTAATTTTTGCGAAAACACACAAAGAAGAAATCAAACCAATGTTTGGTCCCTCAGGAGTCTCAATAGGACAAAGTCGTCCATAGTGAGTATAGTGAACATCTCGAACCTCAAAACCAGCTCTTTCTCTCGAAAGACCACCAGGTCCTAATGCCGACATTCTACGTTTGTGTGTAATTTCAGCCAATGGATTTGTTTGATCCATAAACTGAGATAAAGCATTAGTTCCAAAGAAAGAATTAATTACTGAAGAAAGAGTTTTCGAATTAATTAGATCAATTGGAGTAAAAACTTCATTATCACGAACGTTCATTCTCTCACGAATAGTTCTAGCCATACGAGCCAAACCTACACCAAACTGAGTATGAAGCTGCTCCCCAACTGTACGAACACGTCTATTACTAAGGTGGTCAATATCATCCACATCAGTACGAGCATTCAACAATTTAATTAGGTATTTGATAATTTCAATAATGTCTTCCTTAGTCAATACTTTGGTATCACCAGCAGTATTAAGACCAAGCTTTTTATTTAAGCGATATCTACCAACATCACCTAAATCATATCTCTTATCAGAGAAGAATAGTTTATCGATAACATCACGAGCTGTAGCCTCATCAGGTGGCTCAGAGTTTCGTAACTGACGATAAATGTGAAGAACTGCTTCTTTCTCGGAGTTACAAGGGTCTTTCTGCAAAGTATTATAAATAATTGCATAGTCGGCTAAATTCTGCTCTTCTTTATGAAGCAAAATTGTTTTTGCACCCGATTCAAGAATTTCTTCTATATGTTCTGGTTCGATTATTGTCTCACGATCAATAACGACCTCATTACGTTCGATTGATACAACCTCTCCCGTATCCTCGTCAACAAAGTCTTCAATCCATGACTTAAGAACACGAGCTGCAAGTTTTCTTCCAACGATTTTTTTCAAACCGGTTTTAGAAACTTTTATTTCATCTGCGAGATCGAAAATCTCAAGGATTTCCTTATCACTTTCGTACCCAATGGCACGAAGAAGAGTTGTTACAGGAAGTTTTTTCTTACGATCGATGTATGCAAACATCACATTATTGATGTCTGTAGCAAACTCGATCCAGGAACCTTTGAAAGGAATAATTCTGGCAGAATATAACTTGGTTCCATTTGCGTGTACACTTTGCCCGAAGAATACACCAGGTGAACGATGAAGCTGAGAAACAACTACACGTTCTGCTCCGTTAACTACAAAAGTACCTTTTTCGGTCATGTAAGGTACAGTACCAAGATATACATCTTGAATAACTGTATCAAAATCTTCATGCTCCGGATCGGTACAGTAAAGTTTTAATTTAGCTTTCAGTGGTACACTGTAAGTTAAACCTCTTTCAATACATTCTTCGATTGAGTAGCGGGGCGGATCAACAAAATAGTCGAGAAACTCCAGTACGAAGTTATTTCGTGTATCTGTAATTGGAAAATTCTCGCTAAATACCTTAAATAATCCTTCGTTCGTTCTTTTCTCAGGAGTAGTTTCCAGTTGAAAAAAGTCTTGAAAAGATTTTAATTGTACTTCCAAAAAGTCAGGATATAACAACTGATTTTTATTTGAAGTAAAACTAATTCTTTGACTAATAGTATTTGAAGACATTTACTTAAAATTAATTGAACCTAAACGATAATAAACAACAAAAAGGCTTAGAGTCCCGGTAAGGAACTCTAAACCAAAATAACCTTATATATAGGTTTTAGCGCTTCTATTTAAGTTCAACTTCAGCTCCAGCTTCTTCTAATTGTGCTTTTAATGCCTCAGCTTCTTCCTTAGAAACTTTTTCTTTCAATGGAGCTGGTGCAGCATCAACTGCAGCCTTAGCTTCCTTAAGACCTAAACCAGTTAATTCTTTAACCAATTTTACTACAGCTAGTTTAGAACCACCAGCAGCTTTAAGAATTACGTCAAACTCTGTTTGCTCAGCAGCAGCGTCAGCACCACCAGCAGCAGGTCCAGCAACAACTGCAGCAGCAGCAGCAGGCTCAATTCCGTATTCTTCTTTTAAGATCTCAGCTAACTCACTTACTTCCTTAACAGTCAAATTAACTAATTCTTCTGCAAACTTTTTTAAATCTGCCATTTTCCTTCAGTTTTTAAAATTTAATTTACTAATATATTACTCTTTTTCTGAAAGTGTTTTCACAACACCAGCTAGGATATTCTTTCCTGATTCCAATGAAGAAATAACATTCTTGATTGGTGATTGTAGCAATGCCACGATATCTCCAATAAGTTCTTCCTTAGACTTAATAGTTGTAAGAGCTTCAAGCTCATTATCACCTAAATAAAGTGATTCTTCAACATAAGCCGCTTTCAGGATAGGTTTATCGTTTCCTTTACGGAATTCTTTGATAAGCTTAGCAGGAAGGTTACCTGTTTCTGTAAGCATAAGAGAGGTTGCTCCCTTAAGTACATCAGTTAACCCATCAAACTCACCTTCTGCTTTTTCCAAAGCTATTCTTAGAAGTGTGTTTTTTACTACAATCAACTTAATATCTTTTTCGAAACATGCTCTACGAAGCGCAGAAGTGTCTTCTGCATTCATTTCTGAGATGTCTGTCAGATAAAAGTGATTTGAAGCATTGATTTCTTCCGTCAAGCTATCAATAATCTGAATTTTTTCTTCCCTTTTCATGATTACTAAGGTCTTGATTAAAAATTAAAATTAGTCAAGTGATTTTGGATCCAACTGGATACCAAGACTCATTGTGCTTGACAGGTAAACACTCTTCACATAAGTTCCTTTTGCTGCAGATGGTTTAAGTTTATTGATAATGCCAACAAATTCTTTAGCATTTTCTTTAATCTTATCTGCTTCAAAAGATACTTTACCGATCGATGAGTGAATAATACCATATTTATCGACCTTAAAATCAATCTTACCAGCTTTCACTTCGGCAACTGCTTTTGCAATATCCATTGTTACTGTACCAGATTTAGGATTTGGCATTAAACCACGAGGTCCTAAAATTCGGCCTAAAGCACCAACTTTTGCCATTACAGTAGGCATGGTGATGATAACATCAACGTCAGTCCATCCCCCTTTGATTTTGGTAACATAATCGTCAAGACCAACATAGTCGGCACCTGCAGCTTTAGCCTCTTCTTCCTTATCAGGAGTACAAAGAACTAAAACACGAACTTCTTTACCAGTACCATGAGGAAGAGTAACCACACCACGTACCATTTGGTTAGCTTTTCTTGGGTCAACTCCTAAGCGAATATCCATATCCACTGAGGCATCAAATTTGGTCGATGTAATCTCCTTAACCAATTTTGCTGCTTCATCGATAGAATATAGCTTATCAGTATCCACTTTTTCTGAAGCTAACTTTCTATTTTTTGTTAGTTTACCCATTTTAAGTGCAGTATTTTAAAATTATTGATTAAGCGGACTATCACCTGAAATTGTGATACCCATACTTCTTGCTGTACCAGCTACCATACTCATGGCGCTTTCAACTTCAAAAGCATTTAAATCTTTCATTTTCCCCTCTGCAATTCCTCGAACTTGATCCCAAGAAATAGAACCAACCTTTTTACGGTTTGGTTCAGGAGAACCTGATTTTAATTTTGCAGCTTCTAAAATTTGTACAGCTACTGGAGGAGTTTTTGTAATAAATTCGAAAGAACTATCAGAATAAACAGTAATCACAACAGGGATTACTTTTCCAGCCTGATCTTGAGTTCTTGCATTAAATTGTTTACAAAAATCCATAATATTTACCCCTTTAGCACCTAATGCTGGTCCTACTGGGGGTGAAGGATTTGCAGCACCACCTTTGATCTGCAATTTAATTAATCCTGCAACTTCTTTAGCCATAGCTTTACTTTTCTAAAAGATTTAATTATTCTTTTTCTACTTGCATGAAACTTAATTCCAAAGGAGTCTTACGTCCGAAGATTTTAACCATAACTTTTAGTTTTTTCTTCTCTGCATTCACCTCTTCGATCACGCCAGTAAAACCATTAAATGGTCCATCAGTCACTTTTACCATTTCACCAACATAATAAGGAATACTAATTTCCTCATCTTTGCTAGCTAGTTCATCAACCTTACCCAATATGCGGTTCACTTCTGACATACGCATAGGAGTAGGATCTCCGCCTTTGGTATCCCCCAGGAAGCCAATCACATTCGTAACATTACGAAGGATGTGAGGAATTTCTCCAACGAGTGCTGCTTCAATAAGAATATAACCAGGAAGGAAAATTCTTTCCTTGCTAATCTTCTTACCGTTACGCACTTGAAACACTTTTTCGGTAGGAATGAGAACCTGTGACACATACTCCTGTAGACCAAGATTAGAAATTTCACTATCAATATATTCTTTGACTTTCTTTTCTTTTCCTCCTACAGTCCTCAGAACATACCATTTTCTATCAATTTCAGCCATCTTTTTCTAATAAGGAATTAGTGTAACAAACTGTATATAACATCCATCAAATTCTTGAACCCCAAATCCATTACGAAAATCGCAAGTGCAATAATAGTGGAAGCAATCATTACTACGATCGCACTACTTTGAAGTTCAGACCATGATGGCCAAGATACTTTTTGAACTAGTTCTTTATAAACTTCTTCAATGTATATTTTTAGTTTCATAAGGCAAATTTGTCTTTGCACGGGAGGAGAGACTCGAACTCCCGACACCTGGTTTTGGAGACCAGTGCTCTACCAACTGAGCTACACCCGTCTATAAGAAGATTGATCCGATCTCCCGGATCAATCTTATATATATTCTAATTACTCAATAATTTCAGTAATTTGACCAGCACCTACTGTTCTACCACCTTCACGGATAGCGAAACGCAGACCTAAATCACAAGCAACTGGAGTAATCAACTCAACAGTGATAGTAACATTATCACCAGGCATAACCATTTCAACACCTTCTGGAAGAGTAATCTCACCAGTTACATCAAGAGTTCTGATATAGAACTGAGGGCGGTATTTGTTATGGAATGGAGTGTGACGTCCACCTTCTTCTTTTTTCAATACATAAACCTCAGCCTTAATTTTAGTATGAGGAGTGATTGTATTTGGGTGACAGATAACCATACCACGTTTGATAGCAGCTTTATCGATACCTCTCAACAATAGACCAACATTATCACCTGCTTGACCTTCGTCCAAAATCTTACGGAACATCTCAACACCAGTGATTACAGACTTCATACCTTCAGCACCAAGACCAATGATTTGAACTTCTTCACCTGTTTTAACAATACCAGTTTCGATACGACCTGTAGCAACAGTTCCACGACCAGTAATAGAGAATACATCCTCAACTGGCATTAAGAAAGCCTTATCTACATCACGTGGAGGAAGTGGAATCCAAGTATCAACAGCTTCCATCAATTCCATGATTTTATCTTCCCACTCAGCTTCTCCGTTCAATCCACCTAGTGCAGAACCAGCAATGATAGGAGTATTATCACCATCAAACTCATAAAAGTCTAACAATTCACGAACTTCCATCTCAACCAACTCAAGCATTTCTTCATCGTCAACCATGTCAACTTTATTCAAGAAAACAACGATTTTAGGTACATTTACCTGACGAGCTAAAAGGATATGCTCGCGAGTCTGTGGCATAGGACCATCAGTTGCAGCACAAACCAAAATAGCACCATCCATCTGAGCAGCACCAGTTACCATATTCTTCACGTAATCCGCGTGACCTGGACAGTCAACGTGAGCGTAGTGACGGTTAGCAGTTTGGTATTCTACGTGAGCAGTATTAATAGTAATACCTCTCTCTTTCTCCTCAGGAGCATTATCGATAGAATCGAATGATTTTACTTCAGACAAACCTTTTTTCGCCAATACAGTTGTAATAGCAGCAGTCAAAGTAGTTTTACCGTGGTCAACGTGACCAATAGTACCGATATTTACGTGTGGTTTTGACCTGTCAAAATGTTCTTTAGCCATAACTCAATAAGTTAATTAATATTAGACAACAATTAAAAACAATACTTTAAAAATTCACGAGCCATTGATGAGATTTGAACTCATGACCTCTTCCTTACCAAGGAAGCGCTCTACCCCTGAGCTACAACGGCAACTAATTTTCTATGAGCGGGAAACGAGACTCAAACTCGCGACCCTCAGCTTGGAAGGCTGATGCTCTATCAACTGAGCTATTCCCGCATAAAAAGAATACTATTATTCCTTTCTTAACCAAGTGGGGAGAGCAGGATTCGAACCTGCGAAGACGAAGTCAACGGAGTTACAGTCCGTCCCAGTTGGCCACTTTGGTATCTCCCCAATATATTTTAAACAGAGCCGATGGAGGGACTCGAACCCACGACCTGCTGATTACAAATCAGCTGCTCTAGCCAGCTGAGCTACATCGGCAAAATGCAAACCACTTTATTTAACAGGGTTTAGTTTTCCCTAAAAATGGTTTGCAAATGTAAATATATTTTAATTTTATCACAAAATAATTATGCATTTTTTACAATTATTTTGCACGAAGTTTCTCTTTGTGTTTCACAACTTGCTTGCGCAGTGCTTCAACCGCTAAATCAGTAGACTCTTCAAACGTCTTACTTTGCTTTTTAGCAAAGAAATCTCCGCCTTTTGCATCGAGACTAATTTCAACTACTTTGTTTTCTGTATTTGCGGATTTTTCAATCCTAAGAAAAACCTCAGCTCCAGATACATCTTCGTTTAATTTCATGATTTTACCCAGCTTATTCTCTATAAAATCTTCCAACTTCACATCAGCAACAAAACCGATTGATTGAATGTTTATATTCATATTTATTCCTCCAAAATTTATGCTCTTGGATGAGCTTGTTTATATATATTATTTAAACGTTCGAAAGAAGTATGAGTATAAATCTGTGTTGCAGAAAGATTAGAGTGGCCCAACAATTCTTTTACGGCATTTAAGTCTGCACCATTATTTAATAAATGAGTTGCAAAAGTATGTCTTAAAACGTGTGGACTTCGCTTGGTCATTGTTGTAATCTTAGACAAGTGTTTTACCACAATTCTATACAACAATTTTTCGTAAACAGGCACCCCCTTTTTAGTTACAAAAAGAAAACCACCCCCGTCATCAAAAGTTTTTTGCTTTACGTGAACATACTCATCGAGTAATTTCTCTAAACTTTTGCTTATCGGAATGATTCTTTCCTTATTTCTTTTTCCTAATACTTTAACAGAAGACGTTCCGCGATCAAAATTACATTCTTTCAATTTCATCAACTCAGACAATCTCATTCCTGTTTGATAAAATAACTCAACCACTAATTGATCTCGCACACCTTCAAAACCACCTCCAAAATCAATCTCCCTTAATAGCTGCATAGAATGTTCAGCTAAAAAACCAGGAAGTTTTTTCCCTTGACGCGGACCTACAACACGATCCATTGGATTCGCATCTATTTTTGATTCGCGCAATAAAAACTTAAAAAAAGATTTTAAAGTGGATAACTTTCTATTTACAGTACGAGAACTATTTCCTTCATTCATTAAGAAAACAATCCATTTTCTTACATCCTTAAAACACACCTCCTCTTCCTGCAATTGCTCACTATTTATTGATAAAAAATCAAAAAATTGAGTTAAATCACAATCATAAGACAAAACTGTATGTTCTGAATATCGTTTTTCGTATTGTAAATAAGATAGAAAAGATTCCTTAAAACTCATACATCTGGGATATTTATCCTTATCCTTCAGGATAAACTAAGATACAAAAAATTAAGACATCAAGGAACTAATCTAAAAGAAAATCAATCTTCAGCTTGTTGCATTTGCTGAACGTAAATTGCGTGTAATTTTTCTTCTCTTCTTTTGATAGATGGTTTTTTATAAACCTGTCTTCCTCTAAGCTCTTTAATTACACCAGTTTTCTCAAATTTTCTTTTAAATTTTTTTAAGGCTCTTTCAATATTTTCGCCTTCTTTCATAGGAATAACAATCATAATTTTCTCCTTTAATATTTATGTTTTTCTAAGTGAGCCGCAAATTTATCAATTCAATCAGTATTATTCAAATTTATTTGAATAAAAGTATCGAAAATATCTTCATTCTAAGAAATTAGGTAAAATCGCAAGACTTTAAACTTGCTAAATGTACAATTTTTTAATGAATATAAATTTACAGTCTATTCCACTGAGAGATAAGGATGCAGTTTAATATATATAGAATCACTAATTAATCCTCTAACCTTTAACTCATCAGGCGAATTAATTTTGCCTTTTTTTTGACGATGACGTATTATATCGACTGCAGCCCGTTTGCTTATATACGGATGTTGATACAACCGTTCGCTATTTATGTAATTTAGTTTTATTTTTATAATCTGCGTAGAATCAACTGAAATTAATTTTGAAATTCTTTCATATTTATCTTTTGAAACACCATAAACCTCTAGTAATTGATTTTTTTGTGTGAATCCACCAAGTATTTTTCTGTATTTTATAATCCGTTTCGACAAGACTGTTCCGATTCCTGGTAAGCTTTTTAATTCTGTTGTATCACAAATATTTAAACTTATTAATGGTTTTGCTTTAGAATACTTAGCAGTAACCTGTTTTGGAATTGTAATATATGGTTTAAGTTTTGCTAATATAAGCGTATCGAAACCATAAATCTTATTTAAATCATTCTTATTCTTAAATACTCCACCTGCTTTAATATAGTTTTGAATTCTATTTGCAATCTTATTATCAACCCCTAAACTATCCCAACCCGATATGGATAACTTATTAGGATTAAAAGAAAATAGATAAGACTTTTTCTTTTTAAATTCCTTCTTTTTTATTTGTGTTTTAACATTACTTTTAATTTGAATAAATTCTTTAAGCCGATTATAATCATCTTTTGAGATACCATATATCTTCTGAAGGTCACTTTTATTTTTAATTCGCCCTCCAATACTTCTATACTTATTCAAATTCTTAATTTGAAATTCTTTAAAACCTAACTTCCGAAGTTGCTCTTGGGTAGCAGTGTTCGGATCAAAATTAAAATATTCGACTTTGTTTTTACCTACACTACGCTTTTCGAAATCTCCTATAATTTTTTGAAATTTAGCTTGTTTTTCTTCATCAAAAATTATTTTCTCTCCATCATTATTTTTAAAAAACACAGGTATTACATAAATACCAACTAACAATACCAAGAGAATTATGAGACCTCTTTTTTCTGCTGTCGAATATGAAAAATATTCTTTTAAGTTCTTTTTTAATGACATAAATTAAAATAAGGCTATTTAAAAATCAAATAACACTTATTAATATTATAAAAAAGAACAGGATTAAGCAAAATTAATTAAACCTATCCCATTTAAGAATACAATTGCAATTGCTACAGGTGCTACAAAACGAACAAGAAATATAAAAACAGATAATAAATGTTTTTTTACAATAGAACCTTTCGAAAGCTCTTCCTTAACCTTGTCTTTGCCGAGGTACCATCCTACAAATAAAGATATAAATAAGCCTCCTAAGGGAAGTAGCATATTGGCAGAAACCCAATCAAGTATATCAAAAAAATTCAGATCAAACAATTTATAATCCTCAAGAATTCCCATTGATAAAGAACAAAAAATTCCTATGATCGAAATTATAATTGTACTAATAATTGTAGCATATTTCCGTTGAATTTTAAGTTCTTCTTTAAAATAGGCAACCACAACCTCGAGAATAGAAATAGATGAAGTTAATGCAGCTACGGTAAGTAATAGAAAAAACAAAATAGAAAAAAAGAATCCTCCAGGCATTTGCTGAAATACGTTTGGCAAAGTAATAAAAACCAATCCCGGACCGCTACTTGGTTCAATACCGAAAGCAAAAACAGCAGGAAATATTGCAACACCAGCTAAAATAGCGATTAATGTATCGGCAACAGTTACTTGGACAGCGGTTTTTGTTAGATTATTATTACTATCGATATAAGCACCGTAGGTTACTAATGTACCCATACCAAGACTTAAGGAGAAAAATGCGTGTCCGAGTGCGCTTAGTACACCTTCTGCTGTTAATTTTGAAAAATCAGGATGAAATAAAAACCTTAAGCCCTCTCCTGCACCATCTAATGTTATGGCTCTTACATCAAGAACTATAATTATCAGCACCAAGAGTGGCATTAAAATTTTAGCATATTTTTCAATTCCATCTTTAATACCAACAACAACAATTGCCATTGTTAGAAGCATAAAAAACAATTGATAAAAAACTGGGGCAAAAGGAGCCTGAATAAAATTGGTAAACATTGAAGACAGCTCGGAGGGATTCTTTCCTATAAAACTTCCCGAGCATGCTTTTATTACATAATCGAGACTCCAACCAGCAACAACACCGTAAAAAGCCAATATCATTCCTGCGGCAGCAAGTCCGAGTAAGCCAACTAATTTCCATGGAGAATTAGGAGCTAATGATTTATATGCTCCAAAAATATTACTCCCCGATTTTCTTCCTATAATAAACTCAGACAGCATTACAGGTAAACCTATAAGAACAATAAAACCTAAATAGACAAATAAAAAGGCTGCTCCTCCATATACACCTGCTATATATGGAAATTTCCAGATATTACCTAAGCCAACTGCCGACCCTGCAGCAGCAGCAATTACTCCAAATTTACTTGTAAATACTTCCCTTTTTGGTGAGGATACTTTAGACATACAAAATAATATTCATTAAAAATTAGGGGAAATTCAAATTTGCAAATTTTAAGTTCTAAATCCTAAATCCCTTCATTTTTTAGAACTACTCCAAACAAAAAGAGCCTGGATAAACTCCAGGCTCTTGTAGATATTTTAAAAGAATTAATTGCGATCAACAGCATTTAAATCGTTAAATGCCTGAACCAAACGATCTTTCATTGAAACCTCACCAGCACGTAACCATACACGAGGATCATAGAATTTTTTATTTGGTTTATCTTCTCCATCAGGATTACCAATTTGACCTTGAAGGTAGTCATGATTTTTAGCTTCGAATTCACGAATTCCGTTCCAACATGCCCACTGAGTATCGGTATCGATATTCATTTTAATCACACCGTAAGAAATAGCTTCGCGAATTTCTTCAAGACTTGAACCTGAACCACCGTGAAAAACAAAATCAACAGTATTTTTAGCAACTGAGTATTTTTCAGAAATAAACGACTGAGAATTTAATAAGATTTTTGGAGTTAACACAACATTACCTGGTTTGTATACACCATGAACATTACCAAATGAAGCTGCAATTGTAAAACGAGAAGAAACTTTCAATAATGTTTCATAAGCTAAAGCAACATCTTCGGGTTGAGTATACAATAACGAGTTATCCATATCTGTATTATCAACACCATCTTCTTCACCACCAGTACAACCTAATTCAATTTCGATGGTCATACCTATTTTGTCCATACGCTCAAGATATTTTGCACATGTATCAATATTTTCTTCAAGAGTTTCCTCTGATAGATCTAACATGTGAGAACTGAACAATGGTTTACCTTTTTGAGCGAAGTACTCTTCACCAGCAGTTAACAAACCGTCAATCCATGGCAATAATTTTTTTGCTGCATGATCGGTGTGTAGAATTACCGGAATTCCGTAATGTTCCGCTACAGTATGAACGTATTTTGCACCAGCAATAGCACCAATAATAGCTCCACCTTGTCCTTCAGCTTTAATACCTTTACCTGCGAAGAAAGATGCTCCACCATTCGAAAATTGAATAATAATTGGAGAATTTACTTCTTTTGCAGCTTCTAAAGCAGCGTTAATTGAGTTTGTGCCTACTACATTTACTGCAGGAATTGCAAAACCTTCTTCTTTAGCAACCTGAAATAATTTTTGTACATCATCACCAGTTACCACACCTGGTTTAACAACATCTAATACTCGTTTCATAATAATATAATTTTATCGGATAGTTCTTAAAAAATTGTCGGAAAGTTCAATTTCTCCACGAAGTTAAAAAGAAATAATATATTTTACACCGTTTTGTCTATAAGAAAATTATGCAAACGAATGCAATCTAAAAAGGATAGCCAATACCAATATTAAAAGTTAACTGACTAAATTTAAATGGTCGATTAGCAATAATCCATCTTTTATTGTCTGCTAAGGAGGGATCACGCAATTTTAATCCAAGATCAAGTCGAAATAAAATAAAGTTTAAATCTACACGAGCTCCAAAACCTGTTCCCAAAGCAATTTCCTTATAAAATTCACTAAATTGAAAATCGGCACCAACACGATCGTCTTTTTCTGATATCGCCCAAATATTTCCAGCATCAAAAAACAAGGCACCCTCCAAAGCCCAAAATAGCTTAAATCGATACTCTAAATTTGCTTCTAATTTTAAGTCAGCTGTATTATTAGGATATGTTGCATCTTCATCAACATAAGAACCCGGTCCTAAAGATCTCACTTGCCAGGCCCTAATACCATTTGCTCCACCAGAGAAATAACTCTTCTCGAAAGGCAAAACTTTCAAATTTCCGTAAGGATAACCCAAACCTAGAAATAGGCGATACACCATTGTATTGGCCTTATTAATATGATGATTAAATCGATATTCAATATCACTTTTTACATATTGAGCGTATCTAATCCCCAAAAAATCATGATAAGTTCCCTCTATATTCCCGTCTGAATCGTAATCAATTTTTTTCGATCTGCCCAAAGCATTATCAATTGCTTTTAATGTATTTCCAGCAAATTCGAAATTAAATTTTAAGTAATTATAATTCCTTGGAATATTGATATTCTGATCATTATAAGTTAATGAATATCTTGTTGTTGCAATTACGTGATCGGTAAATGAATTTTCAATGTATAAATTATCAATATCATCTAAAAAATCATCACTTAAGTTTTTTACATCAATAAAATTAAGCTCTATTAAACTAAAAGCATGCCTAGTGTATTTTGAAGATTTCCAATTGTATCCGAAACTCGCATCGGCAATTGTCCTTGTATAATCGGGACGTTTTTGATAATTATATGAGAGGGAAAAAACGGTTCTTGGGTTATAAGACTTCCTAAACTTTTCGGCATTAAAAAAGGGAAGTAAAAATTTAGGAATACTCAATTTAGATTCCACTCCATATTCTGATGAGTTAAAATCGGTTTGTTCTGATGATTTAACAGTCTCTTTAGCTGTAGAAAATTGAACATCTAAAATTTCTGCTCCTCCAAATAAATTTTTGTGCTGGTAATTTAAATTACCTGCAAACCCAATATTTCCAGAAGAATTTGTTCCTTCCAACTCGAACGAATAATATTGCAGATTATGAGGAGTAAGTTGAATTACACAATTAAGCTGTCCGAAATCATTACTTACAGTGGACTGAGCTTCCTCAAATTTAATATTTAAAAATTTAAATTGATTAAGGGTTTGCAATCTATTATAAGTTTGCTCAACAGAAGTTAAATTATACAAGTCATCCTTTTTTATCAAAACAGAAGACAGCAAAACCTCAGGTTTAATATTCAATTTATTTCTATAAATAAAATCGATTCCTTTATAACTTAAGGTATCCAATTGCCTTAAATAAGAAGAATCGTTCATTAAAATCATTTTAGGATCATACTCTGTAAAAATCTCTATTTGATTAATTTTATATTTCTTAATTGCCTTTTCAGACTGAGGTATTTTTAGCCCTACAAACACATCCATTTGCTGTGCTTTATTAGTACTATCCATCATAAAATGTATATACTCGCGAGAAAAATTAAAGTATCCCTGATTTTTTAAGGATTTAAAAATTCTCATTCTCTCTTCGCTAAGAATATCTGAATCAACTTTAGCTCCCGATTTTACTTTAGAATCCGGTATATCATTGGCTACATAATTTCTAATCATCGATGAGTCTGCCATTTCCTCACTTTTTTGCTGAGTAGTTAGGAATTTATAAGGCAGTTCGTTTGGTTTGCGATAAACATTTCTATATCGATATGGTTTATTGGCATTAACCGTATAATAAACTTTGGCTTTTTTCTTTCTAAAAACAAGCGAATCTTTAACTACAGCATTGTAATATCCTTTTTTCCGAAGATATATTTTTAGTTGAGTAAGTGATCTTTGCGTTTGAAAATCTTCATAAACTACTGGTTCTTCCCCAATTCTACGAAGCCATTTATTAAATCCCTTATCTGTATTTTTTCCAGACAAATTATACAATCCCAAATGAAATCTCCACATTCCTAAAATTTTCAAATTAGGCTTCTGCTTTACATTTTTCTTTAAATCACTAATTGCAATTGAATTATCATCTGACTTTACAATAACTTTATTTAACAGATATTCATTTTCACCAACGTATTTTGTTGTAGAACACGAAGCCATACCAAGAAGCAAGCTTAGCAAAAAAATAAAAATCGGGAAATTATAACTACTTTTGTATTTTAAATATGGTTTCAAGAATATTGAAAGTATTTCTGGTTTAAAAATATGACAAAGATACTTAACTTCAATGATATATTCTTGAACCAAGAGAGCTTTTCACTTACAATTTTCAAATAATTTACCGTGCTGTCTAAAAATCAAATCAAGTTAATAAGCAGTTTACAAAAGAAAAAATACAGAGACCAACATCAGCTCTTTATTGCCGAAGGAGATAAATTAGTTACTGATTTACTGCAATCGGGCACAAAGGCTGCTTATTTGATCTACTCTTCGGATTGGAAAAATAAATATACAACAGCACATTTAAATACTATTGAGAGTAGAATAGAAACTGATAATTCTCAATTAAAAAAAGTTAGTGCACTAAAAAACCCAGCTTCAGTGCTTGGAGTTTTTAAAATCCCAAAATTCGAAATAAACCCTAAACTTGTATCAAACTCTTTGTCTATTGTTTTAGATGATATTCAGGATCCTGGAAATTTAGGAACAATAATTCGAATAGCCGATTGGTTTGGAATTAAACACATATTTTGTTCTCCAAATACGGTAGATTTATACAATCCGAAAGTGATACAAGCTACCATGGGAGCTATCTCAAGAATTAAATTAATTTATACTCCTCTTGAGATATTAATTAACGAATATAAAAATGATAATTTTCCCATATATGGAACCTTTTTAGAAGGTGAAACCATTTATAAATCAAATCTAAAGACCAAAGGATTTATTATTATGGGCAATGAAGGAAAGGGAATATCTGAGAATATAAAAAAACACGTAAGCAATAAATTATTTATTCCTAATTTCCCAATAGGTGAATCCACATCCGAATCCTTAAATGTATCGGTTGCCTGTTCGATAATATGCTCTGAATTTAGGCGAGGGGAATTTTAATTGTTTTTATTCTGGATTTAAAAACCTATTCACCGCTTCGGCACATTGTTCTCCATCGATGGCTGCCGAAACAATTCCTCCTGCATAACCAGCTCCTTCGCCACAAGGAAATAAGCCTGATATTTTTGTATGCAAAAAGTTAAATCTATCGCGAGGAATTCTCACTGGTGATGAAGTTCTAGATTCAACACCTAAAATTACGGCCTCATTGGTTAAGAAACCTTTCGATTTTCGTCCAAACGCTTTAAAGCCCTCTTGTAATCTAAAACGAATATGTACAGGTAACCACTTATGCAACTCCGATGAAACAACCCCCGGATGGTAGGATGTTTTTGGCAAAGATTCACTCTTTTTACTCTCAACAAAATCTTTCATTCTTTGGGCAGGAGCTTGAAGAGAACTTCCTCCCTCAATAAAAGCCTGTTTTTCCAAATCTTCCTGAAACTCCATCCCTGCTAATGCTCCAAATTTAGCATATTCATTAAGATCTTCGGTGTGAATTTCCACCGCCATTCCTGAATTTGCAAAAGCTGTATTTCTATTCGAAGATGACATACCGTTTACCACTTGCTGATAATCGCCTGTGGCTGCTGGCACAATAACTCCACCAGGACACATACAAAATGAATAAACACCTCTTCCTTCAACCTGTTGCACAAAACTATAGCTTGCTGCGGGAAGATACTTCCCTCGTCCATTGGGGTTATGATATTGTATTTGATCGATTAATTCCTGCGAGTGCTCAATTCTAACACCCATTGCAAAAGATTTTGCTTCAATATCAACACCTATATCGTTCAGTTTTCGATAAACATCTCTTGCCGAATGACCTGTTGCTAATATTACCGATTCACCTGTTATAATCTCTCCCGATTTCAGGCGAACACCCATAATTTTATCGTTTTCGATAATATAATCGACCACCTTAGTCGAAAAATGCACTTCGCCACCAGCTTTTAAAATGCTTTTACGCATATTAACTATTACTTTAGGCAAAACATCGGTTCCAATATGCGGATGAGCATCGAAAAGGATATTATCTTGTGCTCCATGAAAGTGCAAAACATTCAACACTTTTTTAAGATTTCCTCTTTTTTTAGATCGAGTATATAATTTACCGTCGGAGAATGTTCCAGCACCACCTTCACCAAAAGAATAATTCGATTCTGGATTAACCTGACGAGTTCGATGCAATTGTCCAAGATCTTTTTTTCTATCCTCTACACTTTTTCCCCGTTCTAAAACTACAGGACAAAACCCCAATTCTATTAATCGAAGAGCAGCAAACAAACCTGCTGGTCCGGCTCCAACAACAATTATCTTTTTCTTATTTTTTATATTTTGGTAAACAAAATTTCCTTCTTGCGAAGCAGGCATTGCCTCATCAATGGCTATTCTAAACCTTAAATTAATTTTGATATTTTTTCTGCGGGCATCTATCGATTTTCTGAGAATTTGAATTGCATTAATCTGTTCGGCCTTCACTTTTAATTTTCGAGCCAATATTGACTTATAAAAAATCTCATCAGAGGCCTCTTTTGGGCTTAAAACAACATCAATTTCAGTAACCATCTTCGAAAAAATTAATTATCAGGTGTTTCTATTCAAAATGAAAAGAAAGAGTAATAACTTTAGAATTCATGCCTCTAATGGCATCTGTATATGCTTCGTAACCCGGATTATCCACATCGTAATTATGATTTAAGATATCTCTTAATCCAACTGCAAATTTTAATTCGGTTGCCAGTTTAAAGTATGGTAGGTAAAAATCAATTCCTGCTCCTAATTCTAAATAAAAATCGCTAGTATTTAAGCGTACTAACATATTATTATCTGGATCTAAAGCATCTTGCGACTGCACATCGATTTTATAGCTGGCACCACCAATTAAATATGGACGATAATTATTCAACCTACGTGCCCGATATTTGAGCATAAGTGGCAAATTAACCAATACCGACTCAACAGTAACTTCTTTTTCAGGTAAATTAGAATATTTAATTGTTCGTTCACCAAACTCTAGTCCGGGTAAAAACCTTAAAGACCAATTTTCATGTAAACGAAGGTCGGATACAATTCCAACAGAAAATCCTGGCGAAAAAGTAACTTGCTCTGCTCTGGCATCGGTTCTACCTGAATTATACAAAGCAAAGTCCATATTATTTAACGCTAAGGTAAAGCCAAAGTGTAACCATTTCTGATCAACTTTCTGATAATTTAGAATACTTTCAGGCTTATATCTACTTTGGGAAAAAACAGATGTCAGGCTAAATAAGCACAATAATATTAAGAGTATTTTCTTCAAACTGGAGAATTTAATTTTATATAATAACCCAAAAAGCTAAGTTTTATTGTTCTGATTTTGTTCCCATATAAATTGAGGCGATACCAAAACTCAATTTAATTTGTTTTGTTTCTACAAAACCACATCTTTTATATATCTTAAGAAAAGCCTCACCATCAGGAAATGCATCAACAGACTCGGGCAAATAAGTATAGGCTGAAGCATCTTTAGAAACCAATTTACCCCAAAATGGTAAAATCCTAAAAAAATAAAAATTATATATCTGTTTAACAGGAAAATTTCGAGGCTTTGAAAATTCCAGAACAACAACTTTTCCTCCAGGCCTTACTACTCGATTCATTTCCTGTAATCCCTTTTCGAGATTTTCGAAATTACGAACTCCAAAAGCTACGGTAATTGCATCAAAAGAATTGTCTTTAAACTGAATATTTTCAGAGTCTCCTTCAAACAATTCAATTTTATGCGATAGATTCTTTTTTGCTATTTTTGTTCTTCCTACGGCTAACATTTCAGTAGAAATATCAATACCTATTACCTTATCGGGATTTAATTTCAGATTGGCTAAGGCAAAATCTCCTGTTCCTGTAGCAATATCTAAAATTCTTTTAGGTTGCAAGGGCTTTAGTAATTTTACAGCCTTTCTTCTCCATAATTTATCAATTCCCATCGAAAGCAGATGGTTTAACAAATCGTATTTTCTGGCTATATTATTGAACATCAAGGCCACTTGAGCCTTCTTTCCTTTATCTAAATCTTTATATGGATTTACCACGGATAAATTTTAAATAGTTTCTAAAAAAATATGCGATCGTGAAAAGTATACACACGAGCGCACAAATATAATGAATGAAAAATAAAGAATGTGTAATTTAAATCATTTATCCTACTGTATTATTTCTATAAACCTTCTTGTACTCATCTATATATCCGTAAGAAATATCATCGATACGAAGTTCTCTTTTAGTTACATGACCTAAGGTTGAAAAAGACAATCCACTTTCCATCATCATATCAACAAAATCGTCTTCATTTTCCATAGAAACCGACACAACAACTCTTCCCTGAGATTCTCCAAACAAAAATGCATCTTTTCTAATTTCGGCAGGCGATGTAATGTCAAAACCTAAACCTAATGGCATTGCCGACTCTATTAGGTTAAAAAACAAACCTCCTCTTTCAACACTATGTGCCGAGCAAATTAGTTTTGATTTAATTAATTTTTCAATAATTGCATTAATCTCTTTTTCTTCTTCTATATTGAATGAAGGAATACCCACTTCACATTTATTATGGTAAGAACATAAGTACTCCGATCCTGCGATATCATTTCTTGATTTTCCAATAATAAAAATCATTTCGCCTTTATTTCTAAACATGTACGACATGTGATTTTCCCTTACAGGTAAAATTCCCATCATGGCAATTACAGGAGTAGGCTTAATAGGCTTTCTCTTTCCAAGAACTGAACTTTCGTTGTAGAAACTTACATTTCCACCAACAACCGGAATATTAAACAACTTACTTGCGGTAGCTATTCCATTTACTGTTTCAACAAATTGTGAATGCACATCTTCTTCTAATGGGCTTCCAAAATTCAAGCAATCATTTAAAGCTAATGGCTTACCTCCTGAGCAAATAATTCGTCGAACCGCTCTTGCCACATTAATTTGCGCTCCAATATTAGGATTATTATGCGAGTAAATTGAATTTCCCGATGCAGTAAAGCACAAGGTTTTATCCTTCGAACCTAAATTTGTAATTTGAGCATCGGAAGGTGAGTTGTGCCTATCTTCCATAAATCCTTGCAGATATTCCTTAACCACAAGATTAGGATTATTAACCATTTTATTAATTACTTTCCAATAATTATCAGGTTCTGGTATATTCTCCATGTAATCAATACTAGTTTCTTTTTGTTCGGAATAAAATTTCCTGTCGGTTTGAGGAGCACCAAATCCCATTATTAAATCTCTGTTTACAATTTCGGCTATAAGCTTAGAGTTTTCGAATATTCTGATATTTTCATTCTTGGTAATAGATCCAATTTCTTCGCATAAAATATTTCTTTTTGCGAATGCCTTTTTAACTAAATCTTTTTGTTCTTTCTCAACCACCAACATAAGTCTTTCCTGAGTACGAGATAATAATACCTGCTCAATACTCATTCCCTCTTGGCTTAGAGGAATATTATTTAAATTGATATCGACACCCATTTTTGCATTAGCACTAATTATCGAGCAAGAACTAATAACACCAGCCATATCCATGTTTTCAACGCGAACAAGAGCGTCTTTCTCGTTAAGTTCCAGAACAGCCTCTATTAGTAAATTCCCTAAAACCGGATTACCTTTTGGTATAGAGAAACTTTCATCTTGACCATAAACCCCTTCGGAACCAGTTGGATTACCTACTATAAAAATTGAATGCCCAGCTTCAAGTTTACGTTTATACAACAATTTATCTTTGTGTATTAAGCCAGCAATCATAATATTAACCAGAGGATTTGTATCATAAGAAGAGTTATAAAACACTTCGCTACCAATCTCTTCGGCATATACTTTTTTCGAATAATCATGAATTCCTTTTGTGATCTCATCCATCAACCATTTTGTTCTATCTAAAGATGCCTCGCCAAATCGTAAGGAACTAAGTACGACCATAGGCTTAGCTCCTAAAGAAACTACATCTCTGCATACATCACCAACACAAGTGGCAGCTCCTTGGTAAGGATCAATTCCTGACGGATGATTATGAGTTCCCATTTTAAAGACACAACACTCTTCATTTCCTAAATCAACAACTCCAGCACTCGATTCTCTTGCTCCGGAAATTATATTTTCTCCTTTGTTGGGTAGGATATTAATCCATTTAGATGAGCTTTTATAAGAAACATTCTCGGACCATAAAACAGCGTATATTTTTAATTCCAATAAATTTGGAGTTCGCCCTAGATTGTCTGTTATTTTATTGTATAAATCTTTATTAATTCCTATGTCTTCTGCCAGTTGAATTGAAACATCTTGATTTTCCATAGTTCAAAATTTGTGGTGATGAATAATTTAAATTTAAAAAAAATAAGATAGGAACACGAATTATCACCTTAGTTTTTACCTTTACTAAGCGAATTAATTAAGAGTAAAAATAAATACACATAAAATAAGAATATATTAATAATCAGGATTAACAAAATGAATAAAATAGCCTTTATAACCGGAGCAACTGCTGGTATTGGAGAAGCATGTGCCCTTAAACTTGCCAAAAATGGATTTGACCTTATTATATCGGGGCGAAGAGAAAAAAAACTTCTTAGTTTGGAAGAAAAATTAATTTCGGAAAACCAATGCAAAGTACATAGTTTGGTATTAGATGTTCGAAATCAGGACGAAGTAAATAATAAAATAAAATCACTACCTAAACAATGGAAAAATATTGATTTGTTAGTTAATAATGCAGGTTTGGCTGTAGGTATATCTACAGTACAAGAAGGTGTTATAGATGACTGGGAAAGAATGATTGATACTAATATAAAGGGATTGCTGTATATTACTCGTGCAATTAGTCCGTTAATGATAACAAGAAAACAGGGGCATATTGTTAATATTACCTCTATTGCAGGAAAAGAAGTATATCCTGGTGGTAATGTTTATTGTGCTACCAAGCATGCAGCCGATGCCCTAACCAAGGGAATGAGAATAGATATGTTACCTCACAATATTAAAGTTTCGTCTATTGCACCTGGTATGGTTGAAACTGAATTCTCAATTGTAAGGTTTAAAGGAGATGAAAATAAAGCAGATCAAGTTTACGATGGCTTTGTACCTTTATACGCCGAGGATATAGCAGAAACACTCCTTTTTATTGCAAGTCGTCCTGCACATGTTAACATAAATGACATCTTAATAATGCCAACGGCTCAAGCTTCGGCGCGCGATGTAAATAAACAATAATTAATAATTGAAATTATGGCTTATCCAAACCTTTAAGTTGAATAAGTCATATTTTTTTATTTTACACTTATATTTTAAACTACTATTTTACGATAGAATTAAAATATCATTAAAATAATTTACTTAATAAAAGCTTTAAGCTTACTTAAAAGCAATTCCCTTTTAATAGGTTTCGAAATGTAATCATCACAGCCAAAATCTAGTGCTTTACTTTTATCACCATTCATGGCATAAGCTGTTTGAGCAATAATGGTTAAATTGGGCCTAAATTTCTTTATTTCAATGGTTGCTTCCATGCCATCAACTTCTGGCATTCGCATATCCATTAAAATTAAATCGATCTCCTCAATTTCTTTACACATACGAATAGCTTCAGCTCCATTTTCAGCTCTAATTACCTTATATTTACTTCTTTTTAATATTGCTTCGATAAGACGATAATTAGAAAGCTCATCTTCGGCAACTAATATCGTTGGGTATTCTACATTTTCTTTTTCCACTTTCTTTTGTTCTATAGGTTCTTTAGAAAGAATACAGTCTAAAATTAAGGTAAAAGTTGATCCACTATTTGGTTCAGATTCCACCTCAATTCTACCACCTAACATATCCATAATTTTTTTCGATATGGCCAATCCCATTCCTGTTCCTCCAAAAGTCCTTGTTATTGTATCATCAACTTGTCTAAATTTTTCAAAAATTATATCTTTTTTATCCTTTTCTATGCCTACTCCGGTATCCTTCACATACAGCTTTAAGCTTCCGTTACTTACATAATATCCAAACTCGACTACTCCCTCATTTGTAAATTTAAGTCCATTTTTAAATAGATTCATCACAACATGAAGTAACCTCTGAAAATCTGTTTTTACAAGAATTTTTTTAAAATTAGCTGGGGTCGTAAATTTCAATTCTAATCGATCTTTATTTTCGAGTCGTTGTTTTTCTATGGCTTGTTTCTTAACCTCTTCGAAGAAATTCACCATCAAAAACTCGGTTTCTGATTTTGCCATTCCTCCAGATTCTATCATTGTAAAATTTAAAATATCATCAATAATTCCAAATAATTGATTTCCACTTTTATTAATTAGCTGAACAAATTCCAGAATCTCATCTATTTGCATAGAATCATTACATAAATTTGAGAATCCAATAACAGCATTTAATGGCGTTCTTAGTTCGTGAGAAACATTGGCTAAAAAAGCTGATTTCATTCGATCTGATTCTTCAGCCTTATTCTTTGCTTCTAGTAAATCCTTTTCAAACTTCTTTCGTTCGGTAATATCTTCTTTTACCGACATATAGTGGGTTATTTTACCATATTCATCTTTAATGGCGGAGAAACTAGCTCTTTCCCAATATAATTCCTTGTTTTTTTTAACATTTAAAAACTCACAAACCCACTCTTCACCCTTTACCAGATGTTCCCACATTTGAACATAAACTTCTTTAGCAGTAAATCCTGATTTTAAAAAACGAGGGTTTTTACCTATAGCTTCTTTGGCTGAATATCCAGATATCTGACAAAATTTAGGATTTACATATTCAATACATCCTTCGCGATTAGTAATAATTATTGAAGCAGGACTTTGCTCCATTGATGTATTCAACATTTTCAACTCTATCTCACGTTTTTTCTTAGCTACACCTGCTGCGAGTTGAACAACTGCTAACTCTAGTAATTTTATACTTTCTGGATTTAGATCTGAATCATCAATATCGGAACTAATACCAAAAACACCTAAAACTATCCCCTCGTAAATTAGAGGCAGACCAAGCCACATTTTTGGAATAGTATCTATACTAATATGATTTTCTTTAATAAGTTCACGAATTTCATCTTCCTTTAAATGATACTTTTTCTTGTACTTTAGAACTAAAAAACTTAAGGACTTAGTAAAACCAATCTCTAAATAATTGGAAGATTCTAGCGAATAAGCCCTAAAGCCTCTTTTATCGGGCGATATAAGCTCCAGAAACAATTTACCAAAGCCAATAATAGGAGCAAGCTTTTCTCCTATTCTGTGGATCATTCGAATAGATGTTTGAGACGAGTTTAAAATCTCAGAGATCTCGAGCATTATTAACTGTCTTTTCTGATTCCATACATGCTCGGAAATATTTCGATAGATAGCATAAACAGAAATCTGATCATTATCTAACATTATGGGCTTACCCAAAACTTGAACATGAATTTGCTTTCCCGACTTTGTTTGTCTGACAGTAGTAATATCAACCACTTCTCCTTTTGCTACATTAATGGTTGCATCCTGACCTTCTAATTTAAAGTTAGAAGGAACAATTAAGTCATTTATGTATTTTAGTTCAGCCTCATCCTGGGTATACTCAAATAGACGTTCAAATTCTCGGTTAACTCTTATTACACGATCTTGATTATCTAATATTACAATTGCTTCAGGAGAATTCTCAAATAAATTTTCGAAGAATGTTTTTTGCAACCTAATTTCTTCGCTGGCTTCTTTATTCTTTGCAACCTGATCTCTTAGTTCGAATGCCGTATTTAACTGAGAAGTAGACATTTTTGCAAAGCGCATGGCTCGACTCAAATTTAAAGACGCAGTCTTCTTGCTCAAAATAGGTAAAGAGTGAGAATCAATATCATTTTTAATATCCGATTCTAAATTATAATTTCCATAAATAAAGAAACCATAGACCATTTTTTTGAGAAAAACCGGAATACAAATTGTTCTTTCACCATTTTGAGATCTTAATTCTATATAATCCTGTTTTTGTGATGAGGACTTTTTTAATAATTCGGAAAATAAATCATCAAATGTTTTCGTAGTCTTATCTATAAATTCAGAAACATCGACATTACAAACTTTTGAAACAATATGATTCTCATAATCAATAAAAAAACAAGGACAATTACTTAAATAGGAAAAATCACAAAGCATACCTTCAATATCCATTGAGATATCTTTAATTTTCAAACACTTTAAATTGAATTTCTGTACTTCCCATTCAGGAGTTGAATCGTTATTATATATCATAAATTTGGTAGTGGTTTTTCTAATCATTGGTTTCAATACTCTTTATACCTCATAAAAGAACTTTTAGTTATAATTTTTCAACATTATTTTTCATTTATAACAAAAAGCTAAAAGACTATGTAAAGCAATGAATACAGACTTTTTAGCATAAAAACTTAAAACCCTAAAACAGTAAAAACAAGACTTAAAAATTTATATTAAGATTATTAAAAATCTGAACGTATAAAATGATTTTTGAGGCTCACACATTATTTTAATTTTTTTTAATATTTTTGGATATACTTTTTATTGGAAATGCGCAAATTAATTGGATTTAATATTAAGAGGAATAAGAAGCTTTTGGTTTCGGACATTATTAAGTTTTTCGAAATAAGAGGTTATGAATTAATTCGCTCTAATTCCGAAGGAATGTTATTTAAAAGAGGCAGTATTTGGGGAAATATGACTTCCTTAACTCCTGCAAAATGGAAAACAATAGTCGATATTGAAATTCTTAAAAAGGAGCGAATGAATTACAATATCTATGCTAATTATAAATTTAGCACCTCAGGATTATTCCGATCCAAAGAGGAAAATAGTTACTACAATGAAGAAATAAATGCATTTTCAAAAGCAATTGAAAATTTCGAAGTAGATTCAAAACTTATTGATCAGCTTGCATTAAAAATCAATAAATCCAGTCGTAATTATATGTTTAAGTCATTAATAATGGGAATTATTACTACCCTATTATTAATATTTATTTCTAATCTATTATTAAAAGAGAATTTACCTATTCTTTTTACTTTTGTTCTTACTGTTATTATAATTTTCGCCTACTATTTCATATTAACAAGTTTACGAAGCAAATAAGCAACATAAGTATATCCAAGTTTATTTCAGGTTTCACATCAATATTCACACATTTAAATAAGTTTAAAAAAAATACTGCAAACGTATGCGTAATTAAAATTTTATTCCTAGTTTTGAACGACCGATTAAAAAAATCAAAGTACTGATAAAAATCGCAACTAATAATTTGAAGTTTGATGTTTACAAAGACCGTTAGGATAAAACCAACGGTCTTTTGTTTTTTTTTTAAAATCGGCTAACAAAACCAAAATGTATTTTTGCTGTTTTAAAATCAAGGTTTTGATTTTTCTGTTTCCCTAAAGCATAAGTCAAGGAAAAAATACCCGAGCGAGTTCCAAAATTAAAACCTAAACCAATTCCCCAAGGCAAGTCTTCCGATTTTTTATCTAGAATTTCATTTTTATAATATGCTCCATCCCAAAATAAATAAAAACTTGTATTTCTTTCTGGAATAAACCTTAATTCATTAGATAAGACAGTATATTCTGAAGCCAAAAATATATTTTCGTTAAATCCTCTAAGGCTAGAAATTCCTCCTAGTTTAAATAAATCATTTGCAAATAAATCTGGTGAACTAATAATTCCCCCTTTATTTTTAATTCGATAACTAATTTTTTTTGCCAATGGAATATTATACTCCCAATACCATTCTGCATTAATCAAAGTCCCTTTCAAATCAAGATTCTCGTATAATTCTTGTGGAATTTTACTATTTTTTTCTGTTGTATGCTTTCCAATTGCAAAGTTAAAATCGAATGCATAACCACTTTTGGGATTATAAGAATAATCTAATTTACTATACTCAACCCCTAAACCTATTAAATTAGATTTCACATCGGCATAATCGGGCAAAACACTAATTCCACTTAAATTTTTAGTCGATAATAAAGCTGAAGATTTAAATTTATAAAATAAGCGCACCATCTTAGTTCCTCTTTGAAAAAGTCTAACTCCCAAATTCAAATCGCTAGTTAAATATGTACTGTCTTTTTTTTCTATACCTAAATCAAAATCGAATCCTATATTCCCAATTAAATACGGATATCCAAAACCAACATTTAAATTCTGACTAGCGGCCTCGTACTTTTTCCAGTTTAATTTAATTTGCTCTCCTACTTTAAGCGTATTCTCCAAAAATAAGTTGATCTCGCCCGTTAATTCCAATTTATTATTACTTCCCGAATTATTTAGCAAACCTAAAATACCATCAAACCTGTTAGATTTTTCTTTACTTAAATAGGTATATAATAAGGCTTTATTTTTTATAAATTCCACTTCGGCCGGTTTTATTTCTCGAACAAAATTTAATCCTTTTATTTTATCAGATATAGAATTAAACCTCTTTTCGCTATAAAGTTTTCCTGAAGAAATACTCAAATATCTTTCTATAAAATTCTTCTTTATTTTTAAATCACCCTTTCTTATAATCGTATCCCAATATACCCGCTCACCACAATTTAATTTCCAAACACCAGAAAGAATCTTATTATCTATATTTAAACTATCGAGTTCTATTAAAGCAAAAGGATATCCATTATTGTTCAATTCTTTAAGCATCGACTTCTGATGTAATTTCGTTTTGTTCAAATCATCATTGTGGTTTACTCTATAATTAAACTCAGATAAATTCTTTTTATTCAAATCGGCACTAGAAAATTTTTCAATAGAATACTTACTCCCTAAATGAACATTTGTATGAATAGAATCGTGAACAAAAACAACAGAATCAATATTCGCTTCCCAAAATCCTTTTTCTCTGAGTTTGGCAATTTTTCGATTTAAAACTGAAATCGCTTCAAGCCTATTTTTATATTTTCCTTCAACTCTTAATATATTTTTTAAATTGCTATTTTCCGATTTATCAAGCTTAATATTTAGGTACACCCTTTCACTTTGAGAATAGCAATTACAGCTGATTAACAAGAAAATAACACACAAAACAATTAATTTATTCATATTATCTACATATTAATAAACCTTTTTCACTAAAATCAGTAATAAGGTTTATTAGTTGGTAATGATAATTATTCACGAATGATTCATTACCAATAATTACAAGATTTTTTATACCTTTTGCAAAATTTTAAAACTTAAATCTGCATATTTAATACTAAATCACCTATGAAAAAAACACTTTATGCTCTGGCAGTAATTTTTCTATTAGGATTAATTACAAGTTCTTGTGCTGTTGACAAAAGATGTCCGGCCTACACAAAATCTGATACCACAAGTGCAAGCAAAAATGCTTAAACTAAATAAAAAAAATCTCATTAAAGGAGATTTTTTTTGTTTAAAAGAACTAATTGCAATCGTTTTAATCGAAGCTTAAGCACTTATAACTAACACATTAATTCATATTAACCATTAAAAATATCTTTATTTTTTTTCAATTTTTATATACAAAATATTTTTAAATTACATACTTTTGCCATTGAGAAACAAAGGGTTTATAAATTAAAATTTATACACAATGTCAAAGATTAAAATTGGTATCAACGGATTTGGCCGTATCGGACGTTTCGTATTCCGTCAAGCTGTAGCAAAAGGCAACATCGAAGTAGTTGCAATTAACGACCTTATTGATGTAGATTACATGGCTTACATGTTAAAATATGATTCTACTCATGGAAAATTCAACGGTACTGTTGAAGTAAAAGATGGTCAGTTAGTAGTTAATGGTAACGTTGTTCGCGTTTCTGCTGAAAGAAATCCTGCTGATATTAACTGGGGTGCCGTAGGTGCTGAATATGTAGTTGAGTCAACTGGTCTTTTCTTAACAAAAGAATCAGCTCAAGGTCATATTGATGCTGGTGCTAAGAAAGTTATCATGTCTGCTCCATCAAAAGACGATACTCCAATGTTCGTTATGGGTGTAAACAACAAAGAATACACTAACGACATGACTTTCGTATCTAATGCTTCTTGTACTACAAACTGTTTAGCTCCTGTAGCTAAAGTATTGAACGACAAGTTTGGTATTATTGAAGGTTTAATGACTACTGTACACGCTACAACAGCTACTCAAAAAACTGTTGACGGTCCTTCTGCTAAGGATTGGAGAGGTGGACGTGGAGCTGGTCAAAACATCATTCCTTCTTCTACTGGTGCTGCTAAAGCTGTAGGTAAAGTAATTCCTGCATTGAATGGAAAATTAACTGGTATGTCTTTCCGTGTTCCTACACCAGATGTATCTGTAGTTGATTTAACTGTACGTTTAGAGAAAGAAACTTCTTACGAAGCTATTTGTGCTGCAATGAAAGAAGCTTCAGAAGGTGAATTAGCTGGTGTTCTTGGTTATACTGAGGATATGGTTGTATCTAACGACTTTACTGGTGATACAAGAACTTCTATCTTTGATGCTAAAGCAGGTATCCAATTGTCTTCAACTTTCGTAAAAGTTGTTTCATGGTATGACAATGAAATGGGATACTCTACTAAAGTATGTGAATTAGTTGAGTACATGGATTCAGTAAAATAATCCATACCAAATATATAATTAAGCTCTCCACACGGAGGGCTTTTTTTATGCCCTTAAACATGGTATAAAATACATCTTAATATGAATCGTGTAATTAGAAAAACTCTATGTTTGTTATGAATAAAGGAATAATTCTTTATTTAAATAACACTAATCACTAAAGTACTTAATCGTATCAACAAACACATGATTGACGCTTATCTAAAACACGAGGCTTCCCGCGCTACCAAAGGTATACCGGCATTGCCATTAAATGCAGAACAAACTGCAGAACTTTGCGGTCTATTACAAAATCCCATTCAAGAAAAAGAGGATTTTCTATTACATTTATTCAAAGAAAGAATCGCTCCCGGAGTAGATGATTCTACTAAAGTAAAAGCTGACTTTTTAGGCAAACTTTTAAGAGACGAATTAAATTCACCTATTATTTCAAAATCTGAAGCAATTCAAATTTTGGGAACTATGATGGGTGGTTATAATGTAACTGTTTTAGTCGAAGCTTTAAAAGATGAAACTTTGGCTAAAGAAGCTGCTGAAGCTCTTAAAGGAATTATTCTTGTTTACAATGCTTTCGAAACTATTGCTGAATTATCTAAAACTAATGCTGCTGCTAAAAGTGTAATTGAATCCTGGGCAAAAGCCGAATGGTTTACTACTCGTGAAGAATTACCTGAAGAAATTAAATTAAAGGTTTACAAAGTAGAAGGTGAAATCAATACCGATGATTTCTCTCCTGCATCTCAAGCATTTACTCGTCCTGATATTCCATTGCACGCCTTAGCTATGGGAGCTGGTCGTTTCGAAGATGGTATTGAAACTATTGCTAAATGGAGAAAAGAAGGTCACAAAGTTGCTTTCGTTGGCGACGTTGTGGGTACTGGTTCTTCTCGAAAATCTGCTGCTAACTCTTTACTTTGGCACATTGGCGAAGATATTCCATGTGTACCTAACAAACGTACTGCTGGTGTTGTAATTGGTGGTTCTATTGCACCAATTTTTTACAATACAACACAAGATTCGGGTGGATTACCAATTACAACCGATGTTTCTGCATTAAATACCGGAGATGAAATTGTAATTAACAATACTAAAGGTGAAATTACTCGCAACGGACAAGTAATTTCTAAATACACTTTAAGCCCTGATACTTTAAGCGATGAATACAGAGCTGGTGGACGTATTCCATTGATCATTGGTAAAGCATTAACTGAGAAAGCCCGCACTTTATTAGACATGCCTGCAACCGACATTTTTAAAGTGGCTAACAACCCAAAAGCAAAACCCAAGCAAGCCTATACAATGGCACAAAAAATTGTGGGTAAAGCTTGCGGTGTAGAAGGCGTATTGCCAGGTACATCATGTGCTCCAAAAATGACAACTGTTGGATCTCAGGATACTACGGGACCAATGACTCGTGATGAGATTAAAGAATTGGCATGTTTAAAATTCGAAGCTCCCATGTTCATGCAGTCTTTCTGTCATACAGCAGCATATCCTAAAGCAACTGATGTAGCAATGCACAAAAGTATGCCAAAGTTTATTTCTGAGCGTAAAGGTGTACCTTTAAAACAAGGAGATGGTGTTATTCACTCATGGTTGAACCGTTTATTGATTCCTGATACTGTTGGTACAGGAGGTGATTCTCACACTCGTTTCCCATTGGGTATTTCATTCCCAGCTGGCTCAGGCTTGGTCGCTTTTGCAGGCGCATTAGGTTTTATGCCATTGGATATGCCAGAATCAGTATTAATCAAATTTAAAGGTGAGCTAAACCCAGGTATCACTTTGCGTGATGTAGTAAATGCTATTCCTTATTTTGCAATTCAAAACGGACAGTTAACTGTTCCTAAGAAAAACAAAATCAATATTTTTAATGGTAAGATTATCGAGATGGAAGGTCTTGAAAACATTACTGTTGAGCAAGCTTTTGAATTGACCGATGCAACTGCTGAGCGCTCTGCTGCCGCTGGTTGTATAAAGTTATCAGAAAAAAGAGTAATTGAGTATGTGAAGTCTAACGTTGCCTTAATGGAGTCTATGATTAAAATGGGTTACAAAGACGATCAAACTATTCAGAACCGTATCGATGCTTGTAATGAGTGGTTAGCTAATCCGGTATTGCTAGAAAGAGATGAGAATGCCGAATATGCTGCAAGCATCGAAATCGATCTTGCTGATATTACTGAGCCTATCCTTTGTTGTCCTAATGATCCGGATGATGTGAAATTACTTTCCGATGTTCAGAATACTGAAATTAAGGATGTATTTATTGGTTCATGCATGACAAATATTGGTCACTTCCGCGCTTGTGAGAAAGTTTGGAATGGCTTAACTCCATCAGATAAAGTAAGAACTTACATTGCTCCTCCAACTCGTATGGATCAGGCTGTACTGAAAGAAGAAGCGACATTCGCTACTTTCTCTCAGTTAGGTGTTCGTATAGAAACTCCCGGATGTTCATTATGCATGGGAAATCAATTAAGAGTTCCTGATAATTCTACTGTATTTTCAACCTCAACCCGTAACTTTAATAACCGTATGGGTACAGGAGCTCAGGTTTATTTGGGATCTGCCGAACTTGGTGCTGTTGTTTCTGTTCTTGGTAAACTACCAAGTCCTGCTGAGTATATGGAAATTTACAATGAGAAGATTGCTGCTCACAAAGAAGAAATATATCAATACATGCAGTTCGACGAAATGGATATGACTGACAGCCTATATCAACGCCGAGATTTGTAGACTAAACAATAATCAATATTCAAGGTCGATGTGAAAGCATCGGCTTTTTTTGTCTTTTATTGTTATATTGTAAATTATTCAAAAGACTTAATTTATATATCATGAAAGATTTTAATTGTTCAATACTAATTCTTATTGGTTGTTTATTTATTAGTTTAAACCTAAATGCGCAGGTTAATTCTCAAACTCAAATAATATTTAATAAATATTGCGACAAATTAAATCCTGATATTCTTTCAAAAGAATTTAATCTTAAGGGCGAATATTATTTAGATAATTCGTTTGAAGAAGGAGTAGTTAAGTTTACAAATTCCGATACTCCATCGAAAACAAAACTTAGATACTTTGTTTTTAATCAAGAGTTTCAATTAATTATAAACGAAGACACTCTAGCATTAAATAAATCTGATAAAATTGAATATATAAAAATTACAGATTCTAAATTTATTTACACAAATTCTCATTTAAAGAACAGTAAATCCTACTACGAGATATTAGCAGAAGGAAAAATTTCTCTATTAAAATTTTATCAGTGCAAACTAATAAAAGGAAAAGAAAATGTATCTAGTTTCGAAGAAAAAATTCCTGATCATTATATCATACAATCAAAACTGTTTTACAAAACAGAAAAACAACTAATTTCTAAAATTCCGACAATTAAAACACTTATTAAAGAAGTTTTTAAAGATAAAAGCAAAGAATTATCGAATTTTATAAAAACAAATAAATTAAAACACAAAAAGGAATCTGATCTTATTATGATATTTAATTACTACAATTCAATTAAGTGAACAATCTAAACAGATAGCCTTTAAGCATGTGGCAACAATTTATTAAATGGCTGGAAAATCTTCAGATTCCCTGCCAATTTCAAAAATATTTTGGAATTGAATGCCCTGGCTGTGGTTTTCAAAGCTCTTTAATTGCATTGCTTAAAGGTGACATTTGCAAATCGCTACAACTATACCCTGCTTTGCTACCCATAATTAGTTTTATTGTATTGCTAATTTTACACATTAAATTCAAATTCTCTTGGGGATCAATTACCCTAAAAATACTTTTGTTAATTTCATTTTTATTAGTTCTGGGAAACTACTTTCAAAAAATATTATTCCAGATATAAGCTTAAAAGATCTAGAAAAAGCATTATTACCTAAGTCAATTAATATTCTTTTTCATTCTTTAGATTAGAATTAAAATAGTTAAGGTTCTTTGATAACAATTTTTATCTTTGCACAAATATTAAATAAAACTCCCCAGTAATAACTTTAATTATAAAGTTGATTGGGGATTTTTTGAATCAGATTATGAACTTAAATCAAAGAATAAAGAGCTTTAGTATATTGGGTGATTTTTTATCACAATTTTGTTCTGAAAATCAATCACAAACGAATCATTATTTAAATTCGAAATTCTATAATGATTTTAAAGCACTTATTTCCAGAGTTGCGAATGAAAACTTATGGTTTACTCCTTTTCATGTTCATGCATCTATAAATGGAATTTGCTCTTTTTTAAATGCTGAAAAATTAGAAAAATGGCTTTCTAAATATTCAATTTCCGATAAAAATACTGAACTTAAAGTTGCTGTAATAATGGCCGGAAATATTCCAATGGTAGGATTTCACGACATGTTATCAGTACTAATTTCGGGACATCATTTTATAGGAAAATTATCTTCAAAAGATAATCAGCTTTTAGACTTTATATCTAAAATTTTAATTGAAATAAACTCTGAATTTCGGGAACTAATATCATTCCAGTCGGAAAGATTAAATGTACAAAATAAATTCGATGCAATTATTGCCACGGGCAGTAATAATTCTGCGCGCTATTTCGAAGCATACTTTGGTAAATACCAGCACATTATCCGAAAAAACAGAACATCGATTGCTGTACTTAGCGGAAATGAAAGTAAAGAAGAGTTAATAGCACTTGGGAAAGATATTTTTCTATACTTTGGTTTGGGCTGTAGAAATGTATCAAAATTATACGTTCCAACTAGCTACGATTTTACGAAACTTCTTGACTGCTGGAAAGACTATGCCTACGTTAGCAATCATAGTAAATATGCCAACAATTACGATTACCAAAGATCTCTGCTATTAATGAATAGAATTGAGCATTTAGATAATGGATTCATACTTTTGTGCGAAAATCAATCTTTTACATCTCCAATAGGACTTGTTAACTATGAATTTTATTCCGAAATTAATGGTCTGAATAAAACACTGAAGTTGCATTCAGATCTTATACAATGCGTGGTAAGTAATGAGTTGGATTCTTCAGTTCCCCTAGGAAAAGCACAGGAACCCGAATTATGGGACTATGCCGATAATGTAGACACAATTGCATTTTTATCAAATTTAAAATCAAAATAACAAAATGATATATAAATTTAGAATTACATCATCAGAAGTAGAAGGATTTGTGAGAGAGATAGAGATCAATCACGAACAAACTTATTTAGAATTTCACAATGCTATTCAAAAAGCAATAGAATATGACAATTCGCAAATGGCCTCTTTTTATCAGATTGGAGCTACTGGCGAACGCGGATTAGAAATTGCCCTCTTCGAAATGAACACAGAAGATGATGATAATATGAACGTTGTTCCTATGGATGTAGCAATGATTCGCGAATTTGTTTCCTCCGAAAAGCCTAATCTCATTTATGTTTTCGACTTTTTCTCTGACAGATATTTTAATATCGAGCTAATTGAAAAAGGAATTGCCAAATCAAGAACAAAATACCCTAAATGCAGTCTCTCAAAAAATGATGCTCCCGAACAAATTAAAATGGATGCTGAGAATTTTGAAGGATTAGACCTAAATATTGGTGAACTTGACTCTTCTTCTAAAAAAGAAAAAACTGCTGATGATTACTTAGCTGATTTTGATGATAACCTAAATGACGGACCTGAATTTGAAAGTCTGGACGATTATGAAGATATTCTTTAAGCAATGAATAATTATTAATTAAAAATGAGTAATATTTTTGCAAGCATCCACAAATATATTACTCATTTTTTTATTATCATAAAAACACATTTTTCTTAAGCCTACTATGTCTAAAACCCTAATTGTTATTCTTGGTCCTACAGGAGTTGGTAAAACCGATTTAAGTATCAATATTGCCAAACACTTTAATACTGAAATTTCATCGTCCGATAGCCGACAAGTATATCGTGAATTGAGCATTGGAACAGCAGTACCCGAAAAAGAACAATTAGAAGCAGTAAAACACCATTTTATTCATACACATTCTATTCACGACTATTTTAGCTCGTGGGAATGCGAAAAACAAACCATCGAGTTATTATCTAAACTCTATAAAGAAAAAAATGAAGTTCTGTTAGTTGGCGGCAGCATGATGTATATCGATGCTATTTGCAATGGTATCGACGACATTCCTACAATAGACCCACAGCTTAGAAAAGAGGTGATGGAGCAATATGAGAAAGAAGGCTTAGAATACATGCGAATGCAATTGAAACAACTCGATCCTGTTTTTTACAATCAAGTTGATTTAAAAAATGCAAAACGAGTAATTCATGCTGTAGAAATTTGCTTGATGACCGGAAAACCTTATTCTGAACTAAGAACCAATTCGAAAAAACACCGAGATTTTAACATCCTTAAAATTGGATTGAATCGCGACAGAGCCGAATTATATGATAGAATAAATCGAAGAGTTGACCTAATGATAGAAGAAGGTTTGATAGATGAAGCCAAATCTGTTTTTGAATTCAGGCATTATAACTCCTTGAATACTGTAGGCTACAAAGAATTGTTTGAATATTTCGATGGAAAAATAGATCTGGAAAAAGCCATTGAGCTAATCAAAAGAAACTCTCGTCGCTATGCCAAACGCCAGCTTTCCTGGTTTCGTCGTGATGATGAGATTCAGTGGTTCCATCCCGATCAGGAAGAAGAAGTACTTCAATATATCAAAAGTAAAATTTTAAAAGAGGCATAATGTCTCTTTTTTTATTCATAAAATCCTTTATCCATAACTCCAAACTCGTCTATCCCAAGTATCTTATGCTTCCACACCGCATCGATAAATCCAATACCATAAGCGAACAACTGAATAAAGCTTGCCAGCAAAGCTAAAAATCCTACTTTTAGCGATTTAGTTTTTGTTAATGCATCGGCAAAAACCAAAAAAGCATAAAGAAAAACTGGAAAAGCAAATACTCTATGAACCATTGCACCCAACAATAATGCTCCTATGGTTCCTAATACAAACAAAGATGGGAACAAGAAAAATATTTTAAATGTTTCAGGATAATGTTTTGATATGATATAGCGAGTTTTTCCAAATCCAAAAACCTGTTTGTAGAATTTTTTGAAGGATACTCTTCGCTTATGAAATACATAAGCATCCTGCACCAAACGAGTTTCAAATCCACGTTTTATTACCTCTATGGCAAATACCATATCTTCGCCTGGATGCATTGTAGTTACCGGAAATCCACCCGTATTTTCATAAACAGCTTTCGAAAAACCAAGATTAAAACTTCGGGGATGAAATTTATGAACCTGCTTCTTTCCTCCACGAATTCCTCCAGTAGTAAAAAAAGAAGTCATGGCATAAGAAACAGCTTTCTGAAAATCAGAAAAATCGTCCATTGCACCATCGGGACCACCATAACAATCCACAAAATTACTCGACAATTCCTTATGAATGGTTTCCATATAATGAGGAGGTAAAATACAATCGGAATCGAAAAAGAGGTAATAGTTTCCTTTAGCACGAGCCAATCCATAATTACGACCAATACTGGGCCCCTGATTTTCTTTGTAATAATAGGAAATAGAGATTTTATCGCGATAGCTGTTACATACGTCTTCACTTTTTACAGAAGAACCATCCTCAACAACAACCAATTCAAAATCTTTATTCGTCTGCTCCGATAAACTATCCAACAATTCTTTCATTTCATCGGGCCTATTATAAACCGGAACAATAACGGATAGTTTAATTTCCTCTTTCATGCCTATTATTTTTGATTGAAATAAAATATTTCATCCATTGGTAATCGATATTTTTCAGCTAAATCTGTATCGAGCTCTTGAGCATATTTTCTTGCTACAACATTAAATCCTGCTGCAGATAAACGATCACTATAATCTAATCCGTATAAACGAACATGATCCTTCTGTCTGTATAATTTTTCTCGTTCCTTAGGATCGGTAACATTAGGATCTTCCATTGTATTAGGATTATCCGTATCCATAGGAACTTGTAAAATTGCAAAACCATTTGGTTTTAAAACCCGATAAATCTCACTCATAGCTTTAGCATCATCGGTAACATGCTCCATCACATGATTACAAATTACCACATCATAAGTTTCCTCTGCAAAAGGTATTTTCTGCACATCGAAATGCACATCAGCAATGGGAGATTCCAGATCAGCAGTTGTATAATCGAGATTTGTAAGTGCCTTAAATCGTTTATAGAAACATTGCTCAGGAGCAATGTGTAAAACCTTTAAGTTCTTGCTAAAAAAATCGGTTTCCTTGTTTAGGTATAGCCACATCAAACGATGCCTTTCCAAAGACAAACATTTTGGACATAAACAGTTGTCACGTCCGGTAGCTTTTGTATATCCGTATGGAAGAAACTTTCTAAAGTGACCGCCACATACCGGACATTCCACTTTATTTCCAACTAAGAAGATTGCAACTACACGATTAATAAGTAAGCTCATTCGAATTAAAACCGGACGAGGAAATATCTGTAATAAAAATCTGATGATTCGTTTGATCATTTTCCTTTAAACAATTATCAGCAAAAACAGTGTTAGTAATTGTTTTATTAATTCGTACAATTACTCTCCCAATAGTTATGGGAACACACATTCACTGTTTATTAAATTTCTTTCTCGATTTGATATGTATTTCTCTCAGAAGAACTACGGCTAACCAATTCTGCAACAAAACCTGTAAGAAAAAGTTGTGTTCCAATAATCATAGTCGCCAATGCAATAAAAAAATACGGACTATCGGTTACTTTTGGTGGCATATCACCCAAACTCATGCTATACAATTTCTGAAAACCGATCCAGGCAGAAGCGAAAAATCCAAGCAGAAACATTAAGGTTCCCAACAAACCGAAAAAATGCATGGGTTTTTTCCCGAATTTACTGATGAAGGTAATCGAAAGCAAATCAAGAAAACCATTGATAAATCGACTTAATCCAAATTTAGTAACACCATATTTTCTTTCCTGATGTTGCACTACCTTTTCGGTTATTTTAGTAAAACCAGCTTCTTTTGCCAAAATAGGTATGTATCGGTGCATTTCTCCATACACTTCTACACTTTTCACTACTTTATTTTTATACGCCTTTAAGCCACAATTAAAATCGTGCAATTTAATACCCGACATGGCTCTGGCTGTTCTATTAAAGAATTTACTAGGTATGGTTTTAGAAATAGGATCGTAACGTTTTTGCTTCCATCCCGAAACCAAATCGAAACCTTCTTCTTTCACCATTCTATACAGCTCAGGTATCTCATCCGGAGAATCCTGAAGATCTGCATCCATGGTAATTACTACATCACCTTTAACAATTTCGAAACCGCTAAAAAGAGCTGCCGATTTTCCATAATTTCTTCTAAACTTAATTCCTCTTAGTTCAGAATATTTTTTCTTCAAATCTTCAATTACCTGCCACGAAGTATCAGTACTACCATCATCAACCAATACAAGTTCATAGCTAAACTTATTCGACTTCATAACTCTATCAATCCAGGCAAGTAATTCTGGAAGCGATTCTTCCTCATTAAATAATGGAACAACAACTGAAATATCCATATATAATATTATTGATTATTCGAAGCGTTAAATTTATCAATAGAACTCTTATTAAACAAGTTTCTATTAGAACGAAAGAAAAAAGATACTATCAGTGAAAAAAACACACCTGCCGAAAGTTTCCCAAACCATTGACCAAAAGCAAAAATACCAGGTGTGATTTTTCGATAAATAGACATTAAAAGTTCCACCTGATCATCTTCATATCCTACCTCAACTAATCCCTTTTCGGTAAAATTAACAGCATCCTGAATTATACTAGAATCAAAATAGCTGGTTAGTACATATATGAATAAAGCATAATAAGTAGATGCAATACCAATAGTAATAATACCACAAGCTAGAGCACGACCATAACTTATAATACCCGATATTTCTTCATCGCGATATTTTTTTACACTAAAATATATTCCCAGAACAATTAAAAATCTATTTACAAATAGTAAGGTAGGATGAAAATTTATTGATATCCCTTTAAAATAAAAAGTAAGAGCAGCTAAAATCAAAACTCCCCCAACAAGAGATCCAAATAAAAATGAATGTTTCAATATAGGTTTCTTATACATCATCTATTATAAGTATTTTAATAATCGAGCACAAAGATATCCGTTTTTATGGGAATGAGTACGCAAAAAAACTTAATTATTGCAATCAGAAAGCCAGACTAGCACTATAAAGTCATTAACTGTAAAAAAAAAATGATTTTTTTTTGAAAAATTATTGTTCTGAAAATAAATCGCTTGACCATATTCGGAGCTTAATTATTCCAAGAAGTTTCATATTTAATTTGCAGGGAAACAACTTTTTTCTACTTTTGTCGTCGGGTAAGCACTACGCGACCAGCTCCTACTGAACTCCCCCAGGGTCGGAAGGCAGCAAGGGTAAGTAGTTGTAGCGGTGCGACGTTGTTGCTTACCCACTTTTTTATGCCTTTTAGGTAATAAAAAATGCCGATGTAGCTCAGCTGGCTAGAGCAGCTGATTTGTAATCAGCAGGTCGTGGGTTCGAGTCCCTCCACCGGCTCATCAAAAAACAAAAAGAAAGTTTAACGACTTTCTTTCGTTCTTTAAAATATTTAACAAAGTAACAAATGCCGATGTAGCTCAGCTGGCTAGAGCAGCTGATTTGTAATCAGCAGGTCGTGGGTTCGAGTCCCTCCATCGGCTCTAATATTAATAATTTACTTATTAATTTCTGTTACTTTGCCGTTGTAGCTCAGGGGTAGAGCGCTTCCTTGGTAAGGAAGAGGTCATGAGTTCAAATCTCATCAATGGCTCAATTATTCGCCGATGTAGCTCAGCTGGCTAGAGCAGCTGATTTGTAATCAGCAGGTCGTGGGTTCGAGTCCCTCCATCGGCTCTTTTATTATTACTCCCACCAACTTTATTTTCGAATCAATCTGATACGGAATTATTTCGCGTATTTATTATTTTTTAATCATTAGTTTAAAACGTTATAATCTCTTTGTTCTTAATAAGAATTTAGTGTATTTTCGTTTTCGACTTAAAAACAAACTAAAAATCGTAAAATGAAGTTTTTTATTGACACAGCTAATCTTGATCAGATTAAAGAAGCCCAGGATTTAGGAGTTCTTGACGGCGTTACAACAAACCCATCTCTTATGGCTAAGGAGGGAATTAAAGGTGAAGCAAACATCAAGCAACACTATGTTGACATTTGCGATATAGTTGATGGAGATGTAAGTGCTGAAGTTATAGCAACCGACTTTGAAGGAATGATTTCGGAAGGAGAAGAACTTGCTGCACTTCATTCTCAAATTGTTGTTAAAGTTCCATGTACTAAAAACGGTATTAAAGCAGTAAAATATCTAAGTTCTAAAGGTATTAGAACTAACTGTACTCTTATTTTTTCGGTAGGACAAGCTCTTTTAGCTGCAAAAGCCGGAGCAACTTATGTTTCGCCATTTGTAGGAAGACTTGATGATATCTCTACCGATGGTATTGAGCTGATTCGCCAAATTGCCGACATGAATAGCTATTACGGTTTTGAGACACAAGTTTTAGCCGCTTCTATTCGTCATACAATGCACATGATACAATGTGTTGAAGTTGGTGCAGATGTTGCAACTTGTCCTTTAAGTGCAATTACCGGACTTTTAAAGCATCCTTTAACAGACAAGGGACTAGAACAATTTTTAGCTGATTACAACAAATTAAACGGATAATAATTAATCGTTTACATTATAAAAAGGAATGCTTAGGCATTCCTTTTTGTGTTTACCTATACTGCTAATATTAATTAAATAGCATTCGCATAAAATAAATGTCAAAATTAAAGACTACTTACTAAAGAAACCTCTATCTTTATTTCCCGAAATAACCCATAAGCAATTTAATATGATCTTAAAATTATATTCTGACAATCCTAACCACAGGGAATTTCGGAAAATTATAGATGTTCTGAAAAATGGCGGACTTGTTATTTATCCAACCGATACAGTATATGCACTAGGTTGTGATATTACCAACAACAAAGCCATTCAAAAAATTGCACGCCTAAAAGGGATATCAGCCGATAAAGGTAACTTCTCCTTAATTTGCAATAACCTTAGTAATTTATCGGAATATGCTAAAGTTGACAATTCGTCTTTTAAAGTAATGAAAAAGAATTTACCGGGAGCATTTACATTCATTCTTCATGCAAGTAATAATGTTCCTAAATTATTCAAAAGCAAAAAGAAAACTGTTGGTATTCGTATTCCTGATCATTATATTCCTCTAAGAATTGTTGAAGAATTAGGCAATCCAATCATGACAACTTCAATTCACGATCCCGATGAAGTTATTGAATACACCACAGATCCTGAATTAATTTATGAAAAATACAACAAAGATGTAGATCTTATTATTGATGGAGGATTTGGAAATAATACAGCATCAACTGTAATTGATTGTACCAATGGAGATTTCGAAATTGTAAGAGCTGGTATTGGAGAATTAATTTTTTAAAAAATACCCATAAAAAAATGTCGACAAAAAAATCTGTCGACATTTTTTATGCATAAAATATTATTATGCAACAATAACCGATGAACGTAATAAACTAACTCTTAAAGCAATATGTCCTGTAGGTGTATTACCAATAAATTCAGGACTATATCCAGCATTTTCTAACTCCGACTTCATCATTCGAATTAATTCAGGATTCGCATTTTTAAAATGATGAGTTGCCACCATATTTCCTTTATTAAAACGTTTTTCAAACTTTTTGATAACTTTTCCTGTTTCTTTCTTATACTTAGCAATCTCTTTTTCTATAAGATGTGAGTATTCTGTAATATTTTTCATGGATGATATTTAAATAATTGTTAAAATAAAATACCTAACAAATGTAATAATTATTGAACAAAACTATTTACGGAAAATAAAATAAAATGTTATAATTCTTCCATTAATCATTATTTTTTATAGATAAAAGTATATTTTTTATCCTTTAATAATCGAATATAATTATACAATTAAAAACAAAAAAGAATCAACTTCACTTCTAATTTATCGTACTAATTTTCATATATCCGGCTTTACTTCAGTTCTATATTTAAATTCGATAATACCCTTCCATTTACACTCCACTGAAAAATAAATTTCAGCTTTGAAATTTAAATATTTAAAGCATGTCTAAATATTTTTAGTTCGAAATTTAAACATTTGAGCAAAATGTTTGTTTAATATATGTATTAAAATATTAAACACTGTTATACATTCATGCTAATACCTTACTAACAGCTTAGCATTACATTAGTTTAAAATGCAAAAACATTAAGTTTTATTAGAAACAATTTTGTAAGGAAATGTTATGAGTTTTAGCCTGCAAAATTTGTAAAAACCAACTTATATAAAACAAAAGTTATGTGGTATCTCAAATTAGTTGATAAGGGAATTATTCCGGATTCTTTAATAAAATTACAGATTAAACACTTAATAAAACAACGTTTACAAAGTGAGAAAAAACAATTCAACATACACAAACTGGTTGAAGAGTTAAAGGAAAGTCCCATTGCAGTTAAAACCAATGAGGCCAATGTACAACATTATGAATTACCTGTTTCGTTTTTCAATAAAATTCTTGGACAGCATCTAAAATACTCCTGTGGATTATGGCTGGATAACGAAACCTGCTTAAACAATGCAGAGAAATGCATGCTCGACAAAACTATTGAGCGAGCAGATATTAAAGATGGGCAGGACATATTAGAATTAGGATGCGGTTGGGGATCTCTTAGCTTGTATCTAGCTCAAAAATATCCAAATGCTAACATAGTTGCAGTTTCAAATTCCAATTCGCAACGTGAATATATTCAATCGAAAGCTTATCGAATGAACTTAAGTAATTTAAATATCATAACAGCTGACATGAATGATTTTTCTATAAATAAAAAGTTCGACAGAATTGTTTCCATCGAAATGTTTGAACACATGAGAAATTACCAGGAACTTTTTTTTAAAATAAATCATTTTTTAAAATTAAACGGAAAACTATTTGTTCATGTATTCTCACACAAACAATTAAGTTATAAGTTTGAAATTAAGGATTCAAGCGATTGGATGTCGAAATATTTTTTCACTGGAGGAATTATGCCTAGTGAAGACCTTTTTACCCACTTTCAAGATCATCTTTACATCGAAAAAAAATGGCATTTTAATGGCTTGCATTATCAAAAAACTGCAAAAGCCTGGTTACATAATATGGATAAATCTAAGGTCGAAATTATGTCCATATTTGAAAAAACTTATGGAAACAATCAGGCAAAACGATGGTGGAATTACTGGCGTATATTCTTTATGTCCTGTGCCGAACTATGGGGATACAGGGATGGAAAAGAATGGAGTATTAGTCACTATTTGTTCAGCAAACAAAACAGCAATTAAGCTTACAAATCTTAAAATCGCAAAAAATGAAAAAAATCTTATTCATATTCGCACTTTTACCTATTTACAGCTTTTGTATAGGAACCGAAAATCGTATTTACGAAGGTATTGCAATGGATAAAAATTCATTGGAATTCATCTACAAAGAAGTCCATCATGAAATATTTAATAAAGGCAAACACATTGAAACCCTCACCTATTTTCTTGGGAAAAATGGGAATGAATTTGCTCGTCGGGAATTAAATTTTCGTTCTTCATTTCAAAAACCACAATATCTCTTAAACGACAAAAGAAGCGGACTTCTCGAAGAGGTAACACATTTGGGAGCCAATCAATTTTATATTCGCTATCGCAAGAATACAAATTCTAAACTAAAAGAAAAAAGTATATATGTACCCGAACCCGCCATTGTTGATGGTGGATTTAACTATTACATTAAAAATAATTGGGATAAAATTATAAGCGACAAAAAACTCGTATTTAACTACCTATCGGTAGCTTTTCAGGATTATTTTACATTTAGAATATATAAACTTGATAAACAAACTAATGATCCTAACATTATGCTGCTTAAAATGGAATGCAAACAAATTTTCCTTAGACTTATGATGAAACCAATTTTTGTTTATTATGATTTGGAAACCAAGCGAATTGTAAAGTACGACGGCATTTCAAATATTAGAGATCTTAATGGAATTAGCTATAAAGCTTTACTTAACTATCCGGAACTAGGACCTTAAAAATTAATGGATCTATAATATAAAACACCGTATTAAAAAATTAATTAATCAGATTTTAATATAAAGCGGCCTTAGCAATGCAAACATTTTATATGATACATAATACAAGCACAGGAAATTCATCGAATATAAGACAATAACCTATTCGTTTACTTGCAATCTTATCATATTAAAAGAGTACTAAACCTAAAAATTAAAAGCTATGTTTGGATTATTTAAAAAGAAATCGAAAATAGAATTACTACAAATACAATACAAAAAGCTACTAAAAGAACAGTATGATTTATCAAAAATTAACCGGTCGGAAAGTGATGCCAAATATGCTCAAGCACAGCAAATATTGGAAGAAATAGAAAACCTTAAAAACAAATAATATGGCCTTTTATCAATTTTACCGTGAACAAAAAATAAATGCAAGCATTAATGAAGTTTGGGATTTTATCTCTTCCCCTAAAAATTTAAAAGAAATCACGCCCGACTATATGGGTTTTGATATTATTTCCAGTAATCTACCCGAAAAAATGTATTCAGGAATGATTATTACTTATAAAGTAAGTCCATTATTAGGAATTAAAACAACTTGGGTAAGCGAAATTACACAAGTACGCGATCGCTCCTATTTTGTGGACGAACAACGTGTTGGTCCCTACTCCATTTGGCATCACCAACACATTATCGAACCTATACCTAATGGTGTTCTTATGAAAGATATTGTTTCTTACCAACCTCCATTAGGATTTCTTGGTGCAATTGCCAATCACCTTATAATTAAGAAGAAACTACAAGAAATTTTTGAGTATCGTAAAAAGATATTAGAACTTAAATTTAAAGTTTAACTTTTATTCAAACAATAATTAATGTTTCCAGAACGATGGTGAAAAAAGAATTAAAACAGTAAATAATTCTAATCTACCTAAAAGCATTAAAAACGATAAAAACCATTTTGCCAATGATGGTAAATTATAGAAATTTTCCATTGGACCTATTTCCCCAAAGCCAGGTCCAATATTACCAAGAGTAGTAGCCACAGCACTAAAAGCAGAATAAATATCAGAAGTCCATAAAGACATACAAACAGAAGAAACCATAAATATTAGGATATAAAAAACAAAAAAGGCCAAAATATTGGTCACTGTTTTTTGATCAACCACATGACGATTATAACGAATTGGGATAACTGCATTTGGATGAACTAAACGTTTTAACTCATAAAAACTATTCTTAAAAAGCAACAAGATTCGAACTACTTTTACACCTCCTCCTGTTGATCCGGCCGAACCTCCAACAAAAAACAGAACAAAAATAAGCATTCCTAAAAATGGACTCCAAAGAAGATAATCTGCTGTAGCATATCCGGTTGTTGTAATAATTGAAACAACGGTAAACAAACTATCACGAAATGCCTGTTCTCCACTTATATTACCTGCAGCCATAAGGCCTAAACTGATAATTAAAGCAAAAATAAAAACAACTATCCCATAAAATCGAAATTCTTCATCCTTAAACATTTTCCCTAAACGTCCGGTAATTGCAGCATAAGATAAGGTAAAATTAGTACCCGCTACAAACATGAAGAAAATAATAACATACTGAAGATAAGGAGATGTAAAAAACCCTACACTGGCCTGTTTGGTTGAATATCCACCTGTAGCCATAGTAGTTAGAGAGTGATTCACTGCATCAAAAAATGTCATTCCTCCAGCAAACAACATAATGGTTTCTACCAAAGTAAATATAATATACAAACCCCAAAGATTACGAGCAGTTTCTTTAATTCTAGGGGTTAATTTATCGGGTGCCGGACCAGGAACTTCTGCAACAAAAAGCTCTCTACCTCCAATTCCTAATGTGGGCAGAATAGCTAGGAACATTACTATAATTCCCATTCCTCCCATCCATTGGGTTAATGATCGCCAAAACAAAATACCATGTGGTAATTCTTCAATATTATTCAGAATAGAAGAACCTGTGGTTGTAAATCCAGACATGGTCTCGAAAAAAGCATTCGTTACCGATGAAATAGAACCACTAAACAAATAAGGCAAACATCCAAATATGGAAAATACAACCCATACCAAACTTACTATAATGTATCCCTCTCTTTTTCCTAGTTCCTTCTCTACTCCTTTAGAAAGTAAATAACTTAATGATCCAGCAATAAATGTTATAACTCCTGCCTTTAAAAAAGCCAAAGAATCTGACTCTCCATAAATTAAAGAAACAATTAAGGAGAGAAATAAAAAGAAGCTTTCCCCAACAAGGAGCTTCCCTAGAATATTTAGAATAATTTTAAACTTAATCACTTTTTATTGCTTAAGATTTAAATCAAAGATAAGGATATAATACTTTGATTCATTTTTTAAATTTATCTTATTGATTCTTCCAAAAAGAAGGTGTAAAAATAATTAAAAAAGTAAATAACTCTAATCGCCCCAGTAACATTAAAAATGATAATATCCATTTACCAGAATCAGGAACCAAAGAAAAATTATTCATAGGTCCTACCATACCTAAACCAGGTCCTATTCCTCCCATAGTTGTAGCCACAGCACCCATCGATGAAATAAAATCCATACCGATAAAGGTCATCAAAAAACAGCCAATAAAAAATACAACCAAATACAATATAAAAAAGGCTAAAACTTTAGATATAATATTCTGATTGACAGTATTGCTATTATATCTTATTGGTAAAATTGCTGCTGGATGTATCAGTCTTTTAAATTCGAGTGTACTATTTTTAAATAATAATAAATGTCTTAAAATTTTAACACCTCCGGATGTAGACCCCACACATGCACCTGTAAACATCAATCCAAAAATTAAAAACCACAAGTAAGGGTGCCATAAAGTATAATCGGCACTTACAAAACCGGTGCTTGTAATTACCGAAACAACTTGAAATAACCCATCACGAAACGATTTTTCCAATGTACCATGATCGAGATAAACCAAGCTTGCCGTTATTATTATTGTAATAGATAATACTAATCCTACATAAACTCTGAACTCCTGATTTTGCCAGATTTTTTTAAACTGTCCTTTTAATCCAAAATAGTGAAGTGTAAAGTTGGTTCCTGCCAAAAACATGAATACTATTAAAACATACTGTATATATGGAGAGTAGTTAACTATACTACTATTCTTAGTCGAAAATCCCCCTGAAGCCAAAGTTCCAAATGAGTGACAAATAGCATCAAAGCATGACATTCCACCAAACACTAAAAAAATAGTTTCCAAAGCTACTAACAACATATAAATACCCCATAATCGCTGAGCTGTCTCCTTAATTCTGGGATGCAACTTATCAACGGTAATACCTGCTGCTTCGGCACTAAACAAAGCCATTACTCCAAAACCAAATACAGGTAATATGGCAACTGTAAGGACCAAAATCCCCATTCCTCCCAGCAGATGTGTTAGAGATCGCCAAAAAAGAATTCCATGTGGCAAAGCTTCAATATCATTTACAATTGATGCCCCAGTTGTGGTAAAACCTGATATGGTTTCAAAAAAAGCATCTGTAAAATTTGGGATATATCCACCCAGTAAAAAGGGTAATGATCCAAAAATTGAAAAAACTACCCACACCATACTAACTACAAGATAGGCCTCTCTTTTTCCAATGCCCTTATTACAATTGTGCGTACTTAAATACAATACACCACCACATAATAAACTGATAGCGGAAGACTGTGCAAATGAAATAAAATCACCTTCGCCATAATATAAAGCTACTGCCGAACTAATAATTAGAAAAAAACTTTCCACAATTATTAATACCGACATTACATAAAAAATAAATTTCCAATTAAACATCTTAGAATTTAACTAATAGCAATAAAAAATGGATTTAAAACTCAGATTATTGAAACAAAAAACCGAATTAAGATAATTCGGTTAAACTGTTATTTGAAGAACTTTTCGACTTTTTTTATTGCCGATGGTAAGGTAAAAACAACTACCTGATCGTCAACTTGAATTTGTGTATCTCCAGTTGCAATAATACTTTCATTGCCCCGGATAATGCCACCAATATTTGCGTCGTCAGGAAAATCTAGTTCACTAAGGCTCGCTCGAGTAATTTTCGATCCTTTTTTCACACACAGCTCCAATACTTCAGCATCCGAAACTGTTAACCATTTACAATGTTGAACTTCGGCATCCATAGTAAACCTATAAATATAGCTTGCAGCCAATAATTTCTTATTAATCATTGTTCCAACACCAATATTATCGGCCAAATCGATATAATCAATATTCTCAACCTCGGCAATCGTTCTTTTAACACCCATTTTTTTAGCCAGCAAACAAGCTAAAATATTGGTTTCGGAGTTTCCGGTAACTGCTACAAAAGCATCCATTTTATGAATTCCTTCTTCCTTTAACAATTCCTTATCTCTGCCATCGCCATTAATTACCAAAGCATCCTGAAGACGATCGGCAAGCTTTAAACTTTTTTCCTTATCAATCTCCAACAGCTTAAGATTCATATTTTTGCCTAATTCTAAAGCCGTTTTTTGTCCTATACGACTTCCTCCAAGAATCATAGCATTTTTAATCTCATATTTAGGTTTACCTGCTAAAAGCATTACATCTTCAATACTTTCGGGTTTACTAACCACAAAAACTAAATCACCTCTCATAAAGCGATTATGTCCTCGGGGAATAATTGTAACATCCCCTCTTTTAATCGCAACAGCTCTAAAATCAACATCATGGCTCAAGTCTGCAACTTCGGCCATTGTTTTATCCATAATAACCGATTTACTACTAATTTTTATGCCATATAATAAAAGCTTACCGCCCGAAAACTCATACATCTGTCGGGTTCCCGATCTCGATAAATAGCGAATTACTTCCTTAGCTGCTAATCTTTCCGGATATATCAACTCATCAATACCCAAACTTTTAAGGTATTCTTTATTTTCAGGAATTAAGTATTCTTGATTATCAATTCGTGCGATTGTTTTTACCGCTCCCAATTTCTTTGCCAGAATAGTAGAAGTAATATTGGTAGTTTCCGATTGCGTAACGGCAATAAAAAGATCTGCCTTTTTAACACTTGCTTCTTTTAAATCCTTTAAAGAAGAACTCGATCCAACAATTGTTAATAAATCCAAATGAGAATCAATCTCTTTCAATTTATCTTCATCATTATCAAGCAATATAATATCATGATCCTGATGACTTAACATTTTAGCCAAATGAGTTCCAACAGCTCCCGCTCCGGCAATAACAATTTTCATAATTTTATTCCGTTAACATTTATTTTGGAAAAATTCGTCGGCAAATTAACACAATCTTAAGCAATTTTGATAATAAATTGTTAAAAAAATATCAACAGCAAAGTTTCCTAAATTACCAAAACAGAATTGAATTACAAAAGCAATATTTAAATGTTTCCATTTTATTGGTTAATTTGTTTTTTGTGTAGATAAAAGCTTAATATACGCTCCAGATTTATTTACCTGATAAATTTTTTCTGATGCTACATTTTTCTGATCAGAAATACGCTTCAAATCATTTAAATAAATGGATCCATCTAAAATATGAACTGTACTGCTTGTACTTCTTTCCATAATACTATCAGATTTTAAAGCATTTTTCCGAAGCAGTAAATAATCTGCTTGTACACTATCTAATATTTTATTAGCATTTGTAAATTTGCTCGCAATACTAACAATTACAGTTCCATCGAAATCTCTGTAATCAAAATTCTGTAAGGTATCTATTTGAATATCAGCAACACCTTTATGCATAAAGTATGGTTTGGTTAGTCTTATAATTTTCTTTTCTTCAAGATCTTTATCAATTAGTAAAAAAACCTTTTCCCCATTTCTAAGTCCTATTAAGCTATTTCTGCCTGCATTAAAAACAACCAACTCCTTTTCCTCTGATTTTAATTGAGAAATTAAAATTGGTAGTTGAATACAAATAAGTAGTATCAATAAACTAAAAACTGCTTTTTTCTTCTTCAATACCAAAATAAATATTAAACTAATAATAGATAAATATAGCAGTAAAACCTGATAGCTTGTAAAAAAACAATCTCGAATTACAGCACCAGGCAAATTATGTATTTGAATAATTGCCCAATTCATCCAATCTACTAAATGATGAAGAATCCAAGCTAAAATATCAGATACCCAATCTATTTTAGCAAGTAACAAAAGAGTTATTGAGAGATAAATTAATACTCCTGCCATTAAAATTACAATGTATCCAGATAATAAAAAATAGGCAGGAAATTGATTAAAATAATAGATAGCCAAAGGAAAAGTTGCTATTTGTGCTGAAATTGCAACAGTTGTTAACTGCCAAATTTTTCGTAAAATAAAATTTCGCACATACATGAGCTTATCGAATCGGGCTTGAAAAAATACAATACCTACTACCGCAAGATATGAAAACTGAAAGCCAACTGTAAAAAGCAAAAATGGATTGTATAGTAGCAAAACAACTGCCGATGCTGATAATGAGTTATAGATTCCGCCATAACGTTTTAACATTTCCCCTCCAATTAAAAAAGTGAACATACATGTGGCTCTCATAACCGAAGGCGACATTCCTGTTAATAGTGCGTACATCCAAAGACTAATCAATAATAAAAGTCCTTTTATCCATTGTCCGAATTTTATTTTGTCTAAAAAACCAAGAAGAAACTTCATGATTATATAAATAATACCAACATGCAGACCCGAAACCGCCAATACATGCATTGCTCCAGCATCGGCCCACGCTCGTCTAATTTCAGGATCTAATGTGGTTTTATATCCTAAAGTTAGTGCAGCTAAAATATCAAAACTCTCATTACTAATTCCCTTTTCTCTGTAGATATCCAGTAAATTATCGCGCCACTTTAGAGCTAAAACCTTAAGACTCTTTCTGCCATTTTCTTCTAATTTTATCCAGGAATTTGTATTTATATAAGCCGAATATAAAATATGTTGAGTTTTAAGATATGCAGCATAATCGAACTCATACGGATTACCTGCATTTTTTACTCGGTTTAAGCTTGAATTTAGCAGGAGTTGATCTCCTGGTTTTAAAATGCTTACTGCGGAATCTTTAGACAAATATAAAATTGCCTTTGCTGTTTGATATAGAAAGCCCTTATCGCTTAATGATTCTTTTACATTAACAACACAAGAATAAGAATTAGCTTTTTCTACTGGTTTTTCGATAAGCTCAACTTTATATAACCGACAAGAAGAATCGGAAGATAGGTGCATACCAGACTCCACCGTATTACTACGATATGAAGCTAATCCTAATAAGAACAAAGTAGAAAAAATGCCAAATATCGTACTTAAGGAATAAGATTTTCTGAGTGTTGGAATAGTAATAACTCCAATTACTCCAGCAAATCCTGATAATATTAAAGCAAAACAAATTTTATTATTGATCTTAAAATAATGAGCAAGCAATATGCCCACTATTAAAGGTAGTAGAATACGTAAGAAAGGATTTTGTCGGAATATTTCGCGAAAAGTCATTGATAAAGCAGTTTACAGCTTACTGAATTTACCATTTTTTTAAATAAAAACAAAGCCCTCACTTTTCGGTAAGGGCTTATTTTTAATTATTTACACGCAGGTTCGTTACCTAAAACTAAAGGCAATACCTCCTGTTATTGTATTATATTCCTGAATGGTATAATCTCCGAATATTTTAAAAAAACCAAGATTTAATCGGGTACCTATTGTTGCTCTTACCCCACTAGCATCGAAATTTACTGACACCGGATCGGTAACAGTTTTATAATCACTCACTGCTATTCCAGAAATTACATCTTCATATTCTAATTCGTATGTTCCTTTAATATCTACATCCATTTTTGCAGTATTATAACCTACTGCGCCATAAAACTCTATCAATTTTAAATTTACCGATGCAATAGCCTGAACAGTATAGGCATTGGTTGTAAATTCCATTAACTGCCCACTACCATTAAAAGTTGATTCTCCCTGAATATCATACTCTGCTGTTAATTTAGTATAGGCAAGTAAAGCAGATACAGAAAATGGGGTTTTCGCAATTTTAAGCATTTTAGATAAATCTTTTTGAATTCCAAAACCAAACATGCCTACCTCAATATCATCACCACCAACTTTAGGTAAATATCTTACTTTTAAATCGGCATCAATTCCTGGAATTCCAATTCCAACTTGTAGAGTAGCCGAAGGAACTGCGTTCATTGGAAGATCATCTCCTATTCCATCGGGAATATTAAATCTAGCTACATCATACTCTCCAGCACTTGTTTCAATCCTTGCTAAAATAGTCTGATTATTATCGCCACCCATTAAAGTTTGCATCTCTGCAGAATTTGCTCCATTAGCCAAGCTAAGATTTGCATAATCGCTTGCAGCAAACTGAAAAACTTCATCGGAGCCTGACACCTTTGCCAAATTTGCTACTAAAGTAATATCAAAACCAAATTTCTTGTGAGTTCTGGCTGTTGAGTACCAACCATTATTTAATCCATACATAAAGCCTTTCGATACTGGATTTACATATTTTTCAGTCAATTTCGAAGCATCTTCCCTTCCTGCCAATAAAAATTGCTCAATATCCTGCGACTTCCCCAGAAAAGGAACAAAAAAGATTAGTACTAGAATAAATTTTTTCATTAAAATAGTTTTAGTGGTTTAATCAATTTTAGGTGTTACGAAAGAATTAGTTTTTTGTTTAAATTTTTATAAACATCATTAAAAAAATAAGATTTTAATTCTATTTCTCTTATAATTTCTAAATGAGAAAACCCTACCAAATGGAAGGGTTTGTATTTTATTTAGCTAGAGTAAATCTGTATTTCGCTTTAAATTTTCCTTTCGAAATTCCAGTTAACTTACCTCGTAATAAACGTTTTTTAATAGGAGCACAATGGTCGGTAAATAGTATTCCCTCTAGGTGATCATATTCATGCTGAATAACTCTAGCTGCATATCCAGAATATTCTTCCTGATGAAACTCCCAGTTTTCGTCGTAGTATTCAATTTTAATGGTTTCTGGTCTGCGAACATCTTCATTAATTCCAGGAATACTCAAACAACCTTCAGACATGGCCCATTCGTCGCCAGTACGTTCGGTAATTTTCGCATTAATAAACATTTTTTTAAACCCTTCCAGTTCTGGCTCTTCTTCGGCAAAAGAGGTACAATCCAAAACAAACATACGAATTGAACGACCAACCTGAGGTGCGGCCAAACCAACTCCATCAGAATAATACATGGTTTGCCACATATCTTCCTTAAACTTTTCAAGATCTGGATAATCTTTATCAATATCCTTGGCAACCTTCCTCAATACAGGATGTCCATAAATTGTAATTGGTAATATCATTTTTTCTCTTATTATTATATTCTTGCTTTTGCCAGCTTAAAACATGTTACGCTTTGCTTCCATATACGATTGAAGAATAATTGTAGCACTAAGTTTATCAACTAAAGCCTTATTCTGACGCTGTTTCTTTTTTAACCCTCCATCTATCATGGTTTGAAATGCTATTTTAGAGGTAAAACGCTCATCAACCATCTCGATTGGGATATGAGGAAACTTATTTTTTAGTTTTCCTAAAAAAGGTTTTAAATACCTCATCGATTCACTATCCTCATTATTTAATTGTTTAGGATAACCAACCACAAAACATTCTACTTCTTCAGTATTTATATATTTTTCCAGATAATCGAGTATATCTTTTGCTGCAACAGTATCTAAACCATTTGCAATTATCTGCATGGGATCTGTAACAGCTACTCCTACTCTCTTGCGTCCGTAATCAATTGCTAATAATCGTGCCAATTCTCTTATTTATAATTATTTTGAATTACAAAGATATAAAAACCCTGCATACTTTATCATTTCTGACTAAAAATGAAATCGAGTAAATTATAAATTCACCTTTTAAAATAAGCACTTATAGAATCATAGTAATATACTTTTAGAGAAAAAACCAAAAGACTGATGGTATTATAATTCCCAGTAAAGCCAATTTCCAGCCACGTTTCTTAAAGCCATTTTTCCCTTTGGCTATAATTAAGCCAGTAATACAAATTAACAAAACACTTATGGCAAAAATATCTGAATACCAAATCCACAAATCATTAGACGATTTGTGTAAATCAACCATCTGTCCTAATACAGGTCGAATTTTAAATCGTTCAATTTCACCTTCCCCTGTTAACGGATTAATAAAAGCATAAGCCCCATCAAAATAGAGATTATAGCCTCCTCTTCTCCAAGCAGTACCTCTTAGTTTTAAATCTATATTGTTGTCTATTAAGCTTTGCTTAAAAAATTCATCTGTTATTGCATTACGATCCTTTGGTATATCAATTTTCAACTTAATCGTTTCATACACATAATCACGAGGATCCCATGAGTGACGATGATTTAAAGCAATTCCTGATACAGAAAAAGCGATTAACAAACCAACATAGAAGTAAGAAAAATCTCTATGCCAATTTCGTAGTTTTAGATTCCAATTCATACAAAAAGGTATTATTTGATTTCTACAAAGAAATAAAAATCTAAAAAACTCTTTATCCTTATATGTTATTATTTTTCACTTTTAAATATAAACAAGAAAGGCCACCTCCAAAGAGGCAGCCTTCTATATTGAATCGATATATTATATCGAATTATCTCAAGTTTGCCTGAGCAGCAGCTAAACGTGCGATTGGCACACGGAAAGGAGAACATGATACGTAATCCAAACCTGTTCTGTGACAGAACTCAACTGATGATGGCTCACCACCATGCTCACCGCAGATACCTAATTTGATATCTTTACGTGTAGATTTACCTTTTTCACAACCCATACGAACTAATTGTCCGATACCATCCTGATCAAGAACAGCAAATGGATCATTCTTAAGGATACCTTTCTCGATATAGATAGGTAAGAATTTACCAGCATCATCACGAGAATAACCGAATCCCATTTGAGTCAAGTCATTAGTTCCGAAAGAGAAGAATTCAGCAACTTCAGCAATTTCGTCAGCAGTTACAGCAGCACGAGGAATCTCGATCATTGTACCTACCATGAAATCAACTTCAACACCTTTTTCAGCGAATACAGCAGCAGCAGTATCTCTGATGATAGCTTCCTGCATCTTAAGCTCTTTTACAGTACCGATTAAAGGAACCATAATCTCTGGCTTAGGATCTTTTCCTTTCGCTTTCAAGTCACAAGCAGCTTCAAGAATAGCGCGAGCCTGCATTTCAGTAATCTCTGGATAAGTGTTACCTAAACGACAACCACGGTGACCCAACATAGGGTTAAACTCATGAAGAGACTCAACTTTTTCAGCAACAACTTTTACATCAACACCTAATTTCTCAGCCATTTCTTTTTGAGACTCAGCATCGTTAGGAGTAAACTCGTGCAATGGTGGATCCAGTAGACGAATAGTTACACCAAGACCGTCCATAGCCTCAAGAATACCAGAGAAATCTTCTCTTTGAACAGGAAGTAATTTAGCTAATGCATCTTTACGACCCTGAACATCTTCAGCAAGAATCATTTCACGCATCTTCCAGATTTTATCACCTTCGAAGAACATGTGCTCTGTACGACAAAGACCAATACCTTTAGCACCAAACTCACGAGCTGTTTTTGCATCAGCAGGAGTATCAGCATTTGTACGAACATACATACGAGTATTTTTCTCAGCCAAGTCCATTACTTTACCAAAATCACCATCTAAAGAAGGAGTAATAGTAGCAACCTTACCTTTGTAAACAATACCAGTAGTACCGTTTAATGAGATGAAATCACCTTCTTTGTACTCAACACCATTGATAGTCATTGAAGTACCAGTAACTAGTACACCAGCAGCAGAAGAAATACAACATTTTCCCATACCACGAGCAACAACAGCAGCGTGAGAAGTCATACCACCACGCTCAGTAAGAATACCTTCAGCAGCGTACATACCTTTCAAATCTTCTGGAGAAGTTTCGCGACGTACTAAAATTACTTTTTTACCTTCAGCAGCCCATGCTTCAGCATCTTCTGCAGAAAATACGATTTGTCCTGTAGCAGCACCTGGAGAAGCAGGAAGACCTTTAGAAAGTTCTGTTGCAGCCTCTAGAGCTGATTTTTCGAATACAGGATGTAAAAGCTCATCTAATTTATTAGGTTCTTGACGAAGAATAGCTGTTTTCTCATCGATAAGACCTTGCTCTAACATATCCACAGCCATTTTTACCATAGCTGCACCAGTACGTTTACCAGAACGAGTTTGCAACATCCAAAGTTTACCTTGTTGAACAGTAAACTCCATATCTTGCATATCAGTATAGTGATCTTCAAGTTTTTGCTGGATAGTATTCAATTCTTCATATAGCTCAGGCATAGCTTCTTCCATTGAAAGGAAATTTGCTTTACGTTCTTCTTCAGAAGTACCATTACGCTCAGCCCAACGCTTAGAACCAATAGTAGTAATTTCAAGAGGAGTACGAACACCAGCAACAACGTCTTCACCTTGTGCATTAATTAAGTACTCACCGTTAAATAAATCTTCACCAGTTGCAGCATCACGAGAAAAACAAACTCCAGTTGCAGAAGTTTCACCCATATTACCATATACCATAGCTTGAACATTTACTGCAGTACCCCAATCATCAGGAATACCTTCCATTCTACGGTAAAGAATAGCTCTTTCAGTATCCCATGAATCGAATACAGCGCAAACAGCACCCCAAAGCTGATCCCAAGGATTTGTTGGGAAATCAACACCTGCATGCTCACGAATAACTGCTTTATATCCTTCCACAAGAGCTTTAAGATCTTCAACTGTTAATTCAGTATCAACTTTATAGCCTTTAGATTCTTTCATTTCGTCAAGAACAACCTCAAATGGATTGTGTTGTCCTTCTTCAGCCTCAACACCCATTACAACGTCACCGTACATGTGGATGAAACGACGATATGAATCGTAAGCAAATTTCTCATTACCTGATTGATCAGCTACAATTTTCACTGTATCATCGTTCATACCTAGGTTTAGAACAGTATTCATCATACCTGGCATAGAAGCACGAGCACCTGAACGAACAGATAGCAACAATGGGAAACCATCTTTTGCATCAAATTTTGCGTTCATTGCTTTTTCTGTGTCAGCTACAGCAGCCTCAACCTGATCTTTGATCATTGCTACAACAGCATCTTTTCCAAGCTTGTTGTAATCAGTACAAACGTCAGTAGTGATAGTGAAACCAGCAGGTACTGGAACACCGATTAGGTTCATTTCAGCAAGGTTAGCACCCTTACCTCCAAGCAAATTTCTCATGTCTGCTTTACCTTCGGCCTTACCATCACCAAAAGTATAAACGTACTTAGTACTCATAATTATCGCTTTTTAGTTTTACTTGTTAAAGTTCCAAAACAACAGAATCTTTAACAACAATTATATTATTAGTAATTATTTATTTAAAACAATAAATTTAAAGGGATTACACATGGCTTTTGCCATGAAGAAATACGCTCACAAAAATAGTTTTCTTTTTTCAAAAAAAAAATATTAATTACTCATTTGAGATGCTTTTGAGAATAATTTTTTACACATCGTACAGATTTATCATTCAAACGTTTGCGAAAAATTAAACTCTTTATTTTTGATTCTTCATTACAGTAAAATAGTCCGTTTCTCAACGGACTATTATGTTGTATTTTAGCTAAAATTATCGCATTACATTTTTGGATCTTGCTTCTTCGGGCTGAAGAAGATAATCAAGATATTGAGCTCTATAGTAAACATCCGAAGCTTTCAATTCGTTATCAGATAATTTCCCTTTAAATTCATCTATTGTTTTATATCCCTGATTATCCATCCAGTTTTCAAGTTCGGATAATATCTTAGAAATGTGAGAAGGCTCATTTTTGTAGATAGCACTTACCATTTGAATAGTATCGGCACCACTAAGTATCATTTGAACCACATCTTCACAAGAATATATTCCATTTGAACCACATAATTCGCCTTTTATTTTCTTATGCATTAAACCTACATAACGCAAACCTAATTTATAGTCTCCTTGGTTACTTAAATTAAAACTAGTAACATGTTTTTCTTTTTTAATATTAATTTCGGGTTGAAATAATCTATTAAACAAAACAAATGCAGAGGCTCCAGCCTTATCTAATCGATTAATAAAATTAGACATATTGGTATAGTAAGGACTCAATTTTACTGAGAAAGGAATGGATAGTCTCTTTTTTAATGTTTCAACTATTTTAATTTTCTCATCTTCAATTTGAGCTGCTGTTTTTTCTGTATCAATGGGTACTTGATAAAAATTTAATTCCAGTGCATCAACTCCAGTTTTTTCTAATTGCAAAGCGTAATCAAACCAAGTTACATCATATAAACAATTAAGACTGGCAATTACTGGAATATTTACATTCTTTTTTACCTCTTCCAATTTAAGTAAATGTTCTTTGGGACCTGCATGTTCCAAAGCTGGAAATAATGAAATCATTTCTGCATTTCTTTCGGCATATTCATCTAATTCATCGGTAAATTGAGCTTGTTCCATTTGAATTTGCTCTTCGAAAAGAGATTTATATACAATTGCAGCCGCTCCTGCTTGTTCAAGTTTTTTTGCCCCTTCAACGCTTGCTGAATAAGTACATGCTCCTACAATAATGGGATTTTTTAAGTTTATCCCCATAAATTCTACGTTCAATTTTGCCATATTATTTTTATTTATTTATTTTCGATCTAAATAAAGATAACAAATTCAATCGAGATACTCAAACGTAGAGACAGTATAAAAAACTAAATATCAGTAAATAGGCATAAAAAAAAGGGATTCCAAAACTGGAATCCCTTTTTAGTATATAGAATAATATCTATTCTTCAGTATAATCCATAGCAGCTTGACGCTTGTATGTTTTAAATCTCCATTTAGCATTCTCTTCTGCAGCTACGAATAACTCTTTAGCTTGCTCAGGGAATGATTTTTGTAATGAAGTATAACGAACTTCACCCAATAAGAAATCTTGGAAATTTTCCCACTTAGGCTCTTTCGAGTCTAGTGTAAATGGGTTTTTACCATCATTCTCTAATGCTGGGTTATTACGATACAAATGCCAGTATCCTGCTTCAACAGCTTTTTTCTCTTCTGCTTGTGATTTTCCCATAGATGCTTTTAATCCGTGAGAAATACATGGAGCATAAGCGATAATCAAAGATGGTCCTGGATAAGCCTCAGCTTCTTTAATAGCTTTCATGTATTGAGCTTGGTTTGCACCCATAGCAACCTGAGCAACATAAACATATCCGTAAGACATTGCAATCATTCCAAGATCTTTCTTTCTGATACGCTTACCAGCAGCAGCAAATTTAGCTACAGCACCAACTGGAGTTGCTTTAGAAGCTTGTCCTCCTGTGTTAGAATAAATTTCGGTATCCATTACCAAAACATTTACATCTTCACCAGAAGCCAATACGTGATCTAATCCACCAAATCCGATATCATAAGCCCATCCGTCGCCACCAAAAATCCATTGAGATTTCTTGATTAAGTAATTCTTGATATTAAGAATTTCTTTAGCTACAGCGTGAGTTTCATTAGCAAGAGCTTCTTCAACTTTAGCAGAAGCTGCAACTGAAGCTTCGCCATTATCTTTATTCTCTAACCATTCGGCAAATGCAGCTTTGGTATCGGCATTAACTTCTTCCATAGCATCTTGCATCCGAAGTTCGATACGGTTACGCATTTTGCGAACACCTTCGTTCATACCAAAGCCAAATTCAGCATTATCTTCGAATAATGAGTTAGCCCAAGCAGGACCTTTACCACTCTTATTATTTTTACAATAAGGAGTTGAAGGTGCAGAACCTCCGTAGATAGAAGAACAGCCAGTAGCATTAGCAACCATCATTCTTTCACCAAACAATTGAGTAATTAATTTGATATATGGAGTTTCTCCACAACCAGCACAAGCTCCAGAGAACTCGAATAATGGTTGAGCAAACTGTGAATTCTTCACATTATTTTTAGGTAACAATTCTTTGTAACCTACTTTTTCATCCATGTAATGCCATCTTTCTTTCTCAGCTCCCTGAGTTTCAAGATGTTTCATTTCAAGAGCTTTAGCTTTAGGAGCTGGACAAACATCAACACAGTTACCACATCCAGTACAGTCTTCTACAGCAACCTGAATACGGAAGCTTAGACCTTTAAGATCTTTACCTGTAGCTGGTTTAACAGCAGTTCCTTCTGGAGCAGCAGCAACTTCTTCTTCTGTTAATAAGAATGGACGAATTGCAGCATGAGGACAAACGTAAGCACATTGGTTACACTGAATACAAGTTTCCTCGTTCCATTCAGGTACGCTAACTGCCACACCACGTTTCTCGTATTTAGTAGTTCCATTAGGGAAAGTACCATCTTCACGACCAGCAAATGCAGATACAGCAAGATCATCACCTGCTTGTGCATTCATAGGATCACAAACCTTAGCTACAAATTCAGGACGTTTACTTTTTTCAGCAGCACCCTCTTTTGTGTCTTCAAGGTTTTTCCAATCAGCAGAAACTTCAACTTCTACAACATTCTCACCACCTGCATCAACAGCAGCGTAGTTCATATTAACAATTTTCTCACCTTTTTTACCATACGACTTAACAATCGCTTTTTTCATTTCTTCAACAGCTAATTCGAATGGAATTACACCTGTAATTTTAAAGAAAGCAGATTGCATAATTGTATTGGTTCTTGATCCAAGTCCAAGTTCTTCACCCAATTTAGTACCGTTGATAATGTAGAATTTAATCTCATTTTCAGCCATGTACTTTTTCATGTGATTTGGGAGGTGCTTAACAGTCTCTTCAGCATCATAAATTGAGTTCAATAAGAATGAACCACCTTTTTTCAATCCTTTTAATACATCATAAAGATATACATAAGCAGGAACGTGACATGCAACAAAGTCGGGAGTAGTTACCAAATATGTTGAGCGAATTGGCTCATCACCAAAACGAAGGTGAGAAGCAGTAAATCCACCTGATTTTTTAGAATCGTAAGCGAAATATGCTTGACAATATTTATCGGTTGAACCACCAATAATTTTGATTGAGTTTTTATTAGCACCAACAGTACCATCAGAACCCAAACCATAGAATTTAGCTTCGTAAAGAGACTCAGAATTCATCTTAACTTCTGGCAATAATGGAAGTGATTTGAAAGTCACATCATCAACAATACCTAAAGTAAATTGATTTTTAGGCTCGTTCATTGCTAAGTTTTTATAAACTGCAACAATTTGAGAAGGAGTTACATCTTTAGAACCTAATCCGTAACGACCACCAATTACCAATGGAGCGTTTTCTTTTCCGTAGAATATTTCTCTTACATCAAGATACAATGGTTCACCATTAGCTCCAGTTTCTTTAGTACGATCAAGAACGCAGATACGTTTTACTGAGTCTGGAATAACACTTAAGAAATGCTTAGCTGAGAATGGACGATATAAGTGTACACAAACAACACCAACTTTTTCGCCATTAGCCATTTTATAATCAACAGCTTCTCTAATGGTTTCGTTAACAGATCCCATTGCGATAATGATGTTTTCAGCATCTTCTGCTCCATAATACACGAAAGGCTTGTACTCTCTTCCTGTAATTTTAGTCATTTCCTTCATGTAATCTGCTACGATATCAGGAACCGCATCGTAAAATGGGTTAGCAGCTTCGCGAGATTGGAAATAGATATCAGGATTCTGAGCAGTACCTCTAGTAACAGGAGTTTCTGGATTTAATGCACGATCGCGGAAAGCCTGAAGAGCTTCATGATCAACAAGATCTCTCATGTCTTCCATATCAACAGCTTCTACTTTCTGAATTTCGTGAGAAGTACGGAATCCATCGAAGAAGTTCATGAAAGGAACTCTTGATTTGATAGCAGTTAAGTGAGATACAGCAGAAAGATCCATTACTTCCTGAACTGAACCTGAAGCTAACATTGCAAAACCTGTTTGACGTGCAGAATATACATCTGAGTGATCACCAAAAATACTTAAGGCTTGAGCTGCAAGAGCACGAGCACTAATATGGAATACACATGGTAATAACTCACCAGCAATTTTATACATGTTAGGAATCATCAATAATAATCCCTGAGATGCGGTATACGTAGTTGTTAATGCACCGGCTTGCAAAGATCCGTGCACAGCACCAGCTGCACCAGCTTCCGATTGCATTTCTACTAACTGAACAGTTTCGCCAAAAAGGTTTTTACGACCTTGAGCAGCCCATTCATCAACATATTCAGCCATAGGTGAAGATGGTGTGATTGGGTAAATACAAGACACCTCACTAAACATATATGCTACGTGAGCAGCTGCTGCATTACCATCGCAGGTAATGAATTTTTTTTCTCTTGCCATTTTACGCCTCCAATTAATTTTAATTAATGGTAGTTTAAATTTATTTCTGTTATTTATTTTTTAATATAAAAAACCGAACAACCATAAAGGAATTTTATTTCCTTCGCCTCGTTCGATCATATCGGCAGCCTCGAAACAATTTTCAGTTCTTAGTTTTGAATCTGAATTATCTGAACTATCCGAAATATAGAAGCTATATTTATCATCCACCATAAAATGCCCCATATCGGTACTTGTAATTAATCTTCCTGGTTCAACCTGATTATAGAAAAACGTTTCTCTAAGAGTTGCCTCATCAATATTATCAGGAGAAATTGCATAAAGAAGATTTGTATTATGCAAGTATACCTTATTCGGTTTCTTTGATGAATCTTTATAACTTTCTTTGGTATTTAATAATCGTATTAATCTTGCATTTTTTAAATAACGCAAGTAATTCATTATTGTCGCTCTTGAAGTTTCAACATCGTTTGCGAGCTTACTAACATTGGGTTGAAAAGGTACATTTCCCGATATAATGTATAGTAATTTTTTAAGCTTAGGCAGATATTTAAGTTCTATTTGATTAAGATATGTTATATCAAACTCTAGCATTAGGTTGACAATTTTCAATAAATTATCAATAAAACTCCTATCTTCCTGATAACATGGATAATATCCAAACTGAAGATAATCTGTAAAATAAGCTAAAGGCCTAACTTTTTCAAGAATACCTTCAACAATTGACTCATGATTTTTAAGAATATCTTCTAAAGAATAACTTCTAAATTTGTTATTTGTTTCGTAATTTAAAAATTCGCGAAACGACAAACCATTTAAATAATAAACGTTCACACAATCTTTAAGAATTTCGTTTGTTTTAACTCTTAAAATAGAAGATGCTGTAAAAATAATCTTTAGACCAGAATACTGCTCATAGCAAATTTTCAAATCCTGAGCCCATTCGGGATATTTATGAATTTGATCGAGCAACAAAAGCTTACCACCTTTTTTATAAAACTCGTCGACAAAAGAAACCAAGCCTCTTTCGGTAAAGAAGAGGTTGTTCATATTAATATACAAGCAAGTTTTATCGTTTGCGCAATGCTCACGAACATAGTCCAGAAGGAAAGTAGTTTTACCTACTCCTCGGGCACCTTTTATCGCTATTAAACGCTGCGACCAATCAATCTGATCGGCGAGTTCGCGTCTAATATTGCTCTTTTTGTTTTTCAACAAACTATTGTGAGTCTGTAATAAGGTGTTCATACTTTGTAGAATTTACTTCGGCAAATTTATAGAATAAAATCTATTTCTGCTATCTAGAGATTACAAAACTACTCATTTTTTGCTATTTATACTTATTTAAAATAAGCTGGCGAAATTTCATTAAGCATTGATTTTGTGACTACTACTATCTTATACCATAAAATTATCGCAAAATCTCTATTTTAAAAAATAAAACGTAGATCCTAACAAATTCGGATAAAAGAAGCCTTTAATTACAAAAAAGAGGCAGCAGGTAAATTACCTACTGCCTCTTGATATATTTTTACAATACGATTGTTACTTATCGTTCATCGAAATTAAAAATTCTTCGTTCGAACGGGTTTTTCTCATTCTATCGCTAATAAACTGCATAGCTTCTACAGAATTCATATCTGTTAAGAAATTTCGAAGCACCCAAATTCTGTTTAACTGATTCTCATCTAAAAGAAGATCTTCTCTACGAGTACTTGATGCAGTAATATCTACAGCAGGATAAATACGCTTATTGGATAACTTACGATCAAGCTGCAATTCCATATTACCGGTTCCTTTAAATTCTTCGAAAATTACTTCGTCCATTTTGGAACCTGTTTCGGTTAATGCAGTTGCCAAAATAGTAAGCGAGCCACCATTTTCGATATTACGTGCAGCACCGAAGAAACGCTTAGGTTTGTGTAATGCATTTGCATCCACACCACCAGAAAGTACTTTTCCTGAAGCAGGTGAAACTGTATTATAAGCACGAGCTAAACGTGTAATAGAATCGAGTAAGATTACTACATCGTGTCCACATTCGACCATACGTTTTGCTTTCTCTAATACTATGTTTGCAACACGAACATGACGTTCTGCAGGCTCATCGAATGTTGAAGAAACAACTTCTGCATTTACACTACGAGCCATATCGGTAACCTCTTCAGGGCGCTCATCAATTAACAATATAATCATGTAAGCTTCAGGATTATTCGCAGCAATTGCATTTGCAACCTCTTTTAATAATACTGTTTTACCGGTTTTTGGCTGAGCTACTATTAAACCACGCTGACCTTTACCTATTGGAGCAAACATATCAACAACACGAGTTGATAATGAGCTTTTACCTTTTCCTGTTAAATTAAATTTCTCATCAGGAAATAAAGGAGTCAAATGATCAAAAGGAACTCTATCTCTAATCACATCAGGTAAACGACCATTAATTTCAGCAACCTTAATTAATGGGAAATATTTTTCTCCTTCTTTAGGCGGACGAATAGTTCCATTTACAGTATCTCCTGTTTTTAATCCAAATAATTTTATTTGAGATTGAGAAACATAAATATCGTCGGGAGAATTTAGATAATTATAATCCGATGAACGAAGGAATCCATAACCATCAGGCATAATTTCCAATACCCCAGAACTATTAATAATTCCATCAAATTCAAAAAGTTTCTCTTTTTCTCTCTTCTCGAATCTTTTTCTAGGTTGGTTAGATTTATCTTGTCTCTCTACTCTATCCTGTTTTTCTGGTCGATCCTGCTTTTCATTTCTTTCAGGACGTTCTTGTCGCTCATTACGATCTCTACGCTCTGGCTTTTCTGAAGATATTTTTTCTTCTTTAGCAATTTTCGGAGTTTCTTTTCTATCAGATCTCTCCTCTTTTACAGCTTTTTCTTTCGCCTCAGCAGGTCTACGTTCTTTTCGTTTCTCTTTAACAGGAAACTCTTTTTTTTCTTCGTTTTCAATTTGAGCAGCAGCTTCACGAACAACATCCTTAACTGGCTGTTCTGTTTTTCTTCTTCTGCGCAGCTTAATTTTAGGCTGATCTTCCTCAACCTTTGCCTCTCCTTCTGCTTTTTTCGCTCGCTTTCGAGGAGCCTTTTTCTCAGAAGTCTTCATTTCAGAAGCTACAATTGCCTGTTGATCAAGTATTTTATAAATTAAATCTTGCTTTTTGAACGACTCAATTTTCTTAATCTTGAGTTCTTTAGCGATTTCTCGCAATTCAGGCACAAGCTTCTTGTTTAATTCAAGAATATCGTACATAAAAAATTTATTAATATTTTTGGGTAATGTCTTTTTTTAGATAGAATTGTATTTGAACAATACGGAACCTGATCTTTCGACCTCTAAATGAGAAGTATCAATCGGAATTCAAATGCAATATTACACATTTAGTTATAAACGCGCAAAAATAATTGCAGTTTTATCTCTTTGATAATTATTATGGCTTTAATATAATTGATTTTTAACATTTGTCTGCTCTATTCAATTTCATTTTTTAAATGATTTTGTTATATTTAAAATATTAATGGACAAATATATTTGCCTCATTTTATACCACTAAATCCGATATGAGACAGCTAAAAATTACCAAACAAGTAACAAACAGAGAGACTCCATCCTTAGACAAGTATCTTCATGAAATTGGTAAAGTCGAACTAATTTCTGCCGAAGAAGAGGTTAAACTTGCCAGACAAATTAAGAACGGAGACAAAAAAGCTCTGGATCGACTTATTAAATGTAATCTGCGTTTTGTTGTATCTGTTTCCAAGCAATATCAAAACCAAGGGCTAAGTTTACCTGATTTAATTAACGAAGGAAATTTAGGATTAATTAAGGCAGCTCAACGATTTGATGAGACCCGGGGATTTAAGTTTATATCTTATGCCGTTTGGTGGATTCGTCAATCAATATTGCAAGCTTTGGCCGAACAAGCAAGAATCGTTCGTCTTCCTTTAAACAAAATTGGATCGATCAATAAAATTAACAAAACATTTGCTCAGTTAGAACAGGAATATCAGCGCGAACCTTCGCCCGACGAAATAGCCAATATTCTTGAAATGAGTCCGAAAGATGTAAAGGAAGCTCTAAAAGCCTCGGGAAGACATGTTTCTATGGATGCCCCTATAAATCCGGATGAAGAAAATACATTATATGATATTTTATTGAGTAATGACGATATTAGTCCTGATAAAACCTTAATTCGAGATTCGCTAAGAAAAGAAATTGAGAGATCTTTATCTACTCTTTCGAAAAGAGAAGCTTCAATAATTAGATTGTACTTTGGCTTAAATGGAAAACCACCTTATTCTCTTGAAGAAATAGGAAAGGAATTTGGACTTACGCGAGAAAGGGTTCGTCAGATTAAAGAAAAAGCAATAAAAAGAATGAAATCTGCTTTTAGAAGCAAAATTTTAAAAACTTATTTAGGAGAATAATCCTAATAAAAAATAAAAGTAAAGAGGATAAGAATTGAAAAACACAATTTTCAATTCTTGTCCTTTTTTAATTATATCTTTGCCAAAATACGAATCAAACTAAACAATCAAATGCAAACTATTATTTCGCCTTCGCTTTTAGCAGCAGATTTTACAAATTTGAAAGACGATATTGAGATGGTAAACAAGAGTGAAGCTGACTGGTTTCACCTGGATATTATGGACGGAGTATTTGTTCCTAACATTTCTTATGGGCTACCAGTTGTCGAACAAATTAATAAAATTGCCAAGAAACCACTTGATGTTCACTTAATGATTATTGATCCGGACAGATATGTAGAGGCTTTTAAAAAAGCTGGTGCCGATTATCTAACTGTACATTATGAAGCCTGCACACATCTTCATCGTACTGTTCAAAACATAAAACAACATGGCATGAAAGCAGGAGTTTCCTTAAATCCTCATACGCCAGTTTCTGTTTTAGAAGATATAATAGCAGATATTGATTTGGTTCTTTTAATGAGTGTTAATCCTGGTTTTGGAGGTCAGAGTTTTATTGAGAATACCTACTCGAAAGTGGAAAAAATTTCCAAACTAATAAAAGAAAAAAATGCATCAACGCTTATCGAAATTGATGGCGGAGTAAACCTAGAAACAGGTAAAAAGTTAGTGGAAGCTGGTGCCGATGCTTTGGTTGCAGGAAGCTTTGTTTTTGGGGCCAACAAACCCAATGAAACCATAAGTAAGTTAAAAAATTTATAAGAAATTTTTAAAGACCAAGTGTTTTTGAACCATACCCAAAAGTTGGACATAACACTTGGTCTTTTTTATTATGCCATTATCAGATCTTTACCCTCTAAATAACTCTGTAAATAAGCAAATTGCGGTGTTAACTTTCCATTTTTAGCAATTGTAGCTCTTTCGATGATTTTATCGGGATCGTCTCGAAACAAAGCGTCATAAACATTCTCACAAAGAGCTTCGCCAAAATCGATAGAAGAATCTCTAGGCAATTCTCCAGGCAAATTATCAACCGCCATAACAGTAACATTTTTTTTATCAACAAAAGGAATTGTTTCTTCTCCGCTAAATCGATCATAACCATAAAAAGAAGATGCAATTGTCGAAGCTCTTAATGTAGAAGGAATTGGACCATTAATATCGCAACTTACATCAGCAATAACAGAGATATTAAAATCTTCTTGTTTATAATCCTCAGGCTCCATAAACTTTGGCGCTTTCGGATCCCAATAATGACAAGCTATAAATAAATCAGTCACTTTTGTGAATTTGCTAAAAGTAGAACGATACATCTCTGGATTTTCATAAAAATGATTCAAATCGAATATTTCTCCATCAATACGTTCCACATATTTATCAGGATCAATTCTGCAAACTACAGGTATATCATACTCTTTGGTCAGAAAATCTTCTGCACTCACCTCTTTCAAATTTAAAATTCTGATAGTCTGCATGGCCCCCATTGCCACACGACCTCCACCAGTAAGCAAAATTTTTATTGGCTTAAGTTGTATTGTTTTTAAGTAATCGTATATCTCAGCCATATCCTTACACGAACTTGCCGGAGGCAAATCATAAAAGTCTGTTCGCATACCTCTTGCCCGCAATGCTTTATATGCTCCAACAACACCAGCCCAATGTCCGAATGCTACTAACCTTTTATTCTTTGTAGTCGTTAAATATTCATAATCGACAAGAGTGATCTTTTTTTTAATAACCTGCCGTAACAACTCTCTATTATATTCCTGTTTTTTAGCTGTATGCGAGAAAAACATATAAGTTTTATTTGGAATTAAAGTTGGAATACTAACTTCTTTCACTCCAACTAAAATATCACATTCTCTTAAATCTTCCGTTAAAAAATAACCCTGCTCTCGATACTCTGCATCGGTAAAACATCTAATATCACTAGGCTGAATAAAGATACTAACATTAGGATACCGGTTAAATAATTTTAATCCTGTTAAAGGAGTTATTGCAACTCGCCTATCAGGCGGATTTTTAGTTTCGCGAAGAACACCAACTCTAATTCTATTTTTCATTTATAATCGCATTTAGGTGTGAGTAATAATAATTGAACGAACTTTTCACAAATCCTTCAAGTAAAAAATGGAGCTTCTTCTTTCAATTTAATGATTTTTTAACAGAATTAAGTGTTTTATTTAAATTTTTAACACTATATATTCTGAATTGAGCTTTGTAATAGTCTGATAAATAGAAAATATTGCAGATTAATTTTAATTACTCATAAAATTCTTATACAATGATGAGTTTTTTACTAATTTTGCATGAATTCTAGGGGCTGACGTGGTTTTGACAGCATGTAGAATTGATATGTAAGCATGTCGAGCGTTGTGATTCCAGCTCGTAAATATCGGATCTCACACTTTTTAATTGGCGAAAATAACTACGCTCTTGCTGCTTAATCGAATCATAGTAGATTAAAGCTTAATCACTGCTCTAGGAGCGGCGACGAGACATCCAGCTTATGGTTCCACCTTGTTCCGGTAAGTAATTGGATGCTATCAATTCAAGGTTAGTTGATAATTTGCTTCGGGTTATCAGCGAAATTTAGAAGATAAGCTAAGGTATCGGGTGTGCTTTCCCTATCCTTTGTCGAAAACCAATAAATCACTACGCATGTAGAAAGCCTATTGGTCGCATGTTTGGACCAGGGTTCGATTCCCTGCAGCTCCACACTTTTGAGGTTAAATAGAACCAAAAGACTGTAAATTCACTGATTTACAGTCTTTTTTATTTCTTACCACATCATTTAAACTCAATAAAAAGCAATAGATAAGTGAACTTTCTGGTGAGTAATCCCCTTTTAAAACCCACTCACAAAAATTTTCATGCTTACCACTGATAACATTAGTATTGGCATAGACGAATGCCAATGAATCATTATGGAGCAAGAAAAAAACAAAAACTCCATCTAACATTCCATTTCTTCCAAAAATTACTGAACTTGTGCAGAAATATGAGAATTTTCCAGGGAAGAAAACCGACGACCATATTTTTCCAAACTTTAGCAATCAAAAATTAAATGCCTATTTAAAAGAACTGGCAGATCTCGCATCAATCGATAAAAATATAACTTTCCATATTGCCCGACACACCTTTACTACAACTGTAACCTTAGCCAATGGAGTACCGATTGAATCAATTAGTTCTATGCTTGGACATAAAAGTATTCGAACCACTCAAATTTATTCTAAAGTGGTTAATAAAAAGGTAAGCAAGGATATAAATAAACTTAAACGGAAATTAAAATAACTAGCACTTTTTATTTAGCAATACAAATACAACAAAATATTCATTGTTAGTTACTTAATGAGTTTGGATCTATAATCCATTCAACTTCTACTAATCTTTTACTCACCTCAACTTATCGGGCAAAGAACCAACTACCAAATCCTTAAATATTTCTTTATATGTGTGAAGCTTCATATAATATTCCATTTAGGTGCAGTTTTTAATATTTCAGATGATATCCCCAATTTGAAAACACTAAGTGGATTTCGTGAATTGTTGAGCTTTCTAATATCACTACCTTTTATTTGTGATTCGATTATAGCCCCTAACAATGCTCTTACCATTGAATACAAAAACACATATTCAATTATCTTGCTCAATCTCTCTGGATTATGCTTATTGACAAGGTTCTAAAGAATTCCAACAGCAGATTTCATACTAATATCCGGTATAGTTTTTAAGTCTTTCATTGCATCCCAAAAGCCTAATATCTGATAATTTTGATCTGTAACTTCTGAAAAACTCTTTATTGGTTTTGCTTTTATTGCAGCATTATTTACATATATCCGTTTTGATTAACATGCTATTATTTTTAAAACGTTTGTTAACAGTGTGTTTAAACCCAAATGATTATACTTAACGCTAACACATTTACAACAAATTAGAATGTTTTAAGCTAATTAAATCTTATAATCATATTAAGAATATTATTAATTTAATTACAACTAATATATAAATTATTGTAACTTCAAATTGCCAAAAAAATTTTAACTATTATACAATGATTGAGCAGAACAAACTCCAAAAACTATTGGAAATAATAGTTTTCCTATCAAGTGGTCTAAAATACACCCTTAAAGAAATAGCTGAACGTTTCGAGATGTCGGAACGAACCACTTATCGATACCTACAAACTTTTCGTGATGCTGGTTTTATTGTTCCCAAACCTGAAAATGGCAAATATTATATCGATAAAAACACACCTTATTTTAAAGAAATTAGTGAACTCTTGCATTTTTCCAGAGAAGAAGCTCAAATTTTACAAAAAACAATTCATTCTATTAGCGAAGAAAATCTGCTGAAACAAAATCTGGTAAAAAAGCTGTATGCTCTTTACGATTTTGACAGAGTTGCAGATACAGTTGTGAAAAAAGAATATTCAGTAAATATTCATAACCTTTTGCAAGCCATCAAATCAAAATCAAGAGTAATTCTTCATGGATACTTGTCGGCAAACAGCAAAAAGCGAAAAGACAGAATTGTTGAGCCTTTCGATTTTACAAACAATTATATTGCGACCTGGGCTTACGATGTGGAAGACGGATGCTGCAAAACGTTTAAAAACACACGTATTGTCTCCGTTCAAATATTACCTGAACCATGGAAATACAAAGAAAAACACAAAACATTACCAATGGATGTTTTCAGAATTAGTTCTAAAGAAAAAACCGATATCAAACTAAAACTATCAATTCGAGCGGCAGAATTACTTCAGGAAGAATATCCTTTATCGGAAGAATATATTACACAAATTGAAGATAAGCATTTTGTGTTTGAAGCTCCAGTTTCGAATTTCAATGGAGTTGGTCGTTTTATAATGGGTTTGTGCGACGAAATTGAAATTATTCATCCCCAATCTTTAAAGGATTTTATAAAAAATAAAGCAGAAAAAATTTTAACTGTCAATAGTTGACAGTTTTTGAAAATAACTTAGTGGATCTTAAATACAAAAATTGATCAATGAGATTTGAATTAACATTAAACCGCACCACAAAGCAACGCATGTTGCCTATGGATTACCAGTATTATATCAGTGCATGGATATACAAGGTACTGAAACAAGCCGATAACAAGTTTGCCAGCTTTCTGCACGAACAAGGTTACGGACAAAGCGAAACTAAACTCTACAAACTGTTTTGTTTTTCTCGCCTAAACTTCGGAAAACCTAAACTTTGGAAAGAAAAGAAACTGTTTGAAATATCAGCACATGAAATAAAACTGCAGATATCATTCGATGTTAACGAGGCTGCAACAACTTTTATAAAAGGCTTGTTTATGCAACAGGAGTTTTACCTGGGCGATAAATTCAACGGTATCGATTTTAAGGTTGCAAATGTTGCTGCACTGCCCGAACCCATTTTCTCAGAAACCATGCACTACCGCTTGCAAACCCCGTGGGTGGTTAGCTACAAAACCGAAAATGATAAACATCCACAATACCTCTCTCCTACCAATACAAACTTTGAAACATTAACCATTAAACACATAAGTGAAAAATTTAACAACACACGAAATACAGAATCTGTTTTGCCGATTCAGATAAAATTAAAGCTAACAAATGATTTTAAACGATCGGGTTTTGTAATGAAACCAGGAACCAGAGAACAGAGTCGTATTGTTGGAAATTTGTTTGAATTTGATTTGACTGCTCCGCTTGAGGTGCAACAGATGGTTTGGAATGCTGGGGTGAGTGAGAAAAGTAGTAGTGGATTTGGGTGGTTGGAGAAAAAATCAACCTCTGACAGAGTTCAGAACTCTGTTAGAGATAAAACTGAAAAACGATGAATCCTGAAAAATTACAATGCGGCAAATTTTACCATATCTATTCGCACGGAGTAGGTAAGCGAAACGTATTTAATGTAACCGAGAACTATGAGTTTTTCCTTGATTTATACGATAAACACATTGTTCCTATTGCCGACACTTATGCTTGGGTACTTATGCCTAATCATATACATTTTTTGGTAAAAATTAAATCGGAAGAGGAAATTAATTCCTTTATCTCTGACAGAGTTTCAAACTCTGTTAGAGATAAAAACGAAAAACCCTTAAAAATAGGCTCGCCATCGCAGCAGTTTGGAAAACTTTTTAATGCTTATGCCCAATCGTTTAACAAATGGAGCGGAGCACGTGGATCTTTGTTCGAACGCCCTTTTAAGCGTAAGCAAGTTGATAATTTAAAATACCTAAAACAACTAATATTATATGTACATAACAATCCAGTACACCATGCTTTCTGCTCTCACCCAGTTGAGTACCCTTGGAGCAGTTATCTGACTTGTATTTCTATAAAACCAACAAAATTACAGCGCAATATGGTTATTGGCTGGTTCGATAATGAAGCGAACTTTAAAACAAAACATGGTGAGAAACTGAATTTTGAGGATTTAGAGAGTTGGCTGGGTGTGTAAATTGACTTTTTTACTTCTTTTTTTTTACCTCTGACAGAGTTTGGAACTCTGTCAGAGGTGAAATACAAAACAAGAAAATTAAGAATAATACTATGATACAAGAAATAATAAACTACACCAAACACCTAAAGGAGAATTCCCCATTGGTGTTTCAACGAAACCTAGAGCCGAGCAAAGGTCTCCATATTTTTATTGAACTAGATGATGATGGGAATTTGATAAATTTCCCAGGAGAAAAAGGCAAGCAATGGGATTATTATGATGGGAAGACTAAAACTGAATTTCTGAACAATATCGCAAGATATGATTTGGCATCAACTTACATAACCATGAATAAGCAAAAGAAGTTTGATGCAAAACAAAAGATTCATTCAGCGTCGCCTTATGCTTTATCATTCAATTTCAATTTTTCAAACGATGATAAAGAATTATATGGAATTTTAACTAAACCTACTAAAGAACAGAAAAAAAGGAATAATAGAAAAATTAAGAAGAAGCGAGTTGAAATTGTTGTTAGTAGAATCGATGAATATTTTGAAAACACAAAAAGTGTCTTTCAACTAAGCGAAGAAGAAATTCAATGGGCTGATACTTTTAAATTAATACTAACAACAAAATTAAAAGGAAAAATTCAAGAAAATATAAAGAGCATATTACCTATTAAAGCTGTTTGGGATAGTCTGTCAGAAAAAGAATATTGCAAGCTTTATCTGAAAAATATCTCGCTGGAAACCTATGAAAATATTTATGAACCTTATTTATCAAAAAATATTTATAACAAAGACGTATATAATGTTAATAATGAAAACAAAACTTATGGAGTAATTGATTTTTATACAACTTTCGCTGATAAAAAACAATTTTTGAAGCACAAAACTGCATTTTACAAAGATGGTATTAGTCAACGTTACTCTGGAAAAGACGCACAGCTATTAAAAGACTTTGAACAACTGAAAAAAAGTAAAGTTTTTCCAAATCCGTTACCTTTATTCATAGACAAGAAAGAATTTACAAATACTGATTTGATTATAAAGATTTTCAAAGAGGAAGGTGTTGTGAGTTATCCTGAAATTTTAAAACAATTTTACCGAAACAATGAAGAAAAGGTTTTAGAAAATTACTACCTACTTTTCTTTTCCGGTCTTAATATTGAAGACTTCGATTTCGTTTCTCGTTTTCGCTATTACCTTGAAAAAGACGGGCAAAAGCCCAAAATTAAAAACCTGTTTGTTTTAACTAAAGACAAAGAGATATTGCAAGATTATTCCATAAACAACATCTTCCATTTCGAAGCTGATATTGTTGGCAGGATATTTAATAACTCATTAGTAAAAATAAAAGACAACAGTTACTCAACGAGCTACTTTGGCGAAGTGAAACCCGAATTTGTTAGTGGCGGCGAACCTGTCTATCAAATGATAATGAAATACCGCAAAGCGTTTTACGATTATATCTATAAATCCAAAGAACAGGCAATTAGCTGCCTAATGTGGGATGAAATTATGTGGAACTCCATAATTGCAGATTTAAGAAACGATTCAAACGACAGCAAAGGGTATTCTACCCGAGAATATGGTATAAAACAGAAACTAAATATATGGTTTAGCTTATATAATTATTTCACTAACAATATAAAGAGAACAGATATGGCATCAAAAATTCCTGAATTATTAGAAAAAATGAAAAGCGTTGCCAACAACGAAAATGAAGTATTGGCAACTACCGAAGAGTTCGCATTTGCATGCGGACAAGTTATTTATTATTTGCTTAACCAAAGTAGAGCAAGCGAACGTACTCATGCTTTGCTTGAACCATTTTTGCAAAAAGTTAAAATTGTACAGTTGCAAAACAGTATAGCCCAAGCCATAAACACCTATAAGCACGAGATTAGTTTTGGTAAAGGACGCTTTGAAAAGTTATCGGCACAAGTACTTGCTTTTGAAAGTGACGAGAACCTAAAGGATTACTTACGCTTGATTTTAGCTGGATATTTTGCTCCTGCAGCTATTTACGAGAAAAAAGAAAAATTAATTAACGAATAAAAAACAATATCATGACACAATTTAAAAGCAGAGCATACGGATTTGTATCTGTAAAAGCCATCAACTCAAATTACAATGCAGACTTTAGTGGAGCTCCACGCACTTTACCAAGCGGGCAGGTTTACGCAACCGATAAAGCCTTAAAATATACAATTCGTAATTTTATCCGCAACGTTTATACAGACCAAACAGTATTGTACTTTAAACGCCTCAATAGCGATATGAACCCATTATCGTTAGCCGATGCTTATGCAACGGTTTTCCCAAAACATAAAGATTTAGATGCCAAGAAAAAGGATACTAAGTCTATTGTTATTAAAGACATTTTATCGTGCATAGACGTAAGGTTGTTTGGTTCTACCTTTGCAAAAAAAGCGAAAGGCGGAAATATTGCCTTGTCACTTCACGGTCCTGTTCAAATAAATCATGGAGTTAATATCTGGAACGAGGGAAATATCTTTGCCGAGCAAATTACTTCGCCTTTTAACTCCAAGGAAGACAGTAGCAACGAACAAACAACAATTGGTCGTCAACAAAAACTGGAAGAAGGTCACTATATCCATCACTTTTCAATCAACCCTAAAAACATCGAAGAGGTTGCATCGCATGGGCAAGAAGGGACACAGGTGCTTTCGCAAAACGATATTGAATTACTAAAAGAAGCTTTGCGAAAAGGTATTACCTATTACGATTCAGCAGCAAAAGCAGGATGCGAAAACGAAATTCTTTTCTATGTTCAATTAAACGAAAACTCACGTTTGGTTCTACCTAATTTCACAGAAATGGTAAAAATGAGCGATTCGAAAAAAGATGGCAAACGCTATTTCGATTTGAGTGACATTGCCGAAGAATTGGCTAAACATAGTTCGGAAATAGAAGCTTGTGAGATTTATTATAATCCTCAAACTACTGTTATAGAAAACCTACCAGCAGGCTGTACGGTTAATCAACTTTAAAAATCCGCTTATGAAAAAGTTAATTTCATTTCGGATAAAAGCGGATAAAGGTTTTCTGAAGAAACCCGACATTAACGATGGCATGTACCTCACATACAATATGCTCCATAAACCCGCCATTTTAGGAGTTTTAGGAGCAATTGCAGGTTTGGAAGGATATAAAAAAAATCAGGAACTTCCTGAATATTATAAAATCCTGAAAGACCTGCCTGTTGGAGTACGACCATTAAATGATGAAAAGGGTAATTTTCAGAAAACAATTATCACTTATAACAACACAACAGGTTTTGCCAGTGAAGAGGCTGGTGGCAACCTTATGGTAACTGAACAAACCCTGATAAAACCATCATACGAAATCTTTCTTTTACTTGATATTGAAAAAGATATTCAGAAAAAGCTTTATCAGAATATTTGTAATCAAGAAGCTGTATTTCTTCCTTATTTAGGTAAAAACGATTATTCGTTGTGGTGGGACAAAACCAAAGATGTAACAGAATACAAGTGGGAAGCTGTAACTAAATTCTCGAATGCTGCTGAACTTAAAAGCATTTTCAATAAAAATGGTAATAGGGTTCAAGATATGGAAGAGAAAGAGCAACTTAGCGATGATTTATTTGAAGCAATAGATATTCTAAAGCCCGATTCGTTTTATTATTTCGAGCGCTTGCCTGTTGGCTTTAACGAAAAGTTGTATCAGTATAATTATGCTGATTTTTCATATACTAATGTAAAGCTCAACATCAGTAAGTTAAATAACATTTACTGTTTAAATAATAAGCTATTTATTCAATTAAACTAATGCCTAATGTACAAGGATTATTTAACGGTACTTTCACAAAATAAATATGATGATTTTCTTGCCCACCTTCGCAACGGTGGGCAGGAAACATTATACGAACACACAAAATTGGTTTGCGAATATGGCAAATTATTAACTGAGAAAAACAACCTGGAACCTGTTTTAGATAAGTTGATTTCTGACCTAATGGAAAATCACTTTGATAAAGCAACGAAAATATCGGTTTTTATAAAAACACTTTTTTTCGACACATTAAAATACCACGATTTAGGAAAGGTAAATCCGAATTTCCAGAAGATAAAAATGCAACAAAACGATGTAAAACAAAAGCTTTTTTGTTTTGGTAGCGACCATTCTAAAATTGGGGCATTTTGTTTTTTAACGCAAAAATTTGTCGAAATCAATTCGATGAAATCGCTTAATACAGAGGGAAAATTGTTTCTGGTTTATTTAACACTTGTTTTCTCGTCAAGCATATACAAACATCATGCTCCAAATCTCGAAACTTATGAAATTGGGAAGTTCGATAATGATTTTTTAGAAGATGTAAGCGACTTAATCCAAATATTAGAAATTGACAATCTTCCAAAAGAAAAACTACAGATTCTTGTTTTAAATATCGAAAAAAAGTTTCTACCATCAGTCCAAAAGAAACGCCTATCGGATTCAGCCTTTCCACTTTTCGCTTTATTGAAACTTAATTATTCTTTGCTTACTGCGACCGATTATTTGGCAACGTCTCATTATATGGGCAACCGCAAAGAAATGTTCTCAGACTTCGGCTTGCTGAATACAGAACAGAAGAAGCGAATTATTGCCAGTGCCGAAAACTCAAAAGCATATAATGACGACACATACAAGTCGTTAAATAGTTTTGAATTGCAGTTTCCACAAGAAGCAAACAATGCAAATTTAAATTACTTGCGGAAAGCATTATCGGTAGAAGTTATCAAAGGAATTAGGGCAAATAGCACAAAAAATTTATTCTATATAGAAGCTCCTACAGGTGCAGGAAAATCGAACTTATCGATGTTGGCACTTACCGAATTATTTCGTTCCGATATTAAAAGCGAAAATAACGAAATTCAAAAAGTGTTTTATGTTTTTCCGTTTACTACACTTATCAATCAAACTTATAAGGCTCTAAAGGAAACTTTAGAGCTGCATGATGATGAGATACTTCAACTGCATTCAAAATCAGGCTTCCAACAAAAAGGAGGTAACGATGATAAATATGGTAATGGGAAACAAAATATTATCGATTATCAATTCCTCAACTTTCCCATTTCATTAATCTCGCACATTCGTTTTTTCGATTTATTAAAATCGAATTCTAAAAGTACAAACTATTTATTGCACCGTTTGGCAAACTCGGTTGTTATTATAGACGAACTTCAAACCTATGCCCCACGAGAATGGGACAAGGTTATTTACTTCATTGAAAACTATGCTCGCTTTTTTAATATGAAATTTATTCTAATGTCGGCAACCTTGCCAAAAATAGAAAAGCTTTGCTTAGAGCAAGAAACAAATTTTGTCTACCTTAATCAATACAAAACAGAATTCTTTACGAATCCCAACTTTTGTAAACGCGTAAATTTCGATTTTTCATTATTAAAACCAAATACGCCAAGTAAAGACGATAAAGAAGCGGGACTTCGAAAATTATGGAAAGAACTTAATTTAAAATCGCAAGAATATTGCTCTAAATCAAAACGAGCTCATACCATTATCGAATTTATTTTCAAAAAAACAGCAAGTGAATTTGCAGAAATTGCGGAAAAAGAAAATGATTTTTTCGATGAGATATTTTTACTCTCGGGAAGCATACTCGAAAGCAGAAGGAACCAAATTATTGACACCTTAAAAGGTGATACCTACAAGAACAAAAACGTGCTTCTAATAACAACACAAGTGGTCGAAGCTGGAGTGGATATCGATATGGATATTGGTTTTAAAGACACTTCTATTCTCGATTCTGATGAACAATTAGCTGGACGGATAAATAGAAATGTAAATAAAAAACATTGCACCTTATATTTATTCAACCTCGATGATGCAAAAGTAATTTACGGTAAAGACGACCGGTACAAACTAATGCAATCAAAACTAATAGATAAGTACAAGGATATTCTTACTTCTAAAAACTTCGATGTGCTTTATGATGCCGTTATTGAAGAAAGAAAAGAGATAAACAAGCAGGCTGATTTTGTAAATTTATCAAATTATATAAGAAGCTTAAACCAATTACAGTTCAACGAGGTTAACAAAAACTTCAAATTAATTAGCAATAATATTGAAACAGCAACTTTGTTTTTACCTTTAAATCTTCCTATTACGACTTCATCAGGCAATACCGAAAACTTTAAACCCATAGAACTGGAATTCCTTAAAACCAATCAGAAGTTCTTTGAAGAAGAGGTTTTTATTCATGGTAAAAGTGTTTGGGAACTATATGAGGAACTGATTCTAAACCAACATCCCGATTTTACCCAACAAAAATTTAATATGATTATCCTTCAGGGCATAATGTCAAAATTTTCACTTTCGGTAAGTGTTCATTCAAAAGAATTCAAAACGTGTGTGGAGCAAGGTGTACTCGAAGAAAAGTATGGATACTATCTAGTCAACTATCCCTCTGATGTTTATGATTACAAGAAAGGATTTATTCAAAATGATGTGAAATCTGCAATAATATTCTAATACTATGCAAGTAACAGGAACGCACATCCACTACTATTTCAATTGTCATCGCCAATTGTGGCTGTTTGCCAACAGTATTCAAATGGAACACTCTTCGGATTTGGTTTTTGAAGGAAAAATGATTCATGAAAACAGTTACAAGCAACGCAGTTCGAAATATGAAGAGATTGCTATTGATGGTATTAAAATTGATTACTACGATACCAAAAACAAGGTAATTCATGAGACTAAAAAATCGAGTAAATTAATGGAATCTCATGCCTGGCAAGTGAAATACTATATTTATGTGTTGGAGTTAAATGGAATTAATGGTGCAACAGGCATACTGGAATATCCGAAAGAAAGAAAAACCGAAGAGGTATTTTTAAGTACTCCCGACCGTGAACGGATAAAAGAATTACTAGTTGAAATTGATGCAATTATTCACTCTGATAAATGTCCACCAACACTTAAAGAAGCCAAATGTAAGAAATGTTCCTATTTTGATTTTTGCTATACGGGTGAGATAGAGATTAAATGAGATTGATAACTTAAAATTTAAGGTACATGGAAAACAAGGATTGGGTTGAATACGAAATTAAGACAAGGAAACGTTTGTTTGCCTTAAAAATACGGGAACTTCCGGAGCTTTTTCCTAAATCAAATCGAGGTAGAATTCTCAATAATCAACTTACTCGTTCTGAAACATTTGTTTATACCAATTACAGAGCTGCAAAAAGAGGAAGATAGAAAAAATTTTTCTTAACAAACTTTCCATTACCATCGAGGAAACCGATGAAACCGAAACATGCTTGGAACTAATTATTGCATCAAAAAATTTTAGATACTGATTTTATAAGAAATCTGCATACCGAAAACATCGAAATACTAAAAATATTAGCCATCATAACCAAAAAATATCATATTAATCAGTCATTTATATCTTTTTCAATCTAAAAATCAATCTATTTAAAAATGAAAAAAAACTATTACCTATTTAATCCCGGACGATTATCACGAAAGGACAATACACTAAAATTTACTCCGGTTGATGAAGATGGAAATGATTTAAAACCTCGATACCTGCCTGTAGAACAGGTTGATCAATTATATGTATATGGTTCTTTAGATGCCAATTCGGCACTTTACAACTTTTTAGGTAAAAACGATATTTCTGTACATTTTTACGATTACTATGAAAATTATACCGGATCGTTTGCACCTAAGTGCAAATTGCTATCGGGTAAAATGCTAATTGCCCAAACTCAAGCCTATTTAAAGAAACCTAAAAGATTACAAATTGCTCAATCGTTTATAGAAGGTGCCGCGTTTAACATGCTAAAAAATTTAAAATACTACGATAACAGAGGTAAGGATCTACATCCTGTAATCGAGATTATTGAATCGTTCAGAACTAAAATATCCAGCGTAAATGCTATTGACGAATTAATGGGCATTGAAGGAAATATCAGAAAAAATTATTACGATGCTTTCAATTTAATTATTAACGATCATGAAATGGGTGTTAGAACCAAGCGCCCACCTTTAAATATTGTAAATAGTTTAATTTCTTTTGGTAATATGATGTGTTACTCGGAATGTTTGCGAGCCATTCAGAAAACTCAATTGGAACCTACCATTAGTTTTTTGCACGAACCTGGAGAACGACGATTTAGTCTTGCCTTGGATTTAGCCGAAATTTTTAAACCTTTTTTGGTCGATCGGGTTATTTTTAAAGTACTAAACAAAAAAGAAATACAGGAACATGATTTCGAAGAAAAATTAAACAAGATCGTGTTAAAAGAAAAAGGCAAGAAAAAATTTATACAGGCTTTCGAAAAACGATTGGAAGAAACCATAAAACACCGAAGTTTAAACAGAAACGTAAGCTACAAACATTTAATAAAACTGGAATGTTATAAGTTACAAAAACACCTGCTTGATATTGATGAATACAAACCCTTTAAAATTTACTGGTAATGTATGTGATACTAATGTACGATATGGGCGAAAAACGTGTTGGCAAAATGTTAAAATTATGCCGTCAATATTTAAACTGGATTCAAAACTCGGTTTTTGAAGGAGAAATATCGGAAGTAAAGCTAAAAGAATTAATTTCGAAAGCAGAATTTATTATGAATGAAGAGGAGCACGATAGCCTAATTGTATTTAAAAGCAGAGACCAAAAATGGCTGGAAAAAGAGGTAATTGGGCATGAAAAAAATGATCTGGATCAATTCCTGTAATCGTCGATCAAGATCTTAAATCTCTTCTCTCCCATTTTTTGAGATATTATTTTTCAACAAAAGTTCTTTGACATACTGAAAAAACTATTGTTTCGGCAATGTTGTCGAAACCCCATATATTTTATACTTTTACACATCGACAACTTTAACACGTTGTTTTAAGCTATCTGCAAATCTTATTTAATTGATTTTCAGATATTTTTTTCGAGTCGTCGATCGACTCTCAATCGTACCAAAGTGGAATTGAAATTCAAATAGACAGTATCAGATATAATGTGTCGTTCAACTCTCAATCGTACCAAAGTGGAATTGAAATGTAAGAATCTCAAACCCCCCATTGGCGGTAGCATTCTCTCAATCGTACCAAAGTGGAATTGAAATAGAGTTATATTTGTTTTTTCTTTATCAATCATATCTTCTCTCAATCGTACCAAAGTGGAATTGAAATATAATTGCGTTACTTAATTCGAAACTATCGGAAGCTCTCAATCGTACCAAAGTGGAATTGAAATTCGCAATTTAAAGGCAATTTACCCGACAGCCCAACGCTCTCAATCGTACCAAAGTGGAATTGAAATTTGGACTGGCTCTGTTTATTTGAAGGATGCTGAATCTCTCAATCGTACCAAAGTGGAATTGAAATCGCTGAATGGAGAGTTAAAGGGAGTGGAAATAGTAAACTCTCAATCGTACCAAAGTGGAATTGAAATGATAGATTATTGAATGGATATAAGCCAGAAGTAGTCTCTCAATCGTACCAAAGTGGAATTGAAATTCCATATAGTAGTTGCTAAATTTATCGCTGCACCAACCCTCTCAATCGTACCAAAGTGGAATTGAAATATTTGATAGGTTCTGCTTCCTATTCGCCCGATTTCCTCTCAATCGTACCAAAGTGGAATTGAAATACAAACCAAGCTGAAAAATCTTTTAATGATTTTACTCTCAATCGTACCAAAGTGGAATTGAAATTGAACCTGCGCTTTAGTTCCCATAAATCGAACTCCACTCTCAATCGTACCAAAGTGGAATTGAAATCAGCACCAGTCTTTTCAATTACATCAAATTGGTCTTTCTCTCAATCGTACCAAAGTGGAATTGAAATTTGCGCATTCTGTACCACTTCCCGCAAACGGCACTACTCTCTCAATCGTACCAAAGTGGAATTGAAATATTACTTTACCCCCGAAAAATACATTGGTGAAAAAAGCTCTCAATCGTACCAAAGTGGAATTGAAATTGTTATTTGGTTTTTGGTTTATCACTTTTGTATAACTCTCAATCGTACCAAAGTGGAATTGAAATTACTCTTTTATGGTTGCTACATAACCAATTGACATTTCTCTCAATCGTACCAAAGTGGAATTGAAATTCGTAGGCTAGTGAAACATTTTCAGTTGTAAAGATCTCTCAATCGTACCAAAGTGGAATTGAAATTCGGCTTTAACGGAAGTTATAACAGCTAATGGATTTGCTCTCAATCGTACCAAAGTGGAATTGAAATAGGTATGCCGTGATATATTCACGCCTATATCCTGCTCTCAATCGTACCAAAGTGGAATTGAAATCCATATCCAGCAAATCGAATTTTTTAATATATTTATCTCTCTCAATCGTACCAAAGTGGAATTGAAATTAATGACTAAACTCTTCACCTTCATATACGGCAGTCTCTCAATCGTACCAAAGTGGAATTGAAATATGGGAAAAAACGAAATAAACATAAGTACTGGAAGTACTCTCAATCGTACCAAAGTGGAATTGAAATTTCATAGTTTTTATTTTAATTCATTATCAATTTTCTCTCAATCGTACCAAAGTGGAATTGAAATTTGGTTATGTCGGTGAAGGTGCTGCAATTGGTACAGAGCTCTCAATCGTACCAAAGTGGAATTGAAATGATATTACGGGGGATGAAATTGATATAGTAACGGGCTCTCAATCGTACCAAAGTGGAATTGAAATTCGTATTTCTTCTGTATAGATCGACCTTGTTCCATTCTCTCAATCGTACCAAAGTGGAATTGAAATATTCGAATGCTAGATATTGTCCTTGTATAACCTTTACTCTCAATCGTACCAAAGTGGAATTGAAATTCGTATTTCAATTGTGGCAGTTCTTCATTTTCTTCTCTCAATCGTACCAAAGTGGAATTGAAATACTTCTTGTATGTCCAAAGTTTTAATGGAAAAATAATCTCTCAATCGTACCAAAGTGGAATTGAAATTTTTTTTAAATACTATTCGCGTAGGTTCAAAGCTTCTCTCAATCGTACCAAAGTGGAATTGAAATTGTTTAATTCTGTTTTTGGGAATATTAAATCACTCCCCTCTCAATCGTACCAAAGTGGAATTGAAATTGTGTATGTGATGGCGAATCATCTGCATGGATAAAATTCTCTCAATCGTACCAAAGTGGAATTGAAATTCGAATAACTTCACACCATAGCTTTTCAATTTTCTCTCTCAATCGTACCAAAGTGGAATTGAAATACAAACCACGCTGAAAAATCTTTTAGTGATTTTAAACTCTCAATCGTACCAAAGTGGAATTGAAATGCTAGAAGATATAATTGGCTATCCAGATTCGAGAGTCTCTCAATCGTACCAAAGTGGAATTGAAATAATGACATATCCCCATCTGCAGTTACTAAGTAGTTGGCTCTCAATCGTACCAAAGTGGAATTGAAATCCAGCAAGCTTTAATAAATCTCTTGTACCATAATTAGCTCTCAATCGTACCAAAGTGGAATTGAAATTTTGATAGATCGAATTTCATTGCCATAAAATTAATAGCTCTCAATCGTACCAAAGTGGAATTGAAATTTCCAATATATGACTGTTGGAAATTCTTCGGGGTAACTCTCAATCGTACCAAAGTGGAATTGAAATATTAAAAAATAGCTATGAATAAAATTTTATTATCACTCTCAATCGTACCAAAGTGGAATTGAAATTCTTTTAAATAATCATCAAAACTATTCCATATAAACTCTCAATCGTACCAAAGTGGAATTGAAATAAGCTCAGGTTGGCGTGTCGCTCTGGGGGGTGGCATTCCTCTCAATCGTACCAAAGTGGAATTGAAATTTTGTGAGTTGGCCACTTGTTTTCCATGTGTTAACTCTCAATCGTACCAAAGTGGAATTGAAATGAAGAATGCTAAGAAATTAATAAGCATGTTAAGACTCTCAATCGTACCAAAGTGGAATTGAAATAATAGAACAGACCTGCATTCGAACCATTGTTCATAATCTCTCAATCGTACCAAAGTGGAATTGAAATGAATACGAATCTTTATTGTTGAAAAAAGCTCCATACTCTCAATCGTACCAAAGTGGAATTGAAATAAGAGAAAGCACATTGCCTTTTTAAATAACTTATCTACTCTCAATCGTACCAAAGTGGAATTGAAATCCTTCCAGGACCTCGCTGAGCAATTGCGATTTTGTTCCTCTCAATCGTACCAAAGTGGAATTGAAATTCAAATATCAGCACCTTTTGTTTACTCAGTATATCTCTCAATCGTACCAAAGTGGAATTGAAATTTTTCGGCAGGTATTGCAAAAGAATTTTTAGATAAAACTCTCAATCGTACCAAAGTGGAATTGAAATAAATAAAGGGAAAAGATATTACTCATTCACTTAACATTCTCTCAATCGTACCAAAGTGGAATTGAAATAGATGCTAACCCTGAAGTTCCAAAAAATGAAACATACGCTCTCAATCGTACCAAAGTGGAATTGAAATTTGCATCCTTTGAAGCATTCACGCTTGCCTGTAAATCCTCTCAATCGTACCAAAGTGGAATTGAAATAACAAAGCAGTTTCATCTCCTACCATTAGTGAATATACTCTCAATCGTACCAAAGTGGAATTGAAATTTTGATAGATCGAATTTCATTGCCATAAAATTAATAGCTCTCAATCGTACCAAAGTGGAATTGAAATTTATAAAGCTACAACCGCTTTTCGATTACTTGGGCTCTCAATCGTACCAAAGTGGAATTGAAATGCTCTCGAACTTCCATGAAAATTTGTTTTGATAGTCCTCTCAATCGTACCAAAGTGGAATTGAAATAAATAAGATAATACACTAAGAACAGAATTATATTCATTCTCTCAATCGTACCAAAGTGGAATTGAAATGATAGATTATTGAATGGATATAAGCCAGAAGTAGTACTCTCAATCGTACCAAAGTGGAATTGAAATTGCTTCTACGAGAAAAGGCACAGTTGCTAACAAGCAGTCTCTCAATCGTACCAAAGTGGAATTGAAATTACGTAAATTGTCATGCCGTCACGAGTGCATTAACTCTCAATCGTACCAAAGTGGAATTGAAATAAAGTTGATACTTCGGCATCTTTCCCAACAAATCCCTCTCAATCGTACCAAAGTGGAATTGAAATGCAGTCGTGCGTGAGGATGCTTAATTCCACATAACCTCTCAATCGTACCAAAGTGGAATTGAAATTAAAAAAAATTGCTGCTTTCATTTTTTAGGGTTTAATGCTCTCAATCGTACCAAAGTGGAATTGAAATAGCAATTTACTAATGGCAGGCATAGGAATAGGAATAGCTCTCAATCGTACCAAAGTGGAATTGAAATGGGAGAATTAAAAGCCCCTAAAAATCAAATAAATAAATCTCTCAATCGTACCAAAGTGGAATTGAAATGGAATTACGGAATCTTCTAATGATGCGTTAGTATAACCTCTCAATCGTACCAAAGTGGAATTGAAATGGGTTAATCATTTCCAGGCCTTTCAGTGATAACTTGTCTCTCAATCGTACCAAAGTGGAATTGAAATTTATTATTGTCAACTGCGTTAAAGTACATGTTACGCACTCTCAATCGTACCAAAGTGGAATTGAAATCTGAATACAGGTGATTGGAATAGTTATGAACTAACGCCTCTCAATCGTACCAAAGTGGAATTGAAATTTATCCCTTTTATATAAACATTGTCGGCATACAAGCCCTCTCAATCGTACCAAAGTGGAATTGAAATACAAGATAGGTAAGGCCGCAGTTACTAATGGGCAACTCTCAATCGTACCAAAGTGGAATTGAAATTTTAGTATAAAATCAGCTCTATAAAGTCGTTTTGTTCTCTCAATCGTACCAAAGTGGAATTGAAATTTGCTACAATCAGTAAAAAACTTATCAAGTTGGAATACTCTCAATCGTACCAAAGTGGAATTGAAATAGCATTGTCTTGGTTTCATCCCATTCCCATGCTTCTCTCAATCGTACCAAAGTGGAATTGAAATTACCAAGCTGGATTACTCGCATAAGCATTATTACCCTCTCAATCGTACCAAAGTGGAATTGAAATAGTACAAAGAATGATTGATCGAGGAGAGTTAATGATACTCTCAATCGTACCAAAGTGGAATTGAAATGTTGGAAAGGTGGCGAAATATGCCGCGCCTGTCTTCTCTCAATCGTACCAAAGTGGAATTGAAATTTTAAAAGCTGTTCTTTGCACTGTTTCGGGGTTAAGTCTCTCAATCGTACCAAAGTGGAATTGAAATAATTTTAATTTACTAGACGTGCATATTCCATAAAATCTCTCAATCGTACCAAAGTGGAATTGAAATAGGATATATGTTGTTGACCAAAAAGAAAAAAGCCCGCTCTCAATCGTACCAAAGTGGAATTGAAATATCCACTATGGGGGCAAATGATAGTTCTGTATTGTTCTCTCAATCGTACCAAAGTGGAATTGAAATAAAATAGCGATGGAAAAGATTTTAAAGATTGAAGCTCTCAATCGTACCAAAGTGGAATTGAAATATTAAACCACTTCCGGAAACGGCATAAACTTCAACTCCTCTCAATCGTACCAAAGTGGAATTGAAATTCCTATCTTAAGTATAGTAAATTTACCCTTGTTAACTCTCAATCGTACCAAAGTGGAATTGAAATTATCCAGTATAAGCATTTTGTAAATATTCCTTTGCTCTCTCAATCGTACCAAAGTGGAATTGAAATGCAGGTTTAAAATTCTTATCGGTATCAAAAAACTCCTCTCAATCGTACCAAAGTGGAATTGAAATCTATCTCCCAGTCATTTGGTTTTCCATCCTTAAATTCCTCTCAATCGTACCAAAGTGGAATTGAAATTAATTATTACCAGTTAATTTTAAATTTATTCATAATACTCTCAATCGTACCAAAGTGGAATTGAAATATAACATCATATATTACATTAACTGTTTTAGAATTACTCTCAATCGTACCAAAGTGGAATTGAAATTCAATATAGTAGTTGCTAAATTTATCGCTGCACCAACTCTCAATCGTACCAAAGTGGAATTGAAATAGAAACTGAACTCTACAAATGGCATTAAATAAATTAACTCTCAATCGTACCAAAGTGGAATTGAAATTACCTCATAAATTGGCAGCTACGTTTTGCATGTGTTCTCTCAATCGTACCAAAGTGGAATTGAAATATTAGATTGTGTAGAGAATAGATTATCATTTCTACTCTCAATCGTACCAAAGTGGAATTGAAATTTAACTGGTGTATCAAGGGAGGAGCTGAAATTCTACTCTCAATCGTACCAAAGTGGAATTGAAATTTAGGATCTAATTGCCATTTTGAACCCCCGAAACCACCTCTCAATCGTACCAAAGTGGAATTGAAATAAATTCCATGTTATTGTTCCTGTAATTCTTTTAGACTCTCAATCGTACCAAAGTGGAATTGAAATATGTATATAAGTCTTTATACATTAGCCCTAGTTCCCCTCTCAATCGTACCAAAGTGGAATTGAAATCTTTAATTGGATCGAAAAAACCTGAGCTTTTAAAAACTCTCAATCGTACCAAAGTGGAATTGAAATTTATTTTTCCGAATCCCTTACTCTGCTTCTCCGATTCCTCTCAATCGTACCAAAGTGGAATTGAAATGTAGATTTTAAAGTTGGTACAACTTCACCTGGCGTAACTCTCAATCGTACCAAAGTGGAATTGAAATATAAATGCAAATACTATTCTAACTATAAGAACAATAAACTCTCAATCGTACCAAAGTGGAATTGAAATATTGGTATAGATCTTCATATCCTACATTAGTCTATACTCTCAATCGTACCAAAGTGGAATTGAAATCTATATTCCTACTGCTGTCTATTACCGTTGTTCCTGCTCTCAATCGTACCAAAGTGGAATTGAAATATTGTCCACCCTCCTATCTTTCCCTGCGTAGAGGTTCTCTCAATCGTACCAAAGTGGAATTGAAATGGAATAGACATAACAGGTAATATAGTAGCTAGTGGTCTCTCAATCGTACCAAAGTGGAATTGAAATTGCATAGCCCCTTCACTTTCCAGCTTGGCTTCAAACTCTCTCAATCGTACCAAAGTGGAATTGAAATGAATTAATTTTACAGTTACTTTTCGCCAGGTTCCACTCTCAATCGTACCAAAGTGGAATTGAAATTATCTAAATCAGCAATAGTTTCTGCAAGATTAATACTCTCAATCGTACCAAAGTGGAATTGAAATGAATTAACAAAGTCGATATCGTCGAATGCTGTTCGCTCTCAATCGTACCAAAGTGGAATTGAAATGCTCGATTATTTCGTTAAGCAATTTAAAGCTTATACTCTCAATCGTACCAAAGTGGAATTGAAATTTAATGTTAATTAACACGAATCAATTAAAAGAGATCTCTCTCAATCGTACCAAAGTGGAATTGAAATTCTTCTATAAGTAAATTGTTAATTCCTCTTATGCTGTCTCTCAATCGTACCAAAGTGGAATTGAAATAGCGATTGGCGATCAGTAGATGTATCCACAGTCGATTCTCTCAATCGTACCAAAGTGGAATTGAAATTAAGAAACTAGATCGCTATTAGATGCGTTATTAACCGCTCTCAATCGTACCAAAGTGGAATTGAAATTTCTCTAGCAATGATACAACAGATAAACAGGATGAACTCTCAATCGTACCAAAGTGGAATTGAAATAACATATTTAGAAAATAATCCAATTATAGTAGAAGCTCTCAATCGTACCAAAGTGGAATTGAAATAGAAATAGCAGGGGACATAAAAAAAAAGACGAAGAGCTCTCAATCGTACCAAAGTGGAATTGAAATGACTGACTCGCATCTTTACCCATTTGATTTAACGAATCTCTCAATCGTACCAAAGTGGAATTGAAATATAATTGCGTTACTTAATTCGAAACTATCGGAAGTCCTCTCAATCGTACCAAAGTGGAATTGAAATCTATCTCTATTTAGCCATCTGTACCCATCTGCTGCTTCTCTCAATCGTACCAAAGTGGAATTGAAATTTGCATCCTTTGAAGCATTCACGCTTGCCTGTAACTCTCAATCGTACCAAAGTGGAATTGAAATTTCCAATAGATGACTGTTGGAAATTCTTCGGGGTAACTCTCAATCGTACCAAAGTGGAATTGAAATATAGTTAGGTGTGATTGGCCCGAATCGTCAGGATCTCTCAATCGTACCAAAGTGGAATTGAAATTTCCCTCGAGTTGAAGTTTATGCCGTTTCCGGAAGTCTCTCAATCGTACCAAAGTGGAATTGAAATTAAATATATTTAACAGGCGGCATGCCCCCTGCTTCTCTCAATCGTACCAAAGTGGAATTGAAATTGAGGTTATCTCACGCCTTATTGAATCATCCCCAATCCTCTCTCAATCGTACCAAAGTGGAATTGAAATATTTTTATTGTTTCTGTTACCGAAACACCTCGATAAAACTCTCAATCGTACCAAAGTGGAATTGAAATGGGTAACCGGTTTCTACTATAACAGGTCTGTTAATACTCTCAATCGTACCAAAGTGGAATTGAAATTCGTAAAACTCTTTCGCAACGTAACCATCCGACCAAGCCCATCTTTTCTTTCATTTTTCGATAATTTAATTTTGGAGCATGACAAAAGAAGAAATCATGTTTAAGGAGGTTGAGTTGTATTTGGAGAGCGATTTAAATCAGTATGAATTTTCGAAGGGAAAAGATTATACCCGACACGGATTACAGTATTGGCTGAAAAAATACCGTTTGCAAAATCCAAGTGAGGGATCCTGTCAATCTGAAGGGCATTTTCAAGAGATCAATTTATCGGATGGCAAAAAACAGGCTGAAAAAGTTATGGAAATCACGACAAAATCGGGAACTCAAATTATAATTTACGAGTAGATGATTGCAATTTCAACCAACACAAAAATATTTGTCTACAGTCAGCCTTGTGATATGCGCAAGGGCTTCGATGGCTTATCGGGTCTGGTACAAAACAGGATGCAATTGGATCCTATGAATGGATACCTTTTTGTGTTTTTCAATAAAAACAGGACTCATGTAAAGATATTATTCTGGGATAAAGATGGATTTTGTATTTATTACAAGCGTTTGGAAAAAGGCACTTTTAAGCGACCAACAACACGAATTGATACTCCTAATTTTGAGTTAACTAATGAAGAATTATTCATGATTTTACGAGGAATTGATTTTGAAAAATGCAAGAAGCGTAGAAGATATTTATCTACAAATTTTGTTGATTAAAATTCTATGGATAATCAGGTTTTTAGAAGGCTTTGATGTATTTTAACATCATGAGTTTAAAGCTGGAAAATAAGAGCAAAGATGAACTTTTGGAGTTAATTCAAAAGCAAAATTTGTTGATTCAGGAAAATGAACAGACCATTACCAGCCAACAAAACTATATCAAACAATTACAGCGCATTGCATTTGGTAGTAAAAGTGAACGTTTTGCAAAAGGTTCTGTTGACGAAAATCAATTAAGCCTATCTTTCGAAGAACTTGCCCAAAAAGATAAGGATATAAAGGATGAAACCGTAAAGGAAAAGATCAGTTATACCCGTAAAAAAGCCAGCAATCATAAAGGAAGAAACAAACTGCCGGAACATTTGCCTGTGCGTGAAATCATCATTAATCCGGAAGAAAATATAAATGGCTTAAAGAAAATTGGCGAGGAAAGAACCGAGATTTTAGAATATACACCAGGTAAATTTTTCAAGTTGGTTTTAATTCGTCCAAAATACGAAAAAGAAAATCAGGAAGGTGTCTTAATTGCTGATATGCCCTCACGTCCCATTGAAAAATGTTTGGCCGGAAATGCCCTTTTATCTTCTATTTTGATTAATAAATATGTGGATCATTTGCCATTGTATCGTCAACGCCAGATTTTCAAACGAGCCGATATCGATATTGCTCCATCGACCATCGATTCATGGGTACAGCAGTTGGGTGATCTGTTAAATCCGCTGTATGAAGCCATGGTGAATACTGTTAAAAATGATGGCTACCTGCAGGCTGATGAAACGCCAACCCGGGTTTTAGATAAGCAGAAAAAAGGCAAAACCCATCGTGGATTTTATTGGGTTTATCATTCGCCGCTAAAACGGATGGTTGTTTTCGATTATCAAAAGAGGCGAAATAAGGATGCTCCCCGAAAAATATTGAATGAATTTGCCGGATATTTGCAAACCGACGGATATAAAGTTTACGATCAGTATAAAAATAAAAAAGAAGTTACCCATTTGGCCTGTTGGGCTCATGCCCGCCGATATTTTGAAAAAGCACTGGATCAAGATCAAACCAGAGCCGAATTTGCAATGCTCCAAATTCAAAAGATATATGCCATTGAAAGAGAAATATCAGATTTATCTGCTGATCAGAAAAAAGCTGTTCGCCTGGAAAAATCGCTTCCGGTTTTGAATAATTTTGGAAAATGGATTTGTAATGAAAGCAAGTTGGTACTTCCCAAAAGTCCCATTGGAAAGGCATTTTTATATGCCATTAATTTATGGGATAGTCTGCTGGCATATCTATATAACGGAGAATTGTTGATCGATAACAATCCTATTGAAAACAGTATTCGTCCCAATGCACTTGGTCGCAAAAATTACCTGTTTGCAGGATCGCATGAAGGTGCAAAAAGAACAGCTATGTTCTATACATTCTTTGGAACCTGTAAAATGCACAATGTAGATCCTCAAAAATGGCTCAATTCAGTACTTGAACAAATTGCAGATCATAAAGTGAATAAATTGTATGAGCTATTTCCTCAGAATTTAATGTAGTTGGTCGGATGGGTACTTCGCAACACCTATAAGGAATGTAACTCTCAATCGTACCAAAGTGGAATTGAAATAAATACTTGCACTTTCTATTAATGCTTCACCTTCAAACTCTCAATCGTACCAAAGTGGAATTGAAATGAAGAAGAAGGAACTCAATTGGCAAGGGTGCTTAACCCTCTCAATCGTACCAAAGTGGAATTGAAATTGATAATTTGGTTTTTGATTACACCACTAAAGTAGTCTCTCAATCGTACCAAAGTGGAATTGAAATTTTATAATATCTATATAAATATCTCGTGTGGCTGTTCTCTCAATCGTACCAAAGTGGAATTGAAATTCTTCTAAACGTCGATGAACATTGAATGATAAGGATCTCTCAATCGTACCAAAGTGGAATTGAAATACGAAATGGGGGTGTATATTTCTTTAAGCTCTTATGCTCTCTCAATCGTACCAAAGTGGAATTGAAATAAAAGCCCCTTAATTGGGGCTTTTCTTCTACATAACCCTCTCAATCGTACCAAAGTGGAATTGAAATCAATAAAGGAAAAAAAGGAATCATATATCCAGGAATGGCTCTCAATCGTACCAAAGTGGAATTGAAATAATCTTAAGCCTGTAGCATCTGCGGTACCCCCTGATTCTCTCAATCGTACCAAAGTGGAATTGAAATCCAAATTTGATTTGTGCTATGCCTGCAACGAGTACTCTCTCAATCGTACCAAAGTGGAATTGAAATGATTTAACAGTAATCATAAATGTAATAAAAAGCACTCTCTCAATCGTACCAAAGTGGAATTGAAATGCATTCTTATATACTATTTGTCGATCCCTAAAAGCTCTCAATCGTACCAAAGTGGAATTGAAATTAACTCATTCCTGTCATGCAATTCTCACCGCTATTCCCTCTCAATCGTACCAAAGTGGAATTGAAATTCTTCTAAACGTCGATGAACATTGAATGATAAGGACTCTCAATCGTACCAAAGTGGAATTGAAATTTAGTCTATAACTTACTAGAAGTTGTCGGCAGAGGTCTCTCAATCGTACCAAAGTGGAATTGAAATTATAAATTGCCTAATTCCCTTAATACCCATTCCCCCTCTCAATCGTACCAAAGTGGAATTGAAATAATTCTTGTTTCTCGACATACCCTCTCTTTTTACCTTCTCTCAATCGTACCAAAGTGGAATTGAAATCAGAACTACCTCCTGAACTTGAACTGCCACCCCCTATTCTCTCAATCGTACCAAAGTGGAATTGAAATAAACTAAAGGAATGTGAACCTAAGAACATAGAAGCTCTCAATCGTACCAAAGTGGAATTGAAATTGCAGTAAAATAAATTTGAAATGAATTTTTTTTCGCTCTCAATCGTACCAAAGTGGAATTGAAATGACTACGTTTGATAACTACAAATTAGCAACTGCAGCTCTCAATCGTACCAAAGTGGAATTGAAATTAATTCTCTGTCGTATCATCTGCGAAATCCTCGTAATCTCTCAATCGTACCAAAGTGGAATTGAAATACATTATCATTAACTTGGAAAAAATCTCGAGTGCTACTCTCAATCGTACCAAAGTGGAATTGAAATTAGAGTTGTTTATCTTCTTCGAACAATTCGTAATACTCTCAATCGTACCAAAGTGGAATTGAAATCTGTATTTTCCTGCAGAAGACGATAAACCAGCTGCTCTCAATCGTACCAAAGTGGAATTGAAATATTTACTTATGAGCAATTAAATAGGCAAGAATACAAACTCTCAATCGTACCAAAGTGGAATTGAAATTTTGTTAGTATTTTTGTTTGTGTGCCATCGCTAAGTAAACTCTCAATCGTACCAAAGTGGAATTGAAATAATGCCTGCAACCGATAACTTTCATTGCCAAAGTCACCTCTCAATCGTACCAAAGTGGAATTGAAATCTATTTTGTTATTTGAATATTTGCGCCCCGTTCGTAGTCTCTCAATCGTACCAAAGTGGAATTGAAATTTCGTAGTCGGCTACTATTCTTACAAGTGGTCGTTGCTCTCAATCGTACCAAAGTGGAATTGAAATTCGTTAATACTTTGTAAATAGATTTCTGTGATCTTACTCTCAATCGTACCAAAGTGGAATTGAAATGGAGATAGTCAAATCGCATCTATGTTAAATGTTGCTCTCAATCGTACCAAAGTGGAATTGAAATACTAACTGCACCGATCTTTGCATAAATTCTATTTTTGCTCTCAATCGTACCAAAGTGGAATTGAAATTCTGTTATATTCTCTAATTGAAAATAGCAAATTTAAAACCAACAATTTTTCGTAAAAGTAAACCATCATTTTTCGATAAAAAATATATTAATCAACGCTCTGATTGTTGAGGGAGCGTAGCGGACGATGCAATCAGAGCGTTGATTGCTGCTCAAAGATTGTTTTCCTGTTCTCCATTCTGTAACTTTTACCTTCTAGTTTTACCACCTCACATTTAAACAATAATCTATCCAATAATGCTGTAGCCAATACTTCATCATCGAGCATTTCTGCCCATTGCTGAGGTGATTTATTTGTTGTGATTATTACAGATGTTTGTTCGTGCAGGTGATTTATAAGATTAAAAAAGGCTAAAGCTTCATGTTTCTTGATAGGGAACAACATTATATCGTCTATGGCCACTAAATGGGACTTTAAAAGGCGGTTATAGGTATTGAGAGCACTGGATGTCATTTCTTTCAATTTTAGCACCGTTATTAACTCCTCCATTGTAATGAAATAAGCTTTATGACCGGATTTTACGGCATCGCTAACCAAACCGCCGGCAACATACGTTTTTCCTGTTCCTGAGGGTCCCATTAGTATCAGGTTATAATTTTGTTCCATCCATAATAATTCCCGTAATTGTTTCAATTGAGGCACAGTCATACCATTTGCCATGTTAAAGTCATACTTGTCCAGGTTGTGATCTTTAGGCAGGCGGGCTAATTTCATTCTCCTGTCAAGATCTGTTTTCTTTCTGTGCTGAACCTCTCTTTGCAAGAGCTGTAATGTAAATTCCTGATAAGATGGTTTGTCTATCTGTGCCTGATGAAGCAATACTTCTGGTTCGTTCTTCATCTTTGTCAGCCGTAAAATATCGGCATAGTTTTTAATTTGATCTAATAGCTTCATTTTTTAATTCATTATTGATTCATATTCATTGATATCACTTTTCTGAGGTTGCATATCATCATTTTGCTGCTTATTCAAATTGCCGGTTTCTATACAAACATTGTGTTTTACATTCTTTAGAGCTTGCTCATTTTCAAAGTAATTCAGTACTTCGGCGAAACGATTGGCATTTAGTATCTGATTTTCATAACAGTAAACAAGGGCTAATTTGGTTATTTCCTGAGATGAACTTTCAATGTTCTTTTGTATAACTCGGAGATTATCATGGAAATACCGGGGTTTATTTTTCTCTATTGCTGCCAAATATTGTTCGGTTTGAGGAATATATCTTAAGCTTTCAAAAACCAGCTCATAGGTTTTTTGCAGAGTCTTTGACTTTTCCCTTGCATGGTCATTGTTTTTAATAATCCGACCTGTATCTAAAGACAGCTCATGTGTGGCCAGCAACAGGTTATCATTCGTATAAAAGAAAAGCTTCATTTCTTTTTCTTCCAGTAAAACATTGGTACCCCTGTCTTGATATGTACCCAAAGGCAAGCTGTAGTAATTACTTCGATAAAGCACCGTGTTATCTTTTCTTACAGGATATGTCGGCAAGTTTAAAAATGGTTTTTCCGGTTTTCCGCTATAGGTCAGCAGGTATTGCTTTTCTTTTTCCCACTCTTGTTTTGGGATACGCCTGGTTGTTCCATGTATCTTCGCATTTCCAGTACGATCAAGCCATTGTAAAACTTCTTTTTGCAATCTGTCAATATCCTGGAATACTCTTCCTTTCAGATAATTGTGTTTTACGTATTTTACTACATTTTCAACTTTCCCTTTGCTTTCAGGGTCAGCTTTTCTGCAAAATATCACCTCAAAGGGATGTGCATTTGTAAACTGCATAAATCCATCAGTAAGAAGAACATCTCCAAGATTTTCATCTTTTATAAAAACACGATCCTGATCATAGATTATTCGACGGGGGATTCCCTGAAAATATTCGAATGCCAGTTCATGTGCATAATTTGCTGTCTCTGTAGTAAATGGCATTCGTTGACAGTAAACAAACTTTTGTCGGGAACGGGAAAGTACCATTGTAAAAAAGTAAATTTTAACCCTGCCACTTCCACTGCTAAGCATGCGGTATGATCCAAAATCTACCTGTGCCTCTTCTCCGTATTCTGTTTCAGGAAGCTTCTCGTACTGCCGTGGAAGTTTTTCTTTATACTTGGGTATATTTTGCTCCTTTCTTACGGTTTGAACAAAATTATAGACTGTTTTGCTGCTTACATCCGGCAGATCGGAATAATGTTCTTTTAATCTATCTTCAACCTGGGCTGCTGATAAATAGGGTGCACCTTCCAATAATTCTTTCACAAAATTATAATACCCATTTAGCTTTTTGGGCATTCTGCGAGGTGTACTGATCCATGATAAAAACTGAGCTTCACTCATTAAAAGATATTTGCGTACAGTTCCTCTGTCGATACCTAACTCTAATTTGATTTGACTTTGATTTAGTCCTTCTGCTGATAATTCTTTAACTTTGTACCACATAAAAACTTTTTTGTTTTTATTCATAGTCTTCATTTTTTTTTGGTTCGCAACCTAAAGATGAAGGCTATTTTTGTTTTTGCAAGTGATGATTTTCAATTGCGAAAAATTGATGGTACAAATTTTCTATTTACATCTAATTGCACGGGTTCTTTTTTAAGGCTCTCAATCGTACCAAAGTGGAATTGAAATCGGCATACCTTGACAATAAAAGTGAAGTGTGGGGGCTCTCAATCGTACCAAAGTGGAATTGAAATGGGGATGAATTATACGAACCAGTTAAAAAGACAACTTCTCTCAATCGTACCAAAGTGGAATTGAAATGGAGGTAGTTCTGTAACTTCAATAGACACACGAAGATCTCTCAATCGTACCAAAGTGGAATTGAAATATATTCGCTAACATCTAAAAGAATTACAGGAACAATCCTCTCAATCGTACCAAAGTGGAATTGAAATAATTAAGATGCGAGCTTTCAGAAGGAATCAAGAAACTCTCTCAATCGTACCAAAGTGGAATTGAAATTTTTGCCGTTGTTGTTAAATTTAGGCAGCTTTTCTCCTCTCAATCGTACCAAAGTGGAATTGAAATTTTGATAGATCGAATTTCATTGCCCTAAAATTAATACTCTCAATCGTACCAAAGTGGAATTGAAATATTCTTACAAGTTCCTGAAATTTAGAAGATGTAAATTCTCTCAATCGTACCAAAGTGGAATTGAAATTTGTATCATGCAAATTAAAACCACATTCCTTAAAACTCTCAATCGTACCAAAGTGGAATTGAAATGGGGGAAAATGGATGGCAATAGGCACAGCAAACAACTCTCAATCGTACCAAAGTGGAATTGAAATATGGTTGATTATCGTTTAAGTTGTTTCGGGTTAATCTCTCAATCGTACCAAAGTGGAATTGAAATTCAATTGATAAGGGGAATAAATCTCGAGGTCTTTTACTCTCAATCGTACCAAAGTGGAATTGAAATATTTGATGAAATATACTATTCAGGTGCTAATGGTGCTCTCAATCGTACCAAAGTGGAATTGAAATTGCATAGCCCCTTCACTTTCCAGCTTGGCTTCAAACTCTCTCAATCGTACCAAAGTGGAATTGAAATAGGTTAGTGTGTAATAAACCATAATAAATAATTTGCTCTCAATCGTACCAAAGTGGAATTGAAATACATTCAACCCACGTTTATTCGCTTGCTCTAATATACTCTCAATCGTACCAAAGTGGAATTGAAATTCATTAGTGGATATATCTCTACTAAACGTACCATCTCTCAATCGTACCAAAGTGGAATTGAAATTCTACAAACCCCTCTTGATTTACGTAAGTTTGCGATCTCTCAATCGTACCAAAGTGGAATTGAAATATAGTTAAGTGTGATTGGCCCGAATCGTTCGGATCCTCTCAATCGTACCAAAGTGGAATTGAAATTTAATATGAAGTTAAAGTTGTTTTATAAAGTAGTTATCTCTCAATCGTACCAAAGTGGAATTGAAATTAGTTGGCAGCTATGGAATTGTAATGATTGAATCGACTCTCAATCGTACCAAAGTGGAATTGAAATTTCGATGAGCTTAGTGAATTGATTACTATCTCAGCTCCTCTCAATCGTACCAAAGTGGAATTGAAATACTTCATCTTGCGAAGCACTTCTTGTCTCTTCATCTTCTCTCAATCGTACCAAAGTGGAATTGAAATCCCGTAGTTAAGGCCGATTGCACTCCTAGATAAGTAGCCTCTCAATCGTACCAAAGTGGAATTGAAATATAGCTGTAATATCCAAATACAAACCTTTTTCGCCTTCCTCTCAATCGTACCAAAGTGGAATTGAAATGCGTAATTTAATTAAAAAGATGTATCGAAAAATAAAGCTCTCAATCGTACCAAAGTGGAATTGAAATGCATGAGATGTAGTGCCCATAAGCAAGGACAAGGATCTCTCAATCGTACCAAAGTGGAATTGAAATCCTCTTATGTTACTTGTGATTGCGTTGTATTAAAGACTCTCAATCGTACCAAAGTGGAATTGAAATAAAATCGATTTTTCCGAACCCGTACCCCCTGGATTCTCTCAATCGTACCAAAGTGGAATTGAAATTATTCTTTGTAACTCTCTCAATTGCCCAAGCTCTTACTCTCAATCGTACCAAAGTGGAATTGAAATGCGGCTTTCCCATTAGCCTCTATCTGTGCCCTTAGTCTCTCAATCGTACCAAAGTGGAATTGAAATAAACGATTTTCAGGGAGTTGCAGAACAAAAGAAACTCTCAATCGTACCAAAGTGGAATTGAAATTATATTGGAATGATAATAAAATAGAGGTTGTTTCTGCCTCTCAATCGTACCAAAGTGGAATTGAAATGAGTATAAAATAGCAGCATTAGTTCCATTTGTAGCCCCTCTCAATCGTACCAAAGTGGAATTGAAATGTCTATCGTACCGACTTCGGCAGGAATAGACGTTTCTCTCAATCGTACCAAAGTGGAATTGAAATAGCACAAATCCATATTTCTTACCTTCGAACACTCTTCTCTCAATCGTACCAAAGTGGAATTGAAATAGCGAAGATTCCTGTAGATATAGTGCAGAAGTAGTAACTCTCAATCGTACCAAAGTGGAATTGAAATTCTATAGGTTTAACCCCTATATCTATAGGCTCCTGTGCTCTCAATCGTACCAAAGTGGAATTGAAATATCGAATATAGATGGTCAGAGGTCTTGGACAGCGTCATCTCTCAATCGTACCAAAGTGGAATTGAAATGCCAATAAGCGTATAACCTCTCGGCCCCCAAACGCTCTCTCAATGTAACCATCCGACCAAGCCCATCTTTTCTTTCATTTTTCGATAATTTAATTTTGGAGCATGACAAAAGAAGAAATCATGTTTAAGGAGGTTGAGTTGTATTTGGAGAGCGATTTAAATCAGTATGAATTTTCGAAGGGAAAAGATTATACCCGACACGGATTACAGTATTGGCTGAAAAAATACCGTTTGCAAAATCCAAGTGAGGGATCCTGTCAATCTGAAGGGCATTTTCAAGAGATCAATTTATCGGATGGCAAAAAACAGGCTGAAAAAGTTATGGAAATCACGACAAAATCGGGAACTCAAATTATAATTTACGAGTAGATGATTGCAATTTCAACCAACACAAAAATATTTGTCTACAGTCAGCCTTGTGATATGCGCAAGGGCTTCGATGGCTTATCGGGTCTGGTACAAAACAGGATGCAATTGGATCTAGTTACAGCTAGATGACGCTGTCCAAGACCTCTGAGTCTGGTACAAAACAGGATGCAATTGGATCCTATGAATGGATACCTTTTTGTGTTTTTTAATAAAAACAGGACTCATGTAAAGATATTATCCTGGGATAGCGATGGATTTTGTATTTATTACAAACGTTTGAAAAAAGGCACTTTTAAGCGACCAACAGCACGAATTGATACTCCTAATTTTGAGTTAACTAATGAAGAATTATTCATGATTTTACGGGGAATTGATTTTGAAAAATGCAAGAAACGTAGAAGATATTTATCTACAAATTTTGTTGATTAAAATTCTATGAATAATCAGGTTTTTAGAAGGCTTTGATGTATTTTAACATCATGAGTTTAAAGCTGGAAAATAAGAACAAAGATGAACTTTTGGAGTTAATTCAAAAGCAAAATTTGTTGATTCAGGAAAATGAACAGATCATTACCAGCCAACAAAACTATATCAAACAATTACAGCGCATTGCATTTGGTAGTAAAAGTGAACGTTTTGCAAAAGGTTCTGTTGACGAAAATCAATTAAGCCTATCTTTCGAAGAACTTGCCCAAAAAGATAAAGATATAAAGGATGAAACCGTAAAGGAAAAGATCAGTTATACCCGTAAAAAAGCCAGCAATCATAAAGGAAGAAACAAATTGCCGGAACATTTGCCTGTGCGTGAAATCATCATTAATCCGGAAGAAAATATAAATGGCTTAAAGAAAATTGGCGAGGAAAGAACCGAGATTTTAGAATATACACCAGGTAAGTTTTTCAAGTTGGTTTTAATTCGTCCAAAATACGAAAAAGAAAATCAGGAAGGTGTCTTAATTGCTAATATGCCCTCACGTCCCATTGAAAAATGTTTGGCCGGAAATGCCCTTTTATCTTCTATTTTGATTAATAAATATGTGGATCATCTGCCATTGTATCGTCAACGCCAGATTTTCAAACGAGCTGATATCGAAATTGCTCCATCAACTATCGATTCATGGGTACAGCAGTTGGGTGATCTGTTAAATCCGCTGTATGAAGCCATGGTAAATACTGTTAAAAATGATGGTTACCTGCAGGCTGATGAAACGCCAACCCGGGTTTTAGATAAACAGAAAAAAGGCAAAACCCATCGTGGATTTTATTGGGTTTATCATTCGCCGCTAAAACGGATGGTTGTTTTCGATTATCAAAAGAGGCGAAATAAGGATGCTCCCCGAAAAATATTGAATGAATTTGCCGGATATTTGCAAACCGACGGATATAAAGTTTACGATCAGTATAAAAATAAAAAAGAAGTTACCCATTTGGCCTGTTGGGCTCATGCCCGCCGATATTTTGAAAAAGCACTGGATCAAGATCAAACCAGAGCCGAATTTGCAATGCTCCAAATTCAAAAGATATATGCCATTGAAAGAGAAATATCAGATTTATCTGCTGATCAGAAAAAAGCTGTTCGCCTGGAAAAATCGCTTCCGGTTTTGAATAATTTTGGAAAATGGATTTGTAATGAAAGCAAGTTGGTACTTCCCAAAAGTCCCATTGGAAAGGCATTTTTATATGCCATTAATTTATGGGATAGTCTGCTGGCATATCTATATAACGGAGAATTGTTGATCGATAACAATCCTATTGAAAACAGTATTCGTCCCAATGCACTTGGTCGCAAAAATTACCTGTTTGCAGGATCGCATGAAGGTGCAAAAAGAACAGCTATGTTCTATACATTCTTTGGAACCTGTAAAATGCACAATGTAGATCCTCAAAAATGGCTCAATTCAGTACTTGAACAAATTGCAGATCATAAAGTGAATAAATTGTATGAGCTATTTCCTCAGAATTTAATGTAGTTGGCCGGATGGGTACCTCTCAATCGTACCAAAGTGGAATTGAAATGCACCTAAATCTAAGATGCTGAACCCCCCGTATGTATACTCTCAATCGTACCAAAGTGGAATTGAAATGCGGCTTTCCCATTAGCCTCTATCTGTGCCCTTAGCTCTCAATCGTACCAAAGTGGAATTGAAATGGTAGTTTAACTTATATAGGTACAGATCCCATTAACTCTCAATCGTACCAAAGTGGAATTGAAATTAGATATTTAGATAATTTTGCTTCAATTTCCACTTTTCTCTCAATCGTACCAAAGTGGAATTGAAATCGCATTTCTTCGCGCATTGCTCTCATTTCGTCAATCATCTCTCAATCGTACCAAAGTGGAATTGAAATATGCTTGCGCTAACAGATTCTACGGCTATAACAGGCTCTCAATCGTACCAAAGTGGAATTGAAATTCTTCTAAAAACTTCCTAAATTTAAGATTCTTCATTCCTCTCAATCGTACCAAAGTGGAATTGAAATTTGAATTGTTCTAGATGGCCGTTGAACGCGCGAGTTACTCTCAATCGTACCAAAGTGGAATTGAAATTCATTACGCATGGAATGATTGGATACTGTATAAACTCTCTCAATCGTACCAAAGTGGAATTGAAATGTGGATTGAATAGGTTTATAGGTAAGGAGATGAACTTCTCTCAATCGTACCAAAGTGGAATTGAAATGGCTCTTCTATTTCGTTTAGTGATGTAACAGGAGGGCTCTCAATCGTACCAAAGTGGAATTGAAATTTTGAAGAAATGGACTTTGAGGCATGCGGTTACGGTGCTCTCAATCGTACCAAAGTGGAATTGAAATTTGGTTATGAATGCAACGGTAAAACTCCAGTTTATGCTCTCAATCGTACCAAAGTGGAATTGAAATTGCAAACCAGCGAAACAGGTACGCCCGATATTACAATTCTCTCAATCGTACCAAAGTGGAATTGAAATTTGTAATGGACTTCGGAAATATTAGAGGTAGCCATCTCTCAATCGTACCAAAGTGGAATTGAAATGGGAATAGAATAACACGAACGATTAAGCCGCGCGCTCTCTCAATCGTACCAAAGTGGAATTGAAATTTTGGCATTTGCTCGTAAGCAAGCTGAGTAGCTTCTCCTCTCAATCGTACCAAAGTGGAATTGAAATGTACTAAAATTTTAAACAAGCTAGCATTGGCTATGCTCTCAATCGTACCAAAGTGGAATTGAAATAGTACATAATTTTTAAAAATACTCCCAACCCTCTCTTTCTCTCAATCGTACCAAAGTGGAATTGAAATGGGGATATTTCATTTGAAGGTGAAGCATTAATAGAAACTCTCAATCGTACCAAAGTGGAATTGAAATTCGAGCAAATGCAAATCAATAGTTTCGTTTTGATGGCCTCTCAATCGTACCAAAGTGGAATTGAAATGCAATTGACCCCATGATTTTACAAGGGGAAATACAGCCCTCTCAATCGTACCAAAGTGGAATTGAAATTCGCATTATTCGGGTTTTCATCTACAGGTAAGTTTTCTCTCAATCGTACCAAAGTGGAATTGAAATGCTATTAATAAAAAAATAGCTGAAGCAAAAAAAGATTCTCTCAATCGTACCAAAGTGGAATTGAAATACGGTTTCCGTTACGGTTTCTGTGATTACCTCACTCTCTCAATCGTACCAAAGTGGAATTGAAATTTATTACTAGATGATTTACTTTATTATGAACAACCTCTCTCAATCGTACCAAAGTGGAATTGAAATGGGAAGACAAGAGAGTAATGAAGTATCTTAAGACGTTCTCTCAATCGTACCAAAGTGGAATTGAAATTTATATCGAGAATGGTTCTCTTAATGGTGAGAGTTTACTCTCAATCGTACCAAAGTGGAATTGAAATGAAGTTATGATGGATTTATATGAATTAGAGAGTGATACTCTCAATCGTACCAAAGTGGAATTGAAATAAAGAAATGATCGAAAAGATAAAACAATTATACGGAGCTCTCAATCGTACCAAAGTGGAATTGAAATCTGTATTTTCCTGCAGAAGACGATAAACCAGCTGCTCTCAATCGTACCAAAGTGGAATTGAAATGCAATAGCTTCTAGTTCTATTGCAATATCTATTAACTCTCAATCGTACCAAAGTGGAATTGAAATAATTTAAGTTATTAGAAGCTAAAAAAAATCATAATTCTCTCAATCGTACCAAAGTGGAATTGAAATGAAGAAGATGAATGGGATTACTAACCTAGTAATTTTTCTCTCAATCGTACCAAAGTGGAATTGAAATTCTACAAACCCATCTTGATTTACGTAAGTTTGCGACTCTCAATCGTACCAAAGTGGAATTGAAATACATCAAATGGGGGTGTAACTATGCAAGCTGGCTCAACTCTCAATCGTACCAAAGTGGAATTGAAATTTTGTTAGTATTTTTGTTTGTGTGCCATCGCTAAGTCTCTCAATCGTACCAAAGTGGAATTGAAATGACGAACAACTAGATTTGCTATTTAAAGTTGGGGATACTCTCAATCGTACCAAAGTGGAATTGAAATAATTTTATATCAATAGGGGTACTATTAATGGATAACGCTCTCAATCGTACCAAAGTGGAATTGAAATTTAAGAATGAAAACTTACCTGTAGATGAAAACCCGACTCTCAATCGTACCAAAGTGGAATTGAAATTGAAGAATATCGCTGCTTTCATTTTTTATAATTGCTCTCAATCGTACCAAAGTGGAATTGAAATACTCTAGGGAATGATAATATATTATTCTTATAACTCTCTCTCAATCGTACCAAAGTGGAATTGAAATCAGATATAATGGCTGGAAAGATAGAGCTTAAAATATTCTCTCAATCGTACCAAAGTGGAATTGAAATCGGCATATCTTGACAATAAAAGTGAAGTGTGGGGGCCTCTCAATCGTACCAAAGTGGAATTGAAATTTATTCTTTGTAACGTACCCATCCGGCCAACTACATTAAATTCTGAGGAAATAGCTCATACAATTTATTCACTTTATGATCTGCAATTTGTTCAAGTACTGAATTGAGCCATTTTTGAGGATCTACATTGTGCATTTTACAGGTTCCAAAGAATGTATAGAACATAGCTGTTCTTTTTGCACCTTCATGCGATCCTGCAAACAGGTAATTTTTGCGACCAAGTGCATTGGGACGAATACTGTTTTCAATAGGATTGTTATCGATCAACAATTCTCCGTTATATAGATATGCCAGCAGACTATCCCATAAATTAATGGCATATAAAAATGCCTTTCCAATGGGACTTTTGGGAAGTACCAACTTGCTTTCATTACAAATCCATTTTCCAAAATTATTCAAAACCGGAAGCGATTTTTCCAGGCGAACAGCTTTTTTCTGATCAGCAGATAAATCTGATATTTCTCTTTCAATGGCATATATCTTTTGAATTTGGAGCATTGCAAATTCGGCTCTGGTTTGATCTTGATCCAGTGCTTTTTCAAAATATCGGCGGGCATGAGCCCAACAGGCCAAATGGGTAACTTCTTTTTTATTTTTATACTGATCGTAAACTTTATATCCGTCGGTTTGCAAATATCCGGCAAATTCATTCAATATTTTTCGGGGAGCATCCTTATTTCGCCTCTTTTGATAATCGAAAACAACCATCCGTTTTAGCGGCGAATGATAAACCCAATAAAATCCACGATGGGTTTTGCCTTTTTTCTGTTTATCTAAAACCCGGGTTGGCGTTTCATCAGCCTGCAGGTAACCATCATTTTTAACAGTATTTACCATGGCTTCATACAGCGGATTTAACAGATCACCCAACTGCTGTACCCATGAATCGATAGTTGATGGAGCAATTTCGATATCAGCTCGTTTGAAAATCTGGCGTTGACGATACAATGGCAGATGATCCACATATTTATTAATCAAAATAGAAGATAAAAGGGCATTTCCGGCCAAACATTTTTCAATGGGACGTGAGGGCATATTAGCAATTAAGACACCTTCCTGATTTTCTTTTTCGTATTTTGGACGAATTAAAACCAACTTGAAAAACTTACCTGGTGTATATTCTAAAATCTCGGTTCTTTCCTCGCCAATTTTCTTTAAGCCATTTATATTTTCTTCCGGATTAATGATGATTTCACGCACAGGCAAATGTTCCGGCAATTTGTTTCTTCCTTTATGATTGCTGGCTTTTTTACGGGTATAACTGATCTTTTCCTTTACGGTTTCATCCTTTATATCTTTATCTTTTTGGGCAAGTTCTTCGAAAGATAGGCTTAATTGATTTTCGTCAACAGAACCTTTTGCAAAACGTTCACTTTTACTACCAAATGCAATGCGCTGTAATTGTTTGATATAGTTTTGTTGGCTGGTAATGATCTGTTCATTTTCCTGAATCAACAAATTTTGCTTTTGAATTAACTCCAAAAGTTCATCTTTGTTCTTATTTTCCAGCTTTAAACTCATGATGTTAAAATACATCAAAGCCTTCTAAAAACCTGATTATTCATAGAATTTTAATCAACAAAATTTGTAGATAAATATCTTCTACGTTTCTTGCATTTTTCAAAATCAATTCCCTGTAAAATCATGAATAATTCTTCATTAGTTAACTCAAAATTAGGAGTATCAATTCGTGCTGTTGGTCGCTTAAAAGTGCCTTTTTCCAAACGTTTGTAATAAATACAAAATCCATCGCTATCCCAGGATAATATCTTTACATGAGTCCTGTTTTTATTAAAAAACACAAAAAGGTATCCATTCATAGGATCCAATTGCATCCTGTTTTGTACCAGACCCGATAAGCCATCGAAGCCCTTGCGCATATCACAAGGCTGACTGTAGACAAATATTTTTGTGTTGGTTGAAATTGCAATCATCTACTCGTAAATTATAATTTGAGTTCCCGATTTTGTCGTGATTTCCATAACTTTTTCAGCCTGTTTTTTGCCATCCGATAAATTGATCTCTTGAAAATGCCCTTCAGATTGACAGGATCCCTCACTTGGATTTTGCAAACGGTATTTTTTCAGCCAATACTGTAATCCGTGTCGGGTATAATCTTTTCCCTTCGAAAATTCATACTGATTTAAATCGCTCTCCAAATACAACTCAACCTCCTTAAACATGATTTCTTCTTTTGTCATGCTCCAAAATTAAATTATCGAAAAATGAAAGAAAAGATGGGCTTGGTCGGATGGTTACAATCGTACCAAAGTGGAATTGAAATGCTATAAATAAAATTGCTGTTTTCATGATTTTTTTCTCTCAATCGTACCAAAGTGGAATTGAAATGGATTTAAATTTTTTTAGAGTTTCAAAATGATTATTGCTCTCAATCGTACCAAAGTGGAATTGAAATAGGCTGAAGATTACGCCACCCGCTCGACCTATTGGGACTCTCAATCGTACCAAAGTGGAATTGAAATTGTCTAGGAATCTACTGTTTCCTATTTTTTCAATTACCTCTCAATCGTACCAAAGTGGAATTGAAATCTATTAATGCGGTGTGAAAATCATTCTCTATAAGTAACTCTCAATCGTACCAAAGTGGAATTGAAATCGATGTAAAAAATGAGATTGAAAAGGAAGAAAAAACACTCTCAATCGTACCAAAGTGGAATTGAAATAAATATTAAAGCTAAAAACGATAGGCAAAATACTATCTCTCAATCGTACCAAAGTGGAATTGAAATACTTAATTGTGGAGGTGCCATCATGTTTAGTAGTGTCTCTCAATCGTACCAAAGTGGAATTGAAATGATAAATTAAGATTAATTCATCAATTTGTTACATCACCTCTCAATCGTACCAAAGTGGAATTGAAATATCGTAAATTCTTACTTGCCGCATATGCAAATTTCACTCTCAATCGTACCAAAGTGGAATTGAAATGTTGTTCCGCTTCCTGCAACATTATCAAGTACAATATCCTCTCAATCGTACCAAAGTGGAATTGAAATTATCAATAGTATTCTTATCATCCTCTAGCCATTTTACTCTCAATCGTACCAAAGTGGAATTGAAATACAAGAGCAGTAAGAAAATTCAGTAGGTCTACCAGCTCTCAATCGTACCAAAGTGGAATTGAAATTAGTAAGGGTGTTGTTAAGGGGGGTGCTCAACAAGGGCTCTCAATCGTACCAAAGTGGAATTGAAATCTGAGATTTAACATCTTGCGAATCGTCTGAAACTCCTCTCAATCGTACCAAAGTGGAATTGAAATGCTTTTAGATGTCTTACCTTTTCGCCCTCCTCCAGACTCTCAATCGTACCAAAGTGGAATTGAAATAACGATACAGGCGAACGAATAACATATATGATTTCACTCTCAATCGTACCAAAGTGGAATTGAAATTTAAATGTAGTAGGGAATATAGTAGCTAGTGGTAGTCTCTCAATCGTACCAAAGTGGAATTGAAATGTTCAGATAGTAATGCCCCTTATATGGATGTTTTAGACTCTCAATCGTACCAAAGTGGAATTGAAATGCTACACGAATTTACTAGCAATTTATGGCCATATTCCTCTCAATCGTACCAAAGTGGAATTGAAATATTTAAATTTCATTACTAATCCTTCGGGGTATAGTCTCTCAATCGTACCAAAGTGGAATTGAAATTCTTTATGATTAACCTGATTTTTACCGCTAACTTCTCTCAATCGTACCAAAGTGGAATTGAAATATTTAATCCTCCTAGTGCATAAGGTCTTGAACCGACTCTCAATCGTACCAAAGTGGAATTGAAATCTATGACTGAGTTGTTCGATTGATTGTGAATTTCGCTCTCAATCGTACCAAAGTGGAATTGAAATTGGATAACTCTACAAAAACAAGCTGAGAAATGTGCCTCTCAATCGTACCAAAGTGGAATTGAAATGCCAGAAATGTAACCTTTATAGGTTTTACAGTGCTTCTCTCAATCGTACCAAAGTGGAATTGAAATTACGTGGCACAAGAAAATAAAAGAATGAAAGTATACAGTGCTTCTCTCAATCGTACCAAAGTGGAATTGAAATTACGTGGCACAAGAAAATAAAAGAATGAAAGTATACTCTCAATCGTAAAGTGGAATTGAAATCTGAAAACATCACCTCTTCCGATTCTAAAAACCTCTCCTCTCAATCGTACCAAAGTGGAATTACAAACATTTTTCATTCATAATAGTTCCAACATAATTCTGTATTGTAATTTCAGCTATTCTATAAAATACTTTTGCCTGATGCTGAAAAATGTACCATTTTTTATTTTTAAACACATCTAATTTGCTCTCTTGTCACAAATTCTTTTTCTATATTCACTTCTACAAAAAATATTATTTATTCATGAGAATATTACATACATCCGATTGGCATATCGGACAGCGTTTGCATGGCAAAGACCGATTCGATGAACATGAAAACTTTTTCAACTGGATTCTTCATATCATTAATGAAAAACAAATTGATTTACTCCTTATTGCGGGAGATATATTTGATGTTGGTTATCCTTCGAATGCTGCATTGCAACAATACTATCGCTTTCTTACAAAATGTAAAGAAAGTTCTTGTCAAAAGCTTATTATAACAGGTGGTAATCATGATTATGTAAGCACTTTAAACGCGCCACAAAGCCTTTTAGATGCATTAGATATTTCTGTTATTGGTGGCGTGCCCGATTCCATTGATAAGGAAATAATAGAAGTAAAAAATAAAGAAGGCCAATTAGCCGCTTATGTCTGTGCTGTGCCTTTCTTAAGAGATCGAGATATTCGCAAAGGTATAGCGGGTGAGAGCTACGAAGACAAAGTAAAGGCAACAAGCTTGGGTATTTCCAATCATTACCAGGAAGTGGCTAATTGTGTTGAAAAAATCAATACAAAAAAATTACCCGTAATTGCAACTGGACATCTTTATATGGCTGGTTCTTCCACCAGCGATAGCGAAAGAGATATTCAAATGGGAAATCAGGCAGCTTTTAAGTGGAATGATTTTCCTCAAAACTTTAACTATGTTGCCTTAGGACATATTCATCGTCCACAACGCATATCTAAACAAGAACAAGTTCGTTATTCCGGATCGCCAATTCCCTTAAGTTTTAGTGAGAAAAATGACCTAAAAGAAGTTGTTATTGTAGAATTCAAGGATAATAAACTCGATTCGATAGAATCAGTTCCGGTACCATTATTTAGAAGACTTATTGCATTTACCGGAAATTTAGATAAAGTTACCGCACAAATACGACAACATAAATCGGTAGGTGAATTTACAGATTGGGCTGAAATTCAAATTGTAGAAGAAAACTACGATCCTAATTTGATACAAAAATACAAAGAGCTTTTGTCTGAAGATTTTGATTTGGAAATTATAAAACCATCCATCAGCTTTAAGGATCGTATTACGGGTGTATCAGAATTGTATGAGGAACAAGTTGCTTTAAAAGACCTAACAAACCAAGAGGTTTTTGAGAAACTTTTAGATCGTTCGAATTTCGAAGACCGAACTGAATTACAAAACAGCTACCAACAGCTATTGCAGGAAATGAATGAACAGGAACAATAAGATCATATTTCATATACGATGAAGATTACCCAACTAAGAATAAAAAACCTTAACTCTTTAAAAGAGGAACATACTATAAATTTTAATAAAGCCCCATTAAGTGAAACAGGTTTATTTGCCATTACTGGCCAAACAGGAGCAGGTAAAAGTACTTTACTCGATGCTATCAGCTTAGCTTTATATAACCAAATTCCGCGCAGTGGAAAACTATCTACTGCTAATATTGAAAAATTTGGGACATTAATCACACGAGGAACATCCGATTGTTTCGCTGAAGTTGAATACCTGGTGAGTGGAAATAGCTACCGTTCGAAATGGAGCATTAGTCGAAACAGAAATCACAATCTTCGTGATTACGAAATGGAACTTTCTCAATTGAATCACGATGGTGAATGGGATATTTTGGAACAAGCAAAAAGAAATATCCCAAGCAAAAATACTGAGATAACTGGTCTAAACTACGATCAATTCGTAAAATCAATTGTTCTATCGCAAGGCGAATTTGCCAGATTTTTAAAGGCAAATGCCAACGAACGCTCCGAGTTACTTGAGAAAATTACGGGAACTGAAATTTACCGCCAAATTGGAATCGCAGCTTATACCAAGCTAAGAGAGCAAAAAGCAAAAATAGAAGCTTTAAATAATAAAATGCAGGGCATAGAACTATTAAGCCCAGAAGATAAAGAAAGTATTATAGAGAAAAGTAAAGAGCTAAAGATCGAACTTGAAAAGTTAGAGAAGCAAATCAAAATCACCAAAGAACAAATTGATATTCGCAAACAAGAATCAGCACTTAAACTTTCTCTTGAAAAAAATAGAAAAGATGAAGAAATAATCAAAAAAGAAATTCAAGATTTCGCTCCCCATTTGCAACAACTCGAACAACATAACAAACTGATTCATATTAAGGGAGATTTGCAACAAAACATACTATTGGCAAATCAAATTGAACAGCTTAAAAAACAAACTGGAGAATGGGAAAAACAAATTACAGATAAAAAGAAAGAGCTTGAGCAAATAAGTAAGCAAGTAGCTATTCTTATTGAGAATGAAAAACGCTTAAACACAGAGCGCAAACAGTTGTTACCTATTCTTAACAAGGTTTCACTCTTAGATGAACAATTAAAAAATCTGACAGCTCAAATCAAAGAATACAAAAATGAATTGAATGGCTCTACCCTTGCCTATAAAAATCTGGAAACAAAACAGAATGAACACACTAAAAATTTAAAAACCTGTGAGAATTACAAATTAGAAATTGAGAAGTTTCTTAGCAAAAATAAAGCCCTTGAAGAGGTTCCTGCTTTATTACCTTTGGTGAATGAGCAAGTAAAGCAAATGAGAAATATCTTTTCAAAGTTCGATGAGGAAGTAAAAATTTTACAAAATAAAGAGCTGAGAAATCAACTACTTAAAGGAAGTAATTGGACTGAAAAAATTGAGATTATTCATAAAAATATCGATGATTTCAAAACTCAGCTACTCCCACTTGAAGAAGAGCTAAAAAAAGCAAAATTTAGTAATCGAGACGAGTTAAAACAACTAACAGAACAAGCAGCTCAAAAAATTAGGAGTCTTGATCAACTTGAACTACTTCAGAAGTCTTACATTAAGAATAATAAAGAAAAACTTGAGTTAGAACTAAAATTAAAAGCTAACAATAAATCAATAGCCACAGGTAAAGATTTTCTGAAAGAAGAAGAACCTAAATTAAAAGTTTTACAACTTAAAGAGAAAGAAATAAATCTGCGAATACAGCGCTTACAGCTAGAATCGTCATTAGAGGATAAACGTGAAAAACTAATTCCTAACGAGCCTTGTCCTTTGTGCGGTTCAACTCATCATCCTTTTGTAGAAAGCTACGAAAATAAGAGTAAGGAAAGCAAAAAAGAGCAAGAACAATTAAATGCTGATATAAAAAGTATAACAAACAATATCGATGCAAAACAAAAAGAATTGGTTCACCTAAATGCCGACAATAAGAATATTCAAGAGCAATCTGACAAATTAAAAATTACTTTGAATGATGATTTTCAAGATTTTGAAAAAGAAAAGTTAAAACTCAAAATCTCTTTGAAAATACTCGATGAAGATAGCTTAAAAAAACTAATTGAAGATATTAAGAATCAGGATCTACAAATAAAAAAATTAGCTTTAAAATTCGATTCTAAGGAGAATATTAATAAAAATTTACAATTACTAAAGCCCATTATTGATAAAGCAACACAAATTGCCGAAGCTCAAAAACAAAGTGAACTCCATCTGTCTAAATTATCAGAGTTTATTGAGGGAAAATCAAATCTAAAATCAAAATTAGAAAGCTTAAGTACCCTTCATATTCAATATCAAAAGAAAAAAGAAGAACTTTCATCTCAAGACAAAAAAATTGTTCAACTAAATGAATTGATAAAAGCAGGAATTGAAAAACTAGAAGCAAACCGCAAAGAGATAAACCAGCAAACACTTAAGCTTAACAAATTTTCTGAATCTAAATTAGATATTGATAAAAAGCGAAAAGAATTATTAGGCGATAAATTACCAGCCGAAGAGCAAATAAAAATCGATAATAAACTAGAGCAAGCAAGTCTGCAATCGCAAGAAAGTAAGAAAAATGAACTAAACGCAAAAAACAACATTGCAAACCTGAAAACACTATTAAATAAGGAAGAAAAAAACCTTAGCGAATTGCAAAAAAAATACGAGAACGAATTTAAAACACTACTAGCTCTTGTTCGAGAACGATCTTTTGATAATTTAGAATTGGCAATTAAAGCTATTTTACCTGAAGAAATAGCCGAGAATATTAAAAATAAAAAAGATACTTATCAGAATAAAAAAACAGCTAATGAGCAAAGCAAAAAAGATATAGAAGAATCTTTAGTGAAAATAACTGAGAAACTTAGCGAGATGCCTACTGATGAGCTCTTAAAAAATGAAAAACTCGAAGATGCGCGATTAGGAGAAGCGAATAAAAATTTAGGTGCCTTTGAACAACAACTAAAACAAGACAAAGAGAATCAAAAACGTGCAGGAAGTCTGCTAAATGAATTGGAATTACAAAGAAAGGAAGTTAAGCGTTGGGACAACCTGAACAATTTAATTGGCGATGCTACAGGAAATAAATACAGTAAATTTGCTCAGGAACTTACCCTCCAACAAATGTTGAGTCTGGCAAATCAGCACCTTATGAAACTAGACAAGCGTTACCTTTTAAAATACAATGCGCAACAAAACGAAGACCTGTTTGTGGTAGATACTTTGCAAGGCAACGAGGAACGATCGGTTCGCACACTTTCGGGTGGTGAGAGCTTTATCATCTCACTTGCTTTGGCATTGGGTTTATCGGATTTAGCCGGCCAAAACACCCAATTGGAAACTCTCTTTATTGATGAAGGTTTTGGAAGCTTAGACCAAGTGACTCTTGAACTAGCTTTAGGAACTTTGGAGCGATTACAAGCCGAAAGTAACCGAACAATTGGCATAATTAGTCACGTTGAAGCTTTAAAGGAACGCATTAGCACACAAATAGAATTGGTAAAAGACAATTCGGGCAATAGCCATATTGAAATAAGATAAGCTTATAATACGTATTTTTTCAGACAGCTACTCTTGCTTGTACTATTCATAAAACGGCCTTTAAAATAAATTTAAGGCCGTTTTTTATTCTTTTATAATAATCATGCATAATTACCAGTCTATTTGTCCACCCGTTTCACCTCGCATTACTTTTTCTACTTCGGATACACTTGTCATATTAATATCGCCCAAAACTGTATGCTTAATAAACGATGCTGCTACTGCAAAATCGATAATGCGTTGGTTATTTTCCGGAAATTTATAAAAACCATAAATTAATCCTGCCATTAACGAATCTCCACCTCCAACTCTATCAACAATATGCGTAATTTCGTAGATAGGAGATTCCAATACATTCTTGCCATCAAAAATTATTCCCACGAGCCTATTATAGTTGGCATTAATAGTTCCTCTCCTACTTGTTATTACTTTTTTTATTCGTGGATATTTCTCTATTAACTTTTCCGAAATCTGCTTAAAAGTAGTGTTAGAATATTCACAATCTTCGGGCAAGCCAGTATTCACACAAAGCACTTTTTCTGCATCAAATTCGTTGGCTATTAAAATATCGGTTTTTGCAATTAAATCGGGCATTACCAATGATGCTTTATTGCCGGCTTTCCATAACTTACTCCTATAATTTACGTCGCAGGAAACTGTAATACCTCTTTTTTCGGCATTTTCCAGTGCTTCTATTAATACTTCGGTAGCACCTTTAGAAATTGCAGGTATAATACCTGTCCAATGAAACCAGTCTGCATCCTTAAATATCAAATCCCAATTAAGCATTCCTTTTTTTAATTGAGAAAAAGCCGATAATTCTCTATCGTATACTACCTTTGACCCACGAGCAACGGCACCTGTTTCCAAAAAGTAGATTCCCAATCTCTTTCCTCCAAAAATCACAGACCCATATCAATCCCCAAACCCGTAAGTTTCTGATTACACGATTTTCCAATATCATTATCAGGCAACCTAGTTACAAAAGATGTTGGAATTCCAAAACCTGCTAAAGATGCTGAAACATTTACTTCACCACCTCCATAGGTAGCTTCAAAACGTTCTGTTTGCGAGAATCGCTGATGTTCGGGTGTTGCTAAACGCAACATAACTTCTCCAAATGTTATAACCTTTTTATTCATAGCACAATTAGTAAAGAGTTTATTAAAAGAACCATAATTTTACCGCTAACACCAATATACTTACAAGCAGAATTGCTTTTATCCATTTATCGCCCTTTTTAACAGAGAAAGATGATCCCAGATATCCACCTAATGCATTTCCTGCAGCCAAAACCAAAGCATACTTCCAGTTAATAGCATCGTTATAGATAAAAACACCAACTGCTGCGAGTGTATAAATTAAGGCTACCGTAACTTTAATACTATTGGTCTTTATAAGAGAAAAACCATTTAATTTCGTAAGTGTTAATATGATAATAAACCCAATACCTGCATGTAAAAAACCTCCATAAATACCAATAAAGAAAAAGGAAACTACTCCCCATGCCTGATGTTTAAAGTGCATTTTCTCCTCTATATCTAAATCTTTACTTTTTGAATTAAAAAGAATAAGTAATGCAACTGCCACCATTACTATGGATAAAATTCGTTTAAATACATCTTCGTCGATATCGAAAACAAGCAGCGCTCCAACAAGAGAGCCTGCTAGAGCTGATAAACCAAGGTAAATACTATAGGGATAAGAACTTACTCCATTTTGGTTGAATTTTGCTATGGCAAATGAGTTTTGCGCCAAAATAGCGATTCTATTGGTTCCATTTGCAATTGTAGGCGGTAAACCTAAAAAAATTAGTAATGGTAAAGTTATTAGAGAACCTCCTCCGGCAACAACATTTAAAAATCCGGCAAAAGTACCGGCTACTACAATAAAAATCAAATCCAACAACTCCATAAATCAATCATAATATTAAAAATCTCATTATTGAGATTAATATGTTTATTGTAGACTATCGCTCTTAAAAAAACAATAAAATTATTAAGCTTTAAGCACTCAATAAAAACCTACAGCATAATATAAAAGAAAAGGATACAGGAGTGTATCTATATAATAAAATGGAGAGTAAAATATTGTGATATGATGAGTGAAGGTGAAATACAGCTTGTATAAAGCTCTATTTAATGGTTAAAATTTAGTGCGCTTTAACGCACTAAATAAGTTTTATATAATTCTTTTACTAAACTCCAGAACATCATGCAAATGCTTTTCCATAAGCATAGCAGCCTTATCAGCATCTTGTTCCTTAATTGCTTCTAAAATACCTCGATGCTCAGAATCAGTCTTTGCCAATGAATCTTGTCCACAAACTTTCTCTTTTCGATATATTGCAAGAATATCTGGTAAAATAATCAACATCATGGTTTTTATAACTGCATTATGTGAAGTTTCTGCAATTCTTAAATGAAACTGAAAATCTTCATTCTCTGAAGGCAGATTATTTTTTATTTTTTTTTCGTAGGCACTTAAGGCTTCTTCCAATAAAATAATATCTTCTTCTGTTCTTCTTTCTGCAGCTTTACGTACCGAAAAAATTTCCATTGTTACTCTAGTTTCAACCAAAGATTGAAAATCGGGACGTTCTATTTTCATTATATTAGAAAATAAACCTTCCATTGCAGAAATATCAGTACCATTAACAACAACACCACTTTGAGGATGTGTGGTTAAAACTCCAAAAAATTCTAATTTTTTAATTGCATCACGTATATAAGTTCTTCCAACGCCTAATTTTTCGGAAAGCTTTCTCTCTGAAGGTAATTTATCTCCGGGACTCAAGTATCCTGAGACTATTAAACTTCTTATCTGTCTAATAATTTTATCAACTGGTGTTTCAACCTCAATTGCCTTAAAATTATCTAATAATTCCATACAATAACTTTGTTTATCAAAATAATCCAATACAAAATTTACTATTGGTAGGACAAATTTAGTTACATTTAAACATGTTTACAAACTATTAAAACACATTCCCACATACACAAAAGTAAAATACACAAGACAAGTAAGAAACAATATAATTAACAACAACAACAGAAATAAAACAATTAACTTAATATAACAATAATACTATATTAATTTTAAATTGGTTTACCACTTTTGTTTACAATCTTTTAAACTCACGGTACACCTATTATAATCTCACAATTTTTATTCTAAGATCTTCTATAATCTTTTTCTTATTTCAATTAAAATTATTAACAACTTTTTATATTATTTAAAATAATTTGGTCATTAAACACTAAATATATTCATCCCATAAGCGATAATACAGAATCATTTTAAATTAAATATTCTATTTTACACTATCAACAAACTATTTATGAGCCTTTTATTCTTTATCATGAAAAAACAAATAGCATTCCCTTAAATATAATTTCCGGGAAGGATTGGGAAATACCTTCCCGAAAATTGCTAAGCAAAGGATTTATAAAAAAAGATCAGTCTTCATTAATATAAATACACTTACCAATATAATTGCTTTATAAAACAATTGGAATTCTAACACAACTACATTGAAGACCAAACTTTTTAATTAAACCGCTTATATTCCTAGCGCCTGACCTCCACCAATCTGAATAGTCTCAGCGGTAATAAAAGAAGCATCATCACTTGCAAGAAACGACACAACCGAAGCAACTTCTTCTGGTTGACCTATTCTTCCAAGCAAAATATTATTCTTCCATGAAGCAAAAACTTCTGGTTTAGTGGCTTTAATTTGAGCATGGAACGGTGTGTCGATAGTTCCTGGAGAAACTGCATTTACACGAATACCATATTCAGCCAAATCTTTTGCTAGTGCTCTGGTAATTGCATGAACTCCTGCTTTAGATGTGCCATAAATACCAGCTCCAGGGCCACCTGCATTCCAACCTGCATTAGACGTATAGTTGATAATAGAAGAGTTTTCTCCTTTCTTTAGAAATGGGATAGCGGCTCTTGATGCAAAAAATACTGAATCAAGATTTAAAGCCATTACAAATCTGTAAAATTCGGTTGTCATCTCTTCAAATCTCGATCTACCACCTAATCCTCCTGCATTGTTTACAAGAAGATCAATTTTACCATACTTTTCTCCTATTTTTTGGATATTAGACGTAACAGCCTCTTCGTTGGTAACATCGAAACCACAATACTCAGCTGTAATTCCTTCTGCTGCAAGCTCTTTAACTCTTTCCGCTCCTGCTTCATCTTCAATACCATTTAAAACTACGGTATATCCATCTTTACCAAGTCTTTTTGCCACCTGAAAACCAATTCCTCCGGTTGCTCCTGTAACAACAGCTACTTTTCCTTCTGCTTTCATAATAATTTAATTTTTTAATAATTAGCGATAACATCTGTATCATAATTAAGAAAAAACGTTTTGTTTATTCTTTAAAATTTGCAGATCTGTCTTTTATTTAATTTTTATTTTTTCCCAAAAAAGAGAAGTTAACTACGCCTGGAAATAATTTTTCCAGACGTAAAATATTTATAAGGCACCTTTAAATTCCTAAAGCTTGGCCACCACCTATTTGTATGGTTTCAGCAGTAATAAAAGAGGCATCTTTACTTGCTAAAAATGAAACCACCGAAGCAACTTCTTCTGGTTGTCCTAATCTTCCCAGTAAAATGTTATTTTTCCAAGAAGCAAATACCTCTGGCTTAGTCGATTTTATTTGTGCGTGAAATGGTGTATCAATTGTACCAGGAGATACTGCATTTACTCTAATATTATATTCGGCCAAATCTTTGGCTAAAGCTCTGGTAATTGCATGAACACCTGCTTTAGATGTGCCATAAATACCAGCTCCTGGTCCACCAGCATTCCAACCTGCATTTGAAGTATAATTTACAATTGAGGCATTTTCTGATTTTTTCAAAAAAGGAATAGCGGCTCTTGAAGCAAAAAATACCGAATCAAGGTTTAAGGCCATAACAAATCTGTAAAACTCTGTTGTCATTTCTTCAAATCTTGAACGACCGCCCAAGCCTCCTGCATTATTTACAAGAACATCAATTTGTCCGTATTTCTCACCAATGGCATTAATATTAGAAGTAACAGCCTCTTCCTTGGTAACATCAAAACCATAATATTCAGCAGCAATTCCCTCTGCAGCAAGTTCTTCAACTCTCATAGCCCCTGCTTCGTCCTCAATACCGTTCAAAATCACAGTATATCCGTCCTTGCCTAATCTTTTTGCTACCTCGAAACCAATTCCTCCTGTTGCACCAGTTACGACAGCTACTTTTTTATTTAAACTCATTTTATCTGTTTTTATAATTTTTTGTTTGATTTCTTACTTTTCTACTGATTTAATATTTCGTGCGAAATAATAAATTGCACCTACTCCGAGAGGAACAAAAACTGCAATCGCAATAAATATTGGAGTATAAGAAAGCTCCTCAACTACTATAGGAACTAAAAAGTTCATAATGATTACCGAGAACACACCAATCATTCCACCTAAACCAGCTAATGAACCTACTGATTTACCACCGAAGAAATCACTTGGCAATGTTTGAACATTACTAATTGCGAATTGGAATCCGAATAGTACAAAGAACACAATAGCAACAAATTTTTCAGCTGTATCACCAATAAGCACTGTTGCAATCAATCCAAGTAACATAATAATACCACCAATTAAAATGGTTGTTTTTCTACCTTTATCAATTGAATTGGTTTTGGCAATAATTTTTCCTGAAACAAATCCTCCGGCAATACTACCAACAGCTGCCCCAACATAAGGTACCCATAAAAACATACCAACTTCTTTTACATTAAATCCGTAAACATCGAACAAGTAAATTGGCATCCATCCAACAAATAACCACCAAATTGGCTCTAAAAAGAAACGACCAACAACAACAGCCCATGATTCTTTGTGAGATAAAATTTCTTTCAACGATTTACCTTTTACTTCATCAGTATCCTTCTGATCAGCCTCACTTTGTCCCTCGAGAATGTATTTTTTTTCATCCTCGGTAATCCATGGATGCTTTTTAGGACCTGCCTTATTGATTAGCAACCATGGAATAATCCAAATCATACCAAAAGTACCGATAACCATAAAGGTTACTTTCCAACCAAAGGCAACAAACAAAGCTGCAATTAAAGGAGGTGCAATTACCGATCCTATTGAAGCTCCGGCATTAAATAATCCCTGAGCAATTGCCCGTTCTTTAATTGGAAACCATTCGGCATTACTTTTTACCGCTCCCGGCCAGTTACCAGCTTCTGAAAATCCCAATAAACTACGGAATATACTGATAGACAAAAATCCACGTGCTGTTGAATGTAAGAAAGAAGAAAGTCCCCATATTCCAATTGACAGTACATATCCGATGCGAGTTCCTACCTTATCAAAAATCTTACCTGTAAACAATTGCCCTAAAGCGTAGGCTACCATAAATATATTTAAGATATAACTGTAATGATCCTTGGTTAAACCCAATGTCTGAGAAATTGATCCATCTACGTCCTCACCTCCCCACATTATTCCAAGAGCACTTCTATCGATGTAATTGATAACCGTTGCAATAAAGATTAAAGCAATAATTACCCATCTTAATCCTTTTACTTTCATAATTCTTGTATTTAATTTACAATTCAGATTACCTGATTATTTCCCAAAATAAGAAACACCACTTCCATCAAGAAAATCCTCTCTTACTGGACTGAAGACATCAATTAAAATACCTGCTTCAAGACAAACCGCTCCGTGGACTAAATTTGGCTCTATATAAACTCCATCACCACCTTCAACAATTTTCTTTTCACCATCAATATTAAACTCAAACTTACCGCTTGCACAATAAGTAGCCTGCGTATGAAAATGCTCATGAGGCGAACCTTCAGCTCCTTTTTCGAATTTAACCTGAACCATCATAATTTGATTGTCCCATCCTAAAAATTTACGGCTAACTCCACCACCTAAATCTTCCCACTCCATTTTAGAAGTAATAATGTATTTTTCACTTGCTCGTTTCATATCTTTTAAATTTTAATTATGTACAATCTTATATTTTATCAATTTGTTTCTAAACAATTTTTAATACATTAGTTTTTGAGTCAAAAACTCATCACTAACAATTTTAGCCTTTCCTTGAATTGTGTTTCCACTTTCAACATTATTTTTCTCGCCCCATAGCCTTGCTATAAATGCAGATCGAACAGAACTAAACTTGTTATTTAATATTTGCACATTAACAATTCCCTTTGTCTTCAGTAAAATTTCTTTAGATCCGTTTCTTCCTGCTTTCTCAACCGTATTATTATTAAACACAAAGTTTCCACCTATAGTCGACTCATCATAACCTCCTCTATGATAATCTACCAACACATTCTCGACACCACTTATCTTATTATTTTCAAGTATCAAAAACTCAATATTATAATCTCCCTTATCATCCGTTTCAGAATTAAAAATAAATCCATCAACAACATTATTAATATCTGAATTAACTACTTTTAATGTATCAGTAAACGAAGATTTTTTAGATCTGAAAATGGAATAAAAATCATTTAAACTACAATTATCAACAAACACATTTGTTGCAACCGACATATCATTCTTATCAGGTTCAAAACAATTTAGTTTTTTGTATCCTTCAAGCTTAAGATGCTTTAAATAAATGTTAACTCCTGCTCCTAATTCAAAAGCTGTTTCCTGATTTTCCGGAGTAAACTGCAGCACAACTTTTTTGTCTTTATTAAGAGAGGTAATCACAACACTATTCTTTACCTCAATTTTTTTATTTAGCTTAATTACATCTGCATCAATAAGAATAGTATCTCCATCGTTTATTTTTTCGATTGAAGCATAAAATTCATCACTCGATTTTATGGTAAGCTGCTTTGCTTTAGTATTGCTCTTTGAAGGATCAAACCAAGATGGTCCGTACATTTTCTTATCAAGAACATTAATTTTTTTATCCTTAAGTGTACAGATTGCTCCTGCCTGATTTTCGTTACGGCTATTAGCAAATAAATCATTCTTTATACTTGTGAAATTAAATCCATCAAACAATTTTGCTTTACGATTCTCTAATTTTACAAAAGGAATACCAGACTGACTATCAGTAACTTTTACTTTAGAATTAGCAAAACCAACTAAGTCATTAATACCTTCAACTCCATCTAAATAATTAGATTGGAAATCAATATCTCCTGGGGTGTCATAATATTTCACAATAGGGTTATTTACAGTTTTGCTATTATAAATAAGATTATTAGCTACTGTAGTTCGAATAGGAAGAGCCGATCTAATCTCTGATTTTGGCAAAATACCCTTCTTATTTACATTAGAACCTACACTAAACTGTAATGGAGTTACACAATCAACCCAGGTATTATGAGCTACCACAACATCTGTTACTTGATTGTATCTATTCTGTGGTGATTTCGGAATTCCATTCATAACAGCAATGGCACTGCGAAATTCATTTCCTTTTAACTTGTAAAAGTAATTATTAGTAATCCAATGACCAGTATTAATTACCCTAACACCACCAATATTATCCGAATTATCATCTCCAATAAACCAGTTAGAATCTATGCTTGCATAGTTCCCGTGTCTTAATACAAGTGATCCTTCACACTTGTAAAAAACATTATTAATAAACTTATTGTAATTAGACTTACTGGAAATAACTTCTACTTCACCATTACATCTATCCAGGAAATTATTTCTTACCTCGATATATGCGGGAACCATTGATGTATAACTGTCACCTAACTGCATTGTTTCACCCCTTGGGCCACCTCTTCGTGGTCGAGGTCCAAAATAATTATTTGCTATTAAGTGATGACAATTTGCATGTTGATTTCCTTTTAATTCTGCTCTAATTGTTGGTCCATTATTCGACTTACCAGCAATATAACACGACAACAATTGGTTGCGCTGCCCCCAGAACTCAACCCAATGGTCTTTTTTTGTTCTATCTAATTGTGTAAAATTCTCAATCACACAATTAACCACCTTACAATCGTAGGCAGCATTCTTTTTATCAGTTTTAAACTGAATAACACTATTAATAGGCGTATAACCATTTCTAAAGTACAAATCATGCACCTCAAGATAATGACCTGCAATTTTTAAATAGGATTGCCCCTCAATAAAAACCTGACCTGGAGTTTCTGCTTTTAAAACGATAGGCTTATCGGCTAAACCAATAGCTTTAAATTCCATTTCTACATTCTTCCAAATACCATTCGACATTACAATAACATCACCTGGCTGTGCATTTTTAACAGCTTCGTTAAACTCAGCAATATTTTTCACTACTCTTTCGGGCATTTTCCCACAAGAAGCAAGAATAAATACCGATAACATTAACAATGTAAGAGATTTAAACAATTTCATGTTTTGTTCTTTTTATATATTCGAATTCTTTCTAACTATCAATACATACTTATTCTGCCGCCACAAAATAATACATGCCAGTCCATTTAAAGTTAAGTCCATTAACTTCTAACTGATGTTTGGCATCCTTAGCCGAATCTTTATTGGCAAGAATTAACATCCATTTATTTTCGTCTTTATCCTGAAAAGAAACAGCTGTATATTCTTGAGTATCTACAAGAAGATCAAGCTTAGAAATACTACTAAAAGCATTATCAGCAAATTCTGTCACTCTATTATACTTTCCATGTGCTTCAATCGCACTAACAAATACTGCTTCTTTTTGGTGATTTTTTTGAACAATAAAAGCAGGATCTCTGCGTAAATTGAAATTTGGATCGGTAGCACCGGAACGTACCAACAATAATTTATCTTCTGGTTTTACATTTGATGTAATTGAATAAAATCTGTCATTTACAAACCACGATAATTTTGCAGTTTCCTCTTCACACTGTCCTTCAGCCTCTAATCGTAAATGCTGATATCCATGAGAATCGCCCATTTTTGATAGAGTATCTACAACATCGTATTTGTAATTGATTGAAATCACTTGTCCGAAAAAATGATATGGCAACTCCAATTGCTTTTCATCATCTGCCTTTACTCTGAATACATCCAAAACAATAGGTTTTTCAAATTTTTCATCAGTAATTAATGCCAAGGTTCTGTGCATTTCTATTCCAGGATATGCATTCTTCTCTTTTGCACTAACGATTTGAATATCCTTTCTGCTCGCATCAAAGAAATATGGTTCTGAATGGTATTTATTTCCTGTATCAGTACTTCCATTAAAATGTGAGATTCTATCAATAACAAGAGTATTGTGTGCAACAGTTTGCTTCGCCCATGTTTTATTTTCTTTTAGATATCCACCACCGAATTTCTGTTCAATATTCACATATCTTGCCGCACCATAATCTTGTAAAACCTCGCCTTTATTATCGTACAATGAAAAAGATAATTTGTCGAAATGCCCATGTCCCATTCCCTGAGATGTATTCTTCATCACCAAACAAAGTTCTTTATCGCCTTCTCCTGCTCGTAGAATAGCCAATGCACCTTCTTTTCCTGATGCTCCATCGCCATAGTTAGCAGATTTTTTCTGATAAACTTTTAACTTTCCTTCTTTAATCGCTTTTGCAACCGACAAACCTGTATCGTCCAACATCACTTCACCTTGCTTCTCTGCTACAGACAATAATCCAGCATCTTCTCCGCCAAAATGATAAATGATATTTACCGACGAAACCAATTCTCTTGATAGGTATGACATTCCCTTTTGAGCATCGTTTATTGGAAAAAACAAACCATCTACATCGGTAAGATTTAGTAAAGTTTGAACAGCCTTAACCAATAAGGAATCGCGATATTTAAAAATTTTCACCTCAGGACGACAATTTTCGATTGCCTCAGCAAACATTACGAAAGGGTACATTGCGTAACGCTGATAATATGGTCCTTCGGTATAATAACCATCAGGTGAAAACAAGTGATCTAACTGAGCAAAAAATCCAGCTTTGCCCTCTCCCTGCATTTTAATTAAACCACCGTCATTATCTTTCTGATCTTCTTTGATATTATCCGATTTCAATCCATAAAAGGCCCGATCTATCAATTCCTGATCGTTCATAACAAAACCAATCATACCAACAGCAGCATTTCCCCAAGTGCTGTGATTGTGGACTCTGTTGTAGAATTGTGGTGAATCAACCGACAAATGATCGGCAAATGGGCGGAAAAGATCTTTCTCCAAAGTTTTTCTCTCCTTTTTTGACAACCAATTATATACACAATCATAAGCCTGACTTGCGTAAACCAACCAGTTTGCATCATTCAAATTTTGCCAGAAAATTTTTCCGGGAGCGTAAGAACGTACTACAGGATGCACATCAAGTGTTGGATACATTTTTGCATATTCCATTAACATATCTCGCACAAAAGTTGCATATTTCTCCTCTTGTGTAATTTGGAATAAAACACCAGCCTTTTGCATTGCCATATAGTTTTTCTTATGGCGATTATGCGTATATCCACCAGCCATATCCTTTGGCACAGGAACATCAATTCCTTTAGCCATTTCCTCATCAACAAAATCTTTTGCCTTTTCCAAGGATTTCTGCAACAATGGCAACTCATCAATTTGCGCTCTAATTTCCTTCACTCCTTTTTGAGTTAAAATCAAATTAGGGTGCGTTTGCGCTTGTGCCCAACTGCCCATGGCAATGAACATGAATAAGAGTATGTATGTTTTTACTTTTTGCATAGTTTGTTAATACTTATAATTCTATACGAACTGATTTTCCTGATTGTAATTCAACAAGCTGACCACCAATTGTTAGTTCTATTATTGAAATTCCACAATTTGCAATTTCCCATTCTACACCATTTTTCTTGATCAGTAAATCTGATTGATTGCTCATTACAATTTCCGTGTTCTTAATCTTAAGCTGAGAGCAATCAAAAAGTAATGTAATTCCATTTTTACTTAAGCCGGTTTTACAATTAGATTCTATTTCTTTACTTGCTTGTTTGCTAACTAAATTCCAACCTGCCAATTTCAAATTGTCATATTGCGAGTTTGCATGTATTCTGTTCTCAAAATCCTTAAAAGGATACAGTAAACTTGTAAAAGTTGCATTCTTCTCATTCTCTGCCTGAAAAACTATTCTTCCCTTTCCCCGAGCAGATTCTTTCTTAAAAAAATCAGGTCGGTGGCCCAATTGTATAATTTCCAAACCAGCGCCATTTGGAAACACCGACCTAACATGAATATCATTTTCAGCATCGTAATGTCCTTGCCAAACTTGCTGATAAGTATGTTTATTTTCTGTTGATTTATAATGATCCCTAACAATCCAGAAACCATCTTTAATAAAAAATACTTGTCTGTAAGTATCTACATTTAAGTCTTTATAGCCATCATGTGAACCTATAAAAAAGTCGATTTCATCGGTTGTTGTCCAATTAATCAACTTAGGAGTTGGTAATTTTCCCCACTTTCCAAATCCACTTCCACCTTTATTGCCTTTCCATTCTCTACCATGTAGAACCGAATCTACCAAAGCAACATTTTTAGTCCATGAATTTTTAAACGCTTCCAAATCTTTCAAATAATATCTTACCTGATAATTTGGCAAAATCATATTTCCATAAGCATAGGCTTGTATACCTAACATATCACCATGCTGGTGATCTGGTTTTTCTTCTGTTAATCCTGCACTTATTACCATATACAGTTTCTCTTTTTTCCAGCCATTACGCATTATGTAATAACCTGTATGTGGCAAATCAGTACTACTCATTTTTGGCTTGTTTGCTTTCGCAGATTTGTACTTTTCTACTTGTTCCTGTGTTAATAGCCAGTAATATTTTGATGGTATTTTTTTACCTGCAAAATATTTTAAGTTTTTATCTCCAAACAAAGCCGAACCTAAAGCCATAATATCTTCAACCTTATTTACTTCCGCCCAAGGATGTTTTGTATCATCCTGTAAAACAGGTAAATTCTTATTCGGCATTGCCAACTGCAAGAGAGCAGTAAACATGCCTTTTAATCTTTGATCCCAAATTGGATTTAATTCTACCCCATTCAGTTGAGCCATTTGGTATGGATAGAAATAATTATCGATATCATCTACGTGATAATGAACCGATCTTTCGAACTGAAAACCATCTTTATAAACCTCTTTTTCGAGATGTTCTTCCAATCTTGCTATAGCAGTTTTTTGCCATTCATCAGCACCTTTAAACTCTTTAAACAGTATGGCCAGCATGCTTAAAGCACTCATTCCTCTGGTTTGATGATTTCCTTCTTTGTATTTTTGATGGTGAGCATTCATTTTTGCACCCGTATGCAAAAAGGTTTTGATCATTGTTAGCTGTTCTTGCCAGCTATATTTTTCCGAAGCCAATAAACACTGATGCACAAACAGCCAATTGTACATTCTATTTCCGGCTCTATAACATTCATAAGCACCATTACCATCTATAATGGTTTCGAACTTATTGTTATCAAAAGCTTCGTTTAAAGATTCTGCTTGCGTAGGAATATAATGCAAGTAATCTTCATTTTGTGTAAAATAATAAAGCAAAGCAATATCACCAGATTTGTGCTGTCTTGTTAAATGTCTGTAAGGATATGAAGTAACTTCTTCCCCTTTTAAATTGGTAAAAGGGATTTTCCACTTTGTTCTTGCAGGATACAAATCAAGATGTTGCTTTGCTTTATATTCATGATACTCTTTTCTACCCGAGTACATTTTATTGTACATCTCAAATCTCTGACCAAAATCTTTCCAACTAAAAAAGTAACGATCCGATAATTTTTCCTTAAAATATTCCGTTAACATCCGTAATGCTTTCTCTTCTTTCCCTGCGTGGTATGCAGCTTGTATCTTTTTCAATCCACTATTAGCATCAACATCCAACAATTCCACCAACTCATTATTTGTTAAAACATGATCGAAAGGAACTATTTGCTTTTGAGCAGAAAGTGTAAACGAAAGCAACACGAAGAAAAAACAAAGTGATTTTAGCATCTGATTCTTTTGTAAAATTTGATTCTTAAATAATCTCTAACTGTTGTGTTGGAGTCCACAAAACCCAATTGGAGACTCCTTCACACAGTGTACTTAATAAAAACTACTAATCTATTATCCTATATTTTGGATTAACTTACTCTTGCTCCTACTAATCTCTCAGTATTTTATTTAGCTCGAGATAAAAAATCCTTTATGTATTAATGACTTACTTCTAATTCATAGTATTGTACTTTTGAAAACGCATCAGAATCTTTTGTAACTAAATAATTCCCAGCCTTAAAATAGTTTTCAAACACTCCCCATTTTTCAATATGGATATCATCATAAACTACCGACTCTTTATCATTTAAAATCACTTCCATTCTTCCATCTGATACTTTCACTTCTAATGTGAATTTTCCAAAACCAACAGATTCAGAAAAAGTATATCCATCATCATCTCCCCAAGCATCTGTTTCAAGTAACTCTTCATAAGAAGCATTAAGATCTTTTAGAACTTTTGTTTTAACTCTAACAGCTCCATCGGTCCAATATATCTTTAACATTGGAGGAGCATTATTATCATCCTCTCCAATCAAATCTCTCTGCTCATCTGTTAACCTACCATGAATTTGCATAATTATGGCTCGATGATAGTCTCCGTCGTCATCTTTAGAAATATCGGACATAGCCAATGTTCCCCTCATATATCCACCCTGAGCAAATGTCCAATTCGTTTTCCCCTTATCCTCAGGATTCATCAACTCTCTCAATTCAGTTCTTGAATAAGAAGTATTGTTAGTTGTTGCTCCAGGATAAGTGTAAAACACCAAGGCTCCTTCGATAGAGTCGTTATACATGAAAGGTTTTAATGTTTCATTTGTTGCATAATCCAATATTTCGGGAGGTAACACTTCCGTTGGATTTCCAATCGGAAGTGTTACTTTCCAGTTGCTTAAATCAATATTTGGTAATTTATAATCATCTTCCTGTTCTTCAGGAGTAATGATTTCTGGTGTATCCTCTACTGCATCATCAGATGAGCTCTGACAGCTAATATTTGTCATTGAAACAGACAAACTGATCACCAGTAAAATTATATTTTTAAATGACTTAAGCATGTTCTATTAGTTTTCTGGTGCTACCTCAATTTCTAATAAATCTGCGCGACACTCAACACCTTCATTGGTGATAAGGATAGCAACTGTTCCGTTAGTTCCGGTATTAAAAGGAATTGATACTTTTACGTAAGTATCTGGATCAGTAGTATCTGTTCCAACATGTTCACCTAATGAAGCACCTGCTACTTCGGATAAATCTGTTATTGTTCCACCCAAAACATTAACTGTTAGATTACCAGTACCACTCTTCATAGTATAGTAATACGTAAGTATGTAATCGGTATTTGGAGAAACAGCAATGCCATCCTGGTAAGCTACTCTATCACCGGCTGAAGGAAACTTCGCTGCTTGCGACCCATCCTGAACAGGGCTAGAGGTAATTTGGATTACACCTCCAAAGTCATTTCTCCACGAATCTCTACCATCACCAGTTCCGTCAGGTAAAGCCAAATCTTCAAAACTATTTTCTAAAATAACTGGAATAATTGCTGATGGAGCTTCCGGTTCAACAACCTCAATAGTTTCTGAATAAGAACTACTTACTCCAAGTTTATCGGAAGAAGTTAATGTTACTGTATAGGTTCCTTCACCCGCATAGGTATTTTTACCATCTTTATCTGTTGATGTATTACCATCTCCAAAATCCCATACATAGTCGGTAGCACTATTCGATAAATTTGAGAAAGTATAATCTTTCCATTCATCTTCAGTCCCCTGACCTTGAGCATACGTAAAATATGCACTTGGTGCCGTTTCATCTGCCTTAGAATTTGCTTCTGGCAAATCGTATTCAAAATCACAAGCTGTAAAGGAAAATGCTATTACTAAGAGCATCATTTTCCAAACAGAGCTTTGATTTAGTTTTAAATTTAATATGTTATTATTCATCTGTCTATAATTTTATTTTTTATTCAGATGGAACTTTCCATTCCTAAATAATCATACACGAATGTGATTTAATAATTATTTAGGAATAGACGTTTCATTTTAAATCAAATTAATCGTTAAACAATTCTTAGTATCCAGGATTTTGCGTTAGTAATCCTTTACTTAAGTTAATTTCTCTCTGAGGTATTGGTAACAATAAATCAGTTGATGAAAAACTACCTCCTGTTGCTAATGAAAAAGCTGATAACACATCTTGTGCCATTCCAAAACGCACTAAATCAAAAAATCTGTGATTTTCGAATGCCAACTCTACTCTACGTTCGTTCAATAGATCTTCTTTAGTAATGTTTGTTACCATATCGGTAATACCCGCTCTGTTTCTCACTTCCATAAATGAAGCAATTGCCGTAGAACTTGTTGTTTCATTAGCTCCAGCCATAATTGCTTCAACGTGCATTAACAAAACATCCGCATAACGTAATATAATCCAGTCGTTTCCGGCTTTTTGAGGATCACTCGAAGTAGCTTCAATTCCTAAATCACTATCTCCATTTGGAAGGTATTTTACAACCTGATACTTTTCAGTTTGCAATGCATCCTGACGGTAAGAATACATGGTTCTGTCTCCTCCCATTGCATCCAAAGCAGCACGAGCATCAGCAGTAACAAAGTTAACACCACTAGTTCTACCAACTGCATTTAACCATTCAGCAGAGAAGTTCTGGCTATCATCTACTACATCTCCAATGTATTCAATGGCAAAAATAATTTCGTTATTGAGTTCATTAAAGAATACATCTTTAAAATTAGGCTCTAAAGCAAAGCCACTACCCATTACCTCTTCGCATAAACCTTGTGCCAAGTCATAATTTTCACCTTGAGTTAAATATACTTTAGCTAATAATGCCTGAGCAGCTGCTTTTGAAGCTCTTCCTTTATAGGTATTATCAAGATTTGCTATTGCTGTTTGTAAATCTGACTCAATCAATTCGTAAATTGTTGATGTCGCTACTCTTGTGTATGAAGTTTCAGAATCAGATGGATCAATTACTTTATCAACTAAAGGAATATCACCAAATAGTCTTACCAGATTAAAATATGCATAAGCTCTTACAAACTTTGCTTCACCTTCAAAAGCACCTTTAGCACCTTCAGAAGCAACTTCTAAATTTTCTAAAACTAAATTAGCTCTATAAATAATGTTATAATAACTATCATAGTAATCTACAACTCTACCATTGGTTGCTTCAACAGAAAAGCTTTCGAACTGTGCATCTTCACCTTCACTACTCTTAGTTTCGGTATTGTCGCTTCTCATTTCTGTTAAATAAAACTCATACATTACACCATGATTATCATCTGTACTTGTAGAGTTAACTCCCTGAATACCATCATACATATTTAGTATTGCTGACTCTAATTCGGTATCATCTGAAAAGAAGTCTGAGGAAGATATAACACCCGTAGGTTCCGGACTCAAAAAAGAGTCTTCACAAGCAGTGAATACAACTAGTATTAGAAGCACTGCTATTTTGCTTATATATTTGGTCATGTCTATCATATTTTTTTTAGATTAAAAATCAAGGTTAACACCCACACTTATTGTTCTATATACAGGAGATCCCGCTCTCTGATAACCATAAGTAGTTGGAGAAGTACTGTCTATAGACTCAGGATTAAAACCTGTATAATCATCCGCAGTAAAATAGAATAAGTTCTGTGCAGACACATATACTCTTGCTTTTTCAATGAAAGTTCTTCCCAACACTTCATTTCCAAATGAGTAACCAATATTCACATTTCTTAATGCAATATAAGATGCATCCTGAATAATGTCGTCTGTGAATATTTTTTGTTTAATATACTGTTGATTAGGTGTTATTGCCGGATCATAATCCTGACTACTATTAAATTGATTGAAGATATACTGATCTCCCATGTTTCTAACCTCGGCACCATGTGATCCCTGGAACATGAAGCTGAAATCGAAATTTTTATATTTCAAATCACTAGAGAAACTCCAGATTAATTCTGGATAAGGATTACCTAGAACTGCTTTATCTTCATCATCAATAATACCATCACCATTTAAATCTTTCACATATACATCCTGGGCTTCGCCACCTACCGGATGATAAGGATTGTTAATGTATTCCAATGGTATATCTTTATCGACTACCCAACCATAGAAAGATGAAATTGGCAGGCCTTCTAAGTTAATCCATTCAGCAGCTCTTTTTGAGTCAACACTTTGAATTTGACCATTTGATTCTGCAAAATCATTCAACTTGTTTTCATTCTTAGAAGCTAATAATGTACCAGTCCAAGTCAAATCTTCAGTTATATTTACTCTTGATCTTAATTCTATTTCAATACCACTATTCTCTACCTCACCTCTATTAATTAAAGTCGCATTAAAACCAGTAGATGTTGAAAGAGGACTATTTAAAATTAGGTCATCACTAGTTCTCTTGTAATAATCCAATGAACCTGCAATCAAGCCATTAAAGAACATAAAATCAATACCAGGATTAAATTCTACTGATTTTTCCCATCCCAAATCAGGGTTTGCAATATTTACAGCGTTAAAACCTGTAACAACAGCTCCATTTACAACTGCCGAAGATGTTTCCAGCAATGCCAAGTATGGATAATGCTCTTCATAAACATTATCAGTATCAATTGCATTGTTACCAGTCACACCATAACTAAATCGTAGTTTTAAGTTATCAATAAAACTAACGTCTTTTAAGAAATCTTCTTCGGTAAGTCTCCAACCTAATGAGAATGCTGTGAAATTACCATATTTAGTATCCGATCCGAAACGTGAACTACCATCACGTCTGAAACTAGCTGATGCTAAATATTTATCTTTATAGGCATAGTTTACCCTACTTGTGAAGGATAATAAACGCTCTTCATAATCACCAGACTCAGCAGAGCTAATTGTACCTGCTGCACTCATGTTTTGAATGTAATCAAATGCATAGTCTGTTCCCGACATACTTGAAAATTCAGTATCCCAAGTTTCTACCGACACACCTAAAATAGCGCTGATATCATGATCACCAAATCGTTGACTATAATTAAAGAAGTTATCATTAACCAAATGAATTCTATTTTGGTTTGACTCATACAACTGAGTGTTATCAGCACCATTTCTGTGTGCTAAAGGTCCTTGCCATCTTCTAACATCAGTATTTTGGAACGAACCTCCAACTGTAGTTTTAAAGTTTAAGCCCTTAGCAATTTTATACTTTCCATAAACACTACCATACAATTTGAATTTCTTATAAGTATAATCTCTTTCCAATACTTTAGCTGCAGGATTTACATTTGAAGTATTACTAATGTCTACTTCGTTACCATCCAATATATAATTATCAAAATGACGCTGATTTGCGTAATCGCCTACTTGTACATCAGGATAAGTGTTTCTATCAACGTACTGAATCGTATTCTCGTCATGATACACTGGCAACCAAACAGTTTGACGTAAAATATCATGTGTTGAGCCATCAAATCTTCTTCTGTTTGAATAAGAAGGTGTTAAATTTACACCCATCGAGAATTTATCTGAAATCTTGGTATCTAATTTTAATTTCAGGCTGTATTTTTTATAATCATCCGTTAGAAGAACACCCTCATCATGTGAATAATTTAAAGCAGTACTAAATTTAGTATTCTCGTTTCCACCTCTTGCACTAAGAGAGTGATTTTGTATTGTACCACCATTAAAAATAACATCTTGCCAAGATCTATCAACACCTATCATTTGCTTATAGCGTGTTTTATCAGAAACAGTTCCCATAGCGGCCTCTTCGGCAGCAGCGGTTTCGGCTAAAGAAAAGTCATAAGCATCACTTTTGTGAGCTTCCTTAAAACCAATATAAGAATTGTAGTTAAATTTGGTTTTTCCTGCTTTACCTTCTTTTGATGTAATCATGATTACACCATTCGCACCCCTTGAACCATAAATTGCAGCCGAAGCAGCATCTTTTAAAACTTCAAATGAAGCTACATCATTCATATCCAAGTTACCAAGGTAATCCGAATCAACAACAAGACCATCAACAACAATTAGTGGATCAGAACTACCACTAATAGATCCTGTTCCTCTAATTCTAATAGTTGGCGCAGTACCTGCTCCTCCATCAGTAGCTTGAATGCTAACACCTGATATTTTACCAACCAAGGCATCATCAACACGAGCTACCGCTACTTGTTCCATGTCTTCATTCACAACTTTCGAAATAGCTCCCGTAAGATGTGATTTTTTCTGAGTACCATAACCCACAACAACAACTTCCTCTAAACTTTCAGTATCAGAAGCCATTGCTACATCTATAGTAGCTAAACTTGCTGCAAGTTTCTCTATTGTTTCATATCCAACAAATGAGAATACTAAAATACTCTCGGATCCGGTTACACTTAAGGTGTAATTTCCATCAAAATCGGTAACAGTACCATTTGTAGTACCCTTTTCATATACACTCACACCTATTAAAGGCGAATTGTCTTTCTTATCAACAACATTCCCCGTAATCGTTTGCTGAGCAAACAAAAAGGAAGAGAATCCTGTTAATAAAACCATTAGCATTAGGATTTTTCTTTTCATTTCACTTTAATTTAGTAAAATTAGTTAGTTATTAGTTTCTACAAATCAACACTTTATATACTCTAAGATTTATCCAGGGCCCAATCTGACAAACCTAAAATTTTTAAAATATTGACAATTAATTGATTGATATCCATAATTCTGTCACTTTAAAATATCTATACCTAAACAGAATTATACTAGTTTAAATTCTTACTTTTTTCTTACTAAACTCCAGGACTTCCTGAAGATGATCTTTCATATATTTATTAGCCATTCCTGCATCTTTATTTCTTATTGCTTCTAGAATAAATCTATGTTCTTCTAATAAATTACTTGCATTATTCTCATTACTACAAACATTCTCCTTTCTATAAATTTCGAGAATATCTGGAAGAACAATTAACATTAGCGTTTTTATTACTGAATTATGGCTTGCTTCGGCAATATTCAAATGAAAAATAAAATCCTCATTTTCGGCAGGTAAATTTCTTTTTATCTTTTCTTCAAATGCTGCATGAGCTTTTTCAAGTTTTACCATATCCTCCTTAGTTCTTCGCTTTGCTGCTTGCTGTACAGAAAATACTTCCATAATACAACGTGTTTCAACCAAAGAGAAAAAATCAGGGTTTTCAATCTTCATTACATTTGTAATTAAGCCTTCCATTGCAACTAAATCAGCACCATTTACAATAACACCACTTTGAGGTAGGGTTTTAAGAACTCCAAAAAATTCTAATTTTTTAATTGCATTTCTAATATGAGTTCTGCCAATTCCGAATTTTTCTGAAAGTTTTCTCTCCGAAGGAAGTTTATCACCAGTTTTTAAGTAGCCTGCAACAATTAAATCACGAATCTGACGGATGATTATATCAACCGGACTCTCCACTTCAATCGTTTTAAAATTTTCTAATATTTCCATATATAAAAATAAACAACTAGCATCTGCTCGCTAGTCAACTGGTAGACCAAAGATACAAACTTTTTTATTCTCTCAAAATTAATAATGGAATACGAATTAAAATAAGAGATAGTTAAATAAGCTGCAAACCAACAAATATAGACTAAGCAAAGGTTTGCATTTTTTTGAAAAAAATTCAAATGCATTATTAATTTTTGTAAATATACAGGTCGAAAATTAAGTTATCGTTCCTAAATAATTGGTTGACCAATTATTTAAGATTATATAAACTCCCATTTTAGTCATAGAAATAACTAAAGATTCAATTTTAACAATGCATAAAAAATAGCACTTCTAAATAGAATCCTTATTTAAATAAATAAACAGTCTATTGAAACAATTATCGATTTGGTTGAAAGTTTTTATTTATCAATTGCTAATTGATTTTATTTGTCGGTAAATAGAAAAGGCAAAATTATTTTCCAAACTTAATATCTACACCAATGGAAGTAAAATTTATAATATTTCTGGTAGTGGGAATTATATTACTAGTAATACAGACTTATGGTGATAAATCCCGATTAGATAATAATTAATAAAATCAATACAATATCAATTTAATTAAAGATCCTTTTTCTTAGTATCAAATTAAAATAACACTTATGAAAACAAATCTCAAAAAACTAGCATCATTATTAATGATTACAGTATCAATTATTACAGGAATAAATATTGCACAAGCACAACAAAGAGGACAACAGGGGCCACCACCTACCCCAAATTCTTCGCAAATTAAGAAAATGGTAACAGAGCTTAGCAATACTCTTGATCTAAATGCTGATCAAACTAAGGAAATTTCAGATATATTTACTGATCACTTTAAAGAGGTTAAAGAAAAATTTGAATCTGGAAGACCATCCCGAAAAGTAATGGAAAATCTGGAGAAAGAATTTGAAAAAGAAGTTAAGTCTTTACTAAATGACGAACAGCAAGAACAGTTCGAAGCATTCATTAAAAAAAATAAGCCACAACAACAAAGAGGTCAGCGACCAAACAGATAAAACCATAAACCGCCTGTTCGAAAACAAATGAGCAGGCGGTTTTATTTTACTGGTTTATCAATTGGTTGATAAAATCATCCAATACGTTGATTATATTCAATTCCTCAATTTTTTTCTTCTTCCTTTGATAAAACAAAGAGATATTTCATAAAAATATCTGTTAACAAAAAACATAAACGCTATGTCAATTGAAAGTATAAAGGGATGTATAGGCTGTGGTATTTGCGTAAAATCCTGCCCAACAGATGTAATTCGATTAGATTCAGATTCGGGAAAAGCCGTAATAAAATATCCGGCCGATTGTCAAATCTGTCATCTATGCAGAATGTATTGTCCGGTTGATGCCATAACAATCTCGCCGGAAAAGTCTATACCAGTAATTGTATCATGGGGGTAATTATGGAACAAAGAATAAAAAAATACAACACAATAGCAGCAATCCTACTATTTATAGGCTTACCAATTTTACTTTTGGTAACTGGAGAATATCCCAATCGTAGTGTATTAAAAGATGGAATATCTTACCTCACAATTATTTCCTTTTGCATGCTACTCGCACAGTTTTTTTTGGCACGTAGCAACAAAAATACATTAAAAGGGCACAAAATGAGTAAAATCATTAAGCTTCATAAAGTAATAGGATATGTATTTGTAAGCATTCTGATTTTTCATCCATTTCTGATCGTGCTACCTAGATATTTTGAATCAGGAGTAGACCCTATTGATGCTTTTATGACAATAATCAGCACGCTCGACAATACAGGAATAATAATGGGAATAATAGCTTGGTGCCTAATGTTCATTATTGGCCTTACAAGTTTATTTAGAAACAAACTGGGCATGAATTATAAAACCTGGAGAACAGTACATGGGATTTTATCCATTGCATTTATCATTCTGGCTTCATGGCATGTAATTAGCCTGGGAAGACATTCCAGTAACACAATGATCATTTACATTCTATCGGTAACAGGAATTGGGGTGTTATTGTTATTAAAAACATACTTGATTCAACCTACAAAACAAAAGGAGGCCCAAAATGACTAATAACAAACAAATTAACGATATGTCTCGTCGAAAATTCTTAGGTCTGGCAGGCGGTGCCATTGGAATGGCAAGCCTTGCAGGCATGGGTGTATCCAGTTGGGCAAAAAACTTCTCTGAGGTAGATCTTGAATCTTTAAGCTATCAGGAAAACGAAACCGATGTGCTGGTAATTGGCGGAGGAATGGCAGGCTTATTCGCTGCTGTTAAGGCTCACGATGCAGGAGCCAAAGCCATAATGGTTTCAAAAGGAAGATTAGGTTCGTCGGGACAAACTCCTTTTGCTAAAGGAATTTTTGCTTACGATCCCGAAAATGCAAAAATGTCATTGGATGAATTTACAGCTACAGTTAGTCGATCTGCTTTGGGCTCCAACAATTCGGTATATACCCGCCAGATGGCTGAACATTCATTAGCCAGAGTTAAAGAGCTAAAAGAATGGGGTTTTTTCGATTCGGCCTTATACAACAAAGCATTTAGCAAACCAATAAAAGAAAGAGGAATTGCACTTTACGAACGCATTGTTATTACCAATTTAATTAAAGAAAATGGTAAAATTACCGGAGCTGCTGGCTTTAGTATAGACGAAGAAAAAGTTCATATTTTCACCGCTAAAAGTGTTATTTTGTGCACCGGAGCTGGCGGTTTCAAGCCCAATGGTTTTCCAATTTGCGATTTAACGCACGATGGAACCATAATGGCCTATAATATTGGAGCCAAAGTTACAGGTAAGGAATGGAACGATGGTCACCCAGGACAATCAACAAATGCTGCTGCCTGCTATGATGGATGGCATGGCATGTTTGATAGAAAACCTTCGGTTAATGGAATTGAAGTTCATCATGACTTGGGCGTTGATTTAAACTATATGGCATACACAAATGGTAACCCTGTACAAATGAAACCTCCAGGAGCAGGTGATAATACAGCAATTGAAGGTGGTCCTTACGTACCGGCAGAATTTAAACGCGCAGGAGGACCAGATGATCATAAAGAAGGACCTGGAGATAGGAAAAGACCCCCTCGAGGAGAGGGGCCAGGTCAGGGCGGTAAACCTGGTGAAGGTGGAGCTCCTCCGGGAATGGGAGGTACTACAGTAGGTGGTTCTTCGGCAGGTATGTCAATTCACAAATCAGAAGGATTGGCTCCCATTAACGACAAGTGCGAATCAAATATCCCGGGATTATATGCTGCTGGTGATGCTTTAGGTTCCTACATGGCAGGTGCTATTTACACTCAAATAGGATCTTCATTAGCCGGATCGGCAGTGCAGGGAGCCATTGCTGGAGAAGCTGCAGCAAACTATTGCAGCAACACAAGCATGCCAAGCATTTCTAAATCGAAAATAAAGGAAATATCCGACGAAATGCTGGCACCTTTAAAAAGAGAAGCAGGTTACAGTCCGGCCTGGGTAACACAAACTCTGCAAGGAATTATGATTCCAAATTTTGTTCTATACATAAAAAAGGAGAACATGTTAAAAGCTGCTTTGGCCTATGTTGAGGAGTTAAGAGATCATCATATTCCAATGTTAAGAGCTGCAGATATGCACGAGTTGAGGCTGGCACACGAAACTGCAAATATGATTATAAATGCAGAAATGAAATTGAAAGCCTCTATCATGAGAAAGGAAAGTCGTTGCAGCCATTACCGACTAGATTACCCAGATTTGGATGATGAAAACTGGCGTGCCTGGATTAACATATTTAAGGGAGAAAATGGTGAAATGCAATTTGAAAAACAATCTTTCGACCAACAAGCAAGTTAATTTTAAAAAATAAAAAACAGATAATTACAAGCACGTATTAAAAAAATACGTGCTTGTTTTTTTTACTGTTCACAAACAATTCTAAGTCTCGTTGATAAAATTGCAGCGTTTGTTGATTGTTTTTAAGAATGTTACTAAAAATATATTCCTTTGGTAGAAACAAAATTATTATGAGCATTCACTCATTTTTAATACAAAAAGAAAGCTTTAAGCATGAATACTTTTCTCCAAACATACCAAAAAAGTTAATTCAAGCACACAGGTAAATTATCTTGTATAATAGAGTAATTATTAATCAGCATCTATATCAATAATATAAAAGAAAATAATTTGGATATTTTTACAATAAATTAGCATTGCATAATATGATACTCACTCAAAAAAGAAGCGAAAATTTAATTTATGCCCTACTTTGGGCTATGGTAATATCTCTTCCCATTTTTACATTAAAAGGTGGCGACGAATTTAACTGGAATAGAGCAACATTTGAATGGATTCGGATACTTCCCTTCTTATTAATTTTTATTATTAATAATAGTTTATTAGCACCAAAACTACTAATTCGCAAAAAATATATTTGGTATTTTACTTCAATAACAATTCTTGTTATTCTATCTGCCTTATTTAACGATTTAAGCAAAACTTTTCATGATCTTTTGTTTCAAACAATAAATCCACAAGGAAATCCTATTCATCCTTCAGGACCAATGATGCCAGGAAGACCAATGATGCCAGGAGAAGTTATGAATGGATTGCATGATCCTAACATGAGACCACCTCTGCATAATTCTGATAGACCCATTAGCTTTTTAATTTTTGAAAATATAATTATAGCCTTTTTAGTGCTTGGATTTAATAACGCAATTAAACTAGGTATTCAAAATCAAAAAGAGGATTTACAACGCGAAGAAAAAGAGAAAATTCATTTGGAAACAGAACTTTCATTTTTACGCCAGCAAATAAGCCCGCATTTTTTCATGAATACGCTAAACAATATTCATGCATTAATAGAAATGGATCAGGCAAAAGCTCAAAAATCGGTAATTGAGTTATCTAAACTTATGAGATACTTATTAAAAGAATCACAGGAAGGAACTGCATCCATACGCGAAGAATTTGAGTTTCTGAACTCCTACATCGATCTCATGAGAATGAGATACTCCAACAAAGTACAAATAGATATCAATCTAAAAACATCGAACGATTCGGTTAAAATACCATCTTTACTTTTTACTTCTTTGGTAGAAAATGCTTTTAAATATGGAATTAGTTACTCTCAGCCATCATATATTCATATTTTTGCTTATCAGGAAGAAAAAAAGCTTACTTTCGAAATAACAAATAGCAAAACAAATAAAAAAGGTAAAAAACCGAGTACTGGTCTTGGCTTAATTAACCTGCAAAAACAGTTGAATTTACTATTTGGAGAGCTTTATACTTTTAAATGTATTGAAACCGAAAAAGAGTATCGTGTAAAACTTATTATACCTTTACAAAATGATTAAATGTATTGCCATAGATGATGAGCCGCTTGCTTTACAGCAGATATCGGGCTACATTGAAAAAACGGGTTTTTTAGATCTTGTAAATAGTTTTGATAATGCAATGGATGCATTACAATATATAAATGAAAATGAGATTGATCTTATTTTTTTAGATATTCAAATGCCAGATTTGAATGGAATGGATATGGCCAAATCGCTTAATAATGGTCCTGAAATTATTTTCACCACAGCATACAGCGAATATGCAGTAGACGGATTTAAGGTAAATGCCCTCGATTACCTGCTAAAACCATTAGACTATGCGACCTTTTTAACTGCAGCAAACAAAGCACAATCTCATTTCGAACTGCTAAAAAAAGACAAAGAAGATGTACAGGCAAATTCTAATCATCTGTTCATAAAATCAGAATACAAAATTATTCGTATCGAAATTGAGAACATCCTTTACATTGAAGGAATGAGAGAATATGTGCGCATACATCTCGATAATGCCAAACCAATAATGACTCTATTGAGCATGAAAAAAATTGAGCAAAAACTGCCAGATTCTTCCTTTATGCGTGTTCACCGTTCCTATATTGTAAACCTAAATAAAATTTCAACCATAGAACGCAACCGCATTATTTTCGATGATGTATACATACCCGTAAGCGAGCAATACAAAGAAAAATTCCAGAATTTTATAGAAAATAATTTTCTGATCTGATACAATTACATCAATTCAAAATTCAATTCACCTCCTGAAAACATTTTCGTTCAGGAGGTTTTTTTATGCATAAATCATACGGGTTACATCTCCTCCCATATTCTTTCCTCATTCGTTGATAAAATACCCTCATTCGTTGAATGATTTTTCAAAAAACCCCTGTCCGTAATATTTTTGAAACATACAATCAAACAGGAGGAATCAGATGAACACTACACATTTTGGCAGCATTACATTAGGCGAAATGGATCAGGTTAAGTTGATGAACCGAACCGACACTAAATATTGGTTCAACAGCAATAGACTTCCCGCTTTACTTCAAATGGTGAAAGACAATTATTTTCTTCTTCATATTGATGGAGAAAGTCAATTGCCCTACTCAACCACCTATTTTGATACTGAAAACAACAAAATGTTTGCGGCACATCACAATGGAAAATTAAACCGATTTAAAATCCGAAAAAGAAGTTATGTGAACTCAGGCATCAGCTTTCTGGAAAGTAAATTTAAGAACAACAAGGGACGAACCATTAAAAAACGCATTCCCTGCACAACGCCCAATGGTAGTTTTAACAGCACCGAATGTGAGTTTATAGATATGGTAACGCCATTTTCTACCAGCGAGCTTAAGCCCTCTTTAATCAACCGTTTTTCACGATTAACTCTGGTAAATAAAAATTTCAGAGAGCGCTGCACCATCGACCTAAACCTCGAGTTTGAAACAAAAGATAAAGTTGTACCACTTAACAACCTTGTGATTGTTGAAATCAAAGCCGATGGAAAATCATCAGCCTCGCCACTTGCACTTGCTTTGCGCGAAAGCAGAATCAAGACCAGTGGTTTTAGCAAATACTGTGTGGGCAGAAGCATTACCGATCCACAACTTAAGATCAATGCTTTTAAACCAAAAATTCGAAAAATTGAGAAAGTTATCCAAACAAATATTCATCTAATCTAATTAATACATGCTAGACTTACTACAAATTACCGACACCATACAAAATGCAATTCCGGCCGTTAGCGAAGTAACTTCGTGGGAAGAAGAACTGCGATTCTTAGGAATCAAAATCATTAATGTAGGCGATTTTACCGAACTCATCGTCCGATTTATTTTTAACACAGCACTTATTTTTGCGGTAACACACGGCATGTATGCTAAAAACAGCAGCCGAAAAGATTTTTATTTCAGTTACCTGGCCATTGGAGTTATCGTATTTCTACTTTGCTTCTTGTTAAATAGTGTAAAACTAGAATTGGGATTTGCCCTGGGTTTATTTGCCATTTTTGGAATTATCCGTTACCGAACCGATGCCATTCCCATAAAGGAAATGACCTATCTGTTTATCATCATTGGTATATCAGTAATGAATGCCCTTTCGAACAAAAAGGTAAGCTATGCCGAGTTGATGTTGACCAACACCCTAATTATTGCCGGTCTTTGGTTCCTAGAAAAAAGACTCATGCTAAAGCAGGAAAAATCGATTAAACTGATTTACGAGAAAATTGAAAATGTAAATACTGAAAATCATGAAGCCATGATGACCGACTTTCAGGAAAGAACAGGCATTAACATCAGCAGATTCGAAATTGAGAAGATCGATTTCCTGAGAGATGTAGCTGAAATAACCCTTTACTACAATGTAAACGGACAAAACAAATAAAAAAAATAACCAAACAAGAAACAATATGAAAAAATACATCATAATTACCCACAGCCTTATTCTATTGCTTTTGATAATGGTTTTTCCGGTAAAAGCCCAGGAAGTAGAGAATGATTTTCAGGCCAGAACTTCACTTAGCCTGAGTACAAAACTATCGAAGAAACTAAAACTAAGTTTCAGTCCTGAATTGCGATTCGACGACAGCTTTAGTATCGACAAAACAGTTTTGGAAGGAGCCGCATCCTACAAATTAATCAAGAACCTGTCATTGGGAGCCGCTTACCGTTTCTACTCCAACAAAAGAGAAACAAAAAGCACCGAATACTACAGCAGATATGATCTTAGCCTGAAGTACAAAAAATCGTTCAATCGATTCGAACCTTCGCTAAAAGTAAGCTATGCCAACTATTCCGACGACGATGCAGAAAGTGATGTACTGCGCTACAAAGCTGCTGTGGAATACGACATTAAAAAAAGCAAATTTACTCCTTATGCAGGATTAGAAGCCTTTCAGGAAACAAGCAATAGCGAATTGCTAAAAATGCGCTATTTCGTTGGTTCTGATTACAAAATCAATAAGAAAAACTATATCAATATTAATTACAAGTTCGACTATTTTCAGAACGAATACAAAAACAAACACATTGTTAGCATTGGCTATAAACTAAAATTTTAAAACCCCACTACCATGAAAAACAAATACATATACCTATTGGCAATTTTAATGGCAACAAGTTTTGCTTGTCGCGATGATGAGTCTGTTGAAGAAGTAACTGAGGAAGAAATAACTGAGGAAGAAGAAGAAGTTGTTGTTGACACAGAAACTTATCCCGACTGGACTGAACTAACTCACAGTAATGATGCAGAACTGGATTACAATACTGTATTCAACCAAAACGAAGTATTGCGTTTCGATATTAAAATAGACTCAGACGATTGGTCGGATATGCAATCCGATTTATCCTCGAACCTTAGCAGCAATTCGAGACCCGGGCAAACTACAAGCAGTGATTTCGATCCTATTTGGGTACCTTGTACATTCTCTTTTAATGATACCGATTGGTACCATGTAGGCATCCGTTACAAAGGAAATTCAAGTTTGCAGTCGGCTTATCAATCAGGAAATAAAAAACTCTCTTTTAAATTGGATTTCGACGAGTTCGAAGATGATTATCCATCATTAAAAAATCAGCGTTTTTACGGATTTAAACAATTAAATCTAAACAACAATTTCGATGATGAATCATTAATGAGAGAAAAAGTAGGTGCCGATTTATTTCGCGAATTCGGTTTGGCATCAGCACAAACTACTTTTTGTATCGTGTATGTTGACAACGGTTCTGGCTCACAATATTATGGAGTTTATACTTTAGTTGAAGAGGTTGATGATACCGTAATAGAAACACAGTTTACCGACGACAGCGGCAACCTTTACAAACCCGATGGAGATGCAGCTTCTTTTGCTCAAGGCACTTACGACGAGGATGAAATGGAAAAGAAAACCAACGAAGACGAAGCCGATTATTCCGACGTAAAATCTTTATACACCATTATTAACAGCAGCGACAGAACCAGCGATGTGGCACAATGGAAAACCAATTTGGAATCGGTATTTAATGTTGATGGATTTTTAAAATGGCTGGCTGCCAATACAGTCATTCAAAACTGGGATACCTATGGTAACATGACCCACAACTATTTTCTTTACAACGATGCCGATAGCGGTCTGCTAACCTGGATTCCCTGGGACAACAATGAAGCTTTGCAGGATGGGAAACAAAGTGGTGCATTAAGCCTTTCGCTTAGCGAAGTAAGCTCCAGCTGGCCTTTAATTAAATACATTGTAGCCGACGATGAGTACAAAGCAACATATCAGGAGTACTTACAACAATTTATTAATGAAGTATTTATTCCATCGGAAATGAGTGCCACCTATGAAAGCTATTACAATATGATTAAAGATTATGCTTATGCCGAAGAATCGGGATACTCTTACATTAGTTACGATTCTCAGTTCGATCAGGCAGTGGAAACTCTAAAAACACACGCACAAACAAGAAACGATGCTGTAAATTCTTATCTAAATTAAAGATAGTAATATATGAAAATCAAAACAATACTATATTTATTAACTCTCTGCTTAGTTCTATCAACTTACACATCATGTAGTAGGGATGCGGAAGAAGAAGAATTAAGCGAGAGTTATTCTGGAGAAGACAACACCGAAGATAGTGTTGACAGTGGAGATGGTGAAGAATACTCCAGTGATGTTCACGACCAAGAAGAAGATTATATATGGAACAGTGAAGATGTAATTTCTATTGTTTTGAACGGATCCTCCATTTCCTGCGAATCGGATCAGGTAGATATCAACGAAAGTGTGGCTACAATTAAAGCGGCAGGATCCTACTCCATCAGCGGAAGCTTATCCGACGGACAAATAATGGTTGATTCGGATGATGAAGAAATTGTAAGACTGATTTTAAACGGAGCAGAAATCAACTGCTCCAACAATCCTGCGATCTACATTAAAAATGCCGAGAAGGCTATGATCGTTCTTGCAAGTGGAACCAGCAACACAGTTAGCGATGGTGCCTCCTATGCCGATGAAGATTGTAATGCTGCCATTTACAGCGAAGACGATCTAAGCATTTACGGAGAAGGTTCTCTTGTGGTGAATGGAAACTACAACGATGCTATCACTGGTAAGGATGGTTTAATCATTACCAGTGGTAATATCACGGTAAACGCTGTTGATGATGGCATTCGTGGAAAAGATTACCTAATTATTTACGATGGAACCATCAATATTACTTCCGATGGAGATGGATTAAAATCGGATAATGAAGAATACAGCACTGCCGGATATATTTCCATTGCGAAAGCAAGCATAGAAGTAAATGCATTGGGCGATGCCATAACGGCCGAAACAAACGTTACCATTTACTCAGGAAATCTTACTCTCACATCGGGAAATGGCAGTACATTTAGTACAGGTACCGATTCTTCGAAAGGAATTAAAGCCGGATCGGCCATTGAAATAATTGGCGGAAATATAAAGGTAAACTCAGCCGACGATGCCATTCATTCCGATGGAAGTATAAAAATTCAGGATGTAACACTTGAAATTTCTTCGGCCGACGATGGAATTCATGCCGAAACAGATCTTAATATTATATCGGGATACATTGATATTAGCGATAGTTACGAAGGAATAGAAAGTGCCGAAGGAAGCATTACAATAGACAATGGCGAAATTTATATTGTTTCGAGCGATGATGGTATTAATGTGGCTGCAGGAGGCGGAACCTCGGGTCGTACAAAATCGACCAGTTCCTGTGCTCTTAATATTTACGACGGCCTTATTGTTGTTGATGCAGGTGGCGATGGTTTAGATTCCAACGACGACATTAACATGAGCGATGGAACTGTAATTGTAAGTGGATCGACAGCCAGCTCGAACAGCGCATTAGATTACGACGGCACTTACTCTATGAGTGGAGGTTTAATGGCTGCTACAGGTACAAAAAACATGGCAGAAGCGCCAAGTTCTTCTTCCACGCAATATTCGGTGCTGATTAATTTCAGTAACACACAATCGGCAGAAACGATGATTCACATTGTGAATACAAACGGAGAAGAAGTACTAAGTTTATCGCCCGTAAAAGCATATCAGTCTCTGGCCTTTTCCTCTCCTAAGCTGGAAAAAGGTGAATCCTACGAAATCTATTTGGGAGGTAACTATCTCGATGGTTCAGAAGAGAATGGATTGTACTCCGGAGGAAATTATATTGAAGGAAGTAAATACACAAGTTTTACCATATCATCTAACGTAACAAATGTCTATTAAATTTTAGTTAGTAAAATATGTTTTGAATCAAAGGCTCCGACAATTTGTTGGAGCTTTTATTATAATAAAAAGCCTAACAATGTAAAACTGTCAGGCTTTTGTACAATTTAGAAAATATTACTTCACAAACTCCACCAAACCAAATCTGTTGGGTTGGTGTACATTTTTGCTAATATCGTAAATTGGAAAAATAGTTGAGGTTGATCGACGCTCTCCTTTCGCATCATTTCTATCCTGTCGCACTGCAAGAAAAGCCCATTTATTGCCTGCTTTCACAGGGGTAAAATTAACTCCTTTAAGTATGCTTAGAGGAATAGCCATTTCCATGGTCCAGCCTTTATCAATATCCGAATTATCGTTGAGAGTTCCCTGAATAGAGCATGCTATTTTATAATCGGGATTATAGGCTTTCACCACCATGGCTTCACCTTTGCAGATATCATTCAAATAAATAAAATCGTTAGCTGTTTTATATAGATTCAGTTCAAAACCAAAGTGCATATTCAGGCTATCGGGAGCAGGAATCAGGAATATTTCGGCACAGTCGTCGTAGTAAGGAGCTCCGTCGCGTTGTGTTTCGCGAGCAGTAATATACCTATCCTTGCATTGGAAAAATACATACAAATTCTCCTCATCCCATAGCATACGAAAAATTGTCTCCTGTTTATCCGATTCTTTTTCGATCTTGTAATAATAATTAAGCGAACGGCTCTCTGCCTTGTGCCAAGCCTGTTCGCCCATATTTCCATCCACCACAATTTTCTCTTTATTTCTGTGTGCTTTATACAGCTCCTGCTCGCCTAACACCAGTTTTTTCTGAGCGAACAAAGCAGGTACTAACAACAAAAAAGCTATTGAGAAAATCCCTATTTTTTTTACCGCCATAATTAAATTCATGTACTTTTTAGTTTTATTTGGACTTACTTTCTTTCCAAACCCTAAAGTAATTCACTTTATATTTACCATCCAAACGCTTATTATCGGGCAATGCACCAAACCATTTGTTCGATTCACAATTAAAATTAACCTCTAATGGTTGATGCCAATGAGTATTTTCGGCTTCACGAAACAAAATACCATCGATATAAAAACGAATATACTCTGGAGTCCACTCCAGGCCCCAAGTATGATAATCTTTTTGTAACTCTTTTGGAAAATAGTACTTTTTTGTTCTTGAGAAATGTTTTTTCACATCACCTTTATCTTTGGGTGCACGAAACACATGAATATTGGAATTAAGATCATGCCGATTGTAATACAATCCGGGAGCATTCTCACAAATATCAATCTCTGTCCACCAGTCGCGGCTCACATTTGTCATCCAAAATCCCGAAACCCAGGGAGCATCCATCAATTTCGCTTCCGCCTCGAAATATCCATACAAAAATTTCTGCTTACTTTTTATAAATCCTGTTGAATGGGTAAATCCTTCGGGAAGCTTTTCATTTCCATGCTGATTAACTCGAATCACCAAATTTCCATTTTCCAAATTCACATTCGATCCGTGGAAATAGGTTGGCTGTCGTCCTTTCCAGCCTGGATTATTTGGATACCATCTTTTTTCATTCAATTTTTTATTATTAAACTCATCGCAGAATTTTTCCAGCTTCTTCCACCCTGTTTTATTTTGCTGATCGGATAAAGGAAAATCCGTATTTATCCTTTTAGCCCTATTTTCAAGTTTTACAGAGTCTACATATTTTTTGGACGGAATAGTTAAATCCTGAGAATAAGCTGCTCCTGTAAACCCAATTACAAAAGCCAGTATTGTAATAGTTTTAAACCTCATTTTAGTAATGCTTTAGTTGAATAATCACTACTCCATTTGCCGCTCTACCTCCGTATTCAGCAGCCTCATTCCCAATAAGAACTTCAACATTCTTTACCTGCGCAGGATTTATGCCTGAAATATCTTCTGTAATAACTCCATCTACAACAATTAAAGCCTCTGTTCCTGAAGTTAGAGAATTTGGTCCTCGAGAAGTAAGATATACAGTTTGAACACCGTTAACACTTTCAATTTTAGCCGATGGATATACATATTGAATTAACTGAGAAATAGAAGACATCCTATCGAAATTATTGTTCTCATCCATAAGCTTAGCGATACAATAATCCAATCGTTCTTCCGACATATTTTTATTCTTAATCACATTATAATACGAGCTTTCGTTATCGATATAAAGAAGATTAATCGTTGTATCCTGTTCGCCTTTAATACGAATAGATTGTCCTACAAAACCATCAACTTTAAATTTCAAAACATCCTTTTTCGATTTTACTTCTATTGTAAAATTACCTTGAAAATCGGTAAGTGTTTTCTTTTTACTTTTCGAAGCCGATACTTCCACATTATTTACTGGATACTTTTTAAAAGCAATTACTTTTCCTTTTAGACTATGTGTTTGAGCCTGCAGGTTACCAAATATCAAAGACATTAAAAACACAATAATACCAAGTTTTATTCTCATAGTTTAGGTTTTATTATTGATTAAATCAATATTTTTCTATTCTTATTTATAGACAAATCTTCATCCTACTATTCGTATAAAACATGTAAGATGAAAATACTATTTTGCTGTAAGCAAGTTAAAAACTACTATTTTCTACTTTGCGATTGTTCTCTTATTTTTCGGATCTTTTCAGCCAGTTTTTTAGCCAATTTAGGTTTTGTGTTGGCAAGGTTATTTTGTTCCTTAGGATCCTCTTCCAAATTATACAGTTGAGCTTTATTACTCAATCCGCTTTCTATGCTCTTAATATCCATAATCCATTCGCCTTTATTTTCCGATGGCTCGATATATTTCCACTTTCCTTCACGAATAGATAAAGCATAAGCCTCTTCTATTAATTCGGCTCTACCTTTTTGGTCTTTACCCAAATAAGCATCTAAATGATTAAAGCTATCGGGAGCTTCTCCATCTTTTAAATCGTAATTTAACATAGCAGCAATGGAAGCATAAATATCCACATGCCCAATTAAGGCATTACTGGTTTGGCCTTTTTTAATTTTATTTGGCCAATATGCAATAGTAGGCACACGAGTTCCTGCTTCGTAGCAAGAGTATTTTCCACCTCGATAAATTCCTCCGGGTTTATGATCACCTAATAATTCTTCTGCTTTATCTGAGTATCCATCATTTAAAACGGGTCCATTATCCGACGAAAAAATAATTAAAGTATTATTTAACACTCCTTTAATTTTTAAATAATCGACCAATTGCCCAGTGAAATAATCCATTTGAGCAATGGCATCGCCACGAACTCCCATTGTACTTTTTCCTGCAAAACGTAAATCTGGCATTCGCGGAACATGAATATCATGAAAAGCAAAATACAAGAAAAATGGGGTATTCTGATTTTGGTCGATAAAATTTCTGGCTTTCGAAAGCATTTGGTAAGGAATTGTTTCATCTTTCCAGCGGGCAGCATTACCTCCAGTCATATATCCAATGCGGCTTACATCATTAACAATGGTTTTTCCATGCTGATTATCGGCACCATATCGTAATAAATCCGGATTTTCTATTCCTGTAGGATCTGTTCCTACTTTTCCATCGTAACTCACTGTTATTGGATCGTTCTTATCAAGACCAAGTACTTTATGATTTTCTACCAAAACACAAGGCACTCGATCCCCAGTTGCCGGAATCAGATAAGAATAATCGAAACCAATTTCTAAGGGACCAGGCTTTACAGCTCCATTCCAATCTACATTACCATTACCTAAACCCAAATGCCATTTCCCAATTACTGCAGTTTTGTAACCATTTTTTTGCAACATTGAAGGAAGAGTTGGTGTTCCTGGTTCAATTAATAAAGGAGCATCGCCCTTAAGAACAGCTGCATTTTTTCTGAATGCATAACTTCCTGTTAGCAATGAATATCTTGATGGTGTACAAGTAGCAGCCGAGCAGTGAGCATCGGTAAACAAAATACCACCCTCTGCTAACTTATCAACATTAGGTGTTTCTACTCCTTTAGCTCCAGTACAGGATAAATCGCCATATCCTAAATCATCAACATAAACCACAACAATATTAGGCTTTTGAAAATCGACCTTTTGCTGTGCTCCAACCATTGTACTTACACCTACTAAGGCTGTAAAAGCCATAGAATATATTATGCATTGTCTCCAGTTCATTACTTCTTTTTATTTATTGGTTCGATAATTAATATTGCATCAGCTTTTCCATACCAAGGCGATTCAAAATCTTGCTTTTTACTAATTTTAGTTACTTTACTAAATTCTCCGCTTAAGGTATTCATCCATTGAACAGATATAGATTCGCACTCCCTAAACAAAAATTCGGCACGAAACTTATAACTCTCTTTAGGCACATAAAATAAATAGTGAGTATCACTTTTCAAACAATATCCTGCCTGATTATGCCAAGGTGCTGGCTTAAACTCGCTAAAATCGAATTTTGAAAACAACTTAGTCATGTGTTTAAAATACTCAAACTTAGGTTTAATAAAACCTTCGGGCTGCTGATAAGGATTATGAATTATCACATTCCAGCTAGCAGCCTGCCAGTAGTAAGTAGAATAAACACCAGCAAATAAACACTGATAGTTTCTTTTTAAACATACTTCCGGATCGATATAACTACCCACAAACACCTCATAAGGAGCATCTTCGTATCCACCATGTTCTATATTAAACACAGGTTTATCTTTGTACTTATTATGATCGTTAAGCATATTGCTGTAAAGAGAATAAGTCCAGTCTTGTCGGGATATAAAATCGACCGAATCGGCATGGCGTTTACAAAAACCATAATCGTGAACCGTTACCAATCTCTTAAAAGCATTTCCTTTTCGCAATCTGTCAATTCGCTCTAATATATAATTATCGTCTGCTCTTCCATAGTAAAGTGCCTCTTTCGAAACATCCCACATTACATTTGGAAAAGCTCCGTAGCGTTTTACCACATAATCGTAATACATGTTGTCGGCTTCGGAATTCATATCGGGCCATGCCACCAGCTTGTTCCATACATAAATCATAAGATGAGCAACAATATCCTTATCGTGCATAAGAGCAATGGTTCTGTCTAGTTTTTTAAAAAAATCAACATTAAGACTCGAATAATCAGGATTTTCGTTATTGCCCAGAAAAGGGAAGATATCTTTAGGAGCACCATATTCATGTTCCGGATTATTTGCTAACTTCTCATCTTTTTTCCAGCTAACATCGTAAGAAAACACATTCATTACTACTTGATTAAAACCATTTTCATTCAGAAGATTTAATAAGTGTTCGGTTTTTGGCAAGACTTTTTCGTTATGATAATCTAAAGCATACAACCAATCGCATTCGAAAGCTGTTAGAAAATAATGATCGCCATTCTCGTAAAAAAAATGCTTTGGCTTTTCAGGATTTAGCACTACTCCACCTTTATGATTCCTGCTTGTTTCGTTGCTAACAATTAATTTTCCTTTTTTGCCATTAAGGTTTTTAATTTCGGAACTAGTACGGTAGCTCCAATTTCCAGCTTCAGATGCTGAAAAACGAATCACCCAATTTTTATCTCCATTATAAAAGCCCGGAACTTTTACTAGCTTACCATTCGGATCGGTAAACTCTGCAATAAAATTAACAACAAAGGGATTTTTGTTGTTGGGATTCGCTTTAAAAGCAATATCAATAACTTCCCATTTTTTCAGGATAGTATTTTTCTTTGAATATTTTACAGTTTTTATCCCAGCCTGAATCGAATTAAAATAAATTAATCCTAACAGTATAAATACAAATTTTTTAATCGTAAACATAGAAAATTGTGTAATCGGTTAATATATTTTCAAAATTACGCAAGCTTAATCTCTAGTAACGGGATAGAATCCCACGAAAACAGGGGGCATTTAAAAACACAAAACAAGTAATAGTCCAAACACACTGTTTTAATGCTAATTACAAAACATATCAATTCTTATACTTAGAACTTAACAAACTGAATTTAGCCTAATAAAGTTTGGCTAAAAATTGCGAAATTGCAGTTTGTATTTATCAATCAAACTTAATTTATAAACATGAAGTATTTTTTAACTTTAGTACTATCGGCATTTATTTTTGCCTCTTGTAATAAGTTGCCCGAACAAATTGATGTTTTACCTGCATCTGATGCTTTAAACTATATGGGACGAACGGTATGGACTGCAGATTCAACAATATCAGGCTTGTGTTGGTCGGGAGCTTCTGTTTCAATAAATTTTGAGGGAGAAAAGCTAAAAGCAATACTTAAAAACAGTGAACGAGACAATTACTACAATATTATAATCGATGGTGTTGTAGATAGTATTTTACATATCGATACTTTAAAAACAGAATATACCATAGCAAAAAATCTACAAAAAGGTAAACACCGAGTAGAGCTATTTAGAAGAACAGAATGTACTTTTGGAAAAACACAGTTTTATGGATTTAAAATAGGGGGCGATGCCAAGCTGTTACCTGCCGACCAGAAAAAGAAAAAAAGCATTGAATTTTACGGCAACTCCATTACGGTTGGATATGGCGTTGACGATGACACGGAACAAGATCGCTGGGATAGCATTTATTCAAATAATTATCACTCCTATGCATTTTTAACGGCCAAACATTTCGATGCTAACTATTCTTGCATTGCGAGAAGTGGTATTGGAATAACGGTAAGTTGGTTCAATCAAATTATGCCAGAATTATACTATAGGCACGATCCTAGCAATGAAAAAAGCATTTGGAATTTTAGTGCACATCAAAAAGATGTAGTGGTGGTCAATCTCTTTCAGAACGATTCTTGGATTGTAAACATGCCTGAAAACGAGCAATATCAAAAGCGATTTACAAAACAGGCCCCAACAAAGCAATTTATTATTAAATCCTATGCCGATTTTATAGGAAAACTGCGCTCGCATTATCCTAAGGCCAAAATTATTTGCATGCTGGGCAGTATGGACGCCACAAAGGAAGGTTCGGTATGGCCCGGATATGTAAAAGAAGCGGTAAAGTCCTTAAACGACACCAATATTTACACCTTTTTTATGCCATATAAAAGTAGTAAAGGACATCCTGAAGTTGAAGATCAAAAGTTAATGGGAGATGCACTTATTCAATTTATAGAAAACAGGTTACATTGGTAATTTTATTTATAAAAAAACTCACACTGCTTATACCGTGTGAGTTTTTAATTTCTAACTATTTAACTAACTATCTGAAAAAAAATTACTAATTCACAATTATTTTTTGAGTATAAACTGCATTATCACCTGTTAATCGAACAATATACATCCCTTTTGTTTCGGGCATGTTTATGATATGTATTTCTGACTGACCTTTATTTATAGTTTGAGATCTGCACACATTACCGTTTATTCCAATAAGCTCATATTTATTAAATATATTTTCCTTCATTAAAATTTTCATCCACCCTTCGGTAAGCAAAGTTGGAAATACCGTAACTCCATATTGTACAGCATCTTTAATACCTGTAGCAATGGCTTCTTCGTATAATCCAACTTGTAAAATTACCGAACTCACTCTTCCTTCCGAGTCTGGGAACTTCACATCAATTTCGTTATCTGCTTTTAAATTTTCGAATGGAATGGGAATATTAATCATCCCAAAAAAATCATCCCGATTTGCCTGATCTCCACCAGCCCAATTATCGGGAACTGTTACTTGAATACCATTTACCAATACAGTTGGTTTTTTAGATTTATTATGCTTTCTCCCGATAGATACTCTCAAATTAGCAACACCACCAGCGTTTCCAATATCAACACCATTAAAGTTAAACTTAAGATTTCCTGAAATGGTTTTAAGGTGCTGCTCGGTATAATATTTTGTACTTCTTAAGCTATTTGTAAATGAAATCGAATTATTAAAAGAATATTCCATAACAACCGTTTCATCGGGAATTAAGCTTATTTCCGATGGAACAGAAGATTGTGTTTCATCAGAGTAAACCGGATTTTTATCGTCCCAAATTTTAAGACTCTTAATTCTTACACTATTAACATTTTCTTGGCCTTCAAATTGATTCAAATCAACAAGTAAATTTTTATCATCCAAATTACTCAATGCCATATAAAGTTTATTGTCACTAACAAAAGCCTGAGTTTGAATATCAGGATTATTCACAGATATTTGCACCCTTTTGCCTTTTACATCCTTCCACAATTCAAAGAAATGCACCCGTGGAGTAAAAACCCACTCGGTATTGGCATCGATGGGCACACCTATTTCTTTTGGTCGCCAAAGCACCGAACCGTAAGGCTGGTAATTATTTGCTTCGGTAATGTGCCAAGTAGCTTTTGAACCAATAAAAGGTATTGCCAGCATCATATTATTTTCACGATCGAGTAAATTAAATAAAATATGATTGATTGATTTTATAGATTGTACACTTCTTATATCGCTATAATCATCGCCAAAACCTTTTTCTATTCCGCCAAATTCGGTTATTGCGTGAGGTTTAACAAATCCCCACTTTGTGTAACTATAAGTTTCTATTAAATCTAAAAGAGCTTCAGAATTAGATCCTGATCTTTTACTATCGGCTCCTGTTACATTAATTCCATCGTAAATATGAGTTGCAAAAGCATCCATGTGATCGCCTGCAACATCCATAAACATTTTCATTCTCGTATTCCAATGTTCAAAATCCCACAACTCAACCGATGGCCATGCACTAGAATAACCAACTACATTTACGTTCTCCAATTCTGGTGTTTCATCGAACTTTTTACCAATAGCACCAAACCATTCAGCCATACGTTCACGCATTAACTGATCATCTGGTTGTTCAGCACTAAAAACATCATCGCCAGCATGAACAAAGGGTTCATTCATGGGTTCGAACCAAAGGGGTCTGTCCTCATCGGTAAAAAAATGTTTAAAATATTGAGCCGACCAATCGGCAGCTTTCTCTTTATCTAAACTCCATCGAGCAACATTTGCGGGATGTTCGGTTATTACTTGTCGGTTAGAGTGGCGCCACCATGTTGCTTGTGACTTATTATAATTTATTTGAGAATTTCCTTTGCTTATTATATCGGCTTCATTTTCCGGATAAACACCTACTTCTCCGCCAGCCTTATTTTTAGCCCAAGAAAAAGGGCCCCAAAAACCACGTCCGAAACCAGCATTTAATTCTTCTGTATAGTATTCAAATTCTTCATCTGTAATTCCACCATCGCCCCAGGTAGCGTGCATGTTAAAAAATTTGCTTCGATCTAAATCAGAAACATCACCAATATAATATTGAATGTTTGGATTAACAGTTAGCTTATTCTGTGTAAATCCAGAAAAAGAAGAGATAAGCAAAATTAAAAAAGGAAAAAATTTATTCATAGCAGATCAAAATTAAAACGTTTTCGACATTACAAAGAGCTTAAAAAAAACGTAAAATAGAAGAAAGAAATTCTTCTTAAATAAAGGGGGATATCGTTATTTAATTGCGCCTAAATAACCAATACAAAAAAAGTCGCTTCTTAAAAGTAAGAAGCGACACACAACAACATGTAATGATCTATAAAAAAAAACTAACAATTTTTCTATTTACTCATGTTTAACTACACCATATTTTTCCATCATACTTTCTGCAGTATATCGTAATACTTTTGGTTTTTCTGTTCCTCTAGCCTCTTTAATTAAAATTCCCCATTGTTCTCTCAACATCTCAATTTTATCGGCATATTTTTTATCCCCAATTAAATTTTTCATTTCCTGAGGATCCTCTTTTAAGTTATAAAGTTCCTCATATACGGCTTCTTCTCCATTTAGTGGTCCTTCAATAAATGTACGATACAATGCAATATCTGGATCGTGTACCGAATACAACATATCTTTTAACTTTATTCCCATATCTTTTGCCACTTTAATTTTTGCGGTAGCCGAAAGATTCTCATTTTTATAATAGCGAATGTACTTCCATTCCTTGTTTTGAACCGATTCGCAACGAGGATTTCCAAATTGAGTAGACCATATATTTTCGGTAAATAAAAAATCCCTTACTTTCTCATTAGAAGCATCTATAATTCCTGAAATATCCTTACCCTGATAACTTTTTGGAATATCTACACCTCCATAGCTTAAAATTGTGGGAGCAATATCAATAGTTTGCACTAACTCATCAACCACACGACCTCTCGCTTTACGTGATGTTAATGGATTATATATAATCATAGGAACATGAGTACACTGCTCGTAACACAATGCTTTTCCGCCTAATCCTTGCTGTCCCATAAACAATCCATGGTCGGAAGTATAAATAATAATAGTATTCTTATCTAAACCCTGCTTTTTTAAGTTGGCTCTTAATTTCCCCAACAAACCATCAATTCCTGTCATGGCCTGCATCTGTCTTATCGAGCGTTCTTTTGTATCTTCTGGAGTATCAACATAACTATAACCAACCTGACGATCTTCTGCTCTTAACAAATCGGCGGGCAACTTAGGTGTTACAATATCTTTTTTAGCAATATAATTTGAGGCCAGCGGAATATCCTTATCCCGATATAAAGTACGGTAAATTACCGAATCTGTTGGCAATTGTTTCATGGTTCCTGTACTTGCTCCATGTGGCAAATTAAAACAAATACTTAAGCAAAATGGTTTATCCTCTGGTCTTGAATCAAGAAAATGCAAAGCTCCATCTAAACGGTATTCATTCTTATCTAAAAAATCATCAACACCTTCGTTAATCACCTCAACCTGAGTATCGTATTTTGCACCTTTAAATATTTTATGTCTTTTTTTAGGGTAAAAGCTAAGATGTCCGTGACCAGCATACCAATAGTCAAAAGATTTATCCATCAATCCACTTTGATACCCACCATCACCTACTGGTGAATGATTTTTTCCAATATAACCTGTATAATACCCATTATTCTTTAGTACTACAGGATATGATTCTTCCCATGCTTTAGGAGAAACACTAGTACCCGAATTAAAATTAACTCCGTGCTTACGTTCAAACTGACTCAATAGCATAGACACTCTACTAGGAGTACAAATTGCACTTGTAACATGCGCATTGGTAAATCGAACGCCCTGATCAGCCATTTTATCAAACTGAGGAGTTTTAAGTAATTCATTCCCATTACATCCTAACAAATCAAATTGCTGATCATCCGTAAGAATAAAAATTACATTTGGTTTTGATTCCTTTTTTGTGGATTTGGCATTTGCATTCACAATACTTGCCAAGCCTAAAAACAGAATTAAAATTATTTTATTTTTCATTTCTAAAATTTACTGGTTTCCATACTTAAAAATACTTTCGCAAAGTGTAGCTTATTAAAATTACTATACAAATTGACTTATTTTTAACTAAAAATACAGGGATAAATTACAAATGATAATAGGGGGAAATCAATATTTATATTAACTCATAACTTTAACATATAGACTAATTAAGAGCAAAAGTTAATTCGTAATTTCATAAAATAAAACTAACAACAAAAACTAAAACAAACTAAGGTATTATTCTACAGAACTTGCATATTACAAAGCTGTTTCAATGAAAATTCACCACGGATATATTGCTATAATCCCCCTATCCTTGTAAAGGAAAAACTTTACATTTGAACAAGACATTTAAATATATAAATCAAATGAACAGACCTTTATTACTTAAAAGTATTCTTGTTTTACTGCTTGCAATGCATCACATTTTCGGATATAGCCAAAACCCTCTTGTAACGCATATGTTTACCGCCGACCCAACAGCTCGGGTTTTCGATGGTAAATTGTTTGTTTTTCCTTCGAGCGATACCTATCCACCAGCAGGACGAGAAGCAGAATTTCCTCGCTTTTGCATGCCAGGATATCATGCTTTTTCTTTGGAAAATGGTTCCACCTGGAAAGATCACGGATGGGTACTGAAAGAAAATGATGTGCCCTGGGGTGAAAAAGACACCTACGCTATGTGGGCTCCGGATTGTATCGAAAAGGATGGAAAATATTATTATTACTATCCGGCTAAGCCAAAAAAAGACAAAGCTTTTAGAAGAATTGGTGTTGGTGTATCAGACAATCCTACTGGCCCTTTTAAATGGGAAAAAAGTTTTATAAAAGATGTTTCGGGTATTGATCCAGGATTGCTTTTAGACGATAACAACAAAGCCTATTTGTTTTTTGGTGGAGGTCATGAATTGTATGGAGCTCCTTTAAAAGAAAATATGAAAGAAATAGCCAAAAAACCTATTCTTATTGAAGGTTTACCTGCTGGATACAAAGAAGGATCCTTCCCTTTTAAGAAAGATGGTGTGTACTACCTGACTTTTGCTCATGTTTTTCCGGACGAAGGATACACCATTGGCTATGCTACAAGCAATAGACCATTGGGACCTTATCAATACCGTGGTAAAATAATGGATAACATTCACAACGGCACCAATCATCATTCTGTGGTTAAATACAAAGATCAATGGATTCTTTTTTATCACTCATGGGACATTAGCGGTTACAACAAATTGCGTTCGATGCGAGCCGATTACATGACTTTCAAAAAAGATGGCACCATTAAAAAAGTAAAACCCACTCTTCGTGGAATTGGAACTCCTCAAGTGAATGATACAATTCAGATTGACAGATACAATGAAATTTCGGGAGCTAATACAGCTTTTGTTGGCGGAAATGAGCCTAATGGATGGATGGTTTGTGATGCTAAAATGATGAGCTTTGTGAAATTTAACCGTGTAAAATTTGATGGTGCAAAAAAAATTAAAGCACGCATAGCCAGCGGACAACGAAATGGAAGTTTCGAAATAAGACTAAACAATCCGAAAGGAAAACTTGTTGCCGAATTTCCAATTAACTATACAGGTGGATGGAACACTTGGAAAACCATAGAAACAGAGCTTAAAGAATCTATTAGCGGAACACACAATCTTGTTGTTGTATTTAAATCAGATTGGGGAAATACAAAATCAGTTAATTTAAACTGGTTACTGCTTCAATAAGAATTTTTGATTCTCATTTTCAAATCCTATTTTTAAGAATGTCACTATGCTTGCGTATAGTGACATTCTGCATAAAGGCTATTTCAAAAATGATGAGTAACTTGCACTTTAACAAAACTCAAAAATAACAGGCAGTTATACGAATACAAATAATGCTCCTAGAATGAAAAAAGCGACAATACTATCCTTACTGATTACAATCTCATTTTCTGTTTTCAGTCAAAGTAACATCCTGAAATTATGGACAAATGAAATTCCAAACAGCCAGAATTCAATTGAAGAAGAAATCGTCGAATCGACAGGCATAATAAGGATTTCTAAGGTGCAAACACCCACATTGGAAGTGTTTCTGCCCGCAAAAAATAATGCAAACGGACAAGCGGTTGTTATTTGTCCGGGTGGTGGTTATGGCATATTGGCTTACGACTGGGAAGGAACTGATATTGCTAAATGGTTGAATTCGAAAGGGATTGCTGCTTTTGTTCTAAAATACCGCTTGCCTCAATCAAAATCAGTAATTGAAAGCCACAAAGCTCCTTTGCAAGATGCAATACGAGCAATACGAACCATTCGATACAATGCCGAGAAATACAATATCAGTAAAAATAAAATTGGCGTTATGGGTTTTTCTGCTGGAGGACATCTTGCGTCTACCCTTGGGACTCATTACAATGATGTGATGTATACAGCAAAAGATAGCATTGATCAAGAATCTGCTCGCCCAGATTTTATGGCTCTTATTTATCCGGTAATTAGCATGAAGGATGGTATTACTCATAATGGATCAAAGAAAAATTTATTAGGAAAAGATCCTGCAATGAAATTAGTTGATAAATTCTCCAATGAATTGCAAGTAACAAAAGATACTCCTCCAACATTTCTGATTCATGCTTCGGATGACAAAGCCGTTCCTGTTCAGAATAGCCTATTGATGTACAATTCATTAATAAAAAACGGAGTTTATACCGAAATGCACATCTATCCTAGTGGTGGTCATGGCTTTTCATTTGGACACAAGAGAGGCCACGTTAGCTCATGGACTGATTTGTTTTGTAATTGGATACAATCCATTCCTAAATAATAATGCCAATTACAAAAGAAAAGCGGAATGATTCTTAAAAGTCATTCCGCTTTTTTATTAATTCACATCTAGAACTAAAGAATCTCTAATTTCCATAGAGTAATTAATTTACAAGAACCTCCAACTCAGAGCTAGATAACTCTTTTGTCTTTGCCTTCACAGTGATTTTACCAGCTTCAAAAGTCGATTGTAAAATCAACAAACACTTTCCTCCAGATGTCACAATTTTATTGGACTGATAATCCTGAATATTCATTGGTGAACCATTGTCAACACCAAGTAATTTGGCCGGTCCGTCAATCTTAAACTCCACTTCCATTTCCTGAGTTTTTACGGGGATACTATTCTCATCAGTTAATTGCAGTGTATAGTGAATAACATCGTAGCCATTAGCAGCTATTTTCTCCTGATCTGCTACAAGCATCAGTTTTTGAACTTCCTTTGCGGTTTGCAGACTATTTTCTCCTACTCCATCAACAGCTTTAGCTGTAAGTTTCCCTTCTTGGTAGGGAATCATAAATTTAATAATGTGATCTTCATTATCGGCTAATGACTGTATGCCTATTGATTTATCATTTAAGAATAGCTCAATTTTCTCTTGGTTTGTATATACCTCTACAGCAATACTATCACCCTCAGAATAATTCCAATGCTCGTTTACCTCTTGCCATCCCCATTTTTGATGATTGGTCCAATCTTTTTCTTTCTCCACTAATAATTTCTGGCTCGCATGCCATTTGTAGGGTGATTTCTCCAACAATTGAGTTGTTATGTGAACTTGTGGTTCCTCATTCCATAGGGCTTTAAACATTTGATATGATGGCTTTTTAAAGCCTGCAAAATCGAGCAAACCACTTCCACTTCCTCTTTTAGGCCAAGCTCTCGATTCTCCCATATAGTTTATACCTGTCCAAAGAAAAATGCCAGAGATAAAATCTTTTTCTACCACTGGTTTCCAATCGTGCCAGCGTGTCCAATTCTCTGTTCCCAAAAACACTTTATCAGGATAATTCTTTTTGCAATAATCGTAAACCGATTGTCGATAAGACAAGCCTACAATATCCAATGCATCAGCATAACCTGAAAAATTACTTACACTTGGAATTACCAGATTTGCAGTTACAGGTCTCGATAAATCGATCTCTTTTACCCATTTAGATAATTTACGAGCCGTTTCTGCTACCTTATATTTCCCTTTTGGCTGATTCTTAAAATTCGATTTAATTTTCTTAACAGAAAAAGGAGGTTCATCCCAATAATAATTTACATCTCCCACTTTATTACTTCCCCAATAACCGGTTGCTGCACCATAATTAGGGAAAGTCCACTCTATTTCATTTCCAATACTCCACATGATAATCGAAGGATGATTTCGATCTCGTTTCACCATACTTTTAATATCGCGCTCGGCCCATTCTTCAAAACTATGGGTATAACCTTTAGTAATGTCTTCTTCTGCTTCCTGATTGTAGTTATTTCTCTTGTCTTTAGGATTTTGCCACTCATCGAAAGCTTCTTCCTGAACAAGAAATCCCATCTCATCGCAAATGTCTAAAAATTCTGATGATGCCGGATTATGAGCCGTTCGTATTGCATTGCAACCAGCTTCTTTTAATGCTTTTAATCTGCGTTCCCAAACACCTTTTGGCACGGCAGCACCTACCAATCCACCATCGTGATGCAAGCAAACTCCTTTTAAAAGCATGTTCTTACCATTTAGGAAAAATCCCAAATCTTTATCAAACTTAAAATTACGAATGCCAAATGTATTTGAAAGTTCATCGATCTTTTCTCCATCAACAAATACCTCTGAAGTAGCTATGTATAAATTTGGATTTTCGGTATCCCAAAGGCTAGGCGAAACTAATTCTATATTTTGATTTGTGGTTTGTGTACTTTTTGTTAGTAAGTTCAAAGTTGTTTCTTCAAAGCCAACCTGCTCATTCTGAAAATAAATTTTTGTTTTCAGAATTACAGATACATCTTTATTAAAATCATTACTTAATTCAGTTATAATGTTGACCTTTGCTTTTTCCGCTGAAACCTCGGGTGTTGTTATCTGTACACCCCATTGAGGAATGTTCACTTTACTGCAAGCAATCAATTTTACATTTCGATATATTCCTGAACCAGGATACCAACGAGAATCCAAATAAGCCGATCGGTCTACTTTCACAGCTATCACATTCTTTTTATCGCCATAGTTTAAATAATCGGATAAATCATAAGCAAAAGGAGCATAACCAAATGGTCGCTTACCTAAATAATGACCATTAATCCACACCTCCGAATTGGTATAAACACCATCGAATTCTATTCTTGTAATTTTATTGGCTGCATCTGCTGGCATTAAAAATGATTTTCGATACCATCCAATTCCACCGGGCAAAAATGCGGTTGCACCACCAGCATTTTCCTGAGTAAAAGAATGCTCTACACTCCAGTCGTGTGGTAAACGAACAGATCGCCACAGGGAATCTTCAAATTCGATATCGTAAGCTTTTTCGCTATCTCCTAAATTAAACTTCCAATCAAAATTAAAATCTTTGCTTGTTCTTACCGATTGACTTACAGGTTGGCAACTCGAAAAAAGGCCAAGTATCAAACTCAATATTAGTAGTTGTTTCATTATTTAAATTTAATTTGGTTTTGTAGTAAAATTACCACATACTTTAAATTATGCTGAGAAAAAATCATATTCATTAAAGGGGAATATTTGATAAAAAAACCTGTTCAGATCGAATCCGAACAGGTTATATATTCTTTTACAAAAATCACTTTTATTATTTCAATTCAATCTTTACGGCAAATGCAAAATCTCCAGGCTTTTCTTTTGGTAAGTCAACCAATAATCCATCTTCAGTCAGCTCCCATTTTAACTCCTGCCCGGTTGCCAACATACTAATCTTTTTAATTTCTTTAGTTAGTAAGTTTTCTTTTTTAGCTAGGCTATGAATCATCATTTTTTCTTTAGGCCAATCCAAAGCAATCGCATATAAATCACCATTCTTTGTCGTAAAACGAATATCCTCTGCTACAGCATCCTTGTTCTTATCTTCACTTAAATGTCCTTCTTTAATTTCCTGAGGACCTTCTCCAAATACTTTCCAAGGGCGGGTATCATAAATTGCTTCTCCATTTGCTTTTAGCCATTGTCCCATTTCCAGTAGGCGGGTTTTCACACCTTCGGGCATTACACCATCGGCTTGTGGAGTAACATTTAATAAAACAGCTCCATTTTTACTTACCACATCAACCAAAAAATCTATTAACCTATTGGTTGTTTTGTATTTAGGATCAGAAATATTACACCAAGCTTTCCAGTCAATGGAATCATCGGTTAACCAAGGGAAATCCTTTTTTTCTTTCATTCGAGAACGTTCCAAATCTAATACAGCAGTACCTTCAGCCATATCATGAAATTTATAAGTACAAACCACTTCACGTCCCCAATCTTGTGCTTTATTGTAATAGTTCGCTAAAAATTGCTTGCGATAAGATTCTTCGATAATATCCATTTTATTATCGAACCAAATAATGTCTGGCTGATATTTATCCATTAACTCGTTCAATCGATTCAACCACTGCTCATGAAATTCTTTTTTAGGAGGATTTGGATAATCACCTGTTGCCATTACAAATGAACCTTCCGGCACATAAGGTCCGTAAAGACCAGCATATTTAGGATCTCCTGCATCGGTATTTTTATCCCAAGTAGGATACCAGGCATACAACCAGTGACGATGATAAGTTGTTATAAACTTCATATTTTGCTTACGAACCGCTTTTGCCATTTCGCCAACAATATCTCTTTTAGGACCCATATCCTTGGCATCCCATTTGGTAAGCTTACTATCCCACATGGCAAATCCATCGGCATGTTCGGCAACCGGACCAGCAAACTGAGCTCCAGACTTTTTAAATAAACTTGCCCATTCGTCTGCATTAAACTTTTCTGCCGTAAACATTGGAATAAAATCTTTGTAGCCAAAATCTTTTAAGTTCCCATATTTCTCTTCGTGATACTTGCGTATTTTATGACCTTTGGTGTACATATGTATTGCGTACCATTCGGTTTCATGGGCAGGTACTGAATAGGGTCCCCAATGAAAATAAATACCAAACTTTGTATTTAGCCACCATTCTGGTACCTTATATTGTTTTAGTGATTCCCAATCTGCTTTATATTCAGTTTTAACAACTGGTTTTTCCGTTTCTTTTTTAGCCCCTTTTGGCTTAGAATTGCACGAAAACAGTGCTAATGCAAAAAGAATTAAAAGGTAGTTTTTCATGATTTATATGATTTGGTTCGAGATTTAATTTTTATAAATGCAAAAGCACATTTTTTATTTAAAACGTTTGCTAACAAAGGCATTCCTCTCCCAGCAAATTTCATTTTTTACATTACAAATGTACTTTATAGCTTACAATAAGCTTTGTACAAATACGACTTATCTTGATAAAATACCGTCAATAATACCCTTCTTCATTCACTACAAAAACAAAGGCATCAATAATATTGACGCCTTTTAAGCACTTAATTCTTTTTTATAATAATCCGATTACTTGTCCCAATACTCATCAACAATTTTTTTAATGTGAGGGTATTTTTCATCGGTATCACCAATCTCTTCACGCTGTTGCTTCAGCTTCTCTTTCATCATTTTTTTCACTTCTGCATAATTCGGATCATCATATACATTATTCATCTCCTTAGGATCTTTTTTCAAATCGTATAATTCCCAAGCTGGAGGTGTATGTCTTGTAAAATCATTTCCCCATGATGCTTTGTTCCACTCAGCATTTGCATCATCGGTATCAACCCAATATTTACCATAAAAGAAAATTAATTTATAATCTTTGGTTCTAATTCCAAAATGTGCAGGATTTGCATGCCTGTGAGCCATGTGCATCCAATATCTGTAGTAAGTAGCATCGCGCCAGCTTTCTGGTTCTTTTCCTGTTTCTAAAATCGTTTTGAAACTCTTTCCCTGCATGTATTCAGGAACTTTTCCGCCAGCCATTTCAATTAAAGTTGGCGCAAAATCGGTATTATTTATAATCGCATCAGTTCTTTGTCCTGCTTTAATTTTTTCGGGATAATGAACGATAAAAGGCATTCTCATCGACTCATCATACATCCAACGTTTGTCTATGTAATCGTGTTCTCCTAACATGAACCCCTGATCGCCCGTATAAACAATAATTGTATTTTCCCATAAACCTTCTTTCTTTAAATAATCGAACAAACGTGCGATATTATCGTCTACACCTTTCACACATCTAAGGTATCTTTTCAAATACTCCTGATAGGCAAGTTTAGTATATTCAGGATCTGGAATATCCTGATCAATTTCCATATGCATTCCCATATTCCTGATAGTATTTCTATGCGAAACCGATGATCCTATAATATGAATCAACTCATTTTTATAACCTTTTGTTCCTATAGATCCATTATTCTTATTATCATATAAACTTTCCGGCTCAGGAATAAAGGTATCTTCTAAATAATCTGAATACCTTGGCGCAAACTCAAACAAATCATGAGGAGCCTTATAATGGTGCATTAAAAAGAAAGGTTTGGTTTTATCTCTATTTTTAAGATAATCAATACTAATATCTGTAATTACGTCGGAACTATGACCTTTTGTTTTTATTGTTTTGGTATTCTTGTTAGCAGGAAATTCGTATTTCATACCTTTTTCAATAAATACAGGATCGAAATATTCTCCTTGTCCTCCATGCCCAACCAGCACTTTGTAATAATCAAATGCTGCCGGCTCACTATGTAAATGCCATTTCCCAATTATGGCTGTTTCATATCCCAGTTTCTTCATTTCACGAGGCAAATATTGTCTATCATCAATATGTCCCTCTAAATCAATTACCTGATTTACATTACTGTATTGTCCCGTAATAATACAAGCCCTACTTGGAGTACAAATTGCATTTGTAACATAGCAATTATCAAATATCATCCCCTCTTTAGCAAAAGCATCAATATTGGGAGTCGGATTTAAGGATGCCAACCTACTACCATATACACCAACACCTTGCGTGGTATGGTCGTCCGACATTATATAGATAATATTTGGTTTTTGATTCACTTCCGGTTGCGAACAGGAAACGGAGATTAGGCTTAAAAATGCCAGAGAGATTCCAATTAGATTTTTTTTCATTTCATTTTTACTTTTCAGGTTTGCTGAATAGCAGAAAGAATAGATTCATTCCACTATACAATATCAATAATTCCATATTCCGATTAGCCAAAAGCCATCTCTTTTTCTACAGATTTATCAATCACTAAAAGTAAGCTATCTAAAACAAAAAATGTCAACAAAACATTTCATAAAAAGGGGGTTAAATCGTTTTAAAATAAAAAAACAGACCATAACTATTTTCACAAAAAACTAACTTATATAAAACAGAAGCATCATAATCGAAATATTAAACTAATGTTGCAATGTAATTACGAAACATATCTGCATTTATTTGATTCGCAAAAAGTATAAAAGTAAAGATTCGTGTAAAGTACCCTATATATACCCCTGCTTTCTCGCTAAAACTACCCCACACATCCTCCATCTTATATCGTATTTTTGTATTTATCAGAACCCTTATGCAATTTATTTCTCGTTTTTACTTAAAAAACTAAACAAAATAAACATGAAAAAATTAATACTTGCCGTTTTTTTAACAATTCTAGCATTTGCAGGAATTTCACAAAAAAAAACAAAACCCAATGTAATAATTATCCTTTCCGACGATCAGGGATATGGAGATGTAGGCTTTAACGGTTGTACTGATATTCCTACTCCAAATTTGGATAAATTAGCTAAAAGCGGAATTATTTTTACTCAGGGATATGCATCACACCCATATTGCAGTCCCAGTAGAGCAGGATTACTAACAGGACGCTACCAGCAACGATTCGGACACGAAAATAATTTGCCTTACACCGATGCTAAAGTAGACGATGGACTTCCATTGAATGAACTAATGCTTTCGGAACTTCTACAAAAAAATGACTACCAAACTTGTGCTATTGGAAAATGGCATTTGGGAGATTCAATTCAATTTTGGCCTAACAATAGGGGTTTTGATGATTGGTTTGGATTCTGGGGTGGTGGAATGAGCTACTGGGGAGATACGGGCAAAAAACCAGCAACTGCAGGTGTTCTTCGTAATGGCAAAGTTGTTCCTCAATCTGAGCTATCATATTTAACAGACGATTTTACAAATGCGGCCATTGAGTATATTGATGAATACAACAAAACAGAAAAGCCATTTTTTATGTACTTGGCTTATAATGCCCCTCATGCTCCTGTTCAAGCAACAAAACAATATACAGATAAAGTAAAACATATTGAGGATGGAAAACGTGCTGCTTATGCTGCAATGGTTGTAGGAATGGATACTGGTATTGGAAGAGTAATTGAAAAACTAAAAGAAACTGGTGAGTATGATAACACTTTAATTTTCTTTTACAGCGATAATGGAGGTCATTTAGGCGGAGCCAGCAGTGCTCCTTACCGCGGACACAAAGGAATGTTATTTGAAGGTGGCATTCATATTCCTTTTTTGGTTTCGTGGCCTGAAAAAATAAGCTCGAACAAAAAATACCACAAAAGTATTTCAGCCTTAGATATTTACCCTACAATCTTGGAAGCAACAGGAGTTAAACATCCACATGCCGAAAAACTAGATGGAGTTAATCTTTTTCCTTATTTAAAAGGTAAAAATAAAAAAGCACCTCACGATGTTTTATTTTGGAGATATTCCGATGGTGCCGGATATGCTGTTCGCAAGGGAAAATATAAAATGGTAATGTCGGGCTACAAAAAAGAATTCTTTTTATTCGACATTAAAAATGATCCTTATGAACATACCAATTTAAGTACCGAATTACCTGCAAAGCTGGAAGAATTAAAGGGACTATACGCAGAATGGAACAAAGAAACAGTACCAGCATTATGGCAGGATCCACACGCTCAAAATCTTTCGAAAGAAGAGAAAAAGCGCCAAAGTTATATTAATGCAGCAACCAGAGGAGAAAAAAGAAATAAATAATCTCCCTTTTTATTATTTACAGCAGGAAATAATAAAGCATTTATTTTCTGCTGTTTATTAATTAAACACAATTATGAAAACACAATTTCTCACAAGCATATTTCTATTCTTCACTGCTTATTTGTTTGCCACAAATCCTCCCAATGTAATTGTTGTACTTGCCGACGATATAGGTGTAGGCGATATATCGCACTATCGTCGAATGCACTCCGAAAATATTATTCTAGAAACTCCTAATATAGATAAGTTAGCCAAACAGGGAATAGTATTTACTAATGCCCATTCACCTGCTGCTTTATGTGCTCCATCGCGATATGGTATCATGACAGGAAACAGTTGTTACCGTAGTCCTAAACCCTGGGGCGTTTGGGGAGCATACGAAAAGTCGCCCATAAAAACAGATCAATTAACCTTAGGTAAACTGATGAAACAATCGGGATATGCTACTGCTTTTTTTGGGAAATGGCATTTGGGTGGAGATTATTATCGAAAAAGTGATGAAAATACAATTTACAGAGGCCCTCGTTACAAACCAGAATTAGATGTTGATATTACAAAAATTGCAGGAAATGGTCCCAAGCAACAAGGTTTTGATTACAGCTTAACTCTGCCTGCCGGGATTCAGGATGTTCCTTATGCGGTTTACGAAAATGAACATTGGATGCCTTTAAAAGCAAATTCTAAAATTGCTTATATATCGCAAAAAAGTATGAGCAAAATTGGAGTAAGACTGGATAAATCGGAAGGATTAGGAGATTCAAACTGGACTCCACAGGAAATGGGACCTTTATTAGCTCGTAAAGCTGTTAATTACATTAAGAATAATTCCAATAAAGAAAAGCCTTTTTTCATGTATTACTGCTCTCAAGCTGTGCATCTTCCTCACAATCCTCCTAAAGAGTTAAATGGGATTAAAATTGCGGGTACTACTCCATCGAAACACATGGATATGATTAAAGAACTTGATGTACAAATGGGAATGCTAACAGAAGCATTAAAAGCTCAGGGAGTTTACGAAAATACACTATTTATTTTTACCTCGGATAATGGTGGATTACTAAAACCTAACACTTTAAAATCGGGCCATCAACCTAGTGATATTTACAGAGGCGGTAAAAATTCTGCCTTTGAAGGAGGACACCGAGTTCCTTTTATTGCTGTGTGGCCAAAAAAAATAAAAGCCAAAAGAACATCCAATGAGCCAATATTAGGTTTAGATATTATGGCAACTCTTGCATCGGTAACAGGGCAAAATATTGCTAAAGGACAAGCCATGGATTCATACAACCTATTGCCTATTCTGGAAAATAAAAAAAATGCAGATTCTCATGCTTTTTTGATGCTGCAAGGAGGTACCGGCAAAGAAGTTATCTTAATTGAAGATAGCTGGAAACTAATTATACAAATTGATAAAAAAGACAAAACCGATCAAAAAAGAAATCCAATTGCTTTGTACAATCTAAAAAAAGACCCAACAGAGAAACAGATTAACAACCTGATCGATTCTAAAAAACATCAAAAGCAGATTAAAAAAATGTTTTCTAAATACAATATGCTAAGAAAAAGCGGTATTGTAACAGGGAAAAACTAACATTAAAAATAATATTATGAACTTTAGAATTCTTACACTTGGTCTTCTTGCACTAGTTTTGTTTCAAAGCTCGTGCAGTAAAGACAAAAACACAACCCCTCCAAATATTGTTTGGATTGTGTCTGAGGATAATTCGAAACATTACATGAGTTTGTTCGATGAAAATGGTGTAGAAACACCAAACATTGAAAACTTAGCCAATGATGGTGTAATTTTTAACCGTGCATTTTCAAATGCCGCTGTATGCAGTGCAGCTCGTTCAACACTTATTGCTAGTTGTTATGGACCTAGATTGGCTTCTCATTATCATCGAAAAATGGAATGTATTAATTTGCAGGACTCTATGGAGATGTTTCCCGCATATCTGCGCAAAGCTGGCTACTATACTACAAATAACGCTAAAGAAGACTACAATATTATTAAAGCAAATAATGTTTGGGATAATTCGTCGAAGAAAGCAAGCTGGAGAAATAGAAAAAAAGGGCAGCCATTTTTCCATGTTCAAAATTTTGGGACAACCCATGAGGGCTGTTTGCACTTTACCGAAGAAGAATATCGCACACACAAAACCAAATGTAATCCTGAAGAATGTTTTGTTCAGCCCAATCATCCTCAAACAGAATTATTTAAATACACCAATGCATACTATCGCGATCAAATCGTAAAAATGGATCAGGAAGTTGGCAATATCATCAATGAATTAAAGAAAGATAGCCTTCTTGACAATACATTCATCTTTTACTATGGAGACCATGGTGGAGTATTACCTGGAAGTAAAGGTTATTTATACGAAACTGGTTTACACGTACCTTTGGTGGTATACATTCCTAAAAATTACAGACATTTAATAGATTTGGAAAAAGGCAGCATGACAAATGGCTTTGTAAGCTTTGTTGATTTCGGGGCTACAGTATTAAATCTTGCTGGAATAGAAGTTCCTGAAAATATGGATGGAAAACCATTTCTTGGCAAAGGAGTAAGTAAAGAGAAACTGGAAGCCAGAGATGAAACCTACTCTTATGCAGACCGATTTGATGAGAAATATGATATGGTTAGAGCTGTTAGAAAAGGCAAATACAAATACATCAGAAATTACCAGCCATTTAATTTCGATGGTTTAATGAACAACTACAGATACAAACAAATGGCTTACCGAGAATGGCGCAATTTGTATGAAACTGGAAAATTAAACGAAGTACAATCAGCATTTTTCAAGCCTAAGCAAGCCGAAGCCTTATACGATGTTGAAATCGATCCTTTCGAAACTAATAATTTAGCAGAAAATCCTGAATTCAGCGATAAATTACTGGAAATGAGATCAAAATTAGAGAAATGGGAAGTCAGCATGCCCGATCTTTCATTCTACCCAGAACATTACTTACTTAAAAATGCTATCGATGATCCTGCAAGTTTTGGACAAGCACACAAAAAAGAACTAAATAATTATCTTCATATTGCAAATTTGTCTCTTGCTGATTTTGATTCTGTAGAAAACGAAATTAAATCTTATTTAAAATCGAATGATCCTTGGGAAAGATACTGGGCTCTAATTGTTTGCAGTAGTTTTCAGAAAAAAGACTCTAAGCTTATCTCCTTAGCTAAAAATATTCAAGTTAATGATACTGAATTGATCAATAGAGTTCGTGCTGCTGAGTATCTAAGCTTCATTAAAGTAGAAAATCCTGTATCTGCAATTTCTAATGCTCTTTACAAATGCTCTGATAGTGCTGAAGCCTTACTTATTCTGAATACAATTACCATGCTTCAAGATGGAGAACACAAATATTCTTTTGATCTTAAAACGGAGAAAATTCAAAAGGTTATTTTAGAAAACAAATTGGTAAAAATACGTTTAGACTATATAAACGCTAACTAACTCAATAATAAGTAGCTTATTCATTTTCGTGATTAAGCTACTTTTCTTTTATACGGGTTATCACTCTACTAAACACACTCCAAACAGAAAATACAATCTTAAAAATTTGATTTTTAAAGCCTCCTAAAATGCAAAAACTAAAAACCTCCATTCTATTATTAACAATTGTTGTTTTGGCTGCTTGCCAGGAAAATCAACCTACCAATTCCAAAAACCTTTTCGATTTTGGATGGAAATTTACAAAAGGAGAAATAGAAGATGCTGAAAAACCAAATTTTATTGATCAAGATTGGCAAGATGTAGATCTTCCACATGATTGGAGTATAGAAGGTGAGTTTAGTAAAGAGAATGCCTCTTTCTCTCGTGGTGCCTGGCTACCTGCAGGAAAATGTGCCTATCGCAAAACTTTCAAGCTTGAGAAAAATCATAAAAATAAAAAGTTTGTAATTTACTTTGAAGGAGCTTATCGAAATTCTGAAGTTTGGATAAACGGGTATTTTCTTGGCAAAAGGCCGCTTGGATACGCTTCCTTCCATTATGACATGACTCCGCATTTAAAATTCGGTGATAGTAATACTTTAACTGTAAAATTAGACAATTCGGCTCAGCCTGGTTCACGTTGGTATACTGGAACTGGAATTTACCGCCATGTTCATTTAATTACAACAGATAAACTGTATGTTCCTGTTTGGGGAAATTATATTGTAGCCAATAATTGTTCTGAAAAGGAAGCTACCATTAAAATTGAAACGAAGATTAAGAATGATTTCGAAACGGAAAAAAATATTACTGTTCGACAAACTGCTTTTGACACAAAGGGCAATGAAGTAAAAAGTATAGAAACGAAAGAAAGTATAGCTGCTGGCGAAAGTATAATCAGTAAATCTGATTTGCTTGTAAAAAACCCTTTACTATGGAATCCTGCAACACCTAACTTATACAATATTAAAACAGAAATACTTGTTGATGAGCATGTAATTTATGCAGAAAATAATAAAACCGGAATTCGCAAAATAGAATTTGATAGTAATAACGGATTCTTTTTAAATGGTAAAAACATTAAATTAAAGGGAGTTTGTTTACACCATGACGGAGGACCACTTGGAGCTGCTGTTTATGCGCGAACTATTGAACGACAACTGGAAATTCTTCGCGAAATGGGATGTAATGCCGTTCGCACTGCTCACAATCCCTTCTCTGAGGAATTTATGAATATCTGCGACAGCATGGGCTTTTTTGTCATGAACGAAATGTTCGACGAGTGGGAAAAACCTAAGGCACCATCAACAACACAAAATGGAAAAAAAATTAGAATTCCTGTTCAATACTATGCCGATCAATTTAAAAAATGGGCAGATAAAGATCTAACAGATTTTGTATTGCGCGATCGAAATCATCCATCGGTAATTATGTGGAGTATTGGCAACGAAATCGATCAAATGAAAGACCCTGAAGGTGCTCCCATTGCAAAAAGACTTGCAAGCATTGTTCATCATTTAGATTATCGCCCAGTAACAAATGGTGTTCACGGATACGGTTGGGGCAGATGGCCAAATGAAGAAGCGGCTTCGTACAGCGATATTAAAGGGTACAATTATATAACAAGCGAAGGTTTTGATAAGGAACGAAAACTATTCCCAAAAGCCTTAGGAATAGTTACTGAACATGAATCAGCACAATCGTTTTATCCCCGAGGCACATATCTGTATGGAGATAATAAAAAAGAATGGTGGGATAAATTAAACTATAAATACAAAGAAGCCTATGAGTGGGTAGAAAAAAGAGATATCAGGGGTGAAAGTGGTATAAATGCCTGGAAATGGGTTAAAAAACGCCCCTATGTAATGGGAATGTTTATATGGACAGGCTTTGATTATTTAGGAGAAGTAATTCCTTTTGGCTGGCCAGCACGTTCATCTAGTTTTGCACCAATCGATCTTTGTGGTTTTCCTAAAGATGGATTCTATTTTTACCAATCGCAGTGGAGTAATAAACCAATGGTTCACTTATTTCCTCATTGGAATTTAGAAGGCCAAAAAGGTAAAAAAGTTACTGTATATGCATTCACAAACGGCGAAGAAGTTGAGTTATTTCAGGATGGAAAATCCTTAGGTAAACAAAAAAATGATACAAAAGATGTAGAATATCAATCGTGGGAAGTTACCTACCAACCAGGAGAACTAAAAGCCATTGCCTACTCGAAAGGGGAAGTAATTGCCGAAAAAACAGTTAGAACTGCAGGTGCTCCCGCTAAAATTATTCTGTTTACCAGAAAAAAAGAATTAAGTGCTAACAGTCAGGATTTAATTTATGTAGAATGTACCATTGTTGATAAAAATGGAAATGTAGTTCCAAACGCAAATAATAAAATTGAATTTTCGATTGATGGACCAGCAACAATTGCTGGAGTTGGAAATGGCAACAATATGAGTCATGAAGCTTTTAAATCGAATTACAGAAAAGCTTTTAATGGAAAGTGTTTGGCAATTATTAAATCGACAAAAAAAATAGGAAAAATTATATTTTCTGCAAAATCGAAAAATTTAAAAACTTCGCAGATAACTTTATCATCAAAATAGATACAATAAATTACATAAACAAGCCTTATAATCAACCGACTATAAGGCTTGTTTTTTTTATATAAATTAAAATCTACCTCGATAAAAATATATTTGCTCGGAAAATAAGCAAATTACAAATACCAATTTTAAAATCTTAATTTACTTGGCAATCCACTCGCTTAATTCAAATGCATTTAACCAAACGCCTTTGCTTGCTTTCGCATCCTTAAATACGATCTTTACAGGATTAATTCCATCGGAATAAAATACTGTTTCGGCAGTAGCTGCAGGCGCAAATTGCATTTCTTTCCCCTCCGTTACATTTACTGTTGATTTCTCACCATTTACATCAATACTAATCTGTTTAGCATAGGGTAGCATGTGAATTTTTAAACGCTTTAATTTTGCCACATTTGTATCCATTAAATCGGTATTGGTACGAGGTGCGTGATGCCATGAAGTTAATTTATATGTTCCCTTTGGCAATTTTTCGAATTCAAGATTTATGCCTTCTTTATCAATACCTAAAACTCCTTCGCCATAAGCAAAACCATATTTTCCAATTACATTCATTTCGCCTAACCAGCGCAAAACTCCATTATCAGAATTCGCTTTAATACTTGCTTCGATTCCACCCAATATATTCAATTTTGTTCTTGATGGTTTGTTATCTTCAGAACTCCAGGCAGTCCAGCCAAACCGAACCAATTGATCAGGTGCCCCCAAATCAACACGAAGCTTTTCAAAATCGTAAATTGGTTTTGCATTAGCAAGAACCATATTGTTTTCTTTAGCAACAGATGTAAAACTAACACTTGCCGATTTTAAGCCTTTAGATTTTGCAGTTAGTTTAATTTCTCCGGGTATACTTTCTGCCTGAATTAAAACAGGTGCTTCGCCAGTTTCAATAAACATGGGATTGGCATTAATTCCGGCCTTATCGCCATAAATTTTAGCAGGTCCCGAAATGGAGAAACTAACCTCTCCTACCGAGTCTTTAACCAAAGTTCCATTCTTATCCAAAACCTGAGCATAGGCTACTAAAATATCCGAACCATCGGCTTCAAATTTACGCCCAACAGTATCCAGAACAATTCTTAAACTTCTGGCTTTTTCAGGAGTACGAATGATTTCCGAAATATACTCTTTGCCATTTTTATATCCAATGGCTTTTAACTCACCAGCTTCAAATTTATTAATGGAAAACAGAAAAGGAGGATGATCCAAACCTTCATAAATTGAATCAGAAACTGGCTTCTGTTTTGCAATCGATTTGCCATTTACAAAAAGTTCTACCTCATCGGCATTACTATAAATATTCAATTCTTTTACATTGGCTTTCCAATCTTCTTCTATATGCAGATACGGTTCACTTCTCATTTCTGAGGGATACCACAGCAATCCTTTCTTTGGCTGACGAAATATGGTCATTGCTCCACTTCTAGTTCTATCTTTCATACTCTTATACTTAGCATGAGTAGGATGAAATGTGTGATAAGCATGCGCTGTCCATGAAATAATACCTGTCATTTTAGGATCTCTCTTGTGAATGGCAACTTCCTTAGGTCCCGAATGTCCTTCCATTGCCAACATTGGTTCCGAACGATCCCAAATAAATGGTCCATACAACATATTTGCATTAATATCGGTTAATCCTGAAGCTTGCCATCCGGTCCAACGAGCACCTTGCGAAGCTGTTAAACGAACAGGATCTTCCTGCTTAATTGTATAATGAATTCGTGGTACATATCCTCTGTGATTGATACCTGCTCCCCATATCACAACAGAAGGATAATTTCGATGATTTCGCACCATTCTTCTGGCGGCTTTTTCCAAATTACTCCACCACTTAGGATTATTTGAAATGGTAATCCAGGTTGGAGCCTCTTCATAAACTAAAATTCCTAATTCATCACAAGCATCTATTAAAGCATCATCTTGTGGATAATGAGCTGTGCGCATAACATTAAAACCAAGCTGCTTAAACTGCAGCATATCTTTATAATGCAGCGAATTTGGCAATGCATCGCCAATGTATGCATAATGTTGATGACGATTAAAACCAATTAAGTCTATTGGCTTTTCGTTTAACATGAACCCCAATTTATTATCCAATCAGAAGGATAATTTCGATGATTTCGCACCATTCTTCTGGCGGCTTTTTCCAAATTACTCCACCACTTAGGATTATTTGAAATGGTAATCCAGGTTGGAGCCTCTTCATAAACTAAAATTCCTAATTCATCACAAGCATCTATTAAAGCATCATCTTGTGGATAATGAGCTGTGCGCATAACATTAAAACCAAGCTGCTTAAACTGCAGCATACTTTATAATGCAGCGAATTTGGCAATGCATCGCCAATGTATGCATAATGTTGATGACGATTAAAACCAATTAAGTCTATTGGCTTTTCGTTTAACATGAACCCCAATTTATTATCCAATCTAAAAGTTCTGATTCCCAGCTTATTTTCCAAACAATCAACACTTTTCCCATCAACCAACACTTCGGTGTTTACACGATATAAGTATGGATTTTCAACATCCCACAAATGCAAATTATCTTCAATTCCACCTATTTGATTAAATTCAACATCATCACCCGATTTAATCTCCTGCTCCGAAATAAGTTTTAGAACAACTAAATTGTCGGCATCGATAATTCTATTAATTACCTTACATTTTTTTGTAAGCTGTGACTCGTTACGGACTACTGTTTTTACATTAATCGTAGCATTCATATTCACAGGATCAACAGTAGGACTTGTAATACTAACTCCGGCTTTTAATGCTTCATAATTATAAGTAATGTGCACAGGATCAGTTTCAACTAAATAAACATCACGATACAGTCCGCTAAATTTCACATAATCAAAAGGCCCTGCATCAGGAGGAATAACATCGTTTCTGCGATTATCAACCATAAGCGTAATCTGATTTTCTGCTCCTCTCTCAACAAAATCAGAAATATCGAAATGAAATGGTGTATAACCAGTTACTGCAAACTGTCCAACATGTTTTCCGTTTACCCATAAATCAGTTACCTGATGAGCTCCTTCAAACTCAAGAAATACTTTCTTATTAGGATCTTTCGTTACCAACAAACTCTTTCTATACCACCCTACATTACGTTGAAAAGTAGGTTAATCTTTTCCATCCTTACAAAAATCTAAAGTTAAAGATGCAGGTTTTAATGTATGCGGAACACTAACAGTTTCCCATTTGGCATCCTTAACTCCAACTTTAAAATAATCGCCCTCGGAATTTCCTAAAAAGAATTTCCAGTTGGTATTGATACATTGTTTACTTCGATTAGAATTAGGATAACCTTTGGGCAATTCTTTTGCATTTATGAACAAATAATTCATTAAAATTACAAAAGTCAATAGTAGCTTTATTTTTCCCATTGTGATGTATTAATTAAAGTTTATTAACTATAACAATAGTAAGAGTATTCAATCGTTATAGAGGGAAAATTATGGAGTTAAAAAGAGGGATATTTAATTTCAATACTCTCAATTACATATTATACAATGATAAAATTAAAAAATTGCAATATTTGCTTGTTTTAAATCAATAAATTTTCAGGAAAAAATTTCTTGTTATTCCAAAAGTTCGATTTTTAAATAGTATAAAGTTACACTCTTATTAATAGCTTAAAAAAACATTTTTTTAAACAAATATCGCTCAAGTCACAAATAGCACAACCACAACACAAACACCTCACTATAAATACATTAACTCACACCTTTACATTTCCTTTACATTAATATTAAAGTAAAAATCAATTAAATAAAGAAGGTTAAATTTTATTTTTATAAATTCTTACAATTCCCCCCCTATTAGAAAAGGAAATTGTTTATGAGCCAGCATAAGCTATTTAATACATTTATAATGTGATTAAGCAAATAAAAAAATAACTAATTAACTAACTAATGAAAATTCTAAAAAACAGAGGAAATGTAACAAAAAGCATTTTTATTGTTATAATGCTATTTACAATTCCATTTAATTCTTTTTCGAAGAAGAAAGAAAGAAAAGTAAAACCAAATATTATTGTGGTTTTTGCTGATGATATTAGTGCTCGAGAAATTCCAGTTTACGGATCAATTGTATGGAGTCCTCCAAAGGGTGGAAACACCTCTGATCCAAAATACAGAGCTAAAACTCCTGTTATGGACAAAATGGCCAAAGATGGTTGCTATTTTTCTACTGTTTGGGGAGCAACCGTATGCTCTCCAAGCCGTGCAATGATGATGACCGGGCGTTATGCTCATATACATAAATGGTGGCACAATGGAGATCTTGGTAAAGGTCTTAATGAAAATGGCAAAAAAGGAGTTTGGCCTCTTTACGAAAGTTGCCCACATACAATTGGATATGTTGCAAAAAAAGGTGGATATGCCACTTATTGGGCCGGAAAAACTCAAATGAAAGGAAGTGATGTGCGATTATTTGGATTCGATGAAGGATGTATAACACCGGGAGAACAAGGCGCTAACAAAAATCCATATACCGATTTTAGAGTTACTAACAAAAAAATAAATGGAGTAAAAGTTCTAATTAACGAAGATACAGGAAAAGAAGTAGACTACTATGCCCAATCCAGTTGGTACTGGAAACCCCATGTTCGCCTAATGAATCATCCTAAAGCCAGTAAAAGTTTAGAATGGTGGCCCAACACAGCCGAAAGCCAAAAAGATTTTGGTTTAAACACCTATGGCCCCGACATAGAATTAGATTTTATTTTTGATTTTATAGATCGAAAAAATAAGGAAAACCAGCCTTTCTTTATTTACCACACCACTCATCTAGGCCATGATGGATGGGATTTTTTCAATCCCGAATCGAAAAACAAGTGGCCAGGAACACCTGTAGTTGAATGGAAAAACAACAAATATACCAGAACAACACCTAATGTAACTGGTGATAAGGGTATTTACGATACACATGGAACAGTAACTGAACCTGGAATTCACAACCAAATCAATTACATCGATTATCAATTATGGCAATACATAGAAAAATTGAAGGAACTAAAAATTGAAGACAATACAATTCTTGTTTTTTGTGCCGATAATGGAACCAGTAAATATGGAAAAGGGAGCCATGAATCTCAAAAAGGTGTGCATGTACCATTAATTATTTACGCCCCAGGCTTTAACTTTACAAAACAAGGTAGACAGGATGTTTTAGTAAACCTTTCTGATATGCTACCTACCATTGCAGATATTACTGGAGTAAAAATACCAGCCGATTATGAAATTAATGGTGTTAGCTTGTGGCCTTATCTTATTACAGGAAAAACAGAACATCGCGACTGGATTTATAGTTACAAGAAAAACAAGCAACTTATCCGAAACGAAAAACTTCTAAAAGATGGTTATGGAAAATGGTATGAGGTTAATGAGTACCCCGAAGACCTTATTAGTTTTCCTAAAATATCGAAAAAATCACCTTCTAAAGAGTGTAAAGAAGAACAAAAAAAATTACTTGAAATTCTTCCACAATTTAATTTACACGATACAGAACACGATGCTCCTAAAGGTGCCAAAAACAAAAAAGTAAAAGCCCTTAAAGAGATAAAAAAATAATTTACAATTAATAAAACAGGCAGCTGTATAAAATATAGCTGCCTATATTTATTTAAAAGCACTACATCCGCCCACTCTATAAATTATAGAAAAGGTAACTCGTAAACTATCATTATCGAAATTATGAAGAAAATTTCTATCCTACTCTTCTTATTTATATTTTTTAAAATCGCTTTTGCTCAACAAAAATACACCTCGAACTGGGAAAATTTAAAAGCTCACAAAGCTGTTCCCCAATGGTTTGCCAATGCTAAATTGGGAATTTATTTTCACTGGGGAATTTATTCCGTTCCGGCAAAAGGTGGAGAGTGGTATCCCAGATGGATGTATGTTCCCGATCGGGAAAATCTTTGGGGAAGCGAAATTTATGAAGAACACAGAGCTACTTATGGTGAAGATTTTGATTATCACGATTTTATTCCTATGTGGAAAGCTCCTAATTTCGATGCAAAAAAATGGGTTGATCTGTTCGAAGATATGGGAGCCAAATTTATCGGATCTATTGCCGAACATCACGATGGTTTTTCATTGTGGAATAGCAAAGTAAACGAATGGAATTCTGCAAATATGGGGCCTCACATTGATGTGGTAAATGCAATAGCAAAAGAAACAAAAAAACGGAATTTAAAATTCATGGCAACTTTTCATCATGGATTCCACAATATGTTTTACCCAAAACCTGAAAATTCCTTCTTGCGCCCACTTAGCAAATACAACTTGGTTTACGACAAGTGCGAAGTGCCACAGGATAAAAAATACCGTAAGCTTTATTGCAATATGAATTATGCCGAAGCTCAAGAATTATGGTTAGACAAACTAAATGAAGTAATTGAAAATCATTGTCCAGACTATATTTGGATGGATTTTGGACAACGATTTATTGATGAAAAGCATAGAAAACAATTTTTAGCAAATTACTTTAACAAAGCTATCGAAGAAAATAAAGAAGTTGTAGTAAACACCAAAGGAGACTTTTTCCCAACCGAATTAGCTGTTATAAATGTAGAACGAGCTACTATGGCCAATATTACTCCTGAAGTTTGGATTACTGATTTTATTCTCGGAAGCGCCTGGTGCTACGATAAAACAAAACGTACCGCTATTAAACCCGAAAAAGCCATTCGCATGTTAGCTGATGTAGTTAGTAAAAACGGAATTATGCTATTATCTGCTGGTCCAATGGCCGATGGAACAATACCTAAAGAACAAGTAAATGCAATGAAAGACATTGGGGCCTGGATGAAACTTTATGGAGAAGCAATTTACAACACAAGACCATTTGTTACTTTTGGAGAGGGACCCACCATCCTAAAGCGGGATCCTAAGGATTCCTGGAATGAATATGGTGCCATAAAAAAAGGTTTGGGTAATTTACACGTCAAAGATATTCGTTACACCCAAAATGGAAATATAGTTTACGCTATTCAGTTAGGATGGCCTGGAGAAAATAGTGATCTCCTATTAACAAGCTTTGCAGACAAAGCAAAACACCTAAAAATAAAAAATGTGTCTGTACTAGGCTGCAACGAAAAAATACTTTGGGAAAGAACAAAAAACGGATTAAAAGTTAAATCACCCAAGAAAAAACCAAAACAAACAGATGCTGCACTGGTTTACAAAATTGAACTGTAAAAATAAATACAAATACCATAAAAAGGGTTTTCATAAAATGGAAAACTCTTTTTTTATGATACCCCCCTAAAATTATAAACAATTAACCCCATATCATCCTTATCCCTAAAAACTATCTTTACAAAAACACCTTTTAAATGAATAAGAAAACTATTTTTTTATTAGCAATAGGAACAATTATGAATCTCACAAACTGGGCACAAAACCCAATTGTTCCTGCTGGAATGTATATTGCCGATCCCGAAGCTCATGTTTGGGAAGATGGTAAATTGTACATTTATGGATCTCGCGATGCAAGTAATGACTATTGGTGTTCGTACAAACATCATGTGCTGTTCACCGATAATTTAAAAGACTGGAATGTAGTTGAAAATTCATTTGCTTCAAAAGGGGAGTTTGATCAAGTCGATTATCATGACAGACTTTTATTTGCACCTGACTGTGCATACAAGAATGGAACCTATTACCTCTATTATTGTTCTCCTAAGAAACTAAGCGAAGGTGTTGCAAAAAGTAAATCTCCTTTAGGTCCCTTTACTGCAGGAAAAGAAATTAAAGGTCCTAAGCAAATCGATCCTGCCGTTTTGGTTGATGATGATGGACAAGCCTATTACTATTGGGGACAAGGAAAACCAAAAGTAGCTAAACTAAAGGCAAACATGATTGAAATTGATACTTCAACAATAACTTTCCCTCTGGATAAAGCAGGAAACAAAGCCTTTCATGAAGGTTCATCCATCAGAAAAATTGGAGATTGGTACTATTTTGTTTTTGCTGACGACAGCCGTAATAATCGCCCAACTTGTTTAGGCTATGCAATAGGTAAAAATGCAATGGGCCCCTTTCAATACAAAGGAGTTATAATCGATAATATTGGTTGTGATCCTGCCGTATGGAACAATCATGGTTCCATTGAACAATACAATGGCCAGTGGTATGTTTTTTACCATCGATCAACTCACAATTCTCAAAAGTTTCGAAAAGCATGTATTGAGCCCATTAAAATCAATAAGGATGGAACTATTGATGAAGTAGAAATGACTACACAAGGAACTGGAAAGCCATTGGCTGCAAGTAAGTTAATACAAGCAGAAAAAGCATGTTTGCTATCTGGAAAAGTATTTATTGATAAATGTGAACTTGCTGATATTCCAAATGAAAAGTTAACAAATATTAAAGAAAATGATTATGCTGCTTATAAATATTTGAACTTCGATAAACACTTGAGAAATTTCAGAATCAAAACTAACATTTCTGATGAAGGATTAATTGAACTTCGGTTAGATAAACCCGATGGTGAATTAATTGGAACTTGTAAAATCAATAAAACAAGCAACAATACAGCATTCCAAATTTCAAACTGCAAAACAAAATCAGTAAAAGGAAAACACGCTTTATATCTTGTTTTTAAAGGCAATAATAATTTATTTTTTACAGTCGATTGGTTTCAATTTTACTAAAAACTAAAATAACAAAACATAGCCTAAAATTAATTATACAGAGTCATATACTTAAAATTAAATATTACAAATTCGGTTGATAAAAAGGCCATAATAACAAAACTCAAAATAAGAAAATCTAAATTATAAATTTTAATGAAAAAACTTAAACAAAGCTTTCTTTCTTGTGTATCACTTATTTTGATATGCACCAGCAGCTTTATAGGCTGCCAAAGCAAAACCGATCAAGCTAATGGGATGCAAGCTTTTTCAAATGCAGAACTGGAAGCAAAAGCAACTGCTATAATGAGTCAAATGACTTTAGAAGAGAAACTAGCTCAATTAGAAGGAATTCGCCCAAATGATCTCATGATTGATGGCAAATTATCACTGGAAAAGTGTAGAAAAATTATTCCTCATGGAATCGGGCACTTTTGTCAGTTCTCCTCATCATTAACCAAAAGCCCGGAAGAACTAAGAGATTTTGTTCGTGAAATTCAGCATTATCTAATGACCGAAACCAGAATGAAAATCCCCGCTATTTTTCACGAAGAAGCCATTACCGGATTTGCAACTCAGGGAGCCACTACATTTCCACAACAAATTGGAATGGGTTGTTCATGGAATGTGGAGCAAATTGCTAAAAACACAGCCTCTACCAGAAGAAACATGAGAGCTGCAGGAGCAACTTATGCTCTATCTCCAATGTTAGATTTGAGCCGAACTGCACATTGGGAACGAATTGAGGAAAGCTATGGAGAAGATGCCTACCTGACTTCTGCTTTAGGTTTGGCATTTGTAAACGGATTGCAGGGTGCAGACATTAGCAATGGCGTTGCAGCAACCACAAAACACTTTGCAGGTTATGGCACTCAAAACAACAATCCTAAAGAATTTTACGAAGAATATTTAATGCCACACGAAGTTGTTATTAAAAAAGGAAATGTAAAAAGTGTGATGCCATCGTATGGCAAATTTAAAGGTGAAGCTGTAGTTACCAGCAAAGAAATGCTAACTACTATTCTACGAAAAAAATTAGGATTTGATGGCGTAGTGGTAAGTGATTATGGTGCCATTAACCTGACTTTTAAAGGACACAAGCTGGCATCCTCATCGAAAGAAGCAGCAGTTATGGCTTTAAATGCCGGAACTGATATTGAGCTGGCAAAACCAATTGCATTCCCCTATCTGGCCGAAGCCTTAAAAGAAGGATTAATTAAGCGGGAAACAATTGATGACGCCGTAAAGCGATCATTAATCATGAAAGCTCGCTTAGGATTATTAAATGAAAATCCTAAAATTGGCGTAGATGGAGAATTGGATTTTGATCCTCCAGCTAACCGTAAGTTGGCTTACGAATCTGCTTGTCAATCTATAGTATTGCTAAAAAACAATGGCATTCTACCCCTTAAAAGTGATGTAAAAAAAATTGCATTGGTTGGCCCAAATGCTGCAACGGTTCATGGTTTATTAGGCGATTACACATATCAATCGATGATCTCGTTTTGGTGGAGCAAAGAATTTGATCCAAACAATCCTAAACTCATTAGTTTAAACGAAGGCTTACACAATGCTCTTGGAGATGATGTAAAGATTAAACACGAAAGGGGATGCGATTGGAGTGCACCTTTGGAATCTGTTGTTATGAAAGATGGATTGGGTGATAGTCGTTTGGCGAAAGTGAAAATGCTAACCATTAAAGATGTGCCACAACCAGATTTGGAAAATGCAATTAAAATCTCGAAAGAAAGCGATGTGATTATCGCTGTTATGGGCGAAAACATTTATCTCTGCGGAGAAGGAAGAGCAAGAAAAGGGATTCGCTTACCCGGTGAGCAAGAGGCTTTTGTCAAGAAATTAATCGAAACTGGTAAGCCTGTTATTTTAGTGATGTATGGCGGACGTCCGCAAGTAGTTAATGAAATAGAAAATGCCTGTGCTGCAATTGTTCAGGGATGGTTCCCCGGAGAAGAAGGAGGACAAGCTATAGCTGATATTCTGACTGGTAAGGTTAATCCATCTGCTAAATTGTGTATTACTTATCCTAAATCAGAAAATAAAAAGGAAGTAAACTACAAGAATGGATATGCTAATAATGAACCTCAATATCCTTTCGGATATGGTTTATCTTACACCAATTACACCTACAGTGATTTACAGATGAATTCCAGCGCTAAAATTACTGACAAACATTTTACAATAGCCTGTAAAATTAAAAATACTGGTAAAAAAGATGGTACCGAAGTTGTCCAGTTATATGTATCTCCAACACATACAAATTCAAGTATGAAACCAATCCAATTGAAAGGTTTTCAGCGTGTAGAATTGAAATCAGGAGAAGAAAAAACGATTAAATTTCTGGTATCTCCAGAACAATTGGTTCAATATAAAAACGAACAGTGGCTTATTGAACCCGGAAAATATGAGTTTAAGGTGGCTGCATCGTGTACTGATATCCGCTTAAGCAAAACAATTGAGATAAAAGGAAATGCAAAAACCCTTAAGAATGGCCGCTCGGTATTTTTCTCCAAAAATCAATAAAAAACAAAACCATTTTATAAATACAAAACCCGGATTGTGTACAAGCACAATTCCGGGTTTTCTTTTTACGATTATATTGTAATAGTAGTAATTTATCTTATTCAAGTTCCAATTTTAATACTGTAGCAATTGAATTGTACCCTACTTCTGGCATTTTTAACAACAATGTTTGAGGAGTAAGCTTCCATTCAATATCTATGTCTGCTCCCATCAACTTAATATTTTTAATTGGTGAAGGAGCTTGATTGCGATGAAAACCACCAATGGCTCTCATCTTAATCGTTTTTCCGCCCTTGGGTACACCTAAAAAGAATACATACATGGCCTTTTTATCTTTTGCTACGGTATAACGAACATCTTTAGCTGTGTATTTTATTTTTGCCGACTGTCCATCATGTGAGGCATCTGAGGCATTAGCAGTTCCATAGCCAAAAATATGAAACGGACGTGTTCCATAAACTGCTTCGCCATGTACTTTCATCCAGTCACCTATTCCTTTTAGAATATCACGTTGCTCCTGATTAATCACACCATCAGCACGTGGAGATACATTCAACAATACAGTTCCATTTTTACTCCAAACATCAATCATATTACGAACCACCAAAGCCGCATCTTTGTATTTTTCGCCTTCAATATAACTCCAGCGACTTTCACCAAGAGTAATATCCGTCATCCAGGGTAATGGGTAAATATCTCTGCGTCCGCCCTGCTCCATATCATCTACTCCATACTCCCATGGAATATCCTTGTGCTTGCTACAGACCACTACTTCCTGCTTATTTTTTAGTCCGCTGTTAAAATGATAGGCTAGCATTTCATTTATTTTTTGTTCAGGAATCATATTTAACCACGAATCGTACCACAAAATGTCAGGATGATATTTATCCACCACTTCTTCCACCTGATCTAACCAATACTGATTAAAATCTTCGATATTTTCCCAGTTACCAAATAGCTTGCGAAGTTTTGGATCGGTAGTTGCCGTTGGCAAATCGGGATGATAAGGGTAATGGCTATTAAAACCATTTTTACCCCAATACTCCGGATTATTCGCATTACGCTGACCATTACGAGCATGATGTAAAGTAGCTATCGTTTTGATATTTCTTTTACGTAATGATTTAAACATCTCACCTACGACATCTCGTTTAGGTCCCATATCAGCAGCATTCCACGGATTTACTTCACTGTCCCACATAGCAAAACCATCGTGATGTTGCGCCACCGGACCTGCAAATTTTGCACCAGTCATTTTAAAAAGATCTGCCCATTCTTCCGCATCAAAATGCTCTGCAGTAAACATGGGAATAAAATCCTCGTAGCCAAACTCTTCTATTGGACCGAAATTCTTTTCGTGAAACTTATTTACATTACTTCCTTTTATGTACATATTACAAGGATACCAAGCACTTCCGTAAGCAGGAACGCTGTATGGTCCCCAATGAAAATACATTCCTAATTTGGCATCCTGAAACCATTCTGGTGCAGCCTCGTGCTGACTTAACGATTCAAAATTGGGCTCGTATTTTGTTTGTTTCTTTTCTTCTTTTACTTGAGTACAGGCTGCTGACAACAAACAGAGCACCATAACCAGTATGTTAATATTCTTTCGTTTCATTTTATGTAGATTTTTATTTTACAGAATTATTAATCAAAGAATTAATAACTGAGAAATAACAGTGCTTAGTTTATAAGTTTCCTAGCATATTTCAATTATTCCATCGCAATCATGCATTTTAATGATTATACTAATCACAGACTTCTTCTAATAATTTTTCCTTATTCTTGTCTCTTCCTGTTTTTTATAAGACAACAAAATTTAAAAGCGGCAATTAATTCATTAAAAAAACGATAGGCATTTTTAAACTTATAGATTTAACTTTCTAAGACGCTCATTTTGTTGCTCAATGCGTTTTTTCTGCTTTCCATTTAATCCATGTTTAAATAAGTACTCCAAGCTGTAATTATAGTGATGATCCTTCATATCCTGATCATCTATATCCTGACTTAAGTCACAATCGAAACGAACCAAACAAGTGTGATTCCAGTTCCCATCGGCATTAATTACATGCGAAATACCCCATGTAATACCACGACCATTATTGGTATTTGTAAAGGCATCTGGAACATAAGGTCCTCCTGCCACAGGCAACATTTCTGTTATAGAAGCAATATCGAAGTTTACCCAATCTTTAGCATACTGAATCGTATTATGTTCCTGTCCATCACGCTGGACAATAGCTGCAACCCCCTCACGAAAAGGAAATAGAGTAGTTTCATGACCTGAATTTATAACTGGATTTAATGGATGTTTAACAAATGGCCCTAAAGGGTCTTCGGCAATAGCCAAAGCTTGCATACGTATTTTTGTAGGCTTAAATTCTTTACGCTTATCAAAATCACCTTTGTAGTACAAATAGATTTTACCATCATGAACCAAAGGATAAGGATCGTGAATTGAGTATTGATCCCACGAACCTTCTGGTCCGTTTGGAATCACAATTTTACCGGTATGATGCCAGGGACCATCAGGAGAATCGGCCCAAGCAACAGAAACCGGGCAAAAATCGCCACGCAAACCACTGGCTTCCATAAATGCCTGAAAGTACAAATAGTATTTTCCTTTAAACTTTAAAATATCAGTAGTAGTAACCGAGCGCCATCCTGGTTGTGGTTTTGGCGGACGAGGAACAGCAACCCCCTGCTCTTCCCAAGTAAATCCATCTTTAGATGTTGCATAAAAGATATCTGATAAATCCCAATCTGCAGAAGGAATAAGATTAGTAGCTTCTTTTGCTCTTGCCATTCCAACTGGTTTTACCGGAGATTTACGATGTGTATACCAAAGGTAATATTTTCCATTTTCAAAAATCACTTTTGAAGGGTCGCGACGGGTTATGGTGCCATCTCCTCCATTATAATCAAAGCCTTTTAGTTTAGTATATTTAAATTGAGTATACAATTCTGTTTGCTCCGGACGAATATTCTCATAGGCATCGTAATTCCTTTCTACCGCTGCACTTAATGGTCTATTCGGTTTTTCTGTTGGAATAAAAAATGGAAATTCTTCATTGTTTATTGTTTCCGAAGCTATGTTCTTTGAATTTTGTTGACAAGAAATAAAAGAAAGACCTGCCACTAAAACAATAAGTATCGTCCTCATATCAAAGCTTATTATTGGTTATTTTATATTCTTTAAAGCTTCTTCCAGTATTCAAATAATCTGTTCCGGCTTTCCATGCAAATCCAGTAGGTTTCCAGTCAACACCAGGTATCCAATATTCTCCGCCTAATTCATAAGCTCCCAAATCAGGTGCATTTCCCTTGAAACCTTTGCTTATCCCTTTTACTTCCATACCCGCATCTACCAAAGGAGAATCTTCGAAAGGAACAAACATCTTACCTTTTTCAAAAAGAAAAGGAAGGTTGGTAAACTGCCAGTTATTTTTAAAATCGTTGTCTGCTTTAGAACCTATGTATTCCTTTTCATCAACGCGATATTTTGGACCGTTTCCAGAATGCCACCAAGGTCGAACATCAGAAATGTTATTGTACAAAATATTGTCTTCTACATTGTATTGCTGTCCATTCCTGATAGGAACCCAACAATCGATCATTGCCTGTTCCATTGGACCAACATTCCAAAAAGTATTGTTATAGATTTCGTTTTTAATTGCATTCCAGTTAAAATGTAAACCACCCCACTCTACATCCCAAACTACATTATGGTGTACTATATATCCTGCCGCGTTATTATCGAGGTAAATTCCGGTAGCCTTTTTGCCTGCATGCTCTGCTGCATAAGCATCGTGAAACCAGTTGTGGTGCAATTCAATGTTCTTAGGAATGCTTCTTCCTGTAACATAGAACAAACCACCATCAGCACCTGATATCAAACACTTTTGAACATGGTTGTAGGCAAACTCACTATCATTACCTGTAACTTTTACTCCATCGCGAGCAGAACCATAACACGAATTCTTAACAATCACATTACGAGCTCCTCCACTATTTATCAAATGAGCATGCAAACCAATCGTATTAAAATATTGCACGATGCAATTTTCAACACGATTATCTTCAGATTCTCTGCTTAAATAAATACCATTTAAAGTGCCATTTTCCAATACACATTTTTCGATAATATTGTGATGCCCTTTTAAAATCTGAATTGCAGCATCGGCAAGAGCTGCTCCTTTTAAATTGGTAATTAATCTTTCTGCTCCATGTTTTACCATGCAGTTGGTAATATGATTATAACTCCCTTTTATGCTAATCATACCCCCAAAAAAATTAAGCCCATTAAAATGGATATAATTAGAATTAATCTCTGCCGTATTTCTGCGTACAGCAACTTCTACCATATCTTTATCTGGTTTATTGCCTTCGGGAGCATAAAAATAAAGCTTCTTACTTTTTACATCATAGTACCATTCGCGGGGAGCATCGAGTGCTTCGAGCTTATTCATCAGGTAAAAAATACCACGATGGCCATTTTCGAAACGTTTAGGACTATGGGTTGTTCCAAAAGGCCATTTATCGGGCAAAGTTTCGAAATAAATTCTATGTAAATCCTTATCATAACCGGTAATTGTGCGCTCCCAACTACAACCACTATGTGCTCCTAAATAATGAATAATTCCATCAGTCCAGTCAATATCAGGAATCTCGTTATTATTAATATAAGACATAGACCATGTTCCTTTGGTCATATCGATATATTTGGCATCGAGCGAATATTCGTTATTATCCGTATCATTTGGCCATCGGGCTATCTGCATTTTCTTGTGATTGCAATACACATTATTCCCATCACCCAAAGGCATAATTACATTTGAAGCTGAATAGATATTCCCCGAATGCTTCTTCCAAGCACTAACTTTCTCTGTTGCCGAAATAATTACAATATCATTTTCGAATTTTGTAAATGTAATTGGCTTTTTGCCAGATCCGGAGTTTACAGGATTAATACACTCGTAATAAGTACCTTTGTGAATATAGCAGACATCGCCTTTGGTCATAATATTGGCAGCCTGTTTTATCGTTTTAAACGGATTGCTTATTGTACCATCTCCTTTTGAAGAGTTGTTGCAATCCACATGAAATTCTTTTGCAAAAGAGCAAATGGAAATCATTAGAAAAATCAGTAATTGTGATATTCTTTTCATATTGTATATAATTACATAATAAAAACAGATTTAAAACTTGCCCTTAAAATTCAAATGTAAGTTCAATTACAATCGGATCATCATCATTCCCAAAATAGTTTTCAGAATTTCCATGAGGCCCCATGCTGTCAGGTTTCTGGAATTTTGTTCCAATTCCCGGGATATTTTTCACAAAAGAAATATCTCCCTTGGGAAACAAGGGTGTAACTCTGCCTTTCGGATCTCCTGAAGGATTTTCTGGTGTTAGCATACGTAGGTAAATATGTGGTGAATGACAATACACAGTAAATCCATTGTTGTTTTTACCTTTTAGTTTTGCCCAATATAAACTAGAGAAAAAGCCTTTAAATTCGGGATAAACAAAACCTGATTCTCCAGTAACCGTATTGTTATAATCATTTTCCCAAACCTGAAACTTCGTTCCTTTCATACGATTACGCCATACTCGGTATGGACCATCTCCCAAGCATTTCATACCATCAACTTCCGACTCCAAAAATGAAAATGTAATGCCTTTGTAGGCTTTAACACGTTTCTTACCTTTCATAATCACTTTTAGATCAAGAAGGCCATTTGAATGTATCGTCCATTTTATAGTATCCGAACTTAATTCTTTATGAGTCGTCCATTCCGGAGATTTATCAGCCTCTTCAAACACAGTAGTTATTTCGACTTTCCCTTTAGATGATTCAATAAATACAGTATCTATTTTATCATTATGATTTAAAATAAGCGGACCATCTTTTAAAGGAATTATTTTATTCGCTTTTCTAAGCTCTTTTAGCAAACCTGTTTTTTCTGAGAAAATAAATTTAATATCATTGGCTTTAACATGAATCTGAGAGTTCTTAAGTTCTGTTTTAACATCTCCTTTATCAGTGTAAGTAATATTCTCTTTATTAAGATCTTTCGGTACTTTCACAGGATAAGTCCATGTAAATATTTCTTTTCCGTGTTGATCTGTTGCTGTTAAATGCAATGCATCTGCCGATTTCCAGTTTTGTGGTTTTTCAATCGTAAATGTTCCCTTCATTTCAGGAGCTAAATCAGGAAGATTAACTTGATTTTCTGATAAAACTAAGTAATCTAATTTGCCATTGGGTCCATCAAATTTTACCCATTTCGCAATCATTTTACACTTTCCTAAATTTGTGTAATGATATCTGTTTTCAATTCTAAAAATCCCATTAAAATCATTTCGAATAAAACGATTCTCGATATAAACAGGCGACCAAACTTCTTTAATGGTAAAATAGCTTGCTTCTTTTTCTCCATAAGGACCAACAATACCATCCGCAGCATGATTTCCATCGGTATCCAGAATTCCCCCTTTATCTGTTCGAACTACCGCTTCATCGGCAAAATCCCATAAAAATCCTCCGGCACTGCTTGGCATATTCCACATCTGCTGCCAATAATCTTCCAATCCGGCACCATGACCTCCATCATATAAGCCATGCAAAAATTCAGTTGGAAAGAAAACCTTATCATTTGCAGGACCATCATTGGCAAAAGCATGATAATGAAAGTAGTGAAGTGTATTTGTCTTTTTAAAAATATTCCATGGATGTATCACCTCCCTTTTCTGAATATCCCAAATCGCATAATCATCATCTAAATCGGTATTCCAACCAGTTTCATTACCATTTGCCCACAACAAAATTGACGGATGATTTACATCGCGCACTACTGTTTCTTTGACAATTTTTTCACCAACTTCGGTATCTAAATGAGGTGAATGCCAAGTGCAAACTTCATCAATTACGAATAAGCCCAAAGAATCGCAAACATTAAGAAAATGAACATCAGGTGGATAGTGCGACATGCGAACTGCATTCATATTCATATCTTTCATCATATTTACATGCTCAATACTTAAAGCTTTTGATGTTGTTCTTCCTGATTCGGGATAAAATGAGTGACGATTAACACCTTTAAATTTAATACGTTTGCCATTCACATAAATACCATCACCATCTAAAACTTCTACTGTTCTAAATCCAATTCGCTGATTTCTGCTATGCAATAATTTATCGTTTTTATCTAACAACTCAACATGTAAAGTATAAAGTTTTGGCAATTCAGGATTCCACGATTGAATATGATTTGCATTGGCAAAAATTCGCCATTTGCCTTTCTCTTTATGGATATCTTTAAGTTTGATATCCTGGAGTTTCCTTCCTTTTATATCCAGCAATTCTAATTTTACTTTTTCAGCCTTTTTCGAATCAATAAAAACATCGGCAGTAATGCTCCCATTTGCTTTAGCATCTATTGCCAAACGATCAATATTATCCTTTGGAGAAACTTCAAGATAAACCGGACGATAAATCCCTCCAAAAACCCAATAATCAGCATCACGTTCTGCATAATTTACCGATTCGTTATCCGATAATTTATTCACTTTAACTTCTAGTAAATTATCAGTTTCATATTTCAATAAGTGTGTAATAGTGTATTTAAATTCATAAAATGCCCCTTGATGAATTTCTCCGGCCAACTTCCCATTAATTTTTACTTCGGCATCAGTCATTACACCTTCAAAAACAATTTTTACATCTTTATTTTTCCAGTCCTTAGAAACAAAAAACTCATGCTTATAAAGTCCATGTTCATCGTGAATTGTTTTACCATTTCGTTTATCGTGCCCATAATTGTAATTGCCAAAGCCTTGCAATTCCCAGCAGGAAGGAACTCCTATTTTTGTCCACTTACCACTATTCATTCCATCGGAAACAAAAAAATCCCAATCGATAGTATTGTCTTTATCAGTGCCCGATAAATATTGAATTTTAGTTGTTGTAGAAGCTAAACTCTCTGTCGAGTTTTTCTGAGAATAGGATTGGTAAGTATTAAAAACAAAAAACAATACCAAAGCAAAAAGTGATCTATTTTGAACCATTATGTTATATTTTGTTAATCTGTATCAATTTCAAAATTATTAGTATCAAAATAAGCTTAAAAAGATTAAAATCATTAACTTTAACCTTGCTTTAACGGTAGCTATAACGGTTATAAACACTAGGTTTTAAGCCAATCTGCCTTGTTAACACATTTATTCTGACAAAACTAAATTATTAATATGCTTTCGAAGGAAAAAAAACTGGAAATAACAGATAAAATTGTAACAAGCAATACATTTAAAAATGCGCCAACAAGCATTGCAATTTTGCGCTATCTGATTAAGGCAAATCTTGAAAACCGTTCCTTAAAAGAAAGTATTATCGATATTGAATTTTTTGGTACAAAAGCAGATTCTGAAAAAAGTAATCCAAGGGTACGCGTTACCATTTATAACCTGAGAAATAAACTTAAAAGTTACTACGAAAAGGAAGGTATTGATGATATTTGGCAAATTAAAATTGATAAGGGCCAATATGATGTTCGCTATGAAAAACAGGAAGTTCAAAAAAGGATTATCAAGTTTCCAACAATAAAACAGGCACTTCCTTATTTCTTTGCGATACTATTTCTATTTGCCTTGATCGTTTCGCAAATACCAAAAAGTAAACCTCGTTTATGGAAAGAATTTTTCAGGAATGGTCACAAAACAAATTTATTTATTGGAGATGCATTTGGATACGGAGGAAAAACAGTTTCCGGATTATCTGGCTGGACACGTGACTTTAGTATCAACAATTTGGATGAATATTACGAAATGCTTGAAAAACATCCAAAACTAAAGAACAGCACAAATGCAACAGACTTCAACTACTCAACCCGAATGGCCGAAAATGCCACACACGATTTAACTCGTTTTTTTACAAAGTACAAGCAAGATTTTGAAATTAAGTATGCAACACAAACCTCCTTTTCCGATATAAAAAAAGGAAATACAATTTATGTTGGTCGTTTAAAAAACCAGAAAGATTTTATTTATTTATTCAACGAAGCCAATCCATATTTTAAAATACAGAACAAGATAATAGAATTCTCAAATCACAAAAACATTGCTGATACTACAATTGTTGCAAATTCAAAAGGAATTGAACTGGATTATACAGTAGTATCAAGAATTCCTGGTCCAAATAATACTGAACAATTCTTTTTTTTCTCAGATCACGACATAGGAGTTATGGCTAGTGTAGAGTATTTTACCAACACCGATTCTATTCGATCCTTTACAAACAAGTATCTAAAAACAAGCCCTTATTTTACAGCCATTTATAAAACAAAAGGAAAAGAACGAATTAATCTGGATGTGGAAACTGTTATGGTTGTACCGTTTGAATAGCACTTTAACGCATCAAAAAGCCCAAAATGGAACAATACCATTCTGGGCTTTTCATATTTATAACTTATTCTAATCTATAATCTTTCAAGCAGATAATAGTAGGCTATTTCCTGTTCCCCTTTAGCATTGGTAAAGCTTCCGTAAAAATTCATTTTCCCGGCTGGCAATTCAACTTCAACTTCCGCGGCAGTATTATCTTTATTAAAAGTACATTTGTACTCTTTTCCATCAATAACTATTCTTGGATTCTGTAATAACAAAGATTTCCCTTTCTCAATTATTTCTGTATGACTGCTTGCTTTAAGCCCTTTAATTTCTGCATCCATTTTCAAATTGCTTTCTTCAGGATATCTAGAAATAGAAAATTTATACTTACCAGCTTTAACAACTTCGGTAAAAAACTCTCCTTTGTTAAAGGCCAATCCTTTACGGATATAATTCTGATTCCAGGGAATCGCCTGTGTGCTATGCATATCATGACAAGTTAGATGCATTGGATTTTCCTTATCAGATCCAATTTTTATTAGGGAATACTCGAAATCATTTTCAGCACTACTCCACCATTTGTCATAGAAATCTCTCATCTTTTTAACTACATCGGGGTAAGCACTAGCAACATTAACTTTCTGCCCCGGATCATCATTAATATCATACAACTCTTTTCCATCTATCAAGCGCCATCGTGTGGTCATTACACAAGAATTTCTTCCTTCTTTCGGCCACTGAATACGCTGAGTATCTGTAATCAACATCCTTTTGTCGAAATCGGTCTTTGATGTTTCATTTAAAATTAAATTTTTCACCGACTTACCATCCATTTCCTTCTCATAAGTATGATCCAAATCACATAAATCGACTAAAGTTGGCAGCATATCAACATGGGCAGTTAAAGAATTAACATCTCGGCCTTTAAGTGGAATTGCATTGGGCCAGCTAATAAAACATGGCACTCTGTGTCCTCCATCATAATGGCTTCCTTTGGTTCCTCTCATGCCTGCATTGTAGCCATAAGTTTTATTGGCTTTCTTATCGTAGGCTAATCCTGCCGATGTTCCATTATCAGTCATAAAAATCAAAATCGTATTATTCAACAGACCTTTTTCCTTTAAATGCTCCCTTAATTCACCAACTCGCTCATCAATATTACTAATCATACCATAAAACCTTTTTTGATGTGGCTTAAGGTCTGCATTTTCGTACATTTTATAATATTGTTCTGGCACATTATAAGGACCATGTGGCGCATTTAATGAAAGATACAGCAAGAATGGTTTATCCTGATTTGCATCTACAAATTTTATAGCTTCATTAAACCAAACATCGGTACAATATCCTTCAACTTTCTCTGGTTTTCCGTTTCTAAAATAAGTATCATCAAAGTAGTCATTATTCCAATAATCAGGAGTTTGACCAACTCCTCCTCCTCCATTATAAAAGGCAGTCTCAAAACCTCTGTCGTGAGGTCTAAATGGGTACATATCTCCCAAATGCCATTTCCCAAACATAGCAGTTGTATATCCATTTTTATAAAAAATATCGGCCAATGTTGTTTCCTTTTCGTTTAATAAAGAACAACCACCAATGGTATGCCAGGTTCCATTTCTATTAGAATTACGCCCTGTCATTAATCCTCCACGAGTTGGAGTACAAGTAGTTCCCGTATGAAAATTGCTTAGTCGAACACTCTCCGAGTGCAATTTATCAATATTTGGAGTCTTAATAATTGGGTTACCATGACAAGCCAAATCACCATATCCCTGATCATCAGTCATTATTAATATGACATTAGGTTTATCAATTTTTTCTTTAGGTTGACAAGCACAAAAAGTGATTGCCATTAAAAATCCCCCTATTACAGTTTTTATTTTCATTATTCTGATATTAATTCATTATCATCTCTTACAAAATAGTTTCAGCCATTTTAAACTCAGATTTAGACGCATATTTCACCTGAATCTGATATGTATTTTGATTTAAATCTTCTTTTTTAATTTCAATATTTCCATTTCCATATCCTGCATAAACAGTAAGTTTTTCTTTCTTAACTACATTCCCAAGTTTGTCTAAAAACAAGAATTCGATTTTTCTATTGTGATTTGCTTTGTAGATATAATTAATCGATACAGAAGATGCCCCTGTGTCAACAGTAATATCTATTTTCTCATTAAAAATTGATTCTTTAAGTTTCGATTTCACTTTTTCATCAATTCTCACCAACTGGTAAGATCTAACCCAATCGTAAAAGGCCGTGTTAATTTCGTTGTTTAACAAATCCTCTTTGGGAGGAGCTGGTTGCCAGTTGTAAGTTTCAGTCACCATATTTATTTTCATGGGTCTGTCAAATGGTTTTGATGAAATATCAGTGCGAAACTGAACCGTATCGAACAGTTGATTATCGGCATAATACAAAACCTCATTGGCATTTTTCCACCAGGCCCCGTAAACATGAAATTCATCCGACACTTCTGAATTTAAGCTTGTACCTGTTCCTCTCGATATAAAAGTCTCTTTTTTCTCTCCCGGTTTTACATATCTAAAGTGAGTATTGGAATTCATGCCATTGCGAAATTTTTTATGAACTGTTCCTCCCCCTACACATTCCTGAATATCTAATTCCTGACTGTAAGAATCTCTGGAATCATCGGTTGCTTCGTATGGTACTTTTGCATTCGACATCCAAAAAGTGGTAGACATGGCAATTTTAGAAGCTTTAGCACGACACTCATAATAACCATAGTGCGCATCGTTCGATTTTGAAGATACCGCTCCTCCGTAAATGGTAAAATCTTTAACTGGCTGATCTAAAACACCACTTTTAATTTCTAAATTTCCATTTTTTACTGATATTGCTTCCGGTATAAACATAGCAGGAGCTCTTCCTTTCCATCCATTAAAAGTATCGTACCATTTTTTTGAATCTAATTTGTTCCCATTAAATTCATCAGAAAAAGTTTCATTCAGTACCCAACGATAACCTTTTGGAGGAATTGGAGGATCTGCAAAAATATGGCTTGTAAGACATACAAATAGAACTAGAAATAAATATTTTCGATTCATAAAACAGTATTAATAATATTTAAAAACAATATTACTATCAATCCTGTAAAACAAAGAAATAAATCATGTACATATAAGGGGGCATTTAATAACAGTAATAGGAATACATAAGTAAATACCCCCTTAATTTGCAGAAAATTAACAAGCCCATACTAGTAGTTCGAATTATCTTTACAAAAAGAAAAAATCAAACTTATATAAGCTCATGAAAAAATTGTTACTGGCCTTTTTATGCCTATCCTTTATTACGTCTCATGCCCAAAAAAAAGATTGGGAAAATGAATCTGTTTTTGGAATTAATAAACTGCAGGGGCGAGCTACCTCTTACTCCTATAAAAATACAGCTGATGCTTTAAAAGGAGACAGGGGCAAATCTGCAATGCAATTGCTAAACGGAATGTGGAAGTTCCACTATTCTGACAAGGTAGAAAACCGACCTGCCAATTTCTATAATACCGAATTTGATTCTTCCAATTGGGATGAAATAGAAGTACCCTCGAATTGGGAATTGAAAGGATATGGAAAACCAGTGTATGTAAATTCAAATTTTAAGCAAAACTTAAAACCTCCTCATTATCCTTGGAACAATGAAGTGGGATCATACATCACGAATTTTGACTGGAATCCTGACTGGAAAAACCAACAGGTAATTCTGCATTTTGGTGGAGTAACCTCAGCTTTTTATGTATGGATTAATGGTAAAAAAGTAGGTTACAGCGAAGACAGCTGTCTACCTGCCGAGTTTGACATTACCAGCTATCTTACAAGCGGAAAAAATCAACTTGCAGTAGAAGTTTACCGATGGTCGACCGGAAGTTTTCTTGAGGATCAGGATCATTGGCGCTTGAGTGGAATTCACAGAGAAGTAATGATTCTTAGCCAACCCAAAGTAGCAATCAATGACTTTTTTGTTCGCACAAAATTCGATTCGAATTTAGAAAATGCCTTATTACAAATAAGACCACGACTAAGTGCAATTAATAAAGCCGATTATAAAAACCTAAGTGTAGAGGCCAATTTATACGATGCTAATGGCAAAAAAGTAATGAAAGCACTTTCTATTGGTGCAGGAAAAATTATAGATGAATATTATCCGCAACGCGATAATGTATATTTCGGCCTACTGGAACAAAATATTGAAAGTCCTATTAAATGGTCGGCAGAGAATCCATACTTGTACACTCTTGTGTTGAATTTAAAAGATAAGAATGGCAACGAACTAGACACTCGTGCACAAAAAATTGGCTTTAGAGATGTTAAAATTGCCGGTAATGTTTTTTTACTAAATGGCAAAAAAGTTAAGCTTTACGGAGTTAATCGCCACGATCATCACCAAACAGGAGGAAAAGTGATTTCTCGTGCCGATATGGAAAAAGATGTTCAGTTGTTAAAGCAATATAATTTTAATGCTGTTCGAACTTCACATTATCCTAACGATCCTTATTTCTATGAATTATGCGATAAGTATGGAATTTATGTAATGGACGAAACCAATTTGGAAACTCATGCTGTTCGCGGATTGTTATCGAATCAACCAACTTGGGCTGGTGCTTATGTAGATAGAGCTATTCGTATGGTTGAACGAGATAAAAACCATGCATGTATTATCTCTTGGTCTTTGGGAAATGAATCGGGATGCGGCCCCAACCATGCAGCCATGGCGGCCTGGATAAAAGATTACGATCCAACTCGCTTTGTTCACTACGAAGGCGCACAGGGAGATCCAAATCATAAAATATACAAAAAAGTTTTCTCACAAGAATGGCGCAAATATGAGAACATACACAGTGCCAATCCAAGCGATCCTGCTTATGTAGATGTAATCAGTAGAATGTATCCAACTCTTGAGGTATTAGAAGATATGGCAAACAGCCCTTATATCAATCGTCCTATTATGCCTTGCGAATACGCACATGCAATGGGAAATTCTCTAGGAAACATGACTGAATACTGGGATTTGATTCATAAATACGACAACCTAATGGGAGCCTTTATTTGGGATTGGATTGATCAGGGATTATTACAATATGATGAAAATGGCAAAGAATACTATGCAGTAGGTGGTGACTTTGGAGACAAAATAAATGCCGGAAATTTCTGCTTGAATGGTATTATTGCCTCAGACCGTAGCCCAAAACCAGAAATTGAAGAATGTAAGTACGTTTATCAGCCTGTTACTTTTAAAGCTGTAAATTTAAACGAAGGTTTAATCCGCATTCATAATCGCCAATGGTTTACCAATACTGCTACTTATAAATTCCAGTGGGAACTTTGGCAGGATGGTAAGAAAATTCAGGAAGGAGATTTACCACAATTAATTATTAATCCGAGTGAATCGAAAGAAATAAAAGTACCCTTTAAAGCACCAAAACTAATTGCCGGTGCAGAATACTGGTTGCGTATAAGTATGGAAAGTACAAAGGCAACACTATGGGCCAAAAAAGGATTTGAAATTGCCAAACAGCAATTCAAACTCCCAATTGGAATTGATAAGAAAGAAATTTTAAAAAGAAATCTTCCTGATATATCAGAAAAAAGAGAAAATGGAATATTAACTCTTTCCAATAAGAACTTTAGTATACAAATTTCTGAAGCCGATGGATACATTCACCAATTAACAAGTAAAGGAAATGTTATTATCGATGGTGCTATGACTCCAAACTTCTGGAGACCAAAAACAGATAATGACGAACGAGGATGGAAACCAGAAAAACAATCTGCATTTTGGAAAACTGCTACTCAAAGCTTAAAGCTAGAATCCTTCGATCTTGCAAAAATGAAAGATGGTGCAATTGGCCTTACTTCTGTTTTAAAAATTGAAGACAAACTAAATTTAAAACTTAATTATGTAGTTTCAGGTAATGGTTCTGTAAAAGTAAATTATAGCTTAAATGCAGATAAATCATTACCTAAACTATTAAGAGTTGGACTAAGTACAAAAGTGCCTGTAAACTTCTCTAAAATGAGTTATTATGGAAAAGGTCCATGGGAAAACTATAGCGATAGAGCAGAAGCTGCCGAAGTAAATGTATACAAAGGAAATGTAGCTGATTTTGTATTTGAATATGCACAGCCACAGGAGTGCAGCAACAGAACAGCTGTAAGATGGTTGCAACTGCAAAACAGCAAAGGCGCTGGTTTAAAATTCGATGGAAATCAGCCTTTAAGCACCTCGGTTTGGCCATGGACAGCTGAATCGCTAGAAAGTGTACGACATACCAACGAATTAAAGAAAGAAGATTTTTATACCGTAAATATCGATTTAATTCAGACCGGAGTAGGTGGTTGCGATACCTGGTCGCCAAAAGCTGAACCAATTGAAAAATACCGTATTTACCCTGGTAATTATGAATATTCTTTTACGATAGTACCACTACAATAATTTATCGTTTTTTTTAACCATAAAAGGCTTCCTTTGCAATTTGCGAGGAAGCCTTTTTATTAAGCACAATAAAGAGTTTCTTTCTAGGAGTTTTTACAGCTTATTAATAGCAAAATTAGCCTATCATACTAAGGTTTTACCTCTTCATCGCTAGTTTTTGAGCTTACCTGAGTAATTTGCAAACTCCATAAGTAATATTTTATGGCTCATACGCGATATATATATTACGTTCCTGCTTATTATTCTCCTTTCCATCGTTTATTTGGACCAATCATTACAAAGGTTCCAGTGATTTTCTTCTTTCCTTTTTCTGTCTCTCACATATTTCGCGATAATATTGACTAAAATACCCGGTAATCTCTCCTAATTTCTCAAGCATAGGCTTATGCCCCACTAAACTATTAGCATGCCTTATATACAAAAAAGAGAGGCTCGCCTAAGCAAGCCTCTCTTATCAATCTAATTCCTATCTTAATTGTATACTTCGTCTTCAGTTAAAGTTCCATTTAAACTGATGGTACTTTCAGTTCCATCAGCGGCTGTTTTAAGAATGGTAATACTAGCCGACCCTGTTTCTTTATCAGCTGTTACATCATAAGCATAACTTACTGTTCCCATTGTCTCATTACCTTCTTCATCAGTTAAAGTTACTTTCTCAGATGCAATTACTGTAAACATATAATTGGTTTCGTCAGATACATCTGAATAAGATGATGTAGAATAAGCACTTACAATACCATCTTTATTAGCAATTGTTAACAAATTTTCCTGTTTGTATACCTGAATATCTGTATAAGTATTATTCCCTGTTTCGCTTATTGAATATACAGGAACTAATTCAATATCCGGCACATCGTATTCATCTGGTTCGCAACTACTCATAACTCCAACTACGAATAGTAAAACGAATATTTTAAATAAATTTTTCATGCTTTAATTTTTTTATTTAACTCACCTTCAAAATAATTGAAGGTGAGATATAAGTTTTTATTCAGTTGGACGAGCTTCGTATTTATAAACAACAAAGTTATCAAAGTACACATCAATAGATGCACCGCCCTTATAAATTAAGAACGCTACTGTGTATTTTTGTCCGTCTCCTTTAAACTGAGCTGATTTATTAGCCCACTGTCCGGTAATACTTGGGTTAAACCAACCACCATAAATCTTACCATCATTTACTGTGCCATCGTCATTTGCAAGAGAAATTCTTGACTCCCAAACAGCGCCACCATCATTAGCAACATAGTAGTCGAATGAGTAATCATATGTTTCACCTGCTTCCAATACAAATGATCCACTATTACCAAAAGCAGTATTTGCATCATCAACTGTTTTAACTGCATGCATACTATAAGCACCATCCTTAACAATGTCTGTTGAGTACTCAGCAAGCCCGGTTGGGATACGGCTACTATCATAAGTTGGTGGTGTTTGCCACATACCTCCTCCGCTTTCAAAACCTGAATCTGAAACAAGGTTTGGCTTGTACATTGCAACTGAAACATCAGTAAAGGCAGCTAAATCTCGTTGATCAAGAGATTGAATAGTGTTTCCAACATATGATACAGTAATGTTATCTGAGTTGTAAATAGGCTCAGCAAGACTTAGTTCAATAATAGTACCATTAGAACTACTTACCTTAGCACTTTGAACAGCAATATCCTGATCGAAACCATTTGGATTAGTTACATGAACAGTAAAATTATCTTCCAGGCCACTAAAAGCCTTCACCTCACCACTAACACTAATTTTAATGGTTTCATCTTCAGCTTCAACAATATTTCCTGTTAACTCGAAAGGTAAATTCGATTTGTTCACCTTTACTTTTAAAGGCACATATTTCATTTTGTAACCTGCAGGAATGTTATTGCCAGTTCTTGAACAAACCAATCGGGAATAAAAAGTTCCTAATTTATAGAAATATGCAACCGCAGCTGAATCTGTTGAAGTGGAAGGATTTCCTCCATTAAAATACCATGTTCTGTCGGTTGGACGACCAACAGTAGTCATATCCACGAACTTTAATGATTCTCCGGCCATAATTTCAATAGTAGGCCAAGAAGCAGAATCGGCAAGGAAAACCTGCTGATCGAAATTTACATTAGCATCTGCAATTTCAACATCTTCATAAAATACTTTTAATGCAGACTGAATAGTATCATAAACATCAACAACAAATGTAGTATCGATAACCCATTCTCCATTTTGATAAACAGCTTCTAAAGTATCAAGACCTTTAAAAGAAACATATTCATCAAAAGTATTTCTAAGTCTTACATTTTGCAGACCCGCTTTAGTAAATAAAATATGAACAGTTTCATCGAATGAAGAAGTAGTAGCTTCTTCATCTATAAATGGATAATAAGTTGAATCCTGACGTGTAATTCCACCAGTTAAGAATTTACATCCACTTTCTTCCGAAAACGACCAAACATGACTAGTTGCGTTATGAGAAAGATCCGAAAATGATAAATAATCCTCTACACCAACCAAAGATGCTTCTCCAAATGTACTGGTATACCAATCTACATCCGAATATTCATTTAATGGTTCATAGTCTGCCTCACAAGCAAATACCATTGCCAGGACAGAGAATACGAATAATAATTTTATATTTTTCATATTGTTTTTTTCTTTTTAGTTAATCATTGAGTTAGCCGTTGTTTCACTTGTTGGAATTGGCCAATATGCATGCTCCGACTCATTATAATTTATTGAAGCCTGAATAAACTCGTTCGACTTATAGTCAAAGTCTGTTGCATCGGCATGCTCAAGAACACTACCCCAACGAGTAACATCTTTATCTTGAAGTTCACTAAAGAATGTATAATCACTTCGCTTATAATACCTTCCAGCTAAATCTTCTAATCTTTCTTTTGTTATACCCCAACGTCTCATATCTATTTGACGAATACCAAATCCTTCAGCAGACAACTCCAATGGTCGCTCTTTATACATTAAATGCTCCATTAAAGTTTGTGCAGTATAAGTTACTTCGTCATGAGTAGATGTAGCAAACGGACTTGAAGCCTGATTTCCTAATAAAAGAAGAGCTGAACGATAACGAACGGCATTAATTAAGCTTAGTGCATTTTGAACACCTCCGTCGTTAGCACCACCTTCTATTAAACATTCCGCCATCATTAAAAGTACATCCGAGTAACGAATTACTCTAAAGTTAATACCAGACTTAGTATTTGTAACCTTCTCGTTATCATAAATATCCCAATTGGTCATTTTTCTCCAATAAGCACACTCTGCATTGTTAAAAACAGTTCCATCGGCAGTAACAGATCCTTCATAATACGACATATCATCATCATCAACCAATGCAACAGAATAGGATGTTCTTAAAGAATAATGTCTTAATCTTTGAGTTCCATCATCTTCGGTTACCAGGTTTCTTGGATCGTTTGGATCCATAGGATCTTCTTTATAAGCCATGATTAACCAATTGGAAGGATAGTTAGATCTCCAACCTCCTACAGGACTAAACTGATAGTGGTAAGTGTTGCTTGTTCCTTCAGCAGACCATTCTGTTTCACTTGGTTTAGCATCTTCATCGTAACTAATTTCTAAAACAGATTCCTGATTAAATTCGTTTTGAGTAGTAAAATTATCACCAATATTATCCATCAATGTATATACTCCACTGTTAATTACTTCAGCAAAATATTCTGCAGCTTTTGAATAATCGTTATCGTACAAATAGCTTTTCCCAAGAACAGTTGCAGCAGCTCCAGCTGTCACTCTCACTAGGTCGCCATACTTTTCGTCAGGAGAACCTGAAGAATCGTAATTAACCCATTGCAAAGGCAAATTTTGTCTTGCATACTCCAAATCAGCACGGAAAAATTCTTGAATTACAGCAGCATCTGTTAATGGTTGATTAAATTCCGATTGATCCTGAGGAACAAAATCGTATAGAATTACATTCCCATTATTATATGAACTGTGAAGATAGAAGTAAAATAATCCTCTAAAGAATCGTGCTTGTCCCATTAAATGAGTCCACTCTTCTTTATTATCTTCTGTTGTCATATCTGCTTCAATTCCGTTTAAGCCATCGATTACCTGATTGGCACGGAATATTCCTTTATAAAGATTATCCCATTTATTATTAGCTCCTGCCGATGAAGCAGTAAACATCTGCAAATAATAAGGATCAGACGTATTAGGACGCCCCCATCCTGGATAACACATGTCACTACGGCGCAGCTCTTCGCTTACCCCCATTAATCCAGGATTTTTAAATTGATTATAAACAGCGTTTAAACCTGTACTACAATCCGTCAAGTTCCGCCAGAAACTTTCAGTAGTAATCTCATTGGGGTTTACCTCAGTAAGATAATCATCATCGCAACTGCTGAATGACAGTACAACCAAAACAGCCGCTATATATTTTATTATATTAATCTTCATTTTTTCAACTTTTAAAAATTAGAAATCTAGCTGAACTCCCACTCTATATTGTGAACTAATTGGGTAATTACCTTTATCTAAACCACGAGTTGCCAAACCGTCGTTACCAACCTCAGGATCGTAGCCAGTATATTTAGTAAGAGTTAATGGATTATCAGCAGCTACATAGAATCTAAGCTTATTGATTCCAGCTTTAGAGATTAATTTCTTAGGCAGAGAATAACCTAAAGTAACGTTTCTTAAACGTACATAAGAACCATCTTCAACCCAAATATCAGACCATGCTCTGTAGTTATCATGACTACTACCACGGTTTGCAGGAATTACACCATAAGGGTTATCTTCGTGCCATTGATATAATAAATCTTTATGAGTTCCTGTAGTAAAAGCATACATTCTTGAGCCATTCACAATTTCCTGACCTACAGCGGCGAACCATTGCATAGAGAAATCAATTCCTTTGTAATTACAGTTAAAGTTTAATCCAACTTCATACTCAGGAGTACCACTTCCACCATAAACACGATCACTCTCATCAATTGTATTATCATCATTCTGATCTACATAAATTAGGTCACCCATTTTAGCTGATGAATTAATTTTTTGGTAAGCAGCAAGCTTCTCTTTTGTATTAATAATACCATCTGTTTCCATTACCATAAAAGCACCCGCTTCGTAACCTTCTTTAATAACAGTAATTTTATCGTTATTACCGCTTACACTAATTGGATTACCACTTGCAAAATAAGATACTTCATTAGATCCGGCCATTCTGGTTACCTCATTAACATTTTTAGTATAAGTAGCACTTACACCCCATGAAAATTTACCATGATGACGATAATTGGCAGCTATTTCAATACCTCTATTCGTCATATCGCCCACATTCAAAATAACATCTTGATTTTGTCCTGCACCAGCAGCAGTAGGAACTAAAAGAGGAAATAAAAGATCTTTCTTTTCAGTATCATATAAATCAACATTTAATGTTAATTTATTACTAAAGAATGCCATATCAATACCCAAGTTCTTTTGAACAGAAGTTTCCCACTGAACATTAGGGTTTGCATAACCCGTTTGAATACTTCCTAAACCTAATGATGTAGTTTCTTCAACACCATTTGCATAATCGTATCCTGAGCTAATTGTTGCAGCATAACTGTAATCTAAAATACTTTGATTACCTGTTGTACCGTAACTTGCTCTAACTTTTAACGAATTAATTGTATTGGTTAATCCCTTGAAGAAATCTTCATCGGCCACATTCCAACTTGCCGAAGCTGAAGGGAATGTTTTCCATCTATAGTCTTCTCCAAATCTTGAAGATCCATCTCTACGAGCACTAACACTCACGTTATAGCGACCATCTTTATAGGTATATTGAACACGACCTAAGAAACCAAGTAATTTATTTGTTTTATCTTGAGTCCAGTCATTTCCAATACCAACAGCATAATCAGCCGTTGTTTGTCCTAAATTAGGAACCTCGTTACTAGTTAAATCTTTTCCTGATGCCCAGAAACTTGTATATTCAAATTCTTCAAGTGAAGCATTTGCTAATACCTTAATCTGGTGATCACCGAACTTTTTATTATAGTTTAAACCACCTTCCCAGGTAAAACTGGTATTACGATCACTAGTGTTTTTTACTCCTGAACGTGTATTAGAGTTAATTACCAATTCACCTTCTTCATCATATACCTCAAACAATGGATTAATTAAAACTCTGGTATTATTTCCATAAACCACACCTAAACGAGTTCTAAAATTTAAACCTTTCATTAATTCAAGGTTAATATCTAAATTACCGTTAAAAGACTCTCCGTTACGAGTATCTGTTTGCTTTAATTTAGACATTACAGTACCTAGTTGTAGCTTATCATTTTCCTGACCTCCATCATCAAATGTACTTGCATTAGGATCAAGAGGTGGCTGATAAGGCTTATATTTATATGCCTCGTATAATAAATTCCATGCGGCATATTTTTGCTCATCTACTTTAAAACCAAGACCAGTTTTAATGGTCCATTTTCCTTTTTTGTAAGATGTATTTGCTCTAACATTGAATCTTTGGTAATTGGTATTAATCAAAGTACCTTCCTGCTCAAAGTATGATCCTACTACGTTATAAGTGAGATCTTTTTTACCACCTGAAACATTTACACTATAATTCTGAACCTTGGCATTATCATTTTCAATAACATCAACAATATTTGTATTATTAGTAAAGTTATCTACACCATTTTCTAATGAAGTCCAAATATTATCAGAAAAAGCTGTTGCATCTAAGTGGTTTTTATTGTAAAATAATGTTTGGAAGTATTCTTCAAAATTAAGAAGATCAAGACCCGAAGTAATTTTCTGAATACCGTAATAACCGTTTGCAGAAATTTTCATTTCTCCGGCTTTACCCGACTTAGTAGTTACCAAAATTACCCCTGCAGCACCACGAGTACCATAAATAGCACAAGATGCAGCATCCTTAAGTACATCGACTGTTTCAATCTCATTACTGCTTAAACCAGGATCACCTTCTTGAGGAATTCCGTCAACAACCCATAATGGATCATTTTGTCCGTTAATAGAACTGATACCACGAATTTGGATGTTTGCGCTTGCTCCTGGAGCACCAGAACTCGCCTGTACACTAACCCCAGCAATACTACCTTGCAAAGCAGATCCAAGGTCGGAAGTAGAAATTTTTTCTAATTCTTCAGCTTTTACCTGAACAACAGCACCAGTAACTTCTTTTTTTCTTTGTGTACCATAACCAATAGCTACCACCTCGTTAATGTTAAAAGACTGTGGTTCCATTGAAACATCAATCTTAGAACCGGTAACTATTCTTTCAATGGTTTGCATACCCATAAAGCTAAAAACAAGAGTTTCCCCATTATTAGCTTTTAAGCTATAATTACCATCAATATCTGTAATTGTTCCAACAGTTTTACCTTTTAGAACAACACTAACACCGGGTATTCCCATGTTATCTTCTGTTGAGATAACCTTACCCCGGACTGTTAACTGTTGACCATACATATTGAAAGTCAACATCAACAAGAGAGATACTATTATGCCTCTTGTTTTCCATGAACTTCTGTAACTCACGTCCTTCATAAATTAAAAATAGATTAGTTTTTACAATTTATTCGCTGCTTAATACACTTTCTGAAACAAATGTACCTTTCTTCAATGCAATCGTTGGAAAAAATTAGTTTCAATAGAAGGGGGATATTTGTTAAAAATTATAAAAATGACTTGAAATTTGAGGATTTGCTAAAAAAACAAGCGAATTACCATATAATCAACTTGCTTATTAACAGAGCACTACAATCACAACCTACCATATACCCCTCTTAATTAAACTTATTCCTCCTAGTGGCATCTCATATATTATATAAAACTAAAAATCATAATAAAATTCTTAAAACTTGCATTAAAATAAGATTAGCCAACAGCAATAAAACTGTAAATAAGAACTAAATGTAACAAAAAAGAGGTGCTATAAAGCACCTCTTTTTTGTTACATTTAGTTATGTAGATCACAACAAATTAGATCATTTTAATTTCGAATGCACATGCATAACATGCATCTCCATTTATGTCTGTCTTAATTTTAAGTCCGGATTCTCCAACTTGCCACTCACAATCTTTATCCATTCCCAGCATTTTTACAGATTTAATTTCTCCTTTACAGAGATCGCTTCCTTTGGCGAAGGATTTAACCAGATATTCACCATTTTTAGCAATATCCATAGCAATTACATATATTTTGCCATCCTTTTGTGTAAATCTGAAATCATCGGCTGTAAGATTTTTATTCTTGCCTTCGGTATGATGACCTGTTTTTACTTCGGTAGGCCCCTCTCCAAAAATAGTCCAAGGACGAGTTCCATAAATAGCATCGCCATTAACACTTAGCCAGCTACCCATTTCAAGCAGAATATCTGCCTGATCCTGTGGAATTGTACCATCAGCTTTTGGTCCTACATTAAGAAGCATATTACCATTTTTACTTACAATATCAATTAAATCATCAATTAAAGTGTTAGCATCTTTAGAATTCCAATCGACAGTATAACACCAACTATTGGTTCCAATAGAAGTATCGGTTTGCCATGGAAATTTTCTGATATCAGCTAATTTTCCACGCTCAATATCCAATACATTTGATCCTTCAGGAAAAGTTTCATGTTTGAAATTCTTGGTTTGCAAAACCACATCTTTTTGCCAGTCAATTCCTTTGTTATAATAATAAGCAGCCAGTTGTTTGTGGTACGGAACAAATTCATCATGATCCAAAACAAAATCGAACCAAAGAATATCGGGTTGATAATTATCAATAATATCTTTTGTTCTATTCCACCACATTTGCAGGAATTCTTTATCAGCGGGAGCATAATGATCATGCGCACGTGCATACAAATCGGCATATTGAGGATCGGCAGTATCAAAACCTTTTTTGTGAGTATAGTAATTCCAGTTAAAAGCATAATGAGATGAAGCACCAAAATACAAGCCAGCATCTTTTGCAGCTTTCGACATTTCACCTAAAATATCTCGCTTTGGTCCCATATCAACAGAATTCCAACGAGTATAATTAGATTTATACATAGCAAAACCATCGTGATGCTCTGCCACTGGCACAACATATCTCGCTCCTGCCTTCTTAAATAAATCGACCCATTGCTTAGCATTAAATTTTTCAGCTTTAAACATCGGAATAAAATCCTTGTAACCAAATTCTCCAGGATTTCCATAAGTCTCTACATGATGTTTATAAAACTCACTTCCCTTTTCCTTAACAATCTCGCCATTAGGATTCCATTGTACCGAATCCATATACATCCAGCGAGGATACCATTCCGAGCCCCAGGCAGGAACACTATATGGCCCCCAATGTATAAAAATACCTAGTTTTGCATCCTGAAACCATGCTGGAGTTTGATACTTAGACAAAGAATTCCAATCCTCCTCAAATGGCTCTGAGTTTACCATGCTCGTTTTTTTAGTATTCGTGCAGGAAACAAAAAAAGCCACAACCAATAACATACTAACTATAAGTCTTTTCATTTGTTTAATTTTTTTCATCAAACACATCAGCAAGTTTAATACACACTTACATCTTGTTTAATAGTTCTTTATTAATTTGAAAAATAAGCCGAACCAGATAATATATTTAAGCAGAAAATACATTTCCGGCACAGCTTGTTTTAAAACTTAAAAAGTGTATAAATTCTTCGACAAAACTAATGTATCGGTTATATAAACTCAGATACAAACTATTGAGATAATAAGGGGGTTTTTCTTTTTCTAAAAGCTAAAATTTATAGCGAGGGTAATTTTAAAATATAAAAGGGGGATATTTTAAAACAAAAAAGAGAGCAACTACTATGCTGCCCTCTACTTTCTGTCTTCTTTTTTTAATCTTTATCCTTAGCCTGTTGTTCTCTATGCTGTCGAATATATTCCGATGGGGTTGTATCGAATTGTTTTCTAAAACACTCCCTAAAATATTTCATATCATTAAAGCCAACCTCATAAACCACATCGGTAACAGATAAGCGATCGAGTTTAAATAACTGCGCTGCTCGTTTTAATCTGATGGTACGTATAAACACATTAGCTGTTTGTCCTAAAAGAGCTTTCAATTTTTTATTGAGTATTGATTGACTAATACCTACCTCACGTCCTAACTGCACTACTGTAAATTCAGGATTGCTAATATTTTCTTCCACAACTTTTAATAGTCTCTCTAATAATTTTTCATCAATAGATGTGAAAGTAATTTCTTTAGGTTCCACCTCTACTTTTTTATTAAAATCACGTTTTACAGTTTTTCTTGCCTCTAAAATTGTATTAATCTGAGCAATTAAAACATCGATATTAAAAGGTTTTGAAAGGTAAGCCATTGCTCCTTCAGTTAATCCTGTTAGCTTATCTTCGTCGGTAGTTTTAGCCGTAAGTACAACAATTGGAATATGACAAACAGCTTGATCATTTTTAATCATATTACACATTTCAAAGCCATCCATTACAGGCATCATTACATCGGATATTATTACATCAGGATTATACTTTCTACAAAGCTCTAATCCCTCTTCACCATTAAAACCCTGTATACAATTAAATTTATTCTCCAGATTACTTTTAATTAGTGATTGTACATCGTAATTATCTTCAACTATTAAAACAAGAGGTTTATCATTTTTAAATTTAAGTTCCCGATTAACATCAGACATTGGTTTCTCTTGCTGGTAATCCTTAACAATTGTTTGTGTATTAACCAACGATTCGTGCACCTGAGTTGAAAAATCTTCTTTTTTAAAATGTAATTTACCTTTAGGCAGATGTATTGAAAAATTTGTTGCAATATTAGGATTACTCTCTACAGAAATTTTTCCATGATGCAGGTTTACCAAATTTTTAGCAAAAGCAAGTCCTATACCGGTGCCCGAAACTTTAGACAATTTATGACTTCCTGTTTGATAAAACCTATCAAATAAATAAGGAAGCTTATCTTTATTAATTCCGGGACCATTATCTTTTACTTCTATTTTAACCCATTCTTTTCCATCAACTTCCTCCTCGCCAACAATAATTACCACCTTACCTCCTTGTGGTGTAAATTTAAATGCGTTCGACAATAAATTAAACAATACCTTTTCGATTTTATCAAAATCGAACCACAACTCAACCGAAGGATACGTATTAATAAGTTCGAATCTTATATTCTTCGATTGTGCTATTTCATTAAAAGCATCGAACACCTGTTTTACCAAATCGATTACATTTCCTCTGGTAACTGCCAATGGCATTTTCCCTCTCTCGAGTTTCCTAAACTCCATTAGCTGAGTAATTAATCTATTTAGCATTCTAACATTCTTAATCATTAAAGAATAGTTTTTCTGCCTATACTCTTCGTCAACACGATCTTTTTTCGATATTAGTTTTTCCAAAGGACTTTGAATAAGTGTTAAAGGAGTTCTAAACTCATGAGAGATATTGGTAAAAAACTGCAATTTCATTTGTACCAATTCTTCTATTTTCTCCTGTTCAAAATGCTTCATCATTAGCTCATTTTTCTTGGTAACAGCAATCACCGAATATCTTCTAAAAAAGATAAGAAGCACAACAAAAACAATAACATATATAAAGAATGCGTAAATGGTTCGCCAAAAGGGAGGAACGATTTGTATATAAAGAACAGAAGGTTGGGTTGTCCATACTCCATCATTATTAGTAGCCAAGACTTTCAATTTATAATCACCTGGCGGAATATTTGTGTAGTTAGCTCTGGGTTCTACACTATTAACCATATTCCACTCAGTATCGAAACCTTCCAACAAATACTTGTAGTTAATTTTATCGGGCGCTACAAAATGTAAGGCTGTAAACCCCACCGAAAAACTATTTTGTGAATATTTTAATGATATTGTATCGGTAGAGGGCATTTCGTTTGGTAAAATAACATTCCGTTTGTATTCTTTTCCGGTTAAAATTTTCTCGTTTAATACAAATAGTTCATTAAATTCCACTTGTGATCCGTAAGGATTATCTTCAATTTCGCGAGGATTAAAAATATTAAAACCATTAACTCCTCCAAATACCATTTCTCCATTTTTTTTGGTGTAAGAGGCACATTCGCTAAATTCATAATCCTGCAATCCATCCGAAACACTGTAATTTCTAATCTCTTCCGACTCTATATTAAAACTAGTTAATCCTTTATTAGTTGAGATCCATAAGTTTCCAGAATCATCTTCCTCAATCCCTTTAATTACATCATTAGGTAATCCGTTCTTAGAAGAATAACGTTTAAATTTAAAATCATTACCATAATACTCTTTCAACAAACACAATCCTCCACCCATGGTACCAACCCAAACTCTTTGCTTACTGTCTAGGTACATATCCAACACATAATTATGTGCCAAAGAAGTAGGATCTCCAACTTTTCTTGTGGCCTTTAAAAAAACAGGATTAGGAGCTGATTTTTCGTTAAAAGGCAACATACATAAACCATGATCGGTACCCACAAAAATATTTCCACTAGCATCTTCCAGTACACTTCTTACTACATTAGATGCAATTGATCCCTTTCCCTCAGGAACATAATGATTTTTAACAATCAATTTATTTGTTTTCTGATCATAAGCAGTCCTATAAAGTCCAGCTCCATAGGTTCCAAGCCAAATATTACCGTCTTTATCAACTGCCGATGCAAAAACAGGATTCTGAACCAAATCTGGATAATACTCAACTGAAATCTTATTATCTGCTTTAAGACTTGCAATACCAACTCTATTTGGGTATCCAACACCTAATAATACTTTATTATTAACTCCGCCGGGAATAGAATCATAACAATACACATAATTTTGCCCCGAGTTATTATCAACATTTATATTAATAAAACCATTTTTAAAATTCCTTTTATTTTTAGCAGATAAAAATGAAATACCTCCACCCTCGGTTCCAACCCATAAATTGCTTAGTTTATCTTCATAAATTGCTCTAACTTTATTGTAGGCAATACTTCCCTCATTATCGGATCTACCAACACGATAGAATTTTTTCTCGTTTAAATCGAGTTGATTTAATCCCCCACCATTTGTTCCAACCCATAAAAGACCAGAACGATCTTCAAAAAGGTCGGTTATATTATTCTTGGTTAAGCTACTGGGATTATGATATTCTGAATTAAAATGATTTATCAATTTTAGTTCCAATTTCTTTTCATTCCATACAAATTGAAATAAGCCCCTGTTGTTACCACCAAAAACATAGTCTCTGCTCGATTTTAAAAATGAACTAAAGCTATAATTTTCAAGATGTTTTACCTTAATATCTTCTGGTTTATCAAAATCGTTAAAATAAAATATGCCTTGTCCACCTGAAATTAAGTATCCGTTTTTTGTTTTAACAATATCTTTAAATGGTCCGTAGGATATTTCTGTTAATTTATGTTCTTTAAGTTTTTTATCAGCCGTAAGCTTAACAAAAAATAAACCAACACCACTGCCAATCCATACTCTTCCCTTCGAATCTTCTTTTATAAGGTTTGCAGTTCTCATTCCTGCAATTACACTTCTTTTTGATATCGCTTTATCTGATGAAAATACAATACTATTAAATTTACCTTTTCTATATGCTTTAATATCAAAAATACATAAGCCATTAGGGGTAGCTATCCAAAGCTGTTCATTCGAATCTATCAGTACGTTTACAATTTTAGTATCCAAAATTATTTTATTCCCATTAACAGTTTCAGGAATCTTATGAAACTCTTCTTTTTTTCGGTCAAAAAACCATACCCCATTATCAGAAGTTCCTATCCAAAAATTACCTTTTGAATCCTCAACCATACAAAAAGGAAGATTACTATCAATAGGATATTCCATAGGGCTGGTACTTCGGTATTGTACGAAGCTCATTCCATCGTATCTATTCAATCCATCAACAGTTCCGAACCACATAAATCCTTTCGAATCCTGGAGAATAAAATTAATATCATTTTGAGAAAGACCATTTAGTGTAGTTAGGTGTTCAAAATCTGTCTGTGCTTTTGAAACTACACTCACAAAAAAAAGAAATACAAAGAAAAGAGCACGCATACAATGTAAATATTTCGTTAAGTTAAATTCTAAATGATTAATGTATAAAAAAAAATTCCCGACATCAAATATCGGGAAAATTAATCTTAACTATAAAAATTCGTGCTTAATATATATAATATTTTTAAATTATTTAATTTCGAAATTAATAGTTTTAGGAGTAGCAATACCTCTTTTTTCCAATCCTAATGCTGGCGAACTACCTCCTATTAAAATTGTATAAATACCTTTTTTAATTTCTTTCTCCCCTTTTTCGTTTATTTGTTCGAATTCCTTTGAAGAAAGTGTAAACTTTATTTTTTGATTTTCATCAACATTTAAATTTACTCTTTTAAAGGCAACTAATTTTCTAATGGGAGCAGATGTTCCCGCTCCAGGTTGCGATAGATAAACCTGAACAACCTCATCAGCCTTTACGTCTCCAATATTAGCAATGTCAACTGCAACATTTAAGCTCTCATTTTTCTTAATTTTTGCAGAACTTAATTTTATATTATCATATTTAAATTGACTGTATGATAATCCATAACCAAATGGAAATAATGGCTCACTTTTTAAGTATTTATAAGTACGTCCTTTCATTCCATAATCGTCATAAGGTGGCAATTGATCTATATTCATAGGAAAGGTTAAAGGCAATTTTCCTGAAGGAGAAACCTTACCAAAAATAATATCGGCAACAGCTGTTCCTCCCTCTTGTCCTGGATACCATGCCCACACAATTGCATCTGCCAAGTCGGCAACTTCGGGCATTATCATCGGACTGCCTCCTGTTATTACAGCAATTACGGGTTTTTTATTATCCTTTCTTAGCTTACGCAAAAACTCTACCTGGTTTTCGGGCAAATAAGGTTTAATTCTATCTCCTTTAGTTTCGGAACCAATAGCGTCGCCCTCTTCACCCTCGATTGTACTCGATATACCAAGTACAGCAATTATTGCATCAGCATTTTTTGCTTCACCGGTGGTCCAGTCAATGGGATTAATATTAGATCTGTATGGTAAACAACCTTTTTTGTAATTAATAGTTGTTGCAGAACTAACAGCGGCAGTAATTCCTTCTAAAATATTTACCAGACGATTACTCATACCATAATAATTACCCAACAAAACTTCGGAGTTATTCGCCTGTGGACCTGTTACATACAAATTTTTAATTGCAGGAGACAATGGCAATGCATTATTTTTATTTGTTAATAACACAATTGATTTTTGTGCAACCTCTAATGCCAAATCGCTATGAGCTTTACTGCAAATAACCTCTTCTCCAATACTATTATATGGGTTCATCTCAACAGGATCAAAAAATCCTAATTTAAATTTAGTTCTTAACAAAGCTTTCAATCGTTCATCTATAGTCTCTTCTTTCACAAGACCTTGTTTTACTGCATCCGACAAACTTTTATATACTTTACCACAATTTAAATCAACACCGCTATTAATTGCCAATGCAGCCGATTCAACTGCATTATTTGTTACTTTATGATACAAATGGAAATCAGAAATAGCTCCACAATCGGAAACAACATGTCCTTTAAATCCCCAATCTTTTCTTAAAATATTCTGTAATAAAAATGGACTTCCACAAGCAGGCTCGCCTAAAACCCTATTATAAGCTCCCATTACCGATTCAACATTAGCCTCTTTAACCAATGCTTCGAATGCAGGCAAATAAGTTTCATATAAATCTTTTCTCGATACAATTGCATCGAATTCATGGCGCAATGCCTCTGGTCCAGAATGAACTGCATAATGCTTAGCACAGGCAGCTGCCTTCAAATATTTTGGGTTATTCCCTTGTAATCCTTTTACAAAAGCAACACCTATCCTCGAAGTTAAAAATGGATCCTCACCATAAGTTTCCTGTCCTCGTCCCCATCGTGCATCTCTAAAAATATTGATATTCGGAGTCCAAAAAGTAAGTCCAGCATATTTTGCTCGGTTATTATTCTTAATTGAAATATTAAATTTTGCACGGGCCTCATCAGAAATGGCATTGGCAACTTTACCAGCTAATTCTGGATCGAAAGTTGATGCCAAAGCAATGGCCTGTGGAAATACGGTTGCTCTACCATTTCTTGCTAATCCATGTAAACACTCATTCCACCAGTTATATTCAGGAACCGACAAACGTGGAATGGCATCACTTTCATCAATTAATTGTGAGACTTTCTCATCAAGAGTCATTGCTTCCACTAAAGCATCAATTCTCTCTTCATGCGATAACTCATAATTGTACCACTCATAGCTCTCGTTTTTATTTTGAGCATAGGTAAGATTAATACAAAGCAAATAAATTACGATTAAAACTGATTTTAACTTCATTAGTTTACAATTTAAGATTAGGATGATAGCACTGCTTTAATTTCCATTATATACAGTATTTTAAATGTATTAAATGTAATTGCAATAAGAAAAAGCCAAAGCGTAAAATTAGCTTAAAAAAAGGGGGCATTTTATAAGTAAGATTTAAATTGGTCGTAAACCTTTAAAATTCCACCATTATAATAGGATAATAGTGCATCAAATTTATCACAAATCTATTGTATTTCTCTAATTCTAGTCATCTTATAATTTTCAAATTCTTTACTATTTTAAATCGGCCCTCAACACTCTTATTAAATACCCCCGTTAAGGTAAAACTGGTACAAGTATCTTTGTAAAGTGGCATAACAAGAAAAAATAATCTACACTCAATTAGAGAAAGCATAAAATATGTTAAAAATAAGATCTAAACCGGTGAGCCAACTCCTGAGCTCTTTTTCGATTCTACTTTTGATTTTTATTACAAGTGCATGTCAAAATTCTAATGATATAATCGACTTAAACTTTAACAAAGACTGGCTATTTAAAAAAGGAATAATTAAAAATGCCGAGCAAGTTAAGCTTGAAGATTCGGACTGGAGAAAACTTCATTTGCCTCACGATTGGGCTATTGAAGGGCCTTTTAGCAATGAAAATAATGCAAGAACAGGTGGTTTACCAGTTCATGGCACTGCCTGGTACCGAAAACATTTTACTATTAAAGAAAAACTATCTGATAAAATTATTTCTGTAGAATTCGATGGAGCCATGAATAATGCACATGTATGGGTTAATGGAAAATTTGTAGGAAACAGACCTTATGGATACATTGGTTTTGAATTGGATATCACTTCATTTATTAAATTTGGAGAAGATAATGTTATTGCTGTTAAACTATCACCAGAAGACCTTTCGGCAAGATGGTATCCTGGCGCAGGTATTTACAGAAATGTACGACTAAAAATCAATAATAAACTTCATATCCCACAATGGGGAACAAAAATTACAAGCTCGAATATTAACGAAAACAATGCAGATATAAACATTACAAGCTCGGTTTGTAATCAATCTAATAATCAGCAAACTGCAAAATTAAAAACAACAATTTTAGATAAAAATAAAAAAGAAGTTAGTACAACAACAAGCGATATTATAATACAAGCTAATACAACAGGTTATGTAGATCAGAAAATAAATATCAAAAATCCATTAAAATGGGATATTAAAACACCTCATTTATACAAAGCAATTAGCAAGATATACTCAAAAGGGAAATTAGTAGACTCTTTTGAAACGAGTTTTGGTATTAGAACAATTGAGTTTTCTTCAAAAAAAGGTTTTGAATTAAACGGAAAAACTGTAAAACTAAATGGAGTATGCATGCATCATGATTTGGGCCCACTAGGCTCTGCAGTAAACTATAGAGCTACAGAAAGACAAATGCAAATTATGAAAAGCATGGGTGTAAACGCTCTGCGCACCAGTCATAATCCTCCTTCTCCGGAACTATTAGAAGTTTGCGATAAACTTGGAATTGTAGTAATCGTAGAAGCCTTTGATGAATGGAAATTAGGTAAAGTACCTAATGGCTATAATAAATATTTCGACCAATGGCATGAGAAAGATCTTAGAGATATGATAAAAAGAGATCGAAATCATCCATCTGTAATTATGTGGAGTATTGGTAATGAAATACTGGAACAATCGAAGAAAGATGGCTGGAAAATTGCAAAAACACTTACTGATATTTGTCATGACGAAGATCCTACAAGACCTACAACAGCAGGTTTTAACTATTATCCTGCACCTTTCACCAATAAGTTGGCAAAATATGTTGATATAGTTGGAATGAATTACTGGCCATTAAACTATGAGGAAATATTAGAAAAATATCCCGACATGATTGTTTATGGATCGGAAACCTCTTCACAAACCAGTAGCCGTGGCGTATATCATTTTCCAATTGAAGCAGATGAGAAACATGAAACTAACCAAGTTTCGAGCTATGATGCAATTGTAGGGCCTCCATGGGCTTATCCTCCCGACGTGGAGTTTGAACAACAGGAAAAAGTTAGCCAATCGTTAGGAGAATTTATGTGGACAGGTTTCGATTACTTAGGAGAACCAACTCCATATGGCGGAAGAGATAATTCAACAAATGGATATTGGAATGACGACTGGCCATCAAGATCATCTTACTTTGCACCTGTTGATTTATGTGGATTCCCGAAAGACAGGTATTATTTATACCAAAGTCAGTGGACAAAAGAACCTATGGTTCATGTTTTACCACACTGGAATTGGGAGAATAAGTTAGGGGATACAATTCCTATTTTTGCTTACACCAATTGCGAAGAGGTAGAACTATTCGTAAATGGAAAATCTTTTGGTAAAAAAGTTAAAGGTATCGACTTAACACCTATTCCTGCGGAGTTTCATTTTTTCGAAAAAGGAACATATTATTCTAAGTACAGACTATCGTGGAATGTTCCTTACCAACCAGGAGAATTAAAAGTTGTAGGCTACAAAAATGGTAAGCAGCAAGCAGAAAAAACAATTAAAACTGCTGGCAAAGCCTATCAAATTAAATTAATTGCCGACCGCGAAAACATTTGTGCAAACGGTAAAGATTTATCTTTTATTACTGTTAGAGTAGAAGATAAAGATGGTAATTTATGCCCTAATGCCGATAATCTCATCCATTTTACTGCAGATGGAAATGGAACTATTGCTGCAGTTGGTAATGGCGATGCTACTTCGACCGAAGCATTTCAAGTAAATTACAGAAAAACTTTTCATGGTAAATGCTTATTAATCGTTAAATCGACCGAACAAACCGGAAGCATAAAGATTACAGCAAAATCTAAAAATTTACAATCTCAAACTATTACTCTTAAAACTACAAAATAAGTTGTTCCTTTTTTATATAGAAAGAGGGTGTCTAAAAATAAATAATTAGACACCCTCTTATTTGTATACCTACTGCTTATTCAGGCTATTCCTTTACTTCTATCGTTTGTTTTTTCCAAGGCACCAATTTCGACTGATAATAATTCAAATCCATAAATTCAAATCGTTCCTGCTGCTTACCCAAACGAACTTTATACTCATTCCAGGAATTATTTGCATCAGGCGACCAGCCCAATTCTGCATAACCCAACAGGCGCGGAAAAATAAGATATTCAATATCATCAATTGTTTCGATTGTTTCGGACCATAAAGGTGCTTCAATTCCAATGATATTATCTTTGGTAATACCTTCAACTTTACTTTCAAGAGTCCAATTGTATGCTTTATCTACTTCTAAATATCCAGCCCAATGCAAACCAAGCGGAGAAATGGAATCGTATTGCATATCCATATAAGCATGGTTTGCTGGCGACATTAAAACTTTCACATTTTGTTTTACCGCCTTTAAAGCATTTACAGGTTTAGTTTGCCAAAATTGAGCCACAGCACTTTCAGTAAGATCAGCAGCTGCAATATCTGCCCATCCCATTACTTTCTTGTTATGCGAGTGAACAATTTTTTGTACTCTTTCTATAAACTTAATATAATCTTTCTTTTTGGTTGCATGAGATTCATCGCCACCAATATGAATGTACTCGCCAGGAGTTATTGCTGCCAGTTCTCGAATTACATCATCAATAAATTTATAAGTAATTTCCTTATCGGTAGCCAAACTACTAAAACCAACTCTCGTTCCGGTGTAAAATTTTCGGGCTTTACCATCCACATTCAGTTCTGCATAAGAAGCCAAAGCCGCATTGGTATGTCCAGGCATATCAATTTCGGGAACAATGGTAATAAAACGATCTTGGGCATATTTAACAATCTCCTTATATTCTTCTTGAGTATAAAATCCACCTTTACCTCCACCAACTTGAGTACTTCCACCTATTTCGCTTAATTTTGGCCACGATTTAATTTCTATTCTCCATCCCTGATCATCGCTTAAATGTAGGTGCAAAACATTCATTTTATATGCCGCTAGATAATCGATGTATCTTTTAACATCAGTAAGCGAAAAAAAATGGCGAGCTACATCCAACATTGCTCCTCGGTATCCATATTGCGGATAATCTTTAATAGTACCACTGGCAATTAACCAAGGTCCTTGCTGAGTTTTTGCTGCTTCGATTTTAGCTGGCAACAACTGGCGAATGGTTTGTACACCTCTGAAAATACCTGCGGGAGAAGCTGCTTGTAATGTAATTTTACGCTCATCTATTTTTAGTTCGTATCCTTCGGCACCTAATTCTCTTTTATCTTCGGATATCAATAAAGTAATACCTCTGCTTCCTAAAGGATTTTTAAGTTCTTTTATTTTAGCTTTAAAACCTGTTGCGGGAGCAATTAAATTCGCAAAGTAGTTTGCAATTCCCTTCACTTCATCCTGATTAACTTGCACAAGAATATGGGTATTTTTAGTTAATTCGAAAGAACTGCCTGTTGCAGTTAAACTAGCAGGTTTTGGTATCAGGTTTTCTTTTGCCAGATCCTTAGGAACAGGTTTTTTACAGGATAATAACATGATTCCTAAAAAGAATGTAATCATTAAGGTTTTTAGTTTTATCATCTTGTTAAGTGTTGGTTAGTTGTATTTTCTTTATCACTTTCAAATTTAAGCAAACTACTATTTATCGTTCCAAATTAGAGCAGCCGCACCTAAAACTGCAGCGTCATCGCCTAATCCCGATGGCAAAAGACTAATCTTATCTTTATATAGAAAAAGAATATTTTTTTCCATAGCTCTGCGAACCGGATCGAATAACAAATTACCAGCTTTAGCCAAACCACCAAAAAAGAAAATTGCTTTCGGACTTGTTATGGAAGCAACATTAGCTAATGCTTCGCCTAACATTTTTCCAGTATATTCAAAAACTTCGAGAGCCAATGAATCTCCTTTACCAGCTGCTTCGGCAACCATTTTAGCAGTAAGCTGATTATATGGAATATCTCGTAAAGAGCTATCGTCCATTTCTTTTGCCAACATTTTATAAGCTGTTCTCTTTACTCCTGTGGCCGAAACATAGGTTTCAAGACATCCTCTTCTTCCGCATCCGCACTTTCTGCCGCCAGGTCGCATAATAACATGCCCTAATTCACCAGCAAAACCATCGTGTCCGTATAATAAATCACCATTAACAACAATACCACTCCCCAAACCAGTTCCTAGGGTAATAACCATATAATCGGTCATTCCTTTTGCTCCACCAAATATACGTTCCCCTAAAGCAGCTGCATTGGCATCATTAGTAAGCTTAACATCAACATTCATTCGTTTACCAATCAATCCTGCAATATCTAACTCACCTTCCCATCTTAAATTTGCAGCATTTTCTATTGTTCCTGTATGATAATTACCACTTGGCGCTCCAACACCTACTCCAATAAGGTTTAATTCCTCATCCAATTTTTTTATCGATAATTCAATAGCATCACATAAATCAGAAATATAATCTTCAAAATTCTCCTTATTTTGAGTGAGAATACTCCCATTACAATATGATTTACCATTTGAATCAATGCATGAGAAAACCGTATTTGTTCCTCCAATATCTATACCTATTGCTATATCTTTCATTTTAATATAATTATTATTTTATGATAACATAAAAGACAGCTATTCTATTATTTATATACTGCATTTTATATTCACACAAAAATAACATTTAACAATTTATTGTCTTCAATCGAATTACAAAACATTTGCCAGTAGTATAATTCTAATCACACACATACTTATTAATGATAAAAAAAAGGGCCGAAGGATTAAAAAAATCCTCCGACCCAGAGGTATTTATGTGTGGTACTTAAAACGGATTTTCCTCAACTGCTTTTTCGAGCTCTTGTGCCATTGCTACAAACTCGTCGGCAGTCATTTCTTTCATATAAACCAAACCATGAGTAGCTCTTACCAAAGGATGATTGTTTTCATAAAAGAAATTCTTACCTAAAAGCAATTGAATTTGTTTTAACTGTTGAACCCAGACTTTTTGGGTTAATTCATTAAATTTACCATCGTATTCATAACTTGGAAATGATGCATTTACCTGACTCATATAACTTTCGGAAAATGAATTTTCCAATACATCCAATGAATTTAAAGATACGGGTACAATGGTATCGGCCTCGGCCGGATGATATTTAAACCAAACATTACGATAACCTACAATTCGTAAGTTCGACAAATCTTCTTCTTCTTTCCACTCTTTAACAGCACCTGCAATGGCCTGCAAAACTTTATAATGAGTATCGGGACCGCTTCCTTCCGGATCCATTGCCAGACTAATTACTGTAGGCTTGCGTTTTCTAAACTCTTCCAAAACCGGAAGCATATCCCTGTTTTTCTCGGGCAATTCTGTAAAAACATCACCTTTGTAAAAACCTAAGCGTAAATGATGAACATTTCTTACAGGAATACCAAAATGAGCCCACACCAATTCTTCTTCAAACTCACGAATCATTCCTTTCATTTTCTGAACCTGAGGAGAATTTTTTCCTCCATCGTAACTATTCTCTAAATCATTAATGATAAAGGCAATGGTTTCGTTCAGATGCGCTTTGTTCTTCACTTCCCAAATTCCAACAAGCGATCGAATTACCCGATGACACAACCCTCTTCTCTTGCCATTTTTATTTCTGGCAGCAACCGAGTTAAGAAAATGATAAACATCTTTATCCCATTTTTTGCTGTAACCTACTTCGAAAAAATCAGGGTAATCCAACATCTGAATTTCACCTTTGGCAATAAAATCCTGACATTCTTTAAGCACTCCAATTACAAATCCATTGGTAACAGCAGTAAATCCAGAGGTAAGCACTGAAAAATGAATATCGTTTGTTGCTGAACGCATTTGGCGATTTGTGTAAGGCATAATTCCCAACATAATATCATCGTGATGAGGTCCTGTATGGTAAATCACCTCGTTGGTATCGGGTTTCATTCCTTTTTCCAGCTTTCCTTTAATCGAATCTATAACTGTTTGAACAGTTCCTTCATTCAAATTTGGAATTTGACTTGTGTAAGGATCGGCTTTTAGATCTTCCATTGTTAAATGGTGACCATATTTATTAATTTTTTTACAAAGATCGATTACCGATCTTTCGGTTTTTGAATGGGTCCACTCTCCGGTTTTATAGAACTGATTAACACTATCGGTCAACTTACAAGCTGCGCCTGTGGTAAGGTAAAAACGGCTGTTTTTTTGGCGCTGTAAAACCGAAGCCGGATAAACTGCATCGGGTTTACTTTCCAATGATCCTTTTACAATATCAGCTTTAGCTTCGCCGGCTGCAAAAATAATGGAAACAGCATCCTTATTGTGAGTAATAGTATCCAAACCAATGGTAATTACCAAACGGTTTCGTGAGACTTCTATACCACCTAGGTCGCCTGCAGCTACAGCCTGTGTTTCGAAATTAGTTTTGGTTAATCGTGTGGTAGAATAATGATCCGATCCTCGGGTATTAAAGGCAATATGCCCATCGGGACCAATTCCTCCAAGGAAAAAACCAATTCCACCTTTATCTCTAATTTGCTGTTCGTAAGAAGTACACCAATTATCAATCATGAAAATTGATTTTTGCTGCATTTCTTCCAGAACACTTGTCGCCTCGCGATAACGTAATGATAAATCAATATGGTAATCAGGGAAAACTTCCAAAAAGTGTTTGTTATCAAACAATTGAATTTCCTCAGAATTTATTAGCAATGAGTTGGATTTTTCCAAACCAAAACCATCAATGTAGTACTTCATCACATAGTTGTAGAAACTATTATGCTGACGAGGATCAATTGGGTAGAATTCATCGATTTGAACAAATTGCAAACCGCTTAAATCTGGCTTAGTCATATTTCCCAAACCATATTGGTTACGAATATCAAGCCCTTTTGCCTTGTTCCAATTCTCAAGAAGAAACTGTGTGTACTTAATAAAGTACTCTGGTGTTTTACCTGTTGGTAAACTAATTACTCCCTGAGGATTTTGTTCTGCCCACTCCAAAAAACGAAGTGAAGTCATTAAACCCAATTTTGGAAAATTATCAACCGTTACATAAGGTATTTGAGTTGTAATTTCCGGCACTCCAGACAAATCATGAAATGCTTGCTCTACTTTCGATGTAAATAATGTTCCCATTTTCTTTTTATTTCTAAAATCTATTAACCTTACTCGCCTAAATACTTTATTTTCATATAAAGCATTTGTTTTAAATTCGTTACCACACAAATAAATACCGGCTTGGTATCAGAAATAAAATTTATTTTTACACTGATAATACTCTGCTACAACTAAGCTAGTTGTATGTTGTATTTTATCTTAATTCATAATTCTCTATTGTAAACTCTTAATTTGTTCTTACTTTATGCCCTTTTAATCCATAATATAGGATATAAAGAAAACAAGGAACACATACCCAATATGCATCTTGTGCACCAACAACATCCTTCATTAAACCATAAACTGTTGGAATTAAAGCTCCTCCAACAATAGCAATTACCATTAATGATGAACCTGCTTTTGTAAATTTACCAAGATCAGTCATGGCTAACGGCCATAAGGCAGGCCACATTAGTGAACATCCTAATGCCATAAATGCAATAAAATAGATAGATAAAAATTCAGGAGACAATACCACCATTACAGATCCAAATAAAGCCAAAATAGCACATATTCTTAAGGCTGTAGCCTGGCTTAAATATTTAGGAATTAAAACTGCCCCGCAAATATAGCCTATTACCATTCCAACGGGAGCAATCCAGGCATAGTACTCCGCATTAGTTAACCCTATGCTTGTGGCATAATCGACTAAAGTTCCTAAGGAAACCGTCTCAACACCCACATATAAGAAAAGAGCAAGAACTCCTAATAACAGGTGAGGAAACTGCCATATTGAAGTTTTATTTGCTGCATAAGGGCAATCGTCGGCTGAGTCTTCATCCTCACCTACTGCTTTTACTTCGGGAAGTTTAGCTAAAAGTGCCAAAACACCTAAAAGAACAAAAACACCAATAATAATGATAAAGGGAGTATTAATATCAGTAAGTGCAACATCCTTAACATCTTTACCAATAATTAATGCTAAAAATAGAGGAGCAATTGGCCAGGCCAGCTTATTTGCTATTCCCATATAACTCATCCGTTTGGCAGCACTTTCAATTGGGCCTAAAATAGTAATATAAGGATTTACAGAAGCTTGCAAAAACGTATTTCCCATACCACTAATAAAAGATGCAACAAGAAAAAGAGGAAGACTCTCCATTTTTGCCGATGGAATAAACAAATAAAGTCCGACAGCAAACATTAAAAAAGAAAGTGCCATTGTTTTTTTATAACCAATCTTACCAATCACTAATGAAGCGGGATATCCAAAAATAAGAAAAGCTGAAAAAGTAGCTGCAATTACCAAATATGATTCGGCAGAAGAAATATCCAAAGCAGTATTTAAAAGAGGTATAATATAACTATTGATACCCAAAGCAAAACCTATTGCAAAAAACATTATTCCAACAATAATAAGAGGAAGAACATACTTATTTTGCCCTGTATCTGCCGATTTTTCCTTTTCCATAACTTTAAATTTTATAAGCTTATTATTAAATTCGTTATAAAAAAGTAAGCCCTGCTACACATCACTACTACTACAATGCTTAAATAACATTTAAAACAACAGGTGCTTACTTTATACTTTTCGATTTATAAAATTGATCCCTGCAAAGAACACTACTCCTAAATTAATTTTCACCAAATGAAAAAGCGCAGGAATCAATTTCTTTCTAATCTATATTTAATACTTGTTTCATTACATTTTCCATGGTACCCATTAAAGCGGCATCGTCCTGTAAATCGGAACTAACCAAATCTGTTTCGGAACTTATTTTCTCCATTGCATATTTATTTATCGCCGTGTTTATCGGATCTATTATATACTTTCCGGTACCAGCAAGTTTTCCTCCAATTATAATTGTTTCCGGGTTAAGTAGATGAATTAAAGTAACAAGTCCCTTTCCTAAATATTCAGCCACCTTACTTAATTGATCAATTGCAAATTGATCTCCTGAATTAACCGCTTCGACAATATTGTTTAGGTTAATTCTCTTTCCTTCTTTAAGAATATTAGCCAAAATACTTTGTTGCCCCTCCTGAATTCCTTTTTTAATCCTATCTATCAACACCTTACCCGAAGCTAAAGTTTCCAGACAACCTATTTTTCCGCATGTACATAATTGTCCTTCAGGATCGATTAAAATATGACCAAATTCCCCTGAAAAACCATTTTTACCCGTATGCAATTCACCATTTAAAATCATACCTAAACCAATTCCATTACTTAGATTTAAGCAAAGCACATTTTTTTTATCTTTTGCTTTTCCAAATGCAATTTCACCTAAAGCCATGGTTCTTGCATCATTTTCAATACGAATTAACAATCCTAACTTGTCACCTAAATAAGTACTTAACCCCTCTTTAGGGAAAGACAAATGAGTATGATTTATACCATTATTACTATCAACCAAACCAGGCATCGAAAGACCTAATGCCAATATTTTATCTTTTGATATACTTAATTCCGATAAACCAAGCTTTACTTTACGAACCAATCCTTGTACATAATCTTCGGTATTTGTTAGTTTACACTCTCTATACTCTTTTCGATAAATAATCTTATTACTGAGATCGAAAATTGCAATTGTAAAAACATATAAATTAATTTCTACTCCAATTACATATTGATAAGATGGATTAACACAATACAAATTCGGACGCCTTCCTCCAATAGATTTACCTATTCCTTTATCGAGTATTGCTCCATAAGCCAATAAATCGTCAACCAAAGAAGCCACTAAAGGCTGACTAATATTCACCGACTTAACCAAGTCGGCAATTGAAACGTCTCCATTATAATAAAGGTGTTGCATTATCCGTCTATACTGTTCTTTTTTTCTTTTCACAGTATTAAGTGCACCTTTTAGTTCTTTCTCATATAAAAATTGTAATTCCACTTATTGTATTTCAATTTATTCGATCTGTTAACGATGCTAAAGTATAAATTATTTTTTAAGATGGTAATACTTTTATAATATTTTTTAGAAGATTTGTATTCTAAGTAAATTATGATCTAAAAAAAACAATCCTTAGGAAGGAAATATTATTTTTGAATACTTATAGTTACAAAACTTAATGAAAGCATAAATAAATACTCTTTATTCTTCTCAGGAAACATCAAAAAAAATGGCAAAAACAAAAATTCGAATTAAAGATATAGCAGAACAAGCTGGAGTTTCGGTAGGAACTGTAGACAGGGTTTTGCACAACAGAGGAGAAGTTGCGATAGAAACAAAAAAGAAAATTCTAGAAATTGCAAAAACAAACAATTATCAGCCGAATCTTATTGCCCGTGCTTTAACATCGAAAAAAACATGTGTTTTTGCCACTCTACTGCCAACTCCTACCCAGGAAGATATTTTTTGGCTAAAACCACTTAACGGCATTAGCGAAGCTGCACTAGAGCTGGAACAATTTCACATTAAAGTGGAAAAACACTTCTTTGCACATTATAACGAAGAAGATTTTGTTAAGCAAACTAAAAATATTCTTAAACTACAACCTGCAGGAGTTGTATTTCCCCCAATATTCAAAAAAGAAAGCCTTGAATTTATTGTAGAATTAGAAAAAAGAGGAATTCCTTATGTATTTCTTGAATCAAGAATTAAAGATTGTAACTATTTAGCTTATGTAGGAAGTGATAGTAAACACGCAGGAAGAGTTGCTGCAAATATAGTTGACTATAGCACACCTAAAAATGGAGATATTTTAATTATAAATTTGGCCAAAAACCTTGAAAATGTTCACCATTTAAAAAAACGTACGCAAGGTTTTCTAGATTACTTTATGGAGCATGGACAAAATGAAGGTCTTAAAATAAACATCGAAATTCCGACATCAAAATCACAAATAATTACAGAGCAAGTAGATCATATATTATCGACACATAAAAATATTAAAGCAATTTTTATAACCGGATCAAAAGTTTATAAAATAGCCGAATATCTAATAAAAAATAATTTAGAAGATATTGTTCTTGTTGGCTTCGACCCTATTGAGCAAAACATAAAATATCTAAATCGGGGAACCATAAAATACCTAATCGGACAACACCCATACCAACAAGGCTTTAAGGCAGTTAAAAAATTATTCGAACATGTAATGCTCCATAATTCTATAAAAAAAGATGAAGTATTGCCTGTAAATATTATAAATCGGGAAAGTTTTAAACTTTACGGATTATAAAGTTTTATACTAAAAAAAGAAAAAGGGCCTAAAAAAGACCCTTTTACAAAGAA